>JAQWOH010000078.1 GCA_029245955.1 Fuerstiella sp. | reverse complement strand
AGAGCCACTATGAAGACGTGTGACGCTTTCGGTTGCGATTGCCGGGATGGTGGTGCTGCGTGCGGGCTGGGCGGTGGTGGTGTTGGGCCGGAAAGGTCGCTGCAGTGCATCCATTTACGTGGACGACGGCACGCTGGCTGGTGTTCGTCTTTAGGGCGAAGGACCGGGTGTCGCGACACCTGCAAGGCACTCAAATCGGCGTTTTCTGAACAATTCGATGGAGAGCAAACCCAGTGTTTTATGGGGTTTCGTCGAATCTACGTCGCCTTAGAAGTCCGCTGCTCTATCCAGCTGAGCTACGGGCGCTTGTAAGTGTGAGTTTATTGTTCTCAGACCGTGAGGAGTTTGTTGATTCTGCTGCAGTAACTGCAGCCCCTTCCGGGAAGCATGTACGGTGTAATGCCAACGACACACAAACCGGCGGAACCGTACAAAGAATCTTGTCGTTTTGCACACCCAAACGGTCAGTCTGCACAGAAATTTTGTGGGAACACAGTCCGGTGTATACGGCGGCAGGAAGTCGGACAGGCTGAAGTGCGTCCGTCACTATTGCTCGCTTACAGCCATCATTTCGCACGGCATTCCTGACATCACGCCAATGACGTTTGTTTTTCCGTCCTGGCTGGCAGATTAACGTTTGAAATTCGGGGTGTGGTGAGATGTTGCCGGCGAGTCCGCCAGCGTTTGCCGATCGGCCGGAACGCTGCGTCTTGTCGGACTGCTGGAATCTTCAGCTGTATCGGGCCTGTGGGTCTGACTGAGCCTTTCGCCGGGCTTACAATTGAAGTCTATCCCATTCTGACTTATCACCTGATATGGAGCAATAATATGTTCAGTACCATCCGCCCTGTGATTCCGGGCGTCGTTCTGGGTGTTTTTCTTACCAGCTCATGGATTGCTGATGCTGCGGAGTTCTCGATCGATCGGGAGGACTCCGGCGACATTGGTGTCCATATCGATGGCAAGCTGTTTACTCGCTATGTGACCACCGACAGGGTGACCAACAAGTGCTACTTCTGGCCTGTGATCGGTCCTGGCGGTGCTTTAATGACACGCGCCTTTCCGATGGAAGACGTCGCCGGCGAGAAGCAGGACCATCCACATCATCGTTCCGTGTGCTTCGGACTGCAGAACGCCGGTGGCTTCAATACCTGGCACGAGCGACTGACCTTCACTCGCGACGGGAAAGTGGATGAGCAGAAAGAAGCGACGCTGGGCCGCCAGCTTCATACGAAAGTTGTCAGTGCCGAGGCATCGGGCAATTCAGCAACGCTGGTCGTTATGTGCGACAACGTCACTCCTGACGGCGACGTCTATATGCGACAGACGCGCACAGTGAATTTCCACGTGGCGGAGAACGGGTCACGCGTGATGGATGTTGAAATCGTCCTGGCGGGCGTGCAGGATGGTATTACACTGGTTGGCAAGAAAGATTCAGGGCTCAGTGTTCGCGTTGCCCACAGTATGTGCGTCGACGCTAAACAGGGAGGCCGTATCATCAACAGCAACGGAGACGCGGACGGCAAAGCCTGGGGGAAACGTGTGCCGTGGGTCGATTTTAACGGCCCCGTTGACGGGAAGACCATGGGGGTAGCCATGCTCAATCACCCCGACAGCTTCCGTCATCCCACCCCTTGGCATGTTCGCAGCTACGGGCTGTTCACTGCTAATCCGTTTGCGTTAAAGGAAGTGGCGGGCGAGAAGGATAATGGTGATTTTGAGCTGAAGAGTGGCCGGAGCATTGTTCTCAAACACCGGCTGATCTTCCACGAAGGCGACGAGCAGAAAGCGCAGATTGCCCAGGCCTGGAAGGCGTATTCGAATTGACGTTTGGATGCGATGCCGCTCCGGCGGACAGTCTGTTTGCCTGTGGCACCCTGGCAGTCGTTGCATCTGAGTCGAAGGTGTGTGGGAAATGCAGCGCCATGAATGAAACGCTTATGAAACAGTACCGGACAAGTCTGTGGCAGGGCAAATTTCTGCCGTGCAGGGCGGCTGCACGTCGCCTGTTGATTGTAACGTGTGCAATCCTGTGCCTGTCAGAATGCAGCCGGGCGGAAGATTCGCCGTTCGAACTGAAGATCGAGCAGGTTACGTCCGGCACGAAACATCATTTATTCGGGTATATCGGTCAGTGTCGAACAATTCCCTGGAACGCCGGCGACCGTTACATCCTGGGTCTGGAAATTGAGCACATCGACCGTATGCCCAGGCCGGATGAAGCCGCCGTCATTATTCTGATCGATACGCATCAGAACAACCGCATCATCCGACTCGACAGGACACATGCGTGGAATCCTCAGCAGGGAACCATGTTCTACTGGAATCCACTGGCTGCGGAAACGCAGTTCATCTTCAATGATCGTGAGGTGAAGACCGGCAGAGTGTTTGCTGTGCTGTACGACATTCAGAAAAGAAAACGCATCAAGGAATACCGGCACGATCAGGCTCCTGTCGGTAACGGCGGGTTTGCGCAGAATGGCGGCGCATTCCTGGGCATCAACTACGGTCGGCTGGCGCGGCTGCGAGCGGTCACGGGATATCCGGAGACCCTTGACTGGTCTAAACGGGACAACGCTCCTGAAAACGACGGCATCTTCGTGGTGGACATTAATTCCGGCGTCAGGCGATTGCTGGTCTCCTACCGCCAGATGGCTGAGAAGCTCGCCAGCATTTATCCCGATATCGAAGAAACCGCGTTGTTCATCAACCACACACTCTGGAACCGACCCGGGAACCGTGTGTACTTCTTCGCAAGGGGCAACTGGGAAAAACGCAGCAAGGGACGGACGAAGATCAACAAGCCCTTTTCGATCCATATCGACGGGACCGGGCTTACCATGCACGAGACACATATTGGCGGGCATCCTGAATGGGCCGAAGATCATTTACTGATCGGCCGATGGAAGGATGATCAGGTTCTATATGACGTCGACAGGCAGGAAATTGTCGGAAAGCTGGGTACACCTGATATCTTTCCCAAACCGGAGGGCGACGTTTCGCTGTCACCTGACGGCAGGCTGTTTGCCAACGGCTACAAGCACGGCACCGAGAACCGTTTTGTGGTGTACCGCCGCAGCGACGGCGCCTACGTGCGCAGCAAGGGCCTTGATAAGGGCGACTACTCCGGTGACATTCGCATCGATCCTGCTCCACGCTGGAATCGAGCCAACAACGCAATTCTTGTACCGGGACTCGCGGAGAACAAGACTCGGCAGATGTTCATCATCCGCGTCGTCGCGCGTGATGGAAGCGATCCGTAGTGCGCCAGCAGTTCTGAGCCACTTCATGTACTGTTTCCAGTCCGTCGCGCGAGAAGTCTGCGCAACGTGTTCTCGCAGTATTGCGGCGACAGCATCGTGTTCGTTTCGGTGCGCAGCCTGGTGCAGTGGGGCAGCGCCGTGAAGCTGTCCGGAGCGATCCGAGTTTGCTGTTGCGAGCGCAGGAGATCGGTTGAGCATCGTCAATGCTGCCTGTCTTGGCGGTTTCGGATCAACTCAATCAGTTTATCGACGTCCTTCATTACCTGATTCGTGAGTATCAGATTACGTGGCCCGGTGAATATGTGTCATCCAACCGGAATTCGGGCATTACATGCATGCGGATGCACACCAGCACATAAGGCTGCCAGGTTGACGTCAAGTAAGTCTGCTGCAGGAATGCCAGCTAACTTATAACGGCTGCTATTGTTTAACCGCGTGCCTTGCGGGCCACTTCCTTCCTGTGATCGTGAAACGCGGGGCGGTTCCCGCGCGGTTACACGAACGTGCGCATTGACCATGAAGTCTCGAATCATAAGAGAACTTCAACGCTGTCCAAATGGCATCTCCGGTGAATACGCGAGTCGCTTGCTTGCTTCGCAACGGAAATCAAAGAAGATGAAAAGCTGCTTCTCACCAGTTTGCTACCACGGTGCAGGCCACATCAGCCCGGAAATGATTTGATATGAAGAAACTGATTCCAACCGTTCTGCTCTTTCTGGCCGCCTTTGCCTCAGCAGAGGACCGCCCCAACATCCTGTGGCTGACCTGTGAAGACAACAACGTCAACTGGGTTGGCTGTTATGGTAATCCGTATGCCGACACTCCGAATATTGACGCACTGGCGGCTGAGGGTTTTCAGTACATGCACTGCTATGCCAATGCTCCCGTTTGTGCGCCGTCACGAAGCACATGGATTACCGGTGTACACGCGGTGTCGATGGGGACCCATCCGATGCGCAGCCGTTATCCGATTCCGCACGACCGGATCAGGTACTACCCGGACCTGATGAAAGATGCGGGGTATTACGTCGGAAACGCAGGCAAGACTGATTACAACATTGGTGACCGGGAAGATCGCAGTCCGTGGGATACCGGTAAAGTCGACTGGTCGGAACTGAAGCAACAGCAGCCGTTCTTCATGGTCATTAATAGCACCAAGTCTCATGAATCGAAGGCCTTTGGAGACGTCACAAAATCCACCCACAGCCCGTCCGATGTTCGACTGGCGGAATATCATCCTGATATCCCGGATATCCGTCGGAACTATGCCCACTACCATGATCAGGTGAAGAAGATGGATGCTGACATCGGCAAGGCTCTGGCAGATCTGGAAGCCAGCGGCATGGCTGAAAACACCATCGTCGTTCACAACTCGGACCATGGTGGCGTGATCGCTCGCAGCAAACGATTCCTGTTTAACAGTGGAACTCACTGCCCGCTGATCATCAGGATACCGGAGAAGTTTGCCTATCTGCGTCCAGCCGAACCTGGGAGTAAGATCGATACGCTGGTCAGCTTCATTGACATGACGAAGACCTGGTTGAATGTGTGCGGCGCCGAAACACCGGACTACCTGCAGGGCAAAGTGTTTTTGGGCCCGGACGCGGAGTCGCGCGATTATCACGTCAGTTTTCGCACACGCATGGATGAACGCTGCGACAACGTGCGAGCCATTCGGGACCGAAAAGTTTTGTACATCCGCAACTATATGCCCTACGCGCCATGGGGGCAGCACCTGAATTATCTGTGGACCATGAAGGCCACTCAGGCGTGGGAGCAGCATCACAAGGAAGGCAAAACGAACGCCATCACCGGTCGATTCTTCGGGACGAAGCCGATGGAGGAACTCTATGACACGTCCGTGGATCCCGACAACGTGCACAATCTCATTGATGATCCACGATACGCAGCGGACATCGCTCGGCTCAGTAAAGCCATGGACCAGTGGCAGATAAAGTACCACGACTCCGCACTGCTGCCCGAAAGCGAAATCGTCAAGCGATCGGAAGAAGCGGGAAAGACGATCTATGAACTTGTCCGTGATCCGTCGCTGTACAACCTGGAGGCGTATCAGCAGGCATCTGCACTTGCCCTGGAACAGAATGCGGCCAACGTTTCTGCGTTCTATAAAGGCCTGAACGCCGACGACGCAGGAGTTCGCTACTGGTCCATCGTCGGTTGCTTCAACGTGCAGGAGCGGTCGTCGTTGGATCTGGACGTCATCAGAAAAAGTCTGGCTGACGAATGTCATCATGTCCGAATTATGGCGGCCTGGATTCTGTATCGAAGTGGCGACAAAGAATCAGCCCAGGCGTGCTGGAGCGACTTGCTGAACGAAAGTTCGTATGCCTCACTGAAGATCTTTAACATCATCGATTGGATCGGCGATGGCCATGAGCCGTATGTAGATGCCATGAAAGCGTGCAGCTTCAGCCATCATGGATACGTGGCCCGCATGCAGCAATATATGGGCGTTGCTAAGCCGCCTGAAAAGAAGAAACGCAACCGGAAGAAATAGTCCATGACTGCTTGTTATGAAATATTACCAACCGAAAAAGTAGAATCAGGAACACCGATGAAGTGCCAATTCATGAACGTGCGGGATTCGCTGCCATTGGCCTTACTTGTTGTCGCATCTCTGGCAACTTCAGTTCAGACTCACGCGGCGCCGCCCAATATTGTGCTGTGCATGGCGGATGATCAGGGCTGGGGCGATACGGCGTATAACGGCCATCCATTGTTAAAGACTCCTCATCTGGATGCGATGGCCGCCGCTGGTCTGCGATTTGATCACTTCTATGCCGCAGCACCAGTATGCTCACCGACTCGCGGCAGCGTGATGACGGGCCGCCATCCGAACCGCTTTGGATGTTTCTCATGGGGCCGACCACTGCGACCGCAGGAATTTACTATCGCCGAACGCCTGCAGGCCGCAGGTTATGTGACCGGGCATTTCGGCAAATGGCACCTGGGGTCCGTACTGAAGGGCAGCCCGGTCAGTCCCGGCAACAGTGGCTTTGATCACTGGCTTTCCGCCTTCAACTTCTACGACAATGACCCCGTGCTCAGTCATGAAGGGAAAGCAGTTGAAGTCCCCGGCGAGAGTTCCATGCTGGCCGCAGACGCAGCGATCGAGTTCATGCAGGCGCAGGTGAAAGAATCGAAACCCTTCCTGGCGGTCGTCTGGTTTGGTTCACCGCATAGTCCTCATCGAGCGGCTGACCAGGATCTGGCACACTACAGTGGTCAGAAGAACGCTCACTGGCTGGGGGAAATCACCGGGCTGGATCGTGCCGTCGGTAAACTTCGCACGGCTCTGAAGGAATCCGGAGTCAGTGACAATACGCTGTTCTGGTACACGTCAGATAACGGCGGACTGCAGACGGCCAGCAGCGGTGGTCGCGCGAAGAAGGGGGCTATTTATGAGGGCGGCCTTCGAGTACCCGCTATCATTGAATGGCCCGCTCGCATCAAGAAGCCGCGTATCACGCAGATTCCAGGCAACACGACCGACATCTATCCCACGCTGCTGGAGTTGACGGGAATCAAACCTGTGTACCAGCCGGTCCTTGATGGCGTAAGTCTGGTGTCCGTTATCGACGACAAATCGGACGCGCGGCCGAGTGGGATGGGCTTCTGGAAGATGAATCAGGGCGGCATCTCAACACCCAGCGACAAATGGATGCGCGAAGAACTGGCCGCTCAACAGGCTGGCAAAGATTATCACGACGAAGCTCGACTGGTTCCCGACGCCGCCGTGATCAAGACTCGGTTTCCTGATGACGAGCAATCCGGTCATTCGGCTTGGCTGGCATGGCCATGGAAACTGCACCATATCAACAGTGGAAAGAAACAATCCGGCAAGGCGATGACTGAACTCTATAACTTGGAAACGGACCCCATGGAAGCGAAGAATCTGGCCGCCAGTCAGCCGGAACGAGTGCTGTCGATGCAGCAGGAACTCACCACATGGCGGAAATCCGTGATCAATAGCCTGAACGGCGGAGACTACCAGTAGACGTCCGCTGCTGCACTGGCCGGCGAGAGCTATTGCGATCGTTTAACCGATTGTGCGGCGGGCCTCGCTTCGATCATCGTAACTGCGCGGGGCGGTGTCCATGCGGTTAATCGACATCTATACCGCATTGGCCTGTACGCAGACCGCACGGTGTAGTCGTCGGCTGCAACTCATCGACGCCGCGTTCCACGCGGCCTACGTTCAGAAGCTGAAGCATTCTCCCTGTTCGGCCACGTGGTGCCCCGCGGCCTTGACGATACGGCTGGCTGCGGAGGACGGATTCAGAATCGGATTTGTGTGGTTGGCATGAATGAACCGTACTTTGTTGCGATCTTTGGCCGAAAGCTTTCTGAACCTCGAAAGGCTTTCGACTACGAAGGGGTGCGGGATTCTTGACATGTCGCGTCCGGGCAGTTCTCCGTTGGCAAAGAATGTTCCGTCAAGGTAGGCAATGTCGGCGGCGGCCAGGATGTCTTCGATTCTGACGGCCCAGCGTTCCCATTTATCGATGTCTGGAATGTAGATCACCGTACGGGCAGGACCCTGAATGCTGAAGCCTACGGTTTCTGAGTACTCATCGCGGTGGGGGACAAGAAAAGGGGTCACTTCAATGCGTCTGTTGAGCTTCTCTGTCTGGCCTGCGGCGAGTCCCCGAATGTCGATCTGGTTGAGTCGTACCAGTTGTTCCCATGGACCGTTCTTCTCCAGAAATTGGCGCATCCTCGGCATCGCGTGGACGGGTACTGCGTTGGAGCCCATCACTTCGCGTCCCAGATGAATGAGGCCGGCGTAGTGGCCGATGTGAGCATGTGTCAGCAGGATACCATCGAGGCCGGGCGAACTGTCTGTCGGCGAATGCCGATCCAGGACACGTAATTGGTCGCGGAAATCCGGCGTGCAGTCGATCAGCCAACGTTGGCCATGCTGCGGGTCAACGATGGCCAGACACGTGGCGTATTGCCTGAGTGTGTCGTCGTTCCACGCGGCTCGGCAACATTCTTTGCGGCAGCCGGCCTGCGGAAAACCTGCGTCCTGGGCGATTCCCAGAACAGTGACGTATGGAGCGTTGGCCTCCGGTTCGTCTGCGATCAATGGAGAGCAGATCAGACAACTGAGGCAGATTTCCGATACCCGCTGAAGAAGAGTACGCATTGTTTCCGTGGCTCCAGTGCTCAAAGTTCCGCGACGTCCACAACACGTCCAGGTCGTCCCCGCGAAAAATACATTCTAACCCGCAGCCACGTCGTAGACCTCCACCCGTCCGAAATTCGGAAAAGCTCCGTCGACCATTTTCTTAGGCTGTCCCTGAGCTCCTACGAGAATCAACTGTTGCCCGTCTGCGGTAAAATTCGCCTCAGTGACTCGGAAGCCTGTTTTCAGTGTGGCTGTTCGAACACCAGACGCCAGATCAAACATCGCTGCGTTCCAGTCACCCCCGCGCAGGCGACCGCCCATCACGAATTGTCTGCCATCCGGATGCACTGCAACAGTTTCCATCAGGCCTTCTCCCGACTCACCTTTGTGAGTTTCGTCGAGCTTGCATGGTTCCGAATCATTCCATGACCATTTCTGCCAGAGCTGGCGCCCATTTCCGGCCATTGGATCTTGCATCGGGCCCATACCGGCGAGCAGCAGTTCTTTGCCGTCCGGCGTGAATTTCAGGGCAAATATTCCGCCCAGGTAACTGTGACTTTTGATGATGCCCCAGCTGGTGAAGTCCGACGTTGTAAAACTGGCTGCCAGCTTTCCCGAATGAACATTCCAGACGCGAACTTCCCCCATCAGGTTTCCGGCGGCAACGAACTTTCCGTCCGGACTGAACGCAACGGCCTGAACAGACGGGACGTGCGGCAGACTGTGCAGCACTTCACCAGTGACTGTGGCAACGATTTTGACTGACGGCTCGCGTTCGGCAAGCGGTTCATACTTGTAGTCACCGGCCAGGTACTGCCCGGTGACCGATGCGATCAGCGACCTGTCTGGTGAGACCGCCATGTCCCATGACCAGAAGTCATGCAGCTGCAGCTTTCGTATTTGTTGTTTGGTTGGCAGATCAATCCACTGAATGACGCCGTCGTAACCCGCCGATATAACTGCGTCCCGTTCGGGCAGAAAAGCGGCTGAACTGACGTAGCTGCTGTGCTGTCCGATTTTTTCTGATGATTGGCTCTGCAGGTCTGCCTGGTAAATCCCGTCCATGCACGCAGCCACTAGCGAGGTCCCGTCGTCAGAAACAGAAGCTCCAAGGATGCCCGTCGGCAGTTTAAAATCCGCGGTAAGGCTGAGTGAAGTGGATATCATGAATCGTGAGGTTCTTAAGCCTTCAAACCGTCAGTCTTGATGAGCAGTTCGGCAATCGGAGCGGCATCTTCTTCCACACGCTGGAAGGTTGGCAGTCCCGGCAGATCGTATTCTTCATGAGGATCGATTCCCAGGGCGCTGAAGATAGTTGCAAACAGACGGTGATTATCCACCTGACCATCGACAACTTCAACGCCATATTTGTCCGTGGCTCCGTATACGACGCCCGGCTTGACGCCGGCGCCTGCCATGGCAAGACTCCATGCATTGGGGTAATGGTCACGGCCCCGGGCTTCATTCAGCCACGGTGTCCGTCCGAATTCTCCCATCGCGATAACCAGTGTGTCTTCCAGCATGCCGCGGTCTTCCAGGTCGGTGACCAGCTGGAACAGGACGTTGTCGAACTCCGGCACCAGCATCTGGTGCATTTCATGCTGAAAAACGTGATTGTCCCAGGGCATGCCGTTGGCGACCATCACGAATGTTGAGCCGTTTTCAATCAAATGACGTGCCTGCAGTACGTGCTGAGAAAACGCACCGCCGCCGTACCGCTGTCGGTCCTGTTCCGGCAGCTTGTTCAGATCGAACAGCGGCGCACAGCTCATGAGGCCTTTGACCCTTTCGAACGCTGCGTTGTACGAAGCGGCCGCTTTGCTGCGCTGGTCGTTTTCGAACTTACGGCTGAGAAATCTTCGCAGAGCTTCGCGGTCGGAATGGTCCGTTTCGGAAAGTGTCTCCGGACGCAGCAGGTCGGGAATAGAATATTCACCGCCCGCCCGCACCGGACCATATTCGGCACCCAGCCAGCCGGCCCAGTTCCCAGCTTTAAATCCTTTAAACTCATTGCCCTCCGGACAGGGGTCCAGCAACACGAACTGGGGCACCGGACTGTCCAGCTGGCCCAGTTGTTCCGCAACGACCGAACCCAGAATGGGCCGGACAAAAGGCGGTCGTGGCTGATCACCGCGAGTCAGGACATCGATCCCCTGAAAATGCTCACTCGGTCTGGTCTTCATGGAACGCACAATCGCCAGGCGGTCCATGATCGACGAGGACTTCGGCATCAGAGAACTGATTTGTACTCCGGGAGTCTGCGTGTCGATGGCACCAAACGGTCCACCGGTTGGTGTATTGGGCTTTGGGTCCCATGTTTCGAACTGACTGGGAGCTCCGCACAGCCACAGCAGAATGCACTTTTTCCCGTTGCGACGGGTTTCGTCGGCGATTGCGGGGATAGAAAACAGTCCGTTGAAACTGGCAACAGATGCGGCACCGGCAGCCATGGAACCGTCCAGAAACATTCGGCGGTGAATGGTGTGTTCCGGACTGTTGCAGGTGCGGTCACCGGAATGGTTGTGCGGACGCTTCATCGGCAATACTCAACCTGATCTGTCGTGCCAAACAATTCGCTTAATACGGCTGTCACCTGGTCTCAGTGATTAAATCGAAACTCAGCGCTGGCCGCCATCGACCAGATGACCTGTTCAATCCGTTGTCTCGTCAATTTATCCCGCCCCAGGTAGTCAATGATCTTACTGCGTTCATCGTCCGCTGCCTGTCGCCCATAAAACGTCAGAAACAGCAGATCGACGCGATCTCCATGCGAGGCAAGACCGGCCAGACGCGTCACAAGGTGCGCCGGATCGTCGTTGTTGCTGATGATGCCGTTCAGAGCTTCACTGTTCGTCAGGAACATGGCGTCCTTGACTGTGGTGATGTTCTCGTCGGGCAGGACATCGGGTATCCGCTGACGGATCCGGTCCACCAGAAGGCTGTCGTTCTGAAACTTCCCGCGAATCGTCAACTGAATTGACCGGGCCAATTGTTCGGCAGTCAGGGGACGCTCAAGATACCATGCAAACGACGCCGGGTCGGTTGCCTGCTCGGGCGCCCGTGAACTCAGGCGATATGGTCGGCTGAGCGCGATTGATCGCACGAGCTTTCGCATGTCGTAATTCGACATGCGAAAATTCTCCGCCAGTGAGTGCAGCAACTCGGGATGAGACGGATCATGCATGCTGTCCATTTCGTCAAACGGATGAACGATGCCTCTTCCCATCAGCATGGCCCATATGCGATTGACGGCGGCTCGCGCAATCAGCGGATGGTTTGCAGTGACGGTGTCGGCAAACTGCTGTCGTCGCGAGAATTTGGGAACCCGCGGATCGCCATCGCGCGATGCGAGGGAATAGAGTTCCTCAGAGTCGTCCTGCTTCTCATCCTTGTCCGGTCGAGGCTCATCGATGGTTTCCACATCAAAGAACGTCAGGAGATTGGGCGTACTGCTGCCTTCCAGGTTGGCGAAGTCGGAAAAACCACCGATTGCAGATTCACCGACCCGCGGTCCGTTCTTCGTATTCGTGTTTGTGCCGCGACTGAAGAATGCGACCAGCCCCCAGTAATGGCTTTGCTTTATTTCGGCGGCGCCCATGTGATCGTGGCACTGGGCACACTCAATACGAACGCCGAAGAATGCGGGAGCGATCGCTTCTGCGATTTCCTGATGATTGTTCGTGCGTTCGTAGAGAAACCAGACTGCGCCCTGATCAGAGTCCGATTCAGGACGAGCCAGCAGCAAGTCTTCAATGACTTTATTCCATGGACGATTCTCACGGAAGACACGTTCCAGCCATGCCCTCCACTGATGTTTTCTTCTTTGGTCGTAATCACTCGATTGCCCTCGCCCCATAAGTAATGTGTCGAAGGTATCGGCAAAATGCTGAACGTGGTCTTCGCTGTTAAGCAGCAGATCGACAAGGTTTTCGGGCTTGTCGGATGTCTCGTCAGCAAGCCACGTCTGCAATTCGCTGACCGTTGGAACTCGCCCGGCCAGGTCGAGATACAGACGCCGGACAAAGACAGTGTCGGTGCATTTCTCGGCTGGCGTTATGCCCGATGTCTGCCACTCGTCCCTAATGCGTTTATCGATCACCGTGACAATGGCGTTGACGTTCGTATCAGATTCTTCTGCCTGCAGTGGCAATGCGGCGGTTACGAAGATACCGAAAAGGAACGACGTACAGAAGAAACATACGGCTCGACACACGGAATCTCCGCAGTCGTTCGCTGAATCACGACGATGCGGCCCCTCGACCATAGATGTTCGAGGCAGAAAACTCCGCAGCAGATCACCCTGGCGGGAAAGAAAGGAAGGGGTACACATTGAACAATTGGGAAGTAGCGCGGCGGGAAAAGCGTGCAGAACGCATTATTGCACGTTGCAGGTCAAAAAACGCACTTCTTCCGGTCGGCCGGAAGCAAATCTCCGAAAATACAGGATGGCTCTGGATCCGCATCGACATGACTGACCGATTGGCCAGCCGGCTATTACACACTGCTACTCCCGATATCAGACAGGATGCCCGGTTCGGCTTCATGTTACGTTGATGAATTAAAGAATGCGTTTGGGAGAAATGATCTGATTGGCAAGCAGTAAACCGCCCACCAGAGCGACTCCCACGATTGACATAGAAAAGGCAAGTTCGACGCCCTGAATCGTGTTGCTTTCAACCATCGCGGTGAGCGACTTGTAGCCGATGGAACCTGGCACCAGGATCATCAGCCCCGGTGTCTGAGGCACCATCGCGGGACGATTCAGGAACCGAGCGTAAATATTACTGCCGCAGCCCACGACCAGGGCCCCGACGAAGGCTCCTACTTCTGGTCCGGCCATGGATCCCGCAAGTCGACTGGCAACGAAGCCGCTCACGACCACCAGCAGGATTGCGGGCCATTGGGATGTTGGAGCTTTGAATACGACTGAGAAGGCCAGAGGTGTCAGTGTTACCGCGATCCACAGACACCATTCCGGCAGTGCCTTCATCATCGGCTGAACCGGCTGTACCCAGACGCCTGACAAACGCCATGCGATGGCGACTCCCACCACCAGTGTGAACAGATTTACAGTAGCGCCGGCCAGCCGTGCGCTGCCTGAGGACAGGTGACCGGACGCCAGTTCCGTCAACGCAATTGTGAGTGTGAGTCCGGGGATCGGCAGGATTAACGTTGCAAGCGTAATCAGTCTGTCGTTCACGGGTACCCATTGAGCAACAAGGAAAGCGGCAATGGCCGCCGTGAATCCAAGCACCGGTTCCAGCCAGCCACGCTGCGCGAAGGACCGTTGATAGAGAGTGATGACCCATGCGATCACGCAGCCAAATATGCCGGTGACGATTGTGTCCATCATACTGCCGCCAAAGATCACGGCGACTCCCGCGCATGCGACCGCCGCCGCCAGTAATGAGACGGGCAGATTAAATGTCGCGGGTGCACTGGCGGCGGTTTCGAGTCCTGCCGCCGCCTCGGCAATCGATATCTTACCCGCTTCAAGGTCTTCCAGAGTGGCGTCAAAAGCCAGTACCTTGCTGATGTCAATGTCACCGGAATCAACCCGGCGCAGGTATGTCCGCTCTTCTGCTCCGCTGCCTAAAGCGATTACAAGTGCCGTTGGCGTATAAAGAAAGACGCTGCTGACACGCAGGCTGTCGGCAACCTTGCTCATCACGCCTTCCAGGCGGTACGACGGAGTGCCGTATCGGTGCAGCAGTTCGGCCGCTCTTAACAGGAACGCGTGTGTTTCACGCTGCTCACAGGCTGCGGAGTGCGAAGAAGACACTTTCAATTCCCGAATGGTCAGACAGGACAAACAAGAATGCCGCCGACGATTCGCGACGAGTGACGTCAGGGACACACAGACGAGCATGTAAGTTCGCAGATTGATCCGGCGGGGAACAGCGCACGCGAGAACAGGATCGCTGAGTGCCGTCCGGAGCAGGGCGCCGTATTGCTCGAAACGGTCAGACGGTTGCCGAAGGATGGCCACGACCGTTCGGGGGGCGTCTGTGTCAGCACGTTGCTATGGCCTTGCCGCGGGTTTGGGGTCTTCAGGGACGATCGGAAAATCTTTGAATGGAAAGGGCCGCTCCGGCTTGTTACACGTCGCGTATCAGCCGATCTCCAGCGTACAACGCAGAATTCGGTCAGCGAAACGAGTGACTCTGGCATTTGGCTGCTGCTAAGGAATGAGTGAAGACAGGACGACAAAGGCCAGCGCGCCTTCAATGAGTCTGCCAATGAACACAAACACTATCGTGACTACCTTTTGTTCCCGTTCTTTAATCGATCAATCAACAATGTTTTGGCGTCATTAGTGGCTTATTCGCTCATCTTGAGCTCCTTTCAGGAACACAGGGGATGACAGTGAAGACGTTTGCGGCATCAGAATGTCGGGCCGGATTCGCCAGGAAATGGTCTGCAGATCCTGAGACAAGCGCTTGCCGCGAAGGAGCTGTGTGGGGCGGAGACACATCTTTCTATAGGTCTGTCTGGCGTTCCGGACAGTCCATCGGGGCTGACGTCGTGGTACGGTGTGCGAGTTCCCGGAACAGGAGTCTGATTACGCTGGTTCACAGTTAGGGCAGGCGGTATTGTTCGCACTGCCCTTTTTGCATGAGAGTAATTTATTTATTGTCTTAGACGACACTGGCTCGTGGGGGGCGAAAAACTGCTGTCCAACTGCTTTCTTCGCAGCCATAAGTCAGTCTGAAACGCTGTTTCCAAGGAGATATGATTTTCGATGTCCGGACCAAATTATAAGAGTCGTCGATCCCGGTTGCTGCGTGCGTTCAAGACCGTCGGAATTGACGGGCTTCTGCTTTCCGGTGAATCCAACGTAAGGTATCTGACTGGGTTCACTGGTGACTCCAGCTGGCTTTACCTGAGTAAAGCCGACGCCGTGCTGCTTAGCGACAGTCGGTACGAAACTCAGATTGCCAACGAGTGTTCCGGTCTGGAGGTGGACATTCGTGACGCGCGAAGACCAATGAGTGTTGCGGCGGCTGATGTCGTGAAGAAGGCGAAGGCAGGCCGACTTGGTTTTGAGGCTGATCATCTGACCGTCACTCAGCATGCAGCCTTGAGTAACAAGATCGAGTCGGCGGAACTGGTGTCGACCAGCGGACTCACCGAGCGGTTACGCGAAATCAAGGATAAGTGGGAACTGACTCAGATCCGCGAAGCCATTTACCAGGCGGAACGCGGTATCGGCGTGGTCCGCAGCAGCCTGCGACCGGATCAGTCTGAACGTGACATCCGTTACACGCTGGAAGCCGCCATGCGGAGCTTTGGTGCAACGGGGCCCGGATTTGAGCCGATTGTGGGAGTCGGTCCGACCGGTGCGCTGCCTCACGCACACGCCGGGGATCTGCTGGTGAGTGAATCGCCGATGCTGCTGATTGACTGGGGGGCCGAAACTCGAACGGGCTATCGCAGTGATCTGACTCGTGTATTCGTCACCGGGCGTATCACCAAACAGATGCGAACCGTTTACGACACTGTTCTGAAGGCTCAGAAGAAGGCGATTGCCGCCATCAAGCCAGGTGCCACGTGTAAAGCCGTCGATTCAATTGCTCGAAAAGTCATTGGAAATGCTGGTTTTGAGAAGTTTTTCGGGCACGGATTAGGGCATGGTTTCGGCCTGGATATCCATGAGTCGGTTCGATTGAGTCCAATTTCTGACCAGATTCTGGAACCGGGGATGGTGGTCACAGTTGAGCCTGGAATTTACCTGCCCGAAAAGTTTGGTGTGAGAATAGAGGACGATATTCTGGTAACAAATACCGGTCATGAGGTTTTGACGTCCGTTCCTCGCGAATTCGACGATGCCGTCATTGAATTCCTTGCATAAACGCTGAATCTACGAGAAAGTGTGCGACTTTGGCGCAGCTGCGAACTTTCGAAAGTCAGTCTGCCACGACATTCACATACTATGCGTCTCGCGTCACAAACGAGGTGCCGGAAAAAACGTGTTCCCCGAGGCTTTGCGCTTCGACGGAGAGGATTTATGGCGAAACCTGACGGTGCCGATAAGGGCAGTTTTGATCTCGACAAATTCCGCAGACTGCTGCAGTTGATGGAAAAGCACGGAGTTACGGAAGCAAATCTGCAGAAAGATGGCGAATCCTGGAAGGTGCGCCGCGGCCCTAAGCAGGTGGCCGTCGCTCCCGACGTGACGTTGCCGCCACCGGTGGTCGCTGCGCCCGCCCCCGCATCTGCAGCTCCCGTGGCTGCTGAAACGCCGGCGAAACCGGCAGGAATCACAATCGATGCTCCCACCGTTGGCACGTTCTACTCGTCGCCGACTCCTGAGGAACCGGAGTTTGTGAACGTTGGGTCGACCGTTCAGCCGGATACGACCATTTGTATTATTGAAGCCATGAAGGTTTTCAATCAGATCCCGGCTGAGAAGGCCGGCAGGATTGTTGAGGTTCTTGTGGCAAACGGTGATCCCGTGGAGTTCGGCCAGCCACTGTTCCGAATTGAATCAGTGTAGGTCTGGCAGGCGAACTCAATTTCTTCAGGTCGGATTTGGACGGCGTACCCGATTTATGTTTCAACGAATTCTGATTGCCAATCGTGGCGAGATCGCTCTGAGAATTATTCGTGCCTGTCGCGAACTGGGCATCGAGTCAGTCGCAGTCTTTAGTGAGGCCGATCGTGGCGCACATTACCTGGACCTTGCGACTGAGGCATATTGCATCGGTCCGGCTGCTGCGTCGGACAGTTATCTGCTGGTCAACCGACTGATCAGCGTTGCAGAAATCGGCAATGTGCAGGCTGTTCACCCTGGCTATGGATTTCTGGCAGAGAACGCGCACTTTGCCAAAGTGTGTCGCGATTGTAACATCGAGTTTATCGGTCCGCCACATGAAGCGATGTCTGAGCTGGGCGACAAAGTGAGTGCTCGGGCCATTGCGATGGCAGCCGACGTGCCCTGCGTTCCCGGCAGTGATGGTCTGGTGGCGGATGCGGACGAAGCCGTCAGGGTCGCTAACGAAATTGGGTATCCCGTTTTGATCAAAGCGACGGCCGGCGGCGGCGGCAAGGGCATGCGAGTTGCCGGCAATGATGTTTCTTTGCGGGCCGGCCTGCAGGCGGCTTCCGCGGAAGCTGAAAAAGCCTTCAGCAATGCTGGTGTCTATATTGAGAAGTACGTGGAACGTCCTCGGCACGTTGAAGTGCAGGTGCTGGCAGATACCCATGGCAATGCCGTTCATCTGTGGGAACGTGACTGTTCCATGCAGCGACGACATCAGAAACTGATTGAGGAAAGTCCAGCCCCGAATCTGCCGCCGGAAGTTCGTGATGATATTTGCAACTCGGCCGTCCGACTGATCGAACAGTCGGGCTATCAAAACGCTGGCACGGTCGAGTTCATCGTGGATAAGGACTACAATTTTTACTTTATTGAAGTCAATGCACGCATTCAGGTCGAACACCCGGTGACCGAAATGGTGACGGGAATCGATCTGATTCAGCAGCAGATTCTCATCGCTGCAGGCGAGAAACTGCCGTTCACTCAGAACGAAATTCCATGCAATGGGTCAGCCATCGAATTGCGAGTGAATGCGGAAGACCCGGAAAACGACTTTCGTGGCAGCCCCGGTCGGATCACGAAGTTACGACAGCCGGGAGGGCTCGGCGTTCGATTCGATTCACATGTTTATGAAGGCTATTCGATCAGCCCTTACTATGATTCGATGATCGGAAAGTTGATTGTACACAAACCCAGCCGAACAGAATCAATTGCCTGTATGAAACGCTGTTTGCGCGAGTTCGCAGTCGAGGGAGTCAAGACGACTCTGCCATTGGCCAAGAAAATGTTCAATCATGCTGCGTTCGCGGAAGGAATCGTTGACACCACGTTCGTTGAACGGACGTGGTAACCGGCCTGCCGCATGTCGGAGCTGTCACCTGTCATTTGATGACAACCAATTCAATGAACGTCACTGTCGTGTTGTGGTCAATTCACGACGGACACTGCTCCTGACACGTATTTTATGAGCCTGTGCGGGCGTTTCTTGCCCCTTTTTTCGCCTGTATTAACTGCTGGAAACCGAAATTATATGTCTCACGGTATCAAGAAGGTTGCACTGCTGTTTTCCGGCGGGCCTGCCCCCGCTGCCAATGCTGTTATTTCCACGTGTGCGATTTCGTGCATCAACAACGGCATTGAAGTCGTTGGCATCAAACACGGATATTCGAGTTTAATTGATTACAATCCGGAACGACCGCTTGAAGAAGACAAAGACTACATCAACCTGCATGAAATTATGCTGCGAAGAACACGCAGCAAGCAGGGGATTCTGATCGGGACGGCTCGATCGAATCCAGGTAAGTTCGTCTCCTGCCCGGACGATATGAATGATCCGGAGAAAGTTGCTCCTCTGAAGTGCACCTACGAGGGATTGCGTTCTCTGGGAGTTGATGCCCTTGTCTCCATCGGTGGGGACGACACTCTCAAAACGGCGAACAAGTTCAAGCTTTATCAGGACAGTCTTCCCCCGGATAGTCCCCGGATTCCTGTCGTTCACGTTCCCAAGACAATCGATAACGACTACATGGGAATCGACTTCACATTCGGATATTTCACCGCTGTAGAAACGCTGGGCACAGAAATTCGCAATCTGCATGCGGATGCCGAAGCCGGACGAGCCTATTTCATGGTGGAAAGTATGGGCCGCAGTGCGGGCTGGCTGGCGTATGGTGCCGCCATTTCCGGCGAAGCCAGCATGGTGATCAGTGTCGAGGACATTACTGATGATTTACTGCTTCCTGAGTCGACGGCTGACCGAAAGGTGATGGACATCGATAAGTTGATTCAGAAAATTGTTCGCATGATGCGTTATCGTCAGGAAAAGCAAGGTAAAGAGTATGGTGTTGTGGTGCTGGCCGAAGGGCTGGCGGAATATCTTTCTGACGATGTGCTAAAGGATGTACCTCGCGACGATCATGGACACATTTCTGTTGCCCATGTCGATCTTGGTAAGATGTTCGCCAGGCGAGCTGCCGCCGAATACGAACGTCAGACCGGATCCAAAAAGAAGGTGACAGGTTTGCAGCTGGGCTACGAGTCTCGTTGTGCCCGTCCGCATGCCTTTGACGTACTGCTGGGCAGCCAGTTGGGAGTCGGGGCTTACCGAGCTCTCTGCGAAAAGGAACACAACGGAGTGATGGTGTCGGTGTCCGGCCAGCTGGATCTGCACTATGTGGATTTTGAAAAGCTGGTCGACCCGGCCACACTGGTCACGGTCGTACGCTTCATTCCGCCCGGCAGCGATTTTCATAAATTGGCCCGTTTCCTTGAGACAAGTATCAACGATTAGCGCAGTCATCGCACGGGCAGGCACACATGGCCTCCCGGGAGTCCGCGTTTTTTGTGATCGAATTCGCTGTACACGTGTACATTCTGGCTGATTCCGTTCCAGTACTCTCCCCGCTGTCTTGAAATCTGTCTCCCACCGGTGAGTAACACGCCATGAGATTCCTCTGCATTGCCCTTACGACCATCCTGCTTTCGTCGAATCAAACCGCTCTGCAAGCTGAAGATGACCCCAACTGGGTTCGGATTAAGCTTGATGAGCGATTTCGGTCGGAAGGAGTGGCCGCTTCGGACCTCAACAATGATGGTACTCCCGACGTGGCTGCCGGCGATGTGTGGTACGAAGCTCCCGCAAAGGACTCAGCCGATCACGTCAATCCAGAGAAATGGAAGTTGCATGAGATTCGAACACCTGGTGACTTTGTCGCAGGTAAGGGGTACAGCAACAGTTTTGCCAACGCAGCCTGGGACATAAATCAGGATGGGTGGCAGGATGTTGTCATCATTGGTTTTCCCGGTGATCCGTTCCACTGGTATCAGAACCCGGGAAGTGCCGGCGGTCCCTGGAAAAAAAATGTGATCTGGACGAGTATTTGTAACGAGTCTCCTGAGTTTGAAGATCTGGATGGTGATGGTACTCCTGAGTTCATATTCGGGTCGCAACCCGAAGCTCAAATGGGCTTCGTTGAAATTCCTTCGGCGGCGAAGGTGACGGATATGTTTCAGTTTCACGCTGTCAGCAAACCGAGTGCAGAACCTGCGGCGCAGAAGAACCGTGGGCTGGATAACGGAACATTCAAGTATTATCACGGTCTCGGTGCCGGCGACATGAATGGTGACGGGCATCGTGATATTCTGATCAGCCACGGTTGGTGGCAGTCTCCCGGAAAACTGGGGTCAGCGGATCTCTGGAAATTCCATCCAATTCGTGTGATCTCAGGTGACAGGAAAGAGCCGCTGCCCCAAGCTGCAAACCTTTATGCAGACGACCTCGACATGGACGGTGACGCCGATCTCTTCTTAAGTTCGGCTCACGATTACGGTGTGTGGTGGGCAGAGAACAATGGCAGTGCCGGCTGGCAGCTGCACGAAATTGATATGTCCTATTCGCAGACTCATGCTGTCGAAACAATCGACATCAATGGTGATGGACAGCTGGACTACGTAACCGGGAAACGCTTCTTTGCTCACAACGGGAATGATCCCGGTGGCAACGACGAGGTGGTGATGTACTGGTACGAAGTCAAACGCGTGAAGGGACAACCGCCCACCTTTGTTTCTCACCAGATTCTGGCCGGTAAGGGTACAGGGGTCGGGACTCAGTTTGAGGTTCACGATATGAACGTCGACGGAAAGCCTGACATCGTGCTGTCCAACAAGAAAGGCGTGAATGTGTTGCTGCAGAATTAGCCAAAGCAGAGCGAGTGTTTCTGATGTGGATAAAGTGGGGCGCTGTTGTGACGCACTACCGGGCTGGGTCTGATCGGGCGGAACTCTTTCGCTGGTGCCACCGTGCAGCGCCTGATCCGACATCGCAGCGTCAGGTGCCCGAAACGCAGTACGTCGGCTGTGCCTGACAGCTACTGTTCCCTGACTCACAACGCGCGTTGTCCTGAGTCTCTGTCCTTTCTTCCGGGTATTGATCGTATGGCGCTTGTCGATCTGAAGGTGATGACCCGTGAAGGCCGGCTTCCTGCGGATGTCGATGAATTCCTTGAGGAAGCGAACGCACGCGTTGTTGACTTCATCGAAAATGGCAACCATTCGATTACTGGGTTCGTGCCGAGTGATTTCGATATCGTTTATCACACCCTGGAAGCTATTGCCGAAGACAATATTTCGCCAGGTAACGTGTTCTGTGAGTGGGGCTGCGGAATCGGAGCTATTGCGATGCTCGCGGCCATGCTGGAATTTCAGGCGTACGGCATCGAAATCGAACGCAGTCTGGTCGAAGAGTCCCGGGTTCTGGCCGAGGATTTCGACCTTCCGGTCGATTTTGTCGCCGGAAGTTTCATTCCTCAGGGCGGCGAGGTGATCGTTGAGCAGCACTACACCGGTGAACACTGCTGGCTGAGTTCCAGCGCAGACGATGCCTACCCTCAGCTGGGCATGGGCCCTGGGGATTTCGATGTTGTGTACGCTTTTCCCTGGCCTGGTGAGGAAAATGTCATTGCCAGTCTGTTTGACGAATTTGCGTCCGTGGGGGCTATTCTGCTGACATACGGGCAGATCGAAGGCGTGCGAGTTCGGCGTAAGGTGATCAAGAGATGAGCTGCCCCGCTTTCTTGCGTGTGCACCCTGTAGGACGAATTGCAGGGAACCCCGCGGCGCGTTACCCTCCACCAGCAAACGGGCGAATAGGCGGTGCGGTGACCATCGGGACGCTTGAGTGAGGGCTGCCGCAGCAGCGAAACCAGCAGTAATTCAGACGGACTGGGTCCGTCAGTTCAGTAGAAGAATGAGCAGATGAAAAATTCTACGGAGGACAAATCTTCCGGACCGAATTCGCCCGATCCCAAGGGGGGAAAACCAGGTGAAGAACCGCGTCGCGGTATGGGGCCGGTCACTTTTCTGCTGATCGCAGGACTCGTGTTCTCCGCCTTTTTTCTTTTCAGTAACACTGCGAATCACGGGACGCAGGTTCCGTACGGGTTCTTCTGGAAGCAACTGAAGGAGAAGAACGTCAAGTCCGTGGAAGTTCACGGTGAACTACTTATCGGCGAATGGATTGACGTTCCCGCTGAGACGCCTGACGAATTAGTCGGAACGTTGAAGCTGGAGTTCAACACTGTTCTGTTGTCGGATTATACGGGTAACAGTGAATTGGCGGCTGAACTCGAAACGCAGGCCCGCGACGGTCTTGAAGTAAAGTCCGAACGGCAGACGATGAGCCCGGCGATGGAACTGCTCACGTGGTTGAGCATTCCGCTGCTGTTTCTGCTGATTATGTTTCTGATGATGCGCCGCAGTGGTGATCCATTCGGCAGTGGCGGAATGATGGGGGGCTTTATTCGCAGCCCCGCCCGTCGTTTTGAGAAGAGCGACGAACCAGTCACTTACGATGATGTGGCCGGATTGAAGTTCGCCAAGCAGGACCTCGAGGAAATCGTCGATTTTCTGAAGAACCCCGAGAAGTATTCAAAGCTGGGCGCCAGGATTCCCAAAGGCGTGCTTCTGGTTGGCCCCCCAGGCACCGGGAAAACTCTCCTGGCCCGTGCGACTGCTGGTGAAGCGGGCGTTCCATTCTTTTCCATCAATGGCTCTGAGTTTATTCAGATGTTCGTCGGTGTCGGTGCAACGCGGGTACGTGATCTGTTCAAGACCGCGCGAGAATCCTCACCTTGCATTGTGTTTATTGATGAAATCGATGCTGTCGGTCGGGTTCGCGGCGCTGGTGTCGGTGGTGGTCACGATGAACGTGAGCAGACATTGAACCAAATCCTCAGCGAAATGGACGGATTTGAGCAGACTCAGGCTGTTATCGTACTGGCTGCCACGAATCGCCACGACGTGCTGGACCCCGCGTTGTTGCGACCGGGCCGATTTGATCGGCACGTCACCGTGGACCTGCCGGCTCGCGAAGGGCGGCTGGGAATTCTGAAAGTGCACACCAAGAAAGTTCCACTTTCAGACGATGTAGACATGGATGCACTGGCCAAAACCACGATGGGATATTCTGGCGCTGAGTTACAGAAACTTGTCAACGAAGCCGCCCTGAGGGCGGCTCGTGAGGACAAAAGAGTCGTCGCGATGGAGGACTTCTACTATGCGGAGGACCTGATTGTGATGGGCACCCGCCGCAGCGAAAAAGTGGATGTGGAAGAACGGCGACTGACTGCCTGGCACGAAGCCGGACATGCTCTGCTGGCATGGTACCAGGAGGGAATGGATCCGGTTCATAAAGTGTCAATCGTTCCGCGCGGTCAAACGGGTGGTGTTACACGATTCTTGCCGGAAAAAGAAGTCCCCAACGTCGGGCGCAAGGCTTTCTTTAAACGCCTTGTGATGACTATGGGGGGCCGGGCCGCCGAAATGATTGTCTTCAACGAGTATTCGGCGGGAGCGTCCGGTGATATTGAACAGGCTACACGAACTGCTCGGCACATGATGGCTCATTGGGGCATGTCTGAGAAAGTTGGACCAGTGTCGTTCAAACAGTCTGACGAACATCCCTTCCTTGGCAAGGAGATGCATTCGTACCGAGAATTCAGCGAAGAAACCGCCCGCATTATTGATATCGAAGTGCAGGAAATTCTGAAGAAGGCCAATCAGACGGCTATCGATATGCTGACAGAACACCGTGACCGACTGGACGCACTGGCCGAGGCACTTCTGGAACACGAGGAACTGGAACGCAAAGACGTGCGAAAGATTCTGGGGCGTCGGGCAGGTGAGGACGACGAATCGGATTCCGTGGAAGCGGAAACGTCCGCTGAAGAAGAATCTGCGGCCGCTGATTCAGCGGCGGACAGTCCCTCAATTGAGTCAGATACCATTCTGGAATCGGATACGCAGATCGATCTGACTGACGATGAGGAAAGCACTTAGCCGCCTTCCGACGTGATATGCTCTGGACGGCGTCAGGGAGCAGGTGGCCGTTCGGCCCCACGGACTGGCTTCTTACCAAAGTCACTCGTTCGCCGCGGCCGCACGTGAACGCCGGTTCTGCTGTCCTCCGCCAGCAATCGGCCCTGGATCGGCGAGTTGCAGGTCACGCACATGTCTGTCGTTGTCCACCTTCGGCACATCCTGCGTTCTGTTTGCTCGTTTTCTGCAAGGCCACATCAGGCTTCGGCATGATTCGCCGATTTACTGCATCGCAGTCCGCAAACAGCTGTTGTTGAACTTGTTCAAAAACGTACAACGCGAGATACCTACACCGTTGGTGACTCGGGGTGCGTAACTTTGGGACCGAGTGACTGTGACGTGTTCAAGAGAAAACGAACGGCCGACACCTGGCATTCGACTGTTAATGGGCCTGTTTGCCGCAGGTCTGATCTCGGTCTTTGCCCTGGCGTGCCGGCTGCAACCGGATCCGCGAGGTTTTGGAACGCATCTGCAGTTGGGACTTCCGCCGTGTCAATTCAAAGAACTGACCGGTCTGCTCTGTCCGCACTGTGGGATGACAACCAGTTTTTCACATGTTGTTCGAGGTGAGTTTTTCGCGGCATGGTCAGCAAACCCATGCGGAGTCCTGTTGGCATCTGTCAGTTTGTTCTGCATTCCCTGTACCCTGGCCGTTGCGGGCACCGGGAGATGGGTTCTCACCCGGGACCCGTTTCGCTGGTTGGTTTTTGGAGCCATTGGGTACGTCTTCTTCGCATTCTGCATCTGGATATTCCGATCCTTTGTTCTCTAAACTTTCACTCACTTAATCACATACGGTCATTCATTCACAATGCACACTTCACAAGAACTTCGAACACGCAGTCGAGCGCCCGGTCGAGCAATCGCATGTCTGCTGCTGGCCGTTTTTATGATTTCGGCGTGCACCGGATGTTCGTTGTTCGTTATGGCCGGAAAGGCAGTGTTCGGCGATCCGAAAGTGCCTTCACAGTTGAAGGCAGCGACCGGCACAGACATTTGTGATGGTGAAGATGCTGTTCTGATCATTTGTTCTGCTCCACATCGGCTACTTGCCGGGTTCCAGTCCTTGCAGATAGACATTGTGGACCGAGTGTCCCGCAACCTTGAATCAAGAAACGTGCAGGTCATCCCTTCCGGTGACGTCGCTGCATGGTACGACGACCATGGCGAATGGGGTGACTATTCAGAACTGGCCGCGGAATTCGGTGCGAGATATGTTTTGCACATCGAAATTCGCGAGTTCGACTATCGCGTGCCGGAAAGTGAAAATTTGATGCAGGGGAAGGCTGAAGGCCGCCTGCTGGTGCACGAAGTGTACAAAGACGGAGAGACAGCGGAGGTTCCGGTCAGTCTGGTCTTTGACCGGGATTTTACATTGAAGTTTCCCACGTCGTATCCCGTACCACGAGAAAAACGGTCCGAGGATATGTTCCTTCAGGGATTTCTTGACCGACTGGCGCTGCATGTCAGTCAGTATCTGTACGACTATCGAGCCAGCGAATCCATTCACTAATTCCAATCGCGGGGCCCCGGGGATTATCGGAGCCCACCACACAGCAGATGGCGGACGGTATTATGGTTCAGACGACTACGAATTCAGCAAAGAATGCGATGGCACACCATCACGGCCTCAGACAGATCGGCCGTCTGTTCTTTCTGCTCATGCTGCTGCTGGTCGTTCCGGGGTGCAACTATTTTATCCTGCTGGGGTATCTGATTGGCGGTCCACCGCAGCTGCAGCCGTTGTTCGAGAAGGAAACGAAGAAGTCCTTTACGGACCGAAACGTTCGAGTCGCCGTGGTTTGTTACGCACCCGACGACCTGACGAAGTTTCATGACAATATTGATCAGATGCTGGCGTTGCGACTTGCGACTATGCTGCATGCACACAAGATTGAAATTATTAATCCGGATGTGATTCAGGCGTGGATGGTCAATAATCCGGATTGGGATACAGCTGCGGAAGTCGGGGCTGAGTTTGACGTGAACTATGTGGTGTATGTTGATATCTCCGACTTTGCTCTGTACGAACGTGACAGCACAAGTCTGTTTCGCGGCCGTTGCGAAGCGATGGTCAGCGTTTACGAGATGAAGACGGACGGACGAGGTACCAGGATCTTCGACCGCGATGTGCAATCTGTCTTTCCTACAGAAGTGCCCCGATCTGCTTCCGAAGTCAGCTATGAGACTTTTCGCAACGAGTATTTCTTCAGATTGGCTGACGAAATCGGTCGTCTGTTTTATCCCTACGGGCATGGCGACGATATCGTCAACGCGACGTAGGACTGCGGCGTATCGATGGCACGATCTGAAAAGCGAAAAAGCCGCCGCCGACAACTACGGGCCAGTCATCAAAAGAACTGGCTGATTGGCCGATATGCAGTGACAGAGGCGCTGCGAGCGGCCAGGTGGCCTTTTGAAGAGCTGTATCTCGCCGATTCACTGACGCCGTCAGAAACGGCCGAGGCGGAACGGCTGGCGGACGAGGCCGACATTCGCGCTCGTCGAGACACGACAGATCGTTTGACCGAACTGTGCAGCGCCGACCATCACCAGGGTTTTGCCGCCCGGATGGCACCGTTTCCCTACGAAACACCCCGGCAGCTGCGGGAACGACTTCAGGAATCTTCGTCGACGGCAGCGGCTTGTGTCCCCGTCGTTGTCGTTTGCGATCGAATTCAGGACACTTTCAATTTCGGCGCGATCCTGAGAAGCTGCGACGCCACAAATGTCGCAGGTATTCTTATTGGCCCTGAACAACAGGCCGGAGTAACACCGCAGGTCGCTCGGTCATCGGCAGGTGCTGTACATCATCTGCCGATCGCAATGGCTGAAAACATCGTCGACTGCGTCATCGAAATGAAGACCTCCGGCTTCAAGGTTGTTGCTGCATCAGAAAAGGCGGAAGAAAGTCTGTGGGCGTGTGACCTCAGCGGGCCCACGGTGCTGGTAATGGGCAGCGAAGCACGCGGAGTCAGTACGGATCTGCTGGCTGTCTGTGACGTTCAGGTAAATATCCCTATGCAGGGCAGCGTACATTCTCTGAATGCGTCCGTGGCCGCTGGAATCCTGCTGTACGAGATTCGTCGTCAGCAGCAAAGCAGACCACTATACGACTAACGCCGTATGCCGCTTCCATTGGTACATTCACACGAGGAAGATGCTACGGCGCGGGCCTTGCCTGTTCGGGCGGCAAATCCACTGAGATGAGGATGTCGCGCGTTGTGCCGGACTTTTCGTGCCAGTTTTCAATGAATCGGCTGACGCTGTATTCAGCCACTGCGTTGTCAGCGGAGCGACTGTGCTGCATCGTCAGCAGCACTCGGTTGACTGTTGCGTGGGCAGCTGGCGTGATGGCTGTCAGAATCACGTCATTCGATCCGGTTGTGTCACAGCCAAGAAATACGGTCACGTCTTCCCCATTCTTCTTGGCGGAAAGTCTGCCGCAGCGAAACGAGGGGAATTCCTGAACCACAGACAACTGTTCGTAGCCCCGATCGGCAAGTGCCGACAACGCAACGGCTGAACACGTTTCCCAGTGGAAGACCTTGGCCTCAACCGTGGGCACCGCCACCACTTCCGTCGCAGCAGTGGCAAGCTCGCCCCAGTCAATGCCGGGGATGATGATGTTGTCGTCCAGTTGGCTGGCGTGTTCAAGGTACTGCATGGCCAGTTTTCGTTCGCCCGCATTGTAACGTGCAACGCCGCGATTCATCCACGCCTTGGCATGCCCGGCATCGAGCTCCACGGCGCGCCTGTAATCCGTTTCAGCTTCTGCCAGCCGCCTCTGTTCCAGAAACACGTTACCCCGCTGGAACCAGTTTTCTGCTTCATCCGGCGCTATCGTGATGGCGCCCGTATAGTCCGACAGGGCTTTTTCAAAGTTGCCCTGGTCGTGCTGGCACAGCCCACGATTTCTTAATGCCAGAACGTTGTCCGGTTGCTGACGAATAAGACCAGTAAATGCTTCGGCTGCTTCCCTATAGCGTTCCAGCTTCGCCAGAATGACCCCTTTGTTGTTCAGGGCATCGGTATGTGACGGCTGAACGTCAATGCAAAGAGAATAGTCGTCCAGTGCCCTGGAAAGCAGCCCCAGGTTTTCGTAGCAGATACCGCGTCTGTAATAGATGTCAGCCCGATCCGGAAATGCAGTGACTGCCTCTGAATAGAGCGACACAGCATCTTCAAACCGTCCCCGGTCTGACATGATGTTGGCCTTCTCAAGCGTCACTTCAGGACCATCGGTGTTGACCGAACAACCGCTGACTATTGCTATCGCCAGACTCATCAGCCATTTCGAATGGCCGGAGTACGCCTTAATCTGTTGGTGACACAAGTGCATGGGAGCAGGCTTTACGTTTTTGCGTTAAGATCTGGAATCGGGAATCCGGCGTGTGAAGCAGTTCCTGAACCTGGAATCAGCTTGCTCTGCTTCTGATGCGAAATCCGGAAATGCAAAGCGTGAGCGAGCGACCGGAAATGAAACGAACGCACGGACTACCCTCTCTTACGCGTCAGGTTTCCAGCGACGAAACGCCTTGTAATATCGCCAGACGGGCACGCACTAAGCAAGAAAAAACACGGGCCGTGACAACGATTGATTTTATTCCTCCGCTTGCCATCCGCTGACCTGTGCGATTGACCTTAGCGCGCAAAAAAACACGGCGTTTCCGACAATTGTGTCCGGAACGCCGTGTTCAGTAGGGTTGCCCTCTTCTAACACAGCAAAGAATTGCTGTGCCTTATCTGCGTCGGGGGGCTGGACTATCGTGTTGCCACGTCAACTTCAGGCTGTGCGGTTACATCATTGACCTTCACATTGACCGTCTGGCCGGCGACCAGAGTTTCAGTACTTTGGGCCACAAACAACTGTCCGTTTCGAGTCATCTCTGCGCGAACTGTATATGGATAACTACGCTGAGTATCCGACAAAGGAATCTTAAACTTCCGGACGTTGCCGGCAACTGCTGTCTTGTTGCCGCCAAGAATCAGCGTGGCATCCTCCGGCAACTGGACAACGATGTAAGCGAACTCGTCTGCAGGTACTGCATTCGGTCGTGCGGCGTAACCTGGTGAAATTCGAGCAGCGTGATGGTGAGCAGCCGGTGCCGTATAGCCGGAGCTCAGGTAGCCGCCGGATGATGCTGATCGGTAAGACCCGCTTGAAGCACCGCCGCTTGAAGCACCGCCATACGATCCGCTGGAACCGTGGAACAAGCCATGAAGCAAGCCACGATGATGGTGTCCGGTGGAACCGTAAGATCCTGAACTGCCACCTGAGGAGCCGTGAGAACCGTAGGATCCTCCCGAACTGTCGGTCGATCCGAGCGAGCCGCTGGACCCGTGTGACGCGGAACGTCTTTCAGCACGTTCAATCAGTCGTGCTTCGCGACGAGTGATTCCACCCGACGAGCCTCCCGCTGAGCCATAGGATCCGCCGCTGCTGGCGTATGAGCCGCCACTTGACCCCGTTGACCCCGCAGAGCCATAGGAACCGTGACTGTTATGGCCCGCATCAGCATTCAGACCAAACCCAAACAGAGTCAGCGCAAGTGTTGCTGCTGACAAGGTTAAGCGTTTCATGTGCGTTCTCTCCCTCATTACTAGCGATATCGTCGCGAAAATACAGGACCCATCTGGCGCATTGCCTACAGAGCTCATAACCTGAGGAGTTTACCCAGCCATTCGAATCCGTCAAATCAGATAGATGCAGTAGTTTACGGGTTTTGGGTTCTTTTCCAAACTGGGAACTTTGCCAGAAACTGGGTTCGTGGATGAGTGCGCTGAAGTGGGATTTGAGAAGCAATGCCCCGAGGTTTTGGCGGCTTCTCGACAAGACATGTTGGGCGAATTCATTAGGTCCGAGTGCCCTTGGATTCTTAGTCAAGAGAAGTGGTTGCCTGTGACCTGGAGGAGGTACTGGCCTTTTGGGGGTTAGTTGCCCGAAAAATGTTACGATTCAGACGGCAAACACCGGCAGTGGTGGGGAACACTTCGTTATGTTGCCGGCTCCGGTCAGCATCGCAGCACTGGTCACTAAGCAGTTTGCCACTTGATTTCGAACAGGGCTTTGTGCCCTACTCTGTTGTGAGGACGGTCTGCGCGTGAATGTTCCGACCGTGTTCGTCACAATTTCGGCTAACCGGAACCGTTGTTGTTTCTCCGAAAGCCTCTAACCCGCTTCCTCTGCATATGTCAGATGCTAAAGAAGTTCTCTGTGTCAACGCACCTGTTTCCGGGGACGTTCGTCCACCGGGGTCCAAGAGTATTACTAATCGGGCGCTGATTTTGGCAGCTCTGGCCGGTGGCAGGTCTGAGTTACATGGCGTACTGAACAGCCAGGACACTCAGGTCATGCTGGACAGTCTTTCTGGACTGGGGCTGGATGTCAGGCACGACACCAGCAAGCACAGCTGTTCCGTGGCTGGCTGCGGCGGCCGATTCGTGCAGCCGGACGCAGATCTTTGGCTGGAAAACAGCGGAACCAGCATTCGTTTTCTGACGTCGTTCTGTACGGTCGGGAACGGGCAGTATCGGCTCGATGGTGTCGCACGCATGCGAGAACGTCCCATCGCGGACCTTGTCAGTGCACTGAACGCTCTGGGAGCTGACGTGTATTGTGAAGATCCGACATCCGGTTGTCCGCCGGTTTGTGTTCACGGTGAATCTCGACGCCTGGGTGGTGGCGCCACCAGGATCGCGGGAAATATTTCAAGTCAGTTTCTCAGCAGCCTGTTAATGGCGGCGCCGGCGGCGGAAGCTGCTGTGCATCTGGAAGTTGATGGTGAGCTTGTTTCAAAACCATACGTAACGATGACACTGGAGATGATGAAGGCATTTGGCGTCAGTGCGGAATATCCGGAAGACCTTTCCTCATTTCGCATTGCACCTCAAACCTATTGTGCTCAGTCGTATGACATCGAACCGGATGCGTCAGCGGCCAGCTATTTCTTCGGTGCGGCGGCGGTGACTGGAGGCACGGTGACGGTGCAGGGACTGACAAAAAATGCATTGCAGGGTGATGTGCAGTTCGCTGCGGTATTGCAGCAGATGGGATGCGACGTCCAATGGAATGATTCCAGTGTCACTGTTACCGGCAGGTCCCTGCACGGAGTGGATATTGACATGAATGCGATCAGTGATACGGCTCAGACATTGTCTACGGTCGCTGTCTTTGCTGACTCTCCGACCACGATACGAAGTGTGGGGCACATGCGGCACAAGGAAACAGATCGTATTTCTGCGGTTGTCACCGAACTCCGTCGGGCGGGAATCCGGGCCGAGGAGTTTGACGACGGGCTTCGAGTTTATCCCGGAACACCTCAACCCGCTGAAATTCAGACGTACGATGATCATCGCATGGCGATGAGTTTTTCGCTGTTGGGTCTGAGGGCCAGTGGGATTCGGATCCTGGACCCCGGCTGCACTGCGAAAACGTATCCCAATTACTTCGAAGACCTTGAACGTCTGTGTCGCGGCAGTCGGTGACGGCTGCTCCGGACTGGTCAACACGGATGGAGTGGCAGCAGGCGTTGTTCGTTGCAGGACGGTCCGCAGGAACGATATGCATGTGCTGTCCGACAACCTGATAGATTGCTCACACAGCGTATTACTGTCTTGTTTGCAGGATTAATCAGTTGCAGATTCTGTATCAGGATGAATATCTGGTGGCTGTTGCCAAACCGTCCGGTATGTTTGTTCATCGAAGTGACGCCGACCGCACTGCTGCATCGGTGGTCGTTCAGTTGCTGCGTAACCAGTTGGGGCAGATCATCTATCCTGTCCATAGACTTGACCGGGCTACTTCCGGGGTTTTACTGTTAGCCCGATCGTCCAACGCAGCGGCGGCCTGCGGGCTGATGTTTTCGGAACGTCGTGTTCGGAAGACCTACTGTGCCCTCGTTCGTGGCTACTGTGAGGCAAATGGTCAGATTGACGCTCCGCTGATCTCTTCCCGCGGACGCGATCAACCGGCTGATCATCCATGGGCGGTACCTCAGCAAGCTTCCACCAGTTACCGGACGCTGAGACAGTTTGAGGTTCCGATCACACTGGGCCAGTACTCGACAACACGGTCCTCACTGGTTGAGGCACATCCTCAGACTGGTCGATATCATCAGATACGCCGGCACTTCAACTATGTTTCTCATCCGGTGATTGGCGACACGTCGCATGGCGACGGTCGTCACAACCGCTGGTATAGAGAACACTTTGGCGCAGAACGACTGATGCTTGCGGCCGTGCGCCTTGAGTTTGATCACCCGATTACCGGAACCGCGTGCGACATTCACTGCCCGACTGCCGGCTCTTTCACGACTGTGATCCGTCAACTGGAAAAGTTTCGTGTGCCTGTGTCGGCTGACTGAACACTGCAGCGCAGTGTTCCAGCAGAGGGTCAATGGCTTTGGCCTGAATGTGGTGAGGTGGTTGCCAGTCGAACCACTCAAACCCCAGGTGTTCGGTCAGTGTGATATCAACGTCTTCTGTCAGGCGTCCCAGATAAATTCGCATCGTTTTCTCAACGGGACCTTTGCCGAGTCCATAGCGTTTACCGTTCACCATGTATCGGGTTTCGTGGAGAAAGTCGTCGATCACCTGGATCTGGTCGAGGCGGATACCGGTTTCTTCTTCCAGTTCACGCAGCGCACACTCGAGATCTGTTTCGCCGGGATCAACATGGCCCTTCGGAAGGTCCCATCGATTTGCATGTTTCATCAGCAGAAAAGATTGAATCGGATCTCCTTTGACAATCAGAAAACCGCACGATCGTGGTTCTTTCATTCTTATTCACCTGTGGTCTGGCTCTGTACACGAAGTACTGTCAGCATCGGGTGGCGGGAAATCGGGGTGAAAAGGTTCCCGGGCCATCCGTTGGCCCCGATGTTCCGGTCGAGTCGTAAACGGTCGACCGGGAGCCTGCCCGGAAAGGCTCAGGAAATCTCGCAGTGCCCAGTCGTTTACCGGGAACGCCAGATCATCCCACGGAATGGATTCTTCCGTCAATGGAAACAGCCGAACTTCAAGACTTTCCGGCCCTGCTTCAAACTCAGAAGACTCCATCGCCGCATGAAAGATCATGTGGACCTGACCGATTCTGGATACGGTGTACGTCGCCAGCAGAGACCGGACGGCCACCTTCGCCCCCGCTTCTTCATGAACCTCCCGGCAGGCACCTTCTTCAATCGTTTCACCGATTTCCATAAACCCTCCGGGAAGTGTCCAGAACCCATAGCGTGGTGCAATGGCCCGGCGACACAGTAGAATCTGGTTCTGCCACGTACACAGTCCCGTCACGATGACTCTTGGATTGTCATAGTGAATCCAGTCACACCGGTTGCAGACCATCCGTGAGATGGAATCACCCGGTGGTACCTGACTCTTGAAATTTGAAAACGACGAGATCGGGATATTCATGGAAGAACTGTAAAAATTCCACGAACGTGAGCGTTCAGGAAACCTGTCGGCAGCCGCACGTTTCACTGCATTCTAGGGCAGCGAAGCGACGAGCAAAGGATGTGATGAGGTAAATCGTTGATGATTGTGCAAGAATCATGCAGTAGACTCAAGCCACGAATCCGGAGACTCATTTGATGTTGCTTCCACGACCGTCTGTGCTGTTATTCGGAATCGTTGCTTGTTCAATTCTGTCAGACAGATCTGCTTCCGCTGACTGGCCCATGTGGCGGCACGATGCGCAGCGCAGCGGTGCGTCGGACTCAGAACTGCCTGCAGAACTTCACTTGCAGTGGACACGACAGCTTCCGTCTGCGCTGCCCGCATGGCCCAATGAGTCTCGCCTGCATTTTGATGCGTCCTACGAACCCGTTGTGCTTGGTTCACGAATGTTCTTCGGCTCCATGGTCGATGGCAGTCTGACGGCCTGCGATTTGGCAACGGGGGACGAACTCTGGCGTTTTTACACGAATGGTCCGGTCCGACTGGCTCCCGTTGCGTTTGACGGACGTGTTTGTGTCGGTTCAGATGATGGCTGGTTGTATTGCGTTGATGCTTCAACCGGGACACTGTTGTGGAAGACTTTCGGAGCGTCTGCGAATCGTGAACCCTATGTTCACCTGGGCAATGCCAGAGTCGTGTCACTCTGGCCAGTACGAGGTGGCCCCGTATACGCTGATGATGTTGTCTACTTTGGTGCCGGAATCTGGCCGACGCTGGGAGTGTTTGTGCACGCAGTGGACGCAAAGACCGGGCGTGTGATCTGGACGAACGACAGTAGCCACGCGATTGAGAACGTCCGAGTCGATCACAATTATCTGCAGGAATCGGGGATCTCTCCGCAGGGGCATATGCTGGTCAGCGGAGACATGCTGATCGTGCCCAATGGTCGTTCCATGCCTGCTCGGCTGGATCGCAGGACCGGCAAGCTGCACTATTTTGTTCAGGGCTACCGTAACGGAGACAGTCGAGTCGTAGTCAGTGGAGAGACTGCGTTTGTTGGGCGGACCGGCATCATTAGCCTGAAGGACGGGCGAGAGATCGCAAGTCGCTGGGCTGCGGCCGGTGAGAATGCTCCTGCGGGATGGAGTGGTCCCAAGGCAGACCTGTTTGAGGGGCCGTTGTTTCCCTACAAGTTTGCTCCCGGCTGCGACCACCGATCTGTCGTTGACGGAACAATCGCATACGGGGTCGACAATGGTATTGTGTATGCCTACGACGTAAAGAACGCAACGACTTCACTTCAGGAGAAACTGTTTAACGGCCAGGATATCAAGCCGGCTCGCTGGGATGTGCCGGAACTGTGGACGCTGGAAACTCCATTTGCGGGGAAAAAACAGCTGACAACGTCCCTGCTGAAGGCCAGGCAGCAACTGATCGCCCATAGTGGCCGTGATTTGTTCGCTGTTCTTCTGAATGCCGATGACAGCAAGCCGGGGACCGTTGTCTGGACGAAGCAGCTGCCGGCCGAGCCGACCAGTATGCTGGTGGCGAATAGTCGGCTGATCGTTGTCACCAGCGACGGTTCAATTCACTGTTTCAGTGGTAAGTCGACCGATGCCCGGCAGCATCCTGCTGCAGTTGATGGTGAAATCGCGCTGCAGAAAGATTTTTCGGAGGCCACACAGTCAATTCTGAAGGCGGCAGGAAGCCACGGAGGCTATGCGATCGTTAAAGGACTGAAAACCGGATGGTTAGTTCAGGAACTGCTTTCGAAGTCCCGGTTCAACGTGATCGCGATCGATACCGATGCGGGAATTATTGACCGCTTGCGTCGTCGGTTCGCTGCAGATCAGCGATTCCTGTCTCGATTTCAGGCTATCGTGGACGACACGAACCCGGTTCGGCTGCCTCCGTACATCGCAAACCTCATTGTGACGGAGGACGTGGAGGAACTCCAGCTTGCTGACGGCCCGTATCTGAGGACTCTTTATGAAAGCCTGCGGCCGTATGGAGGGACCCTGTGTCTGCCTGTGGATGAATCGAACCGCGCTGCCATTTTGAAACTCGTATCGTCCGGAGATTTTCCCGGCTTGAATACGGAATTATCCGGCGAGTTGCTGATACTTCGCCGCGTTGGGCCATTGCCGGGCAGTGCGGTATGGTCTCACGAATCCGGCGATGCTGCACGAACATTCTATTCACGCGACGAACTTGTCCAGGCGCCTCTGGCGGTTCTGTGGTATGGCGACGGTCGTGATCACGGTTTCTACAAGCGGAAGGATTACGGCCACGGTCTCAAACCACAGGTTGCCGGTGGACGGATGTTTGCTCTGCAGGTTGCCACCAACTCGCTGAAAGCAGTGGATGCCTATACCGGTCGTCTGCTCTGGTCTCGCAAGCTGGGCAGTTCAGCTCGCTATGCGTCAATGCAGGACGCTGTCTACGTGGCGGACGAACGGACGTGTCTTGTGCTGGATCCTGCAACAGGTGAAGCAAGGCACACGTTTGATGTCGACGTGAACCGTCCGACGGATGTGCCGGTCAGTGCATCAGATGTACGTGTTGCAGATAAAACGATTCTGATTTCCGTGCGGTTCAATAAACAGAACTCTATCGAAAAAGGACGCTGGAACAGTGAACTCTTGGTTGCTCTGGATCGTGTGTCCGGCAAGCAGTTGTGGAGTCGTCACGCCACCTGGCGGTACAACACCGCTGCCATCGCTTTGTCCCGGGGGCGGGTGTTCTGTATTGACTCACATGCTCCTGAAGAAATTGGTCTGATGCGGCGGCGAGGCGACAGCGTGGAGACACTGCCATCAACGATCTTGGCACTGGATGCGCGAACCGGTGAGCAATTATGGAAGACCGTTCGAAACGACCCGCCGGCGACACTGACGACCCTGCACTTTATGAGTTTAAGAACTCAGGACGACTGGCTGTCCTATTCTACTGAGCAGGACCTGTTGCTGGCGGGAAAAGCCAGTCGCACTTTTGCCCTGAACGGGACGACAGGACAGGAAGTCTGGGAAGTTCCCATGCGCGGCCAGCAGCCGCTCATTCTGGGCCCGGAGACGTTTATCAATCAGACGGGCCACACGTACGGCGTGGCGTCCGGAGACCTTGTCAGTGGCGAGGCGCTGTTTCGCCGAGGTGGGTGCAACTATGCGGTCGGCGGAAAAAATCTGCTGTTTCTGAGATCTAACTGCGCCACATACGTCGACGTCGAATCGCGGCAGGAATACGCCATCCGCAACCTGCGGTCGGGTTGCAGCAACAGTCTCGTCGCGGCCGATGGATTGCTCAATGCTCCGTGTTTTTCGGTTGGCTGTATCTGTAATTATCCGATTCAGACATCCTTCGCGATGTTTCATATGCCACAATCGGCGAAATGGCACGGAGACGTGCCAGTGCAGCAGACGTCTGAATGAATCCCCTTTTCTGTTACTGCTCGATCGCTCCGCTGTTCCGTATCCGTCGCCTTATTCGTGGATTTGTTCGAAAGTGAGATTACCAATGCGGTACTTCTTCCAGTCCTTGAAGTCAAAGTGCCACCATTCAAATTCGTAGACGGAAAATTCCTCGGCTTCCATCGTGCGCCGCAGCAGCTCGCGATACCAGCGTTGTCGCGAAGTGCCCCCGGGATACAGCGGAAAAGAACGGGCCGAAAATTCGTCGTAACCGGCCACCATCTGAATCGGTTCACCAGTGCTGAGGTTGTACAGCGTCAGGTCAACGGCACAGCCTCGATTGTGACGGGATCCGCGTGCCGGGTTGGCAACGAAATTCTTCAGATCGTCCGGCGTCGCGTCCCAGAACATTCTTGTCACGTGCCATGGTCGGTACGCATCGTGAATCAGTAGCCCCAGCCCCTCGGCTTTCAGCCGCTGGTGAGCTCGTACGACGGCCTCAGCCGCCGGCCGCTGCATAAATGCTCGTGGTTGTTTGTAGAATACGGCCCCGGTGAAATTGTTGGTTGAGGCATATCGGATATCCAGCTTGATTGTCGGATCCAGAGACGTGAGCTCAACCAGAGCCGGGTCGCGATAATTACCTGGTTCGAGCGGAGGACTTGCGGCCAGCGCCGCGGCACGAAGATCATCGATCGGTTTGACGGGGACAATACGAAACGTCTCTCCGTCTTTTGTACCTGCTTCACGCCGCTGAAAATCGACTTCTGCAGCAACCACGCTGATAGCAGTACCATCTGTGTTTCGATTGAACTTCAGCCCTTCACCGTGATACAGACCGTAATCCGGGAAGGCGAACGTGTCGGCAGTGATTTCCTTCAGAGGGTAGTAGTAGAACCATTCGATCAGCGCGTACAACCGGCCACCGTCTTCCAGAATGTAGAGTGTGTTGTGGTCCCATCCATATTCTCCAATCAGTCCTTTCCACCGTTCCGGTACCTCAGCGGGTGGTAAATTCGAGATTCGCCGGAACGTGTCTTCGCCAACCCGCAGGGTACCGACATCCTGCAGTTGTACTTGGGTATGCACACCGGCCGCGTCGTCAGTCAGCAGCGTCCCGTCATCGGCTGCAACACGAAGATCGTATCGAAAGGAACCTCGCTGCATGGTGACGTGGCCGTTCAGTTCGCCGATACGAGTCAGTCGTGTTCCATCAGATTCGCGATAGGTACCGAGCAGTTCCTGAATTCGGCCGGATGGCACAGGGCTCGTTGTACGATACGTTGGAAGTGGTTTGCCGTCCTGGGCAGCAAGCATCAGTCTTAGTGCATAATCTGTCAGTCGACGTACCACGCCGTTACTGCCATCCAGAGACGCGACAGCGGCGACGCCGATGCTTCGTGCAGGAAGTGCTTCCAGTTGAGTGGAGAAGCCGTAGACAGCTCCGCCATGGCCAATTTTTCGGAAGCCGTCCAGGTCCTGCACGTGGAACCCCAGCCCAAATCCCAGCGGCCGACCGTCTGCATCTTTCGTCGGTGATGTCATTAATCTGTATGTTTCCGGTTGCAGAAGTTTTTCGGACGACGTCCGGCCGTCGTTGAACATGCAGATCAGAAACTTCGACAGATCCGTTACGCTTGAGTACAGGTTTCCGGCAGGACCGGTACCCAGCAGAAACGTGGGAGCTTCAAACCGGCGACCGTCATAGGTTCGCATCCAGCCGGTTGCCAGTTTCCGGCGGACATTCGGCGTGACCACAAACCCGCTGCTGTTCATGCCCAGCGGATCAAGGATGGACTGCTGTACTCGATCTGCATGAGAGGCATTATGTTGTTTTTCAAGGACTGCCCCGACAACGGCGATCGCGGCGTTGGAATACTTTGTTCTTGTGTTTGGCTTATAAACCAGTTTCGTGCCGTTCAGGCTGGCGACAGTGGCTGTCAGGGTCGGCTCCGTGGGGTCGAAGTAATTGCCAACAGGTGACTCGCGCACCAGACCGGACCGATGGGTCATCAGCTGACGAAGGGTGATCGGTATGTCAAACGGATTCTGCGGCTGGAAATCGGGGACGTATTCCTGCACCGGCGTGTCCAGGTTCAGTTCACCACTTTCTACCAGCTGCATGACCGCGATGTCGGTGAACAGCTTGGAAACGGAACCAACGCGATAAACGGTGTCGGCGGTCGCGGGGATCTTCTGTTTGGCGTCCTGAAATCCAAAGCCATCGCTCCAGACGACCCGTTCGTGATCGACCAGTGAAATGGAAAAAGCCGGCAGCTGTTTCTGTTCTACCTCGTGTCGAATGACAGACTGCAGTCTGTCAATGACGGCTGTGTACTCTGTTGCTGCTACGGGCTCCGGTTGAGGAGAGACAATGTCGGCAACGGACCTTGCCAGCTGCGACAGGTTGACATTCTGCAGGTTGCACATGACCGCCACGGACGTGCCCGTCTCCGGAATCAACAGCAGCACCGTAGATGTACCTGACTGACCTCCGGTGTGTGAGACAAGCTTGTGTCCATTGCGCGTGGCCACACTCCAGCCGAGACCGTAACCTGTTTTCTGTCCGTCCGAAGTATCCTGACTGGTCCACATCTGATGCAACATTTCCGACTTCAGCAACCGGCCCGTATTCAGGGCAATGGCAAATCGCACCAGGTCGGAGGCCGTTGAAAGCAGGCCGCCTCCGGGGATCTTCATGCTGGTGTCGTGCAGTGGGGCATTGAACAGCTGATCCGGTGTTTCATTCTCATCCCCCAGCAACGCTTTCTGTTGTTCTGGTGTTGGTCGGATGTAGCCGCGTGTTCTGAGGGGAATGATCGCGTACTGATCATCAACAACCGTCTGTGACATTTCGGCCGGCTGCAGAACATGCTGCTGCAGCAAGTTTACAAACGTTTCGTCTGTGGCTCCTTCGACCACGTTACCAAGTAAATTGAAGCCGAAAGTTGTGTACAGAAACTTGGTACCGGGTTTGTGCAGCAGCGGGTCATCACGGAAATTCTGCAGCGCGGCATTGAGGCTGCTGAAATGCCGAGTCGAAAGCGCTTCCGCTCCGCTCTTGTAGTGCCGGACGCCGGCCAGGTGGCCGAGTAATTGACGTGACGTCACTGACCAGCGTTTCCTCGGATACTCTGGCGTGTACTGCTGAACTTCCGCATCCAGATTGATGATACCTTGCTCGGCAAGTGAAAGTACGATCACCGCGGTTATCGACTTGGCGATGGAGGCCGTGCGGTAACGAGTGTCAGCTGTGGCAGGAACCGAGTTTTCCACGTCAGCCAGGCCAAAGCCCCTGGAATAGGAAAGTTGATTACCCGTCGCCACGGCCACCGAAACTCCCGGTATACCACGGTCTGCAACAAGTTTTTCAATCAGCTGCTCGATCTGAGCGACGGTCTGCGGCTGCAGTTCGTCAGCATGAGCACATTGCAGGATCGCTGCCGTCGTGACGGCAAGGAGACAGATGCGTTTCGAATTCATCGGGTGGTCTCGGAATTCAGCTGTTGGGATTACGGGGGGATTGTTGTTGCTGCCGACTGCGTGCGAGATAACACGCGACCGGACAGATTGCCAGTCCACTGTTCTCGGTCGACCGCCAGCTTTCCGTTGACGAGAACGTATTCGATCCCCTCGGAATATCGATGCGGTTGAAATGCATCGGCTTTGTCACGAATGCGAATCGGGTCGAAGACAACCAGATCGGCATGAGCACCTTTGCGAATGACGCCTCGATTGGTCAGATTCAGGATTCCCGCCGGCAACGAGGTGGAGACTCGCACCGCCTCCTCAGTGCTCATCAAACCGCGGTCGATGGCATAGTGCCGGATTTTTCTGGGGAATGCTCCGTAGAAACGCGGATGCACAGGCCCGTCACCAGGCAGTGCAATGCCCGCATCGCTGGAAGTTGCAGTCCATGGCGTCGCCGCGAACGATTCCACGTCTTCTTCTGACATCGAAAACGCCCGCAGTCGAGCACCTCCCCGGCGATTACGGTCGCCGTTCAACTGCAGTGAAATTGCAGCTTCGACGATGGTTGATTTCGTTCGCATGGCGAGCTCGCCCAGCGTCTTGCCAACACTGTCTGTGTCAGGGTGTTCGACAATCAGAATCCTGTCGGCACCACCGCGACGAATGATTTCGTATTCGATGTCGCGACGTACATTGGCTGCCAGAGAATCATTCGTCATGATCTTTTCAAGCATATCGGCCGGACTGACCGTGTTGTCCGTGTCGGTATTCGTTGCTGCCTGCTTCGAGGACGCCCAGGCGGGAATCAGGACTATTCTTCCGTCAGAGCCACTGGTGTTATACGGATACTGGTCTGCGTAGAACGGCAGTCCGTCATCCCTTGCACGTCGAATTAACTCATTCATTTTTCGACTGGAGCCCCAGAAGTCGGTTCCTCTGGCCTTGATATGAGTCGCAACCGTCGTCACGTTGGTGGTGGCTGCGATCTGAATCAGTTCCTTCAGGTTGTCCAGCATTGACGGCTGGTCGGCCGAATCGCGACTGGGCAGAAACCACATGGGGCGACTGCCGGAACTTCGTTCGTGGACAATATACACCCCGTTCGAGGCGGCGATCGTTTCTGCCAGAGCCTCCATCTCGCGCGGGGTGCTCCAGCGACCGGGAACGTATTCCAGACCGGCTGACATGCCGAATGCTCCCTGCTTCAGGGATTTCCGCAGCAGTTGCTGCATCCGTTCCAGCTCGTCGGCGCTGGCTGGTCTCTGATGGTCGCGCCCCATAACTTCCCGACGAATCGTACCGTGTCCGGCGACCGGAACAACATTCATGCCGATGCCAAGTTGCTCCATCGTCTGTCGTTGAACCGTCAGATTCAGTGGGCCACCCCCGTCCTGATTCACAACGACTGTAGTGATGCCCTGAGTAATCAGATTTGGCGCGCTGCGTCGCGCCGGATCGTGGTCGACGAGTCCCTGTTCGGCGTGGCTATGCAGATCGATAAACCCGGGGGCCAGCAGTCTGTCCGTGGCATCAATGACCCTGCTCGCTTCTGCGTCTGGCAGGTCACCAATCTCAGTGATAACACCGTTCAGCACGGCGATGTCGGCCCTGTAGCGAGGCCGACCGGTACCATCGATCACTTCTGCATTGCGAATGATAAGATCGTATCTGACGCTGTCCGTATCGACATTTGGCTGCTCAGCCCGTACCGAGCGAGGGGTTTGAAATGCGTTGCTTGCGGGGGCAGACGGCCGGGCCGCAAGGATCAGGGACAGCAGCTTTCCAAATTCGGTTTTCGAAACAGATGTTCCCTGCTGAAATGTGTTCACGCGGTGACAGATCAGCAGGTCCCATTCGGGTATCACGAGTAGATACTGTCCACGGTATCCGCGTGCCGAATATGTGCCGTCCGGAAGTGAAACGCCTGGAAAATGCCGGCCGTCGACGGCGACCCACCACATGTAACCGTAACCTCCCGATGCTCCTGCGTCAGAATAAGAAGATGTGCTTTCCTGCACCCACTTGCGCGGAATCAGCTGTTGATCCTTCCATTTGCCGTGGCGCAGAAACAGCAGGCCAAATCTGGCCAGATCACGAGTGCTGAGTTCAAAAGGATAAGCGGCGTGTACCGAATCATCGCCTGTAACATACCGTGTATGTCGCTCGCGATGGAAGTCTTCAAGGCCAATCGGCTTAGCGACGTGGTTTTCAAATTCCTCAAAGATGCTGCGCCCCGTCAGGTTTTCGAAGATGGAACCGGAAACGTTGAAATCCCAGTTGTTGTAGTACCAGAACGTGTTTGCGGCATGAGACCCACGTTGCGGTCGAGCTGCTGCCATTGCTGCGGTTTCGTACAGCGCGGGATGATAAACTCCCGATCGCGCTGTTAACAGGTCGCGGATTCTGGCCTGTCGTTCGGGGACCGTCAGCGATGGTTCGTTGTCGTTGATCCCAAGCTGCTGCATGGTATGGTTAATGTCGATGCGGCCGGTGTCGACGTGTGCCCCGTACAGCCCACTCAGCAGACTCTTCCTGATTGAATGGCATTTCAATGGCAGCCCGACGGGCCCCCACTGGTCAATAACGCGTCCGCTTTCCACGATCATGACGGCTGCCGTAGCCTGCGCTTCGGAAAACTCCCGAGCCGTTATGAGTTGGTCAACGGACCAACCAGCGTCGGACGGGGAACTCAATTGCTTCCAGTTGCGCCCGGGAAATTCACCACCCCCGACCGATGACAGTACACATCCCCAGACGAGCCAGGTAACGCACAGTTTTCCAGAGACAGATTCTGTCATGGACCGTTTCCTCGCAGATCGATCAGAAGGTTTCAGACTTTCAGTTTTTCAACTATCTGCGGCACAAGCTCCGCGCCGTTTCCGAATCTTTCGCTGAGACGGATACGTCCGTCGATGACCGCGACGCCGTCCGCAGGGTCTTCCGCCAGCAGTACGGCACCGTCCAGGTCGGCGTAGTCGAGCAGAGGCAACAGCTGCGCGGCGGCGGAGATACCAACGGTGCTTTCCACCATGCAGCCGACCATCGTTTTCATGCCACTTGAACGTGCCTGCTGCAGCATGCGCACAGCCGGCGTGAGTCCGCCGCATTTGCACAGTTTTACATTTACTCCGTGAAAGTGTCCGACGCATTTCCTGACGTCCGCTTCTACCAGACAACTTTCGTCAGCAATAACCGGCAGCGAAGATTCGGAAAAAACACGCTGATGATCTCTGTCCGGGGCCTCGGCCCGCAGCGGTTGTTCGATGAATTCCACGCCCAACGCCTGCAGCTGTGCCGAATTCGAAATCGTTTCATCGGCGGTCCAGCCACAGTTGGCATCGACCCTGAACACAGCGGATGTGTGTTCGCGCAACTGCCGGACAATTTCAACGTCCTGGGAAGTTCCAAGCTTGATTTTGTAGATGCTCCAGTCGGGTTCCTCACGCAGTTTTGCAATCATCTCGCTGATGCCAGCAATTCCAATTGTATAACTGCTTGGCGGAACGTTCTGCCAGTCCAGACCCAGCAGATCAAAGGTTCTCTGCCCCTGGAGCTTTCCGTACAGGTCATGAGCTGCCAGGTCGATTGCTGCCAGAGCAAACGGGTCGTTCTGCAGCAGCGGCTGCAGATGGTCCCACAGGTCTTCCGGATCTCCGAAGATGTAGTTCTTCAGAATCGATTCACAACTGTGAATCGATTCTGCCATTGAATCCAGGGAATGGCCGTAGAAGGCATTTTCCGTGACTTCGCCAAGCCCGTGAATGCCATCATGCAGAAGTTCCACGATCAGTGAACGCTGCACCGTTGTTGTAGCTCGAGCAATTCTGAACTCGTGTGCGAGCGGCAGGCCCACTCTGTACAGTCTAACCTCCATTATGGTCGCTCCCGCCAAGAGCAAGCACGGCATCGGCCAGCACATCGGCTCCGTCGCGGTAAACGTCACATGCCGGCAGCCCAAGCTCCGAACTGACACGTTTGCATTCTGCAGTTGTCTGTTCGGCGGACAGATTGCGCCCGTTCACCGAGATGCCGATTACACGACACGGATTCCGCAGCGCCGCAACGTTCTCGTAGGCAGTCACCAGCGTTTGCAGCGAGGGCAGCGGAACCTGATCCAGTCCTTTCACCAACTCGCGACCGGCTTCGTAACACAAAATCAAACCATCCGGCGCGGAACCATGCAGCAGGCCCAGCGTGACGGCAGAGAAACTTGGATGAGAAATACTGCCCTGTCCTTCAATCAGAAGGATGTGATGTTCTTCATGTCGCTGGATAAGGGCTTCTGCGGAACCATTGACAAAGTCTGCCACCACGCAGTCAATCGGAACGCCGTCACCGGCGATCATGATCCCGGTCTGTCCAGTAGCAAGGAATTTTGCGTCTTTGCCACGTTCCGACAGAACACGGTGTATCTCCAGCGAAGTGACCATCTTGCCCACGCTGCAATCCTGCCCGACCGTGAGAATTCGCCGACAGCCTTTGCGAAATTGAACATGCTGCGCCGTGTGCCGCTCGTTGTTCCTGCGGACGTCAAGCAGCTGTCGGCCGTGTTCGTCTGCAGCGCGGGCGAACTCACGGTCGTCGCCAAGGAAATCGTGCAATCCTGATACCACGTCCATTCCGCGGGACAAAGCACGGACCACAATGGGGCGCCAGTGCTCCGGCAATCTTCCACCGGGCGGTGCGATCCCGATGAACAGGGCATCTCCATCTGTTTGATCAAGTGTTGCAACGACCGGCACCGGGCCCCCGGTCCCAAACAGCGATTGCGAGGTACTTCCGGCTTCGGTGGCATCCAGAACGGCGGCGATGTCGTTCTGCCGATAACGCAACAGACTGATGGCTGTTTTCGCCAGAAACGGGGTCGAAAAGCCGTCCGTAAGCAGAATGATTCGGCGATATCGTTTCAGCTGCGATTCACTGGGGTCTGCTGCGTCCACGATTACTCAAGTCCTCAGAATACCACGGCAAACACTGGGGACGCATACAGACGCCCCTGGAAAGACTGAGCATTAGAACAAATGGCGTCGCACTCCGCACATGTACAGGGCGAAAGTATGTCCGGGGACTCCTGGCAATCGGCAATGCCACAGGGACCTGCGGCATGAAATGCCGGTCTTTGGCCCGCAGTGACGACGATGTCCGCGAAGCCGCCTCGCCAGGACTGCTCGATGTTCTCGTGCTCCAATTCGCCTTTAGGTGTCACACCGGTTGTGACGATCAGATCAATAATCCGCTTGTCTGCGCCGAAGGTTCCTTTGTGCGCTTGAGCGGTTATTTGAGCAGTCCCCCGTCACGCCGTACGGCGTTTTTGCTTCGGACGAGTCAGGCCAGTGGCATCTGAAAGTCAAATTCCTCCCGGCATGTTCTCCCGATGCGTTGGCAGCATCGTCGGACATTCCTCGCGCCGACCACGACTTGTGCTGTGGCTCATGGTCTTCCTTGGCTGTGCTGCCGTCGGGGTAACCGTTTCGGATCTCAAACTCAAAAGCAGCCGGGCTCATCTGCTTGGTCCTGACGAGGCATGGCAGGACTATAATGAGGCATTCGGTGATGAGGCGGACCTGACTGTCGTTGTCGAAACTGACGGACCGAGTCCACAACTTATACAAACCGTCCTGAGTCAGCTGGGGACGCGACTCGAACGCGAACCCGAACTGTTTTCCCACGTGCTTTATCGAGTTGACCAGTCGTCCCTGCGACGCAAAGGGTTGCAGTATCTGAGTACGGAACAACTGCGATCCGCAATCCGACGAGTGCGAAGTTTTGAACCGATTCTGCGAGACGAACAATGGGATCTGCTGCGTGTTGAGAGACTTTCGAACCAACTGCAGAGAAGTGTTCATTCCGCGAACAACGAAGGAACGACGTCAGCGGCAACTCGCTATGCAGAACGATTCGCTGAGAGTCTGAATCATTTTCTGCCTGCGAATGTCGACGACGCAGTTGTCAACAGTGGCAGTTTCAAATCCCCGTGGCCTGAGATCGTCGATGCAGGAATTGAACATTCCGCTGAAGACAGTGATCTGGCATATCTGATGAATGACGATCGCAGTGTTGGTATGCTGCACGTTATCCCGGTGGTTGAAGATTCTGCCACCGATGGCAGCGCGGCTGCGATCAGGCGTCTTCGTGAGCACCTTGCAGAGTTGTCAACCGAGTACGGGCAGCTGGCACCGGATCTGCAGTTATCGGCCACAGGTATTCCTGCACTGGAATATGATGAATTACAGCGTTCCGGCCGCGACATGATCAATGCGGCATTGATCGCCTTCGCTGCCGTTGGTTTTCTGCTGGCCTTCGGACTACGAGGACTGCGGCACCCGGTTCTGGTGCTGATCATGCTTGTGCTGGGCCTGGCCTTGACATTCGGACTGGCGACGCTGACCGTCGGTCACCTGAATATTCTCAGTATCTGCTTTGCCGCGATCGTGATCGGCCTGGGCGTCGATTTCGGAATACATTTTGTCACACGATACCTGTTTCTGCGACAGGAACTGTACGAGATGGATGAATCGCTGGTGCTGACAGGTACGTCGGTCGGTGGTGGAATTCTGACGTCCGCTGCCACAACCGCGATTGCCTTCGGCAGTGCCACTCTGACGGGATATCCGGGACTGGCGGAACTGGGTCTGATTTCCGCCAGCGGTATTCTGGTTTGCGCGTTTCTAACGTTCACGTTTCTTCCAGCGCTGATTGCATTGTCTGATGAACGTGTCGACATCGAGGATCTGCCGGAGCCCCGATCGGGCAGGATGTGGCGCGTGGCCGTCGCCAACTATCCCCTGACGGCAATCATTGTGGCAACCGTCGCGATCGGAGCGACGGCGTGGCAGGCAGCAAGTTATCAGGACGGTCAGTTGCACTGGTATGTCAGCTACGACGGCAACCTGATGGCTCTGCAGGACGATAATCTGCCGTCCGTGCGCGCCGAAAAAACACTCGCAGATTCCGATGACTCGCTGCTGTATGCGGTCGCACTGGCAGATTCAAAATCCGCGGTCGACGACCTCCGGGCAAAGTTCATGGTGCTTCCGACCGTGGCCCGAGTAACGGATCTTTCCAGTAAACTACCTGATCCTCCGAATGCTCAGCAACAGGAGCTGATCGGAACCCTGTCAACGCTGCTGAAGAATCTTCCGACAAAGACACCGATATTTACCACGTCCAATCCAATTCCGGTCGGAAAGAGCATTGATCAGCTGTACAAGACCCTGAAAGCTTCACGAAGTCTGCAATCGCAGAACGCCGCTGCCACTCTCGACGATTTTCTTGATCGACTGGCATCGCTTTCGTCCAGTCAACAGGCGGCTGTGATTGAAGCGTATCAAAACCTGATGATCAGCTCTCTGCTGAAGGAATTTCAGCAGGTCGCACGAGCGACATCCCTGGAACCCGTGAGCCACCAGGACCTTCCCGTTGTGTGGCGTGATCGTTATCTGCGAGCGGATGGCGACCGGGAATTATGGCTCATGAAGGTTTATCCGAAGCGAGGCATCTGGAATCATGATGCTCTGGCGTCGTTTGTCAAAGATCTGCGAACTGTTGATCCTTCCATCACTGGCGTGCCGGTACAGAACTTTGATTCCGCCAACAAACTGAAGGAATGTTACACAACGATCGCGATCTATTCGCTGGCCGCCATTGCGTTGTTCCTGCTGTTTGACTTCCTGCGTCCCGGCCAGAAACTGTTGACCGTCGTACCCCCGATGCTGGTTGTTGGCTTTGTGGCATATACTGCGATGCAGCGCGCGACCAGTCTTGATCCTCACATGCTGGTAGCCATCTATCTGTCGATGGTGGCGTTCATCGCGACAGTATTCGACGTGCGGAATTTGCGGGACACGTTGCTGGCTCTGGTTCCACCCGTTGGAGGCGGACTGATCCTGCTGGGACTGATGGCGTTGCTGAATGTCGACTTTAATCCTATCAACCTGATCGTACTGCCACTGGTGCTGGGGATTGGAGTCGACGATGGAATCCACATGGTCCACGACTACCGCCGTCAGCTGGCTAATGGTGCCAAGGAGTACTCGCCATCCGGTGACACGGTGAACGGGGTGTTTCTGACGTCGCTGACGTCGATTGTCGGTTTCGGCAGTCTGATGATTGCTGCGCACCAGGGGTTAAAGAGTGTAGGCATCGTGCTTGCATTGGGCATCGCTTCCTGTCTGGCCGTTGCGTTGATACTGCTGCCGCCACTGTTAGTACTGGTGGCTCGCTATCAGCCCGCGTCACTGAAGCCCGTTGTGTCGCCCAATGCAAAGAAACCGAGATCGACTTCCGAGGACGAATCTTCAGAAACAACTGAGCCCGAAAACCCGAAACGGTTGTCTCGCAAACAGCGACGACAGCAGGCTGCCTGAAGCAGGCTTCTGTCGCGTTGTATCCTGCTGCAGTGCTGTCAGCCGGGGCTCCCTGTTTCGTCACTGTCAAAAACGTGCTGTTGTAGGGGGACAGGCCACGGTTGTACCCATCCGGGAGTACGATCACGCAGGTCGTTCGGGGTGGCTGTGACGTTTGACCTCAATGTCGTTCTTATCGGATACCTTGCGGGAATGGGCGACAGTGGCCGGTTCGTCCGCTGGAAATGTTCGAACTTTTAAGCTGCATCCACGAAGCAGGCGATGTCAGTGTACGAGCAGGTAACTGTCCCGTCTAACTGAAAGTTTCGGGACTACCATTCTTTCGAACCAACGGGCCTGCTGCTGCAGAAGTTCAGCAAAACATCGGTCTAATCGGTGCAAAACGTTTGAGCCTGTGGCGTACTGAGCGGTTCAGCAAGGTAAGTCTGGTGGAATACAAGATTCTGCACGCTAGAATATACATATACCGAAAACCGCGACTTTCTGCGTTCCGCTGAGTTCACGAGTTTACGCTCGAAACCGCGCAGCCGCCCCGCCTCACTACACCATTGACTCATCTTGTCCGATACGACCTCATTTCAATGCTCTGCCTGCGGATTTCGGTTCCGGGTTGAAGATCGATTTCTCGGGGCTGTGGTGCGCTGTCCGTCAGACGGCTGTGGCTTACAGATTCGCCTGAGAAGACCGAACGTTGTCTCCTCCAGTGCAATATCACCCTCCACGGAATCGGCGACGCAGGCTCTGTCAAAAGCAGGAAAGTCTGCGGCGCGGTTGATGTCTCGTAAGACCAATACGAAGGTCGTTTTGTCAGCCCCTGCAGCCAATGAAGGGGCCTCTAAATGGTCTCCGGTACTGCTTGGTTTTGGTGGCGTGATATCTGTATGCGTTTTATTCACGGGACTCTGGACGGCCCTGAGGGGCGGAGCCATCGCCAGCGGGCCTCAGACCTTCGTGCAAAGCAACGAAGTATCCGACGAGGTGCCTGTGAGTTTGCGAAGCCCCGTGGCTCCCGACAGCGAAGCTGAATCAGCGGCTCAGGAACTGGAACGACAGTTGGTAGCACGTACGCAAACTCTGCAACACGTGGTCCTGCCGTTTCTCAACACATATTGTACGGACTGCCATGGCGCGGAGACACAGGAGGGGGATGTCGCGGTTCACCAATTGCATTCTGTGGACCAGTTCCTGGGTGAACAGGACACCTGGCAGCGCGTCTATCGAATGATCAGTGCGGGCGCTATGCCGCCGGCAGATCACGCGCCGCGACCAGTCTCGGAGGAGCAGAAGAAAGTTGCTGAATTTCTGGATGATGAGTTACATAATTTCGACTGCACCCTGGTGTACAACCCAGGGCGTCCCGCCGTTCAGCGGCTGAATCGGACTGAGTACAACAACACGATTCAGCATCTGTTTGGTATCGACCTGACGCCCGCTGACGATTTTCCAGCTGATGACGTTGGCGAGGGCTTCGACAATATTGGTGATGTGTTGTCTTTGCCGCCGTTGCTGATGGAAAAATATCTGACTGCCGCCGAGCAGATCGCCGAAGCCGTCATCGATACGACTGACTATTCACGTCCTTTATCGCTCATGCTGCCTGCAGACCAGCTTCAGGGCGGCAGGATGTCAAACGGTTCCCGGTGGTTGGTGTCGAATGGTGAAATCTTCGGCATGGTTGATCTGCCTGCAACAGGTGACTATGAAATTCGCGTTGTCGCCAGTGCCACGCAGATGGAAAAGGAAAGGGCCAGATTCTCACTTAGTCATGGAAAGGATTTGCTGGGCGAATACGACGTGCAGAAAGACAGGACGGATGAAACGTTTCAGCATCGAGTTCGCCTGCGAGCGGGAAGTATCCAGCTTGCCGTTGCGTTTCTGAATGATGCTTACGACCCTGATGCCGGAAAAGACAGAAATCTTGCGGTTCGAAGTATCTCTGTGCACGGTCCGATCGACGGAGGAGTGGTTGCGTATCCCGAAGCGCACAGGCGCTTCGTTATTGCCCGGCCGGGCAACGGACTGGACGTGACTGCTGCCGCGCGACAGGTCTTGAGGCCAATTCTTGACAGAGCATTTAGACGGCCGGTATCGGAAAATCAGCTGGAGCGATATGCATTTCTTGTTCAGACGACCGTTGACGAAATGGGCGAATCTTATGAAACCGGGCTGTCGATGGCCCTGCAGGCAATGCTGGTCGCTCCGGAGTTTCTGTTTCGCCTGGAGACCGAGCCGGCACCCGGTCAATCAGAGCGGCGACTGGATGATTTCGAGCTGGCATCGAGAATGTCGTACTTTCTGTGGAGCAGTATGCCGGACGAGGAACTGTCTGCACTGGCTCGTCGGCGTGAGTTGACACGTCCGGAAACGCTGCGGCAGCAGATAGAAAGAATGCTGCACGACGACCGTGCCGAAGCACTGGTGGATAATTTTGCGGCGCAGTGGTTGAATCTGCGAAACCTGGAAAACGTAAGCCCGAACGCTGACCTGTTTGAATCGTTCAATGATGAGCTGAAGCACGATATGCGTCAGGAAACTGAATTTCTGTTTCGTACGGTGCTGCAGGAAGATCGCAGCATTGAAGATCTGCTGTCGGCAGACTTTACTTTTGTGAACAACAGACTGGCTGAACACTATGGAATTAGTGGTGTCGAGTCTAAGGAATTTGAACGTATTTCACTGGCTGGTACCAATCGTTCGGGCGTGCTGACTCATGCCAGTATCCTGACATTGACATCCAATCCGGATCGTACCAGCCCGGTTAAACGCGGTAAGTGGATCATGGAGAACATTTTTGGTGAAGCCCCGCCGCCGCCGCCGCCAGGCGTTCCTGAGCTCGAAGAAGCCGCTAAGGCGGCGCCCGACGCGACTTTGCGAGAACAGCTGGCCAGGCACCGGGAGGATCCGGGTTGCGCCGCGTGCCACCAACTGATGGATCCGCTTGGCCTTGGGTTTGAGAACTTCAACGCGATTGGTCAGTGGCGCATTGAGGACGAAGGTCGGGCCATAGATGCTTCGGGCAGCCTGCCATCGGGGGAGTCGTTTGACGGCCCCTTGCAGCTGATATCCATCGTGAGCAGCCGACGAGAAGATTTCTTTCGCACAATGTCAGAGAAAATGTTAGTCTACGCAGTTGGGCGGGGTGCTGAGTACTATGACAAATGCACCGTTGATCAGTGTCTGGAACTGCTGCATCAAAGGGGCAATCGATTCTCTGCATTGGTTGAGGCTATCATTCTGTCCGATCCTTTCTTAAAGAAACGTGCAGCAGTGACCTCCACGACCCCCAGATAGCCCGGCCCGCCCGGCGTCAGATTTGGAAGTTCAGTATTTCTCACCCACAGCCGCTTTGGCTGGCCGAGTCTCCTACGGTTTGGAATTCAGGTAAGGCGTCTCCGATGATATCAAGCTACATTAATCGCAGAGCCGTTCTTCGCGGTGCCGGTACAGCACTTTCGCTGCCCTTTCTTGACATTATGCACCCGGTCTCGGCCTCGTCAAAGGCAGCCGTTGCTCCTGCCCGCATGGCGTTCGTATTTTTCCCGAACGGTGCGATCATGGACCGCTGGAAACCAACAGGTGATGGCGCCGAATTTGAACTGGGTGAGACACTTAAGCCGTTGGAGTCGCACAAGAACGATTTATTAATCATGACCGGGTTGACTCAGCATCACGCCCGAGCCAACGGCGACGGCGGCGGTGATCATGCTCGCAACGCCAGTGCTTTCCTGACCGGAGCCCAACCACGAAAGACGTCCGGCGCGGATATCGAGGTTGGCGTTTCTGCCGATCAGGCCGCCGCCAGGCTGATCGGTGCTCAGACCCGATTACCGTCACTGGAGTTGGGTATCGAACGCGGGCGAAATGCCGGCAACTGTGATTCGGGCTACAGTTGTGCCTATTCAACCAATATCAGCTGGAAGTCGCCCAACACTCCGACCGCAAAGGAAATCAATCCGCGTCTTGCATTCGAAAGAATTTTCGGCAGTCGGGAAGCTGCGGCTACTCAGGAACGCCGTCAACGATTCCGCAAAAGCATTCTGGACTTTGTCTCTGAAGACGCCAGACGGCTACAGGGAAAACTTGGAGGTACTGACCGACATAAGCTGGACGAATACTTTACCAGTGTGCGAGAAGTTGAGCAGCGAATTGATCGAGCCGGCCATCTGCGCCCTGACGACATTCCGGAGGTGGACCTTCCTGCCGGTGTGCCGACCGATCTTTCAGAGCACCTGCGCCTGATGTATGACATTATGCTGCTGTCCTTTCAGACCGATTCGACACGAATTGTCTCGTTTATGGTTGGAGACGCGGGCTGCAATCGGACCTACCGTGAAGTCGATGTCAAGGGTGGACATCACCAGTTGTCGCATCATCGAAACGACGAGGAAAAGATGGACCAGATTGCAAGGATTGATAAGTTCCTGGCGGAACAGTTCGCTGATTTTCTGACCCGCATGAAGTCCGTCCGTGAAGGTGACAGCAATCTTTTGAATAACAGCATGATTCTGTATGGCAGCGCAATTTCTGATGCTAACAGACACGATCATCACGACCTCCCAATTGTCGTGGCGGGTCGGGGAGGTGGAAAGGTCAGCACCGGTCGAGTAGTCCGCCACCCTGGCGAAACTCCGTTGAACAACCTGTTGCTGGCGATGGCTCATGGAGTCGGCGCAGACCTGGACGAACTCGGGGACAGTACCGAACCGTTGAATCTGTCATAGTCGGGGTGCGGGCTGCGCTGCGTTTGGGCATTCCTGCGGGGTTCTGCAGCTTTTGTTTCGGCGGGACTGCGCCGGGCGGTGTTCAACTGCCGCGACTCTGAGTCAACTGCCGGCAGTGCTTGCAACGTAAGTGTGCCCATGGCCTGGTGCTGCAACACATCGCGCTGTTAATGGTTCGGGGCTGACCGGTTCAATGCCGGATCTGTTACCGGTCAGCGCGCAATATCAACCGTTGAATGCTGTGGAGAACGCGGCTATGGTCGCCTCAGATTCGACGGTTTCCAACCCGTGTTAAATTGAAATGCTGAATCGACAGGTGCCATGGTGCCGGGCCTGGGCTGTGTCGCGCCGCCCGCAAACGGATCAACGGTGCCGTTCGTTGAACCTTCAAAACCGACGAAGGGATCACCGGCCGTTGACGTTCCGTTGTCCACCGAATTGAACGTGGGGGGCTTCGGGGCGAGATCCGAACTGGAGGTCATTGTTGACGGAGACACGTCAGGCAACGGCGGTGATTGTGGCTCCGACAGCGTTGCAGTATTGGGTCGTGACACCGAATTGCCGAAAGGGGGGCCTTTGCCGATGGGAGGATTTATTGCGGCATTCCCGTGGGGCGACGGAATGTTCTGTTTTGTTGATCGAATCAGCGGAGTCGCGGTATTGGCGACACTTCCTCCGAATTCTTCGACGTTCGGTGACGGCAACGTGGGGAGACCCTGGTCATCCGCTGTCGTGCTCACGGTCTGGCTGACCTGCTGTATTTGGCCGGGGAAAGCCGGGGCTGCAGGCAGTCGCGCGTGGCTGTTCCATTTCTTATGTTGCAGGGAAGCCCAGTCAGAGAAGTCTTCCTTAACCGTTGTGGGCGTATCATGTTCGGCCATGGATGCCGTCCGTTTCTCAGCGAATGCCCCGAATCCGGCGACGCTTGTGCCTGGGTCGGGTCGCTTAGGTGCCGCCGGCATCGTCGGCGTTGAACTCTCAGGCTGAATCCCGATGAAATCTGACAGTGACGGACCGTTTGCTGCGGGCACGGCCTCACGAGGTCCTGTCGCTTTGATTGCTTCCAGTCGGTTGCCGGCGGTGGACGTTCCGGATGCCGCATCGATCCCGTTGGCTTCGCGTAGAAAACCATATTCGGCTGCTGCCGTTGCCGTGTCAGCTATCGAAACACGCCCGGCTGTGGTGTCGTTATCGAATGACTCAGTTGAGGCGGTTACATCGTCGTCGGAACCGGATCGGCTGACAAACGGATCTCGCAGCAGCGCATAATCGCGGCGAGTCAGATCACGAAACCTTGAGCATCCTGGAGCGCACGCGAGCAGCAGCAGGATAACGATCATATGCCAACGAAATTTCATCGCAGCTCCTCCACGACATTCATGCGAACGAACCCTGATTCACTGGTTCGTTCAATAAGTACGATTTGTATGTTTCGGGCAGTCGTGCCCACTTAACAAAGCCATTAACGATTGACAGGCAGTGCCTGGCTGAATGGTCATGATGTGATCGCATTATGTCAGCCAGCCGGGACTGAACATTATTTATTGTCTGGTGATCAATCATTACCGGAGTCACGACTTTCCAGCACTGCTGCCTGGTGATAGCGACGATTAAAAATGTCCGGATCAAATGCGTCATGCCGCGTGGCCACGACTGCGTCCTGAACGAACCTGGTGTCCTGTGCCGTTCTGTGATCTTTAGGTGAGTCTATGGTTTCTTCCCCGTGCGGCACGCCGCGACTTACAGCGCCTTTGTGCTTTGTTGTCGCCGGCTGGCCGGTGTGCGGGGACGGCTGTGACGGTGCGATTTCCTGAGCGACGGTAATGACCCATTTTCGCAGTGCGGCAGCCTGGCGACCACCGCTTTGGCCCGGAAAGAGCAGCTGCCGAGAATTTCCATGGAGACCCTTTGTCGCCGTCAGAATTGGACTCTGTGACGGATTCGTTGTGTCAATGTGATTCAGAATTGCCGCCAGATTCTGCTCTGCAATTCGTGATGTGGACCCACCCCTGATAGAAACGACTGAAAAGGAATTCTGACGGGCACCATGGCAGCGGGCATTGCCACATCTGTTAACAACAATCGGTTGTACCGTCTGCGTGAACATTCTGGCCAGCGACTTGGGCAGGCCCCCCAGTGACCGTCGTTCCGGCATCATGCTCGGATGATTGAGTGTCACTGTGTCGTACCGGGAGGCGCCACCGGGAGAAACCTGCTGGCCGCCTGCAGTGGTGATGCTGGTGCGTTGTTCGCGTACAAGGGCCTCCAGCATCCGCTTTGCGTCGTTGCGATTGGGGTCAAGGTGGAGTGCATCAAGAACCTCTTTTCGAGCTTTTGCCGGCATTGCGTTTGCCAGGCACCATTTGGCCAGTTGCATATGGGTATTCGGAGTATGTTCGTTCAGTGAGTTTCTCATGCGCCGGTAGGCGTCGTCCATACTTTGAGCCTGAAATCGAACCTGCTCACTACCGATAAACATTCGTCCGGCAGGCAACTGTACGTCGTAACCACCTGTTCGCGGTGTCAATTGTCCGCTCACCACACGTCCGGAATTCAACACCAGTAACGCCTGATCGTCACCGGTGTTGCGGCGCAGCGGCAGTTCGTCAGACGACAATGTCTTGTCGTGCAGTAAGACGATTGCGATTAGGCTGATCAGCCTCAGCATGGCGGACAGGCAGCTGAAACCAGGAACGTGAACTCAGAAACCGGTGCGATTTGAGCACCGGACCGCGAAAATTAGCGGTGAACGTCAGACTGGGTCAATAGGAGGTCGGGGTGTCGCGATGCAGAATCGCCCGCCCTGCGGCACGTACCGTCTGGTGTCCGGGCGTCTTTGCCTGCGGTTCTGCCGCATGCGGCAGAATTTGCCGGAACTCATCTCATCGCTGGGGATTCACAGATTGTTGGGAGTCCCGACGCACGCGATCGCTTCGGCAAGGATTTCAGCGAAATGCATTACTCTCATGTCGTGCTTCCGGCGTCGGATGATGCCGTCAAGATGCATCAGGCACGACATGTCGCCGGCAGTCAGTACATTGGTGCCGGCTTCAAGATGATCCTGAATTCGGTCTTCACCCATCATGCAGGAGACAGCCTCTTCAGCAACGGCAAACGTGCCGCCGAAGCCGCAGCACTCGTCCTCACGCTTAAGCTGCGAGAACGAGATGCCCGCCAGTCCGCTCAGAAGGTCTTTTGTCATGCCCGGGCGTTCGGTCATGGCCTCAGAAGATGCAGACAGCCGTAATTCCCGCAACCCATGGCAACTTTGGTGAAGACCAACCTGATGATCAAACCGCCCTTCGATTCGTTCGACCTTCAGCACATTCACCAGGAATTCGGAAAGTTCCAGTGTACGCGACCGGACGGTGTTCGCGCGGAGGTCGGTTTCGTCGAAAAACGATTCGTAGTGATTTCGGACCATCGACACGCAACTGCCGGACGGCGCCACTACATAGTCATACCCGTCAAAGACTTCGACGAACTTTTCAGCCAGTGGTTTCGCTTCGGGCATACATCCGGAGTTCGCCATGGGTTGCCCGCAGCAGGTTTGTGCTTCGGGAAACTCATGTTCCACGCCAAAATGTTCCAGCAATCGAACCGTGGACATGCCGACCTGAGGATAGAACTGATCGACATAGCACGGAATGAATAATGCAACTTTCATAGGTTCCTGATATCGATGTCTGTTCAGCCGGGGATAAGCGACCTTTTACGCACTGCCGTCTGTTGAATAATCGTTTCGTCAACGGTGATTCCCAGCCCCGGGGCCGTTAGCCGACTGGCTCGTCCACGGTAACGCATGGTGAGGTCTTCTTTCGTGACAGAACGTCGTACCAGAAAGCGATCGTAACTGCCTTCAAGGTAACGAATCTGACCGATATTGCAGGCGAATTGGCGCCCTGCCGCTGACAGAATTCCAGTTTCTCCGACCTGACAGCCGAGTTGGTAGCCCAGGCCGTGCTGTCGCGCCATTGCCGCCAGTCGAACACAGGGGATGATGCCTCCGCATTTGGAAATCCTCAGATTGAACAGGTCGCAGGTTCCCGCAGCGATGGCACGCAGGGCGTCTTCTTTACAGCACAACGATTCGTCCAGCATGATGGGAGTCGAGATGGATGACTTTACATCGGCAAGTCCCTGCACCTGAGAGTGCGGTACCGGCTGCTCCAGACACGCGGGATTGAACGAGACCAGCGCCTTTATTCGTTGGACAACGTTGTCGCAATTCCACGCTTCATTGGCATCCAGACGCAGGTCGACAGTCTTTCCCAGTATCCGACGTGCCCGCCCTACGCTGATCACGTCATCAATGCCTGGTGTGCCGACTTTGATTTTGACATGTCGAAACCCAAATATTTTCATCTTCAGAGGTGAACGCCACTGGCGGAGTCCGGTCGCTGCCGTAATGACTCCACTGTAGTGTACGTCTTCGCGGGGAGCGAACAGTTCGACGGCCTCAGGCAACTCGCGAATCACCTCGCTAACTGAACAGTCCGCTGACTGACAGACAGCGTCCAGCAGCGCCAGTTCCAGAGCACAGCGCACGGAATTGCCGAAACATTCTCGTGCTGTGATGCCGGGATCAGCAGGTACGTCGGGCAGACTCAGATCAGTCAACGCCCGCACCGCGTCTGCTGGTGACACCAGGCATACATCTGCCAGTTGTGCGAAGTCCGTGGCCTGAAGATGTCGCCACACGCTGCCAATCGATTCTCCTGTGACGTAAGGCCGCGGCAGGCCTTCCCCCCAGCCAACGCTTCCGTCGGTCAGTTCGCAGCGAACGAATAACGTGTCATTGTTTCGCCGTGTGTATGACGCATGACGAATCGCTGTCTTCAGCGCGATGGGCACTTCAAAGGCTGTCAGGGAACGAATCTTCACCCAAACAGCCCGTCAATCACAGTCCCGGAAGAAATGGGGGTCGGGCGTGTCAGTCGAGGAAAATACGTCGTGTGTGGATTAATTCCAAGAGCGTGATAGATGGAGGCGCCAAAATCTTCCGGTGTCCATGGTCGAGTCATTGGCCGGGCTCCCTTGGTGTCGGTCGCTCCGATCACAGCTCCTCGGTTAATTCCGGCACCAGCCAGCAGAGCACATCCGGCTGCCGGGTAGTGATCGCGTCCGGCATACTTGTTGATCTTTGGCGTGCGGCCGAATTCGCCCATGGCGACCACCAGTGTCGTGTCCAGCAGGCCACGTTCATCCAGATCATCCAGCAGTGCCGATAGTGACAGGTCCAGTTGCGGCAGGTTTCCAGGTCCGTCGTAATTGTGCCATTTGTAGCCGTTCGGAACATTGCCCGGTGTGCGACGAAACGACATCATGGAATCGAACAGCAGGTGATGGTTGTCCCAGGTTCCGTTTGTTTTGGCGTTGCCAAACAGCCCGCCCTGAACGGCATGATTGATGGTGACAAATCGTGCACCGCCTTCAATGAGTCGGCGCGCCAGCAGAACTCGTTGCCCGTAAATATTGGCCCCATAGCGTTCGCGAACTTCGTCCGGCTCTGCGTCAAGATTTGTTGCTTTCCGCATGACATCAGTTGTCAGCAGTGCGACGGCTTCCTTTGAAAACCTGTCCATTGACGCCAAGCCCGCGTCGGATACATCGACGTAGCGTTCCAGGTTGTCCAGCTGGGTCAGCATGGAACGACGATTTTCGAAACGCGTCGGCTCCAGATTCAGCCGGCCAAACGTATCCTTTGCCGCGGCGGGATCGTTCTCAACGTTGAATGCCGCATGTGACGGGCCGAGATACCCCGGCGGATCTGTATACCGCGCGGCAACGGGCAGTCCAAAATGCGCCGGTACACCGGCCAGCTGATTACCCCGCAGGGCCGAAACCAGACAGCCGAAGTTCGGGAAATGCTGTCCGCCGGCGCCCGGATAGACTCCACTGGCAACGTGTTGTGAACCTGTACTGTGGGACCCGCTCTTCCCCTGCCACGACCGCACAATGGCGACTTTGTCCATGCGCTGTGCCATCAGTGGCAGCTTTTCACAGATGAACGTGCCGGGGACGTTTGTACTTATGGGATCCCACAGGCCCCGAATCTCTGACGGCGCGTCCGGCTTGGGATCGAACGTCTCAAAGTGACTGGGGCCACCTGCCAGAAACAGAAAGATACAGGAGACATCCCTGGTGCCGCCTGTCGCAGCGGCGTTCAGAAACTCGGGCAGTCCCAGACCGAACATACCGACACCGACCTGCAGTGCCTGTCGGCGAGTGACATTCCGTTCTGTTGCACGGTGCATCCGGTTCATGGGAAATCCTTGTAACGCAGGCTTTGATAAACGTCGAGCGATTCAATGCCCGGTCCGTTCACAGAAATCAGCCGGATTCGTCCGCACCGGTCTTGGCGTTCCTGGCAGGTTCAGCTGCCTTCGCCTTTTCTGTGCTCTGTTTCGAATCAGTGTTCTTCGCGGTGTCCGCCGTTGCCGCACCATCTTTATGGTGGTCAGGCTTGTCGTCCGTCAGCGGTACAGAATCCATCTTGTTTTTAGTGGCAGTGGCCGATTTTTCAGGGGCCGTGTCATCACGTCTGGTTCGCCTCGCTTTCTTGTCTTTGGCCGCGTGAGACTTGCGTTGCGATGCCTTGCTTGTGCTTTCCCCGGCGTCCTGCGCCGGTGCCGCGCGGCCATTCGACTTTCTGTGTGCCGCTGCCTGTTTCTGCTTGACCAGCAGTTCTCGGGTTTCTCTGACCATTCGGACTTCTTCAGTCCGCAGTGCTGCCACCATCTCATCGACCGTCTGCCAGCGATCTGCAGGGTTGGCCTCAAGCCCCATCATGATGACCTCCGCGATCTTCGGGTCGATCCGGGGGACAAGATCCGTGATTGATACCGGCGGTAGATTGATGTGCTGCAGTACGGCGTCCAGCGTCATCGCGGCTTCCCAGGGGTGACGCTTGGTATACATTTCGAAACACGTCACTGCGTAGCTGAACACATCGACTCTCAGATCCGTTGGCTGTCGCTTGATCAGTTCCGGTGCCATGTAGTTGGCAGTGCCGGTGCGATTGCCGGGTTTTCGGAAGTCAGACGTGTCCGGAACGGTAAGGCCGAAGTCGATCAGCTTCACCTGGTTGTCCTCGGTGATCATAATATTGCGAGGACAGACATCGCGGTGAATCCATTTGTTTTCGTGAAAGTGACTGAGGGCCTCACCAATCTGAATCATGTATCGGAGTCGATATCGTCGCATCTGATCGGACTGCAGATCGACCAGCAGACTGAGCCCGGAACCTTCCACATACTCCATCACCAGGAACATTTCATCTTCGAGTGTCCAGCCGCATTCGATCGTACGTACGATGTTGGGATGTTTCAGTGAGAGGGCGATGTCAGCTTCGGTCGGTTTGTTCAGCCCCGGGAAACGCGACTCGTACCGCTCAGTTTTCTCTTTGTCCAGAATCTTGATGGCAACGAAACGTCCGTTGATTTCGTCATCGGCGCGCCAGACCCGCGACATACTTCCCTGCCCGACACGTGCGATAAGGTTATATCGCTTGGACAGATCGACTTTCTCGTGTTGCTCCGGCTGATCACCGAAGAGATTCTTGAACATGCTCATGGGCTGGTTCCGCTGTCGACCAATTCACTGGCGCGTTATCGACTGCTGCTGTCAACTGTGTTACATACAGTGTCGGTCGACCCGCCCCGCAAAGTCAAGCCAAGAGAATTACGTCAGCACGTTCTGCCCTGTCAGCTGTTGTCTGCCGCGTGACGTGGCCTAATGGACGCAATAGTCGATGATTCTGGCTAACTCTGTCCGCATCTGTGCTCGATGGACAATTCGATCCACAAAGCCATGTTTCAGCAGGAATTCACTGGTCTGAAATCCATCGGGCAGATCGATTTTGCACGTAGCCTGAACTACTCGGGGTCCTGCAAATCCGACCAGTGCATTCGGTTCGGCGATAACAACATCACCCAGCGACGCAAAGCTGGCTGCGACTCCACCCATCGTTGGGTTCGTCAGTACCGAAATGAACAGTCCGCCGGCCTTGCGAAATCGTGCCAGAGCTGCCGATACTTTGCCCATCTGCATCAGGGAAATAATTCCTTCGTGCATCCGGGCCCCTCCGCCTGAACCGCTGACAATGATAAGTGGCAACGATTTCTCAGTTGCCTGTTCCACAGCGCGGCAGAGTTTTTCACCGACAACAGATCCCATGCTCCCCATTATGAACGAGGAATCCGTCATGCCGAAAACCAATGGTCGCCCTCGCATATAGCCGCGGCCCACCGTACAGGCTTCCGTCATTCCCGTACGTTTCTGTTCCTGAACAAGTCGTTCACTGTACGCTATACGATCTGCGAATTTAAGCGGATCGACCGGACGCAGGTCGGCATACCATTCTTCAAAACTGTCGAGATCCAGCAGCTGCTGAATACGACTGGCCGTTGGCACATAGAAATGATGATCACACTCAGAACAGATGTTCAGATTTTCTTCCACCTGGTTGCGAAACACGGTAGCTCCACAGCCATCGCATCTCAGCCAGAGGCCCTCGGGCACTCCTCGTTTCGGGCGTTTCATATCCTGCAACCAGGTTCGTTGTCCGGACTTGTCAGTCGTTGTCATGTTGTTGTTTCCAGGGATGCCGGTTCAACAGCAACTTCCGCGGCGTCACTGGACTGAACGGAATCCAGAAACCGAGAGGAATCGAAGCTGTCCGTCTCAAAAAATTCGACGGCCGCACGATCGTTCTCGCCGCACAAGCACGCACCGACACTCGGGCACCGCGCTTCCAGTGTGCATCGAATCACAGTTGCAATCGGGTCAGACGCGACCACCGCAAAGACGTCGTATTTACGAATGGCCTTCTTGAACACTTTCTGCAGGCGTTGACACGCCTCACTCAGTGTCTCCCCCTCCGGCGGGCAGATTGTTTGAGGTTTCTCTCGGCCGTTTCGGAAAATCTTTGGATAACGTTTGCGGACGTCGGCTTCCGGCAATCCCTGCCACAGCCCCTGATCCACGTTTCTAAGCTCTTCCAGTTCTTTGACTTTGACACCTTTTTGCGCTTCGGCAATTGCCCGTGCCGTACTGCAGCATGGATCAAACGACGAAGCAAAAACTGCCTCAAGCTGGACGCCTTCACGCCGAAGATGCCGGACGATGCCTTCCACCTGTTCCATACCCTTTTCGTTCATGGGCATCTCAAGAGTACCCAGGACTCTGGACTGTTCATCGTAATCAGTCAGGCCCGGTCGTATCAGAACTACGGTCGACATTCTGACGCCTCCTTCTGCGCTGCTGTGTCTGTACCACCGTGAATCTCGGCAAGCATTGTGTCCGCAGCCTGCCGATAGTCGTCGAAATCAAAAACTGAACTGCCCGCAACGAACAGCCCGGCCCCGGCGGCCGCACACGGACCAATGGTTCCAGCGGCAATGCCGCCGTCAACGGAAATAATTAAGCGGTCACCGGCGATCTGCGAAGCTCGCTGCACCTTCGGCAGCACTTCGGGCATGAATTTCTGTCCGCCAAATCCGGGATTGACGCTCATGACCAGCAGAAGGTCACAATCATTGAGAAAAGGTTCGGCGGCTTCGATAGGAGTGTCCGGGTTGATTGCCAGACCGCTCACCACATCCTGACTGCGAATCGCCCGCAGTAGTTCAGTCGGGTCCGGAACTGCTTCCAGATGAAACGTAATAGCTTCGCAGCCTGCCCTGACATATTCATCCAGATATCGACCCGGATCGGAAATCATCAGATGTGCGTCGAACGGAGTTGAAGTGAGAGCCCGCAGCCGTTCAATGACCATGGGTCCGTAAGACAGATTCGGCACGAAGTGCCCGTCCATCACGTCCAGATGGTAGAGTGGCAACTGAGCTGCATCGATTTTCCGGACTTCGCTACGGAGGTCGCCGAAATCGCATTTCAGCATGGATGGTGCAACCACCGGGCTATGACGCCGAAGGTGTTGCAGCATCGCTTCACGTTGTAACATTGAGATCGCCGAAGATGAGGCGGAAGGGCAGGTGCCGTGAAATGGCACAATACCGTTTGGGCAGACAGGTCCCGATAGCCCTTCAGAAATGAAGTCAGGCATTTTCGTGACGAGATGAAATCAAGTCCAGCCGAACCGCTCCAATGGCGTGTTTTCCAGCCAATGGTTCGTCGGGATTTCGAAAAAAAACCGAGCTTAGGCGAGTTTTTGCGCGTGATTGGCACGCGTTTGCGTACCAATGTCGTATCGGTCCCGTAATTTCAAGGCAATTGTCCCTCATGTTTGAAACTGTCATTCGCGGCGGAAATGTGGTCGATGGCACACGCAAACGTGCTTTTCGAGCCGATGTGGGCATCTCGTCGGATCGAATTACCGCCATTGGCGACCTGTCAGCCGCGGAAACGCGTCAGACCATTGACGCCTTTGGCCGGGTTGTCGCTCCGGGATTTGTCGATGTTCACAACCATTCCGACGGCTGGATGATTCGACAACCTCTGCAGACCGCCAAAACTTTGCAGGGTTTCACGACTGAAGTTGTGCTGCTGGATGGCATTGGATACGCACCGGTGAACGAGCAGACCTGGCGTGAGTGGTTCTTTTATCTTCGCGCGCTGGATGGGCTGCGGCTGAGTGACTACGAGGGCTGGCAGTCCATGGATGAATTTGGTCGTCGACTGGACAGGCGAACGACTCAGAATTCCATGCTGCACGTACCCTATGCCAATGTGCGGTCACTGGTGTGTGGCTTTAGCAATCGGCCGGTGGATGATTTCCAGATGCGGTCGATTCGCGCCGAGATACGTAAAGGTATGGAAGCCGGGGCGGTTGGCCTGTCGACAGGGCTGGATTACATCGTGCAGTGTTTCGCGACGACTCAGGAATTGATCGAAGCGTGCAGGGTTGTGGCTGAATTCGATGGTCTGTATGTCCCCCATGTTCGCTATAAGCTCGGTATGCTGCCGGCGCTGGACGAATCGCTTCATATCGCCCGTGAATCGGGAGTACACCTGCACATTTCACATTTGAAGGCTGGCGCCGGTGACACTGCAGATCTTGTGCTCGACTGGATCGAACGCGCCCGCAAAGAGGTGTCACTGAGTTTCGACGTGTATCCATACATGCCGGGTTCAACAATGCTTAGCTACCTGTTGCCATACGAGATCTGGGAAAACGGTCCGATGGCTGCGCTGGGACGGCTGCAGGACCGAGATGTGCAGGAAAGGTTTCGAGACGGGTTGCGGAACTACAAGCTGGACCTCGACGGTATTCAGATAGCATGGGTCCAGAGCAAGGAAAACTCTTTGCATCAGGGTTCGCTGCTCAGCGAATATGTTGAATACACGGGGCTGCCGGCCGAAGAAGCCCTGCTGAACCTGCTGATTGAAGAACGCCTGGCCGTACTCTGTGTCTACCTTGAGGGTGACGATCGCCTGATTGATCCGTTTCTGCAGCACGATCTGTACATGATGGGCAGCGACGGGATTTATGCCGATGGAGGCATGATTCACCCACGGCAGTTTGGCTCGGGCGCCCGGCTGCTGGGCACATGTGTGCGTGACTACGGATTGATGTCCGTGGAGGATGCTGTGTACAAGTTGTCGGGACATGCCGCTGAGAGATTTGGCATGCGGGACCGAGGCGTCATTCGCGAAGGTGCCGTGGCGGACGTTGTTGTGTTCCGGCCTGACGAAGTCCAGGACCACGCCACCTATGACGACCCACATCGGGCAGCAACGGGGATTTCAAACGTTCTTGTCAGTGGAACCGCTGTTGTCCGCGATGGGAAGCCGGTGAGGTTCGACGACAATCTGCAGTTGCCCGGGCGGTTCGTCAGGTTCGAAAATCAGGGCTGATCGAAGGGCTTGTCATCGCGATTCTGAACGTTCTTTGTGCGCGGTTGTTGCTTAACCGTTCGGTCCGTGTTTTGGCGGCGCTACGGCAGTTCATCGCCTTCGTTTGTCCCAGAGCTGCGGATCACGCGAACAAGTCGCTGACCACCTTGCCATGGACGTCTGTCAGGCGAAAGTCACGGCCGCTGTAGCGAAACGTGAGTTTCTTGTGGTCAAGTCCCATCAGGTGCAGGATCGTTGCGTGCAGATCATGTACGTGCACTTTGTTGTCGACAGCAGCGAACCCGAATTCGTCGGTGGTGCCGTAGGTCGTGCCTCCTTTGACGCCGCCGCCTGCGAGCCACATCGTGAAGCCGTGGTGATTGTGGTCGCGCCCGTTTCCGTTTTCCGCGACTGGTGTCCTGCCAAACTCTCCTCCCCAGACGATCAGAGTGTCTTTCAGCAGGTCGCGGTCTTTCAGGTCGTTAATCAGCGCGGCGATCGGCTGGTCGACGTTCTTCGCCTTGTCTGCATGTGCCTTAATGTCGCCATGGTCGTCCCAGGGCTGCCCGTTGCCGTAATAAACCTGAACCATGCGGACGCCACTTTCGACCAGCCGTCGGGCCGTAAGGCAGCCTCTGGCGAACTGCCCGGAGCCGTAGGTGTCCTGCGTCGCTTTTGTTTCCCTGCCAAGGTCGAAGACGGTCTGCGCTTCCGTCTGCATGCGGAAGGCCATTTCCAGCGATTCGATTCGTGCCTCCAGGCGGTTATCCCGCCCGCCGCGTTTCTGAAGGTGCAGTTCGTTCATCTGTTTCATCAGATCCAGCTGCTGGCGTTGCGCCCCGCGAGTCAGATACCGATTGTCAATATGTCGAATCACCTTTTTCGGGTCGACACTGTTCGCATGGTTAATGTGCGTGCCCTGAAAGACGCCGGGCAGAAAACTGTTGCTCCACAGCTGTGGACCGACAACAGGCTTTCCCGGACACAGGACAATGAAGCCCGGAAGATTCTGGTTCTCTGTACCGAGTCCGTACAGCATCCATGAGCCCATTGCGGGGCGAGTCGGCTGCGTTTCGCCGCTGTTCATCATCAGCAGCGATGGCTCGTGATTGGGAATATTCGTGTGCATCGAACGGATGACACAGATGTCGTCAATGCACGATCCTACATTGGGAAACAGGTCACTCACGTCGATTCCGGACTGGCCATACTTTTTGAATTTGAACGGAGACATCAGCAGACCGCCGGTCTTGCGTTCCGTACTGAGATTCGCCGCAGCTGGTCGCTGACCATTGTACTTTTCCAACGCGGGCTTTGGGTCGAAGGTGTCGACCTGCGATGGTCCACCATTCATGAACAGATGGATGATGTGTTTGGCGCGCGGTGGAAAATGGGCGGGCTTCGGTGCCAGAGGGCTCAGAGATTCCGGCGAAGCTGCAGAAGCCAGCGTTCCGTCCTGAGCAAGCACGCTGGCCAGCCCCAGCATGCCAAGGCCGGTTCCCATGCGTTGCAAAGATTCGCGGCGACTTAGGCCGGGGTGTTGCGTGTCACTGTTCATCTCAGGCCTGCCGTATTCCTGTTTATGGGGGATCTGCAACTGCAGACGCCGTTCGATCGGAGTGCACTTCCGTGCGTTGAACACTAATCAAGATACATGAATTCATTGCTGCCCAGCAGCACCTGCGCATAGCTCTGCCACTGCGACAAATCGTTTTCGGGGTCCGCTTCCGCCCGCAGATAGCTCACGCCAATCTCCGCTTCGACATCACTGGGTGGTCTTCCATAGGCGAGTAGAAAAGCCCGGCGGATTCGATCTTCGTCGTTTTCCGGGACTTCCCTTTGCAGCCGAGCGGCAAAGGCTTTTGCTCGTGCAATCATGAACGGGCTGTTCAGCACGAACAGTTGTTGTTGAGCGACAGTAGTTTCGGTACGTTTGGAACTGGTGATATTTGCATCGGGGAAGTCAAACAGCCGCAGCAAGCTGTCGAGTTCGTGGCGGCTGATTTTCGCGTAAATCGTGCGGCGATCGTTCCCTGAATCAGCCAGATCAAGTGACGGACCTCTCATTGTTCGATTCAGCTGTCCCGAAACATCCAGCAACGCATCTCGCCACGCTTCGATGTCCAGGCGTTTACGTCCCATCTGCCACAGAAAACGATTGTCCGCGTCGATTTCCGCATTCGTCTGATCGAACGTAGTGCTGAGCTGATAGGTCGCTGACAGCATGATTTCACGATGCAGCGTCTTGATGGACCAGCCGGATTCAATAAAGCGGGCCGCCAGATAGTTGAGCAGCCGGGGATGGGTGGGAGTCTCTCCGAGTGTGCCGAAGTTGCTGGGTGTCGCTACGATTCCCCGACCAAAATGATGCTGCCAGATGCGATTCACGATGACTCGAGCCGTCAGTGGATTTTCCGGGCTGGCGATCGCGTCTGCCAGTTCGCGCCGCCCACTGCCGTTCTGAAAATGAGGACGGTCGGCCCCCGCAAGAACTCGCAGAAAACGGCGGGGTGCAACTTCTCGCTTGCGAGCGGGGTTGCCGCGAATATATACGTGCATGTCCGCGCTACCGGATTCAGCGTACGAATGGGCAATCGGATACATCGGAGGGGCGGACGTTTTTGCTGTCTGCGAGTCGGTCTGCAGTCTGACGAACTGCTCCTTCTTCCGGCCGGTGAGAAACTGTTCCAGGTCGGCGTCGCTGACAGACAGCGGACCGTCCTTGCCGAGAACCTTGGTTAGCAGGTCATTGCCCGTGCTGATTGGGCCTTCCACCGGCTTTTCCGTATAGACGCTGAATTGAATGCTGGCCTGTTCGCCACACCCGCCCTGATCCGAGCCGCTGTTGTCCAGACCACCGATCGCCTGGAATCGCACATAGCCCTCTGGAAGATCGTAGGCAATGACTGTGGGGGCATGGACTCCGATTCCGCCGGGATAAGTTTTTCCGCCGACTTTGAGTGGCTGACCCTGATAGTTTTTGTCGATTCGCCCGCCCGAAAATCCCTCCAGAGTCTTCCATTTCAGTTCGGTTAGTTTCAGTTCATTGCCAGCGCCCACCAACCTTGGCTCAAGCCAGTCGGCGTGATCGCAGCTCTTGCCATTTCCGCCGTCGGAGACCACCAGAAACAGTTGCGTCGCGCCGGTGATGTCCACGTCGATTCCTGCCGTGGGACGGAGTTTTGTCACCAGTGGTGTCACGAATCGAGGGTGACCGGGCTCGTGAGGCATGTCTGCATTTGATTCGACAAGGTTGGTCGTGACGATTCCATCTCGCACGTTCAACAGCCTTTGAACTCGTTCCTGAAACGCCGTGGCAACCTCCGCGACATTGACCGGATAACCTTCGTTGCTCGTGCTCAAGGCTTCGACCGTCACCAGATCGAACCACGGATTAAGGGCGCTGATGTTTCCCTTTTGCTTAGGATCCAGAAACGCTATCCAGCGTTTCAGCAGGAACTCATTCAGCTCGGCGTTAGTACTCAGTTCCGTGATTTCAACGGGCTTACCGCTGGCCGCAGCCTGTTGAAATTCCCAGACGGTTTTCATGTACCGGGCGATCTCTGCGACCTTCGCTTCTGCCGCTGCTGACTTTTCCTCGGCCAGAAATTTCTTAAGGGCCGCTTCACTGTTTTTGACGTGCTGTTGGCCGGCGTTGTAGGCGTCAACGTCTTCTTTTTCACACAGCGGGGCATTGTGTAGCCTTGAGCTGCGAAATATTCCCGCCAGCGAGTAGTAGTCCTGCGTGGGAATCGGGTCAAACTTGTGGTCATGGCAGCGGGCGCAGGAAACAGTCAGCCCCAAAAATCCTCGTGTTAGTGTGTCTACTCGGTCGTCCAGTTCGTCGGCGGCGGCGCGTTCCTTGTCCGTGTTCTTGTAGTACTGAGCGCCAAGCCCAAAGAATCCCAACGCCACCAGGTGGTTGTACGAACGATTCCCGTCAGGGCCGATCAGGTCGCCGGCAATCTGTAGCTTTACAAATTTGTCGTAGGGCATGTCAGAATTGAAGGCATCCACGACCCAGTCTCGAAAGCGAAATCCGTTCGTGTTTTGTGTCACCGAAAACGTATGCGCCTGATCCTCTGAATATCGAGCGATATCCAGCCAATACCGTCCCCACCGTTCGCCGTAGTGCGCGGATTTCAACAGACGATCGACCACATCTCTGAACGCCGTTGCGGAATCATCTTTCAGAAAATCAGCGATTGCTTCCGGCTTCGGCGGCAGGCCGATCAGGTCGAAGGTGGCTCTTCGAATCAGCTCTTTTTTTCCAGCTGCGTCCACCGGATGCAGACCAAGGTCTTCCATTCTGGCCAGGGTGAAATGGTCGATGGCATTTGCCGGCCAGTCCGACTGCTGAACCTCTGGATATTCAGGCTGCACGATGGGCTGATAGGCCCAGTGTCGGCGAGCTTGTTTAAAGTCGATTTCGGCGTTCGCGGCGGCTTCGCCTTCGCGAGGATCGATGGCTCCCATTTCGATCCACCTGACGAAGTCGTTGATGACGGAATCGGGCAGTCTGCCCGTGGGCGGCATTTCGAAACTTTCATGTTTCAGAGCGCTAACTAACAGGCTTTCGTCGACGTCGTTTGGCACCACCGCTGATCCTGAGTCTCCCCCCTGACGAGCATTCTTACGTGTGTCCAGCAGTAGTCCGCCCTTAACGTTATCTGCGGTGGCGGAATGACATTCGTAGCAATGCTCTACCAACACCGGGCGAATCTTCGTTTCGAAAAAACTAACGCCCGCCCTCTCGGTCTGCTCGTTACCGCTTTCCTGGGCCTGAGCGACAGAGGAAGCAAACACGATGAGTGCGGAGAAAGCCACGACCGGAAGGCGATGAAAGTTTCTGTCGAGATTCATGGGGATTAAGCGTGTGGCAGTATGGGCGGGAAAGCAGGGCGGGAGCGTTAGTATAAGAAAGTTGCGGGCGTGCTGGCGCTGAGAATCGTTTCAGATTGCTGCCCGTCCTTCAAAAAATCTGTGCTTTGTCAGTTGTCACTGCTCGTAGATGAGCGATTGCTGTGATCTGGGGCGGCATACGGCCTCGGACGTGTCGCCACGGTGCGCGGGAAGTGGATAGCAACAGTGGTTTGAACCTGTCAGACTCGATGATTTACGAAATCAATACTGGTATTACGGTTCTCCAATGGCCCGGACTGAAGCTGATAAGGAAGATCTGATGGTCGAGGCCACGGCACTGATGACACGCGCCGAATTCGGTCGTGGGGGCGACGCTGGTCAACAGACTGCCTGGCGCATCGTCACGGTCGGGTTCAAAAAAGATGGTGCATGCAGCGTGTACTTTGAACAGGACCCGTTCTATCAGTTTGATGCGGATGGCTTACTGCGTCGGTCGTTTGAAGATGGGATGCTGTTTCGTACGCAGTCGACGACCCTTGCTCAACTTCACCGAGTCAGAAGCGATGAGCAAACCACACTGTCGAGGATCGATCTGGCAGAGGTCCCGCTGGATGATTTTCGTGAACGTATGAGAGTCCACCTGAAGGAGCTGCAGAAGGGATTTGCAGACGAGACGCTGACCATGCTGAGATGCGTTTCAGATGACAACGACGTGCAGAGCCGGATATGCAGCTTTCTGGAGACCATACTGGCACATGGCACTGTATTTCTTGCTCCGGAGATTCGAGGAAAGAAGTAGCCATTGCGTTGATGTCGATTTTTCCGCAATATGGCTGATCCGAGGGCCAGAACGATCTGGACATATCGGAGTTTCACGCCGCTGGACTGACGACTTAAACAGCAGGAGGCAGATTAACCATGAAGACGCTGGCCCTGATGAGGCACTCACATGCTTCGTCCGAAAACTCGGCGTGGTCGGATCACGAGCGGCCATTGACATCTTCTGGACGTTCGCTGGCCAGTCAGACGGGGAAGCTGCTGATGGAATACAATATCGACCGCATTATCTGTTCCTCCGCGGTGCGTGCTCTGGAAACGGCAGAACTGGTGGCGGAAGCATGTGGTGGCTGCGCGACGCCCGAGGCCGACGATTCGCTGTATCTGGCGGATCCGGCAACCTATCCGAGTGTCGCGTCGAAACTAGCCGCTCGGGATGACAATGTGCTGCTGCTGATCGGGCATAATCCGGGAATTGCCAATCTGGTTATGTGGTGGGCCCAAGAATCTTTCGCAATGATGCCCGCCAGCGTTGCGGTTTTTGAACTGAATATCGATGATTGGGCAGAGGTTACCGCCAGGGATAAAATAAAACCAACATTAGGTGCTTATGTTTCCGGCGGTATCAGGCAGTGTTAACACCGAATGGCCAGTACCAATGGCAGCAGCCGAATCCGTCACATCAGATGACAGTGCAAACACGGATCTGCGTGCGTCTCTCACGTTGTCGCTGATTACGGGAGTAGGGCCTTTACTGCAGGCGACACTGCTGCAGCATTTCGGTTCGGCCGATCAGGTGCTGAAACAGTCGGCTGCGACATTGCAGCGAGTGGACGGCGTTGGGACACAGCTGGCAAATCGAATTGCTGAAAATTCACAAATTTCGGCCGCCGGCGAAATATTGCATCGCTGTCATGAGCTGGGAGTGCACCTGCTGCAGAAATGGACGGACGCCTATCCGCAAAGTCTGGCTCACGTTCATGATTCGCCAGAGCTGCTGTATTGTCGGGGTCTGCTGAAGCCACAGGACAATCTGGCGGTGGCTGTTGTTGGGTCTCGTCGGTGTACAACCTATGGCCGGCTTCAGGCTGAGCGACTGGCGGGTTCTCTTGTCCGCGCAGGATTCACCGTTGTCAGCGGACTCGCTCGAGGCATCGATGGCGCTGCACATCGAGGTGCGCTGAACGCGGGTGGACGAACGATTGCCGTTATGGCCACGGGGGTACGAGAAATTTATCCGCCTGAGCATGCGAATCTGGCGATGGAGATCGTGGACAGCGGAGCTCTTGTGAGTGAGTTTCCGCTGGATCAGAAGCCCCGTCCGGGTTTGTTTCCGCAACGCAATCGAATTATCAGCGGACTGAGTCTGGGCGTGATCGTCGTCGAAGCCACTCGAAACTCGGGCGCTCTGCATACCGCTCGTCATGCACTTGAGCAGGGACGAGAAGTCTTTGCTGTGCCGGGCCAGCTGGATAGTCTGGCCAGCGAAGGTTGTCACGATCTGATTCGCGACGGGGTGACACTGGTTCGCAATGTTGACGACATACTCAGAGAACTTGGTCCGCTTCCCTGTCCGACAACCTCAGAATCACAGGCTACGATTCACGATCCCCGGGAACTGAGTCTCAATCCGCAGGAACGGGAAATCCTGAATCTGATCAGTACGTCTCCGGTATCGGTGGACGAAGTTCTGAGAACAACGCAGCTGGACATGTCTCGTGTCCTGTCGACAGTGACGGTCCTGGAGATGAAACATTTCGTCCGTCGACTGCCTGGCAATATGCTGGTGAGAAACGTCTGAATCATAAGAATGAATTGAACGGCCGTGTGCTGCGTCCCGGCGTGTTCCCTGCAGAGGATACTGTCTGTTATGTGCAGACGTTCAGCAGTCCACAGGCTTCTGCATAGCCCCGAGAAGGATTTCCAGCTTGGCTGGCTGTCACGCGGGCCAATGCCACCACCTGAATGCTTCAGGCGTCGCACCGCACTCTTCAGATACAGTGCGATAGTATTTTTCCGCGTGCAGAGCTCCGTCCTGGCTGGTGGCATACCCCGGCATCAGATCGAACACCGGCCGGGCGGCTTGTCCCAGCTGGCTGTACCGTTGAATCACAGCTGCAGCAGGAAACCGGTCCTTTTCACGAATGGTCCAATCGGCCTGCTGCAGTAGTCTGGCGGGATCTTTTGATGTGAATTTCTCCAACTGCTCATCCGCCGGATGCGGAGATTCATTGGTCTTGGTGTTAAATCGTCCTGTCGCCGTGTGGTATGCCCCCACTACCATGCTGGCCACGGCCTTTCTCTGGTTGCTGACACGTGCGATATTGTGTCACGCATTGGCCGCTCCACGCCGCATGCACCCGTTCGGGACGCGAACCGTCAGGACAATGCGAGTGAGCTGGTCGACTGCCATGAATAGCGACAGATGAATAGCGACAGATGAATAGTGACAGCGCGATCCGGGGCGTCATCGGATGGCAGAAGACACTTTGGCCGTTGTGATGTGGACGCGGACCTACAGGTTCGGCAACTTGATGGTACGGCGGACGCCCTTCGGATCCCACAGACGATCGGCCACCACGAATCCAAAACCGTCGCTCTTTTCCCGTTCCGCTCTACGTGCCCATGGCGTACCCGGATGATCCTTGATCACGATGTCCAGAAGGTCGACCGCTTTCTTTTCTTCTTCCGTGACCATGGTCAGATACTCACTGCGCTCCATTTTCAGGTTGAAGGCGGTCTTCAGACGCAGAAACTGTTCGTCGTTCGGAACCAGCGTCTTTCGGTTTCTCCAGAAATTCCATTCGTTCGAAATGCCGTTCTTGTTGGCAGGTTTGGGCATATTGTTGGCGTGCGAATCCATGTACAGCAGAAACTGGTACAGACGCAGTCGGAACATATGCAGCTGAGCATAGGCCAGATCGTACCCTGCGCGCCATCGCTGTGAGGCTTCGCGGGCACGCATCGGCTTCACATTTTCCAGCAGGCCGAGTCCTTCATTAACAAGCAGCAGTGCCTTGGCCGCCCGTTGCACCTGCCGCCCCGCTTCTTCCTTGAATGGCAGTGGCTCCAGCGGGTAGTGCTCGCTTCGAATATTCAGGCTTGCGTCATGTGTGTCGAACAGCAGCTTGTTGGGCGTGGGGTTCAGTCGAACGATTACATTCCACAACGTCTGGCGAAACTCACTTGTCCCTCGGTCCCCTGCGTATTCACGACGTGACATCAGCAGCGGAGTGTATTCCCGCAGTGCCAGAAAATCGTATTTGCGTTTGTCATTGGCGTCGCGTCCGACCAGGTTCTGCTCCTCTCCCGGTAGTACAAAAAAGATACCGCCTGTTTCCCGCGACATACGGACCTGTTCGTACGGACCGAAGCCAGCTGACTGGGCATCCCAGCGTCCATGAATTCCGTCCCACTGCAGACATTCGGGAAAAGCTGTTTCCGGACCACGACGAATTCTGATCCAGAAATCTTCCTTAATACCCTTGGCCTTGTCCTCATATGTCCAGCGTTGTCTGGCGTAGGGAAAGCCGAACATACTCTCCCGCCCCATCACATAAATCGGGGCCTTGGCGGCCCGTGCGGCGGCCACAGCTTCTTCCACATAGTCGCCGTCGTCGCCGGATTCGTCAGACACCACAATGATTGCCAGTTTGCGTTTACCACGAATGGCCATGGCCTTGTACTTGTTGATCATGGCTGCAATCGACCGACACATGTTTTCCTCACCGGATTCGTCGATCGGAACTTTCTCGATAGCGGCCTTGACAAGTTCCGGGTCGCCTGTGGGTTTGGGGGTCCATTCGTGAATTGTTTTTCCGTAGCTGCCGACCACAGTCAGCAGTTGTTCACTGCCCCGGCGGAGATCTTTATCCTGCTTTGTGGCAATGCCGAGCTCATCATAAACCCGCATATAGTTTTCCTTGATCTCCTTGCGGTCATCTTCCAGGCTGCCGGATTCGTCGAACATCCAGACGACTGTCACCTTCTGCTGTCGCATCATACGGATCAGTTCCTGAGTAATGATGCCCATGGCAGCCCCATAGCCTTCGACCATGGCGCCGACTTCGCCCGTGATTTCTCCTTCTCCCAGTTCGGCGGCCATCACTTCGTCGCTCAACTGCATCGTTTCCACACGCGGAGCGTCAACCGTGGCTTCTTCCAGAACTTTGGCTTTTTGTACGTCGACCGGTGTTGAGGCGGGTTGAGCAGCGGCACCAACGGCGGTCGATGGTGTGCCGCCGGCAATGACGTTAAGTGTTTCAGCCGGTTTGGTTTCCAACTCCAGTTGTTGCTCCATCTGTTCCCGCGGCAGTTCCTCAGTAAAGATGGACTCCAGCAGAATGTCGGGAGTGCCGCCCTGAATCGCCAGCGGAATCAACATCAGCACTACAAGGACGACAATGTGTACCACCAGCGAAACGACAATCGACGGTGCGTTCTTGATGAAGTTCTGCATTCCAGTGCCTTAATCGCGAATGACAACACACGACAAAAATGCCGCAATGAGGATGATGGAAGAAAAGGGGACAGGTGGAACTGAACAGGAGAAGTACTGGCCGATCGGCCGGGGAGGATCAAATCTTGTATAGCCGCCACTGGTGTCCGTCGCAGACAGGACGCTGAGCTGGAAGACCGGAATGACGACACGGATTCGTCGAGTGCTTCTGATGTCAGCGTTTCGCTTTTTCCATCAGCATCGTATAGAAAAAGTATTTCCTGTATTCTGACGACGAACCGAGGTCAAAGTCTTCGCATTGATTCCTCATTTTTACCACGGAATCCATAATTTCCCAGTCTGGACCCGCCGGAATACGTGGATCGGGGCCGGCGATCCGGCACGAACGGAACGATTTCCCTGACACTTCGCGGGCGTTTCACTACGTTGACATTGCGATAAGTCGTTATCTGCAATAAGTTTCAAGCAGATTTGACGCCTCCTGACCCCCCAGAATTAATATTCGGCATGACGCCAGCCTCACCGGCATCGTTGAAGGATCACGCAAACTACGAATTCGTGCGCGCGAAATACCTTCTGCTGGGCTGCCAGGGAGTCGGAATGACGGCACTTGGAGAGATCCTGCTCAGTGCGGGACATCAGGTTGCCGGGATGGATCAGTCTCTTGAGCCGCCACATACGACCTCGAATCCGTGGTCCGATGATCAGGTCCGTCTGCTGCCATGGTCAGGGGCAGCACTGAAGAGTGGACCGTTCGACATTTGTGTGACGAGTCCGGCCGTGTCCAGGGACACTCCAATTGTAAAGCAGCTTCTCCGTGAGGGGGTTGCGGTGATGTCGCTGCATGAGTGTCTGGCTTATGTATTCGCGGAGAACGATCAGTTATGCGTTGCCGGAAGCCACGGCAAGAGTACAACGTCGGCCATGCTGGCCTGGATTCTGGAGTCCGCCGGTCTGGCTCCCGGATTTTTTGTCGGCGCTAAACAGGCAGGTTTCGAATGCTCAGGTCGAACAGCAGGAAATGGCACTGTTGTGCTGGAAAGTTGCGAGTATCAGTCATCATTCTGCCATTTCAGTCCTCGCCTGGCTGTGATCACAGGTCTCGAACGCGATCATTTTGACTGCTATCCCAATACAAGCGCTGAAGATTCTGCATTCCGGCAGTTTGTGGCCAGGATCCCGACCGATGGTTGTCTGGTATATCGCAAGGAGTGTCAGCGAACGGCAGGAATCGCTCACGCCACAGCTTGCCGGACGACAACATTCAGCCTGAAGGACAGTACTGCAGAATGGTTCGCCGCAGATATCAGGTGTCACGGCTGGCGCACGCATTTTCGTCTGCTGCGACCGGCCGCGCAGTCAATTGACGTGGATTTGTCTGCTGTCGGCGAACACAATGTGGCAAATGCTCTGGCCGCGATGGCGGCCGCTGCAGAGTATGGCGTGGACGCCAATTCGGCCGTCGAAGCGCTCAGCCGCTTTCCGGGGATTCAAAGGCGATTTGAATTGTGCGGACACTATCAGGACATGACGCTGATAGACGATTATGCGCACCATCCCACGGCCGTCAGGGCGACGCTGACAACTGCACGCAAAGTCTTCGCTCAGTCCCGAATCCTTGCGGTTTTTGAGCCACATCAGATTATTCGAACCCGGGCGTTGTTTCAGGACTTTGTTCAGGCGTTGACACTGGCAGACGAAGTGCTGCTGTTGCCTGTGTTTCCCGCTCGAGAACAGGTGACTCATCTTGAGTGTTGCCGTCTCAGTGGTGAACTGGTGCGACAACTGAATAATAACGCTGTTAAATCTTTCCTGTTTGCCAATCTTGACCAGGTTGTCTCAAGAATAGACCATTCCGGTAGACCCGACGACGTTATTCTCACAATGGGAGCCGGCAGGACCAATCTTATCCATGACCAACTCACTCGACGACTTCGACGACATTCTGTCGCTTGATGAATCACTTGCGCGGCACACCTGGCTGAAGCTCGGCGGCAAGGCGGAACGCTTTTACACACCGTCTTCGCGCGACCAGTTGCTGTCGCTGATTCGCGCGTGTGTTTCCGCGGCGGTTCCCGTACGCGTTCTCGGCAGCGGTTCCAACCTGTTGGTGCGTGATGACGTCGTTGCCGGCGCCGTCATTCTGATTGTTGAGCCATTGTTGTCGGACGTGGATGTTAGTGGAGATACTGTGACGGCTGGTGGCGGTGCGTTGTTGTCCCATGTTGTTTCGGAATCGGTGCGGGCAGGATTAGCGGGGCTGGAAAATGTGGTGGGCATTCCCGGGACGGTCGGTGGAGCAATCGTCGGGAATGCGGGAGGCCGCCACGCGGATATTGGCGAGTTCGTACGCCAGGTCGAGGTTGTGACCCACGAAGGTGAAGTCGTGGAGCGAACAGGGGATGAGCTGGCGTTCAGTTACAGGTCCAGCAGCGTCACCGATCTGGCTGTGCTGTCGGCAACGCTGCAACTTCGGCCCGATGATTCAGACGATTTGGCAGTTCGGATGAAGAAGATCTGGATCATGAAACGGTCCACGCAGCCACTGGCAGATCAGTCGGCTGGTTGTATTTTTCGGAACCCGCGTGGATTAAGTGCAGGCGCACTGATTGAACAGTGCGGCCTGAAGGATCTGTCAGTGGGGGGAGCCCGAATCAGTGACCGTCATGCAAATTTTGTCGTCACCGATGCCGCTGCGACCAGCGCGGACGTCGAATCGCTGATTGACAAGGTTAAGGTTGCGGTAGCGGAAAAATTCGGAGTCGAGTTGGAACTGGAGATCCGCAAATGGTGACTCAGAAAAGTGAGTCACGCAGCGGGTGTTACGATGTCTGACCGCTCGGTTTTTCAGTGAACCAATTCGCCCATTGCGGCGGTTTGTCACAGGATGTCCGGTCGATACGTGCCGCGGATGGTCTGTACGTGTCGGGTGGCACACGTCTGCGGAAGTTCAGCATCTGGCCTTGAAAGTCATGGCCGGACAGTTCGCAGCACTCGACGTTTGGCGATCAGACAGAATCGCGGCACGTTGATTGCACGACAACGTGCCGCGGTCTGTCGTGGGGTTTCGGGCGTGTTTTCGATCACAGGACATATTTCTGCACAGCACCTGACTCACCAAAGGGACCAGCAGTTCCAGCGCCGTTAACAGCATCCGTAACTCTCTAGTCAGTGGAGAGCCGAAAAGCATCGTGGTTTGCTCTGACGGGCCTGGCAACGCCGGTGGCCGTTTCAGCGGCACAAACGTCTGGAGGATTCGACGGGCTGTCGCGAAAAGGCAGACAATCGTGCGAACAGCGGCAGTATGATTCCGGTAGTCTTACGCGCATGAAGCGTTCTGTAAGCAGCCTGACACCGCCTGTTAAGTGTGAGCGGAGGAAGAATGCCACAGGTGGTCGGCTCTGATGGACTAGCTGTCTGAATCGCCGGTCCTGCGGCGGGCAATCAGTGTCAGGCAGATCGCAGCTGACAGCCCCGACGACCCGAACATCATGCACATGACCATGATCTGATACCGCGCGGCCGTCAGTGGATCTTCCTGGGCAAGTACCTGGCCGGTCATCATGCCGGGGATTGAGACCAGCCCCACGGCCAGCAGAGAATTTGTGATGGGTATCAGCGCGGCTTCCAGCGCCGTTCGACGGGCGGCTACACCTGACTCACCACGGCTGATCTCTGCCTCAAAACGTTCAATTGCAAGGCTGATGGTGTTCATGCAGTTGGAAAAAATCATTCCGGCCAGAGGAATCATCATTCGTGGTGCGTACCATGGATCAAGGCCAAGAACGATCTGAGTGATGATCAGCAGTGTTGATCCGCCCCCCAGCAGAATTGCCACCAGCACTGTCAGAAGTAGTTCCCGCCTTCCTGTTGAGGACACTCGCAGCGAAATCCAGCTGGCTCCGACCAGCATGACGGTCAGTACTCCGATCACCACCCACGATATGTCCGTTCGGAAGATGTATCCCAGCAGATAACCCAGTATCAGCAGCTGCAGCAGCATTCTGCCGATGGCAGTCAGCGACGTACGTACACCCAGCGACCAGGCGTTCAGAATCAGAAGAACGACGCCGACCGGGATCAGGGCGATGGCCAATCGTTCCAGAGGAATGTTCTGGATGGCAAACGTCATCGAGCTGTTTGGGGCCTCAGGAAGATCAGCCATCCGTCACGTATGGACAGCGGAGACGACAACATATGGTAAGTCTTCCCCCCGAACCTGCATCAGGCAGAACCGACAACAGGGCTGTATAAATTGTCTCCGGGGATGTTTTGCTGGTTCAAGTATCGTTTTCTGGGATCACATTGTCCAATCTGCCGTGACCGGCGAATGCGGGCGGCAGAATTTCGAGTGGCGACCCCGCCTGAGTTCAGGACAGGAGCAATTCCAGGTCTTCCACGGACAGATCTTTCAGAATGCTCTTCTGATCGCCACCGTCGAGGATTGCATCGGCAAGGTCACGTTTCTTCTTTTGCAGTTCGGCGATCTTTTCTTCGACGGTATCGCGACAGATCATGCGATACGCAAACACGTTTTTGGTCTGACCAACTCGGTGAGCACGGTCAATGGCCTGAGCTTCAACGGCTGGATTCCACCACGGATCGAGCAGGAACACATAGTCTGCTGCAGTCAGGTTCAGGCCCAGGCCACCTGCTTTCAGGCTGATGAGGAATACTCGGCAATCTTCATTTTCCTGAAAATTGGCAACACGACGCTGGCGGTCGCGAGTCTGCCCGTCCAGATACTCGTATTCGATTCCAGCGGCATCAAGGTGTTGACGCACGATCGACAGCATGCTGGTGAATTGAGAAAATACGAGCGACTGGTGGCCTTTGGCCACCAGTTCCATCAAGTGTGGAATCAGAAATTCAAGCTTGGCATACGGCTCTTCTTCGTCACCTCGATTCAACAGTGCCGGATGACAGGCCGCCTGTCGCAGTCGCAGCAGTGCTTCAAGGACGTGCATCTTGCTCTTGGCAATGCCCTGTTCCTGAATGACTCCCAGCAGAGAATCGCGATAGTGCAGTCGCAGTTCATCGTACAGTCGTCGCTGATCTTCCTGCATGTCGCAGTAGACCGTTTCTTCAAGCCGATCCGGCAACTCAGATGCGACCTGTTGTTTTGTCCGACGCAGAATAAACGGACGCAGACCACGCGAAACCAGTTGACGTGAATCGGCGCTTTCGGGATCTGAAACGTGACTTCGAAACGCGGTACTGCGGCCCAGCATACCGGGATTCAGGAACTCAAAAATTGACCACAGATCGCCCGCGTTGTTTTCAATGGGTGTGCCACTGAGAGCCAGACGATGTTTGGCTCTCAGTAATCTTGACGCTCTGGCAATCTGAGACGACGGGTTCTTGATCGTCTGTGCTTCGTCGAGCACTACGTATTCGAATTCGATGTCCTTCAGAACGCCGATATCCCGGCGAACCGTGCCGTACGTAGAGAGGATGACGTCATGTGTGTCAAAGTTTTCACGCAGATTTGCGCGTTCCATACCCGTATAGTCCAGCACCTTCAGGCGTGGACCAAATCTTTCGCACTCGTTATACCAGTTGAAGATCAGAGACCGGGGCACCACGATCAGCGTCGGCCCCGTCTTCTTTTTCGTGGTCTGCTGATGCTGCATCAACATGGCGATGAACTGCACCGTCTTGCCCAGTCCCATGTCGTCTGCCAGGCACCCGCCGAAATTGAAGTCGCGAAGGAACGTCATCCACGACAGACCGTCGCGTTGATAGTCACGCAACTCACCCTTGAAGTCGGCGGGGGCGTCGACCTTGTCGATCCCCGTGAAGTTCCGGAATCGCTCCCGCATTTCTTCAAACTTCGCATCGAATTCAACGTCTTCCTGGGATGACAACAACGCATCCAGAAGGGCCGCCTGTGAATTTGAAAATCGCAGTGATTCCTCATCCAGCGTGCCGAGACCTGAGATGATCCCGATCTGCTCCAGCCATTCTTCAGGAAGAATTCCCAGTGAACCGTCATCCAGACGAACGGTGGTGTCGCCGCGTTCCAGTGCCTTCAGCAGTTCCGGAAACGTGACCGAACGACCTTCGAAATCGACCTGAGCATTTACACCGAACCAGTCAATGTCTGATTCCACGCGAAATTTCATGGAACCTGCCTGCCGCACTCGACTGCCGTCCGCGAAGACTTCCCAGCCGTTGTCGACAAGTTCCCGCACGGCACGACCAAGGTCACGCCGAGGGATTTCAACGTCGGCATTTGTCTGCGATCCGTTCAGACGCTTGCGGAAGCCCAGCTCTCGCAGCCGTTCCCAGCACTGAGTCTCGAACCTGCGGTCGCGGATGATACACCGATTATGTTCCCGCTGAACAACGGCCCATCGAGCATTACGGCCTGCGACGGGGGTACCCATGTAGTCAAAAATGACTTCGGCGGTCAGTGAATCGTTGCGCCATCGTGACATGGCCGGAGTGAAAATCTTCAACGACGGGGAGGGTGATGCGGTGACTTCCTCCAGCTGCAGTTCTTTGGGCAGCTCAAGACGCGGCAAGGCTGGAATGTCCAGCAGTTTATCCACGAAGTCGTGCTGATCCGACGTCGGAATCGTTAGGCTTTTCTCGCCCCCCAACAGCTTCATCCATTCCGCTGCTCCGAAATCGCGAAGTCGCGAGATTGAATCGGAGGTCACGACAAAGCCCCCGGGGACAACGAGTGGCGTCTCAGAGAGTTCCATCGTTTCGTCATCGCGGATCAGCTGCCCGGTGACGAGCCAGCCGCTGCCATCGGAATTGCGTTTTACGAAAACGGTCAGTTCCCACGGCGTATCCCCGTCCCATCCCAGCGTCTGTTTTCCCTTATCGTCGACGCCGCCAATCGTGAGACGGCCTGATCTGCACATTTCCGGAAGAATCAGAGTGCCCAGTTCGTAGGGCAGGTGAAATCGATGTGCGGCAGCGCGCAGTTCCGCCTGCTGTGTGGACCAGTTGTTTCGCTCTGGAATCGCTCCGGCCAGGTACGACAGGAATACACGGTCGTCTTCATGCTCAATTTCATTCAGTTCGCCGGGGCGTATTTTCAGCGGCTTCACTTTACCCCATTGTCCGCTGGACCGGCGTTGTCGCTGCGACGCCTGTAACACCAGTGTTTCTGCTTCTCGGCTGGCTTCCAGATCGATTTCGTAAAAGATCTGGCGGTCCTGTCCCTGAGACTTCTTGCCGCTCTTGGTCGTAGCGGACATTTCCTCTTCGAGCCCCGCGAGTTTCGCTTCCCAAGGCCGCAGTCGCACTTCTCGCACGCCCGTGGCGACCTTCTTCCGGCTGCCGCGTGAGGAAGGCCCGTCGGCGTCCGCGTCGAAGCCGGGAGCGAGGTCATCAATACGTATCGGCGCCGTCAGATCACGCGACACAAACGGCGCCAAGCGACCCGGGCGAATGGCCGGATTGACATAGCCCTCAATGTCAGCCGTCAGGACGGTGGCCCACAGATGTTTGCACGCTTTGCTCTTGGCAAATTGATCGCAGGTACAGAACAGAGCGATATCGCTTTCCTGATATCGCAGTTGAGTCTGATATTCAACGCCGTCCACAACAACGCCAAATACGTTTTCTGCCGTCACTCGTATTAGTGAAACACGTTCGGCTTCAATGTAGGCAGCGCCACGATGTCTAAGGTCAGCTCGAAAACGGTTTTGAAGAAGCTCCGCGAGAGTCATGGAATCCTTGAAGCAATAGAAAGATCACGGGAAATCCGTGAATTGAAAGGCTGATGAAACACCGACGGACCAAAGACCGGGCCTGGGAACCCGAGGGAGTCCGGCGAAGACGAGTGACTCACGCCGGCGCCGGGATTTGGCGGACCGGGAAGGTTAACGCATGCCGGGTATTCTTTACCAGAACAGCTGCACTGTTTTCAGGATCTGACGTCAAATGCCCCAGCATTGCGGATGCGAAATGTCCGAATGTACGTATTGCCTCGCAGTCGCTACAATTCAGTCACGATGCGCGGCGCAGGGTGTTCGCCCTGATTATCCTCCGGCTGGCCGTTGTCCTGTGTCCCGGTGAGCTTCAGGCATTCGGGATGACTGAACGCTCGTCCCTGCAGTCGCAGCGGTTTCGCTGCCCTCGATAATCTTCTATGCGATTTTTCTCCGAATTTCTGAATGACAGACCTCATCCCACTTAGCGCTGACAGTGTTGTTTCCTGGATTCACGAGAATCTGCCACTCAAAGACTACGCCGGGAAGAAGGTTCTGCTGATTGTACCGGACAGTACCCGGACCGCACCGTTGCCGGTGATCTTTCCCACGCTGCGCAAACTGCTGGGGCCGATCTGTCCACAGCTGGATGTGCTGGTGGCGCTGGGCACGCATCCGCCCATGCCGCAGGACAAGATCCGATCCATGCTTGGAATCGGTCACGACGATCCCTGTAGTGACGTCGGTCTGTTCAATCACGAATGGGACAATCCAGACGCTCTGGCCACAATTGGCAGCCTGAGCGAATCCGACACACGGATGATTTCTGACGGCGTTCTTTCACAGGAAGTCCCTGTTCAGATCAACAAACGAGTACTCGATTACGACATTGCCCTTGTTGTGGGCCCGGTGTTTCCGCATGAGGTCGTTGGGTTCAGCGGTGGCAATAAGTACTTTTTTCCGGGGGTTTCTGGTCCGCAGTTGTTGAATTTCTTTCATTGGCTGGGCGCCCTGATTACCAATGTTGGCATTATCGGCGTGCAGGATACGGCCGTTCGCCGCGTGGTCGATCACGCAGCCAGGCTGATCCCCATTGAGCGGCGCTGTCTGGCGTTTGTGGTTGCACCGGATGCGTCGCCGTATGGATTGTTTCACGGAACTCCGGAAGACGCATGGAAAGGGGCTTCGGAACTGTCGGGCCGAGTACACATCAAACGCTTTCGGAAACCCTACAAACAGGTGCTGTCCTGCGCCCCCGAAATGTATGATGAGTTGTGGGTGGCCGGAAAATGTATGTATAAGCTGGAACCCGTGGTCGCAGACGGTGGCGAGTTAATCATTTATGCTCCCCACATGAAGGATATTTCCGTAACTCACGGCACTGCGATTGAGGCGGTCGGGTATCATGTACGCGACTATTTCACGAAACAGTGGGAAAAATTCAAGGATCATCCATGGGGTGTGCTGGCCCATTCCACTCATGTGCGCGGCAGCGGCGAGTATATTGACGGAATTGAAAAGCCGCGTGTCACTGTGACGGTGGCATCACAGATTCCTCGCGAAGTCTGCGAGCGGATCAGTCTGGCGTACCGCGATCCTGCGACCATTGACGTCGAATCCTTCAGCAACCGTGAAGACGAAGGTATTCTGCTGGTACGAAAAGCGGGCGAACACCTTCACCGGCTGGAAGACGGAATCAGCACCACTTACCCGACATGAATCAGTAACAAACGGACAAGGGATGGAGCCTTTATTATTTACGCCGCTGCTGAAACAGATTCGGTGGGGTGGCAGAAAGCTGGGTAGTCTGCTTAATAAGCAGATTGGCGACGCTGACGACTATGCTGAGACCTGGGAAATCGCTGACCATGACAGCGGTCAAAGTGTCGTGGCTGGTGGAAGTTTTGCCGGAAAATCGTTGCGGGATTTGCTGGGTTCTCACCGCGACGAATTGTTGGGGGGCCAGTCCGGCGCGGCTCGGTTTCCGTTGCTGATCAAGTTTCTGGATGCTAACGACTGGCTGTCTTTGCAGGTTCACCCGAATGACACGCAGGCTCTGAGGTGGAATCCCAGCGAGAAGGGAAAGACGGAAGCGTGGGTGATTGTTGCTGCGGAGCCGGACAGCCTGATCTGTGCAGGTCTGAAGTACGGCGTCACGCGAGACGAATTTCAACAGTGTCTGCACGACGGCAGCATCGAGAAGACGCTGCATCTGATTCCGGCAGTTCCCGGCGACTGCATTTTTGTGCCCGCTCAGACTGTGCATGCGATCGGCCCCGGGATTGTTCTGGCGGAAGTGCAGCAGCAGAGCGATCTGACTTTTCGGCTGCACGACTGGGGTCGCGTGGGGGCCGATGGCCAGCCACGGGAAATTCACGTCGAGGAGTCACTGGCCTGTATAGATTTCGAGCGTGGCCCTGTGAATCCCGTTGTGCCGGTCGAACTGGCTTCCGGTAATCATCAGTTTGATGAACTTGTTCGCTGTGATTACTTCGTCATCCGTCGGCATTGCAGCGATACCGACTTTGAAGTGAAGCTGGCCGGTCGTTTTCGGATTGTGATGGTGCTGGATGGCCAGGCCGAACTCAGGACTGAGTCGGGCGCCCTGACTGTGACAAAGGGGCAGACGGTCCTGTTGCCGGCATCGCTGCCGCAGGCGGACTTTATCCCGTCGTCCAGGGTGACCCTGCTCGAAATTCTGACGCCCGAGAACCGTATTTGCAGATAACGAAAACAACTACCTCGTTCGGGCCCGGGGAAGGATACAGGGTGTGAGTCATTCTTGTGCCAGCAAGTGCTTTGCTATTCTGTTTTTTTATGCGTCTTACGCACTCGCACGTGACTGAATTTTGTGGTTGCGAATCCACCTCATGGCCGACAGCGTTTTCCGCGGCGACGAATAAACGTGGTACGTTGTCGTGGCAGCGGGGCATGGAAATTGCTGGCCGTGACATCGTTGGTGGCGGAAGGGTGGTCAGGGAGACGGGATCGCCTGCAGTAATGCCTTGACTCGTATTCGTTCCGGGTTGCCTTCCACGTCCGCGTCTGCCAGTACTTTTCGGGCATCCGCATGACGCTCCTGGGCCAGCAGGGCGAGTGCCTGATTTGACATTGAGGCAAATTTCCAGCGACCATCCGGATACTGCCGACGATAATTGACAAGAGTCGTGATTGCTGCGCCAGCCTCTTTTCGGTCAAGCTGGCATATGGCCGTCCAGTACATTGCGTCGCCCATTGAACTTTGATTCACCTCGCGAATAAGTTCCGGAAATGGAAATGCCACGACCGGGGGAAATCCAAATTCCTTCTGGACTGCGTCGGGAACGCGTACCCGCAGGGCGTCCTGCATGCTGGCGATGCGAATCTGCTGGAGTTGTTGAATCACTCCCGTGTTGATGCTGCCCATGATCTGCTGAATTCGGCCTTTTAACAGTCGCATAGATGGCTTGCCGAACATGTCTTCGCTGGATTCCATCATCTTTTCGAAGTTTTTCATCAAGCGTTCCTGCACAAGACGCCTTCGTTCTTCGGGCGGCAGTGCCTCCGGGACGGTCGTCATTTCTTCCATGCTTTCAGCCGTGTAGTCCGTGCGCTCAAACGGGGCGTGGAACGGCCGCATGAGTGTGGAGTACTGTTTCTGTTCAGCTTCGGTACGCGACCGAGAGGCCGTCGTTCGCTGTTCCGGGTAACTCCAGATGGAAATGTCTGTTTTGGACCACGTGCCCCCGCCGGCACCGACGACTCGGTCAAGAAGCGGAAGGATTTCTGAAACGCCACCCGTCAGCTCCTCGTACAGAATCGCCGCATCGGTGGCCGAAAGCTGTTCCTGCAGCAACAACATTCGGGGAGCGAAGGCCGCTGTCTGCGCCACCAGTTGGATTGACGACTTCTTCCACCGTTCGTGAGCCTTTAGTGTCGGTATTGTGGCAGGTGTTGGGTTTTCCAGGTCATGCGTTTCACCGTCAATAATCGGCAGGCCGGAGACAACATCGAACAGAAGCCCACGATCTTCCAGCATCACTGCCACGATCCAGCTGGCGGAATCCAGCGGCTCGCCTTCTGCCGGTTCACTGTCCGTTGTGACGACGACCGCGTCAATTTTCTGTTGACGCAGAGCTTCAGCGAAGACCCATGCTCTGTCCTCGGCCGTCCCAAGGCCCGTTAGCATCACGTCAAACAGTCCGAGTGCGACTCGCGGCTCACTGGACGGTTGCAGGCTGATGTTACGGACGACCCAGTCAAAAATCGCAATGGTCTGTGCTGCTGTTCGATCACCCGAACCGGATGTTCGTTCAACGATGGCTCGTGTCAATTCCCTCAGCACCCAGCAGTCTCGAATGTAGGCGGCATCACTGGCAGTGTAGATCCCAGCAGAAACGAACCGCTGAGCATTTGGGTCCAGCATCTGTAGCGCCGGATCGTCCAGCTTCATTTCCCGCAAGTTAGTGGCGCCGCATGACTTGATCCACGAATTCAGCCCACTGACAGTCTTCTCCGGATCTGACTGCAGTGCAAAAACTTCGGGTTCAAATCTTCGGATCGCCGCCGATAGTTTCTTGCGACACCTTTCTCCGGCTGTCTCCCGGGATTTTGTGGCAGTTGTATTGCTGACCGGCTGATTCTTTGGTTCGCCACAACCAACGACACATATCGCCAGCAGCACAAACGTAATTGCTCCCGTGTTGTACGACAGACGGGAACGATTTCGCAGGAAACAGGCTGTTGCTTTGTTAAACAGAATCATACCGTCACGAAATCTGAATAGAGAATCGATGGCGGACTGAAATGCCCCGCCGTCTTAAATTAGGTTACTTATTTTCGTCAGGGTGTGAGTACGTTGCTTCAGCGGCGGCATTGAATCGATACACGGGCTCGACCTTGATCAGATCGACATTGCCAGCATCGTTTCCCGCAGTACGGTCAACTGTTGCACCAATTCGTCAAATTGAGCCAGAGGTACCATGTTCGGTCCGTCGCTTTTCGCATTGTCCGGATCCGGGTGGGTCTCAAGGAACACGGCATCGCACCCTACGGCCACAGCGCCACGAGCCAGCGGCGCGACCATGTCTCGCTGTCCACCGGTTGTGGCCCCTCCGGGTGTCTGGACGCTGTGAGTTGCGTCGAAGACCACCGGTACACTGAATGATTTCATAATGGGAATACACCGGAAATCGTTGACCATACGACCATACCCGAAAGTCGTGCCGCGTTCCGTCAGCAACACGCTGCGCAAACCGCGAGCCTCACATTTCTGTACGGCATGAACCGTATCTTCGGGGGCAACAAACTGTGGTTTCTTCACATTCACGCAGATATTTCTGGCGACAGCCGCATCGGCCGCGGCGACCAGAAGATCGGTTTGGCGAGCCAGAAACGCCGGTATCTGCAGGATGGAACACACTTCGGCGCACGGGGCCGCCTGAGCCGCCTCGTGGATGTCCGTGGTTGTGGGCAGGCCGGTGGCGTCTGTGACTTTCTCCAGCAGCTTCAGGCCGTCGTGCATTCCGGGGCCACGATAGCTGTCAACGCTGGTCCGATTGGCTTTGTCGAAACTGGCCTTAAAGACAATCTGCTGACTGTGCGTGTCACGAAGCCTGGCCATCTGCTCTGCCACCTGCATGACCAGCGCCTCGGACTCCATCACACATGGCCCCGCAATCAACAGCAGCGGCTGCCCCGTGCCGACCCTGTAGTTGCCGATGCTTACAATGTTGTCCGTCACAGGTTCTCCGTCCGCTGGTATGAGCCGGAATCGTGGTAAGCGGGACACATTCGATGTGTTCCGCAAAATCAGCCAACGACTGGACGATAAGTTTACACGCGGACAGCTTCTGCGTCACTGTCAAGCTCGTCACTGTATCGTCGGCGGACCGGTTCAATCTGTTCGGCGATAAAGGCATCGATCTGCTGTGGTGCACGTCCAATATATTTTTGAGCATCCAGGGCTCCGGCCAGGTCGATCCCCTTGAACCCATCGTCACTTTGCAGGCGACTGATCAGATCGTTGGGAAGGCCCTGCTGTTTTACCTCTGCCGCCGATGCCTGGCTGTGAACCCGGATGCGTTCGTGCAGATCCTGGCGGTCTCCTCCGGCCTTTACGCCTGCCATCAGAATCTCTTCCGTCGCCATGAACGGCAGTTCTTCGTTCAGGTGCTTTTCGATGGTCTTCGGATAGACGACCATTCCGTCGGTGATGTTGCGATACAGAATCAGACATGCATCGATCGCAAGAAAGGCCTGCGGCACAGCAAGTCTTCGAATTGCGCTGTCGTCCAGGGTACGTTCCATCCACTGAGTCGCCATCGTGGCGTCGCTGCCCGCCTGCAGACTCATCGCAAACCGAGCCAGAGCACATACGCGTTCGCTTCTCATGGGGTTGCGTTTGTAGGCCATGGCGGAAGAACCGATCTGCTTCTTTTCGAAAGGCTCTTCCAGCTCTTTCTTGTGCTGCAGAATGCGAATGTCACTGCCGGCCTTATGACAGGACTGGCCAATGCCGTTCAATGTCGCCATGACCTGGGAATCAAATTTTCGTGAATAGGTCTGTCCGGTGACGGCATGTCGAGCCGTGAAACCCATCTTCTGTGTGACCAGCTGGTCCAGCTTTTCGACCTGTTGATGGTTGCCCTCGAACAGGCTCAGGAAGGTGGCCTGAGTGCCCGTGGTTCCCTTCACGCCGCGAAAACGAATTGTGTTGATGCGATATTCCAGTTCCTCCAGATCCAGCAGCAGGTCCCAGCACCACAGGGTTGCACGCTTGCCCACGGTTGTGGGCTGAGCGGCCTGAAGGTGAGTGAAGCCCAGGCAGGGCAGGTCGCGATACTCCACCGCGAACTTCGCCAGTTGATCGATCACCTGAACCAGACGTCGTCGGACAACCAGCAGGCTGTCCTTGATCTGCAGTAACTCGGAATTGTCGGTCACAAAACAGCTGGTCGCGCCCAGGTGGATGATCGGTTTGGCGGCAGGACACTGCGTGCCCCATGTTTCCACGTGAGCCATCACGTCGTGCCGGCGTTCCAGTTCGAACTTTGCCGCCAGATCAAAGTCGATGTCGTCGACGGTTGCACGCATTTCCGATAGCTGTGAATCCGTGATCTGCAGCCCCAGTTCCTGCTCAGATTCTGCCAGAGCCAGCCAGAGTCGTCGCCATGTGGAGTGCTTTGTCTGAGCCGACCAGATGCCAGCCATTTCGCGGGACGCGTAGCGAGTAATCAGCGGGTTTTCGTAAATGTCGTGAGACAATGATCCGGACTTTCAATGGGACCTGAGTGGAAATCAGTCGTGGTTTTGTGGTCACCACAAGCAAAGAAGGTTCCTCATTTTCGCCGTTTCTGCACCAACCGCCAACTACGCTGTGCCGGAATCCGGAATCCGAGAGAATTCTCGCCGATTTGAGCGTTGAACCAGAGTTTCTGTGGGGTACAAAACGCTTGTTGGCAACACGGAGGAAGGGCCTGAACGGCGGTTTGCCGGATCTACCCGATGTGACGAATCCCTCATGTTCACCACGTGCCCGTCGGGTGTGAGCCGCCCGGTGCAAAACCGGGTGGCCCGGGTGGCCCGGGTGGCCCGGGTTGCTCTGTAACCTTTGGGTGCCGCAGAGAAAGGAGACTGCGTTCGTGCAATCCTCCAATGTGCGCTGCGGCAGACATACGACGGTTGGCGGGGCGCAACGCCGACGGTAAGCACTCGCGCGACCCGGTGCAACCAGAAGCGCTCGAATGCAGGAAACGCAGCGACAGACGGCCGACAGTCAGCCGTTCATGACTTTGTTTACGGTTTCTCGCAGCACGTTGCCGCTCTTGACCAGTGCCGTTTTTTCCTTGCTCCACAGTTCCACTTCGATGTGGCTCTTAACGCCACTGCGTCCGACGATTGTGGGAACGGAAAGGCAAACGTCCTGGATGCCGTAAGCACCGTTCTGCAGTGAGCTGACGGGAAGAATTCGGTCGTCGTCCAGAGCGATGCTGTGTACGACGTCCGCGATGGAAACACCTACTGCGAAACCAGCTCCACCCTTCTTTTTGATGACTTCAGCACCACTGCCGCGAGTCTTCTTTTCCACTTCTGCAATCACCGAAGGTGTGACGCCGGGATATTTATCCAGCGGGAGGTTGGCGATTTGAGCGGCCGACCAGATTGGCACCATACTGTCGCCATGTTCACCAAAGATTGTGACGTTGACCTGTGTTGCCGGAACATCCAGGCGCAGAGCCAGCATGCTGCGAAGACGGGTGGTGTCCAGGACTGTGCCCAGACCAATCACCTGAGTCGCCGGCAGCGACAGTTCGTGCATGGCAAGGTATGTCAGTACGTCTACGGGGTTGGAAACGACAAAGACAATTGCGTCCTTCTTAAGGCCGTGGCTCTTAACATCCGCCAGAATGTTACGGAACAGGGCCACGTTGCGGTTGATCAGGTCCAGCCGGCTTTCGTCGGGCTTGCGCCGAAGTCCGGCTGTGATCACGACAACATCGCTGTCGGTGACCTGCTCAGTGCCACCGGCCGTGATTTTCTGCGGAGCCATGATGGAGGCTCCGTGAATGAGATCCAGGGCCTGGCCTTCGCACAATTCCTTATTCACATCGACCAGGGCAATTTCTTTGACGATGCCGCCCGCCTGCAGAGCAAAACCTGCACACGACCCGACAAGTCCACCACCACCAATTATGCTGACTTTCATAGTTCTCGTTCCTCAGTTTCGGCTGTGCCGATGACCGCAGTTGTTTTCCAGTGTGAACGCGGCAATGCCGCGTTTACGAAGTTAACTTGCTCATTGAGCGAGTTCTGTTATTTGTCCAGTGCTGCCAGAACCTGGTTTGTGATCATCTGGACCAGTTCTTCGTTGGCCGCCGGCTGAGTGTCACACGCGGTGCCGCAGGGTTCCTGCAGGTAGCCCGGATAGTCCGGTGCTTTGTCAAACGAACGCTGAACAGGAATGTCTTCCTTGTACCCGTCACGAAAGGCGCTGTTGCCGCACAGGTCGCAGTCTTCGTTATGGAAGCGTGGGTCGTCAAACCCCAGTTTTTTCTTTAGATCCAGCAATTCGCGGTTCTTCTGCTCAGGCAGGTATTCTACCTTTCCAAGCTGATGAGACAGCAGCAGAATCTTGCAGTAGGCGTCCAGGATCTCTGTCTTCCAGTATGCTTCTGTCAGATTCTTGCCAAAGCTGACGGTCCCGTGATTCTTCAGGATGATGGTGTTGGTGGACTTCAGAAACGGAGTGACTGTTTCAGCAAACCGCTGATCACCAGGCGTTTCATAAGGAGCGATGGGAACTTCGCCCATGAAGACTTCCACTTCCGGAAGAATACACTGCGGTATTGGCTCACCAGCCACGGCAAAGGCAGTGGCATGCGGCGGGTGACAGTGAACAACAGCTTTGACGTCGGGTCTGTGCCGCATGATCTCCAGGTGCAGCAACACTTCGCTGGTTCGTTTTCGAGTACCTGCGATCTGGTCGCCGTTCATGTCGACTGCGCAAATGTCTTCCGGCTTCATGAAACCTTTGCAGATCATCGTCGGAGAACACAGCACTTCGTTTTCACCGACACGAATACTGATGTTGCCATCGTTGGCGGCTGCGAATCCCTTGTTGTACACACGTCGGCCGATTTCACAGATTTCTTCCTTGAGTGCTCGGTCGTTAATTCCGCTGTTCCATTTGTTCGCCATGAGTCTTTTCTTTCTGTAGGTCAGGCACTGCCCGATGATTCGGCTTTTATGTCAGACACTGCTGACTTTGTTATCTCACATTTGTAGCGGTCTGGTGACCGCTACAGGTTTTTGTTACATCCCTGCGACATTGACATTGTCCAGTATCGCCGCGTTGTAGGCGTCGATCGGCTTCGTGTCCGGATGAAACGGAGCAGCCGCTTCAGCACTTTCACTGACCGCCATCAGGATGCCGTCGCCGGCGCCCAGTTCATCAAATATCACGATCGGTTCCGTCCGCCCGGATTCCTTTCCGCACAGTCCCTCGTGCATCAACGGCACAGCGATCTTCCATGACGCGCCGTCCAGAGTTGAATTCCACTTCGACAGTGTGACCTTGCCGATGCATTCCATTATTCTCATCGAACATCTCCCGGGAGTTCATGCCAGCCAGCCGGTGTTGCGTTAGTGGTCGATGCCATCTGTTGAAACAGCCGACGCAGTTCTGTGAACGTCCAGCCGTTCGAATCCAGGCAGATCACCTGAGGATTCATGACGCTGACCAGCAGGTCCATGTCTGTCGCCTGAGTCACCACGGCCGCTCGTACGCTGGAGTCGCGATTTACCAGGCAAGCCGCAATCGAAGGTTGATGACTACAGCAGGCGACGGGATGGCCTGGTGTCAATTTTTCCGATGCTGCAGCGGCTTCAAATTCACAGCCCGCGGTAACAATGGTCCAGTTCGCGGCGGCGGCAGACACTGCTGCCGAGCAATCGCCCACGGATATCAGAGTGCCGGTTGTCGCTGCTGCTGCTGCTGCTGATGATGATGGCAATCCGCTGCTGATGCGGACCGCATGCCGTCGAATATAGTCGTGGCCGGAGGGCGTGATGATCGCTCCCACCGGGATCGCCAGGCTATGACCGGCGGCGCCCGCTGCAGACAGCGTGTCTTCTGTTATGACTTTCTGCTGCAAAACGATCACCGGTGCGGCAGATGTGTCTACGCTGGTGTTCCGTGCAGCAGCGTTCACAACGCCCCGTGCGTGAAGTTCACGCAGAACGCTTTGTGTAATCGCCTCAATTTGCTGGCTGCTGAAAGTCATAAGGTTCTGTGATTGCTGCGGCTGTGCGTCAGATGGTTTTCTAATGGTCTATAATGCCATGGACCGCATAACGGATCGGGCAGTCATTTCGTCCGACCATGCCTCGAATACTTTTGCCATCACTGGTGAAGAACACCAACTCGCCGTTGCCTGCTCCCAGATTGTCGATCGCCAGAAACGGAAAGCCGTCTGCTTCGTGATTGATGTCTACCGGCTGCAGAACGACCATACGCCATCCGTTCAGTGAAGGGTGCTTCACTGTGGCGGTTGCGTTTCCGATGACGATTGCGGCCTGCATGTTTGATGATCTGTCAGTTGTTAGTTAGATGATTCTCAGGTCTTCGATCATGGCACAGCGTCTTTGGCGAGTGAACGTCATAGGGCTGGTGACGCCTTCGCCCGTTGGAGTCGCGATGCTGAAGGACGGGAATCCTTCGCCGCCGAGTCCGAGTCCCGCCATGGAAGGCCCATTCTTCACGAATACTGTGGTGTTCATGATGCGGCCCATCTTTGTGATCGTGCGAACATCCTTGGAATGGATGATTGCCGTATGACCGAAGCCGTGTTCATATTTCTTTGCCAGTGCAATTGCATGATCCGTGCAGGTGGCTCTTACGAAGGGAATAAATGGCATCATCTGTTCTTCGGGGACGAACGGGTTGAGTTCGTCGGTTTCGCCGAACAGGATCTGCGTGTCGGCGGGAACGCTCACACCAATCTGTGAGGCCAGCCAGGCGGGATCTTTGCCGATGAAGTCACGGTTCAGTATGTGATGGCCACCCGCTTCTTTCGGCGGGCCGAAGGCCTTTGCAGTGAACTTCGCGACCTGTTGAGCATTCAGGCGGAAGCCCCCGTTGGAACCAACGGACGCCATCAGTTGGTCGAAAATCTCCTCGACTGCAAAAATTTCCTTTTCGCCGATGCACAGCAGATTATTGTCGAAGGCAGCACCGGCAATGATGGACCGTGCGGCGTTGTCGATATCCGCTGTGGCGTCCACGACAACGGGAGGATTTCCAGGTCCCGCCACGATTGCTCGTTTGGGACTGCCCAACGCCGCTCGAGCCACTCCCGGACCACCGGTCACGACCAGTAACCGGACGCCGCGGTGGTCGAAAATTGCCTGAGCCGACTCAATTGTTGGTGTGCCGATAATGGTGACCAGATTCTGCAGGCCGGTTGCTTCATAGATTGCTTTATTGAAGCGTCGGACGCCCTCTGAAGCGATGTTGGCACCGCTGGGGTGAGGATTCACGACCAGCGTGTTTCCTGCGGCAACCATGTTGACAAAATTCGCAGCCAGAGTCGGCAGTGAATGCGTGACCGGAGTGATCGCCCCAATCACGCCGAAAGGTGCGTACTCGGTCACAGTCAGGCCCTTGTCACCGCTCACCGCTTCGGTTCGCAGCGTTTCAATCCCTGGTACGGATTTGATGACATGCAGCTTGGCGATCTTGTGATCGAGTCGACCGATTTTTGTTTCTTCGATCTCCAGTCGACCAAGCTCTTCCGCCTGTTCGTCACACATCGTTTTAACGATGTCGATGGCGGTCGCACGATCTGCCATTGGTGCTTCACTGAGTTGTTCGAAGCCTCGCTGGGCGGCGGCGACTGCTCGGTCGACGTCGTTGAAAACGCCCCAGTTTCCGTCCACACCGTTATTATTGCGTGCGGCTGAACTGCCGGATGCGCCGCTGCTGGAGAGTTGAGTCAGGACTTCCTGAACGATCTGTCGGACGGCTTGTTCTGTGGCCTGCATTTTTCGGTCTCTCTGTGTCAGTGCAGATCAGGCTCAGCCTGACCCATATGTTGTGCCCTCCGTGATTCAAAACTGTCGCCACTGTCCAAGTGGCGAGGCAGCGGTCCTGTCGCTGCAGCGCTGTCTGTTACCTCAGCTCAATTTCCCGAACTCGATCCTGAACCCAAAATTCCACCGCGCTGACCGACGGAAACCGAAGTGCAATCATCACGACCAGTACACCGGCCGCAGCGAGATTGCCTGCGTAACTGGTCAGCATGTAGAACAGCAGATTCATGAATGCGGCCGCCTCCAGCATTCCACACGCCACAATGTGCCGCGTTTGGAATGCCGGGTAGATCAGTGAAAACTTCATCATGTCGTCAGCATTTTGCAACGTCTCCACATTCACATTGTTCAACGCAATACCAGCAACGATGTTCGGAACCACAAGATGATTCACGCCCATCAAAACGCCCATGCCGATTCCGATCCACGACATTACATTCGGGTCACCGTCAATTGCTCCCTGACTCATGGCCAGCGTGACGCCCATAAACACCAGCACGCCCATCACCATCGCAAATGTAATGATCTTCAGTACGCGAACTGACTGCACAGAATTCTGTGCCGGTTGTCCGGGGCTCTGGGCATCTGGTGTTGAGTAGGGGGGCGACATTTCAGATCTGCTCTCCTTCAAATATGATTTGATTCTTCACGCTGACAGAATCAATGATGCCGACAATGGCAGCATCAATCGGCAGGGTCTTCGTGCCAGGTGTAAACCGAGCACTACTACCCTGAACACACAGCACGACTTCACCTTCGCCTGCTCCTACGGTGTCGACGCAGACAAAAGAACGTCCTGTCGGCTGCAGGTCGCTCTGGTCCTTTTCGTTGACGCGCAGTGGTTCCACGATCAGAAGTTTCTGACCAACCAGCTCGTCGACCTTTTGAGTCGAGACCACGCTGCCTGTGATTCGTGCCAGAAACATTTCCAATGCCTTTCCAGGTAGATCAGGCAGTGCCTGACGTACAACATTCTCAACTAATGGCCGCTGCGGTTTGCCTTGCCACGACCAGTTCTTCGTTCGTGGGAATGACCCAGACCTGTACTCCGCTGTCCTCAGCGTTGATACAGACTTCCGAGCCTCGTGCCATGCTGGAATTCTTTTCCGAGCACAGTTTTACGCCCGCCCACTCCATATCGCGGCAGACGTTGGTGCGAATCCGTTTGCTGTTTTCTCCGATACCGCCCGTAAATACGATCATGTCCACTCCGCCCAGCAACGCCATGTAGGAGCCGACATAGGACCGAATCGATGCTTCAAACAGTCTTAACGCCTTTTCTGCCCGGTCGTGTCCTTCCGCTGCGGCATCCTCCAGATCACGACAGTCACCGCTCAGTCCGCTGATTCCCAGCAGTCCGCCTTTGGAACTCATTTCCTGCAGCACTTCCTCGAACGTCAGTCCCGTGGCCTTCATGATCACAGGAATCGCATACGCATCGAAATCGCCGACTCGGTTATTGTTCGGCAGGCCTCCCTGAGGGCTCATGCCCATAGAAGCAGCCTGGCTTTTGCCGTGACGAATTGCACAGATCGAAGCGCTGCCCCCCAGGTGGCAACTGATCACCTTCAGGTCATCACGGCCCACGATTTCAGAAACGCGTCCTGCGATGAATCGATGGCTGGCGCCATGAAAACCCCAACGGCGAATTTCGTGGTCGGTGTACCATTCGTACGGAACGGCATACGCTCGATGCTCAAAAGGAACGGTTTCGTGAAAACCCGTTTCCAGAGCCGCGACCAGAGGAATCTGAGGAAACGCCTGCCGTAACTGACGCATCGCGCTGACATATGGCGGATTGTGAGCCGGAGCGATGTCGGACAGAACCTCCATTTTTTCCAGCAGTTCCGCGTTGACAATGCGAACGCCGCTCAGACTGCCCGCGAACACGGCTTTAAAGCCAATGCCCGCCACCTCATCGACGGATTTCAGACAACCGTATTCGGGATCCGTCAGTTGCTGCAGACAAATGCCCACGGCTGCTGCGTGATCCGGAATATTCTGCTGAGTCTCCCCACGATGATCGCCGATTTCCACGGCGCAGTGGCTTTCCGCTTCCCCGATGCGGTCAATGCCGCCTCGCGCAAGTTGAGTCTCGTCCGACAGATCAAACAGTCGGTACTTGAAACTCGTGGAACCCAGATTAGCTACCAGAACCTTCATATCGTCCTTCGCCCTCCGTGACGTCTTGAGTTGGGATACGTTTTGCGAGATCGTATGACCGACCTGTGACAGCATGTCCGAGCGTTAGCTCGAATCCGCCGGCGGTCGGCACCGCCCCCTTATACGAACTGATCCAGCAGAGTCTGCTCGGGGCGAGGAATCAGGTGAGCACTCACCAGTTCACCGCTCTGAGAAGCTGCCGCTGCGCCGGCATCAACGGCAGCGCGGACAGAGCCGACGTCACCCTTGATGATTGTTGTGACAAACGCGCCACCAATTTGTACCTGCTTGACCAGAGACACGTTGGCGGATTTAAGCATCGCATCGGATGCCTGGATCTGAGAGACCAGACCCTTGGTCTCGATCATTCCAATTGCTTCAGACATTGTTGTTTCCTAATGGAGTTGTCAGATATCACGCGTCGACCATCAGCTGAACTGTCAGCAGAGACCGGCGGATTGTTAACGTCGTGTGTTACTTCTTCACTTTTGCCTTTGGCAGAACTGAATTCAGCTCTTCGTGTGGTCGAGGAATCACTTCCACGCTCACAACTTCGCCCAGTTTGGATGCTGCCTGAGCACCCGCGTCGATGGCTGCTTTCACAGCGCCTACGTCACCTACGATGAAGGATGTCACCAGGCCGCTGCCGACCTTGTCCCAGCCAATCATCTCAACATTTGCTGCCTTGAGCATCGTGTCGACGGCTTCGAGCATGCACACGAAGCCCTTCGTTTCGATCATCCCAAGAGCTTCCATTGCTTTCGCCATTTCATCACTCTCCCGCCTCTGTCGTTGATTCCACCAACGCGTGGGCAAACTTGTATAACAGCTTTCCGTGGCTGTTGGTTTGTTTGGCTGCCTGACTCTTCAGAGTTGAGCACCTGTTTCCTGTTCCCGAACCGGAGTCCGGGATTAACCGCTTTTCTCAATGGCCCTTACAGGCACACGGTTCCGCTTTCACCAGCTCCACCTTCGTCGCTTTTTCAAGGTTGATGGCGTTGCCTTCATCTGTGTCCAGATGAACTTCCAGTTTGATATTGTCTCCTGCACGAACGACCAGGTCTTCCAGCACCGTGGTGCAGCCTGGGGATTCCACTCGCAGGTGTATGTTTTCTTTGTCACTGACGCCGTAGTGCCTCAGGTCTGCGGGGCCCATGTGTACGTGTCGCAGTGCCCGAATTACGCCCTGCTGCAGTTCGACAACTCCCTTGGGACCCACCAGCACACAGCCCGGTGTTCCCTGAACATTGCCCGAAACGCGAACGGGCAGATCAATTCCCAGCGAGATGCCGTCCGTGAATGCCAGTTCGATCTGAGAATCACCGCGACACGGACCGAGCACGCGGACATTTGGGATCATCCGCCGCCGCGGGCCGACGACGGCAACAGTTTCCTCTGCCGCGAAGTAGCCGTCCTGATACAGGTCTTTCTGAGGCGTCAGCGTTGCTCCTGTGCCGTACAGGGTTTCGACATGCTCCTGAGTCAGGTGAACGTGACGAGCGGAAATGTTGACCATCAGAGGGTTACGGTTTTCTTCTGCCGCACCTGACTGCTCGGCACTATTCGTGCCGCCGCCACGCAGTACCGGAATTCCGGCCGCAGTGGCTTTCGTGAAACCACTGCCGGACTGTCGAGCCAACACGTCTCGTACGATACGTTCGACGTCTGTTCGTTGAATTGCTGTTGCTGAAACCACTTCAGTTGTTCTCCAGGTCAGTCCTCCGTGAAGCTTGTCGCCACGCTCCGCGCGACGTGCAGAGCGGATTCACCGTTCTGTCTGATTAATCCTGAAATCGAAGCGGACATCTGATCACCAGCAACGTGATCACTGCCCGGGCTCCGCTGTTTTTCCTGTTACTACTGCCATTCCTGTCGCTTCCATCGAACCGTCACGGCTCCGTCAACTTTCAACCATTGTCCGTGACTTCACTTCCACGACCTCCAAAGCAATGCCATCGCCTTTCAGCGTCCGTCGCCATTCATCCGAAAGTCCGTCATCGGTGACGATTTCACTGACCGCGTTCAGCGGGCACAGTTGCGACAACGCACGCTGGCCGAACTTGCTGCTGTCAGCCACCAACGTGACATGCTCAGCTGCGCTGATCATCTGACGTTCTGTTTCCACCAGCAGGGCGTTGCTGTTGAACAGGCCGTCCTGAGTGACTCCGCCGGCACTCATCACCAGTCGTGACACGTTGATGTTCTTGAGCGCTGAAATCGCTTGATCGCCCAGAGCAACTCCCGTTTTCGGATACACGTAGCCGCCAATAAAGATCAGTTCCACTTTGGGTTGGTTCATCAATTGCGATGCGATCGGCAGTGAGTTTGTCACCACCTGCAGCGTTTTTCCGTTCAGGTTTTTGGCGACTTCCAGCGTTGTCGTGCCACCATCCAGCAGAACCGTTTCGCCTTCCGTAATGAGTTCTGCGGTGCGTTGGGCGATTCGTCGCTTTTCCAGCGAGGCGCGATTCTGCCTGACGTCAAAATCCGCCAAAGAGTCTCCGGCATAGGCCGCACCACCGCGGGTCCGGTGCAGATGTCCCTGTGCGTGCAGGAACTCAAGGTCACGACGTACCGTCGACTCACTTGCACCCACTGCAGAGACCAACCTCTGCAGCGAGACAAAGCCTGATTCCTCCGCGATTTGAAGGATTCTGGTGCGTCGTTCGTCGGTAATCATCATGAAATTGACCGAAAATGAGTTCTCATGACAGGAGATAATGACATGTTATGCTCTGAAATGCAACTTACAGGTCTTTAATATGACGTATTTTGCATGGTGATGATTCAGTCTGCGCATAAGTTGCAGAACTCCCATGTGTTTAAACTTACCACATATGCTGTTGCATGATGCCGAAAACAGACATGCACCCTGATTCGATGGATGTGATATGCCGGTTCTGCCGGTCGTCGAATCTGCAGCACGCGACTGATGTCCGGCTCTTGAACTGCACGTCGTCTCTGTTGCAACATTGCCGATACGTAGTCGCCTGTCGTCTCGTTGTATCATGCTGGTCCCGGTCAGGACCCAGGACCTATACGGGTGGACTGCGGGAAGTTCTTGAGTCCGAGCAGATTCGAGTGGAAACGGCGTTTGTTGACGCAACCCTTCACAAAGGGCCTCGGGATCCACGCCAACACTTTGTCTTTCTGGTGTCCTGCCGGTCGTCACTGGTGTCTGATGAGTGGAAACTTCTGGCGGTTCCGGACACACTGCATTCATTGAGTTTTATTATCGCAGTGGAGTATCCGCCTGATGTGTACCTCAGTCTTCCGCGTTCTGTTTGTTTCCTGTTTCTTACTGACGCCGGCCGCCACATCGCCAGCTCAGCAGCCGGAGGGCACGCTTTCGCTGACGGGGGATGTCGACCTCGCATCCGAAATGGTTGACGGCATTGACCGCTTTCTGCTGCAGAAGATCGTTGATTCCAGGAGCGGTCGGGCTGCATTCTGGAATCGTGACGTGTCTTCGGCCGCTGCCTACAACAAATCGATTGAGCCCAACCGGCAACGCCTGATGAATATTCTGGGCGGTCGTGACACGCGGATGTCCTTTGAGTCGCCGGAGATTACGTCGACCGTCGACCGTCAGGGTGTCGTTGCAACCGGACAGGGATTCAGAGCTCTTGCGATTCGCTGGCCCGTGCTGGCGGACCCGGCACCGACGGCAAAGAACCTGCCTTCCATCTATGGCGAGGGCCTGTTGTTGGTTCCGAATGGTCCGGCCATTGGCAACGTTGTCGCCATTCCGGATGCTGATCAGTCGCCTGAGCAGATCTGCGGTTTTGTAGAGGGGGTGCCGCTGCAGTCTCAGTTTGCTCGGCGTGCCGTTGAGGCGGGATTTCGAGTCGTTGTGCCGACGCTCATTAGTCGTGAACGCAGCAAACGAAACGGTCGTGCCAATCTGACGAATCGAGAGTATCTGTACCGCTCAGCCTTTGAACTCGGACGCCACGTGATTGGCTATGAACTGCAGAAGGTGCTGGCGGCTGTTGACTGGTTTGAGGTGGATGCTGACGGGGCCGATCCACGGATCGGTGTTGTTGGCTACGGCGAAGGCGGTCTGTTGGCACTGTATGCGGGGGCACTCGACACACGAATTGATGCGGTCTGCGTTTCCGGAGCCATGGGCCCGCGAGAAGGCAGTTGGCAGGAGCCATTGGATCGCAACGTGTTTGGTGCTCTGAGGGAATTTGGCTGTGCAGAGCTGGGGGCGATGGTGCTGCCTCGGCGATTGATCACAGATTTTGCAGACTGGCCGACCGTTAAGCTTTCCGGTGATGGTGGCGCTCCGGCCGTGCTGAAGACACCTTCCACTCAGGAAGTGCGTGGAGAACTGGAGACAGTCGCTGAAATTGCCGCAGGATTGATCGAGTCGGGCGCTCAGTCCGTGGGCGTGACAAATGTGTATGGAGACACAGAATTGTTCTGCAGCAAGGCGCTGCCCGAATTTCTGACGGCCGTGGGTGGCGACGATATCGATGAGGCGACTGTTAAGCGGATGGCAAAGACAACGCGGCCTGATGATATCGGCGACCGCACGGAGGTCATTCAGGCACGGCAGCAACGACAGTTTGAACAGATCGACCGGCACAACCAGGCTTTGCTTCGGGAGAGTCCGTTCGTTCGCAAAGACTTTATGGGTAAGCTGGATAAATCGTCAGTGGATGCCTATGAGAAATCATCTGAAGCATATCGTGAGACGTTCCGTAAAGACGTCATCGGAGAATTCGATAACGAATTGCTGCCCTTTAACGCGCGTTCCCGGCAGAAGTGGGAGACGGAAAAATGGACGGGGCACGAAGTTGTGCTGGATGTGTTTCCGGAAGTCTTTGCTTATGGCGTGTTACTGCTGCCGAAAGATCTGAGGCCCGGTGAGAAGCGTCCGGTCGTGGTTTGTCAGCATGGGCTGGAAGGTCGACCGACAGATGTCTTTCTGGGCGACCATCGAGCATATCACGATTTCGCCGCGAAATTGTGCGAACGTGGTTTCATCACCTTTGCACCTCAGAACCCTTATATTTTTCAGGACCGATTTCGTACGCTGCAGCGGAAGGCCAATCCTCTGGGCAAGACTCTGTTTTCAGTCATTGTGCCGCAGCACCAGCAGATCGTGAACTGGTTGAAGTCTCAGTCGTTTGTGGACCCCGACCGCATCGGTTTTTACGGTCTGAGCTATGGCGGAAAATCGGCCATGCGCATTCCGGCGCTGGTGACGGATTATTGCCTTTCAATCTGCTCGGCAGATTTTAACGAGTGGGTTCGCAAGAACGCCAGCAGTCGTCTGAACTTCAGTTATGTCTGGACGGGGGAATACGAGATCTTCGAATGGGATCTCGGCAGTACGTTCAACTACTACGAAATGGCCGCCATGATCTGTCCGCGGCCTTTCATGGTGGAGCGTGGTCACTTCGACGGTGTCGGTGAAGACGACTGGGTTGCGTATGAATACGCCAAGGTACGGCACCTGTATGCCGCGAAACTCGGTATCGGTGAGCGAACAGAAATCGAGTGGTTTGTGGGACCTCATACGATCAATGGTCAGGCGACGTACGCGTTTCTGCACAGACATCTGAACTGGCCTGCTCCGGAGTAACCGTTTCAGCAGCAGGTCACCTGTGTGGTGTGTTATCAGTCGGGACAACCGACCGCTCGTATGGTGTCTGCCTGTCGATTGTTGATATCGCGCACAAAAAAACGCTGGTGGAAGAAAAACGCTTCCACCAGCGCGAAGTCCGGACCGAAGTGTGCTGTCGACAGGCGACTGCTACTTCTTCAGTGCTTCTTTTTCCTTGCGTCGTTTCGTCAGGACGTCTTCCTGCACGTTCTTTGGAGCCTGACGATAGCACATGAATTCCATGCTGAATGTTCCCTTGCCCTGGGTCATGGACCGGATTTCGTTTGCATAGTCGAACATTTCAGCCAGTGGAACTTCCGCCAGAATGATGCAATTACCATCTGTCACTTCAGATGATGCGACGATTCCTCGTTTACTGGCAAGGTGTCCCGTTATGCCGCCCTGAAACTCGTCGGGAGTTTCAATTTCCAGCTTCATAATCGGTTCCAGCAGAGCCATGCCGCACTTGGGAAGAATGGATTCACGCATTGCTTCCTGCGCACACAGGCGGAAAGCCATGTCTGACGAGTCCACATCATGAAAACTTCCGTCCTGCAGCGTGATTCTCACACCAACGATCTCGTACTCACCCAGCGGGCCCTTACCCATCTGGTCACGGAAACCGTGTTCACAGGCTGGGATGTATTCTCTTGGGATTCGTCCACCGCGAATCTCATCGACAAATTCAAAGGCTTCCTCCGCGTCTTCCGGCAGCGGGTCCATAGTTCCGACAACGTGGCCGTACTGACCTGAACCACCAGATTGTTTCGCACGCTTGTGATTGAATTCAAGCGACTTAGTCGGTCGTTCACGATAGGACACGCGTGGTTCGCCGATTACGCACTCGCATTTGTATTCACGTTTAATACGTTCAACGTAAACATCCAGATGCAGCTGCCCCATGCCGGCAATCAGAGTCTGGTTTGTTTCTTCATCAGACAGTACCCGAAACGTGGGGTCTTCACGTCGAAAACGTTCCAGAGCCTTACCGAGTTTGTCAGCGTCTTCACGTTTCGCCGGTTCAATCGACAGGCGAATCACAGGATCCGCCACATAGATGTTCTCCAGCGAATACTCGACTCCACCGCCAAGGAACGTATCACCGGACGCACAGTCGACGCCGACAACTGCAATAATGTCTCCGGCGCCACCTTCGTCGATATCCTGACGATCGTTCGAGTGCATGCGGACAAGGCGACCGAAACGAATGGAATTACCCGTTCGGGCGTTGATGTAGGATTCGCCCTTCTTGATCTTGCCCTGATACACACGCATGTATGTCAACTGGCCGAAGGATTCCACGACGGTTTTGAAGGCCATCGCCACCATTGGGTCTTTATCTTCGTTAGTTAACTTGACCTTGGCAACTTTGCCGTCTGCGCTCTCTTCTGCGGCCTTGACTGCAGCTTTGCTGTTGTCGTTTGCGTAAACCTCGACGTCCGTTGGGCACGGCAGGTACATGGTCACTGCGTCCAGTGCTTCCTGGACGGTCTTGTTCTTGAAGGCGCTGCCCATCAGAACGGGGGTGATCTGCTGGGCCAGTGTTGCTGAACGGATGATGCGGCGAACGTCTTTCTCGTCGACCTCACGTTCTTCCAGCAATGCTTCCATCAGGTCATCATCGAACTGAGAGAGTGCTTCCAGCATTTCCTCGCGAGTGGTCTCGGCCTTTTCCTTCAGTTCGGCCGGGATCTCTTTGCGTTCAATAAGTTCACCTTCTTCACCCCTGCAGTAAACTGCTTCCATCCGCACGAGGTCCACGACGCCTTCGAAATTCGATTCTGCGCCGATCGGAATCTGCAGCGGGACGGCATTCGTTTTCAGCTTGTCACGCATGGCTGCCATGACTTTGTCGGGATTGGCACCGGTGCGGTCCATTTTGTTAATAAATGCGATACGGGGAACACCGTAACGTTTCATCTGTCGGTCAACCGTCAGTGACTGACTCTGAACACCACCGACTGAACACAGAACCAGAATGGCGCCGTCCAGTACGCGCAGAGATCGTTCCACTTCAACGGTGAAGTCAACGTGGCCGGGGGTATCTATGATGTTAACGACGTGTTCCGGAATGTTCAGGTCGTCGTTCTTCCATTCAACTCGAGTGGCTGCCGAGGTGATGGTAATGCCGCGTTCGCGTTCCAGGTCCATGTGGTCCATGGTTGCGCCGCCGTCGCCGCCCTTCACATCCCGAATCTTATGAATCCGGCCGCAGTAATAGAGCATTCGCTCTGTGAGCGTCGTCTTTCCTGAATCGATGTGAGCGGAAATTCCAATGTTGCGAACACGACTGAGGTCAGCCATTTCTCCAACCGTCCTGAGTGCTGGGTCTATCGAGTGATAGATGCCAAAACGAAAAGGTAAACTGTACGGAACGTCCGCACAAAAAGAGTCTCAAGGGAATGCTGCTGGTCAGCCACTGGCGATCCAGCTTGATTTGAACAACCTGTCAGGCAGCGTCGCACTGGCCTGCTACTTCGCGACCTGTTGTTCTGTAGCTCGCATTCTTCTTATCCGAGCAATTTGCTCGTACCGTGCGGCAACCTGCCGCGTATTTGACCTTCAGCATCCGTGAACCGGGTCAGTTCAGTGTCTCAAGCCGAACACTTTGGTTTGGGCTCACTACGGACTCTGTCTGCAGAAACCCCGAGAAATTAAGCTTGCGAATACTATCGACGGCCTTTTTGCCGGAAAAGAGCGATTCCTTTCGATTTCCAAAAAGGTCCCAGCTTTCCCAGCCGTGGCAGGTATCTGACCGCTTAGTGACGAATTACAGGCCCTGAATCGCGATTGTGCGCCGGCGCCGTGCCCTAACCCCGATCAGGTCTGTCACTTACAAACAGTGTTTCGATCCCCCAATTCGCCTGCGGGAGGGCAATTTTGCCTGATTGCCGGATGTGATCGGTTCGATTCGACGGACCGTTCGACGATGGCGATGCTGCGGGTGGGCACTAACTAACGAAGCCCGACCTGATTGACCCTCAGGCCGGGCTTTGCATGGTTTCGTTTGTTGCGGCGTTTCCGTGTGCTCGCGTGGAGTTCGGACGAAGCAGTGACAAACCCCTTCGGCCGTCACCGTCAGCTGACTTTCATGGCTGCTGACAGGATTTCTGACGTGCTTTCCCGCATGATCCTTGGGTCCACCATTTCGCCCTTCTGCAGGGTGGCGCGGACGGCCTTGCCGGAAATGAAGACTGGTTTTTCGTCAGGGTGATTTTCCATCAGATCAACGCGTCCCATGCCTTCATAGAACGCTGCGAAGCCAACGTTGACGGGCTGAATCTGGAGGCCTCCCTCCAAATTGTTGAAGATTTCCTGAGCATCGAAGTCACCCCAGATAGCGGAGCCATCTTCGAATGGAGCATCCGCATGTTTGCGACCGATGACGATGTGAGTGTATCCCATATTCTGGCGGTAGATCCCGTGCATCACGGCCTCTTTGGGACCACCGTAGAACATCTTGATGTCCAGTCCCAGCAGCAAGACGCGGTCCGGCACGCTGTCATCTCGACTGTCCCAGAGTTCCGGATCACTGTCTCCTTCCCCCATGCCGCGACTGTCAATGAGTTTTTCGTAAGTCTGCATACGGATTTCAGCGTTAACGTCGTCGCCTTTGGTTTCTCCGATCAAAGGATTCAACACGGCCCCGGCATTCTTGCCGTCCTTGAGCAGCGACTCCAGCCCGTAAACAAGGGCATATTCATGAGCTCGATGCAATGGATTTCGCGTCTGAAAAGCGACGACAGCGTCCCAGCCCTGCTCTGCAAGTTTGGCTCGAACTTCGCGAGGTGTCAGCACATACTGTCCGAAGGCAGCGTTCTTCGGCTGAGGCAGCGCCTTGAGCGAGCCGCCGATCAGGTGTGTCATCTTTTCGTCGTTGACCGTGACCATCTTGCCGCCGGGGTGGTCAGTGCGGTCAGTTCCGTACACGCTCTTGATGTAGGCGGCCTTGTCCCATGGATAGACGTCGTTGACGTCCACGGTTGCGACGATGTCACCATCAACGGTGGTCAGTGCAACGTTTTGTCCCGCGGAGATCTGTCCGGCCAGGGCTTCGTCAATCGGGAATGCGATCGGAATGGTCCAGGCGTATTTTGCGCCGTTGGAATCGATTGTGGAATCTTCCAGTACCTGATTCCACTGCTGTGAATTCATGGGGCCAGTCAGCGGGCTGAGCGTCCCATCGCCAATGCGGTAGACAGATGACAGGTCGGCCGCTGAGACCGGCACTTTTGTCAGTGCACCGGCTTCTGCCAGAAAGGTTTCTCGATCGCTTTCGGAGACCGTGCAGCAGACGGGTTCTGACAGACCACCATGAGGGACGATGAGGTCGGACATTCTGAAACTCTTTCCTGGGTAAAGGCAAAACGGGTCAAGGAGGGAGCAATCCAGTCCTGACGCTCGCAGTGAAAAACGGTCCGTGTGGTTGTTGAGCCACAATGGGCAGAGCAGCCCGGCCGCTCGGTCGGTTACTGAGCATGGCACATGTTTCGGCACAATGCGACACCGGCATGCGAACGAAATGCCAGTGGCGCAAACTTCCTACAGCAGGGAACAGCAATTTGGGATCAGTTCTCATTCCGGGAAACCAATGCGGCCTGTATTCCCTGAAGTCCCCAGAGATACAGGCCCGCACAGGCCCGCACAGGGCCGATTCCCACCTGCTCCTGTCACGCAGCGACCAGCGGAAGCGGCTCGTCAACTTTCTCGCGTTCGGTCGCATGGGCTGGCGCGCCGTCCCGTCTCAGGAAATCGTGCCGGCGGTGGGGCTGGAAGCGGTGGCGTACAGTTTGCGAGGAATTCTGCCTGCCTGGTACGCCATTCGTCCGGCGATACAGGCTTGTCGCATGGCATCGGCCATTAGATTCGGGTGCTCGGCGCTGGCGACGGCGGTATTCAGCAGGACACCGTCACAGCCGAGTTCCATGGCAAAGGCCACGTCACTGGCGGTACCGACACCGGCATCCACGATCACTGGATAACTCGGGTTGTCTTCCTTGAGATACTCCATGCAGATCCGGATGTTGTTGGGATTCAGAATGCCCTGCCCGCTGCCGATCGGACTACCCGCGGGCATGACGGATGTTGCACCTGCGTCCTTTAATCTGCGGGCGGTGATCGGGTCGTCTGATGTGTAACAAAGAACCTGAAAACCGTCGTCTACGAGTTGTCGGCAGGCGTCCACTGTTGCGACCGGATCCGGCAGCAGTGTTTTGGTGTCGCCCAGAACTTCCAGCTTCACCCAGTCCGAACCCGGGTTTTCCAGGCCTCGCAGAATTTCGCGGCCCAGTCGGGCCACTCGCACGGCCTCTTCGGTGGTAAAGCAGCCAGCTGTATTCGGCAGGATTGTGTACTTGTCAAGATCGATGAAGTCCAGAATGTTACGGCCGTCGGCATCAACCAGTCGTTCACGTCGCACGGCGACTGTAATCACGTCGGCGCCGCTGATCTCAAGGCATTCCTGCATCTGCTCGAACGTGGCGTATTTACCTGTTCCCACGATAAGCCGCGAGTTCAATGTATGCGAACCGATTACAATCTGTTCATCAGACGGGGCTTGAGAAACAGCGGTCGTCATGGCTTCTGGTTTCTTTGAAGTTTTCCAGGAGGAAAGCGAGGTTAACCGCCGCCTACCAGTGTCACAATTTCCACGCAGTCGCCGACTGTGAGTTTGCAGTCGGCGTGTTCTTCGCGGGGTATCAGTTCCTGATTGCGTTCAACTGCACAATATCGGTTCTTGATGTCGAGTTCGAACAACAGATCGGCGATTGTGCAGTCTGCCGGAACAGGCCGCATTTCGCCGTTGAGAAGAATGTCGATCATCGTTTTTGCAGTCCCTTAGTATTCGCGCGGCCGGACAAGGCCCTGAACGCGGCCGGGCAGGCCCATCAGTCGCAGAAATCCCTCTGCGTCGTTCTGATTGTAGTCACCGCCTTTTTCCATACTGGCGATTTCCGCGTCGTACAGGCTGTTTGAGGAAGTGCGGCTGCTGATGCGAATATTTCCCTTGTACAGAGTCATCGTGACTTCGCCTGTGACAACTGATTGAGCTTCCCGGATGAACGCCAGAAGAGCGTCCATCCTGGCGCAGTACCAGTGGCCGTAGTAAACCATTTCCGCAACGACAGGACTCAGCTGGTCTCGCAGATGTGTCAGGTCACGGTCCAGTGTCATCTGTTCAATCGCCTGATGGGCGGCATACAGCAGGGTCATGCCAGGCGCTTCGTAGACGCCTCGACTCTTCATGCCGACGAATCGGTTTTCAATAATGTCGATTCGCCCGATTCCGTTTCTGCCGCCGACTGTGTTAAGTGTTTCCACGACCTGTGCTGCGGACAGCTTTTCGCCGTTGACCGCAACGGGGACACCTGCGTCAAATTCGATCCGCAGGGACTCTTCCCTGTCAGGGGCTTCCTGAGGCGACACCGTCATGCCGAAGTCGATCACGGATTCGCCATCAACGGTCGGATCTTCCAGGTCGCCGGCTTCGTAACTGATGTGCAGGCAGTTTTCGTCGCTGGAATACGGTTTGCTGACACTGGCTTTCACGGGAATATTTTTTTCCTCGCAATACGCCAGCATTTCGGTGCGACCGGGAAATTGTTCGCGGAACTCATCCATGCGCCAGGGCGCGATGATCTTTACGGCAGGGTCCAGTGCTTCAGCGGCCAGCTGAAACCGACACTGGTCATTGCCCTTGCCGGTTGCTCCGTGAACGAACGCGACGGCACCGACTTCACGAGCTCGCTGCAGACACACTTTGGAAATCAGTGGACGTGCGACAGACGTGCCCAGCAGATAGATGTTTTCGTACTTCGCCTGCCATTGCATTGTGGGGAAGGCGATGTCTCGGCACATTTCTTCACGGACGTCCACCAGCTCTGAAGACTTGGCACCGATATCGAGTGCCTTCTGCAGAATCGCATCGCGGTCTTCGCAGGGTTGGCCAAGTTCCACATACAGGCAATGTACTTCGTATCCCCTGTCCTGGAGCCATCCCACCAGGACCGATGTGTCCAGTCCGCCGCTATACGCAAGAATTACAGAATCCGCCACAATACTCTTTCTCCGAAGTTAATAAGTGGAGTGGTAATTTCCACGCGAATGTTACCGCTGAGTCCATCCGCTGCCACCACACAGTCCGCTGATTCCAAAGGATGGCAACGAATACCCGCCGTGCGGACACGGACATGACTTCCGCTGTTCTGTGCTTTCGGCTTGCATAATCTAGTTGTAACAGGCAAGGATAACGCCTGTGGGACTCCATTGGGGCGTCTCACAGCAGAAATTTCAGCCTTCCGGGAAGCCCCGTGTCACATTCGGAACACGAAAGAGAGTTGATCGACCGGGTTGTCAACGGCGATGAAAATGCACTTGCCGAACTCTTCTCGAAGCACCGCGATCGCCTGTGGCGGATGGTGAATTTTCGCATGGACCCCCGCCTGCACGGCCGAGTGGATGCGGACGACGTACTGCAGGAAGCCTGGCTGTCTGTCGTTCAGAGAATTGACCATTTCCTGTCGGACGCATCCCGATCGATCTTTGTCTGGTTCCGACTGATCACGGGACAGACCATGATTGATATCCATCGCCGACACCTGGGCACGCAGAAACGCAATGCTGCGATGGAGTTTTCCATCAACAAGGGGTGGAGCTCGGAGTCGACGTCGTTTTCACTGTCTTTTCATCTGCTCGGACATTTGACGTCGCCCACCCAGGCCGCCCTTCGCGAAGAGCTGTCTGAGCAATTGAAGGCGGCGCTGGCCTCGATGAACGAAATTGACCGGGAAGTTCTGGCCCTGCGGCACTTCGAGCAGCTGTCGAACCGGGAAACAGCGCAGATTCTTGGGATTTCGGATCAGGCCTCCAGCGACCGCTACATGCGGGCCTTGGGGCGATTAAAGGGTGTTCTTTCGGCTTTGCCCGGATTCTTGGACCAGTAATGCGGAGGCTCGCCGACGGTCTGCGTTTGTTAAGATAACATCTCATGGGAACGAACAAACGTGAGCGATCCGGTTGACGAAACTGATTTTCACCTGCAGGGATTTCCTGAGCAAGAGGGGGAGGGCGAACTTCGCTCTCGCGCGCCGGTCGAAATACTGGCGACGCAGTTTGTCGAGGAACTGCGGACCGGCCAGATGCCGTCAATCGAAAACTATGCTCGACGTTTTCCGCTGCATGCAGCCGTAATTCGGGAATCGTTTCCCGTGCTGGCCCTGCTGGAACAGGCGCGGCAGCAGAGCGAAACGGCCGCCATCCGCAGAAACATGCCGGACACATTTCCCTTTAAGCGTCTGGGAAGCTGCGAACTGTTGTGTGAGCTCGGACGCGGTGGCATGGGAGTTGTCTTTCAGGCGCGGGATACCACGTCACAGCACATCGTGGCTGTCAAGGTACTGCCGTGGCGGGTTTCAATAGTGCCCGAATGGCAGAAACGTTTTGAAGAAGAAGCTCGAACAACGGCCCGGTTACGTCATCGAAATATCGTGCCTGTTTACCGTTTTGGCCAGGAACACGGTTACTGTTACTACGTGATGCAGTTCGTTAACGGCATTGGACTGGATGTGATTATCCGACGTCTGCGCGAAGTGGACGGCGTGATGTACCAGGACGAAATTGAACGGGCGGAATCATCGAAGCCGACAGGCTTTGTCTCCAGTATGGCGATGTCTGCGATTCGTACCGCTGAAGGTGTACGAAGGGCCACTGACGTCCGCCACCCAAACGAGGGGCGACGAAAGAAGCTGACAAGAAGTTCGTGGAGCAGTTTTACTCAAATCGCTATCCAGGCAACTCAGGCGTTGTGCTGTGCTCACGGCGATGGAGTTCTGCATAACGACATTAAGCCCGCCAACCTGCTGTTGGATGGCGACGGTCGTGTGTGGATTACGGATTTCGGACTGTCCGAAACGATCGACACGGCGTCGGCTGAGTCGTCGATGAAGGTCATGGGGACCTTGCGATACATGGCTCCGGAACGTCTTTCCGGCACCCACGATGCTCGCAGTGACGTCTATTCTCTGGGCATGACCCTGTTCGAATTACTGACGCGATGTCCCGCTTATGAGGCCAAGAATGAAGAGGACATGGTGACGAAGATTCTGGAGCAGGATCCACCGCGTCCCCGACAGCTTGAACCGTCGATTCCCAAAGGGCTGGAAACGATCGTGCGAAACGCAATCACTCGAAATCCTGAAGAACGGTATGAATCTGCGGCCGCGATGCTGGGCGATCTGTTGAAATTCAACCGAGATCAGAAAGTCGTGTCGCTGCGTCCCTCACGCATCACAGAGTTCATTCGCACGATTGGCGGCAACAAAGGCGGAGGAGCTTCCGCGTCGTCGGAATAGACCGATTGTCATTTGCGACTTTCTACCCGCTTAATCGTCGAGTCCCCATTTCCCGTCCCAGCGGACGAAGCCTTCGATCGCTTCGTATTCTGCCAGCCCGAGGGCATCATAATCACGCGCTGTTGTGGCATTGCGAGCCTCTGCACGCTGCCAGAACTCGCGCATGTCCGGCCCCGGAAACAGGGCCCGGTCCTTTTGTGATTCGTGCTTGAAGATCGCCTGGCGTTTGCGCTCCACTTCCACGGGGCTCAACGGGACTGCCATCTCAATCTGATAGATGGGCCATTCCTGCCACGCACCACGGTACATCCAGACCTCGGTTTCACTGAACCAGTCGTCGTTGCGACACATGTCACAGGCTTTGATGATGGCTTTCAGGCACGTGCGATGTGTGCCATGAGGATCCGACAGATCGCCGGCGGCATAAATCTGATGAGGTTGCATCTTTCGCAGATAGTCCACGATGATCTGGATATCGTTGTCGCCCAGAGGCTCTTTTTTCACTCGGCCGGTTTCATAGAAAGGCATGTCCAGAAATTCCAGCCTGGAATTCGGAACACCGCAGCAGCGTGCCCCTGCGCGTGCCTCGCCGCGACGGATAATGGTCTTGATTTTCTGAACCTCGTCGCTGTCGACCTGGCCCGGCTGTTTGTTCTGCAGAAATTCCTCCATGTGCGATTCCAGCGACTTTACTTCGGCCACGCCAATATTGAAGGCGGTACAGAATTCCGCGGCGAATTCGCCGAAACGAATCGCATCTTCATCAAAGACCGCAATATTGCCGGAGGTCTGGTAGGCGATGTGAACTTCATGTCCCTGATCGGCCAGACGAATGAGGGTACCGCCCATGGAAATCACGTCGTCGTCCGGGTGCGGAGAAAAGCAGATGACTCGCTTCGGAAAAATATGATCGTATTCTCCCGGGCGGTCGCCCGGCAGTTTTGCACTGTCCGGCTTTCCTCCGGGCCAGCCGATCAGTGTTCCCTGCAGGTGCCGGAAGACTTCCAGGTTGATTTCATAAGCTGTGCCGTAGCGAGCCAGTAGTTCCTGCAGACCTTCTTCGTTGTAGTCGGAATCGGTCAGTTTAAGAATCGCTTTGTCCATCTTCTGAGCCAGCCAGATGACGGCGCGACGAATGATTTCAGGAGTCCATTCGACGGATTCCACCAGCCAGGGAAATCGAGTCCTTGTGAGGGCGCTGCCGGCCGCCTGGTCCAGCAGCATTTCCACGTTGCGGTGCTGCTGCAGGTATGTCGCCGGTACCGAAGGGGACGGTTCCCCTTCAACGGTTCTGGCGACAATCGGGCCTTTGTTTTCACCAAACGCAAGGATGTAGATCTTCCATGCGTTAAGAATGCTGCCTACTCCCATTGTGATAGCGCGACGAGGCACGTTTTCAGCACCAAAGAAGTCGCTGGCCGCATCCGTTCGAGTCACCGTGTCCAGAGTGATCAGACGCGTGCGGGTGGTCTCGTCTGACCCTGGTTCGTTGAAACCGATGTGTCCCGTGCGGCCAATACCCAGCAGCTGAATATCAATTCCGCCCGCTTCGGAGATTTGCTCTTCGTAGCGTTGGCAATATTCGCTGACCTCCGAAACCGGCACAGTCCCGTCGGGAATGTGAACGTTGTCGGGGGGGATGTCGATATGGTCGAACAGGTGTTCACGCATGAACCGAACGTAACTTTGCAGTTCGTTGGGCTGCATAGGGTAGTATTCGTCCAGGTTGAACGTGATCACGTTTTGAAACGACAGTCCTTCTGCCTTGTGCATCCTCACAAGCTCAGCATAGATTCCGACGGGAGTCGACCCCGTCGCAAGGCCCAGGACACACGTCTTCTGTTTCGCTGCGCGATCACGAATCAGGTCAGCGATCTGCTTCGCAACATGGCGGGCCGCAACCGAAGCATTTGCAAATACTTCGCACTGCAATCGTTCCAGTCTGCTTAGGTCTTGAATGGTAGTCATTGAGATTATGTTTGTACGGCGGAAAAAGACGACGACTTCAGACTGTCAGGACGTGCGCACTTCTGAGCAGTCGCCCCCATACAAATTACCAGGCGACCGAGAAGATCCGTTGAATTGGGACGTCGAGGGTGACATGCAGCCGAGAAAAACGTCTCAGCAACTGAATCTGACTGAAGCGGATTCTAACGTGTTTGCCCGTCGTTTCGAACGAACGGGATCTAATACTGCCCGGGAAGTTTCAGTTCGTCTGTTCACGGCCGCATAACGACGCGTGACTGCCGATTTCCTGCTGTTGAGGAAAAGCCGAGGTTTATTGCAAGCCTGACTTCTGCCGGGTAAAACTTCATCCGGCGCCAGGCAGAACGCTTGTGCCCCACACGTTGATGTTACCAGTGTACAAGAGGCTGCAGGATGACCGACGTCGCCGTTCAGAACCTGAAGAACTCGCTCCGGAAACAGGCACATGCGAGCCGTAATGATCAGGAAGACAAAGACGAGTTGAGCCGACGCATTGTTGGCGCATTCATGGCACTGCCGGAATACGCAACTGCGTCGACCGTGATGTACTACGTTGACGTGCGCAGCGAAGTACGAACTCGTTTCGACCTGCCTGCCGCTCTTGAATCTCAGAAAAACGTTGTTGTACCGTGGTGCAACGAAAATGGCGAACTGGAATTGTTTCGGCTCAGCAGCATGGAGGAACTCGAAATCGGGATGTACCGCATTCTTGAACCACGGCAGGAGCTGCGATTGCTTCCCGAAAATCAGGTCAACGTGGAAGAGCTGGATCTGATTATGGTACCCGGCGTTGGTTTCGATGCACGTGGTGCTCGAATGGGTCACGGGAAGGGGTATTACGATAAGCTGCTGGAACATGCGAGACTCGATACACCGCTGATTGCTCTGGCATTTGAATGTCAGATGTTTGAGCAGATTCCGGTAGCCTCACATGATGTGTTCATGGACCGGGTTGTTACAGAAGAGCGTGTATACCAGGGGCAGGGCCGCGGTTCCGCCGCGCACGAATAGTACGATTGTTTGCGATTTGCAGATCTGTCGTGAGCTGTGGAGTACGTCCAGTTTCGGCCGTCACTAAACGTTTGATCTGCAGACTGTGCAAGCTGGATATGTGATGACCGTGGAAATCGAAGATACTTACGCTGAGGCGTTTCGAAGCCTGTGGGTGCAATTTATGATCACCGCCCGGGATCGCAAGTGGCTGAACCATGCTGTCAACGCTGCCACGGGGTTCGCTTCTTCTTCGATCATGTGCGACTGCGAAGCCGGAGTGGATCGTTACGTGGGGCCAGGGGGTGACGAAACTTATCAGACTCCGGACGGTCGGCCGGGCGTTATCTGTCAGCTGCATGTTCCGCGTTTCTGGAAACACAGAATTCAGGCGCTGGAAAAGGCGTTATTGGGGCGAGTCAGCCAGAGCCTGCTGCCATGCCCGACGGCACGTTGCTTTTCCGTACAGGATGATCAGAGTGAGGAGCGGCCTTATTATCGACTGGGTCGTAAGGTGGCATACTTTGGCGATCGATTTGAGAAACTGGGTGAACGTTTCGGGCGGAAGATGTGGGTGATTCCTACAATGGCCGGAGAGTTCTGCATTGATCGTCGGTTTGCCTACCACGACGGTGTAATGGGTGGCAACCTTTGGTTTATGGCTTCGACCGAAGAGTCAGCGCTTTTGGCTGCCGAAAAAGCAGTCGCTGCGTGCCTTGAATGTCCGGGCGTCGTCACGCCCTTTCCCGGTGGTGTGGCATCCAGTGGGTCCAAGGCCGGAAGTCGTTATGGCTTTTTGTTTGCCAGCACCAATGACCGGTTCTGTCCCACACTCAGGGACAACAGCGACGTGGCGTCGGAACTGCCTCAGGGTGTGACGTGTGCGATGGAGATCATTATTAACGGTCGAGACCTTGTGGCAGTTTCGCATGCGACACAGGCTGCAATCGCCGCGGCCCGGGATGTCGAAGGGCTGATGAAGATTACCGCTGGCAATTATAGCGGACGTCTGGGAAAGAGCTGGGTGTGGCTGCACCCGGAGCGACACGCCGAACGTGCCACCGTCTGACCGGGAGTATGCCTGGCGGCCGAACTCGCAGTTTGCAGCGGTCTGCGCGGGTTTCGTGCCGCTGCACCACAATAGCGAGAGTCGCTTCAGACCGGTGAAGACGCTCGACGGCGTCTTACGCTGACTTGCGGATGCTGATAACGTCGCTCCCTGCACACCAGTGATTTTTCCCCGCGAGCCGTACGACCACTTTTGTGGTAAAATCGCTCTAGAGATTCATCAGTCGCGGGTGTTCAGAAAAGAACTCGCCCAGCCGCCTTGACTCTCTTGGTGTTAACAGTCCGATCGCGTTTTCAAGAATCTGAGTGGATACTGTCCACTGCCCCAGCAGTGCAAGAAGTTCGTCTGTCAGTGGACGACTTGCAGTTACGCCAACGCTCCGTTCTGAGTCGTCCATGAAGTCACTGACATCTCGCTGTAGATGAGCGGCCTCGACTGGAAATTCCCACGTGATCTGCATTGTCCTGGACGTGGAAGCCAGCCATGTAATGCTGTTGCACTCCAGGACTTTCGGGCCGTTGACCGCTCGTTCAATTGTCTGTCGGTCGTCGGCTTTGCCAAGCCGTGCGAGTTCTCCGAGGGCGTAAAAACAGACGCACCGTTCCAGCAATGTCAGTTCTTCGCGATCAGCCTGAATTCGCTGCCATGTTCGAAACAGCACATCCAGCTGTACCTGAGGCGCACAACCCGCTGCAATCGGGGCTTGCGCCATAAACCCGGACGAACTTCCGGGCAGGCGATCAGATTCGAATTCATCCCGCAGCTCCTGGTATGTAGTCAGGTACGCGGCTCGAAGTGCAACGTATAAAAGTCCGCTGGACGTGTGGGACGTGAGGAAGGGCAAAGTCATTGGGAGGGTGCGCTCGGGGGCAGAGCGGAGGGGATTTGAGGCCGAACGTCGTCAGCCTCGTACCGATCAACGGACTCAGCCCGGTCGGCCGTTGTTTTATAGACGGAATTCTGTGCTATACCACTGCGCATACCTGAAAATTCAAGATGGCGATGTAGCAAATTCGCAACACATCGTTAAATTGAGAGCAATTGTACCGAGCCGCTCAACGCTTCTTCAGAGATCGTGTGCGGGCCGTCGAAGGGCAGGAAATTCACGGCAAATTTATTGCGGTCCAGCAGGTCCCGCAGAGATTCAGCGGTAGGAAACGGCAGCACCGGGTCCTGTCGCCCATGTGACTGCAGGACGGAACAGCCCGGATGTTCGGCCGCAAAATGCTGCCAGTCAGCTGAACACAGAAGCGTGCCCGAAAACAACATAAGTGCTGACGGCACCACGCCCCGACGCAATACGACGTCTGTGCTCAGCATGGCTCCCTGTGAAAAACCGCCGATCACTGTTGCGGTGTCGCTCAGGCCGTACTGTGTTTGCATTTCCCGCAGAGCGTTCACCATCTGTTCAGATGCATCCAGCATACCATTCGGCAACAGCTTTGTCAGTTCGTCGTAGTTCCCCGCCTGATTGATTTCCGCCAGCCTGGCCATGTTGATAGGCCACCACGCACGACCTCCGGGCATACCCATGGGGGTCAGGTCAACGGGAGCCGCAGGGAAGACGAAACGGCATGTGGCCGCCACCGTGTCGCTGGATTGAATCAGATGCGGAGCCAGCCCGACAAGATCGTCTCCTGACGCACCAAATCCGTGGGACAGTACAACAAGTTTCGTGGGATGAATCCCGGAATCCAAACCGTCCACGACCTGACACCGCAGGCCGGCGAATTCTTCTACAGCAGAGTTCAACATCAAAGTTTCGTTTCTATTCGCTTTTTCGCTTCTCAGCGCGGGCGATCCAGGTTTCAGGGTCCTCTTCAAATGCAGCTTTGCACCCGCTGCAGCACACCCAGTATGTTTTTCCCTTCCACGACACGGCCGTTGTACCAAGCCCCTGGGAGATGATGCATTCTTTTTCCCCGTAACTGGAATCGCTCAAAGCGAACGACGTTCCTTCCCGCTGGGTGGAGACGGTGTCAAAACGTCGAAAGGTGGCTGTGCCCCGACGTTTGTCGATCTCCAGCAGATAGCGATTGTTTTCCTGCTGAGCGAACGCTACCTGCCAGCGGTCGCCGCCGACCTGCTCTGCCGATTCATCCGTCTGCGTCAGTTCCAGCCGAAACACGCGATGCAGTTTGTCGTCCGGTCCGATAATTTCGTGAACCGGGTCTGTATAGTCTCCCGTGAATGTCCGTTCCTTTCCGTCCTGATCCGTCGCGATCAGTTCGAACACGGAATCCGTTGGATTCCATGTGAGGCTGGCCTGTTTCAGGTACGGACTTTTGTCGGATGCTGATGCCAGAGCCGGCTGGTCCGGCTGGCTGCGCAGATCCCAGATCCATTCGTGGCTGTCGACCGCCTTGAAGCCTTCGTATTCGCGTCTTGTTGTGCCGCGCCAGTTGCCCAGCAGCACCTGCAGTGGCTTCAGCTTAGCCATGATGATACTGATTTTCTGTTCCGCACTAAGTTGACCGGTTGATGACCCGGACGACGATGTTACGTCTCCACCGGGGCCTGACGTCGCAGAGGAGAGTGGTTTGAATTCCATGGGCTCTGCGCTGGCACTCGGTGTGGCCGACGAATCAGACGAACCGGCCGCAACCGTTGGCGCGTTTGCGGATGTCGCATCTGTCGCTGCCTGGCCGGACGACGTTGAGTTTTCGGCTGGAGGTTCGCTACAGCCCCCTGAAGACAGCACTATCGCAAGACATACAAAAGGGATGTGTTTCATAACGGATTCGCTTCAGCAGCAGGGAATATGATCTTCAACGCGGAACCGCCCGGGTTAGCGTTGATAAATGGGCAAATAGCCCTTGTCCAGTTGCAGGATAATGCAGTTGATGGCTGTCGTATAAACCGGACCGATTTGTCGATTCGCCCAGCCGCCTCCGCTGCCCACTTCAGGCAGCAGTTTTTCTTCGATCTGTCGGCGGTACTCGTTCCAACGGTCACCGCCCTGTCGGTACATCACCTGAGCGTAATAGAAGTGCATGTAATGCCAGTGTCCGGAACTGGATTTCAACGGTCGGCCGGGCCAGATGAATTCGTCGCAGAAAGAACGCATATTCTTTGTCAGTTCTGTGTCGTATTCGCCGGCGTTGAACAGTGCGGCCAGCGCGGCAGCTGTGATGGGAGGGCGTTCGCCGCCTCCGCGAATACTGTACTGAACGCCTCCCTTGGAGGTTGTACAGTCGGCGATGTATTGTTTTGCCTGATCAATGATTTCTTTCGAAACGGGAATCCCTGCATTTCGGCACGCGCGTAGTCCCTGAACCTGAGTGATACAGGTCGAGCCCTCATCAAAATCGTTACCCTCTTTGGCGGACACATAGCCCCAGCCGCCGCGCGACGTCTGTGCATCTGCGCAGAATTGTACGGCTTTGGTGAGCACTTCGCGAATTTCCTCGCGACGGCGAATATCCTCCTCCTCGCCATACACCTGACTCAGAAAAACCATCGAAAATCCATGACCATAGGTGTAGTGAAAGTCCTCTCGATAGCCGATCAGCCCATTGGGACGACTGACCGCCAGCAGGTAGTCGACTGCCTTTCCAATTCGGGACGAGTATCGGCCAGTGGTTGCCGTGGATCCTTCCGCCAGCATCGCCGTACCCACCAGCGCCGTCATTGCCACACGATACTGGCCCCCTGCGGCTTCCCAGTATCCCTGACGTTTCTGCCGAGTCACCAGATAGTCGAGTGCTCTTGTGACAACCGCGTCGACGTCCTCGACAGCCCTCACGTCGACAGCCCCGCTTCCGGACAACACCACAGCACTGCACAACATTAGTTGTGGAATTCTCATGGCAGTTTTCCTTGTGACGTTCCGAGATAAGACGTCCCGAGATAACAAATGTACGACGATCATTCACAGACCGACTTTGTCTGTAACCCATTCAGCCGGATGTTGATACTTCAGCCTGCGTAAATGCGATTTCCAGCAGCGTTGTGACGCCATTTTTCGTCAGGCGATTGACGCCTTTGCGTAGCTGCAGACGCCAGCGATATTCATTAACGTCATCTGCTGAGATTCTGGAGAACTCAGGACTGGATGCGATAAACGTCGTAATCGACTGTCCCGGCTGGACTAGCTGTCGACTGTGTTGCCCGACCAGATCGTATTCACTTGCGGGGGGGTGAAAATAGTTAAGCAAACGAGTTTGACCGGCATCAGCCGTATGGCGAACCATCAACCACGAATTGGCTTTTGTGCTGTCATCTGTACCCTCCGCAGGCATTCTACTGCACATCAGCCCCACGTCCCATGGCGGAAAAGCCGCGTCTGTGGATGCATTCTTCAGTTCGAACCACAGCTTCATGACGGGGGCCGTTTTTCTATCCGAAGCCGTCTTTCCTGAAGTCATGTGGATGAACGAAATCGGCTCCGTGGTGACTTTCAGAGGCGTAATGATTACATCCCCGAAACGCCGCGAATCGCCGAGTTTCAGGGTGTGGTCACGCGGCAGGCTGGCATCGGCCGGTTCAACCGGCAGGAACTCGTTCTTCTGCAGCGGAGCGATGTCCGGCAGACTTTCCAGTGGATGCACACCCGTCAGCGAAACTCGACCGGTCAACAATAGCAACAGAAACAGCAGAGTAAGCGCGGCAGCGTAGCCAGCGACAATGGTAAACGTTTTCTGCGGGACCATTGGCACGCGCCGTTCAGGCGCTGAAGCTGCCCCCGCAGTGCTCGACTCGCCGTCGGACGCCGGCGGGATCGCTTTCTCAGAGGTCGTCCTGAAATCAGCCGAGTCGGTCTCTGCCACGTCCCCTTCCGGCGCGGGGTCGTCTGTTCCGTCTGTGGGCTGTGATGAATTTGTTTTCGATGTATGCCCAGTCGGCTGCGCCGGCGTGACTGTCGCGTCGGAGAAGTCGAGTGCACCAGCATCATCGCCGACGGAATCATTACCAAGAAAACTAAAGTCCGGCCCGTTGTCGTTGTCTTCACGTGGCTCAGTCATAGGTCGCACTCGGAAACTCGTGGCTACAGGTTGAGAAAACAATCCGTGACGGCGCCCTGTCGAATTCAATTCCGGCTGCTACGACGTCCATGGCACCGGAGTCGGCAGTAATTTCAGGCACACCACAGATTATGCATGCGTATCAGCGTGTCACTTCTGATTTCACTCAAGATCGTCAATAGTCAAGGTGGCCAGATTAATATAGTCAAGCTGCGGGAAGTTGGCGTTGAGATAACCGTTGCCCTGCTGTTGGATCGCACCCTGATCGGGGTCTTCTCCGTGGGCAGAGCTGATCTTATCTACGATATCCATCCCTTTCGTCACAATGCCGAAAGGCGCAAAGCGATCTGAGTCCAGGCGGCTGTTGTCACCATAGTTGATGAACATCTGCGTGGTTCTTGAATCAGGGGCGCCGGTTTTCGCGAATGTCACGTAGCCACGTGTGTTGCTCTTGGTCACCGGATCATCAGGGATCTCTTCCTGCCATCTGGCGGTGACCGCCGGATCTGCCGCCAAGCCAAACTGCACCATGAATCCGGGGACGACGCGAAAGAAACCACACCCGTTGTAAAATCCGTTCTTTACAAGTTCATAGAATCGATGAGCCCCCACCGGTGCCCATTCACGGTCAACTTCGATGGTAAACTTACCCACTGTTGTGTCGAATTCGACTTCAAACAGACCTTCCGTCGGCACAGCCGCTCTCGGCATACTGTTCGGATTTGCTGCGGCAACGGTAGCAGCATTTTCCGCAGCGGCACGATCTCTTGCAGCTTCGGCAGCGTCACCCAGCGCCTGCTGCTGCTCAATCGCGTCCATTACAGGAGGAGTATCCGGATCGGACTCTGCGCAACCGATTGTCAGCCCGGCGACGACCCCAGGCAGCAGCGACCAGAAAACACTTCGACTCATCATTCCGTGTGTCCTACTAACGTATTGACTTTGATTTGACAGACGGCTTCCGCCTGTTTGTTTCACTGGCTATTCTTACGCGAAGTCCGACACGTCTCAAGACAGGGGCTGCTGCAGCGAACGTGTTACCGTGAATTTCCTTTGGACTGAGCTTTCCGCTCAGCGGGTGAGTGCCTGGCCGCCGAATCGGAAACGCGTTCTTCTGTGAAGTCGCGTTCAGAGCAGGTATCACGATGCTGCAATTGCCTGACCGAGCGGCACAAGGACCTCCTCGATGACAAACGAATCCAACAGTTCTTCGCACTTTTCGCGCAGCTGAACCAGCCGATCGGGGAACGAAGCATCGTGTTCCATGCTGCCATACTGCCGCACAGTAAAGAATACGCTGATGTGGTCCTCGGGATATTCGTCGCGGCGGACATGGTAGGCATTTGTACGGGTTTCCACCATGAGGCGCGCCTGCAGTCGACACGATTCTTCCAGACTGATCGTCATGGATGGCTCGAAATTCAGCACTGTTGCGCCGTTGAGTCCTGGCAGACGCTCAAAGGCCGGTGAACAGCCCAGCGCCTGAGCCACCAGCATGTCGTGGTTGCCTCGATAAGGAAAGTCGAACCCCATCATGTAGTCCAGCGCTTCGCAGTCCAGGGGGCTGACGGTGAGCATGTAGGGTACCAGCTCCAGGATCAGCCGATGCTGTTCTTCGGCCTGATCAGGATCCGGAGGGTTTACAAAACCGCTGCAGATACGGCGAGGTTCCAGTGAGAGCCAGCGGTGGAAGGGCTGGTCTTTGTCTTCTTCCATGACAAAGTCGCCGTTGTCCCGCGTGTAGAAATTTTTCATCAGCGGATAGGACTTCTGCACGCGTCCGAAGAATTCCAGCACGGCCTCTCGGCTGTTGGGCAGCGGCATCTCTGTGTTTAGATGCATATTGCAATAAAAATCGGCGGCGAGATTACTGAATCGGTTCATTTTTTGTATTGAGGTCTTCCAGTGGCAGGGACATTTTGGGGGAACGAAACCGGAAGGCTCGCGAAACGAAACCGGCATAGCCCGCCCAATTGCAGGGAATATGGTGTTTCAACAGGCATGGCTGTCGAGCGATTCGAAATTCGAGAACTGTCCAGATCGACAATGACGCGGAACGACGAAGATCAGTTGATGAGCCTAGTTCGCTGTATCAGCTGCGGCGACGCTGGCACCGGCCGGTGGATCTTTCGGGTCCCGTGTTTCCACGACAATAATTTCAATGGTATATTGGTCCGCGCCACCGCCCTGTCCGCCACCGACGCCGATGCCTCCACCAGCGCCTGGTCCTCCGGAAAATCCGCCGCCATTCGCCGACTGGGCCTTTTCAATGACGACATCCATCGTTGTGCGAGTTCCGTTTAAATTTCGTTTCACGCCGTCATACCACAGCATTCCCTGTCCGACCATGCGTTTATAGCCTTTGGTCCTGGTCTCGTAATGGTCCGCGATGTCCTTCTGTTGAAGCGGTGTTTGAGGCGCCACGCGGAGTCGTGTGTAGTAGAGCTTCAGCAGCGAAGGCGCTGCGTCTCCCAGAACGTCGGCACTGTCGCCAGGCAGCATGACGGCGATTGCTTTTTCCGGAACGCCGCCGCGGTGCAGCCGCACAGGCTGTTGTCCGGTGTATGCCAGAGCGGGATCGTCGGCGACTTTCCGCAGGCGGTCCCTGAGCGACAGTACGGTTTCCTGCGTGGCACTGGTCCATGATGCAGCGGGACTGGCGACAGCGGCAACGTTGGCACCGGCATTGCGCGAAGTTTGTGGGCGTTCTCGCGGGAGCGCTTTCAGCACGGCAAGCATCCCGGGGTCGCGGGCGACCGACGTAAACAGTCCGCTGCTGACCATGCTCACTGCGCCCTTGGAATGAGACCGTAGAAATAAATCGTAGGCGGCATGTCGGATCTGTCCGGAAGGTATGTTGGACGCGAAGGACAGGGCGTCGGCAACGGCTGCCGGTGATTCGGCAGACCGTAACTGTTCTGCAACCATGTCTACAGTTGCGGGCTTCCACAGTATGCTTGCAACGGGCAACATCGCCGCTTCAGAAATATTCACATTAGGCAGACTGACCGCCTGGATGGCGATGTTCGCCGCAGGGGCGGTGCCGCCTCCCGGGGCCGGGCCCCCGCTCTCGTAATTGCCTCCGCCGTCGTAGCCGCTTTCGAGTCCTTCCATGTCTTCCATCATCGGGGCCTGCTGTCCATTGCCTCCCAGCTCTCTGCGATTTCCCTGACCCGCCGGCTGAACCGGCTTTTGCAAATCTGCCAGATTCAGAAAATGATCGGTGGGGTTTTGAGCGATTGCGGCCAGCAGGCGAAGAGAGCCGGCATTCTGAACAGGGTCAGCGATCACGGTGTCGACGGTGGTTGTCAACAGCTGCTGAGCCATCTCTGCGTTAACGGAATCGCCGGAAAATGCCTGGCTTATCACGACTTCAGCAACTTCCTCAACGGCTAGAGGAGTCGCGATCGATCCGGCCAGAATATTCTTTAACGTGCGCCAGGCGGGGGCACTGTTATTGCTCACGAGAGCCTGCACAACCGCTTCCACGATTTCTCGATCCTGCAGCCGACCATTGTTCTGTCCGCTTCCGACACGGCCACCAGGACCGGAATCAGGGGTTCCGTATTCCGAGCCATATCCGGCTTCGTCCATCATTGTGGGGTCACCTGATCCTGCTCCATTCAGCATATCCATTTGTCCCGATGTGGGAGGTCCGGATGTGGGAGGTCCCGATGACGGAAGTCCCAATGTCGGAGGTCCTGGTGGTGGCATCTGACCGTTGGCGGCATTCTGCAGTCGTCCGGCTGCTCCGCGTGTTCCCTGCACCGCTTGTGGCGCATAGCTCAGCATCGCTTCACCCAGCATGACTTCCATTGAATCCAGAGCGCGATCGGTAGAACGATACAGCTGCCGACGCAGAGCAGGTTGATCAAGAAATACGCCACCGGGCGGCACGGGTTTCTGGCCGCCTGGATTTGCACCAGGTAATACGCCAGCCGGAAAGCCTGGCACGCCGGGTAGTGAAATGGTTGCTGGGGCCGCTTCAACGCCGGATGCCGTGGCCAGCACTTCCGTCATAAGCTGCGCGAACTCCTGGTCGCTGCCGGCCGACGCCTGACTGGCCTGAATGGCTGCCGGCACCTTACCGTCTCGTTCTTCCACGGCTTGCAGAAGTTGTTCCTTGGTCCACGTACTCAGGTCGGCTGGACGATTTGATTTTTGTGGACCGCCTCCCCCGCCTCCGGGCATCTGTCCGCTGTAACCGCCCTCCATATCTTCCATGCCCTCCATGTTTTCCATACCTGCCATCATGGAGTCATCGCCGCCGCCTTCCATGCCCATGGCCATGTCGCCGCCCATAGCCATGTCGCCGCCACCACCCATGTCGCCGCCACCACCCAGGTCGCCGCCCATGGCCATGTCGCCGCCACCCATGGCCATACCACCAGCACCACCACCAGCACCACCACCTGCAGCGGCGCCACCTGCAGCGGCGCCGGTTTCCGCCCCATCGCCATCCGTTGACGTTTCGGACTCGGCGTCAGATTCTCCGCCTCCACATCCGGTAATCGGCAGCAGAAGTAAAGTAGGCAGCAGGCAGGTTGCGATTTTTGAAAACGTCCGCGTGCGCATCGGGACAACTCCGAATAAGGAAGGCGATTCATGAATCGATTAGACGTGATGCTACCAGAAAAACATCACACAAAGCCAGCAAATCAGTCATGCTGGCGCAAGTCCGACCGCAATTTGTCAGGGAATACCGGAATGGAACCGCCAGACCACGCAACCCGTTCAGGCTTCTTATGGCCTGAAAAACCGTTGGTTAACTCGTGTTCGAACAAATCGGGCGTGCAACATCGGTTGTCAGCACAGTCGCCGCGCATGGTGTGTGTCTCCCGACACACACGAATCCGAGCGGTGGCCGGATGCACTCGCCTGCACTGTCAGATTGTCGGTTCCCAGCCGGGCTCGTACTCGCGTTTCCACAGTTTTTCTGCAGCAGCATTGCCCACGATATGTCCGTTCGAAGGATCGCAGGTGATGGTGTCGCCGGTTCTGTGGGCAATATTACCCAGATGACACAGCAGCGTACTCTTGTGACCTTCCTCAATTTCGGCGTTCAGCATGGTCGGGTCATCTGCCCGGACAGCATTAACAAAATTAGCGATGTGATCCGCATCAGACCGCGCTCCCGCCACGCGTTCGATCTCCTTGCCCTTGGAATCGTGCAGCGAGTAGCCCCATCCATCCAGTTTGACGCTGCCATCTTCTCCGTGAAACGTGACACCGAATCCGTTGCCGTCCAGTCCCAGTCGGCTGCAGCTGAGTCCTTCCCAGATAATCTGTCGCTTGCCTTCAAATTGAAAAGACACAACATGTGAATCTGCTGTCTGCTGATCGTCGTCAAATCGATAGCGGCCTCCGGATGAAACGACTCGCGTTGGATAGTCAGCCTGCAGTCCCCAGCGCGACAGGTCCAGCGTGTGGATTCCGTTATTGCCCAATTCTCCGTTGCCATAATGCCAGACCCAGTGCCAGTTGTACGGCAGACGGTTTGAAGTGAATGGCTGTCGCGGTGCCGGGCCCTGCCAGAGTTCGTAGTCGATATGCGGTGGCACTTCCGCCGGAGTTCCCGTGCCGATTGAGCCACGTGAATTCGCATACCAGCTGCGACTGTAATAGACCCGACCAATCCGACCTTCGTGCAGCAGCTTCATGGCTTCGATGATTTTTTCGGCACTGCGACGCTGGTTTCCCATTTGCACGCAGCGTTTGTGTTTTCGGGCGGCGGCGACCGCCATCTCGCCTTCCCATGGGTTGTGGCTGCAGGGTTTTTCTACGTAACAGTGTTTGCCGGCATTACAGGCCATGATGGCCGCCGGTGCGTGCCAGTGGTTGGGAGCCGCACAGATCAGAATGTCGACGTCGGGGTCATCAAGAATCTGGCGGAAGTCACCGGTCGTCTGCACTCCGTAGTCGACCAGTCCTTCAAACGACTTCTTTGCTGCGTTCAGGCGGTTTGTGTCCGTCTCGCATAGATATTTGATTTCAACTCCCGGTGTTTCTGAAAATGTCCGCGCCAGCGACATGCCGCGGCTCAGTCCCATTACGCCTACGACGACCCTGTCCTGAGCAGAACTTAAAGCTGCCGAGGCCGGGGAAGTGTGAAGTCCCGTGGTCAGTGAGGTGGCTGCTGCAACCGCCGAACCGGCGGCCACAAATTTGCGGCGAGATACCTCGTCTGAATTCTGTTTGTTCGATGGGGGAACTTTTGATGGCACGAGACGACTCCGTACATGTGGCGGGAAAGCGGCAGGAATTATAAACAACGGACATGGTGGCGAAGCCCGCTCACATCGTCAATGAACTTTGAATTCTCCGTTGCTCTGTGCGTGGAATTGACTGCCGCGTCTCGAAGCATTGTTGAGGCGGAAGGCGACGTTTTGCTTGGTGTTCGCGAATGAAGGTCGTGTCGAAAATCTGCGGAGGCCTGACCGAGAACCGATTCTGCACCGTCACCAATCGTCAACTCAGCGGATGGGCTCCGAGCACAACGGTCTGTCCTGGACCTCCGAAACGGCATTTCCGGCCTGTGAATGTTTGCCGAAAGAGTCCGCAACTGACACCTTTAGGCCTGTTCTTTGGCGGCGGACAATCGTCCCAGACTCCGCAAATGGAACAACCCGTCGCAAAACGGTAGGAAAAACACCCCCTTACGATGCTGTTGCAGGACGTTTTCATTCGGCCCTACGTGATGTCGATGGTTCCAATAGGGAATCAATGCACAAGTTCTAAATCTAAAGATAGAAGATGAGGAGATCTGCAATGAGAACAATGTTTTTGAGAATGGGGCTGTTGTGCTGTGCCCTTCAGACGCAGGGTCTCGCAGTTGACGGATTTCCGGCTTCCTTCAGTTCCGATAACATCATTGCACCATGTGCCTTCACCGAAGCGTGTGGAGACTGCGGCGCAGACTGCGTAGAAGGCAGTGCCGATAAGTACCTGAGCTGGCTGAAACAAGGTGATCATTGCTTTGACGACTTCATCAGTCCGATGACCAATCCCGTCTTCTTTGAAGATCCGCGGACTCTGACCGAAGCCCGAATGATCTTCCTTAACCATGCTCTGCCAGCCAGTCTTGGTGGTCAGAATGTACAGGTCTACGCCATGCAGCTGCGAGCAGCTCTGACGGAACGGCTGTCGCTGATTGCCACCAAGGACGGCTTCATCGTTTCGGACAGCGCGTTGCTGAACGACGGCTGGGCAGACATTAATGCCGGGTTGAAATACAACCTGCGGAGAGATCCGTATTTACAGACTTTACTGAGCGTCGGAGCAACCTATGAGGCTTCGCTTGGCACGCCGCAAACACGTCAGGGCAACGGGGATGGTGTGTTTCATCTGTTTGCATCCGGCGGAGCGGAAATCGCCGACGGCACTCACTGGCTGACCGGCACCGGATTTCGTCTGCCGGCCGACACTAAGGCCGAAAATCAGGTGTGGTACTGGTCAAACCATCTGGATAAGAAGCTGTGGGATTCCGGCGTTTACCTGTTTGGAGAAACGAACTGGTATCACTACATGAGTTCGGGCACAGCCTTCGGGCTTCCTATTGAGGGCGGCGACCTGTTGAATCTGGGGTCTGTCGGAATCGCCGGCAACGACCTTGTTACAGGTGCTGTCGGCCTGAAAATCAAGCCTTCGTCCCGAACGGAAATCGGTGTGGCGTGGGAAACGTACCTCTCTGATCGTCAGGGCTTAATGAAAGACCGTTTGATTGTGGACTGGATTTTCCGCTACTGATCGACGAGTTATACCTCGATCATCGCCTTGACCCTGTCGGTCAGCCGTAGCCAACAGGGTGGCGAGCCTCAGTCGCAGCCGTTCGAATCAGAGGGAACCATCCTTGCTCTGATGTCAATCGGCTGCGTTCTTGCGCGTCTGTCGCGTCTGTCGCGTCTGTCTGTTGCCAGCAGCCGTTGATTCATGTGCCGACGGGGCAGAACCTGCAGCCGCTCTGATATTCGCCCGTGCTCTGTACGTCTTGAAATCATCCCGGACAGGCATGGTTGTAAGGTGCCCGGACAGGGGTTCTTAACGGTGCAAGGCCTGGGACATACGACTGCCGGACGAAAATCAGTATCGGTGACAACCGAGAGGTTCCGGAAGCCACGCGGGCTCATTGAACGGTAATTGTCAGGACTTTGTCCGACTGCTGCTTGAGAGTTGTCGCCACAGTCATCACACTTCGTGTTTGCGTTTTGCTCTGAACTGTGTCTCCACACGGTGATTTGTCGAGGCGAACCACACTGTTTTCCCTCCGCACATCCTTCCTTTCGGGAATTTACGTATGCGTTCTGTTTTCTATCCCGCAATCCTTCTGGCTGCTCCGGCATTGCTGTCTGCACAGGACGCGGCGCCATTCGTATCTGCTGACCCTGCTGTTTTGGACGACGATTTTCCTTTTCAGGGCGAATATGCCGGCCTGATTCTGCCCGACGAAGACGACTGTCAGTGCAACTCTTTTCGGCGAGTCGGTCTGCAGGTCGTGGCTCTTGGCGGTGGCAGCTTTGATGCTGTCTATTACGATTTCGGGCTGCCTGGTGCTGGCTGGAACGGAGCAGAACGACGTCGGCTTTCCGGTCAGCGTGACGGAGACACGGCGAATCTGTCCGGCGATGGTCTGACGGCACAGATCCACGGCAACCATGTGGTGTTGAAGTCTGAACGTGGCCATACGCTCGGCGGTTTCCCTCGCGTTGTTCGCAAAAGCCCAACCCTGGGCAAACGGCCGCCATCGAATGCTATCGTGCTGTTCGACGGAACCAACGCAGATGAATTCTATAACGGTAAAGTGACGGACGGCGGATTGTTGATGGAAGGCGCTGATTTCAAACGTATGTTCACTGACTTCACTCTGCACCTGGAATTCAGACTGCCGTATATGCCCTCCGCACGCGGACAGAAGCGAGCGAACTCGGGCGTGTATCTGCAGAGTCGCTACGAAGTTCAGGTCCTTGATTCCTTCGGACTGGACGGCAAGTTCAACGAATGCGGCGCGCTGTATCGTTATCAGCCACCGAACGTCAATATGTGCCTGCCTCCGCTGCAGTGGCAGACCTATGACATCACCTTCCTGTCGGCTCGCTTCAAAGCAGAGGACGAAAAAGTTCGCAACGCCCGACTGACCGTGCGACACAATGGTGTACTGGTTCACAACTGTTTTGATGTGGAACGCAAGACTGGCGCGGGACGACCGGAATCGGCCGATCCGTATCCGATTCGGCTGCAGAACCACAGTGATCCCGTTCGATTCCGAAATATCTGGGTCATCGACCACGCACCGACGCGGTCCGACAGCAGTCGGCAGGTGGTCCTGAAATAGCTGGCGCATTTGTGCAATTCGCCGTCGGACATCGATTTCGGCCGGAAATACGTTATTCTGGATGGCCCCTGTATTCGTTCTCACGGAATCACAAGAAGACTGATGTCGGGTTCAAAAATTACAGTTGTTATTTGCCAGGCCCAGGGGCGGAATCCCGTCAAAAGGCAGATGGAAGAAGACATCCTGACGGCCCTCATCGCAGACCCCGGTGTGGACGTGTCGCTGGTGCCGCACCTGTACGATATGCCTCATGATCATTCAGGCACGCTGTTCCTGAAGTCCGTTCCCGGCACTCTGATCGTGCTGGGCTGGCTGTACGAACGCGCGACTCGCTGGACACTGGACCGTGCCGGAGTACGGGGTCATGAAGGAACGACGTTGATCGTCAGTGAACGTGACGACGATGAAGATATTGATGAAGAAGACCGCCACGAACCGCGGGGTATTGGTACCGTCGATGTGCCGGATCGAACAATTTACTGTCTGGACCTGCGAGTTCGCGACAGCGCCAATGATTACATCAGCGAGATCAATCGCATCGTCGGCGAAAACAGCGTTCAGACCGTAGATCTGATGAGTTTCATTAATGGGACCCCGAAACCGGAGCAGTTGCAGCGTTATTTGCAGCCGGAGCGTCAGCTGGAGGCCCGTCGTGCCCTGGACAGTGGAGCGGCATCGCACGCGGACAAGGAAGCCTTGCCGGAAGACACTCGCAGACGCTGGTACCCGGTTATCGATTACACTCGCTGCACGAACTGTATGGAGTGTGTCGATTTTTGCCTGTTTGGTGTCTACGGAGTCGACGCACTGGACCGCATTCTGGTGGAAGAACAGGACAACTGCAAAAAAGGGTGTCCCGCCTGCAGCCGAGTCTGTCCGGAGAACGCCATCATCTTTCCTCAGCATAAGACGCCCGCGATTGCCGGCGCTGACGGAGACGTTGGTGGCATCAAGATCGATCTGTCAAAGCTGTTCGGCGGCGACGATGGCATGTCTGCCCTGGACATGGCCGTCAAGGAACGTGATCAGGAACTGATTCTGGACGGTCGCGAAGCTGTAGGCACTACCGTGGGGATTGCCAGTCGCAGCCACGACGAATTCGACGACCTGATGGACGAACTCGACGCGTTGGAGTTTTGACGCAGCGGGCTTCGCAGTGTTGTTCTCGCGTAATCAGCAGCCGTACAGATACGGCGAATCGTACGGCAGTGAGAATTTGATTTGCCGTCGACTGACGCCACAACGTGAACGGTCTCGATGCCACGATGTTCCCGTTTAACCGCGTGCCCGTCGGGCTGCGATCTGCAGCCGCCGTCGCCTCGGGTCTGTAGCTTTGTCACTGACCGCAAGGCCTGGTTCTTGCGCTGAAACGATTGAATAAAGATGGTGTCGCCGGAGTGAAGTGATTGAGTTCCTTGTTCAAGGTTTCGCAAGTCTGCTCCGCGCCGGATTATCTGTTTGTCCGCCTGCTGAAATAATGTCGGGCGACGACGGGCTTCATGCAGCCCGCGTTTCCACAGCGGTCGGTGTTGAAAAGCAGGGGTATCCGCGCGCATAATACATTTCGCGCCCGCGTTTCTTCTTGAAACAGAACTGTCCGCATGTCTTCAAGTTCTTCTCGCACCTTCTGCGTGTTCAGGAATCGCCGCCGTGTCCGTGTCTCTATTGCGCTGCTGGCAGTCTGCGGAACCGTCGCCGCTGCCGACGAACAGGCGCAGATCACTCCGGCACAGCGTGCCTTTGTCACGTCCAAAGTGCTTCCGCTTCTTCAATCTCGTTGCTTTGAATGCCACAAGGGGCCGAAGAAACCTCAAGGAGGTCTGCTGCTGACAGGTCGCAAAGCGATGCTGCGTGGCGGCGAAAGCGGCCCCGCGATCGTGCCGGGCAAACCGGACGAAAGTCTGCTGATCGAAGCCATTCGCTATGAGGGATTTGAGATGCCGCCCCGTACGCGGATGCCTCAGGCAGAAGTAGACATTCTTGTGAAATGGATCTCCGCTGGTGCCCCGTGGCCGGAAGAACTCGATGCGCACGCACAAGCCGTTCCTGCCGACGAATTCCCGCTGGAACAAAGAAAACAAAGTCACTGGGCCTGGCAGCCCATTAGCGATCCACAGCTACCCTTGGTCAGGTATGCGGACTGGTGCGCTGTCGCTGCCGATGCCTTCGTGCTGTCCCGTCTGGAAGCTGCCGGTCTGCAGCCCGCTGCCGATGCGGATCGACGCACTTTGATTCGACGTCTGTATTTTGACATCATCGGCCTGCCACCATCCGTGGGACAGGTGGAAGCTTTCGTTGCCGACGCAGCACCTGATGATGCTGCGCTACAGACCGTGGTGGACGAATTGCTGCAATCACCCCACTTTGGTGAACGCTGGGGACGTCACTGGCTCGATCTGGTGCGTTACGCGGAAACGCTTGGCCATGAATTTGATTATCCGCTGCACAACGCCTGGCGCTATCGCGACTACGTGATCCGCGCTTTGAATGCGGACGTGCCGTACGACCAGTTTGTCCGCGAACACGTGGCGGGTGACCTGTTGACACAGCCTCGGCTGCACCCCACAGAAAAATACAACGAGTCCATCATCGGCACCGGGTTCTGGTTTCTGGCGGAAGACAAGCACGCTCCGGTTGACGTTCGCGGCGAAGAGGCTGGGAAGATTGATAACCAGATTGACGTGTTTTCCAAAACCTTTCTGGGCTTAACTGTGGCCTGTGCCCGCTGTCATGATCACAAATTTGATGCCATCTTAACAACAGATTATTACGCTCTGGCGGGCTTCCTGCAGAGCTCTCGCCGGCACACCGGCCTGTTGGATCCCGGCCAAAAGATCAGTCAGCGGGTCGACAGACTGGTTGCCGCTGGTGTGGCGGCCAAACGTGAATTGAAACAGATCGATGACACGTACGACGCTGCCCGATTTCAGAAGTACGCGTCTGCCGCCGTGGAAGCCATTACGGGAGAACCGATCGCAGTTGCCAATTCTGAAGCCAGTGTTGTATTCGAAGACTTCGAAGACGAATCTTTTGGCGACTGGAAGGTCAGCGGCGCTGCCTTCGCGGATGGTACCTCTGACGCTTCATTTGCGGGCCAGTCACTGTCTGGTTTTCACGGCAAACGTCTGGCGAATTCATGGCTCCGCAGCGATGGACTGCAGGGGGAGCTGATTTCCCCTAAATTCAAAATTGAACATCCGCACATCTCGTTTTTGATCGGTGGTGGCAATCACAAAGACAAGACCTGCATGAATCTGGTGGTCGACGGAAAGAACGTACGCACGGCGACTGGGAAGAACAGTGATGCGATGTTGCGGCACTCGTGGGACGTCACTGAATTTTTCGGCCGGTCGGGGCGTCTGGAGATTATCGATCACCACCAGGGAGGCTGGGGCCATATCGACATTGATCACATTGTCTTCGGTCAACTGTCTGAAACAGGTCCGCGTCGTAATATAAATGTTGTGGCCAATGAGCGAGACTGTGACGCAGGGACTCTGCGGAACTGGGTTACGGCCTTACTGAACAGGGACAACGCGGCGCTGACGGTGCCCCTGTCCCTGCCCGCTCGCCTGGCTCAGTCTGAGACCACTCCTGCAGTCACCGCAAGTCGTTGGCAGGATGAGGTAACTTCCGCCAGCCGCACTGTGACATCGGACACCACTCTGTTTGCCGATCTGCGTGACGGCATCAGTACCGGATGGTTTTCCAGTGGACCGGCCTTCGCCAGCGACTCGGCAGATGCCGAACGCCTGTTTTCATGGCACTCCGACGGATTGCATTACAGCCGCGGCACAGGCGTTACGTCCTCGTCGTTGTCCACCGAACTGCAGGGCACGCTCTGTAGTCCGACGTTTGAACTGCGCCAGCCGGAAATCCTGGTCCGCGTGGCCGGAGAAGGCTGCCGGCTTCGGTTGGTGATCGATGGCTACGTCATGAACGAATTCAGTGAACTGTTGTTTAGTGGTGCAAAGCAGAAGATTGATACCGGCGGCCGATTTCAGTGGATCCGACTTGCCGGAGACGTGCAGCGTTATCTGGGACATCGGGTTCATCTTGAGTTTTTAGATGAAGGCAACGGTTGGTTCAGTGTGCAGGAAGTCCGCTTTGCCAACGCAGCCGGCGCTGCGCCGCCCCTGGACACGCCCGAGGTCCTGAATGTCGCAGTCAGTGCGGCTGATCGCAGGAGCAAGGCGGCCACTTCAAACGATGTCGACCAGATCCTTGCTGCCTGGTCCGTCGGGATGTCAGACGACACCAATGCCACTCGCACCGCTGTCATCGATAACGAGCTGGCTGACGATTCTTCCGGATGGAAGGCCACCGCGGATCAATGGGCAGCACTGGCCAAAGATATTCCGGTGGCGATGCCGGTCATCGCCATGACCGATGGAACACCTGAGGACGAACGCGTTTTCATCCGGGGCAGCCACCGGAATCCGGGTGAGATTGCTCCCCGCGGAATTCTTACAGCGTTGCGGCGTACGGCGGGCCAGGAAAACTACTCAGGCAGCGGGCGAAGAGAGTTGGCCGAGCAGCTGATCGCCGATGAAAATCCTCTGCTGGCGCGAGTCGCCGTCAACCGAATCTGGCATCACCTGTTCGGAGTGGGAATTGTGGCATCGACCGACAATTTCGGTGTGCTGGGAAAAGAACCTACACACCCGCTGTTGCTGGATTTTCTGGCGACACAATTTCGCAACAACGGCTGGTCGATCAAACAGATGATTCGCACGCTGGTTCTCTCACGCACCTATCGTATCAGCAGTCAGCGGTCCGCCGATGGTGACAGACTGGATCCGGCCAATCATCTGCTGCATAAAGCACGAATTCGCCGATTGCAGGGCGAAGCGGTGCGAGACGCCATTCTGACCGTGTCCGGCCGACTGGATCCGACCCTGTTCGGAAGTCCTGTGCCCGTGCATCTGACCGCCTTCATGCAGGGACGAGGACGGCCAAAGGTTGATGGTCCGCTGGACGGCCACGGCCGCCGCAGCATTTACATCGCTGTGAACCGAAATTTTCTGTCGCCGTTTATGCTGGCCTTCGACGTGCCGGCTCCGGTCACCACCACGGGCAAACGCGTGACATCGAACGTACCCGCACAGGCTCTGATTATGCTCAATAACGAATTTGTAAATCAGCAGGCGCGCTTGTGGGCAGAGCGGCTGATTGCAGCACAGTCGTCGTCACCGAATGAAGTGCTGGCCGCGGCATGGCATCAGTTGTTTGGTCGTCCGGCGACTGCCGACGAACTGACGCCTCTGCTGGAGTTTACCAATGCTTCCGAAGCAAACGCGAAACCGTCGGACGGGAATCGGCCTCTGTCGCTGAAAACGCTTACGGAAGTCTGCCACGTTCTGCTGAATTCCAAAGAGTTTGTTTTTCTGCACTAAAGAACTGCTTCTGCTTGTTATCTCTCAGGAAAGCCGATGTTCAAATACAGTCTGAACTCCAGCACGATCAAGACCACTCCCATTCTGCGCAAGATTGCCGTTGCTGCCGACGCTGGATATACGGGCATCGAACTCTGGCACGACGACATGACTGCTCATGTTGAAGCTGGCGGCACCATCGAAGAGATTCGCAAATGCGTGGACGATCACGGAATGGAAGTCCCCACGACCATACACATTCACGGTTGGTTTCAGCCGGCGGGGGAAGAACATACCGCTGCGATGGATACTGCGAAGCGCAAGCTGGAACAGGCAGCGGCGGTGGGAGCGCCTTTCGCCGTTGCCGGACCGCCTCATGACCAGGCCGACCGGGAACTGGGACGACGTCATTATCATGAATTACTGCAGCTGGGGGCGCAGTTTGGCGTGCGTCCGGCGTTCGAATACCTGGGATTTGTGGAAGACATCAAGACAATCGACGATGCCATCGAAATTGTCGAAGGCAGCGGGCACCCCAATGCCTGCATCGTGCTGGACCCGTTTCACTGCTACGTCGGTGGAGGAGGTATTGAATCCATTGCGAAACTCAACGTCCAGCAGATTGCCATCTCACACTTCAACGACGCGCCCGCCGATCCGCCGCCGCACACTCAGCGAGACCCGGATCGAGTGATGCCAGGTGACGGAGCCATCGATCTGAAACGCTACTGTGAACTGCTGAGGCAGATCGGATATTCCGACTTCGTCTCACTCGAACTATTCCGCCCGGACCTGTGGGAACAGGATCCGCTGGAAGTCGCAAAGACCGGCCTGGAAAAAATGCGATCCGCGGCAGAAGGATAACAGTTGGTACGTTGGAACTGCCGTTCGTATTTGTGTGTCACTGGCGCGGCCAGTGAGTTTGTCAGTCGGACCGGCTTTCTTTAAATTCATCTGGCCATTACACACTGAGTTCCCACGATGCCGGATCTTGCCCAGACCCACGATCTCGTTTCCAATCTGTTCCAACGCGAGACCAGCGGCGTAACACGACTGACGGACGAACAACTGCAGGACTACGAACGTGATGGTTTCGTCGTCGGCCCGAAGATTCTCACAGCTGTTCAGATCGAGGCTCTGCGTGCGGAACTGGCAGAACTGACTGAGCCCAGTCACCAGGGCCACGAATTGTGGTACGAATACAATTCCAACGAATCGGCCGACCCCAACGCCGTGCTGTTTCATGCACTGGGAGCGTGGCGACTGAGACCCGGGTTTCACGATTGCCTGTGGAATTCCGCATTCGTTGTTCCGGCGGAACAACTGCTGGGCGGCGACGTCCGGTTCTGGCACGACCAGTTATTCTGCAAGCCAGCAAAACACGGTGGAATTGTGGCGTGGCACCAGGACTATTCGTACTGGACACGCACCAAACCGATGGCTCATCTGAGCTGCTGGATTGGTCTGGATGACGCCACCGTCGACAACGGTTGCATTCATTATGTGCCGGGCAGCCACAAATGGGACCTGCTGCCGATCACCGGACTGGCCGGCGACATGACGGCGATCAAAGACGTTCTTACTGACGATCAGTGGCAGAAATTCGTCAAGCCCGTGCCGGTGGAGCTAAAGGCGGGAGAATGCGTTTTCCATCATCCTCTGATGGTCCACGGTTCCTTCGCGAATAACACAGACCGTCCCCGCCGGGCCCTGGTTCTGAACGTCGTCAGAGACGGAGTCTGCAGTGATGTCGACGAAGCGTTGCTGGAAGGAACCGACATCATTGCCAAAGGTCAGCCTCTGGGCGGAACGTTCTATCCCCTGCTGTCCTGAACCGGGGTGGGCCGTCATCGTTTAACCGCGTGCCCAGCCGGCCCCGCTGCTCTTTCACGACAAGCGGTCTTAATACAAGCGGTCTTAATACAAGCACGCAGCGCAAGCAAGTGAGTTGCGAATCCGGTTTTTCCATGCACTACGTTCGAGCACTCACTCGCGATTCATGCTTGTAAATTGTGGTTATGAAACCAGCTCAACGCAACTGCCCGGCAGCCACGCCATCCCTACCCCATCGCATCCAACGGACTCTGAACGCCCGTCGCTCCGATCGTGCTGACGTGAGTGTAAATCATCGTCGTGCTGACATCCTTATGGCCCAGAAGTTCCTGAATCGTGCGGATGTCACTGCCGGACTCCAGCAGGTGGGTCGCAAACGAATGACGAAACGAATGGCAACTGGCATGTTTTGTGATTGCCGCCCGCTCCACCGCTCGCTTCACACATTTTTGCACGGTACTTTCGTGGACGTGATGACGCCCGGGCCCCTTCATGGTGCCTGCAGACGTTTCATCCCGGCGAGGATCGAAGCGAAGATTTCGGCCGGGGAATACGTATTGCCAGCTGAACTGGCGGCCCGTGTCCGGATACTTTTCTGCCAGAGCGTATGGCAACCAGACCCATCCGGCTCCACGATCCAGATCTTCCTGGTGCATTACTCGAGCTGACTCGATGTGACGTCGCAGGCCGTCCTCAACTTTGCGCGGCAAAGGAACGGCACGGTCCTTCTGGCCTTTGCCGTCGCGCACAATAATCTGATGACGGTCGAAATCGACATCCTTAACGCGTAGTCGACACGACTCCAGCAAACGCATGCCGGAACCGTACTGCAAACCGGCAATGACTCTATTGGCACCGAATGGAATTTCGCGCATGACCCGCCAGACTTCAGAAATACTCAGCACGACCGGGATGGTCTCGGGGTGCTTCGCCCGGATCGCGTCGATGCTCAATCTGTCGTTCTGTAGAACTTCGCGAAATAACAGCAACAGCGCACTGAGCGCCTGAGTCTGTGTGCTGGCGGACACGTTGCGATCTACGGCCAGGTGCGTCAGGTACCGGTTGACTTCCTCCGAACCCATTTCGTCTGGGTGTCGCCAGTGGCCGTACAGACACTTTTCAAAATGCAGAAACCGTTTGATCCAGCTGACGTAGGCGCGCTCTGTGCGAATCGCAAGATGAGCGGTTCGCATATGGCAGCGTACCTGATCGAGTAGCTTCATGACGTCCTCCGGTAGAAAAGAGGGACATTCACGTGAGAGGCCATTCCGGTTCAAGCCCGGAATGTGGACTTACACGGAATGCTGCATAATACTACCTCAGTGGTGCTATGATTCTACCCCTGCAGGACTTCATTTGACAAAACCCTGAGTATCTGGAGAATGGCGAGAGTACCGTGTCCGAGATATGCGGACATATTCCGTCTAATATATGTTCGTCGCTTCATCGTTGTTGCTCGGTAGATCACCAATGACCATCGAGAATCCAAACCACTCACCGAATGCTGAGTCGTTGCCTGAGGGGCGCACAGCATCCGATCCTCGAAGAAACTGGAAGGATTACTCACCCAAATA
>JAQWOH010000090.1 GCA_029245955.1 Fuerstiella sp. | reverse complement strand
CGACCAGTTCGGCAAGCTCAGCCTTCAAACTGGCCGTTTGTGCTGACAGTGCCTGAGTCGCCGTGTTCTTCTCGGCCGCCAGAGCCACTCCCGCGGCGGTGCGAGCTTCATCCACCGCTGTGGCAACGTCCGCCTTCATTTCAGCAATGCCGTCCGCTGCTTCACCGCGAGCTGTCGCGAAGTCAGTCTTCATGTCGGCGATATCATTGGCCGTCTGAGCTCGCTGCGACTGAGCATCTGCAATGGCCGCTGTGACTTCCGCCAGAATGTCGGCTCGAATCGACGCTGGCACATCGGGGATCGGGGTTTCAGCAATCAGTACACGCAGGGTCCGCTGTGCGGACCATCCAGTGAGCCTCAACCACCGCGAAGTTACCGCCGGTCATGGGCACGCGTCGAACACGACAGGCATGGCAGATCGACCAGCACCCAAGTGCGTCGCGATCTCACCTGGTGAAGTGGCAGAACCAAACGTGGTCCGCACAGCGGACCCGACTCGGCTGAATCTACCTGGACAGTAACAGCCGTCCTTCGATTGGTATAAATCGAGTTGCCGCCTGGATGAGACTGGCAGCAGTCAGTTTTCTTGCGCCATAGACTTCAACATCCGCGCTGTAACTGTCCCGAAGCCTGTTCACGACCAAATCAAAATCGCCGTCGCCTGATACCAGGACAGCAACGTCAATGTTGGGGGCCACTTCAATCATATCCAGGGTGATGCCAACGTCCCAGTCTCCTTTTGCGGAGCCATCACGTCTTTGGATGAAGGGTTTGAGCTTTACCTCAAATCCAATGTTTCTGAGGATCTGTTGAAACCCCACCTGTTTTGGATCTTGACGGTCAATTGCATACGCAAAAGCGTGGACAACCTCTCGCCCCTCGGTCACCTCATCCCAAAACTCGGTGTAGTTGAAGTGACATCCGAAACTATCTTTAACGGTGTAGAAGACGTTCTGCACATCCACAAAAATGGCGAGTTTGTCCATGACGAATTCGACTCGGTAAGTGACCCGGACCGCGTACACGCGTCGCTCTGTCCGGAATGTTTGCATGCAGGAAGCGCAGTTGACGATGGAGAGGCCGAGAACGGCTCGGTCACACCGAAGACGTTGACAGTCTTCTGCCAGCCATAATAGCATCGTCGGTTAATGGGAACCAGGGGCGGTGAACCGCGTGGCACCAAACTCCAATTCACTGTCAGCCAAAGCGCGAACAGTGACGTCGCCGCTCAGTTTTCGTATATTCTAAGAATACATGACTGTCGGCGTTATGTGACTCCTGAATAATTCGGCGTATGAAGAGTGAAAGGCTGTTATCCGATGCGCCTGCACTGGACAGCGCCTGCACTGGACAGCGCGTGCCCGTAAGATTGCAGGTGGTTTCAACACCTTTGGTCGCCCAGAGCGTGAGCGACGGATGTCCAGGGAATGGCTTTATTCAAGTTTCCTCGCTCAGATTTCGGGTTTCCGGATGTCGTGCAAAAGGAGTTTTCAGGCTGGTTTCGGTTCATGCAACGAATCTTGCCGACAACGTTGCTGCTTATGCGCCGCAATGCTGCACCGGCAACCGACACGGAAAAGTCCGGCATCATGGCGGCCCCTCTGACGAATCGATATCTTTCTGGGCCGAAGCGGGGCGTGGTTCGTGTCTCACCAGTCGCCCTTGCCTCGAATCAACATTCGCTGTCGAATACCATAATGCCCTGTGTTGCTGCGAACGGGCTTGAAGCGTCTTGCAGAACGCCTGGTTCTGGAAAAGCAGTCGCTGGTTTTGTTGCCGGATGTGGAGTTGATCTCCGGTCCTCTGAATGTTTCTTAAGGATTGAAATCGACGGATCTGAGGCTTTGCCCCTCCGGAAACAAGAGCACGGACCACCTTGTTGTAGGTAGCGCTCGTCTTGGGCGTTGCACAGCGAATAGCAGTAGTTGCTAGTATTGTTCTTGTGTCAGGACAAACCGTTTACCCGAATTGAGCCCATGAAACGCCGCTCTTTGATCGTGATGCTGGTGACGACCGCCACGCTGACGGCAAGTCCGGCGTCGGCACTGCGCGGTGACGAACGAGTCTTTCTCAGCAGTGACAGGCTGACATTGGGCACCGAGGCAAATCTTTCTGCGTCAGTCCGAATCGCAGACATCGACGGTGATCGCGATCTCGATGTGATTGTTGCCAACGGCCGTCACTGGCCTCAGCAAAATTTTCTGATGATAAACCGGCAACGGGCCCGCTTCAGTGTTCAGAGACCTCTGGGTCACGAACGTCGCACTTCCTATGCAACCGAAGTTGCAGACCTGGACGGAGACGGAGATCTCGATATTGCCGTTGGCAACGACATGGCGCCCAACCGTGTGTTTCTTAATAACGGTGATGGACACTTTCAGGAGGGCGGAGGATTTGGAGAAATCTCAAGTGTCCGCAGTCTGACTCTGGCGGATATCGATGCAGACGGTGACGTGGATATCCTTGCCACCTGTCGGGGGCGGCAGAATCACATGTATCTAAACGATGGAACAGCCAGGTTCTCCACAGGTCGGCCCTATGGAAACCCTGACGATTCTTCAATTGATGTTGCTGTGGCCGATCTGAACAGGGACGGGTATCCGGATCTTGTCCTGGCGAACCGAGACAAACAGCAAAACTATGTACTTCTGAACGATGGGCACGCAAACTTCACGAAACGAATCCCGTTCGGTAGCGGCAAGGATCAGACTCGTGCAGTTGCCGTGGCTGACATGAATGCGGACGGCTGGCCGGATCTGGTCAGCGGCAGCATTGGCCAGCGGAACGCCGTGTATCTGGGCGACGGCCATGGCGGTTTTCGGCCAGCGCTGGGCTTCGGCCGTGAAGACGGTCAGTCCTACGCTTTAGCCCTGACAGACATGGACAACGACAAAGATGTGGATATTGTCGTAGGAAATGTGGCCCAGCCTAATGCCGTGTTTTTCAACCATGGTGATGGAATTAGTTATCGGGAAGTTCGTTTTGGAACGGCATCCACTGCCTCCTATGGTTTGGACACCGGTGACATGGACGCCGACGGGTACCCGGATATTGCAGTGGCGAATTCCGGTACCCGGAATCAGATTTTCCTGAATCGTCCGCAGAACAGATAAAGCCGCGGATTTTTTTCAGTCTCAAAAGGTGGCGGTATAGCCGAGGAGACGCACTGTGAAATTCAGACACGTCTTGTTCTTATTGATTTTCGGTGTCACGGTCTCTTCGGTTCTGTACGGAGCAGATGAATCGGCGGACTGGCCAAATTTTCGCGGCCGGGGAAATACAGGAGTCGCCGTTGGGTTTCCGGTGCGGACGGAATGGAATGCCGACGATCAGGCTGGTGACATTGACGGAGTGCTGTGGCAGACGGTCGTACCAGGACTGGGCCACTCAAGCCCGGTTGTGGCAGGGAACCGTGTCTTTCTCGCCACCGCCATTGCCAGCGACGGCAACGCGCCACTTAAAGTGGGTCGCGGCGGACGCCCCGATGCGGCGGATGACAATGGTCTGCAACGTTGGGTGATTCTGTGCTACGACAAACGGACGGGGGACGAACTGTGGCGGCAGACGGCCCATCACGGTCGACCTCGGGCGACGCGGCATCTCAAAGCCACCCACGCCAACACGACCGTTGCCATTACAGGAAACGATGTGCTGGTTTTTTTCGGCTCAGAAGGACTGCACTGCTACGACCTGAATGGAGTATTAAAGTGGAGTCGCGACCTGGGCGTCATCAACATCAGCAAGTATGGAATAGGTTGGGGATTCGCAAGTTCTGCGGCAATTCACAGAGATCGCATCGCCATCGTCTGCGATGATCCGGAAAATCCTTTTGTTGCCGTGCTGAGGCTCTCCGATGGTGAAGATCTGTGGCGCGTCTCGCGTAAGGAAATCTGTGAACGCAGCTGGGGAACGCCATTCATTCACAGCAACAGCGGCAGGACTCAGGTCGTCGTGAATGGCTGGCCCTGGATTGTTTCGTATGATCTGACAAACGGGCGCGAATTCTGGCGAATTCGCGGGGGAGGGGACAATCCCGTACCCACACCATTTGCAGCTCACGGTCTGATCTATGTTACGAATGCTCACGGGGCACAATCTCCGATATATGCTGTGCGACCTGGGGCGAAGGGAGTTCTTTCCCTGCCTGAAGCAGATGCAGAAACGGACAGCAGTACGTCTGTGGTCTGGAGTACCACTCGCGGGGGTTCCTATATGTCAACGCCCGTCGTGTATGGAGACTATCTGTACCTTGGCAATTCCAACGGGGTTCTCCGTTGTTTCCACGCGTTGACCGGACAGAAGGTATACGAACGGCGACTGGCCGCAGGTGCGTCGATTCTGTCTTCTCTGGTGGCTGCTGACGGAAAGATCTATTGCGCTTCCGAAAACGGTACTGTATACGTGGTGTCCGCCGGGCCGAACTTCAAATTATTGGCTCAAAATAAAATGGGGCAACCCTGCTTTGCGACACCCGCAATCTCAGAGGGGGTGTTGTTTCTTCGTACGACGCAGCGTCTCATTGCGATCAGGTAATTAATGTCAGGCTGAGAAGCCACGCCCGATCCGAAACGATTGCGGTCGGTCACTGCCGATGCCCGAATCAACGCATCGTAAGTGATTACGGCTGGGAAACGCCCAACGCTGTCATCGGAATTGCTGGTGGCCGTTTCTGAAGGACGGCTGTAGACGGTATTGCCGCCACGGTGCTGAACGCCGGATGCAGCAGGATCGTTCGCTCGAATTGCTGACACGTCGTCTTCGCCTGCCTCTACGATCACAGGATGTTCCGCAGGCACATCGCGAAATCATTCACAGGGTCGTGCCGAATCCGTTGGTTGTCCACTGAGCATCATTGCGAGCGCATCGCCGAAGCATTTCGATCGACTCCATTTTGATCTATCAATGGCCGCAACAGCGGCTCATGATCCGCCTCGACGATCGCTTCCGTGTGGATGACAGTCCATTGTGTATCGCTGATGAACGGCAACGGATTTCGTTGTGTTCTTCCTGCGGCCACGAAGACACACGATTGTGTACCGAAAAAAACATGCCATCATTTTTGTTCGGTCGGCTCTGCTGGCCATGCGGGGCGAAGCATCCTTACGGCATTTTTGGCCCCAATGTTCCAAAGTGATGAGATGGCGGCAGCGCCTAACCACGTTTCCAAAGAGCGACGCGGACGATGTCTTTCAGCACCGCACTGCTCGCGGACGCGTTGCCCATGACCACCCGACCATGGACGGCACTCTTCAGAAAGCGTGCCATGGCTCTGATGTCTGGCTGTGCTGAATTCTCGCCCGCTGCCACGGTGTGAGCCGACGTTGCCTTGAGCGCCTGTTCAATTCACTTAATTTCCGAATGGACGATTTTCTCCGTTTGCACGTCGGCGACATTTGACGAAATTGATGCAGACTTCGCCGGAACCGGCAGCTGATCTCAGATCTTGCTGGATCTGATGGACGGAGACATTACGATTCAGCGACAACAAAACGCTGAGTTCAAAGGGGGCGAAGTCCGGACGGCTGCTGCGAATGCATCGAGCTGTTCCGGCGGAGTGCCGGGATTCGGACATCCGGCAGCTGACCAGCGAGTCTGTCCAGTAGCGTCTGCTGTCACCGAATGCGGGACCTGTGTGTTGCTCGGCATGTGCGGATGGTGCGCCGCTGCCGGTTCTGACAGGCGGTGCTTCGGTTGAGTGCACGGGGTATACGGGGTGGTCAATAATGATCATGCCCCGCCAGGCAGCTTCGGGTCCGCAGGCCTGCCGGTTCAGCGGGCTGCACTGTCATGGAAAATATGTGAACGTGGAATGAATCGCACGAAAAATATTTCGAAACACGTTCTGACGATCTTCCTGATCGGTGCCGGGACAATGCATTTCGTGGCTCCAAAGTTCTACCTGAAAATTATGCCGCCGTATTTGCCGTGGCATGATGAGTTGGTCCTGTTGTCCGGGGTGTGTGAAATTCTACTTGGTATCATGCTGGCAGTGCCGAGTTGTTCGCGTCAGGCTGCATGGGGCATTATCCTTCTGTTGGTTGCGGTCTTTCCGGCAAATCTCCACGTCTATCAGCATCAGGAGTTGATTCCGGGTACGCCGGTCGCCCACTTGCTGCGCCTGCCTTTGCAGGCGCTTCTGATGCTGTGGGCCTGGTGGCATACGAAACCAAGCCGGGCGAACGCAGCGACTGAAACACGAATATCCTGAACACGAAAGTTTTCCAGCCATGCGATTCATACTCGTTTTGCTTGCCGTTGCGACGTATCTGCAGAAAACAAACTATGCTGGTGAGGTAGAACAGACGGCTCAACGTTTAGACGTAAACGTTGGTGTTCAGTTGAATTATCTGCTGGCTCTGCCGAAAGACTATACGCAACAGAAATCGTGGCCGCTGGTCCTGTTTCTGCATGGCGCAGGAGAACGGGGCGATGAACTGAAATTGGTCAAGAAGCACGGTCCTCCCAAGTTGATTGATAATGGCAAAGCGTTCCCTTTTATAGTGGTGTCACCACAATGCCCGAAGGACGTCTGGTGGGAACCCATAGAACTTACCGCGCTGCTGGATGAAATCATCAAAAACAATAATATTGATGAGGACCGAATTTACCTCACTGGACTCAGCATGGGTGGGTTCGGCACATGGAGGCTGGCAGCTCATTCTCCCGACCGCTTTGCTGCAATTGCTCCCATTTGCGGAGGTGGCGAGCCGTACTGGACAAGAAGATTTCCACATCTGCCAACGTGGGCGTTTCATGGTGCGAAGGACCGGGTAGTACCGCTGGAGCGTTCACAGGAAATGATCGATGCTGTGAAGAAAAACGGCGGCCTGCCGAAGTTGACGGTGTATCCCGAAGCAGGGCATGACTCGTGGACAGAGACCTACAACAACCCGCAGTTGTATGAGTGGCTGTTGGCACAGAAACGCGATGGCCCAGGCCGGTGAGGAGAACTTCAGGCTCCGCGGACTTAAGTTGCAACCGTGCTGATCATCCCATCTGACTGCTGCCGGCGCCGGACAGTTCGTTTCATCGGCTGGGCGACGCCTCGCGTTTGTCCGTTATCGTTGAAATACGCGACCGCCGGACGCGGGGTTAAACGACGGGCACGGTAACGAAGTTTCGAGACCGTGAGAAACTGCGCACTAACTACAGGAGTTCTGTTGTCAGCCAATGTCCAGCGTCGGCAGCGGGTTCCGTCTGTCAACGAGCCGGGGCGTCCGTAATATGCGGATGTGTTTGGCGGCACTTCACGATTGCGTCGCTGGCCATTATCCAGCAATGAATACTCGGGCGCCTCTTTCAACGATCTTCTCTGAGTTCATTGACTTCATCACGCAACCGGCGAAGTTCATGTCGTAACTCGTCCAGTTGCTGCATGACGGTGTGCATCAGCTCGTCTTCACGATGCGGTCCGTGTTCGTGCAGTTCCCGCTCGGTTGCTTCTGCCCGTTCCGCCACATGCTCTGCGATCTCATGCAGTCCCGCGTGATGCAGATGTTCTATGGCGATGTGCATATTCTCCAGTCGTTCAGCTGTTTCATGGTGCGGAGAATCATGTTCACGATGTGATCCGCGTGTGATCTTCTGCAATTCCAACTCGACCTGTTCAGCTTCCTGACGAACATCTGCAATTCGTTCTTCTGCCGCATCCTCTTCTCTAAGATGTGCTTCTTCCTGCCGCAGCTTCTCAAGTATGTGGTGCAGTTCCCTGACTTCTGCCTCCCGTGGTTTTGGGTGCCGCCTTCCGAACTGTTCGGCCTCTTCGAGCAATGCCGCAGCTCTGCGTTCCAGGGTGTCGGCTTCTTCCTTGTGCCCCTTTTCGGCGAGCTCAGCCGCTTCTCGGCGCATCGTCTGGGCCTTTTCTCTTAGTTCGTCAGCCCCCGACGCCCAGACAAAAGCCGCGAAGCCCAACGATGCAAAGACCACTGACGCGAATTTCAGGTGTGACATGTATTTCCACTTTCGTTGCGTAAGAGAATCAAATGCTTGGCGGGAACTCAGCGATGATTGGCATGCGCTGTCCAGATGCCAGAGTAGCGACAACACGCCGCCTTTGGCAATGCTGAAAAGAACCGGCAGAATGCTCAGCAGCGACAGCTATGCTAACAGCAAAATTTAGAGGCCTCAAGATCTGTCGGGCAATATGCCTCCGTCGTGGTACAGGGACTGCGACTTTATTTCGTCTTCTGCGCTCTGAGCAGCGATTTGACGGCCAGCCAGGGAATGAAAAAGAATGTCAGCACATTGAGTTTTATCAAGCCGAGCCAGCTGTAGAAGAACCGTTCAGGTTCATGGGAACTCATGCCGAACATTGCGCCGTGAAGCTTGTACACAGGTTGTGCCATAAGCTGAGTAACACCGAACCCGATGAGGAGCAGCACGAAGCCGTATAGCCAGCAATAGAACAGGAAGGAGCCAACGGCATTGAGAACTTCTTTTAGTTGATCTGTCATGCATCACCTTCTCAATTTGCAGCTGTTCCATCAGGTGCCGTCCGTATCTGCGCCGCCATTAACAGGCATACTGACTGCGTCACCGACAGCACTCGCTTCGGCAGTGGCGCTCAGCAGAGCGACGTTCGTGGCGCCGCCGATCATTGCAGCGGTGACATTCTTTGCATAGAAGTGCAGTGTTGCGTCATTTGCCGCAATAGACAGGACAGCACGGCATGCTACTGAAGCCTGCCAGAGTTCCCAATGAGCACGGAGGCGGGCTTCCGGAGGCAGGCAGGAACTGTGGTGGACTGGGAATGGGGAATTCCGCGAGTCATACTGATGTCGACACCATTTACAGGAAGAATTTTGGATTACTGCAGAAAGAATGCCGTGGAACTTCAGGACATAACCGTCTTTTACCTGGAAATGATGGCCGATCCCCGGCGGAGTGTGCCGGCGCCTGTCGACGGACTGGTTGTGCTGCACGCGGAACGTCCGCCGCTGCCCTATTACAGATTTCTCTACAACACTGTGGGAGAGGACTACCACTGGCACAGTCGCAGGATCCTGAACGATTCAGAACTCGCAGTGATCATTCACAATCCCCTGACCGAAGTGCATGTCGTACACCTGGCTGGATCCCCCGTTGGCTTTGCCGAATTGAACCGCGGTCAGGTCGATGAAGTGGAGCTGGTGCAGTTTGGCCTGATATCTGACTTCATCGGCCAGGGGCTGGGAACGTGGTTCCTGAACCGGATCATCGACACTGTGTGGAGCTATAAGCCGAAGCGTTTCTGGCTGCATACATGCACACTGGATCACCCGTCCGCCGTCCATACCTACAAAAAGGCAGGATTCGTCCAGTACAAGGAAGAGGACATTCGTCGCCCGTACTAATCACAATTTCCGGCTTCGAATCTGACCGTTTTCCGGCAGCTTTACAAAGAACTCTGCGAGCTCGCGCATCGATAGCGGGCGCTCTGACGTGTGCTACTGTTTACGCCACTGCATCAGTGTCCCGGACAGTGGCACGATACACACCGGTCACACCGCGATTACTGACAGAACGTCAGCGGCTGAGCGGCTTGAAACGCCCTCCCGCCGGCGTGTCCGCGGAATCGCCGAGGCGATCTTTGCGCTGTACTTCATAACTACGGTAATTGCCTTCGCACCAGACTACTGATCCGTCGCCTTCGAAGGCCAGGATGTGCGTGGCGATGCGATCAAGGAACCAGCGATCATGGCTGACGACGACGGCACACCCTCCAAAGCTGGAAAGGCCTTCTTCCAGTGCTCGGAGCGTTTCAATGTCCAGATCATTGGTGGGTTCGTCCAGCAGCAGCAGGTTACCACCGGATCGCAGCAACTTGGCCATGTGAACTCTGTTGCGTTCTCCTCCGGACAGATCGCCGACAAACTTCTGCTGATCCTTGCCCTTAAAGTTAAAACGACCGCAATAACTGCGTGCATGGATCTGCGCTTTGCCGACTTCCAGAATTTCGTTGCCCCCGGAAATCTCCTGGTAGACCGTCTTCCTGGCATCCAGAGCGTCACGGGACTGATCGACGTACGAAATATCCACGGTTTCACCGATGGCCAGGGAACCGGCATCTGCATCTTCCTGGCCCATGATCATGCGGAACAGCGTAGTCTTGCCGGCTCCGTTGGGGCCGATAATTCCGACGATTCCCCCCGGCGGAAGATCAAAACTCATGTCTTCGAAGATCATGCGACCATCAAAAGACTTACTCAGCCCTTCCGCGATCACAACTTTTTGACCGAGCTTTCGTGTCGTGGGAATCTGAATCTGAGCCGCACCGTCCTTCGTGTCGTAATCCTGAGCCGCCAGTTCTTTGTAGCGATCCAGTCGCGCCTTGTTTTTTGTCGCTCGTGCCTTGGGTGACATTCGCACCCACTCAAGTTCTTTCTTCAGCTCCTTTTGTCTGCGAGTTTCTCCGCGCTCCTCCTCTTTCAGTCGTTTGCCTTTCTGCACGAGCCATGACGAGTAATTACCCTCGTACGGAATGCCTCGGCCGCGATCGAGTTCCAGAATCCAGCCGGCGACGTTGTCCAGAAAGTATCGGTCGTGAGTAATTGCGACGACAGTGCCGCTGTAGGTGTGCAGGAATTTTTCAAGCCACGCGACTGAAGCTGCATCAAGATGATTGGTGGGTTCGTCCAGTAACAGGATGTCGGGATTAATCAGCAACAACTGACACATCGCAACGCGGCGTTTCTCGCCCCCGGACAGTGTCTTGATGACGGCGTCTGCCTCGGGCAGACGCATCGCGTCTGCGGCGATTTCCAGTGTTCGATCCAGTTCCCACAGATTGGCAGCGTCGATCTTGTCCTGTATGGTTGCCTGCTGCTCCAGTACTTTTTCCATTTCATCTGAAGACATGTCTTCCCCCAGCTTCATGCTGAGTTCGTTGAAACGATTGAGAATTGCACGGGATTCCTCAACAGCTTCTTCCACACAGTCACCGACCGTCTTCTCCGGATCCAGGCGTGGCTCCTGTGGAAAATAGCCGATCTTCGTACCTTTGGCCGGACGCACAGTGCCCATGAAATCGGTATCTTCACCCGCCATAATACGCAGTAAAGTACTTTTTCCCGCGCCGTTGTCACCTAGTACTCCGATCTTGGCCCCTGGATAGAACGAAAGACAGATGTCTTTCAGCACCTCTTTCTCGTCGTACATGCGAGTGAGGTCCTCAATGGTCATAATGTACTGTTCGGACATGGCAATTTCTTTGTGGTTAATTTGTGGTCGACTGCGGCCACGTGATGTCCATACGGCACCACGATGAAGTCGATGCGGCAGACCCGCGAGGTGACGAACATGGAAGGTTTGATCCGGCATGTCACGGTCATCGGGATGTCAGGCCGACGTATTCTGCTCCGGATTCCGCAGCAGCAGAGTCATGAATTCCAGAGCTTCGCTGTAAACATCTGTATGCGAACTTCCACGCGGTCCCGCTACGTTAAGAACGCGGATTCTACGTTCACGAAGCCAGTCCACAACAGACTGAATCCGATCATTCGGTGGATTCTCAGTGGTGAACAGGCCTGGTGCGGCAGAAGGCCGCAGGTGCACCACGATAAACGGCTTGTCCTGTTCCCGGGCAGCCGCCAGTGTCAGCTTTGTGCCACTGCTGATTTCGTCCAGCACAATGATCAGTGTTCCATCAGAATCGCGAACATTCCATGCTGTGCGAACGGCATAGCTTCGGGCATTCGTTTCCTTCAGTGGATAGTGCGGTGGAATCGTCCCGGCTTCTGAACGACGGCCCCTGGGACACCAGCCGCCAATGGCAATCCCCGCTGCCAGACCAGCGTCCAGAGCAGCTCGGTCCACGCCCGTCTGTCCTCCGGAGACGATTCGAGTAACCGCGGCCACAGCCGCCGGTGAGTTGGCATTTTCTTTTGTCATGAGCTAACGTCTGTCCTGGCCGGTATCAGCAGTGTAGGCCCTGGCTCATCTGCTTCCAACGCAGATAACAACCTTCCCGCATGACCGCAACTAGCCAAAGCCGGTTGGGGTCATGCGGTTCACGTTTGAAAGGAGCGAGGTCTGAATGTTGAATCGAACCGGTTTAGTTATGTTTCTGTTGATCAGCACCTTGATCGCTGCCTCTGCCGCGGCGGACGAGTCACCATACACTCACGGACCGGATTCGAAGCGTCAGGCGGAGGTGCCTGGCGGGCAGGTGGAACAGTTGCGACGCGTCAGTCCCAGGGTCTTTGCCGGAGCAGAACGTGACTGCTGGATTTACGTTCCACGGCAATATGACGGCAGCACCCCGGTCAGCTTGATGGTGTTTCAGGACGGCCGTACCTAGGTCAACGAGAATGGACAGTTTCGCACAACGATCGTTTTCGATAATCTGATTCACCGGGGTGAGATACCCGTCATGATTGGAATCTTCGTCAATCCCGGTGTTGTCCCGCCCTTGACACCAGACGCAAAGCCTCGAAAGAATCGCAGCCTCGAAAGAATCGCAGCTCCGAATACGACTCTCTGGGAGATCAGTACGCCCGATTTCTGCTGGAGGAGCTTCTGCCGCCCATCGCACAGCGTTATCGCATCTCAACAAATCCGGGTGACCGAGCGATCTGTGGTATCAGTTCCGGCGGTATCTGTGCATGGACGGTTGCCTGGGAGCGTCCGGACCAGTTTGGGAAGGTGCTCAGCCATGTCGGCAGTTTTACGAATATCCGTGGCAGTGACGATTGCCACGCTCTGATTCGAAAGACAGAAAAAAGTCAATACGCGTGTTTCTTCAGGAAGGCGAAAACGATCTGGACAATCTGCACGGCAATTGGCCTCTGGCTAATCGCCAGATGGAGGCGTCACTCAAGTTCTCGGGGTATGAGCATAAACTGGTGATGGGTACCGGAGGGCATAACGGTCGTCACGGTGGCGCCATCCTGCCGGCATCGCTGCGTTGGCTGTGGCGTGGACACACAGACGCCTCTGCCACGGACGTGTCAGAGTAACTGTGGGTGACAGGTGGTCGATAAACAGACCGTCAATTCAGCTCTTGGTCAGGCTGATGCGATGATTACTGAGCCGATCAGCACCGGTGGTGGTGACTGCGTAGTTATGTTCAAAACGCATGCCTCCGACACCTTCGACGTACAGCCCCGGTTCAATGGTGATGATGTCACCGTTCCGCAGAACATCATCGCTTTCCGGCACCAGAATCGGCGTTTCCGGATGTTCCAGTCCCAGACCGTGTCCGCAGTGATGGGCCAGCGCCGGATAGCCTCGATCCAGCAGCACGGCTGATGCAGAGTCGTATACGTCACTCGCACGAACGCCGGCTTTCACAGCGGATTCCGCCGCGAGCAGTGCATCCCGACAGGTCTCAAACTGCCGCACCTGCTGATGCGTCGGATGGCCCACGGCAATCGTATTCGTAAAGTCGCTGCGATACCCGTGAATGATCACACTGAAATCTGCAATGAACAGATCTCCATCGCGCAACACGTACTTCGTTGGCAGCCCGCCGGCCTTGTAAAGCTCGGCGTTTGTCGCACGAAAGTCACCGTAGACAGCGCACGCACAGCCCGCCGCGAGTTCGACTGCCCGCTGGATGGCGATGTACACTTCCAGTTCAGTAACGCCGGGTTTTGCGACATTGAAGGCCGCGGCGTGGCCGGCGTCACCGGCTGCCATACAGCGTTTGAGAAGCTCAATTTCATCCGGAAGTTTTTGACGTCGCAGGTCCCGAATCAATGTTCCAACAGATGAAAACGATTGATTCGAGTCGCCGACTGGCAATGGCAGTGCTGCTTCTGCCACGATCGCAGCAACGGCCTGAGTCACGCCCTCAGCTTCCACCAGCCCATTGTCGTGCGACCAGCGTTCGCGACATTCTTCAAGGGCCGACAGCAACGCGTGGTCCCGATTGACGACAGATTTCTTATGAGTGTACCACGAGATGACAATTTCGTTATCAACTACCGGATCTGCGTCAGCGGTCCTCCGCACGAAGTTGTCGGTCAGCAGAGTAGCGGTTCCGCCGCGTTGCAAGAGCAACAGGCAACGCTGATCTGCGGAAAAACTGATCGGGTTGATGCGAAAGTTTGAGAAATACTGTACGTGCCGCGCGTCGCCGATCAGGACCCAGTCCACACCGTCCGGAATTCGTGACCAAAAATGTTTCCGCCGCTCAAGGCAGCCTTCCGTGGTCAGCATGATCACTCGTCCCGATTCGCTTCCAGCACGGACAGAAACGCTTTCTGCGGAATTTCCACAGCGCCAAACTGCTTCATCCTCTTCTTGCCGGCCTTCTGCTTCTCGAGCAGCTTGCGTTTACGGCTGATATCACCACCATAGCACTTGGCGGTGACGTTCTTTCGGAAGGCTGAAATGGTTTCGCGAGCGATAATTTTGGCTCCGATAGCCGCCTGAATCGCAATTTCGAACTGGTGTTTGTTGATTTCCGTCTTGAGTCTTTTTACCAGTGCGCGACCGCGTCGGTCGGAAGTTGTCCGATGCACGATCGTGGACAGCGCGTCAACCCGTTCGCCCTTGACCAGGACGTCCATCTTCACCAGATCGGCAGCCTCGAAACCGATGATTTCGTAATCCATCGTACCGTAGCCACGGGTCACACTTTTCAGCTTGTCATACATGTCGTAGACGATTTCGCTGAGCGGCAATTCGTAAATCACCTGGGCCCGCTGAGGCCCCAGGAACTCCGTGTTCTTATAGATGCCCCTGCGATCCTGACTCAACTGCATAATTGTTCCGACATTGTCGGCCGGAACAATAAATGTAACACGTGCAATGGGCTCTTTGAATTCCTGTATCTCACCCGCGTCGGGAACGTCCTGGGGATTGTCGATGACCATAACGTCACCCCGTCTGTTGACGATCTCATATGTGACGTTCGGAGCCGTCTGGATGAGATCCATATCCTGTTCGCGTTCCAGCCGCTGCTGAACGATTTCCATGTGCAGCATGCCCAGAAAGCCACAGCGGAAGCCGAATCCGAGTGCATCACTTGTTTCCGGCTGAAATGAGAAGCTCGAATCGTTCAGGCTCAGCTTCTGCAGTTCATCACGGAGGCTCTCGAAACCGGTGGCGTCCAGCGGATACATTCCACAGAAGACCATTTGTTTCGGCTTCTGATACCCGGGCAGTGGTTCGGCCGCCGGTGCCCGCGCCATGGTCACGGTATCACCAATGGTAATGCGGTTTAATTCCTTCACACCAGTCAGAATGTATCCGACCTGCCCCGGCCGCAGTTCATCACACGGGACCAGACCGGGACGGAATTGTCCCAGCTCGATGACTTCACTGCTGACGCCTTCGCGCATGAAGCGAATGTTGTCCCCCTTGCAGACAGATCCATCGACAACTCGAACGTATGTTACTACGCCGCGGTACTTATCGTACTTTGAATCGAAGACGAGAGCCTTGAACGGATTCTTGGCTACACCAGCCGGTGGTGGAAGTCTTTCAATGATCGCCTCAAAAACCGATTCGATGTTCATGCCGGCTTTTGCGCTGACTCTCAGCGCATCTGTGCCATCGAGGCCGAGTACCGTTTCGACTTCGTCCAGCACTTCGTCGATCCGCGTCACTGCCAGATCGATCTTGTTGACAACAGGGACAATTTCCAGGTCAGCCTCGATGGCTGCATAAGCGTTTGCCACTGTCTGAGCCTGGACCCCCTGAAACGCATCAATCAGCAACAGAGCGCCCTCGCACGCCGCCAGACTGCGACTGACTTCGTAATGAAAGTCCACGTGTCCCGGGGTATCGATCAGATTCAGTTCGTAGGTTTCACCCTGGTAGACGTAGTCAATGGTCACAGAACGTGCCTTCACGGTAATTCCGCGATCTCGCTCGATGTCAAGGTCATCAAGGATCTGCGAGCGAAATTCACGCTCGGTAATCGTTCCGCTCTTCAGGAGCAATTGATCGGCGAGTGTGCTCTTGCCGTGATCGATGTGAGCAATGATGCTGAAATTACGAATTAACCGGGCGTCCATGAGCTTCTCTGAGAATCGACTCGACACGTCGATGAAGGAAATCGTTGGCGTTCAGACACGGAGCGGTCGCTCCGGACACACCGCGTAGTCGACTGGCCAGGGGAAAGCCGCGAATACTACTCTCAACGGCCTGGCTGGGTCGAGTGTTGATGCGGGCAAATCCCGCAAACACTCATTGCTAGTCATAAACGTCTCGGAAGCGGCAATTATTGGATTGCCAAAGTGTCGGAAATGGGCTGCACAGCAATGCTACAGCATTTTCGCTGACTTGTGGCCGCGGAGGACGCCTTTCCCTTCTGGAGAGTGATTTGGCCGCGCCCCCATCGATCACGCCTTCTTCAGACCTGCGGTAAGGCGTCTTGGCCCGGCCTCTGCCGTCTATTCGGATTCGATCAGATCGCGGGTCAGGGTTCCACGCAGCGCGAGTTCGTGCTGAGGCGTCATTTCTGTCACCAGCTTTTCGCCAACCGACAGACCGGTTTCAACGCAGACCGACAGGTCATTGGCCTCTCCCAGTTCCACCTTTCGAGGAACCAATTCTCGTCCGTTGAACACGTAAACGAAGTTATGTCCCGCGATCCCGGTCACTGCCTTGCGAGGAATCTGCAGCACATTCTCTGTTTCCGCCAGCACGAAATTGACCACAACGTCGGCTTTGTGCGTTAACAGATCGCGCTGTTCGGCAGTCGGCAACAGTTCCACGTCAATCCAGTAATCCTTCAGGCCCGGCGTGTACCTGCTGCGAACTCGGGGGTATCGTGAGATCAAGCTGATCTTTCCGGCGATTTCGACGTCGTCATAGGCCGGCAGTTGTACTGTAACCGGCATGCCTTCGCGCACCTTATAGATCAGTGATTCCATCAATGGCACACTGACCTTGTAACGACCGTGATCCGGGATCTCAAAAATCTTCTGGCGGTATCTAACGCGTCCGCCTTCTTCCACCTGAGTAATTCCGCGACTCTTCAAATACCATGAGTTGCCGTACACAACCTGCCCGTCACAGGGAGCCCGCAGAGTACAGCCCTTAATACTGTCCATCGCTCTGCGATGATACCGCTCGTAGATCCTCAACGTGCGTTCGTATGACAAAGTCGTCAACGTCGCTTTTGTGGTGTAAAAGCCGTTCTTAATCTTTGTGCGAATGAGGTCACGTTCGGCGTCTCGCTTTTGGTATTCCAGACGCAGCTCGCTGCGTTCGTGTGTAAACCCGGTCAGGAATCGCAGACTCGCGTCAAGCTCGTTGTACTTCTGCTTCTTCTCCAGCAGTTCGAAAGCCTCAGACTGCATCGTCTGCCGAGCCACCAGGCCCATAACCCACAACTTCTCCGTCTGTTGCACGCTGTCATTGCACAACTGCATCTCCTGCGACAGCATCGACAGATCCTGTTCCATTTTCTGCAGCTGCTGTGGAAACGTATATTCCGTATACTCAAGGAGATTCTGCGTGTTCGTTTCCACTGCAAATTCTGCCGCCTCCAGTCGCCGCTCATTGGTCGTCTTCAGCATCTGCTGATCGTGCAGAGCGTTGTCCAGTCTGCCGCGATATTTTATCAGCAGGATTTCACGACTCCGGGCGTAGTCCTCCACATCCGATGAATCGAACACGCAAACCACGTCCCCCTTTTGCACCCATGTGCCCTCCGGCACCATGCTCAGAATGGTGGTGGTCCAATAGCAATCTGAGTGAACCTCTGTGGATTGATAGGGTTCAATCACTCCTTGCTGCTCAATTTCAGCATTGAACACCGAAGACTCAAGCTGCATCAGGCCGACTTCAACAGGTCCGATGCTTCGATCGACGGCTCCGGTAAGAAGCAGAACACAGCTCAGCGTCAGGGCGGACGCCCCCACAAAGAACGCAAAACGTCTTCGAACAACGTTGCGGCACCGCAACGCGACGAATTGATCGGTTATTGACATGATTGTTCAGAATTGTGTCGGCGGGGAGGGAGAGATGCCGACGATGGCGGGATAACTCAGGCGGGATAACTAGGCTCAGGCGGGATCGGCCAGACTGGCTGACCAACAGCGGTCAGTTTAGGGATTAAATCGGCATTAATCCACAGATTCCTCTGCTGAATCGATTTCCAACATGGCGATTCGCCGCGGGCAATCGTCAGACCTGAACGTTTTCCCTTATGTGGGACAGTTGACGGTTGCTGTGAATCGATCTCCATTCACCATGCGACGACGACCCGCCACCGTTAAATCAGCAGGCTCATCACGATACGCGTGCGTCTATGCACACGCTGTGTCAGATTACGGCAATGCCTCGTGGCCAGGTCGTAACCGTGCCGCAGATACGTTTTTGCTCACCTTCGAACAAATACAGAACGACCGCCGACCATGCATCGCTCGACGCTTATACTCGCGATTTCGTCTTCCGGACATTGCAGGTAGTCGCGATCCAGAATCACAAGGTCCGCCAGTTTTCCCGGCTCCAGCGACCCCTTCGTGTCTTCTTCAAATGACAGATAAGCCGGATTGGTGGTCAGGCACTTCAACGCCTGAAGTCGACTGATTTGTTGATGTTCGCCGTAGACATTGTCTTCACGGTTCCGACGCGTCACGGCCACCTGCAGCATTAAAAATGGATTGTAGGCGTTCATCGAACGATTGGGGTCAAGTCCCATCATGTGATCACCGGCGATTGCGGTTGGCACACCTCCGCGAATCCAGTCACCCAGCCCGATAAACCGAGCAGCCCAGTCGCGACCATACACCTCCGCAATCGCTGCTGAATCCTTGAAGTACAGTGACGGCTGTGTGTCCACGCACACGCCCAGTTTCTTCGCACGAGCGATTGAGTCCAGCGCGGGGAAATAGGCGTGAGTCAGGCTGAAACGTCGTGTTGCGATATCTTCATGGTCACGGTGGACGGCTGCCAGAGAATCCAGCACGGCGTCGACGCCCGCGTCGCCGGTCACGTGGCAACACCACTGCCAGCCTAATCGGTGACCCTCTCGAAAGATCTCTGTCATTTGTGGAATCGAGTAATTCAAATCTCCACGATAGCGAGGATCCCGATGCACATAAAAGCGAATGCGATCTTCACCGTAGGCTTCACGCAGATAGGTGTTGCCCCAGTGGATACCACCATCGGCCGTTATCTTCAGCGGTCCGACGCGGACCCAGTCGTCGCCGTCGCCCGTGGTCATCCCTAGTTTATCCGTATATGCTGCCACGTCTTTTGCCGACCGAAATCCTGAACGAAACGTCTGGGTCATGCGAACCGACAGTTTTCCTGCAGCGTGCAGTTCCCGATACTGCAGAAAATCGTCGATGCCGCCCGCGCGTTCGAAGATGCTTGTGATACCAACGGCGTTATAATGCCGATGCACGTTCTGCAGAGCCACTTGAATCTGTTCACGTGAATGTGATTCCGACGGGATCAGGTTTCGCAGGTGCGCATTCGCGCCTGAGATCAAGCGTATCCTGCCGTCAGAATCAACGATAACCTGACCATCGGGAACGGAAGGCCGCGGCTGTCGGACGCCAATGGCATCCAGCCCCCGCGAATTCAAAGCGGCCTTGCGCGCCGCTGTGAAAATGACAGGATGCGTGCTGCTGCCAGCGTCCAACTCCTCCGTGGTTGGATGTCGCCGTTCTTTCAGTCGGGTGATATCCGCACGCGGCACTCGAATCCATTCTCCGGCCGGTACGGACTTCGCACGCTGATGAATCCATGCCTGCACCTCGGCGATTGATAACAATTCAACGTGAGGTTGTCGAAGAACGTTTCGTGCCACACCAACCGCATGGCAGTGAGCCGCAATAATTCCCGGAATCACCATCCTGCCACCGAGTTCGATGACGTCAGTGTTGGCGCCGACAAACTTTCGGATTTCGTTGTCGGTGCCGACCGCCAGAATCCGGTCGTCATGCATGGCCAGAGCCGAAACAATTTGGTCCTGTCCATCCATGGTCAGAATTCGGCCATCAACCAGCACGGTGCGGGCGGACGGTGTTTGCTGAGCAGGTATCGCTGTTTGTGTCCAGCTGATGGTTGCAATCGTCAGTGCTCTGAAAAACGTTCCCGGACAGATCATGTTTAAGTGCTCCCTCAATCGCTGGAGACAGACTGTTGTTGGCCGAAACAGGTGGAACGTTGCAGGTGGTCTGGCATTAGCTGAAGTGTACACTCCTGCGACAGACCGGAACGATGTCCCCATCAGGGAAGCGCTGCTTTCCAGCCGGCCTTCAGCCTTTTCAACAACTCGGTCACCTCGTCTTCATATTTGGCTGAAACAGCCAGGTTGATGTTTTCATCCGGGTCCGAACGATGGTCGTACAGTTCATACGCTCGAAAGCTGGTCCCCGGCACCTGCCATTCCGTAAACCGATAATCGTCTGTACGCATCGAATATCCCATGCCGCGACCCACTTTGCCGTAGCCAGGGATGACTCGACGAAACTGACTGAAGGCGGCGGCTTTCCATGGCAGACCTGGATCCTCGATAAGAGGGCCCAGGCTGTGACCTTCCAGCCCGTCGGGCGCCTGCAGGCCGCACAACTCACACAGCGTGGGATAGATGTCGACAAATTCCACCAGGGCGTTCGTTCTTCCTGACTTCCGGCCTGGTACTCGCAGGATCAACGGAGCGTGGGTTGACGTTTCGAAGTTTGAATGTTTGTCCCACATCCCGTGTTCCCCCAATTGCCAGCCGTGATCACCCCACAGAACGACGATCGTGTTATCGCTCAGGCCGTTTGCATCCAGCGCCTGCAGCAGACGTCCGACCTGGGCGTCGGTATAGGATACGCATGCATAATAGGCGTGCTTAAGGTCGCGAGCCTGGTCCTCAGACACCGGTCCAACGTCGGGAATCCCGTAGTAGTGCCGCAGGTCGTTCCAGTTGTAGGTCGCGAATTTCGGTGTGTCTCGAGGAGGATACGAATTTGTAGCCGGAGGAATCCTATCCCTGTCATACAAATCGAAGTATTTCTTCGGGGCAATGAACGGAAGGTGTGGTTTGTGAAACCCAACTGCCAGAAAAAATGGTTCATGTGACAGTTCTTTCATTCGTGAGATGGCAGCGTCGGCGATGTGTCCATCCTTCAGTGCGTTATCCGGCACGTCCGGATGCTCCCACGGCAGGCCGCCCGGCCTTTTCGTTTTGGTAATGCCGTCGCCCAGGTCCCAGACATATGTCAGGCGCCGATGATCTTCGCCGATCCATTTCAGCACCTGCTTCCCGAACTCAGTGTGATATTGAGCACGATTGGATTTCCACAGCGGTTCGCTCCAGGACACAGGGTCATTGTTGTGAAATATCTTCCCGAAGGCCGCCGCGTGATAACCATGGTGTCTGAAGTGCTGGGGAAGCGTCACAACATCGCTGAGGATATCTCGAAACCGTACACTGAAATCGACGACGCCGGTTGTGTCAGGGCGGCGACCTGTCAGAACGGACACTCGTGACGGCATGCATAAGGCACATTGCACGTACGCTCGTTCAAACAATGTTCCCTCTCGGGCCAGTTGATCGATGTTGGGTGAATGGACAGACCGACCGTAGCAGCCAAGTTCCGGACGCAGGTCGTCAACGGCAATGAACAACACGTTCGGTGGCGCGCCGCACGCAGACGAGGCGACAGTCATGAACAGAATCGTATGTATCCACCGCATTAAATCCTCCGCTCTGGTCGGCCCCGCCTGCGCGTCAGCTTATATGTGGTCCGGACGCGGTTGCTGCATGCGTCCGGACCAATGCATTCGATTGCCCTTTCATTCTGTCCGGCCGATCGCACTGCGGGAAGGCGTTCGCTGAACAAATGCAGGAAAGGCCAAAGAACCGAGGCCACTGAGTTGGCCACGTTGACTGTTTCAGCCATATCCTCTGCATGCTGAATGGTTGTCCGGAAAACTCAACGGCACGTTCGATGCCGCTCGATATGCGACTCCGACGCGTGTGGCGAGTTGATTTTCGGTGCAGGATCGTTCATCCTGACTGTTCCCGCCGTCCCACCAGATGAAATGCCGCCTGTGTCCGATACAAGTTTGTCGCCCGCCAAACAGCAGGTGTTTCGTGCACAGCCCGGGGAAAATACGCTGCTGTGGACAGTATGGTTCACGTATGGAGCGTTCTATTTCTGTCGCACAAATATTTCTGCAGCAGTTCCGGGTTTGAAGGAATCGGTTGACGCGGGCGGGCTGGGCCTGACCGCGACAGAGATCGGCTATATTCTTGGCGCCACCAAAGTTGCATACGCGATCGGGCAGTTGATCAACGGCCAGTTTTCGGAACAACTTGCTCCGCGAAAGTTGCTGGCGATCGGCATGTTTGGAACGGCACTACTGAATGTGCTGTTTGGATTCGGCACCGCTCTGTATTTTCTGATTTTCATGTGGGCATGTAACGGATATTCACAATCTCTGGGCTGGACTCCGTGTGTCCGAGTGCTGGCGAACTGGATTCCGGTAAGTCGCCGCGGCAAAGTCATCGGCCTTATTGGAACCGGATATCAGGTGACGGCTGTGGCGACCTACGTGGTGTCCGGTCAGGCCGCCAGCTATCTGGGATGGCGCGGAGCGATGTTTGTACCTGCCGGCATTATGGTTGCGTCAGCCGTTATCATGCTGGTGTTTCTGGAAGAGCGGCCCGTTGCAGCGGAACAGGACAGCGACAATGCCGGTCCCGGGACGGAACCTACAAACGAGGATGCAGCGAATTCCTTTCCTGCCGTACATCCGCCCAGTCCGTCATCCTCTGTCAGGGTGTCCGGAAACGATCCACAAAATTCCGTTAAGGAAAACTTCCTGCTGACCATAACCAATCCGTCTCTGTGGATCCTGGGCATTGCTCTGGGATTGCTGAATGCCTGCCGCTATGGATTTCTGGATTGGGGCCTGACGCATCTGAAAGAAGTTCAGGAAACCGGCGTGGGCAAAGCCGCCTTGAAATACGCCGTTCTTCCGCTGGGGGCCATTGCCGGTGCGTATCTTGCCGGCTGGGCCACGGATCGCTTTTTCGGCAGCCGTCGAGCACCGGTGACCTGCATTCTTCTGATCGCGCTGGCACTGTTGAGTCTGACCTATGACACAGTGGCCAGGACCAGCGTCCCCCTGACCATGGTACTGCTGGTCATGATCGGATTTTGTATTTACGGACCACAGGTTTTGCTGGTCGGTACTGCACCGGCGGACCTTGCACGAAAGGGAACATCCGCGGCAGCCGCCGGGTTTGTGAACTGCATGGGATACGTTGGTGCGGCCAGTGGCGACTATTTTACGGGCAGGACACTGGATATGTACGGGTGGGAACAGGCCATCTTCATGTGGGCCGCGTGGGCGGTGGGCGCCGCCATCGCGGCAGGGCTGCTGTGGAATGTCAGCGCATCACCTGAGACACGTACAACTGCCACGTGACGAGTTGTCCGGCAGACAACATAGCTGAAGAGGAATTCAGCTGCACAAACGCGGACCGGAACATGTTTTTGGTCCGGATAAGACACTGAAAAGAAATCAAGGTAACCGACCTCATGAGGGCAATCATCATCGGAGCAGGACGTGGCAGCAGACTTATGCCGACCACAGCAGATACCCCCAAGTGTTTTGCGGAAGTGGCCGGACAGCGGATGCTGGACTGGGCCGTCGACGCATTTTTCCAGAACGGCATCAAAGATATTACGTTTATTGGCGGTTACCGCATCGAGAAGGTTCAGCAGGCCTACCCGGAATTCACGTTCCGCCACAACGACAACTGGGCCAATAACAACATCCTCGCCTCGTTGATGTATGCAGAAGACCTGATGCACGAACCATTTCTTTGCTGTTACTCCGATGTTCTGTTTACTCCGGAAATCGTCGAAGCCGTGGCCCGAAATGATGGCGACATCGTGCTTGGTGTCGATACGGGCTGGCTGACGCGCTACGAACACAGATCAGAACATCCCAGTGATGACGCTGAAAAAGTGACGGTATCAAACGGACGCATCACGCGTGTTCACCGTGAGATCCCCGAGTCGGCGGCATGGGGCGAATTCATCGGCCTGGCAAAATTTTCGACGGACGGAGCCGCGATGCTGCAACAGACCTATTGTTCGCGTCGAGAAGAATTTTCAGGGAAACCGTACCGCGAGGCGAAGCTCTTCGAGAAAGCCTATCTGATTCATCTGCTTCAGGACATGATCGAATCCGGGCGACAAATGACGCACGTCGACACCCCTGGCGGATACATCGAAGTTGATACACAGCAGGACTTCGAATATGCGCGACAGTTCTGGACCGAGCGGCATCTTACTACGACGTAATCTCTACGGTCTGAGGATACATCGGCGACATTATGCCACGGGCGACAGCGGAACACCGACTTGTCAAGAAGGAGACTAACGATGACACAAAACATTCTCTTCCCGACGTCAATTATCGGCTCAATGCCACGACCGGAGTTCGTGAAGGACCTGATTGCTGACGATTGTCTGCACACAGGCGATGACTATCAACGGCTGATGGGAGCGGCGATTCGATCCGTTGTCGCACTGCAGGAGGCGGCGGGACTGGATGTGATCTCGGATGGTGAATGGTGGCGCAAGTCATACATCGGGGTTATCGCGGAACTGGCACATGGGTTCGAACTTAGTTTGAATCCGGCGGACGGCCGCCCCTGGACAGTCGTGGTTGATCGGTTGACGCCCAGGCAACCCGGCTTCATTGCGAAAGAAGTCGCCTTCCTGAAACAGCTCACTACTCGACAGATCAAGGCAACACTGCCGGCTCCGGCATTGCTGGGGGAGCGTATGTGGGATCCGGTGGCGTCGGCGAAGGCTTATCCGTCGCGCGAGGCCTTCGTGCGCGACTGTGTACCGATTCTGCGGCACGAGATTGAATTGCTCAGAGCAGAAGGGGTGTCGATTATTCAGGTCGACGACCCGCATCTGTGTCTGTTTGTCGACCCGGAGGTGCGAGCCGGTTACGACCACCCGGACCAGGCAGCTGATTTCGCGGTGGATATGGATAATCAGGTTGTCGCGGATTTCGATGATGTCAGCCTTGCCGTTCATCTTTGTCGCCGAGCCGGAGCGAGAGCGCGAGGGGAAGCACAGCATCAGGGCAGCTACGATCCGATCATGCAGCAACTTCGTAAACTCGACGTGGGACACATCACGATGGAGTTCACGACTCCTGGCTCCGGGGAAATGTCGGTTCTGCGGGAGTTGCCGGAAAACATTGATATCGGCCTCGGCGTGGTCAGCACGTTGCCCGGTGAGATTGACTCTGCCGAGACAATTGTCTCTCGCGTCGAGCAGGCTTTAGAGCACGTCGCCCCGCAACGGATCACGCTGAATCCGGAATGCGGGTTCGCCCCTGGTTCTGCGGCCAAAGTGGATGTGGACGAGGTGTACACAAAGCTGAAGAACGAAGTTGCAGCCGCACGGATTCTTCGCGAAAAATACAGCTGACATCAGACACTCTGCAGGTGTATTGAATCCGGCAACGGACACAGGATTTAAATGGCGATGTGATTCAATTTTTGAATGTGGCAGTCAGGTTTGGTATGATTGACGACAACCGTCACTGACCAGGAAGAACAATCACACAAAGGGAGATTCGTTATGGACCAGCAGACTTTGTTGACTCGGCGTGCCTCCATGATTGCCGCAGGACGGACGGCGGGCGTTATGGCCTTGTCCGAAATGGCCCTGTCCGGAATGGCCACCGCCTCTGAAAACGATTCAACACGTACTCTTCCGGACGTGCCGGGAAAGTTGGCGGTGGCGTGGAGACGTCGTGAAAAGAAGGCGCAGGATGTGCGCGTCGTCGAAGAAACCGTGCAGTGGAATGCGTCCGAGACAGCCATCATTATCTGCGACATGTGGGCCGATCATCCGTGCAAGCTGGCGGCCATGCGAGTTTCTCGCATGGCTCCTCGCATGAACGAAGTTGTGTCCCTGGCACGCGACCACGGTGTGGCGATCATTCACGCACCGAGCAGCGGTATGAAGCATTACGAAGACACTCCTTACCGTCAACGTATGAAGTCGGCACGTCCGGCATTGCCTCCGGTGCCCATTCAGAGCTGGTGCTATCACAACAGTGAACACGAAGGCCCGTGGCCGATCGTCGATGATATCAAACGTGGCGAAGCGAAAGTGACGGGCTGCGATGACCCTGTCGGTCTGCCGCATGTCCCAACCGATCGTCACCAGCATCCCGAAATTCAGATCATCGGATACGACGGCATTAGTGACAACGGGCAGGAGATCTTCAACTTTCTGGAACAGGAAGGGCGGTGCAACATCGTGCTGATGGGTGTGCACACCAACATGTGCGTGCTGGGGCGGCCGTTTGGCATTCGTCAGCAGAAGTATCTGGGCAAGAATGTTGTTCTGTGTCGCGATCTGACGGACGCGCTGTATGATCCGCGAGATAAACCGTTTGTCAGCCACGCCCGTGGCGTCGAGTTAGTCATTGAGCACATCGAAACATACTGGTGTCCGTCAATCGAGGGTGTTTCGCTGACCCGTGTCGTTCCCCGGACGTCAGGCCCCGTGGCATCGTGATCAATGGCATTGAGTCTGTCGTCGTTTTACAGCACGTTATAAACAGGATGTCGCATCGACAGTGAGCAGTTATCGCACTTTTCTTCAGTCTGCGTTAATGGCCACAGCTTGGCTGGCCGTATCGTTCGGTACACCTGCTGAATCGGCTGACGACGATTTGAATATTCAATTCAGCAGCACCGTTGTGCCGTTCCTGAAAACGTATTGTCTGGACTGCCACGGCAGCGATGAACCGGAAGCGAAACTTGATTTGACTTCGTACTTATCGCCCCAGGCTGTGGCGCAAGATCATCAGGTCTGGGCCATAGTGCTGGAACGGCTTGAAGCGAGTGAGATGCCTCCTGCGGACTCGGACCAGCTGCCAGATTCAGGCACTCGGCAGTCGGTGATCGACTGGATCAGAGCGGCCCGCGAAGTTGAGGCAGCGCGGAACGCCGGCGACCCCGGCCCGGTGCTGGCGCGCAGACTCAGCAACGCTGAATACAACTATTCCATTCGGGATCTGACTGGCATTGATATTCGACCAACGAAAACATTTCCTGTGGACCCGGCCAACGAGGCGGGCTTCGATAACTCAGGTGAATCACTGGCGATGTCACCAGCCCTGCTGAATAAATATCTGGGCGCGGCGCGACAGGTCGTCGAACATCTCGTGCTGGCCCCTGAAGGCATTGCATTCGCTCCCCACCCGGTTGTGACCGACACGGACCGAGACAAATACTGCGTGAAACGCATTATTCAGTTCTATCAGAAGCAGCCCACCGACTACGCTGATTATTTTCAGGCGGCATGGCAATATCGGCATCGCGAGGATCTCGGGAACGCCGGAATGGTTCTGGACGATGTCGCCACGCAAAACGGGCTTAGCGCGAAATATCTCAGGTTGATCTGCTCAGTACTGGACGATGCAGAGATATCCGCTGGCCCCGTGGCGATACTTCGAGAAATGTGGCAACAGCTCCCGGCGACAGGGCAGCGAGACGCGGTGCGTGGAAACTGCGAAGAGATGCGGAACTTTGTCGTGCAGGTGCGCAGCAGGCTGGTCAGAGATTTCGACCATCTGCACATCGAACAGGTGCACGAAGGTTCACAGCCGTTTGTGCTCTGGAGAAACCGTCAATATGCGACGCATCGACGGAACGTTGATCCGGCTGCGCTGGTGGCGATAATTCAGTCCGACCAGCCGGCCCCGCCTGCAGAGCCCCGCTCGCGGATTGACGCCGCTCTCGCCGCAGCGCTTCTGGTGCCGGATGCAGAAGAAGCCCGCACACGTCATGAGGAATCTGTCAGACGCTTCTGCAGCGTGTTTCCGGACGCGTTTTATATTTCGGAGCGAGGGCGCGGATATGTTGAAGACGCGAAGAAGCAGGACGGAGAGAAAGGACGTTTGTTGAGCGCCGGCTTTCACAGCATGATGGGCTATTTTCGCGACGATGAACCGTTGTACCAGCTTTTGCTGAACGAGTCGGAACGACGTGAAATCGACAGTCTCTGGCAACAGCTTGACTTCATTGCATCTGCTCCGGCGCGACAGTACGCGGGCTTTCTGTGGTTCGAACGGACCGACTCGCGGTTCATGCGGGATCCGGAATTTGATTTTGCCCGTCCGGAAGACAGGAACGCTCAAAGCGAACACATGATTGAAAGACTGGCAGGCGTCTATCTGAACAAGGCTCGCAAGAACGGTGGTGGAGACGTAGAGCTGGGGGCCATTGAACACTATTTTCAGAATATTAACCAGCAGATCCGTTGGGTAGAAGACTCCCGGGAGGCCGCGGAACCCGCTCAACTGCGGGCGGCACTCGACTTCGCTGCGAAAGCGTATCGCCGCAGGCTGTCGGCCGCCGAACGTCACGACCTGATCGCGTTCTACACGTCACTGCGCATGGATGACGGCCTGGACCACGAAGACGCAATTCAGGATTTGATCGTTTCTGTGCTGATGTCACCTTATTTTTGCTATCGGCTGGATCTGGGCGGTTCAGGACAGGGCCGTCGGCCGCTGAACGATGACGAACTTGCCAGTCGACTGAGTTATTTTCTGTGGTCCAGCATGCCGGATGCCACGCTGCTGGAGGCAGCAACAACGGGATATCTGCGGCGTCCGAAAGCATTGGCCGTTCAGACCCGACGAATGCTGCAACATGAACGAGTGCGGGGTTTTGCTACAGAGTTCGTTGGTAACTGGCTGGACTTCCGACGTTTTGAGCAGCACAACGCGGTTGATCGGGAACGCTTTCCTGAGTTCACCGATGAGTTGCGCAAGGCGATGTTTGATGAACCCGTGCGATTCTTTATTGACGTCGCACAGAACGATCGTTCCGTACTTGAATTTCTGTACGGCCGTCACACCTTCGTCAATCCGGTTTTGGCGCAACATTATGAAATAGAGACTCCTGCCGGGTTGGTCACGAATGAACACTGGGCTCGGATCGATGATGCCGCTGACTATGGCCGAGGCGGCCTGTTACCCATGTCGGTTTTTCTGACCAAAAACGCACCGGGACTACGGACCAGTCCTGTAAAACGCGGCTATTGGGTGGTGCGACGATTGCTGGGAGAACAGATCCCAGCGCCGCCTTCGAATGTGCCGGAACTTCCCGCCGATGAGTCCAAGCTCGGCGATCTGACCCTGCGGGACATGCTGGCCCGCCATCGTGAACACAAAAGTTGCTCGGGTTGTCACGACCGTTTCGATTCCATTGGGCTGGCTTTCGAAGGTTATGGTCCGGTGGGCGAACGTCGTGACAACGATCTGGGTGGTCGGCCCGTCTGTACGACTGCGACGTTTCCCGGCGGGGGCGAGGGAACCGGACTGGCCGATCTGAGAGGCTACCTTCGTCAGCATCGCCAGGACGAATTTCTGGATAATCTGTGTCGTAAACTGTTATCTTATGCACTCGGCCGCAGCCTTATCCTTTCGGATAACCTGCTCATTCAGAAAATGCGGACGCAGCTGGAAATCGATGAATTTCGCTTCAGCAGTCTGGTCGAAAGTATCGTGAACAGTTCTCAGTTTCTGAACAAACGCGATGTCAGCGGAAACGATCCCGGAGCCATTAACGATGATTAACGTGAACGATTCCGCCCGCCGCAATCTCTCCAGACGTACGTTGCTGCAGGGCACAGGAGTCACGATGGCTCTGCCCTGGCTGGAGTCGATTCCGGTGTGGGGACTGGATCCTTCTTCCAGTGCTGAGGACGACATTTTCCCACAGCGGTTCGCGGTGTTGTTCATGGCCTGTGGCGTCCACCCGGATCATTGGTGGGCCCGGGGCGCCGGTTCCAATATGGAGCTGAGCAAAAGTTTGACACCTATGGAGTCACTGAAGACGAAGATGAATGTCGTCTCCGGGCTGTTCAATAAAAATGCCACAGGTGTCGGCATTCATCCGGGGCAAACGGGAAACATTCTTTCTGGCGCGGCCCTGCAGAAAGGGGCCGAGCTGGGGGGCGGTATCAGCGTGGACCAACTGCTGGCAAATCATCTGGGCCAGAAGACGGCTCAGCCCAGCATTGTGCTTGGCTGTGAACAGCCAATTACCGGCTACCACGAGACAAACTTCTCGATGGCTTACAGTTCGCATATTTCCTGGCAGAATGCAACATCGCCGGTTCCCATGGAAGTGTATCCGTCACTCGCATTTGACAGTCTGTTCGACAATCGCGGTAATCGCCGCAACAAAAGCGTGCTCGACCGAGTCAGGGAGCAGGCCGCGAGTCTCAGCAGGTCGGCCAGCGCAGGCGACCGAACCAGGCTGGACGAATATCTGACCAGTGTGCGTGAAGTGGAAAAACGAATCGAACGACTCCGGTCCGATCAGAACAGGGCTATGGACCGCCTGAAGGCTGATGGCAGATCTGCGGTCACGATGCCCCGTCCCGATAACGGATTGCCCGAAGACATTCGGGAACACATGCGATTGATGTGCGACATCATCGCCCTTGCCTTTCAGACGGACAAGACTCGTTTTGCCACGCTGTTGCTGTGTCGTGACATTTCCGGGCTGTTCTATCCATTCCTCGATGTACGGAATGCACACCACTCCGCCTCCCACAACGACCGGTCTGATGACTGGGAACGTGTGTCGCAGTATTACTGCAGCCAGCTGGCCTATTTGTCCAGCCGGCTGGATCAAATGCCCGAAGCTGCGGGCACGGTGCTGGACAATTCCTGCCTGCTGTTTGTCAACAACATGTGGTCGGGCAGCAAACACGATTCCTCGAAGGTGCCGCTGCTTACCGTAGGCGGACTTGGCGGGAAGCTCGCGACCGGACGAGTTCTGGATTACACCGACGCCGGCGACGACAACAGAAAACTCTGCAGCCTGTATCTGTCAATTGTGAACCGGATGGGCTTGCCACTCGAAGACTTCGGCGATGCTGACGCTCAACTCGCCGGACTGTAGAGCACATTTCGAGCGGCTTCGGTCACCATGGTTTTTGGGCGGTGACGTTGTTCAAATTAAGCTTCGCTTGATGCTGTTGTGGCTAAAATGCTTCTGTGCGGTCGTGATGGCTGCGGTGTACGCTGTTCCCGCTCGGTGTTGGCACGAAATTTCTGTTAGCCCGAATGGATTGCGTCGTCAACCTGACTGTTGACGCAAATCAGTGAACCAAACGAACGGAGACATCGATGCGGATGCGCAGCTGAACACAAGTCCGCCCACAAAATCGGGCGAAATGTCAGAACCACACCAGTCTGTCGGTCGTTCGGCAGCGAATTTCTCAACCGGCAAAGCTCCCAGACGTTCGTTTGGCAAGCGGTCCATATAGGCAGATTCCATGCCAATCCACGCCGAAAACAAACCGTTGTCCAGCGTATCACTTTTTTGGGAGGTGCCGACCGTCCATCAATTGCACAATTCAAAAGCAATCCGCTGACTGGGAACCTTGAGGCGTTCGGGAACAAACGGATTTTACGGTAGTGGCGACCCGGAGGTGCCCCTGTCGCCCCCCATGCTATGTAATCCTTTTATTTGCTGTGCCGTGCCCAGGTTTCGGTATTATGATCGTCAGTTGATGATAACCGCTTCGCAGATTTGTTGAGTGATGCAACGCACGGTCAAACCGCACGTGTCTGCCAAGGCTCGCAATTTTGTAAAACGATGCACGTAACCACCATCCTGGCCCTGGGAGTTTGTTGTTCCATGTTTGATCTCAGAGCACTGTTCCACCGTTCTCATCCCCGTCGCCGTCTGCAAACGCACAACATTCAACTACGTGGGTCTGCCATGGCCGCTGAGTGCCTTGAAACGCGGACTCTGCTGGCGGGCAATGTGCTTGCAGCAGTCAGCAGCGGTGGCGATCTGGTTCTGACTGGCGACGATCAGAGTAATTCCGTGGACCTTGTGGTCGTCAACGGTGATCTTGTGGTTCGGGGGCGAGACGACACAACGGTGAATGGAGCGCATACAGCCTTCGTGGCGTCTGCGGCCTCCAGCACTGTTACGGATGACCTTTTTGTACAACTGGGACAGGGTAACGACGTGCTGTTTATCGAAGGCATAATGATTGCCGGACGCGCGACAGTCGCCTCTCAGGGCGGCAACGACAGTATCGGATTCGAGAGCACGACGGTGGGGACGGACCTGATTATTCGAACGTCGAATGGTGCCGACACCGTGAACGTGGATGGCGTCACCGTCAACCGGGACCTGAGAATCAGGACCGGGCGGCACAATGACACCGTTCGAATTGCCGGCACCAGCATTGCAGACGACTTGTCGATCGTTACAGGGCGACATAACGATGCTGTTGTGCTGGATATGGTGACGGTGGGCGACGATGCGGCTGTCACGACAGGCCATGGTGCTGATGATACGGTCATGATGAGTTCTACAGTCGGCGATCGGCTGCGTACCCGAACGCGTATCGGCAACGACTTTGTGATGATCGACGCAACGACCGTTTCGGGCCGTGCGAGGATTCACACACAGGGGCATGATGACCTTGTTGTGATTGAAAATGCCAGTCAGTTTTCGCATCTCAGGCTCAACACCGGCGCAGGTCGTGACGGCGCTGAAGTTGAGTCGTCAACCGTTCTGTCGGGCCGCATGAGACAACGCCGAATGGAGTCCGGTACTGTCAGCGCTGAAGATCGCGCCCGCGAACTGAATGACCCTGTCACCGGAGCGCTGACATTAAGCAACACCGCAGATACGTTCTTCAACAATCTTGCCACGGTATCGGAGCCGCTTTCACTGTCACTGGATGTCACCAGTAATGAAGCAACTCAGTCGAATGGTACTTTGGTCACGAACGCTTCGGGTTTTCGTATTGACGTCATAACCAGCGCTGGGGCCATCGTTGATGTCGATGTGGACGGAGACGGCCAGTTCGACGATGGTAGTGTCGTTGCCGATAACTCCGGAAACGCGACACTGAACGTTACATTGACGCATGACGAGGCCAATAATGGGGCTAACACGCTGAACGTGCGCGCCATTAACGCTCAGAACGATGAAGTGTTTGAGAGTGTGAATGTGCATCTGTCTGAGGGTACGGTGGTCCGGTTTGACAGCACCCTGGGTGCATGGGATGTTGAACTTTTAGATACAGATGCTCCTAACACTGTGGGCGCATTCCTTAATAATCTGTCCGCAAACAACGGTTCATTTTCGCACCGAAATATTGAGAACTTTATCATTCAGGGCGGAGGTTTCACCACAAGTGACGGCAGTACTGTTCAGAATGTTGCCAGCTTCGCTGCTCCACCGAATGAATTCAGTCAGGCCAGTCCTTTGAATTCGAATGTGCGAGGTACGCTGTCCACAGCACAGAATTCGAACATCAACAGTTTCACGGGGCAGTGGTTTATCAACACCGTCAACAATGACGGCACAGGGGTAACCAGCAATCTTGATAACGTGCCTCACACCGTGTTTGGATATGTGATTGGTACCGGTATGACAGTAGTTGATGCGATCAACAACACACCGGTCTTTAATCTGGCCGGACTCGTGACAAATTCCAGCGCACTTACCGATGTACCACTTGTTAACTACACATCCGGCACAGTTCCCGAAGTGGCCAATTATGTGAGGTTTAACAGTCTGACGGAAATTATCTCACCGCCGGGAAATGAGAATTCCTTCCGCGTGCCGGAGAACAGCAATGCTGGAACGTCCGTCGGTCAGATCATCCCTGCGACCCTGACGGGGAATTCGTTGATTTTTGAATTTGATGATCCGGCACTTCCGAGTGAGCTGAAGCTGAACCCGGACGATCATCTGGAAGGGGACGCGGCCGCAGCCGTTGTTCTTGTTGAGTACCTGTCGCTGCAATGCCCGTCATGTGCGGCCGGCCATCCGGATGTTCAGCAGTTACTGACTAATAATCCGTCCGACGTGGTAGTTGTACGTCGCCACCTGCCACTCCACACATCCACAGGTGGCCCATTCCAGCATTCGTTTGAAGCTGCACTGGCGGCAGAAGCCGCCGGGCGTCAGGGCATGTTTGACCAGATGGTCGACCAGTTGTTCAGCCGTCAGTCGGAGTGGGATAATTCATTTACCTCAGAACAGGTGCAGGCGGTCTTCGAGGATATCGCTGTCAACACGCTGGGACTTAACCTGACAACGTTCAATGCGGACATGAGCGATCAGGTGCTCACTGATCGGGTTAATCGTGACATCGCGGACGCGGGTGCTCTGGGTGTATCGGGGACACCGACATTCTTCCTGAATGGACAGGTGATGAGTGGGACACCGACCAGTAGCGACGTCCAGAATGCGGTACAGACACTGAATCGAACTTTCGCATTGAATCGCCGCACCGGAGACCTGACGGTCGTGGACAGCACCGACCTGGATTTTGAGACCAATCCGTCGTTCGTCCTGGATGTCACGGTGACCAATGGAGTCACTGAGACGGTTCAGGCTACGGTGAATGTCATCGATGCGTTCAACGGTTAGAGTCATTTACGAAATGCCGAAACGGGCAGTGGCGCACGGGCACCGGTTCTGGGGGCTAGAAAGTTGAATCGAGGCCATGAGTCCGCGGTATCTTCGGCTACGGCAGGGTTCACTCAGAGTTCTTGCTGTTGCCGTCCGCTGTAAGCGGAAAACTGCCTGATTCCGTCTGTGAATCGACGCCATACAGGAAGCCGGTTTCTCATCTGGGCTGTTGTGAACGGTTCATGAAAACGGCTGGCCGTTTCTGACTCAGCACGGTAATGTTCGTCGACACGGGATGTGTCTCGTGGATGCGTCAATTCAGCCAGGCTGCCTCGTCCTGGCCGCATGCCCCGATCTTTTGCTCTGAGTTGGCGAGACAGCACGATGTGTGTCACATGGCCTCTGCCGTGGGCGCAGTTTCCCGCACAGCAATTTTATCTGAGACTCCAACAACCATGTCGCTGCGTATCGCCCTGCTGGGCACAGGAGAGTTCGCTCTGCCGTCATTTCGTGCTCTTATGAAATCGTCAGCACACGATGTTGTTGGGGTCTGCACCCAACCGGACCGGACCGGACGCGGACATCATCGGCATGTGAATCCGGTAAAGATTGTGGCAGAAGCATTTGGTGTTCCGGTATTCCAGCCAGAACGCGTGAATACCCCGGAATCGCTAAGTGTTCTGCGAGAGCTTAACGCGGACGTATTTGTTGTTGCTGCATACGGTCAGATTATGAAGCCCGACTTTCTGGCAATTCCCCGACTGGGGGCTTTCAATTTACACGGGTCACTACTGCCGCGACATCGCGGTGCCGCTCCGGTTCAGTATGCGATCTGGAAGGGCGACGAACAGACCGGCGTGACCATGTTTCAGATCGAGCCGGCCCTGGATTCGGGGCCCATGGTTGGTAAGGTGGAAACGAGCATTCAACCGGGAGAAACAAGCGGCACACTGATGCTTCGACTGGCGGACCTGAGTGCAGAACTGACCCTGACCGTGCTGGATCAGCTGGATCGTGCGACCGCGGTTTTCGAACCACAGGATCCGTCCCATGTCACTCTGGCACCAAAGTTGCGCAAAGAAGACGGCATCATCGACTGGAAGCAGACGGCCACGCAGGTGGAACGCCAGGTGCGAGCAATGCAACCCTGGCCGAAGGCCGTCACCTGGCTGCATTCCGCAGGCCGCAAACCGGTTCGCTGTATTCTGTCACAGATTGCGGTGGTCGCCGACTCCGCTGCTTCCGGTTCCCGCCCCGGCGCTATCGCGATACTGGACAGAAACATGTTCGTGAGTTGTGGCTCCGGACGTATCCACATCGTGAAGCTTCAGCCAGAGGGAAAAGGAGCGATGGACGCTGGTGACTTCGCGAACGGTTACAAACTGTCTGACGACGCCTGCTTTGGTAGTGCAACATAAATTGCAGGAATACCGTGGCCTGCCGACACTGAGTCGCCTACGGCGAAATTCCGGGTGAATCTGCGTCTGACATCAGACTTTTCTACTGCATTCACCGAGGGCCACAACGTTCATGTCGGTTGGATACCGCTGGTAATCTGCGCCCATCGTATGGGTCATTATGGGGATCTTCATATGGTTGAAAGGCGGAATGTCGCGGGTCGATAAGTCCCGGTATGAACGCTCAATTCCCATTCAACACTCCAGACCCGCAAAACCTGCAGGTGCTGGAAGCCTACCAAGTCAGAGCCGCTGCAGCCAAAGCCGCGACTGAAGATTTCAATGGCTGGCTGGAACGAATTGATGCTCTGGAAGGCCTGACCACAGCGGATCTCACCCGCATCCACGGCCAATTGATCGCCACCGGCAATCTGAAGTTTGAGATCTCCGGCCGCAGCGTGGGGCTCTGTTACAAGCTAAGTGACAGGGGGCGTCAGTCACTTGAGAAAGCCAGGGCCACTGCCGTTTTGGCGGATAAACACGGTGGCGACGAGTCCGCTCACTACGCTGCCTGAGGCCGTCCCGAGTTCAGCCGAGTTTGGCCGAATCCGGCGGAATCGGCCGCATATTCAGCGGGGAGCGTGCGTCACACGGAAGATATATCGCAGGTAATACATTATCCTGCAGATGTCAGCGTCCGCGATGAGTCTGTGCGGCGATTATTCTTGCGGGCAGTTCGCATCCATGACGCCACGTTTTTTTCCAGGCGGAACCGGCGTGATGTTCATGCACCTGTCGAAAACAGAATATGCTGGTGTTTGCCCGCGGCGTATGTTTTGTGTGCCCGCACGAATCAAAACGTTGCTGATTATCGGGTCGGTGATGATTCTGGTATCGGCATGTTCTTCATCTGTGCCACCCGCTGGCGCGGCTACCGATTCGCTGGAATTCCTGAATGGTGCGAAGCTGGAAGGCACCGTTACTCAGATCCGCGAGACCGACAAAGAAGTGGATTTTGAAACTGCGATTGGCGACCGTACCTTTACCCGGACCTACCCATTCAGTGTGGTGCATACGGTCACAAGAAACGGCAAACGCCACGCATTGAGCGCAAGAGCAACAGCTTCAGAATCCGAATCGACTGATCGTCCGCCGCCTGACAGAATCCGGGCCATCATTGCGGAAGCCGGCAACAGTCCACCGGCCTGGTTTGCCGCGACGCCGCTGGTATATCCCGATACGCTTGATCTGTCATGGCCGTTAAAACCGCCGACGGAAGGTTGGCACAGCCAGGAAAATATGGGGCAGTACCTCTGGTCGGTCATCAACGAAAACCCGGGCAGATGGCATTCCGGCATCAAGCTGGTCCATCACTGTGTGTCGCTGCACAAAGATGCTCCGACACTTCTTGAACGTGATATGGCGAAGTTAGGAACGATGTATTTTACGCTGCTGCAGGACTACGCCCGGGCAGCGTTCTGGTATCAAAAAGCAAAGCCTTCCGTCGGCAGGATTAACGGCGTTCGGCTGGCGGAGTGTTATTGGCGTCTCGGTAACCGAGACATGGCGCTGGACATGCTGCGGGGCAAACCACTTCCTGTGGGGGCCATCAAATTGCTCGGCGATATGGACGAAATCGACTGGGCAGTGCGACTCACGAAGGCTTTTGAGAAATACAATTCGAACTATCAGGCGTATATTCTGGCGGGCGACGCATTGAGGCAGGCGGGAATGGCAGATGAAGCCATCGGCTACTACCAGCAGGTGATCGATTCGAAGAAGTTTCGCAACAAGGATTACGAGCAGCGATTCAAGGCACGAGCGCGGGAGAGCATAGAAGCTATTCGACTTTATGATCAGGTTGACGTGAGCCAGGTAGCGGACGGTCGTTACCGTGACAGCAGCACGGGCTATGCCGGACAGGTGGAAATTGAGGTCGACATTGCCAGGGGGCGTATGAAATCGGTCCGCGTCACCGAGCATCGGGAAAAACAATTCTATTCGGCGCTGACTGATACGACAGTGCAGCTTGTTGCCGGACAAAGTGTCCAGGGCATCGATGCCACCAGCGGAGCCACCATCACATCTCAGGCCATTGTCAATGCGACAGCCCGGGCGCTGGCGAAAGGGGCGAAATGAAACTGCGAGCACTCTCCATCGCTCTGGGACTGTTTTCTGCCGCAGTCGGCGCCGCTGCGGTGAACGGACCTTCGCTCGCGATATCACTGTTTGGCGACGCCACAGGCCTCGGACTGACCGCAGGGTGTGTGCTGTTTGCAACGTCTGTGATTTTGTTTCTGACCACCTTTGATGCAGGCCGCACTGAAGCCGTCGCTCGTCTGGACTGGTTCCTCCCGTATCTCAGAACCGTTCGTGACGACGAATTCGTATCGCATTCACTTCCCGGACGATTGCTCCGCCGATTCCTGCCGGCAGGTATGCAGTCTGATCGCGTCACGAAGAGTCGCGGTTACGTCCGGAGAGGTTTGCGCTCGCTGGGCGCATCATGGCTGGCTTCACCCGTTCGACGTGTTGTTCAGGCAGTGAGTCTGCTGATCTTCCTTGTTCTGTTCCTTTTCGTGTGCTGGCCCTACAGTGCGGCGCCTCAACCTGCGGGATACGTGTCACCCGGCTGGACGTTCCGGAAGATTGACCAGGATTCCGGTGAAATTATACTGGCGAACGATCCAGGCGGCGATCACGGACTCGAATTCGGGGTAACGCGATTTGTCATCAGTGAAGGTTCTTCGGCCGCGCACCAACTGACGATCGGCGCCTTCGTTGTCGCCGCAGTGTCTGACACTTCACTTCGAATCAAATCGCCTGACGGCATCACTCCGGAAATCCTCGACGCCTTTCTGACCGGTACGGAAGCCTGGGCGCTGCACGAGACTGACCCCAACGGATGGCCGTCCCATTACTCGGACGACCTGGCACGGAAGCAGTGGATTCCGGCCGAGACATTTCTGCTGATTGACCCATTGGTCAGTCTGTCAACTGCCGTGGCAGCCCGCAGCTGGGTGTTTTCTTTGGTTTCCGCTGCCGGCATTCTGTTCGTGTGTGTGCTGATCCCGCGAGGTTTCTGCGGATATTTGTGTCCACTCGGCACGACAATCGATCTGTTTGACTGGGCGATTGCCAATCGCGTACAACGTTTTCGAGTTGCCGACGACGGCTGGTGGGTGCATATCAAGTACTACCTGCTGGCCGGCACTATGATTTGTGCCGGCTGCGGTGTGCTGGTGTCCGGGTTCTGCGCAGCAATTCCTGTCATCACTCGAGGTCTGCTGTTCACGATGGAGCCAGTCCAGGCGGGTGTGACTCGAGGCTGGCATCTGGTTCCGCCAGTGAACGTGGGGCACATTGTCTCGATTGTTCTGTTTTTCGCAGTACTGGCACTCGGCCTTCTACGGCCACGGTTCTGGTGTAAATATGTGTGCCCGAGTGGAGCGGTGTTCTCGTTGAGTAATTTGTTCCGCCTGAACGAACGGAAGGTCGAGTCGTCGTGTATCAGCTGCAATAAGTGCATTGAAATCTGCCCTTTTGATGCGATCAAGCCTGACTTCACCACACGTACGTCGGATTGCACGATGTGCGAATCCTGCGGAGGCGTGTGTCCGACTCATGCGATAAAGTTCGTGGAACGCTGGAATTTCGTGGAATTGAAAGTCGAAAACGATCCGCCAACGCATGAGTCGCCAATTGGGAGACGCGGTTTTATCTCGCTGGCCAGTGGAAGCGCGGCCGCTGTGGCCGGTGCTGTTGGACTGACGGGGCTGACAAAATCTTTTGGCGCAAATCTTGAAGATCCGAACGCATTTCGTCCGGTTCGGCCACCCGGCAGCGTGCCTGAGCAGCAGTTTCTGGAAATGTGCATTCGCTGCGGCGAGTGTTTCAAGGCTTGTCCGAACAATGTGCTTCAGCCGGAAGGTTTTCAGCAGGGACTTGAGGGACTTTGGACTCCGGTTGTGATGGCAGACTGGGCGGGCTGTGAATCAAGTTGCAATGCCTGCGGTCAGGTCTGTCCCACGGGAGCCATTCGGGCATTGCCGCTCTCCGAAAAGAAGGTGGCGCGTATGGGTCTGGCCATCGTCAATCAGACGTCATGTCTGCCGTTCGCCGGCCGCGAAGAATGCGACCTGTGCGTTCAGGAGTGTAATGCTGCGGGCTACAACGCGATTGAATTCACTCAGGTCGGAGCGGTCGCAGACGAGAACGGCGAACCGATTGACGGGACCGGCTATCGTGCTCCCGTGGTTTTGGCCGACAAATGCGTGGGTTGCGGCCTGTGCCAGACTCGGTGTCATGGCATTAATGTCAAAGAGAAGGGACTGTTCAACGAATCAGCTATCATTATCGAAGTCGGTGACGGCCGTGAAGACCGGCTCATGAGCGGCTCCTACATTGAATTGCGGAACGCTGCGCATCAGGAAGATCGGACAGGTCCTGCGGTGAGTGCCGGGGGCGAATACTTCGTACCGGATGCTTCTTCGTCCAACGCCCCGTCGGATACGATCAACGACTGAGCTCGACTACGGTCGCTGACAGGCCGACTGGTTATGTTTACGCGGTCCGCTGCAGGAATGTTCGTGCCGTCGTCAACAGTTCGTCATGAGCGTCTTCGAAGACGTAATGCCCGGCGTCCGCGATGGGGTGTCTTTCCGCATCGGGGAATCGTTCGCAGAATTCGTCGTAGAACTCAGGGCTGAAGCACCAGTCTTTCATACCCCAGACCAGCAACATTGGCGAATCTCGAAACTGCTCAAGACCGTATTCAACGGCTTTCAGCGTCGCGTAACTTCGATGTGCCTGAAACAACGGGATGTCGTGCACAAATTCGTTCACCGCGATACGGTTGGCCCAGCTGTTGTACGGCGCAATCAGTCCGTTTCTGGCGGCGGACGAAAGCGGCTGTTCACTGGCCATCCGCAGTGCTGCCACAGAAAACAGATTCAACGCACGCATGCCAAGGGTTCCGAATAAAGGCACCCGGCATGCGGCGATTCGCAGCGGAATACTGCGACTGCGAAACGCGGCGGTGTTCATCAGGACGAAACGGTGAAATCGATCAGGCAGACGGCCGGCACAGCCCATGCCGATGGCCCCTCCCCAGTCATGTGCGAACAGAGTGACCTGGTTCAGGTCAAGCTCCTGTACAAACGAAACCAGTCGACCGATGTGGGCCTCCAGTGCGTATTCATCAGCCTGAGGTTTTTCGGAAAACCCGCAGCCAAGATGGTCAATGGCGATAACCCGGTAGTCAGATGCCAGGTTGCGGATCAGTCCTCGCCAAGCAAAGCTCCACGTTGGATTTCCGTGCACCATCAACAGCACGGGCCCCTGCCCCTCATCGATGTAATGGATATGTCGCCCGTTAATCTGGATCCAGTGCGAATCAAAGGGGTATTCCGCCTGAAAACCCTCCCGATTTGCGGCGCGAGCGGTCAGCCCATCAGGGACTTCATCGGGTGTGAGAATACGAACGGACGTCACGGACGAACTATCTATCTGAACGCGTGAAGGGTGGCAGAGGGAATTGGGGAAGGTGACGGACTGCTGCGCAGACTACGTGATGCCGCCGAAGCTGACTAGGAAACGGTGATGCTATTTTCCGGACGCTTCCGGGGCCACCGGATTATCCGCCACATACAGTGCTCCGGCAAACAGGCCCTGGATGACCCTGGTCATATGCGGGATATCCAGCTTTTCCCACTCATCACCGGGTTGATGGTAATCGTCATGCAGGGAACCCGCAGAAAAGCTGTGAGCCACGACGCCCTTTCTCACAAAAGAATAGTTGTCGCTGCGTGAATACAGCATCTCCCCCACGTCCGTACGGTTAAATATTTCCACTCCGATGCGCTGGGAGCCGGCGTTCATCAGGGCGCCCAGATTCGAGTGTTTCCACCCGGTCATCCATGCCTTCTCGCGAGCATCGGTTTCCGGTCGCCCAACCATCTCGATGTTGATATTGGCAGCGATTTTCGACAACGGCCACGGTGGTTTGTCCACAAAATGTTTGGACCCCAGCAGGCCTTTTTCTTCGCCCCAGAACGTTACGAATACAACGGAGCGGAGTGGTCGTGTCTTCAGACTGGCAAAGGCATCTGCCAGACTGACGACGGCTGTCACGCCTGTCGCGTTGTCGTCGGCACCGTTGTTGACGCGATCATCGCCGTAGGACCGGGTGCCGATATGATCAAGATGCGCGGATATCAGTATGGCTTCCTCCGACAGCCCGGGATCACTGCCACGCAGAATGCCGATGACATTGCGTACCGGATTCTGCACCTGACGCTGTGCACCCACCTGAATCGAAAGCTTCTTCCCGACAGGATTCGTGTCACTCGACACCAGCACAACGGCGCACTCGGGCTTCAGGCCATCTTTCAGAAACAATGATTTTTCCGGCAGCCGGTCTGCGATCGGCGGAAGTATGCTTTCGCCGTCGCACCGAATCAGAACCACTTTCGTCTGCTTCTCCATCAACGCTCGGATTCGTCGCGCCACAGTGGCCAGGACCAGTTGCGGGCGCTCAGCGGCCTGTGGAGGTACGTGTAACGTGTCCAGGCAGACAATTTCAGCTGTGTCGGCTGCCAGGGCATCAGCCTCCGTCATCACAATCGATTCAAGGTCGATGGTGTCCGGGCCCCCCGACAGCAGGCCTCGGTGGGCAATAGACTCGCCATTAACCTCTGACAACACCGCCCCCTGTTCGGGAGGCATGGTAGTGACCAGTTGATGGGTCTGAAAGAAGCTGTCGTCCGGGCCACCGCCGTCAAGGCCAGCGCCGCGAAATCGAGCGGCCACGTACTGCGATGCAATCGTCAATTCGGGTGAGGGCGTGTCCCGTCCGGCCATTTCGTCGCTCGCGAGAAATGAGATTGTGCTTAGCACTCGGGCTTCGGAAATCAGGCTGATGGCCGCAACGGCGTCTTCGTGCAGCTGCGGAGCGGCGGTCTGCTGTGACAGGGCGGCTGGCCCACAACAGGTCAGCAGCAGTATTACGTGTATTCGTCTGTTCATGTTGCCGGCAGATAAAAATTGTGATTCCGGGGTCTCGCCATCGCTGAAGAAGCAGGCAGCGGCTGTCCGGAAGAATACTGTATTCTCACTCAGGCGTCACTCGGTTGGGTGAAAGTCTCAACCAGTTTTCGGGCTGCGCGCAGGCCGTCAACGGCCGCCGTGACAATTCCGCCGGCGTAACCGGCGCCCTCACCGACCGGGTAAACGCCCGACAGTCCGGGAACCTGCCACGTCTCCCGATCCCGATCGATACGCACGGGAGAACTGCCCCGCATCTCCGGGCCAACCAAAACGGCTTCCGGCAGGTATTGTCCCTTCCACTTCCGATCCATCACTGGCAGGCCCTTGCGAATGGCCGTTAGCACGGGCCTGGGCAGGACGTCGGCCAGATTCATCGGTTTTGTTCCTCGCTGATACGATGACGGAATCGCCTGAGTCACAGCGGGAGTTCGATCGTTCAGGAAATCGTCAGCACGCTGTACGGGGGCCGTGTAATTTCCGCCGGTCATCGCGAAAGCCTTCGCTTCGTAATGTTGCTGCAGTTCCACTCCCGCCAGCGGGTGCGAACTTCCAAACAGGTCCGGTTCAAGCGTCACAACCAGGCCGCTGTTGGCGAAAGGTGTATCGTGCCGGGAATTGCTCATCCCGTTCGAACAGAACGTGTTTGGTCCCGAGATGCTCGGAATCACCAAGCCACCAGCACACATGCAGAACGTAAACAGGTCTCGTTCGCCTTTCGCTACCAGGGAATAGTCGGCCGCTCCCAGCTGCTGCAGGTATTCCGGGCGTCCGTATTTGTGGTCGTTTACGACGGACTGTGGCTGTTCGATACGCAGACCCAATTGAAATGCTTTAGCACGCAATGGCAGCCCGGCATCCAGCAGCATACGATATGTGTCGCGGGCGCTGTGTCCGACCGCCAGGATGCAGTGTGAAGTGTCGACGAACCCGGACGAGGTTTCCAGCCCCTGCAGCTGCCCGTCAATAATCCGCAATCCTTCCAGCCGACAGCCGAAGCGATACTCACCACCCAGTGCTTCGATGCGGCGACGATAGTTGCGGCAGATCAGAGGAAGCTTGTTGCTGCCCAGGTGCGGACGGTGTTCGTACACAAGTGACGGTCGGCCGCCACAGTCCACGAAACTCCGCAGCACCCAGTCCACGTCGCTTCCAGTGATGCGGCAGGTTAGTTTGCCGTCGCTGAAACATCCCGCACCGCCTTCTCCGAACAGGTAGTTGTTTTCCCTGTCATGTGCACCACCGCCATCGAATCGGCGAATCGCAGGTACTCGTTCTTTCACTGCCTGTCCACGTTCCAGAATGATTGGCCGATAGCCCTTCAGGGAAAGGAAGTAACCCGCCAGCAACCCCGCCGGTCCGGAGCCGACGATTACCGGACGCGACTTCAACGGTCGACTGCCAGGGTCGGGGTCAAAGAAGACTTTTTCATGGTAAGCGTCAACCTGCAGCTCTTCCGGTGCCTTTACGGCTGTTGTGTCCGGTACGTCCAGAATCAGCGAATAGACAAACTGCAGTGTGTGACGTTGGCGAGCGTCCAGGCTTTTTCGCAGAATCTTCCATGAGCGCAGTTCCGTCACCTTCAATCCCAGCATCTGACAAACGCGGGAGGGCAGCTCCACCTCTGGAAGTTCAACAGGAGATCTCAGGTTAGCGACACGAAAAAGCATAGGTTGGCAGATCGAAGGCGGCTGTCGACATCAGGGACATTTTGCGGGACGACCGGTTTCATCTTCGGCGACGCGGTCGCGGCCGATGTCGTGGTCATAGGTCTCGGCCGCCAGCCAGACGGAAACGATTGTCAGCGCAGCAGTGGCGACCAGGTAGAGCGAAATCGGCCATGATTTTCCTCCGGACCATTCCAGCATTGCCGTCGCAATCATCGGCGCAAGGCCTCCGGCAAACGGTGAAGCCAGCTGATAGCCAATTGATGCGCCGCTGTAGCGCACATTTGTACCGAACAGTTCCGAAAAGAAGGCGGCCTGAGGACCGTACATGGCGGCGTGCCCCATCATGCCCAGCACAATGGCCAGCCAGACGAAAGTGACGGTACCCGTCTCAACGAGCCAGAAGAAAGGAAAAGCGAACGCCGCCAGAAACACTGCCCCGCACAGATAGACGGGCCGTCTTCCGATACGGTCGGACAGAATTCCAAAGGCCGGGATCGCCACAGTCTGAATCGCGGCGGCAATCCACACTCCTGCCAGCACGGTACGTCTTTCGAGGCCAAGATGCTCAGTTGCGTACGACAGGACAAAGACACTAAAAATGTAGAAGCTGGCGTTTTCAGCAAAGCGCGCGCCCATGGCCAGCAATACGTTGCGCGGGTAGTGTCGAAATACATCCAGAATCGGCAGCGGGCTGACATCCTTCTTGTGCTGCACCCGGGCAAATAGCGGGCTCTCCATAATCTGAACCCGAATAAACATCCCGATCGCCAACAGGACAACGCCGAACAGAAACGGCACGCGCCACCCCCATGCCAGAAATGCCTGCTCGTCCATGTTGGAAAAAATGGCGAAAACTCCCGTCGCCAGTAACAGGCCGGCGGGAACTCCCATCTGCACACAACTGCCGTAGAAGCCACGTTTACTGCTGTGCCCGTGTTCAACGGCCATCAGCACGGCACCACCCCATTCGCCACCGACACCGAATCCCTGGACCAGCCGCAGAAAAATCAGCATGATTGGTGCGGCAATGCCGATGGACTCATACGTCGGGAGCACACCGATCAGGCAAGTCGCGACGCCCATCATAATCAGAGTAGTCACGAGCATCGCCTTGCGGCCAATGCGATCACCAAAATGTCCGAACACGATGCCACCAAGTGGCCTGGCGAAAAATCCGATCGCAAACGAACCGAAGGAGGCCATGCTGGCCAGAAAATCGTCACCGACAGGAAAGAACAGTTTGTTGAAGACGAGAGCTGCTGCCGTTCCATAGATAAAAAAATCATACCATTCGATGGTGGTCCCGACAAAACTAGCCAGCACAACACGGCGGACATCTGCCGGATTGGCTGAGGTCAGTGGCGCTGCCGCATTGATAGCGGCCTGCTCATGGAGCTCTGATTCTGCATTTTCAGACATAACGTCCACCGCACTGTGGTAAGAACCTGTCGGCATCGCACAGGTATATCAGAAACTGAACCCACTGACTCCACCAACGGTGATCGCCGCCACAACAATCTGCGCCATCAGCAAGCTTTTCCATGTTCGTGCGGCGGACGCAGAGATCGTCTGCGGGGCCTTCAAAACGGAAAGGAACAGAGCCACGGCCAGCAACAGCCATGGTGTCAGAAAGCACCACAACCTGGCAACTTCGCCCTGGTTCTTCCCGGACAGCCAAAGTGCACCCAGCGTTGCACATGCTGCAACACATAGTGCCGTGGTCTCCCGCTGACGATGATGATGCGGTTCTGACCGAAACATCTTCAGCACCGCCGTCGTGATTCCGCCCACAGCAAGAGCAAACACCGGCAGGCCCACCGACAAGGCAAGTTCTATGGGATTCACCAGCAGCCACTTCCAGTAGGTGCGTGGATACCGGTCGTAAAAACCCGCATGGTTCGTGAGATTCATTTTCCAGACGCTGAAGATGTTGCAGTCCGAAAGGCTGTTCCACACGAGGCTGGTGGTACACACCGTCAGCACAATGATACTGATCACACAGATGCTTCGCGGAAGTGACGCGCCTTGCGTCTGCCATGCGCGAGCGGCGGCAAAGGCGATCAGGACAGCCACCACAGGGAGATGAGCCAGGCTCAGCAGCATGCCGCACCACAGAATCATACCGGCCGGAACTGCCAGCGCGATAAATTTCCAGCGGTCGGCAGCGATGACGCCGAGAGTGAGCACGGTGGTGCACGTTAACGGAAACAGCAGGTCAGACTTCGGCAGGAACACCGCGAGGCATGGCAGAGTCGGCCACACACAGCAGACCCACCACGCCGAACGCGAGTCGAGCAGGTAACGACAAAGAACAGCCAGCGGAATGATCGTCAGACATGCGGCGACAGTGCTGATTATGCTCAGCAGTTGCAATGCGGCAAGTTCGTCGTTCCTGAGTCGCGAACCGTATCGTGACGCACTTTCAATCGCCCGGAACGTTCGTCGAATCCGATCATTCTCCAGACCATTGAGTAGTGACACCAGTGTTGGAGATTCCTGACAGACGTTCAAACACGCCTTACTCAGAAGAAACAGTCCTGGGGGGTGAGTGCCCACGTGCAGGACGTCACCTTGCTGCATGCGTTCTTCGTAGCCACTCAGGAATTCCGACATCGACGTGATGCCGAAAGCCGCCTCGTGGAAATAGCCTGCGGATGACGGGTCGTAAAGTACCCAGTACGGCTTAGTCTCTCGATGCGCCGCCGGTGCCGTCTGCTGAACACGATCCATCCAGAACCAGGCGGCGAGTATCAGCATCAGGTAGGCGATGGAAGTCTGCAGTATTCTGCCACGTGTTACCATACGAGCTCCGCGCACTGCGACGCCGTAGAGAACTGCGCCACCAATCAATGCCGGGAGAATCCTGTCCACCGCCTCTGCGAAATCTATCAGCGGACTGTGCCGTTGCCATGTCCATTCCCCCGGAATACCCAACTTCAGGGCGGGCAGCACCAGAACGACCGCTGTGGCAACGATGCTGAGAATCAGAATTATTGGCGACGTCAGTTTCACGGTGCCCGCCGTGTTAGAGTGATTCGGAACGGCGACAGTCCGTTGGTTTCGCAGTTTTCGCATCCGCCGGGATAAGCCATACTATCTGGAAGCCCCAGCGATGGAGTCAGTCGTACGTTCTCAAATACACCCACTTGCGCTGTGTGCTTGTACCGGAATGTCAGAGTCCCATTGTTTCTACGCCGATTAACATCCAATGCAGAATGAAAGTGCCCTTCGAGAGGAAGATCTCTCGAAGGGCATGTAGCTGAACGCGATTTTGATCGAATTTAGCGGTTCGGCTGATTCGTTTCATTGCCGAAAAGGATGAGGCTGCCGCCGGAACTACCGCCCCTGGATGGGTTCAGCAGGTAGTCGGCATCCAGTGCCTTTTCGATACGAGATATCGTTTGCGAAAGATGGGCCGTGGTGTACGGATCGTGACGATCCGCTGTCGCCATCTGAGCCGCCTCGATCTTGATCAGAGTCTGACGCAGGTTCTCGGCGGCTAACATGGAAATCGTACGTGATGCAGCTGAGGAGCCACCGCCTGGCAGCGTCAGGTCGATCAGTCGCTCCAGGTGCTCTCGCTGCAGATTTCGACGCAGGCTGGAGATCATCGGCTTGCGGACAGTGAATTCCCCCTGCGGCTGTTCATCGAGTTCGGTCCAGACAGCTTCGGAAATCGTTGTCAGTAATTCCGGCAGCGTCAGGCTGTCGTCGTTCAACGGTACACGCAGCTCGTTGTCATAGACGCGTTTCAGCGTTGTCGGATTCATGAGCATCGTAAGTGACGATGCCTGAATCCCCATGACCCGATCGTGGATCGGCCATGTTGCCTCACTGGCAAACGACATGCGCCCGTCCATCCATTTATCCAGTCCCATTGACCGAGTCAGCTCCGGAGATAATCCAAACGCTGCATCTTTGAAGCTGTTCTCCACAACAAAGGCCAACGCTTTCCGCTGCTTCTCGGCCGCTACGACTTCCACCGGCTTACGACCGTTGGGATCACCCTTTTTATCTCGATAGACATGAGCACCACCGACCCAGTTGGCCATCATGGATATTACTCTCGTCTGCATCGACAGGGTGAGTTCGTAGCCGTACTTCACACGATCCCAACTGTCACCGTCCTTGATGAAGCTCGTGAGCAGTCGTTCACGGTGGTGCTTCGCCAGGGTTATCTGGTTGTGGGCATAATCCAGCGGGTCGTTGCTGAAGTCGTATCGGCGAGCGAGAGGGTCGGGGCCGCTCGTGTCTTCGTCCGTCGCGAAGACCAGCGCTGGTTCAGCGACACGTGACAAAACTTTCTTGGTATCCCCGAAGGTGTAGCCATATTCGATGGCCCACATGTCATACGGACCAACACCTGTCATTCCGTAATCGCCCTGCTTATCTTTGCCGTCGGCATGAATATTGACTCCGATGTAGTCCATCACAGACCCGGCTAACTGTTTTTTGCCTTTGACTTCTTCGCCGTTGATTTCATCGAACGTATAGACGCTGGATCCCTTGAAGTTGTGCCGCAGGCCAAGTGTGTGGCCGACCTCGTGGGCCACAAGGTGCGCAATCAGAGGCCCGACAAATGATTCCGGCATGCCATCGAGCATCTGCTCCTGGGGCATGGCCTCTTTCTTCTTGTCTTCGTCTTTCTTGTCTTCGTCTTTCTTGTCGTCCTCTTTCTTGTCGTCCTCTTTCTTGTCGTTGTCTTTTTCATCAGCGGCAAGCATCGCCAGAGACATCTTCATCAGAGCCAGGTCAAATGACATGCCTTCTGCGGCCAGGCACATCCCGTTGATCTGACTGGTGCGCCCTATCAGGCCGTCATATTCATCATCTCCAATCAACGTGTTGTCGACGGAGCCGATCGGATGCCCGGCAAATGGTTTGCGTGCATCGAGTGCGATTCTTGCGGCAACTTCGCCGCGGATAGAGGCAGGTGCCAGTCTGATTCGAGGATCCCAAGTCGGATGTTCGGCCAGCCATGCAAAAGTCTCGGGACCGAAACCTTCCATCGCGATCTTTGGCAGTCTCTCGTCAAACTGCTTCTGATAATGTCGAATCCAGCCATCCGTCAAAACGATATCCGCGTCGAGAATCTGTCCTGTCAGGGGATTAACACGGCTGGGCCCGATGGCCGTTCCGATGTCGTTGTTGAGCCAGCGTACGAAATTGTAGTTGACGTCTTCCGGGTCTTTGTCCATGTGCGCGTTGGACGCCATGTCCTGGTAATAGACCTCAATTGCATCAGAGATGCCGATGTTTTCGAAGGCCTTGTTCCAGGCCAGAATTCCGTCCTTCACCCAGCGCCGATATCGAATGGGTGTGGTGTGTTCGATGTAGAATACGATAGGACTTTTGGGCGGGCTTATTTTCAGCTTGGGATCCGCTTTTTCGATCTTCCAGCGATTGATATAGCGGACTCTGGTTTCACGATCGTTGTATTTTGCAAGGTCAGAGTAGCTGGTCGTAAAGAAACCAACACGCTGGTCCGCCACGCGAGGTTTGTAAACGGTGCTGGTCGGAATCTCACTGACCGAATAGTGTAGTTTCTTGAGATTGCCGCCGCTCGACGGTACCTCGAAGGCAACTTCGATGTTGCTCTTAAATGCCTTGGCGGTCGCGATGGAGAATATGCCCAGCCTGGCCGACGAGCTGACGCTGCCTGCGGAACCAAAAAAGCGGCTGGCGTTGGTGACAAACAGTGCATCGATGTCGATCACAGGACCACCACTCGGTCCGATCGTGACGATAGGCAGGTCGACCAGCAATCTGTCCGTAAACAGGCGTTTAACTGACGACTCAGCCCCTTTGTCGCCGGAAGCGCGTATGTCCATCTGAGGCTGCATTAAGGCGATTCGTTTATCGTAGCGTCGCCAGTAAACGTACATGTCGTTTCCCTGCAGACCTGCATATGTTTCGCCGCTGGCCACAGTTAAAGCGATATAGTACTTCTTGCCGGCGTAGGTCCGAGGCAACTCGGCGTACATTTGAGCGTCCTTCTTACGCTGATACAGCGTATACATCGGAGTGATGTTGGCCTTGCTGACCACCTTCGTATAACCATCAAGGACTTTCGCGTGAGGCGGGAAGTCCTTGGCGCTGGAGGTGCTTGTCTGAGCAGTCACCGACTGTCCAGTCAACAGCATTGAAACTGCCAGCGACATGAAAACGGCAGATTTGATGAAGACACTTCGCATACGGCACCTTTTCCTGGAGCAGACGCTTACGCATTAAAGCCCGTTAAAATCAAACAAGATCACGCGCCCTTCGCGAAACCGTCAGGTGGGAAGAGAAACTTCCAGACAACGCGGGCGCACTTCTACAGCTGTGTTTTTCCAGTCTCTTCATTCTACCCCTTTTTCTAACGATTAGAAGGTAGGTGAATCAGAAAGACAGGCGGGAACGCAAAGACAGGGGCTCCCCCCGCTTCGATGCAATCAATCGGATTGGCAGCGCAATAGAGAAGGGTTCCGCTGGTCCGCAGAGCCTGAATTCCTGCAAGAAACGCCAGAAAGTCACCAGGCCGTATAGCTTGCCATTCTGCAGTTCAGTTGCCGATCGAGAGATCTGCCATATAAATTGCAGTGATATTTTGCCCGTTTGCGTTTTTTTCGTGAGACGAATACCAGGACATGACGGCATTTGTTGGGTTAAGTTCAATAAAGCCCGGATACGAATTGTCTCCGGCACTGGGCAACAATGCGAACTCGTACAAATCCTCTCCGACCAGCCAGCACATGGAGGTTTTCGGACCACCTGCTGTGACTCGACGTCCACCCACAACGAAACGATCTCCCCAACGGGTCAACAGGGGGCCGCCGATATAGCGGTCCAGATCGTTCCGAGACCATTCTTGATACGGAGGCTGCGACTTCAAAATCTGTGCCGGTTGACTTCCCCTGCGGCCGATCGCAAGAATGTCTCCGTCCGGCTCGAACAGAAACGCAGTTTCGTCTCCATGGACAGATTGAAATACGGCTTTCTTACGCCAGATCAGGCCGTCTGCACTCTCCAGCATCAACGATTTAACGGCCGTGCCTTCTCCCTTGGGGCCTTCCGCAAACTCGTTTTTTCGTCGACCACACAGAAAGGCTGTCTCACCGAAGACGCTGGCTTTCCAGACGTAGTGTCCATACGTCCCGTCCAGCAGCACCGGACTGTTCCAGGACTTTCCGTCGAATGTCCACGCCGCATATCCCAGGTGTTTGTTGAGATCGTACTGATCACGAGGCAGCGTCGTTGCCCCGCTGTACCACGTACCCGTGTAGACGAACAGTTTCCCTTTAAATGCCAGAAAGTGCGGATCACGTGTGTCGCGGTGTTTTACGCTGAAACGGTGGACCTGCTGCCATGACTCCAGGTCGTCACTGACCATGATAATGATCGACGACGTAGGATGGACCATGTGTCCATCAGGACAACTGCGAAACGTCAGATAGTACCGATCCTGAAACCGCACCAGATCTGTGAAGGCGTTGTGTTCACCGTTGTGGAACACGCGTCGGACGTTCGACACCTGAACTCTCGGAGGGGCCGCGTGCAGATGGGCGGGTAGTAATACAAACACCAGAATCGCCAGCAGCCCCGGGATGCTGCGGACGCTTGTGGCCGCAGACAGGATACATGACCACGCTGGAATTTCGGTTTTCTTGTAAGCGTAAACAAACCTCATTGAATTCTCCTTGCCCCGCGGTTCGACTCTTTATTGTCGCTGCAGTGTGGCTCGACCGCAAATCATCACGCTCAGGTCGTCCACGTATCCGGAAATGAGACCGCCTTTTATCCGAACTCAGGTTGAAGACCGGATAGGCGATGCGCGTCTTCCTGAGTGGTCATCGGACATTTTCGCATTGAACGATCCGGCGTGGCAGTCCGTCCATCGAGGTGATGTTATATCGACATCTCACACCTGGTAGAAGGCGCTCAGGTTGGCATCGAAATTCGTGTTCTGGTCATCATCGCTCCCGGATAAGTCCAGCGCCCGTCTGGTTGATTGCGAGCCGGTACGACGACAGGAGTGGAATCTGACTGCAATCGACGGCCCGTCGAAGTTTCCATGACGAGGTTCATGGGTGCTGCGACAGCGGTACCTTTGCGCACTTCCGCAATGCTATACGGGATTGATTGCTGCGGATTGTTCCGCGCGAAGGCGATGGTCTCACATTCAATCAGATGATCGACTTCCGTTCGCGCCGTTATGACACACGGACCGGCCACGCCTGGGTGTGTGTACCGGCTACATAAACAAGGCACACACACGGCATTGTGGGCCGAACGCTCGTTGATATTGTTGAAAAGGACATGGTGGTGTGATTGCATCAGATGATTTTTACACAGTCCGCAGGCACAATCGCCGTTAAGCAACGTTACCCGGGTTTCCACTGGTGAAAAATTGCGGGACTTTTGCGCTGCCATCCGGAAAAAGTTGAAAGGGGCTTCGCCTGTTAACGCCGAAGCCGGACTGATTGCAGGGACGCATGTGACCAGTGTCGGTACAGTCTCTTTTCCCGGGTGGCTTCGCCGGAGATGTGGGCAGCACCGCATCCCTGGCACTGTCCAGCCGTGCGGGTGCACAGGACTCTGTTGAAGTGAATACCACGGCCATTCACCGGTTGCGCGAAGCATGACAATTCACTAACATCCGCCAAATCCGGACTCTGGCACACAATAATCCATTCGGCGAAACCAATCGATGGAAGCTATTGCAGCATTGCTGGCACTGACTCTGATGGAGATCGTGCTGGGAATCGACAACATCATCTTTATCACGATTCTGACCGACAGGTTGCCGGTAAATCAGCAGCCACTGGCCCGGCAGCTGGGGCTGTTTCTGGCGATGCTGTCCCGCATTATGCTGCTGTTTCTGATCACCAAGATCATTCATCTGACCACGCCGCTGTTTACACTGACGGCACTCGGCGTTTCAGTGGAGTTGCTGCAGCAGATGGGTGGTGAGCAGTGGACGGACATGAACAAGGTGTCGGGACGCGATATCACTCTGCTGCTGGGCGGTCTGTTTCTGATTCGGCACAGTGTGAAGGAAATCCACGAGCAGTTCGAGGGAGTCAGCGACGAGGCTGTGCCGGTTACCAGCCACACGTTCACGGGCGTGCTGATCAATATCACGATCATGGACATCGTCTTTTCACTGGATTCAGTTATCACGGCGGTCGGGATGACTGAGGATCGGACGGTCATGATTACGGCGGTCGTTTTTTCCGTAATGGTGATGATGGTGTTCGCCGAACGAATCAGTCGTTTTGTGAAAGAGAATCCGACTTTCAAAATGCTGGCGCTCAGCTTTCTGATTCTCATCGGCGTAATGCTGGTGGCGGAAGCGGCTGGTACGCATGTCAATAAGGGGTATATCTATTTTGCTATGGCGTTCTCGTTGATTGTTGAAGCACTGAATCTGCGAGTGCGAAAATCAACCGCATCGGCGGCGACGGATGCCACCACGGACGGTGCATCATGACTGAGATGCCAACAATATCCGTCACCGAACTGGTAACGGCTTTCAAGGAAATCATCGAAACTGCATTGCCACCGGTGTGTGTGGAGGCCGAAATTTCCAACTGCAAACGATCAGCCGCCGGTCATTACTATCTGACACTCAAAGACGATAACTCAGAGATCGGCGCTGTTATCTGGAAAGCGACAGCGGCGCGCCTGAAGTTCCAGCCGAAGGATGGGCTGCGAGTTCTGGCAACTGGTGCACTGCAGGTATATGTGGCGCGGGGCACGTGTCAGTTCATCATCAACCGGCTGCAGCCACAGGGGGTCGGCGAGCTGGAACTGGCCCTGAGACAGTTGAAGCAGAAGCTCGAATCCGAGGGCCTGTTCGCGCCCGAACGCAAACGTCCACTGCCCGTGATTCCCCGACGAATTGCTCTCGTGACCAGCCCGACGTCAGCTGCAGTTCGCGACATGATTCAGGTTATCACTCGTCGCTGGCCGGCGGCAAACCTGATTATTCTGCCTGTCCCCGTTCAGGGTGACGGCGCCGCTCCGCGAATTGCTCGTGCCATTTCATCGGTAGAACAGATACCGAATGTAGACGTAGTGATTACCGGCCGGGGAGGAGGCAGTCTGGAGGATTTGTGGGCCTTCAATGAAGAAGTCGTGGCCCGCGCCATTGCGGACTGTGCGGTTCCCGTCGTCAGCGCTGTGGGCCACGAAGTTGATGTGTCCATTGCCGATCTGGTGGCGGATCGCCGGGCGTTAACACCCAGTGAAGCCGGAGAACTGGTCGTGCCTTCGGCGGCCGATCTACGCCAGGGACTGCGACAGTCGGCCGCCAGGCTGTACCAGATCATGAGTGGTCAGGTCGAACGTCTGAAACAGCAGCTTGAGGGCATCGGATCTCGCAACGTGTTTCAGCGTCCGATGTCAATGATTGACGAACGACGACAGCGGTGCGATGACGCGGCGGGGCGGGCGGATCGGGCGATTCGCCTGCAGGTTGAACGAATTCGGCAATGTCTGGCAGCCACAACTGCGTCGCTGGACGCATTAAGTCCTCTGAGTGTACTGGCTCGCGGATACTCGTTGACCACAAACGCTGAAGGTACGCTGGTAAATTCCGTCGGTAAGATCGAAGATGGCTCTGAGATTCAGGTACGTGTCAGTGATGGAGTGATCAGAGCCACGGTCAGGGAAAAACATTGACAGCGCCAACCGTGCTGAGACGGACGTGTTTCGGTCATCTGTACGTAATCGTGTGATTCCTGGCCTGCGGTCAACACAGTGGCATCACCAGCTGTGAATTCGGAGGGAACTCGATGTCGTCGGTGCTGCTGTTGGAATACTTTCATGCCTACGGTCCAGCGTACGCGTCAGCGTCGGCGTCCATGTTGACGGAGGGTCGTGCGATGCTGCTGTCCGTTCTGGAGGACCTTCGTCGTCTGCCCGAAGTGCACGTTGCAGTGGCGATGTGTGCAGCCGCGGAGACCACGCTGAGGATTGATGACCAGTGCGTCGTGCAGTCCGGCGATCCACAATCACTGGACCAGCTGGTTGCTACCGTGGTGGGCGATCTGTCGGAAACGGACGTTGTGCTGGCAATCGCCCCGGAAACCGGTGGTGTGCTCACTTCGCTCGCGCAGAACTTCAGGCGTCGAGGATTCCGCTTTCTTGGTCCTCGCACCGAGGTCATCGAAGCGTGCTCGGACAAGTGGCAGACGTACGAGTTGCTGCGACGCAGAGGGCTCCCAACGATAACGACGGAACTGGCAACAAACAGCGGTCGGCTGAACTGTCCGTCCGATCAGACATGTGTGGTCAAACCCCGCGACGGTGCCGGCTGCGAGGGGGTTTTGTGTGGTAGAGTAAAGGACATTCTCTCGAAACACGACAACGACGCAGCGACACTGCAGCAACTCATCATTCAACCATTTGTCAGCGGAACACCTCTGTCGGTTGCCATGATCGGACAGGGCAGGGGCCACAGTCCTCTGTTCTTACCCGCTTCCGCACAGAATGTGGAATGGACGGATTCCGGTCCGCATTACCATGGCGGCACCATTCCCGCCGAGCTTCCGGCGTCTGCACAGGAAGATCTGACAGAGCTATGCCATCGTGTCGCATGGGCATTGCAACTCGAAGACGGCTATGTTGGCCTTGACATGGTGTTCAGAAAAGGCGAGTTGCTGGTTATCGAAATTAATCCTCGGCTGTGTACCGGCTACGTTGGCTATCGAGCAGCGACGATGCACAATCTGATGACGTCGATGCTGCAGACGTCGGTTGGCGAGAGTCTGGTGTGGCAGCCTCAACCGCTCACGTTTACCTGCAACGGAGATGTGGCGACAGCCTGAATCGGCTGCGTCGTTTTCAACAGAACAGACATGTCTGATCGCCTGCCAACGCTGAACGAATATTCCGAAGTGAGAGCAACTGTGCTGGGGCTGGGCACGTTCGGCGGTGGCATTGGTGCCGCCAGATTTCTGGCCGAACGCGGTGCCGCTGTCACGATCACTGATTCGCGTACCGCGGATGAATTATCTGAATCCATAGCTCGACTTGACGGCCTGGCCGTCAGCCGCTGCTTCTGGGGTGGACACCCGGACGACGCCTTTCGAGGAGCCGATCTGGTGGTTGTTAGTCCTGCAGTGAATCCGGAATCAGAGATTCTTGCGCGATGTCGCTCCGCAGGCAGCCGCATCACTAATGAGATAGAGTTGTTTCTGCATCACTTTCGTGGTCGTGTCATTGCCATAACAGGCAGCAACGGCAAGTCCACGACAGCCTCGCTGACGCATCGTCTTCTGCTTCCGTACGCGCAGGAGACCGATTTTATGGTTGCCCTTGGTGGGAACATCGGGACCAGCCTGCTGCCGATGGTGAACGAATTTGAATCAGACGATATCGCGGTACTGGAACTGAGCAGTTTTCAACTGGAGAGACTCCAGGGGGCGAACTTCGCCCCCTGGATAGCGCTCGTGACAAATTTTTCTCCGAATCATCTTGACTGGCACGGTGGCGTCGATGACTATCGCAGGGCCAAACAGGTCATCTTCGCTCAACAGGGAATGAAGGACATTGCTATCTATTCTGATGAGTCTGCGAATGACGATGTGTCGCCCCGTCGTGCTCATCCGGCCCCATCACCTGCATGGCGAATTCGCGGGCGACGGATGAACTTTGGTGTTTACGATAGCGGGGAAGACGGCGCGTTTATGGACAGTGGAACACTGGTTCTTCGCGACGGCAGCCGAGAAGACGCCATTCGTCTGTATGCTCCCTCAGCCCTGCCCGGCGAACACAATGCCCGCAACATCGCTGCCGCTGCGTGTGCCGCATGGGCTGCCGGGGCGGATCCGTCAACATTTGGCGAATCGTTGAATGGATTCGGGCCACTGCCACACCGCCTGCAACGCGTTGCGGAGGGGAAAGGTATTTCGTTTTACAATGATTCAGTCGCAACGACGCCGGAATCTTCAATGGCGGCCCTGCAGACATTGAGCCGGCCGATCGTGATTCTGGCCGGAGGGGCGGACAAGGGAGTGGGCCTGTCGCGATTCGCGGATTCGATCCGCCAGCATGCAGTTGCCGTCGTCCTGATGGGGGAAACTGCAGAACAATTGGCAGACCTGATCGCTGCCTCCTGCGTGTCAGCAGCGCCACCGAATGTTGCTATAGCGTTGGACTTCGACGATGCGTTCGGTCACGCGGTTGCACTTGTTCCTGAAGGCGGTATCGTTCTGCTTTCACCCGGCTGCGCCAGCTATGGGTGGTTTCAAGACTACCGTGAGCGTGGCGATCAGTTCACAGAAATGGCCAGAGAATGGATATCCCGTTGAATCGATTCGACTCCAGAATTCCAATGCCGACCGGTCACGCGGCTGCGTATTCGGTCCTGTTCACATTGCTGCTGGTCGGCTGTTCCGACAATTCCGGGCCACCTGCCGATTCCGACGCGCCACCGGTCATGCGTGCGGCTCCGTCCGATGAGCCCGAATTCATTTCTGCCAGCGATCTGCGGCGGAAACTTCGAGCGAACGAAAAGGCAAAATTTGCTCGCGTCGGAAATGATATTGTAGGGGCCGAGCTGTTTCAGTCGGGAGTTAAATCGATCGAGGCGCTGCGCGGGTTGCCGCTTCGCTCGGTCGATCTGGGCATGACGGAAGTTTCCGACATTTCAGCGCTGGAAGGCATGCCGCTGGAGAGGGTCATCCTTGAAAATACGCCTGTTGAAGACATCAATGCTCTGGAAGGTATGCAACTGGAAGTGCTGTATTTACAGAACACGAAGGTGAAGGATCTGTCCGTACTGAAAGGAATGCCGCTGCGGGAACTCAATCTGTTGAGCGTTCCAGTGGATAATCTGACCTCAATTGCCAGTCTGCCACTGCAGACTCTGTGGATTCCGCGCACTCAGGTAACGGATCTTTCTCCGCTGAAAGGTAAGTCTCTGGTGAGTCTGGATGTGGAGGCAACGAAGGTCGCCAGTATTGACGCTCTGGCAGGCATGAGCAGCTTGAAACGCCTGAACATTGCAAACACACCTATTACCGACGTGTCACCGTTAAAGGGACTGAAGCTGGAACGAATTACGATCACTCCCGGCGCTGTGACGACGGGCATGGAAGTTCTGCGGGACATGCCGTCTCTGGGGCAGATCCTGACGACAATGGCCGGTGAGAGCAGACAGTCTGCCGCTGAATTCTGGCGGAAGTATGATGCCGGCGTCTGGAACGTGACGGCTGAAGAAACGCCCGATGACGGTGACAAGCCTCGTGCTGAAGATAACGCGGAGCCGGCGAAGGAGGAAAATGACACAGAGCCAGCCGCAGCGTCTGAGGACGAAGCTCAGAACAGTTCCGAACTGTCGAAGTCCGACGGTCAATCCACGGATGTGGTACCGGCCTCTGAATAGTGTCGATCAGGGACACTGCGTTTTCAGGCCGTGGCGGCAATACAGGGACATCCGAGTTGAAGTTTCTGTGCCGCAGAAAAAGACCCGCGTGCGCAGAGGTGTTTGTTAAAGGCGACAATCGCGCTTTGCGGTCGCCCGGATGTTCGACCTTCTCACGGATGGACACTATTTGTTGACGAACGTCGTTATCGCATTGTCCACAGAATCAAATGACTGCATCATCGAATCCAGACCTGAAACGCACTGCGCTGTTCCGCAGAAGTGTTTGAGACTGCAAAGAGTCGGTTTTCCATCCACTCTGGCCTTAAACCACCGAAATAAGCGGACTGAGGTATGCTGGAGGCGGGTGCGCAAAACAGTAGGGCGGGCCTACCTGCTGCGCCGCGACAAATCGGAACACTTCAAACCAATGCAAAAGTTCGTCAATAAAAAAAGCTGCCTTGCCGGTTGGCAAAGCAGCTGGTTGAGAGTGTGCTACGTTTTGACTCGCTGATCATTCCGTGACAACAGAGCTGTCAGGAAACCCAACCTCAGCGAGTGCTGCAATTGCTTTCTCGCTGTCAAACTGTGATTCATCCACCTGAACAGTGGCGGTGGCGGTCTTTGTATCGGCTTCGAATTTCGCTACACCCGGCAGCGATGTGAGTGCCTCTTGCACTTTAGGCACTCATCCGGCAGGTCAGTGCATGCCGGGAACTCTAAGGGAAACGGTCGTATAACTAATGGCTTCGTCAATCCCGGCAATTTCCGGCGGTGATGACGCTGATGGTGGCGGGGCGCCTGGTTCGGCACATCCCGTCACCAGACAGGCCATCGCCAGGCCTGGCAGCATTCGATTCATTTTGGAACTCCTTGGGTCAGATTTAACAGTGAGAACTGGCCTGTGGCCGATACAACGGCGTCACACAGAAAACACGGATTTCCGAGTCTGCAACACTCTCAAATGCTGTTCTCGGCAACCGTCTGGTATGAACACTATCGGTAAGTTCCCGGAATCACCAGAGGATTTTCGATTGAACCCTCAGCCAGGCCCCATACGGACCTCCAATTGACGGTCAGGAGAAGAATTTTGGCAGCAGTAGGTAAACCACTGCATCCGGTAACGATCTCAGCAGAGCCAGCGCCGCGTGTTAAATTCACATTTGGTCGTCAATGTGCGACGTCAGGAATTCAAATCGAGACACCTGCTGCCCATTCGATTCGACGGTGTCCATGAACATTTTCAGGGGCCGTACCCACAAGCGTCTATCGCCATAGTCAGGGCGATAGACGACCAGCTCTTCATCCGTCTCGCTGTGACGAGCAACGCCGATGACAACGTAGTCGCGCCCCTTGTAGTGTCGGTAACGTCCCGGCTTCACGTCAATGGATCTCCTGGCGCTGGTCGTCCTAATGCCCTTTGCAACGGGCAGTTCTTCGGTGGGCGTTCTCCCCGTCTGTACTGACTTAACAGTTCTCTGGATCGTTCAGCCAGCAATCGCCGGACTTTCCGCCGTTTGCCTTTGACTCGAGGGATCACCATTGAATCATAGCCGGTGGTCTGGTGTCGCAGCCATGCGACCACAGCGGCCTCAGCACGACGTTCGACCGGTATCCGTCTGGTGCGTGCCACGGTGCCGCTACCTACGGGTGTCGCGTGGTTTGTGACCAGCTCAGCCAGATGCAGCGCCAACAGGCGATGATCTGCATGGAAGTCCAGGTAAGTAACGACCGCACTCTGGAAATCGTCAACGTAGTCATCCTGAGCCTTCTCACGACGACGGACGTCGGCCTGTCGGCGTTTCGCATAGGCCTCAGTGGAACGTTCAGCCAGCAGATCAGCACGAATCTGCTCGATGGTTGTGGTCGGTGCCCAGACTCCTTTGCTGAAAGTCCGTCGCCCTTTTTTTTCCTGCACAACCCAGTGATCGCCTGCGTTCTTCACACGGCGCGTCAATGCAGCATCCCCCGGTGCCAGTAGTACCCAGCCATCAGGTGCTGTCAGGACAGAGCCGTCTGCCGACCGCACGGTGCCCGGACGCGGGCCTGGGGAAAACCTGTGTTCCGTCATTGATTGTTAGCCTCCCTGTGTGAGCTTCTGACGGGGATGCCGTGTGACGCACGGCATATCAATTCAACGCGCACTTTCAGCATTCTGCGGCAACAACCTGCCTCATTGCGTTGAGGAGTTTCTCGACCTCATCATCGGTGCCAACCGTGATTCTCAGGCCGTCTAGCGTTTCATTGTTCACGCCGGCGTTCGGAAACTGCATGAACCTGACCAGAATCCGCCTTCGTTTGAGCAGTTCAAAGATCTGCTGGTGACGTCCGGTTTCATGAATTGCCCACACAAAGTTGGCCTGGCTGGGGCACACAGAAAAACCGAGCGGTGGCAACTCCGTCAGCATGCGATTACGTGTGCAGATAATTTGCTCACGATTACGGAGCATCCAGTCCTGGTCCTGCAGTGCAGCGGTAGCGGCTGCCGTGGCGATCGTGTCACAATTGTAACTGTCTCTGACTTTTTGCATTCCAGACGTTATTTCGGGATCGGCGATAGAAAACCCGAACCGAATCCCGGCAAGGCTGTATGACTTGCTGAGCGTCCGTGTGACGATGATTCGACGATCGAAACGCTTGTCCTTCAGCAATTCACCGCGATGGGGCTCGGCTGCGAAATCCCCATAGGCCTCGTCGACGACTAACATGCCATTGTTCGGCAGCAGCTGATGCAGCTGAGCAGCAGTCCAGCGGTTACCCGTTGGTGAGTTTGGGTTCGGGGCAAACACGATTCGCGCCGGGCGACAAACGTTGCCGGCGCCCTCAGCATCCCACTGATACGATTTGTTCAGTCTGAGACGCTGCACCTGACAGTTCTGAATCCGGGCGAGTGACTCATAGAGTACGTAGCTGGGATACGGGTAGGCGATGGTGTCATGCGGGTTACAGAATGAACGAATAATGATGGTGAGGTTTTCGTCGCTGCCGTTAGCGGGAAGGATCCAGTCGGGACTGACGCCAAACAGTTCACCCGCAACATTGCGAAATTGAGTTGCAGATGCGTCCGGATAGACGTTTAATCGTCCGTTTGCGGCGTTCTTAATGGCGGCGACGACTTTGGGCGACGGGGGATATGGGTTTTCATTGGTGTTGAGTTTCACCCAGCCATCGCCCTGCGGTTGCTCGCCTGAGACGTAACCGTCCATCAGCTTAATACTTTTGCGAAATGGTATGTTCATGGATGACTACGTATAACGAAATCAGGAGCAGTGAGCTGCGTCAGTGAAGTTGACACGATACCGTCCGGCTGATGTTGCCTTCACGTTCCGGCTGCTAGAATAGCTGCGAATCTGGATTTTGCTGACATCATCAGGGACCTGAATGGTGTGAGGTTCCGTGCTGCCGAGAGTTCTTCGGCTATCCGAAGGAAGATAGCGTAATGAAAGACTTTTTAAACCGGAACGTCGTGATCGACGTTGAGGCCCAGTTTGTCTATGTTGGAGAATTGATCGAAGTGCACGAAAAGACTCTTACTCTGGATAATGCCGACGTCCATGATCTGGGCGACTCAAAGACGACACGGGAAGGTTACGTTCGGGACACGAAAGTTCACGGAATTCGTGCTAATCGGAAACGTGTGATGATCGCCCGACACAAGGTTGTCAGTATTTCCGTGCTGGACGACGTGGTCGAGTGAATCCGGTGTTGGTCGGAGCATCGATGGGCCGTATGTTGCTTCCGCAACTGCGGGGTTTTTGCAGCAACATACGTCTGAATGGCTGAGACGGAACTTCCGTCTCGCATACAGATTTGCGGGCGCAGTCCCTGGGTATTGTGCACTCGACTGATCAATCGACGGTGGTGCGTCGTGGTCAGTCATGAACGCTGACGTCTCCGGATGAGGGTTTTTCCGAAATCCCGCCGGTATTGCGAGGGCGCGTCTGCCTACGCTTCAGGGCATCCCGAGGTTGGATCGCCAGCTTGCGCAAATCCCTGGACTTCGTTTAGCGGCAGGTGATCACCTTCGTCGTTGCCGTAGTGGGCGGTATGAATCGTTCCGTCCGGTCGGACAAGAACATCGGCAGGCATGGTGGTCATTTGCCCTTTCACTCTGAACGGAATGAATCGCATGAGGGCAGCCTTGATGAGCTCTGGCAGCCGCATTGAAAGGCCTTTGGCCACTTCGGGCAGAGAATGTTCGATACCGTACTTTCGATAATACTCATTGCTTTCGTCCGCCAGGAATGGCAAAGGAGCCTGATGCCGCTTCGTATGGGCTTTCAGCTTGTCGACCGGAGAATCGAAGACCGCAACCACGGTGAAGCCATGGGGATCTTCGTGGCACTGGCTGACCAGAGTGTGGGGCCGAAGATTGCAGAACGGGCATCCGGAAAAACGAAAAATCGACAGCATGTACGCGCGTCCATGGAGCGTGTTCGTGTCAAACACTGCGCCGTCAATTTTCGACAACACGATTTGGGGAGCCTGACTACCTGCACTGAGTCTGATGCCCTTCCCCCTTTGAATTCGCCGCAATCGGATTGGAAGTAAGGAACACACCCGCCGGCGTTCCTTACGGAGGAACTGCAGAGCGCTGGTCAACTGATCATTTCAGTGACCTTTTCGCCAAGATAATTCCATATCTGATGTCCAAATCTAAAGGCGACCCACACAAGTGCACCGATGAAAGCCAGCCAGATGATGAGTGAGATACCTCCGACAAGCCCGCGAAACTTGCTTGAGATCCAGCGCCAGCGATTGTGTTTCTTTTGATCCTTCTCAACCTGTTTGTACAGATTCTTCAGGTCTTCTCGTCGGACGTCGGTCGATTTGCGGCTGACCTGCTGTTCGACCGCGTCGGTAAATTCCGGAAACTGAGCCAGTGGAACGTAGGCTCCGTCGGAGGACGCCTTGGCCCGCGCCTTACCCGTTAACATGCCGGCTTGAAGCATCTTCAGCACACGACCGGTTGACAGCTTCTCGACGACTGTTTTCTTTTTCGCGTCCTGAAACTGAACGTACCATGTTCGGGATGCTTGTTTGACTACCGCAGACTTGGCGACCTGTCGCGATGTCGGCAATGGACCGTCAGACACCAACGTAGCTGACATAGTTGCCGCTGTGACGGACGCTGAACGAGCGAACTCTGTTGGTACTGCCCCGTCAACGAAGCTGAGGGTATCGTTGTGAACACCAAGAGCAGCAAGGTCCTTGATGAGTTCGCCGCAGTCGCTGTAGCGATGTTTCGCCTCCTTCGCCATCATCTTGTCAATGATCAGGTCCAGTCGCTCGGGCAACTGCGGGCAAAGCTTTCGAGCGGTTTCATACTTGCCGGTTTCCTTGGAAATGATCAGTTCCAGCGCCGTCTCACCGCCGTATGGCAGTTTGCCTGTGAGCATGTGATAAAGCATAACTCCCAACGCGTAAATGTCACTGCGCTGGTCAACCGTTTTGGCGCTGCGAGCCTGTTCCGGAGCCATATACAACGGTGTTCCCAGTCCAGTGCCGCTTTGAGTCATCGACACATCATCGTCGATGACCTTTGCCAGACCGAAGTCCGCTACCTTTACGATTCCAGTACCGGTAAGCAGGATGTTGTCGGGTTTGATGTCACGATGCACCATATTCTGGTCATGGGCGTGCTTCATGCCTTCTGCGGATACCATTGCGATATGAACCGCGTCACCGATGGAGAACTTCGTCAGCTTATCCAGCCAGTCCTGAATGCTCCGACCGTCCACATATTCAATGGCAACAAAATGGAGTCCCTTGTACGAGTCGACCGCGTAGACCTTCACAACATTGACGTGGTCGAGCTTCGCCATCGAGCGGGCTTCGCGCAGAAATCTGGCAACAAAGTCCTCCTTTTTTGCCAGTTCTTTGGACAGCGTCTTCAAAGCGACGATGCGATCCAAACTGATCTGTTTGGCCAGATAGACTTCTCCCATGCCGCCCTTACCCAGCTTCTTCTTCAACTCGAAGTCGCCGACCCTGGTGACACCCTTCTTTTTTTTCCTGGTTGCCTGTTGATCCCCTTCGGAGACGGCGTCGTTCTTACTGGATTCCGACACGATGATACCTCGCCCAGATTCGTTGATGAAACACGTCGTGTGTGGCGGACTTAAGACCTCGTCAATACTCGACCGGCGTTCAGTACAGAAGACGCAGCTGGCACCTGAGTCTTTGCTGGCCTGAACGATAATGCAATCACTTTAGTATTATCACGCGGGCAGCGGAATTGTTGTTTTGGGGAAACCGCCGTTCTGTAGTCAGCGTAATCGGAAAACTCAGACCAGATGGATCAATTGCCCCGTCTGCAGGACCACTGAAATACGGGATTTCCGGTTTTACGCTGCAGACCCGGGCCACAGCGTAGAACTGGCCTGAAGGTCATCAATACGTATTTTTCGGGAATTTGCTGAATGTGGGAGGTTGAGTGACGCTTCTCGGTTGTGTTGCTGCTCAAAGTGCGGTCCCGTCGTGCAGCAATCCGGTCGACAACGCTGGAAGTTACCGATCCTGGCGTTCAGTGCATTCTTTCATTCTGGAGTGAGCATCGCCGGTGGCATGTCAGACTTCGCCGATTACCCGGCGTTCCTGTACCGTTGAGTTTCGCGATGTATCACGGAAACTGTGGGTTCACTGGCGACCGGAGGGCGAACGCTGAACACGCCTATTTCACTGCAGGATATGCCAATACAAGGCCGGGTGCCTGTGCCACTGCTAATCGCCCAGCCATTCACAGGCATTCCGTCTGTCGCTCGTCAGAGGCTCCCGTAAGGAGAGCCACGGGAACGTTGGCGCTGTGGCCTAGTTCATCAGCTCGGTAACAACCTGTCCAAGGTAATCGAAGAGAACTCGCCCATAGGCGAACCCCAGTACAAGCAGGATGCCAACTGCCAGGAGGCAGGCGACGGCAACACCATTACCCACAACCGCGTGAACTCGGTCAGACACGGAATCCCAGTTTCCCTTCTGCTTCTGTTCCTGTCGCGCTTTCTTGTAGACGCTCTTCAGATCGTCGTGTCTGATATCCGCAGGATCGCGTTTGGCTGATTTTTCCACCGCATCGCTGAACTCAGCAAATTCGCTCAGCGGCAGGTAATATCCGGTCGCCGAAACCTTGGCCCTTGCCTTACTGGTCAGCTTACCGGCCTTAAGCAATTTCAGGACACGTAGAGTACCCATCTTCTTGACGATGGTTTTTCCATCGGGGTCGCGATACTGAACGTACCACTTCTGAGATGAGTCGATCAGTTCTGCAGGGACCTCCTCTGCCGACGGCATTTGGCCACCGCCTGGCGTCGGTGCTGCTGAATCCATCGTGACACCCATGGCGGGTGATGTTCTTCTTAATACAGACAACGTTTCGCTGCCGACAGAGATGGGTTGTGCGTCATCGACAAAACTGATGGCGGCGTTATGAACTCCGACGGACGCAAGGTCACGAACAACTTCGCTGCAGTCCTTGTACCGGTGCCTGGGATCCTTGGCCAGCATCTTGTCGATCATCAGATCCAGACGTTCCGGAATCTCCGGTCGAAGTTTGCGGGCTGCATCGAATACCCCGCGTTCCTTGGCCAGGATAAGTTCGACTGCCGTCTGCCCGCTGTACGGCAGTGACCCTGTCAGCATGTGATAGAGCGTGGCTCCCAGTGAGTAGATGTCAACTCGCTGATCGACGGTCTTGGCACTGACTGCCTGTTCGGGTGCCATATACAAGGGCGTTCCCAGTCCGGTGTCGTTCTGGGTCAGTGCCACATCTTCATCCAGGGTTTTCACCAGTCCGAAATCGGCAACCTTCACGACGCCTTTGGTCGTCAGCAGAATGTTGTCCGGCTTGACATCGCGATGGACCATATTCTTGTCATGAGCATGCTTCAGAGCTTGCGCCGTGACCATGGCGATATGGACCGCATCACCAATTGAAAACTGTTTGAGTTTGTCGAGCCAGTCCTGAATGCTTTTGCCATTTACATATTCAATAGCGACATAGTGAATGCCCTTGTAGGAATCGGCTGCATAGAACTTCACAATGTTGACGTGGTTCAGCTTGTCCATCGACCGAGCTTCTCTCAGGAAGCGGGCCACTGCGTCTTCCTTCTTTGCCAATTCCTTGGACAGGGTCTTTACAGCGACGGAACGGTCGCGACTGATTTGCCTGGCGAGGAATACTTCGCCGGTCGCGCCTTTGCCCAGCTTTTTCTTCAGCTCAAAGTCGCCGATCGTTGTGACCTGCTTCTTCTTGTTGGCGCCGGAACCGCCAGTATCTGAAGCTGATTCCATTTCTTTTGTGTCCGACACACTGTCACCTTGTCCGGGCCCGTAAATTCAACACGTCGCGTGCGAATGACCTTTACCGCGGTCCGATGTCAACGGTCATCCCTGCATCACGAACGCCGCTGAGTGGAGTTGTCTTCTTCATACGCCGAATCTTCGGTGATGTCGCACTGATAATTGTATTTCCCTTGCCGCAGAATGGCATAAATGTTTTGGGAAAACAACGACACCGCGGACAACGTAATCGGTAAACTCAGAGAAACTGGCCATCATCCGGCCGGCCTATTTTCCGGTTCCGGCGAGCTTACTAAATGCCTCAGCATACTTTGCCGCCGTTTGCTCCACAATTTCCGACGGAAGCTCTGGGGGAGTACTGTTTCGATCCCAACCGGATGCCAACAACCAGTTTCTCACAAACTGTTTGTCGTAGGATGGCGGACTACACCCGATTTCATACGTTTCCTGAGGCCAGAACCGGGAGCTGTCAGGCGTCAAGACTTCGTCGATCAAGATGACCCGGCCGTCCAGCAATCCGAATTCGAACTTCGTGTCTGCAATGATTATCCCGCATTTTCGAGCATGAGCGGCCCCGGCGGCATAGATCCTGAGACTCAATGAACGCAGCTGTTCGGCCAAATCAGTCCCGATTTGGCTGTCATTCTGCATGTGCTCAAAACTTACATTCAGGTCGTGACCTTCTTCCGCTTTGGTTGCCGGCGTAAAAATGGGTTCCGCCAGGCGGCAGCTTTCCTGCAGCCCCGATGGCAATGGTATGCCGCAGATTGCGCCATTTTGCTGGTATTCCTGCCATCCCGACCCCGCCAAATACCCGCGAACGACACACTCGTACGGTATTACCTTGGTCTTTTGCACAATCATGCTGCGCCCCTGCAGTGGCACAGCCACATCGGCAGGCAGCGACAGTTCGGCCAGATTCGTCGTCAGAAAATGGTGTTCGACGTCCAGACGCTCAAACCAAAACCGGCTGATACGCGTCAGCAGTTCGCCTTTTCCGGGGATTCCAGTCGGCAGGATATAGTCAAACGCACTAATGCGATCTGTGGCAACAAACAGCAGTTGTTCACCGAAGTCATAGACGTCACGCACCTTGCCATGTTTTACGGGAACATTCGGGATGCTGCTGTTTAGAACGGCCGATGTCATGAACGATGCGCGAAGAACAAAACCGACGAGACTGGAGAAGCAAATGGTGTCGAAACAACGCAGTCGGATTGTCAGAAACTTCGTTAGTGCGAATCCATCGCGTTCGACGGCCGACGATTATATCTTTGGTAACGTTGTGGAACAACGAACGCGGTCCACCTTAAACTAAGTGAAGACAGAAAATCTGGTTTTTGCGATCTCACGATATGTTGGCTGCCACTGACCGGCTATAATCAAGCTGACGAATTCAGCTATCGGCGCGGAACGAGTGTTGAGCAGGAAAGCCACAAAGCCAGGTCATGGGACTTATTCAGTTTAACCTTCAAACAGATGATCTGGTGGCTGTAGAAGGCGTATCGAAAACCGACTTCGTCACCTTCGATGGTCGGGTCATTCCGGCCGATTGCACCCTGGACCGAAGTACACTGCGGTGCATTCGCGGTCAGGCCGACAGCAGTAAGCTGCGCGTTCTGTGCAATATCGACGGTCAGCAGCGCGTGGTCCACACTACGTCTCTGCGTGAATCGCAGCGCGAATATGCGCTTGAATTGGAACTGGCGCGAGGGGAACTGGCCCGGCTGAGAAACTTCTATGCGTTGTGGACAGGCGCTGGCCTGAAACCTAGCCCAGCACTGAACAACGTGATTTCGAAGGCCCATAAGGAGTTTGCCAGTGGCATTTTTTCTGAGCATCAGGCGACGGCAGCACTCGAATCGATTCGTCATACCCATAAGGCGATTGGGCTGCTGATTGATGCGTACACACGACAACGAATCACGTTTCGTCAGCAGCGGACACTGAATTTTCCTATGACCGTCGGTTGTCGGATTTCCACGCCGCCAAGTGAGGAAGTCGCATTTGGAGAGGCCTTCAATGCGGCGTTTGTGACAACAAAATGGAGTGACCTTGAACCTGAGGACGGCGAATACCAGTGGACCGAACTGGATGCCGTTATGGACTGGGCCACCGCAAACAAGATGTTTGTTATCGGGGGACCGCTGCTGGATCTGTCCGCCGACTGCTTTCCCGTCTGGATGGCGCCATGGAAGGGAGACCTGCTGAATCTGCAGAGTTTCATTTCTGACTTCGTAGAGACCGTCGTCAGTCGATATGTGGGACGAATCAGGCACTGGGAGGTTGTCTGTGGACCCAACCGTGGTGGTGCCAACGTCTTATCCGAGGAACAACGGCTTAACCTGATCGTTCGTGCGATTGAGGCGGCTCAGGAAGTAGATGAGCAGATTCAAATCAGCTTGAGAGTGATTCAGCCGTGGGGTGAGTATCTGAGTACCACGGAAAACCGTCTGCCACCCATTCAGTTTGTGGATACGCTGTACCGCAGCGGCGGGTCCACGTTGTCTGAGGTCAATTTGGATCTGCGATTTGGTGACGGAGACCTTGAGAGCCTGCCACGAGACATGCTTCACCTTTCACAACTGCTTGATCACTGGTCACTGTTGCAGCTGCCTTTGAACGTCATGGCCGCACTGCCCACCTCGCGTCAGGCAGCAGACGAGAGTACTTCCTTCGGGGCAAAGGAAAAGAGCCAGATGCAGCTGATGGAGGACCTGTTCGTAATGAGTCTGTCCAAGGAGCGGGTCACGGGGTTCTATTGCCTGAACTGGGAAGACGACGATGCCCCCGGAGGGCGGCTTTTTCGACCGGATGGCAGCATCCACTCAGTGGTGCACAAGTTCAGCGAGCTTGAAGAGACTCACTGGCCCACTTAGTGGCATTCCGCGCCCGCGACGCCCACGGATGGCGGATGTCGCCCGGCTAGCCTCTCGGCATTGCCAAATCCTTCGTTTTGCTGAGATTCCGGTGTCCGGACGCAAATAACGGTGCTGGACTTGACAGCAAAAATTCGATACTATCCCGGCCCGTTTGCTCGATTTACGGTGTTTTTTTCCTGCCTTTGTTGTGCGGGGGCCTTCGAGTGTACCCTTTTTTCAGTACGCATTCCGAACTGTCGGAGTGCGGATTAGTTTCAGGCTTTAACAATGGTAGATCGTAACCTTCTTCGAGAGTTCAATGTTGATGATGATGAGCTGGAAGCCGTCATGCAGGCTTCTTTTGATGCCCTTGAAGACGTAATCAACGCAGAAGCTCAGACATACGACATAAACGACATTCTCACTGGCACTGTGGTGCGGATTGACGACGAAGAGGTGATCGTTGACATTGGGTACAAGAGCGAAGGTGTCATTCAGCGTGATGAATGGGAGGAAGGCGACACACTGCCCAAAGTCGGGTCGGCCATTGAAGTGCTGCTTGAGGAATTCGAGGATTCCATCGGCCTGATCGTACTTTCCAAGCGGAAAGCTGATCGCGTCCGCGACTGGGAAGAGATCATCAAGACCCACGCGGAAGGCGATATTGTCAAGGGGCCAGTCGTTCGCAAGATCAAGGGGGGGCTGCTGGTTGCGATTGGTCGCGAAACGGAAGGCGAATCCGTCGTCAAGAACGGTGTGAACGTGTTTCTGCCGGCCAGTCAGGTTGATGTGCGTCGCCCATCGGACATCGCCGACTACATCGGTCAGGACATCGAATGCATGATTCTGAAGATCGATGAGGCTCGACGTAATATTGTCGTTTCGCGTCGTCGACTGATCGAAGAAGCACGCGAGAAGATGAAGAAGGAGCTTCTCAGCAACCTGGAAATTGGCGATCTTCGCACAGGTACGGTCAAGAACATCGCCGACTTTGGTGCTTTCGTCGACCTTGGCGGTATCGACGGTCTGCTGCACATCACCGATATGAGTTGGGGCCGCATCAACCACCCGACTGAGATGGTGAAGATTGACGAAGAAATCGAGGTCATGGTTCTGAATATCGACTATGACAAGGAAAAGATTGCTCTTGGACTGAAGCAGAAGTCAAAAAGCCCTTGGGAAAACATCGGCGAAAAGTACCCGGTCGACTCCGTTATCAAGGGCGAAGTCGTCAATGTGCTGTCGTACGGTGCTTTTGTTAAGCTGGAAGACGGCATTGAAGGCCTGGTCCACATCAGTGAAATGTCGTGGACGCGGCGAGTCAATCATCCGAGTGAGCTGGTCGCCATTGGTGACGAAGTTGATGTGATGGTTCTGGGAATCAATGAAGAGAAACAGGAGATTTCTCTTGGAATGAAGCAGACCCAGGCCAACCCATGGGACAACGTCGCTGACAAGTATCCTGTCGGTGGGAAAGTTTCCGGCACCGTCCGTAACCTCACCAACTATGGCGCCTTCATCGAACTGGAAGAAGGTGTGGACGGGCTGCTGCATATCAGTGACATGTCCTGGACACGAAAGATTTCACACTCCAATGAAATGCTGAAGAAGGGTGAGCCGCTGGAATGCGAAATCCTGTCCGTTGACCAGGAGCGACGACGTATTGCTCTGGGGCTGAAGCAGCTTGCTGATGACCCGTGGGAAACTACGATACCCGAGAAGTACAGCCCTGGCAGCAGTGTCAAAGGCAAAGTCACCAAGATCACAAATTTTGGTGTGTTTGTTGAACTGGAAGATGAACTCGAAGGTCTGTTACACGTTTCCGAGCTTTCCGATCAGAAGATTGAACATCCGGAAAGCATGGTCAATGTGGGCGATGACATCGAAGTCCGAATTTTGCGAGTGGACACGGCCGATCGAAAAATCGGACTCAGCTGTCGTTCCGACGAAGAAATCCGCGAAGCTGCTGCCGCCGAGGCCGCAGCGGAGGGTGGTTCCGGAACAGCGGCGAGCAGCAGTGATGCCGCTCGAAAGGATGCCGAAGCACTGAAGGGAGGTATGGGCGGCTCTGCCGGGCCACTGTTCAGCCTTGGGGCCGACTCTGGTGATGCAGCGGAAGCAGGACCTGCAGCGGAAGCAGGACCTGCAGCAGAAGCGTCGTCTGACTCAGAAGCGGCACCTGCAGCGGAAGCGTCGTCTGACTCAGAAGCGGCACCTGCAGCGGAAGCAGCACCTGACTCAGAAGCGGCCGGTACGGATGCGACTGAGAAAGCCGAGTAGGTGCGCCAGAGAAGGACTGTGTCCTTCTCTGTTTGTGACCTGATTCAAACGCACCCCGTCCAGTCTGACTTGGCGGGGTGTTTTTTGTGGCCGTTTGGCTGCCTTCAGGGCGGCCCCGTCTGGCGTCAGCCAGGTCTCGGTTCGCAACGGCAGTGTCCCGGTCTTTTGAAAAGTCCGGGACTGTCTGTCGGAATCTCTTGATCAGCTTGGTAACTTACTTAATTGGGGCCATTTTTTTGGTGACTGTTAAACAGCTCCGCTGCTGTCTGACTCTGTGCTTTTCTTTTAGAACTCGTTTCAATGTCCTCTCACGAACTGCCTGCGGATGACTCCGTGGATGAAGCTGAATCAACACAGCTTGCCCCGAAATTCGTCGGCGAAAATTCGCTTAAAATTGGGGAAGACAACGACAACAGTAACGATACAGAGACCGTTACGGTCGCACGGGACAAAGGTCTGTACCGGCGTAGTCTTCACAATGCCCTCATCGCCGCGCGTTGTGCCGATGAAATGCGTGCTCAGGACGTTGTTGTGCTGGATATGACTAAGATCGCGTCGATTGTGGACTTCTTCGTGATCGGGACAGGCACCAGCCGACGCCAGATGCATGCTATCGCGGATGAAGTCAACCGTAAGCTGAAGGGCGACGGTGGCAATGATCGTCTGGGCATCGAAGGGTATCGGACAGAGGCGAACTGGATCCTGATGGACTTCGGCGATGTTGTGCTGCATGTTTTCACTGAAGAGGGGCGAGAACTGTATGACCTTGAAAACCTGAAAGCTGATGCGAAGAGAATCGACTGGCAATCTGCAACACCTGCTGATGGATAACGCCCGCTACCAAAAACAGATCCTCTTCACCGAAATTGGTGAAGCCGGCCAGCAGGTACTTCAGAGGTCTCGTGTGCTGCTGGTGGGCTGTGGGGCTTTGGGTTGCGTGCTGGCGGACGCAATGACACGGGCTGGTGTGGGTCATTTAAGAATCGTCGACAGGGACTTCGTCGAACTCAGCAATTTGCAAAGGCAGATGCTGTTCACAGAAGATGACGTGGCGGCTCATCTGCCCAAGGCCGTTTGTGCGGCGGATCGACTGCGGCGCGTGAACTCCAGCATCAATATTGAGCCAGTGGTTGCAGATGTGGAGTTCACAAATATCCGTGGATTTGCGGCGGATGTGGATTTAATTCTGGATGGAACGGACAATTTTGAGGTTCGCTATCTGATCAACGATCTGTCTCTGGACACTGGCATCCCGTGGATTTTTACGGGATGCACCGGCAGCCACGGGCAGATGATGCCCGTTTTTCCAGGCCAATCGGCCTGTCTGCGTTGTTTGATGACCAATCCGCCGCCGCCGGGCACCACCGAAACATGCGATACCGCAGGCGTCCTGGGACCGGCTATCAGCGTGATCGCATCGCTGCAGGCAGCGACAGCACTGAAAATTCTTGTGCAGCGCAGTCAGACTTCGGGCAGTACAACATGCGACGTGCCACTGAAGCTTACGATCGTGGACGTGTGGCGCGGTACGTTTCGCCAGATGGACGTTTCGAAGCTCCGGGAATCTTCTGAATGTCCTGCGTGCAAGGGCGGTGAACGACTGTGGCTGGAAGGATCTCAGACGTCGGGCTCGACCATTTTGTGCGGCCGGAATGCCGTTCAGGTCATGCCTGTGGAAAAGCTCCGGCTTTCTCCTGGTGAACTCGCTAAGCGGCTGGAAAGTGTCGGCTCAGTAACATGCAATCCATTCCTGGTGCGTGTGGCGCTGGCTGAATCGGAACTGGAATTGACGGTGTTTCCGGACGGAAGAACCATCGTAAAAGGTACTGAAGACCCCGCGATCGCCAGAGCAGCTTATTGTCGTTACATCGGGACTTGATCTGCGGTCTTACTTATCGGCAACTCTCGAATTCCCCATTTTATTTCTGTCCTGTGCTGCAAAACCTTCGACATTTCCTGGAACTCATCCGCTTCAGCCACACGATCTTTGCGCTGCCCTTCGCGCTGTTGGCGGCCGTACTGGCGTGGAGTCAGCCGGATACGGTCTTTCGCTTTCGTGACCTGACTGGTGTCGTGTTGTGCATGGTTTTTGCCCGATCCGCAGCGATGGCCTTCAACCGCCTGCTGGACCGGGATGTCGATGGCCTGAATCCCCGCACGGTGGAACGTCACATTCCTTCCGGAAGACTGTCCGTCAGGGCCGTGACCATATTTACGATTGGCTGTAGCGCAGCCTTTGTGGGGTCAACGCTGCTGTTTCTCCCCAAACAGCTGCCTCTGCGGCTGGCGGTTCCGGTGCTGCTGTTTCTGCTGGGATACAGCTACGCGAAACGCTGGACGAGTTTCTGCCACTATTGGCTTTCGGCTGCACTGATGATGTCACCTGTTGCGGCGTGGATAGCAGTTCGAAATGAATTTGCAGTGACGCCGTCACTGCTGGCAGGCGTTATCTTTTTTTGGGTTGGCGGATTTGACATCATTTACGCGTGTATGGATGCTGATTTCGATAAGGAAGAAAAGCTGCACAGTATCCCCTCAAAATTTGGAATCACGGTCGCTTTGCGGATTGCCTTCATGAGCCATTTACTGACAATCGTTGCACTGTTCGTGTTGTGGTCAGTCGCGGAACTGGGGACCGTATTTCTTGGTGGAATTATTGTCCTCAGCTGGCTGCTGCTGTATCAGCACTGGTTGGTGCAGCCGAACGACCTGAAACGCGTCAACGTTGCATTCTTCAATGTTAATGCTGTCGTAAGTTTCGGAATCCTGATTGTTGGCTGTATCGATATCTGGGTACGTCACAGTCTGTGATCGCTGCCTGACGACAAGAACGCCACTGCATAAGCCATATTTACGGAACTTTCCGGGGTGACCAGTCGACAACTTCCGTGGTGATATTGAAGGCCCGTTTTGAATGTTCCAGACACTCGACACTCCTCTGCAGAAGATCGCAGACCGAATATTCGCCAACGAACGATTGTCGTTCGAGGACGGTATATACCTGGAAGAGCATGCCGATCTGCATACGCTCGGTCACCTTGCCAACATTGTCCGGGAACGTAAGAACGGCAACTTTGCCTACTACAACACAAACATTCACCTGAATCCGACTAATGTGTGTGTGTATCGGTGCCGTTTCTGTGCATTTCGAGCAGACCTGAAGGATGAAAAGGCCTATACGTTCGATGAGCCAATGATTCGTGAACGTGTTCTGGAAGGGCGGGCCAGCGGTGCCACGGAAATTCATGTTGTCGGTGGTTTGCACCACAAAAAGAAGTTCGACTGGTATCTGGACGTTGTTCGCACCATTCACGCAACATGCCCGGAAATTCACATCAAAGCGTGGACACCTGTCGAAATCAGCTGGTTTAGTTTCATCACAAAGAAGACGGTTCGCTGGGTCATGCAACAGATGATCGACGCCGGCCTCGGCAGTATGCCGGGAGGCGGAGCCGAAATCTTTGATCCTGAAGTTCGTAAGCAGCTGTGCGAACACAAGGCCGATTGCACTGTCTGGTTCGACGTACACAGAACAGCTCACGAGCTGGGGCTGAAATCGAATGCGACGATGCTGTACGGTCATATTGAACAGGCCGCACATCGAATTGATCATCTGCTGCAGTTGCGTGACCTGCAGGACGAAACGGGCGGTTTTCAGACATTTATTCCGCTTGCGTTTCACCCGGACAACACGGAACTGAAGAGCATCAACAAAGCTGACGGACTTGTCGACCTGCGAACCATTGCCATCGCAAGGTTAATGCTGGACAATTTTGATCACATCAAGGCCTATTGGATCATGCTGGGACAGGAAACTGCACAGTTGGCGTTGAGCTATGGTGCTGATGATATTGATGGTACCGTCGTTCATGAACTCATCTATCACGATGCCGGCGCAGAAACACCGGAGGGAATGACAGTGGAGCAGTTGCATCAGTTGATTCGTGAAACTGGTCGCGAGCCGGTCGAACGCGATACGTTGTATCGTCGAGTCATTCGCGTCGGTGCTGACTGGAAAGTCGGCGAATCTGTGATGGCGTGACGACAGTAATGAGAACGATCAGAATGAATTACCGGCTGATTTGTGGTGGAAGCGTCCACTGCATATTAACTGCGCACGTTCGACAGGCAGCACGTCTGTCACCACGCGACTTCAAACGTCCGCTTGACGCGCCCGAGACCGACGACTGCGTACTGCTCATCAAGCGTACTCTGCTGCTGGCGTGTGGTGTGCTGGCCTTCGTGCTGTTTGCCGGGTGCGGGCAGTTACAGAATCGTAGTTCCATAATAGAACCGCAAGACTCGGAGACGCTGCACACTGAAGTCGAACGGGGTCCGATTCGGGTGACCGTGGATGTGTCGCCGAAAGAACCTCGCCTTTCTGACGAACCCACGCTTACGCTGACAATTACTGCGGCCGACGGTGTGCAGGTTAACGCACCACCGTTTGGTGAATCACTTGGTGAATTCGTCATCCGTGACTTCCATGAGCCGGTTCCCAAAAGGTCCGATGGTCACCGGATTGTGCAGCAGATTTATACACTTGAACCGACGCGGGCCGGTCTGGTTTCGGTGGCCCCCATCACTATTCGATTTGTTGACAATCGCCCGGACGGCGACGGCAGAGAACACACTGTCGAAACTGAGGCGCTGTCCCTGAACGTCGCGACAATTGTTCCGTCAGAAGCACCGTCGCTGAATGATCTACGGCCCCCGGCACCTCCCGTAGAACTGGATGCGGCGGGCGTCGCACCGACATGGCTGTGGGCCGTCGTCGGAGTGATCACGTTGCTGGTCGCCTATACGATGGTTCGGCGCCGTCGCAGGGGCCGGCAGACTGCCGAGCCTCAGGTGTCTCCACAGGAGCTCGCCAGTCGCGAACTCAGAGACCTGATCTCACGAAAACTTTCGGAGACAGACGTGAAGGCATTCTTTATGGAACTCACCGGTATCGTGCGAAGATACATCGAACGCAGTACGGGGGTCCACGCTCCCGAGCAGACGACCGAGGAGTTTCTCCGCGAAGTCAACACCAACAGTCTGTTTGCGGATGAAATCAATGCCCGTCTGGGCGCGTTTCTGGAATCCGCTGACCTTGTTAAATTTGCGGGATATCATCCGGATCAGGAGGGGATTAAACGCAGCACCCATCGCGCAAAACAGTTCATCGAACTGAAGGCGAATACTGCTGTGAGTCCGCGCGACGACGGAGAACTTCACTCTGCGGATCCGGACAGCCCGATGACGGCCGTCACTTCACAGGAGACCGTCTCATGAATGTGTTCCGCTTCGGATCGCCCTGGGCATGGCTGCTGCTGATCCCCTTCGCTGCGGTCGTGGTTGTGCAACGCCGACGTGAACAGCCTGCGGCCCTCTATTCCAGTGTCCAACTGCTGAAGTCGCTGCCGGTTACATATGCGCAGCGTGTCAGACGACTTCTTCCGGCCGTCAAGCTGGCCGGTCTGATTCTGGTAATCGGCGCACTGGCCAGGCCTCAACTGGGCCGCGAAGAATTTCGCATTCGTACCGAAGGGATTGCCGTGCAGATGTGCATTGACCGTTCCGGTTCGATGCAGGCACTGGACTTTCCAGTGGATGGCCGCCAGGTGGACCGGCTGACTGCCGTAAAAAGCGTGTTGCAGAAGTTTGTCGCGGGCAATGACGACTTTAGTGGCCGACCGGACGACCTGATTGGACTGGTGGCGTTCGGGGGATTCGCGACGGCCCTGTGTCCGCCAACCCTCGACCATGGCGCATTGCTGGAGGTACTGCGGAGTGTTGAGATTCCCATGCCAATTCGGGACGACAAGGGCCGAGTGATCAATGAACGCCTGCTCCAGGAAGAGCAGGCGACGGCCATCGGCGATGCTTTGGCGCTGGCTGTGGACCGGCTGAAGGACCTGGATTCTGAGAGCAAGGTGATTGTGCTGCTGTCTGACGGTGAAAACACCGCCGGAGTCATTTCGCCGGAAGACGCGGCCGAGGCCGCTGCTCAGTTTGGAATCAAGATCTATGCGATTGGGGTCGGGACGACAGGAATGGCACCCTATCCCGGGGTCGATATTTTCGGACGCAGCGTACTGCAGCCTCAACGCGTCAGACTGGACGAAGCAACTCTGAAAATGCTGGCGGAAAGGACCGGAGGTCAGTATTTCAATGCTCAGGACACCGAAACGCTGGAATATGTTTATGCTGAGATTGATCAGCTGGAGAAGACGGAAGTCGAGGGACGACTCTACACCGAATATCGGGAAGTCTTTGGATTTCCAATGGTCAGCGGAGTCCTCTGCGTTCTGGCCTGTATCATTCTGGACGCCACATGGCTGCGTTCGCTGCCGTAATACGAAGCGGACCGCCAGCACACGCGAGAGGACGCTCGAATTCGTTGCCCGCTTATACGTGGCAGGCCATATCGGACTTATTCACCCGCCAACCCGGATTGCTGATGTCTACAACCATTGTCGCGTTCGAAACCCACGACGTTCGATTTCCTACGTCTCAGCAACTGGACGGATCGGATGCGATGAATCCCGATCCCGATTATTCAGCAGCCTATGTTGTGCTAAAGACGGATTCCGAAAGTCTTAGCGGCTTCGGCATGACGTTCACCATCGGTCGCGGTAACGAACTCTGTGTGGCCGGCATTCAGTCTCTGGCTCAAATGATTGTTGGAGTCACAGTGGAGTCGTTGATGGCTGAACCGGTCACCCTGTATCGTAAGTTGACGGCAGACAGTCAGCTGCGGTGGGTCGGCCCGGAGAAAGGTGTCATCCATCTGGCCGCTGCGGCCGTAATTAACGCAGTGTGGGATCTATGGGCTCGGATTCAAGAAAAACCGGTATGGCAACTGGTCTGCGAGATGTCACCGGAACAATTTGTCAGCTGCGTTGACTTTCGCTATCTGACTGATGCAATCACTCGGGCTCAGGCCGTCGAGCTGATGACCGGAGTTCAGCCAGGGAAGGCAGCCAGAATCGCCACAGTCACAGAGCAGGGATATCCCAGCTACACAACATCAGCCGGCTGGCTGGGCTACTCAGACGAAGCGTTGAAACAGAAGTGCGAGGGACTGCGCGAGCGGGGTTGGTCACACTTCAAGATCAAGGTTGGGCGTGATCTGGACGACGACATTCGTCGCTGTCGCGTTATGCGCCAGGAAATGGGTGACGACGCCTTTATGATGATTGACGCCAATCAGGTCTGGGACGTGCCTCAGGCAATCGAGTGGATCGGCCGTCTGTCCGAATTTCGCCCGTGGTTCGTTGAAGAACCAACCAGCCCTGACGATATTCTCGGCCACGCGGAGATCGCCCGTGCCGTGTCGCCCATTCGGGTGGCCACGGGAGAAATGTGTCATAATCGTGTGATGTTCAAACAGTTTCTGCAGTCGGGCGGTATGCAGGTCTGTCAACTGGACAGTTGCAGGCTTGGTGGTGTTAATGAGGTGCTGGCGGTGCTGCTGCTGGCCGCGCGCTACAACGTGCCCGTCTGCCCTCATGCTGGCGGGGTCGGACTATGCGAATATGTTCAGCATCTGAGCGTGATCGACTATGTTTGTGTGTCCGCAGAAATGGAGGGCCGCATCACAGAATATTCAGACCACCTGCACGAACACATGGTAACGCCCGTCAACATGCAGAATGGGCGATACATGCCGCCGACCGACGCAGGCTACAGCGTCGAGTTCACGCCGGAGGCGCTCAACCAGTTCACTTTCGGACATGCCGACGCCTAAGGCAGGCCTCTCTGCCTTGTGTCTGCGCCGAACGCTTTGCGACGGTAGTCGAACAGAACTTGAGAGCCACAAGCATCTTCGACAATCAGTAAACTGTTCTGGAAGGGACCTCATAACCATTTGATAAACGCATGAAGCACGAACGACGAACCAAAAATGCGTTGGAAATCTGGAATACTGACTCAATTACTGTCGCTGCATGCTGGTAGTGAAGCCGCTTGTGAGGCAGCGTCTGACGATCTGTCTGTGTTGACTTCTCTGTTTGCGCAGTTTATTGCAGACCTGAAAAACGCGACGCCGTACAGACGGCGCTGATGTTCCGGCATCACGGTCAACGGAATAACTCCGGTGGTTGGCAACCTTCGGGGGGCGCCGGCACAGGTGTGCATGACGGCGGATCTTTCCGCATCAAAATTCGTCAGCGTCAGACGACTTGAGCAGACCCGCAGACGATTCGAAGAACCGCCGCCGCCGTTGGGGAGACTCGGCAGTCTGGTTGCCGTGTTCTTCAAGATCTTTCAGATTGGCCTGACAGATACGGCAGCCGATCGTCTTCAGGTGAAATTCAACGTAGTTGGAGACATCTGACGAGAGCGTTTTCAGAAGGTATCCGCCCAATTCGCTGCGCGGGGGGCAACTTAGCCCCGACCGTTGCCAGATTTCGCCGACGGTGTGCCCGCCCTGATCAAGGTGATGAATCAACTGGGCGATGCGCGCCTGGAGTGCTTCGTCCGAACGCAGATTCTGTTCCAGCTCCACCATGCGTTCCGCAGGCAGCATTTCGTCGAGCCAGGCACAGAGTTCTCGATCAGTCCACGTCATGAGCGTTAATCTGGTTTGTTTTTCGGGGGAAGCCCTGCGAACGCGGAAACGACGCGGTCACGACAGCCCCGCTGACTTTTCGCTAGTCAGGAACAGTGGAAGTGTATCAGCTTGTCACCACAGAATGCGACCGTTAAAGTCCGGCTCACAGGTCATCGGTCTTTCTGAATGTCGTATCGAGTGTCAGTCATGCGTCCGTTACGGAGTAATAAGTTGTTGTCGCCTGAGGCCGGTCGAATCTGTGGCGGAAATGGAAGATCCCGTGGTTGAGTATCGGACGTTTCACAATACCGACCCGCCGGAGATCCTGAGACTTTGGCACGCCAGCAACCTTGGTCCGAGCGCAGCCGAAGGGTTTCCCGGCGACATTTTCGAGTTGTTCGTTTTTTCGCAGCCATTCTTTGACCGTACTGGATTTTTTGTCGCGCACGAGGGGAATCGCATCGTCGGTTTCGTGCACGCCGCTTTCAGCTGTACAGATGATGGCGCGTCGCTGAATATGGCCGATGGTGTGATTTCGGCAATTGTCATACATCCGGAATTTCGACGACGTGGCGTTGGCACGCAGCTTGTCAGACTGGCAGAAGATTATCTGGCCGGAAAGGGAGCTGTGTCGATCGTGGTGGGGGCCGGCATGGACCGCAACGGTTTCTACAACGGCATCTACGGCGGGCTGCAGGCATCCGGTTTCGCCAACGAGATTGCTCCATGGGCTCAGTTTTTGGAACCTTTGAATTACCGTCCGGGCCGATGTACCAGAATCCTGCATCGCAATCTGAGCGTTGGACGCGATCCCGTGAGCGCTCGACTGATTCGTCATCGGCGCCGCATGAATATGGTGATTACTGACCGAGTTGTCGGGATGCCGTGGTGGTGGCACGTCAGATTTGGTCAACTGGACGTCCTGAAATTCGAGCTGCAGGAACGTCAGGACGAATCAGTCGTGGCGTCCGGACAGATTATTGGACTGGATGTTTACATACCCAAGTGGGGTGTTCGGGCCGTCGGCATGAAGGAACTCTGGGTGCCGGAGGAAGTTCGGCGCCGTGGCTATGGGTTTTCGCTGGTGCTGGAAATCTGTCGACGGCTGCGTGAACAGTCGATTCAGGTGATCGAAGCACAGGTTGACGCTGAGAATACGGCTGCATGTGAGTTGTTCACGGATGCCCGGTTTGAGCAGGTACAGGAGCTGATAACGTTTTGCCGCGAGCTTTGAGACCAGGGCGAAAGCAGTCGGACCTTGACACGGGGAACAATAATTGGCTCAGGCGGGTATCGCGTCTAAACCAGTTGAGGAACAGACTATGGCATCCATTTGCGTATTCTGCGGCTCTCGCAGCGGCCATGATGCCGCGTACGCCGACGCCGCAGCCCAGTTGGGCGTTCTGCTTGCATCGTACGGGCACAGTATTGTCTACGGCGGCGGCAGTGTCGGTCTGATGGGAGAACTGGCGGACGCCGCACTGGATCGTAACGGGCATGTCATTGGTGTCATTCCTACGGCACTGGCCAACGCGGAACTCATGCATGACGGCGTTGTTGACATGAGAGTCGTGCCCGACATGCATGTACGAAAAGCCACGATGCACAAACTGGCGAACGGCTATATCGCGTTGCCAGGCGGGTACGGTACCCTGGAGGAACTGTTTGAGGTGCTGTGCTGGGCACAACTGGACTTTCACACGTCACCGATCGCCATGCTGAACGTGAACGGATACTTCGACGGACTGACAAGCCTGCTGGATAATATGGTGCATCAGGACTTTCTGAGTCTCCCGCACAACGGACTGCTCACGTCAGCTGCATCGATTGCCGAATTGGATCATTGGCTAAAACACAATTTCAGTGCAGATGTAAACACAGGAGAGAAATAATGCCTCGATTTCGGGCTCGACATTATCGTACCCTGCAGCCTGTCGACGTCACGATTGACGGAGAGCTGATCGCCGACATCTCCGAAACGGACTGTTCGGATGAAGAGCTTAAGCAGCTGCCTTACGTTAGTCCCGGTTTTTTTGACATTCAGATAAATGGCTATAACGGCATCTGGTTCAGCAGTGCGACGCTGACCACGGATCAGGTCGCATCGGTGACTCAGGCGTTAGTTAATAAATCTGTCGCTCGCTACTTTCCAACATTGATTACCAATTCATTTGATGCATTGCATCATGGCTTCAAGATCCTGCGCCAGGCGTACGAACAGAATCCTCTGGTGCATGACTGCGTTGCCGGTTATCACCTTGAGGGACCATACATCTCCGCAGAAGACGGTCCGCGTGGCGCGCACCCGCTGCAGCACGTTAGAGCGGCCGACTATGATGAATTTCAGAAGCTGCAGGATGCCTCCGGGGGCAGAATTCGCCTGGTGACACTGGCAGCGGAAGCCGAGAATGCTGTTCCCTTTATTCAGCAGTGCGCGGCTGAAGGAGTTGTGGTGTCGTTAGGACACTCAGCAGCCAGTGCAGATCAGATAGGTGCCGCGGTGGCCGCAGGGGCACGTCTGAGCACTCATCTGGGGAACGGTGCCCATGCGGTATTGCCGCGGCATCCGAACTATCTTTGGGATCAGTTGGCCGAAGACAATCTGTGGGCCAGTATTATCGCAGACGGGTGGCACCTGCCTGATTCGGTGCTGAAGTGCTTTCTCCGCTGCAAATCGCCAGGTCGGACAATTCTGACTTGTGACGTTTCGGGGTTTGGTGGCTGTCCGCCGGGAACGTATGCCGAAGGTGATGTGGACGTGGAAGTGCTCGACGATGGCCGTATCGTCGTCGCCGGGCAGCGGCAGTTCCTGGCGGGGTCGGGGTCGGTAACCGGTGACTGTGTTGTACATTTAATCAGTACTTGCGGTTTGTCGGTTCAGGACGCTGTTGCGTTGGCGACTGTCAACCCGGCGGCGTTGTTCAATGAAACGTTGCCGGAACTTGAAGTCGGTGCGATCGCGACGTTGTCGCTGTTCCGTGTTTGCGAATCCCGAGAAAATCCCGAAGTCGAGGCGGACGGCGGCCGCAGCCTCACGTTCGTACCGAGTGGAACGTTTGTACGGGGCAAATCTGTGACGGAGCCTCGGAACGGTTAATAAAAAAATTCTGTCGCACCGGCACTTCGCCGGACAAACGCGGAATTCTCCGCTTCTTGTAGGGCACCGGGTCATTGAATCGTGGCGACCGAGTGATACCATTCAGGATCAATAATGTTCGCCGCGAAAAACTTCTCAAAACTACCCGGATTTCGCAGTAATGACTGCGCTTTTTCCCGTCACTCTGGCGTCATTAGTTCAAGATTGAACACTTTGTTTCCGTTTTACGGCATACGTACCGCGAATGGCATGGGTTTCGCATTTCTGCAGCTGAAACCTGCTTCCGTTCTTAGATAAATCATCCGCTCAAGTCATGGTGGACCTGAATTCACAAGAGGAATTGAAGTCGTTCCTGATTGCCAGTCGGCTTGTTCGCGCTGATCAATGGCAGCAGGTCGAGGCTGAGTTGGTAGATGGCGCAGATGTCTCCGCGATCCTGCAGGTGCTGGAGGGGCGTCACCTACTGACCTCGCTGCAGACTCGGCGAATCCTCAATGGTGATACGGAAGGCCTGGTGCTGGGCAACTACAAACTACTGTATCGAAATGCGTCAGGAGGGTTTGCCAGGGTGTACCGGGCTGAGACGATCGACGGGCAGGAAACCGTTGCGGTAAAGTTGCTTCGCGATCGTTGGTCCACAGACCCCGCTGCAGTGGCCAGCTTCAAGCGGGAGGCCCGAATCTGCCAGCGGTTCAAGCATCCCAACATCGTTCCGATTTACGATGTCGGTAGTGAGGGCAAATTTCATTATTTTACGATGGAGTTTGTTGAAGGTGGCAACCTTCGCGATTTTCTTCGCGTACGAGGCATCCTGTCGGCGAATGAGGGTCTTCGTTGCATCTATGAGCTCTGTTCGGCGCTGGAATACGCTCTTGAAAAGGGAGTGTCTCATCGAGACCTGAAACTGACCAACGTGCTGATGAGTTCCCGGGGGGTTGCCAGACTGGTGGACTTCGGCCTTGCTGGCGCGGATCTGCCGAACCAGGGGGGGACCAGCGACGACGTTCATCGAGCCCTGGAATACGCGGCACTGGAACGAGGCACAAATGCGCCCACGAACGATCCGCGAAGTGACATTTTCTTTCTCGGTTCGATTATGTACGAGCTTCTGTGTGGTAAGCCTGCATGGCCGCGCACAGCTGATCGAGAGGAGCGTAAGCTGCTGGGGCGATACACCAGTACGATTCCCATTACAAATATCAGTCCGACCCTTCCCGTCTGTGCCGTGAGGATTGTTCAGCGGATGATGCAGGTGAGTCCGAGCGATCGCTACCAGTCTGTTGGGGAAGCGATGAAGGACCTGAAGAATTCGATGGTGGAACTGGGGGAATGGCGGGAGACTGATGAACCAGACGCACTGTCCCATTACATGATGGAGCGGCCCTTCGAGTTGCTTGTGGTGGACTCACGAAAGAAGCGCAAGGCCGCGTTAAAGGCGTATTTCACGAAACACGGATTCAGGACTTCGTTCGTTGCTGAACCTGGAATGGCTCTTGAAAAACTCAAGAGCGCGTCTCCCCCCGATGGACTGCTCATTCTGGCAGATCGGTTCACGGAATCCGCGCTGGAATGTTTTCCGCAGATCCAGGCGTATGGGAGATCGAAGAAAAGGCCGTGTCTGGCGGTCTTTTCGGAAGCAGAAAGAGAGCGGGTGGATTCGCACATTCGCGGAACTCGTTACGGGGCCACCGCATATCAGCCGGCAACACTGCGGGAAATTCGAGTTCATTTCGAGCAGGTAAACGACGCCAGAAGGCCCGACGATACGCCGTCCGGATGACTTAGATCGTCCCTCCCAGACGACTTGCTACGCTCGGCTGATGCGGTAGCCCCGCGTATCATGCGAAAACAGCGAAGGCTGCCAGCGTGCGCCAATTCCGGCACGAGCACTCAGCGAAATCTGTCCTTTGTTGACGACGACCGTGGTATCAATCAATCGTGGATAGACGGTCGCAATGTGGGCCCGAACGCATTCCTGGTACGTCACGCAGGCGACAGCTCCGGCGATATTCAAACCGGACAGCAACGTCAGAGGTCCTGTACAATCATGCATCAGGACGGGGATGTTGTACAGCTGAGCTAATTCGGCAATTCGACGGGATTCACTGATGCCGCCAACCCACGTGGGGTCGATCATGATGTAGTCTGCCGCGTCGCCGTGCAGCGCCTGACGATATTGTTCGCGAGTCACCAGCATTTCGCTGACGGCAATTGGTACGCCAGCACCACGACGAAATTCCGTCATCGCGGGAATACTGTCCGGGCGGAGAACGTCCTCCAGCCAGAGTGGGCGAAACGGCTGCATGGCGTGAGCAATATCCAGTGCGGCCGGCAGACCGAAGAATCCATGTCCATCCAGCATGACATCCATTCTGTCGCCAACTCGGTCTCTGATCGCTTCAAACGGGGCAACACCGCGCGCCAGGTTCGCGGCGCTGATCCGCAGGCCGCCGGTCTCACGGTACACGGCGTCGAATGCCCACAGCTTCATGGCGGTGAAGCCTTCCTCCAGCAACTCTTCTGCCAGATCTCCCGGTGTGTTCATACATGCCCAGTTGTCTTCCAGTGGACCGGGCTTCCCCGGGTCGCCGTGGCCGGGCCATCCCGCCCCATGTCTTCCGTCGGCGGTATTGCGGATCCCATACAGCGGGCCTCCACAGCTGTTGTACACCGGCACCGCGTCTCGAACCGGGCCGCCCAGCAGCCGCCAGACCGGCTGTTTCGTTAATTGGCCCAGAATATCCCACAACGCAAGATCGACAGCAGACAGAGCACGCAGCTCTGCGCCCACTCCCCCGAAGGCTGTCATCCGTTCAAACAGAAAGCGCCAGTGACTCTCAATCGCCGCCGCATCGGCGCCCAGCAATCGCTGAGCCATCCAGTCATGCAGTACGGCGGATGCGGCCTCTGGTATGTAATAGGTTTCGCCATGTCCGATGACCTCTTCACCATCAACGGTACCAGCGTCAGTATGAATCCGCAGCAGCAGCAATCCCGGCATGATATCTGAAGGTATGGCTGTTTCCACGGCGGTGATCCGTGGTCCGCGACTGTAGGCGTGATACTGTAGCGGCCCCGATGGATCGCCCGAATGTGTCATGTCTTGGATTCCGTCGGCAGGCTGTCATGATTGAGGCAACGCTTCGGTGGAGAACATTCCGGAACGCTGCAGCAGCCTGAAGAGTTCCGCCCGGCTGCCAGTAAGTTTTCGCAAGGACTATTCGGCATCATCGGGGTTCGGTGGCCTGCATCAAGCCACGAAGATACCCCCACGCAAACAGACGGCCCGGCGTTGTGTATCCGGGCTCCCCGTGATCGCCTTCAAGTTGAGGCACATGATCCGGTCGAATGGGACCGTCAAACCCGATGTCCCGATACGCGCGCATCGCCTCAGCCATGTCTGTGGGGCCGTTGTCATGAAACGTTTCTGTGAATGATTCTGCGTTTCCCCGCACGTCACGAAAATGAACATAACGAATATGGTCGCCAAGTTTTCGGATCGCCGCCGGCACATCCACGCCCATTTCCACAAACGTTCCCTGACAGAAACAGACCCCGTTGCTGTCACTGGGCACCAGGCGGACCAGCCGCTCGAATGACTCCAGTGAATTCATAATGCGGGCCCGACCGCCAAACTCAGCAAGTGGCGGATCGTCCGGATGCATGGCCAGCGTAACTCCCGCAGACTCAGCCACTGGCAGTACTTCTCTGAGCATATTCTCCAGGTTCGTCCAGAGTTCATCAACGGAAACGCCAACGCCATTTTCTGAAACTTTCAGAGCGTCTTCATCGTGACCCAGCAAGACGGCCTTCTGCGCATCTGCCAGGTCAAAGCCCGTGACCCGTGCGCCGCCACGTTCGGGGGCATCCAGCCGAGTACGGACCCAGTCGGTCCCGGCCATAAAGTTATAACACAGTATCGGTATGCCGACTTCACCCATATTGCGGACGAGTTGCTTGAGTGCCGCCAGCTCAGTTCCGTCGTCGCTTCCGACCTTGATATTCTCGATCGGCAGATAGCCTTCGATGACTGTCAGGTTTAGGTTGAAATGGGCGAAATGCTGCTTTCGCCGACGTATGTGCTCAAGTGTGGGGCCTGGATAACGAGAAACTATCTGAGTCACTCCGCATTGGGCGGCCAGTGCCAGATTTTCATCAGATTCGGGCGTCAGGACGGTGGATAGCTGCATTGTTCGACTTTCATCCGCATAGTCGTGGTCGGTGCTGACGCAATCAGGCGGCGACGAGTTTGCCCCGTCCCTTCTTTTCCAGGGGGGGCAGGGAGGTCGTGAAACTACGGTCGTCTGTCAAAGATTCTGGGCATGAAACCGATAGACGTCTCCATCCAGGAACCGCAACTGCAGCCGCCGCCTCCCTCCGGTGATAACAGCATGCCCCCGGCCGGAATCGTACTTACCCAGCAATCAGGGCGAAGTCGCGGCCACGACGAGGTGTCAGCGTTTTCCGGATTCCACATCGTCACATTCCCGGAACGAAGGAACACGGCATCTGCTGTGCAGGCATAGGTTCCACACCCGTGTTCCACAGGCATGGTTTCCGGCAGGACAGTACCATCTTTAAGTGACAGAACGGCTGGGCGTACAAAGAGTCGATCACCGACAATGGCCGGGCGGGACATCGCCTTGCCATGATCGCCCTTGCCCTTGAGCCAGTCGGTGGTCTGCGTCCACCGCTCACGTCCGTCACCGCCGGCAAACGACGTGATCTTGAAGGTGGCGTCGGCAGAAGAGACCAGAGTCAACTGATCCGCTGCATAAGCCAGATAAAACACAACCTGTTGACTCATCGTGTCCAGCTTTTTTTCCCATCTGGGAGATCCCGTTGCAGCATCGATCGCCACAAGGTGCAGGTCTTTCCAGAGTTCGGTGCTGCCGATGCGGCGCTCCTTTGATGCCATAATCTCGCTGTTTCGTGATTCCACAAAATACATCGTGTCTGCACTGACGGTAATTGTCGAATTCAGAACGACGCCGCGCTTATATTCCCAAGTCAGTTCATCGGTGTTGGCATCGTTGCAGAACAGACGGTCGCTGCAGATCGGGAATGTCACCGGTCCCGTTCTGGCATCGTACCATCCCGCATCACCGCCTCCCCAGAAGCTGGTCCACGATGAGTCTGCTCGGACGGCACTGCCATAGACGCGATCGTTCTGTGTGGCGACGTAGCCCCACTCCATCGGATGTTCTGTCGATCCGTCTGCCGCGGCGGTACGACTCACGACTTCGCCGGAAGCCGTATCGATCTTCCAGCATTCGCTCTTGACGGCAACAAACAGAAAGTCCCGGTTCGAACACCAGTTGCTGCAGTCACGCGGCATATTGAAGCGTTCCAGGCCAGGTATCTCCAGAGACCACTGCACCGTACCGTTGAAGTGATCGACCGCAACAATTCGGTGCAGCCCCTGAAGAAACAACCGTCCGCCTGTCGACAGCGGCGACGGCTTGCGGCCACTACGGTCGGCTTGATATCTCGGCCCCGGTCGTCCAACCCACTGTACATCAAGGTCGTCTGCAGTCTTTGCGCCCCCAAGATGTTCGCCGGCAAACGCCGAGTTATCCGGCGCACCGTACAGATGAGACCACTCACCGGTGTCCGGCAGGGCCGGGCGTAGAAAACGATGCCAGACATCTCCGTCTGATAGTTTCAAAGGCCGGAAGTACTCGGGCAGGTCGTCGGTATGCGCTTGAGTCAGCAACGCAATGCCGCCGTCCGGGCGCACGTGACGTTCAATTTCGCGAAGTTCATCTGAGTCTGTTTCGCCCGCTGCGAACACGACGTTGGCCCAGTTGCCGACAAAGGGCAGAGCAGAGAGCTTCGCAACCAGATGAACGGCTGCCTGATTTCCATACACTCCGTGGTCTCGAAGTCTGCGTCGGAGCCGTGAGACGCGTGCTGCATCCGTGTCCGCAACGACGAACCGCAGACGACTGTCGCGGCAGAGCTGCAGCAACAACTCTGCATCGATCGTTCCGACCACGAGGGCCATCCCTCGAACAGCGGTCACCTGTTCCAGAATCTGTTTTGAGACGATGGCGGCAGACTCCTCAGCTGTACCTGATATTCGATCAGACGAAACAGGCGTATAATTGAAGAAGTTGTCGCATTCATAAGTTTTTGTGAACCGCGTCGCGTCTCCCTCCTGCAGCCCGATTCGATACTCGTAGAGACGATGACGACCCAGGCGGGTCAGCGTCGCCCGGTGTTCTTTCTGGGGCGTCGGTACCGATACGGTGCGATCCAGAGTCCGGTCTCCGTATTCCAGTAAGGTGGGTACCGGGACCGCGGTCGTCCAGCGAACAATCGCACTGTTCGGACCATTGAACTGCAGCCATGGACCGGATGCCAGAGTCGCCTCTGTCGTGTTTGTCGGCATTCGTGTCTGCGTCGTTTGATAGTGATCCAGCATTTCAGCATCAGACAGACTTTCGCCGTACAGCCGCACCTCATGCAGCGCCCCCCGCATGCGAAAGTATTCGTTCTTGTCGTGGTACGCTCCGATTTCAAACCAGGCCCGGTCCGGATACGCGATGTCACCCGTTTGAGCACGGCTTTCGGCGCACGTTCTTCCGTTCACGAGTAGTTTCATGACGGCGCCGTCATAGGTACCTGCGACGTGATACCACTGACCTGCAGTGAATTCCTGATCGGCCGTCAGGTAGGTCAACCGGCCTGGCCCACCCGCCGCCGAAACCGCTATACAGAAACGATTCTTTCGATATCCCAGGGACCAGCCCTTTTCAACGTCACCGTCGTCCTGGATAATACCGATAATTCCACCCCATTCCTGAAGCTGGTCAATGCGAACCCATGCTTCGGCGGTGAATTGCCGGCTGGGGGCAGCCACGTTTCGAAAGTCGGGCGACACCATCACTGTCTGTCGTTTTCCATCAAGTTCAATGACCTGATGATCCCCGATTCGTGATAGATGCGCAGGTTCGGCAAGCGTCAGGTTTGGCCCTCGCAGCGCGTCGACTGAACGGCCTCGCGCAGTCGAATTCTGAAAGGCCCACTGGCCGAGCAATCGATCGTCGTTCACTGCCGGGACAGCAGCTACGGTTTGTTGCTGCTCGGATTCCGCATCCGCACGCTTGATGTCGTCCGATGGCGATCCGGCGGAACGCGTCGCCCTGTAACAATGAATCGTACCGGTGTCGCTGCTGGCGAACAGCCGGCCGTTGGAAACCGCCAGACTGAATACCCGCCCCGTAGCCGGTCTCTGCCACAGCAATCGACCGTCTTCTGCAGAATGTGCTGCGACAATCTCGTCGCCGCCGACGAAGAGTGTGTTCCCTGCCTTGATCATGGCCAGCGGACATTCACACGCGGCCTTCCACAATACTTTTCTTTCTGTGAGGCTGGAGGCGATGATTTCGGAATCGGTCAGCATCCACGACGCTGCCCCATCCACCACCAGGGCGTTTCCGCGACCGAGTCCGGCGACGACTTCGCGCGATTGACCGCTGGAGCGCCGGAAACCGCCCTTGCGAGAATCCGTGGCAGGACCATGCAGGACATCTTCATCCAGCGACACCACCACGACCGAGCCGCCTCCGCTCTTGACCATTTCTCCCAGATCGTTTCCGGAGTGACGGTCGAAGACACGAGGAGCCACTCGGCCCTGTGGCAGAACAAGAAACTTCGACGACAGAGCAGGCGCTCCCTCCATCGTACGGCCAGGGAGTGACTTCACGAAATGACGCTGGTCCTTCGTTGTTCCGGTGGCTGCATCAACCGCACACAACCAGGCGTCCTTCCACGGCAGCATGGCGCACGCGAACCATGCCGTACCGTCTTCCACGACGACTCCCGTGCGACATGGCTGAAATGGAACGAAACGGCCATTGTTCAGAACAAGATGACCGGTGTCTGCCGGCGTAAATGACCAGATCAGTTCGCCGTTGCCGGAGTTCACGCAGCGGGCATATCCATCGTCTGAGCCGAAGTAAACACGTCCATCAGCCCAGGTGGGCGCCAGCCGCACCGGCCCGTCTGTTGTCACTGACCAGCGTTCCTGTCCGTCTGCGGCACCCAGACAATACAGAGTATCGTCCGCTGACGACCCAAACCAGACGCGGTCGCCAACTGCGATGACATGAAAAACCGCGTCGTAATTACGCATAGACGGCAGATTACGGTGAAAAGCATAAGCATCGTATTTCGCTGGCCCTGACCATGCCGTTTCCGGTGGCGACGCGGATTGCCAGACCCAGTCCAGTGAAAGTTCTCTGACTTGTAATTGCTCGTTCGTTGATCCGGTTCGTCGATTGTCGTGTTGCCACGTCGGCCAGTCAGCCTTGACAGCTGCTGTGCTCATCGCATGCAGTACAACAATCACCAGCAGTGCTCGACGATGCATCCGGGATAGCTTTCGCAGGAGTTAACCAAGTCCAGACCGCGGCTCGGTAAGAATAAAGTCGAAAACGAGCCAGGAGTGTCGCACACAGGTACAGGTGGCCGCAAGTAAACGGCGACCTTGAATGGGGCACATCGCCCGAAAACACTGCGTGGATTTCCGCTGGACTTTCATGCCTCTCAGACGAAGATCAATGTACCAGAGTGGATCACTCTGGTTCCTTTGACACCGCAGCAGCTCGGGTTTGTGATCAGGTACCATGACTCGGCGGCTTAGACGACACATACTGCAATCGTTGCATGTGCGGAGTTGACGAATTTGCCCGGCATTCCAACACCATTGACCTAAAGCAGTTGCGCGGGGTGCCGCAGCGTATCGTTCTGGATTGCCATGCTATCTGTCATTCGGAAGCTGATCAGTCATCCGCGACACGCAATTGGCGTCAGATCATCTGAGGCATCTGAATTTATGCGAAACAAAACCCTGCAACAGAGTCTGACAACGTTCGAGCTGATTCGAACGTCGTTACAACCCGCCTCTCGGATTCGGCAAATCACGCTTAGCCGTTTAGTCGAGTGATCTGCAGTGCTGAAGAAGCCGGATGAACGCCTTTCCACGTGTGGAGAACGGAACGCCTGGCCGATCGCCTACTGATCTCACAAAATTCCACACTTCAGTCAGCAGCTACTGGTTCAGCAGCAAAAACAAATACGCCCCAAGCAACCCTCTTCGAACCGACGCTCTTTCGTCAGTTTGACGCAAGGCCTTCTGTGCGGTGTTTTCCGGGCCGTGGCCGGGCAATGCAGCAGTGGGGGATGTTATCACCGTAGCTACCGGTCTGTCGGTGGGTGATCAGTACCGCCTGGTGTTTGTCACTTCGACAACGCATCGGGCGTTATCAGAGGATATTTCCACGTACAACTCGGGGGACGCCGTAATTGATTCAGATTGAAAGGTTATCCGTTCCACTCCAGGAGTTGACGCTATCGACAACACAGATACCCCCGCTGGGGTGAGTAACGTAAGTATTCATCGACTTGACGTCATCAAGGTGGCGGACCATTATGCGGATTTTTGGGAGGGGACTTTAGACGCGACAAGTACGTTAAATGAGACGGCTAACGCTCCATCTTTGGGTTTAGTGTGGACGAGAACTAAAGCTGATGGATTGGGTGCAGATGGGCCTACAAAGTTGGGTGAAATGAACCCTCAATCTATCACGGTGGGAGACTATTTTTCCAGCGATTATGCATGGGTAAACCAAACGGAGTTAGATGCAGCATCGTCTTCGGGTGAGCGATTCTACGCGATGTCCGGCGTGCTCACCGTCGAGACCGCCGTCTCGGAACCATCGTCGGCTATTTAGCTGGGGTTGGTAGCGGGTGGCGGATTGATCCGATCGCGTCGGAAACGCCGTCACGCATCCTCAGCCGCGTAGCCCATGTCTCAAGTCCGCTGTTCACCCATCTGGTCCAACGTCTCACGTAACCGTCGATTTGCGTGGGAATCGCTTGTTGCTCATAAAGCTCGTTGACCCGTGAGACGAAGTTCTGTCTTGTTTTCTCCGCCACACTCAGGCCTTCCGGCCTGAAGTGATAACCGAGAAAATCAAATCCTCTCTCAACACCCCCGACGAATGCTTTGTCGGGGTGTTGCCAGCCCTTCAGCCGGTTGAGTACCTGATTGACGCTACGGACTACTGTCCGCATCGACAATCGCGATGATGCGAACACGACCTGGCCATTCATGAACCGAGCATAGAACAGTCCGGTTTTCTGCATCGCATCATCCAGCGGCTTCAGATAAACCGCATCCATCAGGGGTGACAGCGAACAAACCCTCCCCGAGTCATACTCTATGCGAACACGGGCTCATTGATCTGCGAGCTTTTCGCATCAACAACTTACGTCGAACGCCGAAAGTCGAATTTTACCCGTGGAACCCTATTTCGGCCATTCCGAAGCCCAAATGCGAACAAAGCAAACCTCGTCCTGATGGCATAGAACGAGCGCGATATTATCAGTCACTCCTCGATTCTGAGGAGGTCAAGACACGGGCAGAATTGGCCCGTTATCTGGGGGTGACTCGGGCACGTGTAACTCAGGTACTCAGGCGGCTTAAGGAGGCCCAATAGGGGCACATCGGGATTTATGCGTGGTTTCTTCGTAAAATCGATTTGATTTACGGAGTGTAGTTGGCATGAGGAAAGAAGACGTGGATGAACATGAGCGATTCCTGGCGCTGTTTACGGCGAATGAGCCGGCGATTCGGGCATTTGTGCGACGTCTGCTGCCGTCTCGGCAGGATGCCGCGGATGTCATGCAGGGGGTCGCGCTGGTTCTGTGGCGAAAATTCAATGCGTCGGAAAACAGCGAGGACTTTCGCAAATGGGCCTTCGGAGTTGCCCGTTTCGAAGTGCTTGGCTGGCTGCGTGACAAAGGGCGAGACCGGCTTGTGCTTGGCGCGGATGTGCTCGAAGTCCTTGCTGAAGAGTCGTCACGAGACGAGGAGCGGCTCGCGGCGCAGCGCGATGCGTTGGATGGCTGTCTTGAGAAGTTAACTGCTCGGCAGCGATCGTTCGTTCTGGCGGCTTATGCTCCTGACACCCAGATCCAGCAGGTCGCAGAGCAAAGTGGCCGAACTGTCAATGCATTCTACCAGTGGCTGCATCGCACACGCTTGCAGTTGGTCAACTGCACGCGTCGAAGTCTGCAGGCGGAGGGCCTGTTATGAGCGATACCTCTGACGCTCGACGACTGTTTGCTCAGTATGCTGCGGGAGAAATCGATGAAGATGGGCTGCGCGAGCTGCAGTCGGCTATTGTTGAGGACACGGCTTTACGCTCAGATTTTATCGAGTATCTAAATGTGGACTCTGCATTGTCCGATCTGGCGGCACTGCCCGATGCGGAGTTCGAAGCAATGCAGACAACCGATGTCTCGCGCAACACGCGTCAGCACATCGAACGCCGACCTCAGCTTTTGCCGTTTGATGCGGAGCGATCGAATCTGTCGCTTAGCAAGTGGGCGCCGTGGTGGATCGCAGCGTCCGCGGTGGCGGCGTTGATTGCACTGATTGTCTTTCTGCAGCCCCTACGCGACACCGATGTCCGAGATGTCATCGCGACTGTTCAAAACGCTCGCAATGTCAAAGAGATTTCAACGGGCGACACACTACGCACCGGGCAAGTTCTCTCGCTGGTCGACGGGCGAGTCAAAATCAACTTTCAGTCCGGCGCCAAACTGGCGTTGCAGGCACCGGCGGAATTACGGTTGCTGGGACCGAATTCGGCGGAACTCACCAGTGGGGTAGCCACGGTGCGGGTTCCGGGTGAGATCAAAGGATTCGTTCTGATCACTCCCCACCAGCGCGTGACGGATTTGGGAACGTCGTTCGGTGTCGATGTGGATAGCACCGGCGATACGTCAATCTCCGTGTTTGAGGGTGAGATCGAATTGGAAGACCATCAGCGTCTCATTGGTGGTCAGACGGTTGCGCTCACTGGCGTGGATAAGTCCGCCCTCGAAATTCCTTTTGCAATCAACCAGTTCCTGAATACGTGGCAAATGTCCTTCGGAGTCGAAGCGCTTGTCGGCGACGTCCGTGTTGCAACGCCAAAAGAGCGACAAACGCCGGGGCTGGCTCAAGACAGCGATTCGCTGCTGCTGTTTCCTGAACGTGAAGATGTGCTGCTGAAGCAGGGATACGTGGTCGATGCAACGGAGCCTGGCACCGATCGTCGTCCTTTCCGAAAACACACCATGAACCTGACTGAAGATGTTCGAGTCGACAGCTTCCTTCTGCAATTTAATCCGCTTCGCGATGGCAGCGTTTCCCCGACGAGGGGGGGGGCCGTGAAGCAGACGTTTCATGGCGAGCTACATTTCGACCGTCCGATCGTCGCATTGATTCTGCAGAAAGATCTGTTAGATGCTTCCGACACACTGCTGGCTCTTCCAACAACCAACTTCCGCAATATTTTTCGCCGGGGAATCAACGACGCCGATGTGGTTACGTTAAGTCCCGATCGTCGTGTGCTTCGTGTTTCTTGCGACGTCACAAATGGGGTGGACCAGATCCGCGTTCTGGTTGCATCCGATAACAATTCCAATTCCCGGTGAGTCAGCGACAAATCATCCCGCGAGAGGACTTCATGAAACCTGCCCACACACTTGACCGCCGCGACCTTCTTCGTGGAGCCGGCATTGCATTGACGCTGCCGTTTCTCGAAAGCAGTTTCTCTCGCTCTGCGGCAGCCTCGACGAACGAGGAGAACTCGCCGCGGCGTCTGGTTTGCATCGGTAACCATCTGGGTTACTACCCCGGCAATTTTTTCCCGCAAGGCGCCGGCTTGAAATATCAGATCAGCCCAACGCTGCAACCCGTCCAGCGACATCGCGACGACTTCACCATCTTTTCCAACCTCGACGACGGTATGACCGGCGGGCACAAGGGCGTTCAAGCGTTCCTCTCCGGCATCCGCAAGGATGAGTCGAGTGGCTTCCCCGACAAGAACATGACGATTGACCAGGTCGCCGCCGAGCACGTGGGTGCCGCCACGCGGTTCCCCTCGATCACGGCCGGTCTGGGCCTCGGCACAGACCTGAGTTGGACGCGGTCGGGTGTGCGGATCCCACCGGTCAACAACCCCGCGCGTTTGTTTGAGGCGTTGTTCATTCGGTCCGATGCCGCATCGCTCAGCAGAGAACACACCCGTCTGACGCACCGGGCCAGCGTGCTTGATGCCTTGCGTGAATCCGCGGATCAACTCGAACGTCAGCTCAGTGCCGCCGACCGACAGAAGCTTGATCAATACCTCACCAGCGTGCGGGATGTGGAGAAGCAGTTGCAGATGTCGCAGGCGTGGCTGGATAAACCCAAGCCCGCCTCGCCGATCGACTCGGTCGTGGACCAGGACCGGATGCACATCGAGGAGATCCCGCTGTTCTATGACCTGCTGACCCTGGCCCTGCAGACCGACTCGACCCGCGTGGCCACATTCGAGATCCCCATGGGGTTCCGCACATCCGAGCTGGAGGTCGGCAGCTATCACGGCCTGTCCCACCACAGCAAATCCGAAGAGCGGCTCGGGCAGCTCCAGATTGTCGACGCCTACCTGATGACGCAGTTCGCCCACTTCATCGACCGGATGAAAGAGGCCCAGGTTTTCGATCACACCGCGGTCGTGTGGGGCAGCGGGATGGGTAACGGCTCGAGCCACAGCAACCGGAACCTGCCGGTGATCCTCGCTGGCGGTGGGATGAATCATCAGGGCCACATTGTCTGCCCTGTCGAGGACCACAAGCGTGTGCCGCTGTCGAACTTGTGGCTTTCGACGCTGCAGTGGTTCGGCGTCGAGGCGGATCGGTTTGGTAAGAGCACGGGCACGTTTTCGCCCATGAACCTGGCTTAAGACACGGGCGTATCATGAACAAGACGACCTTGACCACGATGTGCATGGCGATGCTGCCTGGCCTCAGCGGAGTAGCCTGCGCCGACCTGCCCACGCAGTTCCTTTCGACCTACTGCATCGACTGTCACGGCCCGGACACACAGAAATCCGACCGTCGCTTCGACGGACTGAACGAAGCGATCACGGACCTGACGCAGCTGGACCTGTGGCAGGAGATCGTCGATCAGCTGAACCTCGGCGAGATGCCACCGCCGAAGAAGAAGCAGCCGGATGCGGACGAAAAGACGAAGACCATCGCGTCGATCACCGCGGGAATTGCCGCCGCACGTACCGAGCTGGCATCCAGCGGTCAACATACCGTCATGCGGCGGCTCAACCGGTTTGAGTATCAACAGACGATCGGCGACCTGCTGTCGCTGAACGTACAGGCGTGGAACCCGGCCGCCGATTTTCCGCCGGATGTGAAGCTGCACGGGTTTGACAACAATGGGCGTGAGCTGGTGACGTCTGGCATGCTGCTGGATCATTACCTCGATGCCGCCGAGGAAGCGGTCACGCGTGCCACGCGATTCGGAGCACGGCCCGAGTCGAAACAGTACGCGCAGCAGACACCGTATTACTTCGATGGCAAGGACAAGGCGAAGCTGCCCAAGATCTTCCACGTCGATCGCTTCCGCTTCATTCCCGATACCCCGTACACTGACATGTATGGTCGGCACTACCGGGGCGGGCATATCGGCTTCCGCCCGCTGTATGGTGGCGTGGCTCAGAGCGGCATGTACACCATCCGCGTGAAGGCCGCTGCAGTCGACCGTGACCATCCGTATGGCAATGCCCTGGACGACTTCCGCAACGGCGACCCGCTGGTGCTGGAAGTGGCGACAGTGGATCGTGAGGGCAGTGTCGAGAGCACCGGCAGCATCACGACCGAACGCTCCGTCGGACTGGCCGAGCTGACCAGCGATCAACCGGGGTGGTACGAGTGGACCACGCACATCACTCAGGGTTTTGAGCCCGAAGTCCGCTTCCGCAACGGCACCACGGCCACCAAACGATTGGTTCGCATCATCACCCAGAAAGCCTCGGAGCACCCCGAGGTCGCGCCGTTCGCGAACATGAAACCGGGCTACGAAAAATCCCACGGTCTGCTCAAGGTTTACCGCGGCCCGAAGCTCCGCATCTACGACATCCGAGTCGAGGGCCCGCATGTCGACCAGTGGCCGCCCGCCGGTCACACGCTGATGTATGGCGACCTGCAACCCGATGACCTCAATCGCAGTACGATCACTCAGCGCCTGCGTGTGTTCGCCGCCGGTGCTTTCCGTCGCCCGTTGCGTGGTGATGAACTGAAGCCGATCGAGCGGATGGTGATGGGGAAGCTTAATGGCGGCATGGAACCGCTGGCCGCGCTGCAGTTGGGGTTCCAGACGATCCTTTGTTCGCCGTCGTTCATCTATATGCAGGAGGGAGAGGGAACGCTCGACGATTACAACCTGGCGTCACGCCTGTCCTACTTCCTCTGGTCTTCGCAACCGGATGCGGTCCTGCTCAAACATGCCGAAGCTGGACGTCTGTCCGACGCCAACGTACTCGACGCCGAGGTCGATCGCATGCTCAAGGATCCACGCAGCGAGCGGTTCGTCAATCAGTTCGTCCGGCGCTGGCTCGATTGGGACAACATCGGCGAGATGCCGGTGTCAGGCGAATTTCGTGTGTATTACCGCGACAACCTTGAGGCCGCGATGGCGGGCGAGACGACCACATTCTTCCGCCACATCCTCGATCAGAACCTGCCCCCACGTGAATTTATTTCCGCAGACTACACCTTCGTCAATCGAGAGCTGGCAGCGCACTACGGCCTTGCCCCGGTGAAAGGCAATCAACTGCGTCAGGTGTCGACCGAAGGCACAGTGCGCGGCGGGCTGATGACCCAGGGCAGCTTCCTGACCGCCTCGGCCAACGGCGTCGATACCTCGCCGGTAGTGCGCGGCATCTACGCTCTTGAGAAGGTGCTGGGTTACACTCCGCCGCCACCGCCGGATGACGTACCTGAAATCGAGCCGGACATTCGCGGTGCCCTGACCGTGCGAGAAGAGCTGGCCAGGCACCGCAGCATCGCCACATGCGCCGAGTGCCATCGCAAGATCGACCCGCTGGGATTCGCCCTGGAGAACTTCGACCCCATCGGTGCCTGGCGGACCGAGTACGGTAAGAACCTGCCCGTTGATGCGTCCGGCAGGCTGCCAGGTGGCGAAGCTTTCGATGACATCCGCCAGCTCCGCACGCTGCTGATCGAGCGGCATGAGTCGTTCACCCGCAGCCTCACCGAGAAGCTGATGACCTACGCCATAGGCCGCGAGCTGGAGATCGGCGACCGCCCCGCCATCGATGAGATTCTCGCCGAACTTGCACAGAAAAATGGTGGCTTCCGGGATCTCATTCGATTAGTGGCTCTGAGTAAGCCCTTTGGATCAAACTGAACGACAACGAAAGACTGTCTGAATGAGCCGCCTGATCCATGCCCTCTTTGTTGCCCTGTTGTTCTGCCATCTCGGGTATTCCGCAGAACTTCCCAACATCCTTTTAGTATTGTCCGATGACCACAGCGTTCCGCATCTCGGGGCCTATGGCGATTCCAATTGCCTGAAGTATGGACTAACTCCAAACCTCGATACCTTCGCCCAGGAGGGAATGCGGTTTCAACGCGCCTACACTTCGGCGCCGCAGTGCGCACCTTCGCGCAGCTCCATTTTTGCCGGGCGTTGTCCGGTCGGTTTGACAACGACGCGTTTTGCGCAACCCGCGAGACCAGACACTCCCTTCGTTACCGATCTGCTGCGCGATCATGGCTATTGGGTCGGGCTCGATGGCAGACATCAGCACCTGGACGGACGGAACAAGGATGCGCCCCATGTCACGGAAGCGCTGGTCGAACTGGGCGTAAGGGGCGAGGTGTTCGAATCCCGCTTCGATCATTTTGTAAGAGCCGCCAGGACGAAAGGGGCAGCACTGCCCAGGGTTCCCGGAATCTTCTCTGCGGCGCTCGACGGAGTTCCCGATGGGCAGCCGTTCTTCCTGTACTTCGGATTCAACCAGCCGCACCGGAAATGGGGGGAGGACCATGAGGGCATCGATCCCGCCACCCTTAAGCTGCCGGACGATTGGCCGGATCTCCCGGAGGTGCGACTCGACTATGCTCGCTATCTCGCCGAAGTGCGCGAGCTCGACACCGGTTTTGGGATGATCATGAAGGTGCTTGCCGAGCGCGGCTTGTCTGATAACACGCTGGTAATATTCATGGGCGACAACGGCGAGGCGCTTTTGCGCGGCAAGGGCACGCTCTACAACCGCGGGCTGCGCGTGCCGCTAATCGTTCGATGGCCGGGCAAGGTAGCGCCGGGATCGGTAAGCGATTCGCTGATCAGCGGGGTGGACCTCGCCCCGACCATTCTCAACGCCGCAGGTATCAAACCGGCCAGTGGCATGACGGGTCTCGATTTCATGCCGGAACTTTTAGGGCAACCCTTCGATGGCCGGGAGCAGGTCTTCGCAGAGCGAGGCTGGCACTTCGGTCCGATCACACGTTCGGACGGCTTCGACCTCTCCCGTTCCGTCACAACGAAACGCCACAACTTTATTTACAACGCCATACCTGAACGCAGTTACGTGCCCGTGGACATGGCGACGAAGAACATTGCCTGGGACGCCATCAAATTGGCTCGCGATATCGGAAGACTCTCGGCAGTTCATGAGCGAATCTATTTCCAGAATCCGCGTCCAATCTTTGAACTGTACGATCTGGAAAGCGATCCGTTTGAATTGAACAACCTCGCGGGACGGACATCCGTCCGCATAATCGAAGCCAGACTGCGCGAAAAGCTGGATCGCTGGATGCTCCGCGAAAGCGATTTTCTTCCGCTCCCGACGCACGCCCAACAGAATATCGAGCGTCAAACCAACGCAAAGCAGTGAAGAAGTCAGACTTAAAACTCCTGGATCTCATTCACGGCCCGGATTGCCATTCTTACGGCAACCCATGAATCAGCGCCTGGTGCCGAGTCGCTGTTGGCAATCGTAATTCTGTGGAATGGTCGCCTTCCTCTTCTTGTTGAGTTGCCCGGTCCCCCCATGCTGTAACCGTGAGCCCATCGATTGACCGTAATGCTCGCCACATCTCTTTCAAAGTCAAACAGGTCTTTCGGCAGCATACCGTTCAAGTGCGCGCGAATTTCATCTTCGTAGTCCTTGAACTGTAGCTCCAGCATTCTGTAGCGAGCTTCAACAAGCTGATCTTCCATCGGCGTGCCTTCCTCGCCATACGGGCAGTGGATGAGTTGAATGATGCACGGTTCGTTCGGGTCCCTGGCGGTCTGATAGCCGCCCATGCTGACCGGAAAGTCCATCATCAGGGACTGGTGCATGTTACCGGGCGACATCGCAAATCCGATTTCCAACTCCTTCATAGCCCGCCAGTTTCTCAGCCCTACTGAGGAGTACTGCAGAGGACTTTTCCTCTGCAATCGCAACGCGTCGGCCTGTTTTTCTGGCAGATCCGAAACGATGTAAGGAATGATTCTGTTGTAGCAGGCCATCACCACGGCACTCGCTTTCACTCGGTATGCCTTCCCGTCATTTACATAAGTGACAAAGACTTCACTGGCACTCGCAGGATCTCCAGCGTGCCGCGCATTCACGACAGTACTGCTGAGCCTGATCCGCACGTCATTACCGGTCTTGTCGAGTTCGGAATAACGGAAAGTCGCCATCACAAGGTCTTCCGCGTTGTTGCCCTCCGCCACACCTGGAATCATTTTCTTGACAAACGCCCGTGCGAATCCGGCGTTGCCACCGGGGAAGTGATAGATGTACGGGTGGTCTGGGTCATAAACCGATCGGTGAGGGAATCCCATGGCTCCTGCTTCGTCGGCGCCTTCTATGCCCAGCAGATCCGTGCCCGAACTGGCCCAGTCCAGAGCGGAATGCCGGGCCATCCTCATCACGCCCGGATCATCAACCCCCAGCGTTGTCTTCAGGTAGTCGTAATAGGAGTGGTTCGCGAGGAACTTCTTCAGCTTTGCATCAGTCGACAGGTTGTGCACTTTCCTGATCACGTGATAGCCACCATTGAGTACGCGGAGCAGTTGCTCTTTCCCCCTGTCACTCAATGGAGCTTCGCGCGCGGCCTCTTCATTGGAGATTTTCGGCCCCATGCATCCCTGAACATAGTTGTAATGGTTGCTGTACGGGTGCCTGACAACTTTGTCCGCGCCGAAAACGTCCTTGTTGAAGTACGTCACCGCTCCCAGGTCGTGCCTGGTGTAAAAGTCCTGGTCATACGCGGTATCCCATCGGTCAAGATCAATGCCGAGATCGGCCAGCAGATCCTGTCCGACCTTGCCCCAGTCCTTTGGATTTACAAGGGTCTGAGAGCCGCCATAGCCGATCCTGATTTTGCCATCGATGGTGTGCTCGTTTCGTTTCGCGTGCCCACCAAAGTCATCATGATTGTCCAGGATCAGGACCTGCTTATCCTGCCCGTGCTTTTGCCGGTAATAGTAGGCCGCCGCGAGTCCGCTGATCCCGCCACCAACAACTACGAGATCGAATTTTTCACTCAGTCGGGTAACAGGCCCGAAGTCCGTTTCACCATCGATCGCCATGGCGTGAGCGTGCGTGTTCGATCCCGGATGACTTCCGCGCAGCCCTGTTCGAGCTGGTGGATAGTACACCGGATCATACGCTTTCATAGCGTCAGCCGACGGGGCACTTTTCGGCAGAACTGCAGTGCCTGCGGCGACGAGTGCTCCATTGACAAAGTTTCTTCTGGTTATCCTGGCCATCAGTCTTCTTTGATTCTGCCTCAACGTTCAAATCCGCGCGTTCACCCATTCGACGTCGATTTGTTTTTTTGAAAAACAATTTCCACACGTCCCGGGCCTGCAAATTCGCTGACGTCTGGACGTGGCTTCCAAACCGGATCGCGCAGTATAACCACCTCTTTCATTCATCAGCAGCGCAGGCAAGATTGATCGCACTTAAAGGCACCCTGTCATCGTTTGCCATTCGAAATCCGCTTCGCACCCGATCGCAGTGGCTTGAAGAACCTCAATCTTACCACCAGTGCACACCCGACAGTCGGAAACTGCAGAATGCCGTGACTGACAGCGAGAAAAACACTTACAGCAGGACTTCTGTTCCGGCGATCGCGGCGTCAGCAAGAAACTGAGAACAGGAAACCGAATATGCCTACGTGTGTTTCGCAGCAACAATGCCCCCATCGACGAGTGAGCATTTTCTGGTTATTTTTTCTGGCCGGCATTTTCGGCTTGTACGTTCGGTCCGAGGCCGCGGACGAACCGCAGATTGAATTGAACACGGACGACTACCAATCCTCGTGTGGAATAGAAGTCACTCAGGACGCGTCGCTGATCCAGCTCACCTGGCCGCTGGATGCCGGTCGGCGCGGCCAACTGACTTTTGACCGCACCCGCGATCGTCCGCTGATACACACCGTCGCCGTATCGTCGAAAGACTCTGATTCGTTTCGGTCGATTGCCAGGGGCTTGACCCGATGGTTCAAGTTCGCATTGGAAACCGTGATCTCGAAAAACGCGATGGTTGGACGATTTTCTTCGACCGCATGCAGAGGAAGCCAAGTGAAGTCTTTCGTGCCAGGATCGAACAGAAACGGGCGATCGTTACCAGCAATGCGCGTCGCGCCACGTTGACGATTGGCGATGTGTCAGCGGGCCCTTTTCAGGGTCAACTGCGTTGGACGTTCTACGCCGGCAGTTCCTTTGTTCTGCAGGAGGCAGTGCTGAAAACGGAGCGGGACGGCCGCGCTTATCTGTATGACACCGGCCTGGTCTGCCGCCGGACTGAGCCGACTGAAATGTCATGGCGGGATTCGTTGGGATCACTCAGGACCGAAGCGGCAGACGCGATCAGGAAGCCCAGGCACCTGGCCGTTCGCGGCAGAGCAATCGCTGCCCGGTTCTCCGGTGGATCGATCGGAATGTTTCCGCCTGCACACCGATACTTCTATCCGCTGGACTACTCCACCAACCTCAAGAATATCTGGATGGGGCCAGGCGACGGCAATCAATCGGCGCCCTTCGGTTTCGGCATTCGGCATGACCCTGACGGTGACGGTGACGGTGACAATCGCTATGTGCCCTGGTTCAACGCACCACCGGCCACGGAGCAGGAAATGGGTGTATTCCTGGTGTTCTCTGATGGCTCAGCAGATCAGGTGCTGGAAAACGTCGCCAGGCTGACTCGGACCGACCGGTTCGCCGATATCCCCGGTCACGTCAAGTTCGCGAGTCATTTCCATGTGGAACATACTCTCGACTTCTTGCGGCAAAGTCTGGGTGCCACTTACACGGATGTCGTTCCTTCCTCCGTGAAGCAGCCGCAAATCTGGAAGTGCACAGTGAAGCGTCCCGCCGATAACTGGGCGAAGCAGAACTTTGATGATTCCGACTGGAAGTCCGGCCCGGGCGGGTTCGGGCGAAAGGGCACGCGAGGCCTGAAATTGGGCACGTCATGGAACAGTTCGGATATCTGGCTCCGGCGCACATTCACGTTAGCCAAAACCACGTCCGCTGAAACTAGACTGATGCTCCATTATGACGAGGACACAGAGGTCTACCTGAATGGAGTCCCTGCGGCGTCCGTCACAGGATTCAGCACGGAGTACCGTTACCTGCCCATCAGTCGTGAGGCGATGCAAAAGCTTCGCGAGGGCGCGAACGTGATCTCTGTTCACTGCCGAAACGATGGCGGTGGACAGGCCATTGATGCAGGGCTGGTCCTCATCGACGAAACATCAGGGCGCGTTCCAGCAGAACTACAGTCGCCGGGATTCGTCAATGTGTTCAAGCAAATGGGGGTTGACATCGTGCACCTGGCGGAGTTTCACAATGGCCGTACGCCGAAACTCAAAGCCCCGGAACGCCTGAAGGAATTGGAAACACTGCACCAGGAGTGCCTGCGTCTGAGTGATGAGGATTTTCTACTGCTGCCCGGAGAGGAACCCAACGTCCATTGCGGCGGGCATTGGATCAGCTTCTTTCCGAAGCCCGTTTACTGGGTGCTGAAGCGTTCGGAGGGAACGCCGTTCGTCCGGGAGCACCCCCGGTTAGGGCGTGTGTATCACGTCGGTGGCGAGGCGGACGTGTGGCGGTTGCTGCGAGCCGAAGGCGGGCTGACGTGGACCGCACATCCGCGAATCAAATCCTCGACAGGCTTTCCCGACAGCTACCGCGAACGATTGTTTTATCAGTCAGAGCAGTTCCTGGGTGCTGCCTGGAAAGCGATGCCAGCCGACCTGTCGCAGCCGCGACTCGGCTCTCGCGTGCTCGATCTATTGGATGACATGTCGAACTGGGGAACGCCTAAAGTCGTACTGGGCGAAGTCGACGTATTCAAGATCGCAGCAGATCATGAGCTCTACGCCCACATGAACGTGAACTACCTGCGTCTTGACGACGTGCCTGAGTTCGAAGACGGCTGGCAACCCGTCGTAGACGCCCTGCGAGGCGGACAGTTCTTCGTCACAACGGGAGAGGTATTGATTCCCGAATTCACGGTGAACGGTCGAAAATCCGGTGAGAGCGTTACGGTCGTGAAAGGTAGCAAAGCTGAAGTTTGCCTGAATCTGAAATGGACGTTCCCATTGACTTACGCCGAAATCATCACCGGCGACGGACGTCAGATCAAACGCCACAGAATCGACCTGTCTGCAACCGAGTCATTTGGAGAACAGTCGCTCGACGTCGACGTTGACGTGACCGATCAACGCTGGATTCGCGTGGAAGTCTGGGATGTCGCAACAAACGGCGCGTTTTCTCAGCCCGTGTATCTGCACAAATAACGATTCATCTTACGGGCAAGGTTGGGGTCACTCACCAACAATCATACACCACAACTACATAGATGTTCTCGCTGAGCACGATCAGTCAATGAGGGATTGAGGATATCCTTGCCCGAGTTGCCAATGGAAGAAACATCCAATCATCGACGAAGCAAATCCAGCTTGCCAGACTACTGCAATGAAGATCTATCTTTAACAGATGACAGAAACTGACTTATCGAGTCGCTCACCAAACACGGCAAACTCTTCGACGAAAAATCACAGGTTGTTCTGCAACTCTGCTTCCCTGACGAACATCCAAGACAAAACAAAGAATATAACTAATGACTCTTCTACGTCTTGCCAAATTACTTCTGCTGTTTTCCATAGCGACCGGTATCGCCAGCGGGCAGGAGACTGGCACCATCGCCTTCCCTGACGCCGAGGGCTATGGCAGGTTTGCCCAGGGCGGCCGCGGAGGCGATGTCTATATCGTTACGAATCTGAATGACTCGGGAAAAGGGTCACTCCGCAAAGGAATCGACTCAGTGAAAGGCCCCCGAACTATCGTGTTTACGGTGTCGGGAACAATCGCTCTTCGATCTCCATTGGAAGTCGAAAATTCCTATCTGACCATTGCTGGGCAAACTGCTCCCGGCGATGGCATCTGTTTAAAGGATCATGGCATTAAGTTTTCTGAAGTCAGCAATATCATCATGAGGTATGTCCGAATTCGGTTGGGCGATCAGAACAAGGGCACCTCAAATGGTGCTGATTGCATCACAAGTTCGAAAATATCAGACGTTATTTTCGATCACATATCCGCGGGATGGGGCATTGATGCCATTCACGATAACCGTGAAGGCGGCAATTTCACTTTGCAGTGGTCCATCTATGGTGAGACGCTCCACGACAGCATTCACTATAAAAAGGAACCGCATTCCAAGCTTGGATCATTCCGGGAGACAACAAAAAACATAAGCATTCATCACAACCTGCTGCACTCGACTCATTCGAGGCACCCCAGCATGGGAGGAGCAGAACTCACGCCAGCAGATCTGATTATCGATTTTCGCAACAATCTGATTTACAACTCAGGCGGACAGACAAACCTGGGAAGTGCCCGACGCAATGTCATCAATAACTATTATAAAAATGGACCGGACACGAAATCGCGTGAATTTCCACTCAGGGTAAAGGCAAAACCTGGCAAAGGACCAAGCCCCAAGGGGTTTGCAGCGGGCAACGTTTTCACCTGGAGTCAGGATTGGACAACTGACAATTATTCCGCAATTCAATATGTCCAGAACGGTGACAAGTACCTGAGTACAAGCCAGGCAGAATGGGAGTTGCCGGGTGAGTTGGTTCTGGGTGCTGACAAGCCAAAGACAGATACGGCTGAAGCAGCGTATCGTCGCGTTTTGAAATACGCGGGAGCATCTAAAAGCAGGGACGCTTGTGATCGGCGGATCATCGATGAAGTGAAAACGAGCACCGGAAACGTTCCCGACTCTCAGAAGGATGTGGGAGGATGGCCAACCCTGAGGTCATTATCTGCACCAGCTGACAATGACAAAGATGGCATGTCCGATGCCTGGGAAACGGCAAACGGATTAGACCCGGATGATGCCGAGGACAGAAACAAGGACAGGGATTCCGATGGATTCACCAACCTTGAAGAATACATCAACAGCCTTGTCGCAAATCTCAAATGAAAAAGGCTTCGCTGGGTCAGTCTTTGTCGTGATTTCCGGGGGTGTTTTATGAGGAATGCGAATACGTTTATTCCGCTGGTCGTCAGCCTGTGTCTATGTACTTCTGCCTTAGCCCAGAGAAAAACACCCGCCTTCCCCGAAGCCCAGGGTTTTGGCGCGTTCACGCAAGAAGGCCGGGGCGGCGAAGTGTTTATCGTTACGACGACCGAGGACTACGACGAAAATGAACCTGTCATCAAGGGCAGTTTTCGGGAGGCCATCGAGGCTGGTAGACCCAGAACCGTTGTTTTCGAGGTCAGCGGTATTATTGAACTCAAAAGACCGCTCAAGATTGAACATCCCTGCATAACGATTGCCGGACAGACAGCCCCGGGTGACGGCATCTGCCTTAAGGATTACTCCTTCTCGGTGTGTACTGATGAAGTGATCGTCCGGCATTTTTGCGTGCGACTGGGTGACGTTCATCGATTGGAAAGTGATTCCATCGATATAGGCTCAGTCGTCGACAACTCCGGTCAGTTGTCTGATCTCCCCAATTCCAATGTCATTGTGGATCACTGTTCAGCTGGCTGGGCTACCGACGGAATTCTTACGATCGGTTATCCGGAAGCAGTTCATTAGGCGAACATCCATAGTCCCACCACCAGTGCGGCGATAAAAAAAACACTCGCAAGAATCATTATCCACAAATCACCGGCGATGCCCCGCGTGCTCCCCGGCTTGTGCAGTCGATACAAATTTGGACGAGCGGAGATCCCTGCTTCGCCGAGTTGCCTTGCTCTTTCCCATTCTGCTTCCGAGATGCTTTCCCTCAGTTCCTGCAGCCGGTCAATATCGTCTGACAGCAGGTCACCGATTAGTGGTTCCGCATTACGAAACTCGCCACCCGCTTGCTCACCCATGAAAATGTCACGTGGAGTATTCAGGCTGGGCAGATAGTTAAATACGGCGATCATTTTCGATCCAATCCGAGGATTGAGACCGACACACTGTTCTTCCGGAATTCGTAGCAGAATTACGGCATCAAATTCATCTGAATAGGCAGCGACTGTGACTGGGTCGGTGTGTACGACGATCGCAGCTCGTGCGTCGCCGTCTTGCAGCAGCACGTCAAAGGCTTCCTTTCCATAAATATCGCTAGCCAATGGAATTCCCAGGAGCCCGGCGGCAGAACGAATGAGAAAATTCGGCCGAGGAAGTGTGGTCGAGAATTTCTCCGCGGATACAGTAAGGCATGCCGGATTGCTTGCTGTGCTCATAGAAGACGTCTCACGATTTCACAAACACGATTCAGTGAGTCCACCCGCGAGGAGTCTTACCTGAGATGAACGACGCGTGTCGATGCGACCGCCTGGACGAAGCAGTTCCGGGCGACGTGTCCAATCTCGGTTATGGCAGATCATTCATCGCCAAAAAGTGTGGTTTTCTTGAACGAGCGATCAAGCGTATGAGTTTTCGGGAAGAGCTTGCCACAGATCATCCCGACGAGCTGTTTTGATTTCAAGTCGGGGCAACCAGACATGTTTAGAACGTTCTGGCTCTGAATTTGGACAGTGGCCTGCCTCGATATCGAACGCCCTCGTCAATACTTGAACGCTTGAGTGACGGCTTGCGCCGACCGGATTCGCTTGCAGACATTTCACACCGCACGCGGCAAGCTTGATCAGTCCCTTGACAATGTCGGCCTCACTACCGCTGCGACCAAGTGCCATCCATAAATGCTCCCACGCTTCGTGGGCTTCCCAATAGGATCCAAGATTAAACAGAAACATGCCATGTGCAATCATTCCGGCGTGAGACAACTCTTTGCGCTGTTCGTCCGCATCTCCCATGTGACCGCGCGGATCCGACATGGGATGCGGCGTGATGCCTGGGACATGTGTGTATGGTGGAAGGTCAGTCATTTGATAAGGCGTCAGGCAGTGTCATCAACAGGTTGGGTCGTTGCGAGAGCGACGAAACGTTCGAGTGTCCGGTTGGCCCTCAGGACACGGCTCAAGGTGCGCGCAAGAGACGGACATAGGGCCGGACTGCCTGACCAGGGTGGTGTTGTCGTCAACCGATAACGCTGCTGCAGGATTGCCTGTCACCGCATACCGTTTGGCGGAACCTCAATCAATCTGTGGCTCAGCATGTTGAAACACAGCAGCTGCTCGACGCAGTCTTTCGCCGATAGCAACGGGATCCTGAACGAGATCTTCATCTGACCAGCGACGCCCACAGGGGTGCAAAGGTGCGATTGTCTATTGTGTCAATCTATCGTCTGGTGAAGTGGTCTGACGACACGATCGCCAACAGAATGTCGCGCAGTCTGAAGTCAGTATCAGCGGACCGCTCGTAGAGTTGGTGAAGATGCTTGCGGTCGAGCAAAGTGAGCTGGCGAGCCATGGCATAGGACAACATGCTCTCCACGAACGTTCTGGAAAACATGCCTTTGTCTTCCATCAGGATTGTCTTCAGACCTTGTGGGCCTTCGAAGGCTCGGCCGTCCATATGGACAGTTCTCGTGTCCACAGAAAAACCTTCTGTGCTGCTGCCGTTCTTCTTGGTCGTGGCGGTATAGTTGCTGATGTCAGTGTACTGGTCACGCCAGCGTCCTATGACGTCGAAGTTCTCCAACGCGATCCCAAGGGGATCCATTTTTTTGTGGCAGATATTGCAACTGGCCATCTCTCGATGCGCGTCGATCGTTTGTTTGATGGTCTCTGTTTTCGTCGGCGGACTGAGTGCAGCGATCTCCAGGTCCGCCGGTGTCTCCAAATGATCTCCGTAAAAACTCCTCAACACCCAGGCACCACGATAGAACGGGTTGGTGTATTCCCCGTTGTTGGTTGTCATGAGCATGAATCCCGCCTGTGAAAGAAGGCCTCCGCGATATCCATTTTTTTTGCTCAGCAGCACTTTCGTGAATTCTGAAGTAATCTCTTTGGGCCTGTAATCGGCTGGTGAGATTTTGCTTGCCCCGGGTCTATCGCCCGGCTTTGCGATCGGGTGTCCTTCGATCTGATAGATGTAGTTGAGCTCCGGCGTAATCATGACGAACTCAGAGTCAATAAAATTGAACAGGCTCAGATTGTTCGACAGTACTTCTTTGAAAAACTTAACCGGTTCTTCTTTGATCTGGTCTCGGACAAGATCGAATTCATCAACAGTGAAGATGCTTACGTCCGGTTCAATGATCTTGAGCTTTTCAAGATCGAGCCATTGATAGACATAGTCTTTGACAAACCGATCAGCTCTTTGGTGCTTCAACATACGGAGCGTCTGCTCGCGTCGGACTTTGGGATCCTTCAGCTTGCCCTGACTCGCCAATTCGAAAAGCGTCTCATCGGGCAGGGAATTCCACAGGAAATAGGACATGCGCGCAGCGATCGCGTGCTCATCCAGAGCCCCCGACGCGCCTTCCTGTTTAAACAGGAAATTCGGGGAACATAACATTCCGCGAATGCCTGCCTGCAGACCGGAGTAGATGCTTCGTCCCAGGGCGAACTCATTCTTCGCATGGGTATTGGCCTGCTGCATCTCAGCCTCGGAGACGGGACGGCGAAACAGTTTCCGAGCAAGCCGCTTCAGAATGGCCCGGCATGCTTCATCGCCAGCAGAGGCATCGATGTCGTTGCAGTAGGACTTGTAGAAATACGTCTTCGGTGGCCATGACTCATACACTGGTCCGGTAATGATCGCTTCCTCAATACAGAACATCCGCTGAGGACCGCCCCCTTGGACCGAATTGCATCTGAGAATAATCGTGTCATCGGACGACAGTCGCGTCGTAAACCCTTCACTGGGATTGAATTCCTGCCATGCAGCATTTCCTGCGATCACAGTCACAATGCTTTGACCTGCTCCGGAGTTCTTTCGAAGGAAGTAGCTCATCGAATGGTCAGCTGCTTGCGCATCGTCGATATCGCTGCCTGAGACGTCCATGACGGCCGGCAATCGTTCTTCAGCACGGCTGCCGGGAGCAAACCGCGCTGTGATATAGAACCCCTGTGGAACAATCCGATAGACACCGCCCGTTCTGACCGACGGATTGATTTTTATCTGCGTGGCGGGAGACGCAAACACCAGCGGGCGCGAATCCCGTTCAAGGGACGGGGCAAACGCCTCGGTATTGTCTTTGTGGCTGAGCGAATCAATGTCTGTGTGTTTCGTTGAGTAGACAACGACGCGGGGAGCAGGTCTGTCGCTGACGACACTCTCGGCAATCCAATTTGCAACGTTGAAGTATGTCTCCATATCGACAACCGACATATGCAGGTTGTCCGCGTTGTTATCAAAGCCGGCGTCGATGTTGTCGAGTGGCAACCGGTCGAGCAGAGAGAAGTCGGTCCCAAAGACATCGTTGACCGTGTTTTGATACTCGGCTCGACTTAACCGTTTGAGCATTCCCGGCTTCTGCTTTGCTGCGAGTCCGCGAAGCTGATTGGTTAATACTCTTTGAAGTGCTTTGGACTGGCCGATTTCTGGATATTTCGGCGCATCTTCAGGTGGCATCTCGCCACGTTCGATCACCGTACGGATTTCATCAAGCAGAGTTGCGTCATTCCATTGATTCACGTCAATCTGGTTGAGACGGAGGCCGGCCTTCGGAGATTTCTGGCCGTGGCAGGAAATGCAAAATGAGTTGAAGAACTGTTGTGACTGCTCACGATCATCCGCAGCGCAGTGCGAAGCATGTGCTGCGGCGAACAGCCACAGTGAAACAGCAAGTTTGGTGATTATGAATTTCAACATAAGTTCACAACTCGATAATCTTCTGGCTATTGCCGAACCTGTCCCGTTCGATGCCGAATTTCTGAAGTATCGACAGGTAGATATCGCACGTGGTCCTGCCTTTGCGAATCACATGGCCACCGTGATTCGTGAATCTTCCGCCCGCGACGAACACAGGAATTTCACTTCCGTTATGAGGCCCCCCTTCCTGACTTACACTGTTGTTTCCCGTAGCGACGGTGACGGTCTCATCCATCAGCGTCCCACCCGACTCGACTTTTGTGCTGGCAAGTTTGCCGTAGAAGTTGGCCAGCAGCGAAAAGAACGAGGAATCATACTTCGTAAGACTCTTGCGAGCGTCTTCGGATTTGGGCACGTTGTGTGTTGTAATGTGATGATCGTTGTCGAGGCCAACCATATAGAAATTGACCACGCGTGTGACGTCGAACTTGAAGGCCTTGTAGATCATGTCAAATGCGATACCTCGCTGAATTTGACGCGGGTTTTCAAGGAATCGTTTCTTGTCAACTTCGGTAGCGAGGAAGCCGTTCTCGAATGAAGGTGCGACTGGAAATTCGATATCCTGGCTGGGCTTGCTGAGCCACTCGATCGATTTGTTGAGTTCCTGCTCCGACTCACGCAAAGCTACGAAATACTCTTCCAGCTTCTTTCGGTCTCGCCCCGACACACGCGCCATCAGGGATTTTGCCTCCTCAAGGGAACCGTCAAGCACGCTTTTTTTATGAGCCAGCAATCGCTCCTGTGTTCTTTTGTCCGTTCTGGCGAAGAGTGTTTCGAATAACACCCTCGTCGATTGAATCGGCATGACGGGCAACCTGTTCCGCCATGATGCAACGATATGGTGATGGGCGTGGCTGATGAAAGTCACCACATTTCTAACGCGAGTGAGATGCCCAATGTGGTCCGCTACGATTTGGTCCAATGAGTCCGGATTCGATGTGGTGTTTCCGACAAAGCACTTGTGGTCGTGGACATGGCTTCCGCCGAAATTCATTTTCGAGTAGAGCGTGAAATGGTCTCTGTGTTTCTTCAGAGGCTCCATGTGGGCACTGAACGCGTAGTCCGCACCAGCAGTTTCCGGCAGGACGTCCGTGAAAAAACCGTAGCCCATACTGACACAGAAAAGCCGTTTGACATCAGCTTCGTCCGGAGCAGGCAGTTCCTGTCCAAAACTCTCCAGTGCTGGCAGGAATAGCGTACAGCCAGTGGATTTCAAAATATTGCGACGCTTCATAAGGATGAACCTCTCATCTGCCCATGACTTGCGGCGGTCTTTCGGCTTTCGTTGGGCAGACCTAGTCAAGCCGAAAGTGTTGCAACAGTGGATGCGACACGATGATATCACGACAAGTTTTGAGTATTACCTGGTCGCTGACGAGGATGACACCGCCGAGGCCATATGGAACGCATTCGAGGCCCGAAACCGTACCATTCCTGTACCAATGGGCAGCGACGAGCCTTTTGAGATCGGGGCCAACCATTAAGAAACAAATACCCCCTGCGAAATTCGAACTCACGACCTTCGGGTTAGGAATCCTAATTCGGACCTCCTGAGATCTTCCGAACAGCTTCCTGCCTATCTTCCAAATGGCTTAAAAGTACAGGCAAAGCGTCAAAACGCAAGGGCTTTCGAACATCTTTCAGACAGCTTCGATCTGGCTTCCAGATGTATCGACATACTGACCATTCTACTGACCATGCCTCTGGGAGGTGTTCTCAGATGAATCTGCCAGCCCCCTACACCGAACCGA
>JAQWOH010000037.1 GCA_029245955.1 Fuerstiella sp. | reverse complement strand
AGTAATGAACCGGTCGTCTTGCTGGCGCAACACAACCGAAACGGGCCGGTCTGCCAACGGAAACACCACTGTACAGAATGCCCCGCCGCAGGCCGGTGTCGCGGACAGCCCGTGCCTGCTGTATCGGGAATCTACTCTCTTGGCGTAAGCTCGACCAGTTCCTCGGGAAGCTGTTTAATCACATCCAGTCCAAGCAGGTAGTCAGCTCTCTTTTCACAGAACTGTCTTAATTCGCCGTCGCGATTGTCAGTTGCTTTTTGAAAAGCTTCAACAGTCGTTAGTTTTCGCGTATCCGCTTCCACTTCTGCCTGTATCAACTTTCGTGCTGAAGCGACACGAGGTCCCAGATGTTCCCAGTTCAGATACTGTGTCGCGATCAGACGCACGTACTGAAGGTAACGTATACGTAAATTCTCATTGGCCAGCAGCCTGCTTCGCAACGGGAAGCGATCGCTGTCCATGCTAATCAGAGGATCCAGATCCACACTTGGGCGCGGCCCACGCCCAGGTCCGCCAGGCCCTCGTCCATCCTGAGGAGGAGGGCCGAATCCGGGCGGCGGACCAAACCGACGCTCTGCACCCGGTCGATCGCCACGCCCGCCCTGCCCCTGGTCACGCGGTCCTCGCTCGCCTTGTGGACCTTCACCTCTGCGCCGCTGGTCATCGCGCGGACCCTCGTTCGCATTCGGCGGACCGCCAGAACCTCGCGGACCGAACCCCGGGGGGCCAAAGCCGGAACGGCCGCCAGGACCTCTGCCAGGACCTCTGCCCTGTCGGTCATGGAAGGCTTCGTTCATGTCGTGCGGCAGAAGATGAAAAATGCCGTCTTTGTCCTGGTACATGTTGTAGTCGCTGGCACGAGTCCAGTAGCCATCGCTGTTGACAAGTGCGACGTCAACGGCAAGGAACCACAGGACACCGTCCAGATCAAGCATGGGGCTTAACACCTTTTCCATGTCTTTTGGTGCAGTCTCGTTCAGAAGCCTGCAGAGCCTGACCAGGGCGTCCCATGGTTCTTCCGTGTCTTTTGATTTGATGTCAAACCGCTGTCGGTATGGCCCCAGTTCATCGCCCAGGTACCGCAGACCGGCATCTCCATTCGGATTCCCGCTGACCTTCCAGCGAGCTCCTTTCTTCGTGTCGAAGTTTTCCTTCAGGAAGTCCTTGTTGAACTGTTGCGAGTTGGAATAAATACCCCAGGAGCGCCCGTTGATCACCACTTTTACGAAGTTGACCTTCGGTGTTGCAATTTTCTGTCCGGCGATATGCGAATAGAGCAGCGAACTCATCATCGACGCATCACCGTTACAATTCAGCAGGTTCAGCGATTTGTATTCGTAGAGACGCTGATCTTCATCGATGAAGTCAATAGACAGATTCAGCGAACGTTTACTGCCGGACGGAATCATGAAGAACGAAGATGAGCCGCGAAAGCTCATGCCGACCTGTGGGTAGGTTTTGCCGTCGACCGTCAAGGTGGCAGGAATTTCCACATCGGTCGGCTTGAAGGCCGCCATCTGTTCTTCCCAGTCGTCATCGTCAAACTGGATGAACAGAGTTCGAAGAACATTTGTGTCGTAGAGCCCCGCGTCCGCATGGGCCTGTACGTCTGCCGGCGAGACTTCCGGGCCTGGACTTCCGGCCGGTCGACTGCCACCCCCGGGACCACCCCGGCCTCCCGGTCCGCCACGTCTGCCCCCAGGTCCGCCCCCTGGTCTGCCACGTCTGTCGCCACGTTCTGCCTGCATGGCCTTCAGTTCGGCCAGCGCGGCCTTTCGCTCCTCACCGTTTAACCAACCATCATCGTTGGCGTCGAATTCGTCAACAAGTTTGATGTCTGGCGCATTCGGACCGCCCGGTGGCTGAGCGGCTAGTTCCGATGGCGGCACGGCAAACACCGTCGCCAAAGGTACGATCGCCCAATGTATGTACCGGTATCGCGATGTCTTCATATGGAAATAACCCTGAGAAATTGGCCAGCCTGCAGAAAGCAGTACTGATCAGCGAGGGGGGACAGGAATCTGCGTGTGCTGACACTATTGTTCTGAATACTGTGAGGGGGAACACGCCTGATGGCCAGGAGTGTCGAAGTTTTTGGCACAAAAGGTGATTCCCGCGGGCTGAATTCCGTGAGTGACGATGCACGGAAGTTCATCTCTTCATGGTGCCTGCTTACTGAATTTTAGATTCTTCGTGGTTTTCTTTCCCGGGAATCGATGCAGGCAGGGCGAAATTGTATGGTCGACTTCCTCCCTGTTTTCTGCTCAGAGGTTGTCATGAACTTCAGACTCACAATTTTCCTGGCATTTCTGACGACACCATGTGCGTTCACAGCCGCCGAACGTCCCAACATCCTGTTCTTTTTCGCGGACGACTGGGGGCGTTACGCGAGCGTCTACGCTGACACCGACAACCCATCGCTCAACGATGTCATCAGCACTCCGAATATTGATCGAGTTGCACGCGAGGGCGTTCTGTTTCGCAATGCTTTCGTGCCCGTGGCCTCGTGCGGACCGTGCCGGGCGTCTCTGGCGACGGGACGATACTTTTGGAATTGTGGCAGCAGCGCATTTCTCAACGGCAAGGCGAGCAACTGGAAAGGGCACAACAACCCCTTCACGACACTTCCCCGGTTTGTGGACCTTCTGCGCGAGGATGGATACTACGTCCGCAAAAGCCGCAAGACGTTTGCCTTTGATCCAAGTCCGCCGGGACCCGGCGCTCGCACGGTGCCGCTGGTTGAGTATCAACGATATGGGCTGTATGCCGGAACTGCAGACAACGAATCAGAAAAATTCAGGCGGCACGGCGAGGTACTCGCTCACCCACGCACTGAAATGAAGCGTGTATTAGCGGGGTGTCCGAAAGGAAGTCCGTTCTTCTTTGTCTACGGATCCATTAACGCTCACCGCCCCTACATGCCGGACTCCGGCAGCCGGCTATGGAACATTGATCCGGATCGACTCAAAGGATTGATCCCCGGGTTTCTTCCCGATGTGGAAGACGTCCGTCGGGATTTCTCGGACTACCTCGGCGAAGTCCAGGCACTCGACGCCATGCTGGGAGTAATGCTGGATGAACTTGAATCGAGCGGACAGCTGGACAACACAGTCGTCGTTCTGTCCGGCGATCACGGGATTCCGGGAATCCCGCGTGGAAAAACCAATTGTTATGACCTTGCGATTCGAGCTCCACTGATGGCTCGTTATCCGAAGCAAATCATGAAAGGTCGCTACGTCGACGACTTCGTCAGCGTGATGGACATTGGGCCCACCTTGTTGGAGCTGGCAGGGGTCGATGTCCCCGCCGGCATCGATGGCCGCAGCTTCGAAGCGCAACTGACCGCCACCAGGAGTGGCTGGATAGATCCGAAACGAGACCACGTGATTGTGGGACGTGAATTGCATTTCCACTCGGCCCGCGACGGCGATCTGCCGTACCCGATGCGTGCTCTACGGACGCCCAACTACCTGTACATCCGAAACTTCAAGCCACAGCGCTGGCCGATGGGTGACCCTCGGCACCTGAGTGGCGACAACCAACCAACGTACGAGCAGCTTCACAAAAGCACGGCAGTCACGATGTCTGATCTCGACGCCAGCCTGACCAAGGCCTGGCTGATCACACATCGCGACGAATCGGGAGTGCGTCCGCTGTTCGATCTGACATTGAATCTTCGTCCAGGCGAAGAATTGTACGATCTGCGCCGCGATCCCGACCAGTTGAAGAACGTCGCCAATGAAAAATCCTGCACAGCAACGAAAGCCGAGTTATCGAAACGTCTGATGTCGGTCTTGAACGAAACCAGTGATCCCCGATTGACCGACGCGTTTGATCGCCCACCGTACGTCATGGAAAACCGATGAAGCATCGGGGGATACCGCTTGTGCAGTCTTGCCATGCCCAGTCTGAATTCCGCGACGTAAGTAAGCGAGAGCTCTTAATACGAGACAAAAAACAAGGAATGTGCAACGGTTCCGACAGGAAGGCAGGCCCGATTCGTCTTTGGGGGATTTTTTCCTGAAAAGTGTGTCTGATACTGTCAGCATTGGTACCTGGAGGCAGGAGAACAGCGATTTGGACGAAACACCCCACATTCAGCAATACCTGCAGTTTCGCGGCGAATTCATGGGCTACCTGTACGCCATCACGCGTGACGCCGAACTGTCCGAAGAGGTTTATCAGAACGCCGCCGTGGTGGTCATTGAACAGTCGGAAAAGCCCGAAACGATTCGTGATTTCCGCGCATGGGCGAAGGAGGTGGTTCGGCGGCAGGCCCTGCACGCCATTCGTGCAAGGGACGTTTCAACAACACGTACTCGAGCAATGTCGCCTGAACTTCTGGATGTCGTTTCCGACGCTTTTCTAAAAGACGATTCGGCAGCTTCGGCCGTCCACGAGGAAGCGAATGCACTCAGGCAATGCCTTGACACGCTGCCTGCTGAAAAACGTGAGCTGGTCGCCTTGCGCTACGAGGGCAGCTCGACCTTCGATGAAATCTCGGACCACGTTGGTTCCACGCCCGCTGCCGTTCAACGTGCTCTCAGCCGTGTCAGAAAAATGCTGCACGGATGTGTTCAGCGACGTTTGCAGCTGGCAGAGGAATCGTCATGACTGAAACCGCGAAAAATCAGAACCCCGTGGAGGAACTCATCGTCGACCATTTTGATGGCAGCCTGAATGTGGAACAGGAAACAGAACTCGCCGAAGCGCTTGCCGCGTCAGCAGCGTCAAAGCAGCTGTTTCTGTCGTATATGCGATTGGAAGGCCGGCTGCATTCGCTGGGCCGTGACGGATTCCTTCGTGATCCGGGCGCCAGGCCGGAGGGGATCATTCAGCAACCCACCGACATCACGCCTGTCGACCAGGATCACAACCAGCACTCGCCTTCCATGCGTTCTCGTTTCTTGGCGGTATCCACATCGGTAGCTGTTTGTGCTGCCGTGATTTTGATGCTCACATCGGGATTGTGGCCGTCGCCGGTCAATGCGAACAGCGTGTTGCGGAAAGCGCAGCAGGCGGCGGCGCATATGGTGGACCGTGCATACCGAGTGACGATTTCCGGTGGAAACGCGTATTTTGAAGCTGCCACCCAGGAGCTGATGATCAACATTCGAGGCGGAAGACATTTTGTGATTCAACCGGTTCATGGCAGCTACGCAATGGGAAGCGATGGCATCGACTACTGGCTGAGTCAAGATGGTGGACCGGTTTGGATCACGAAAGACTATCGCACTCTTCCTTCCGCAATAGGGCGAAGGATCCCGAATAGGGGCATGCTCAAGCTTGCTGATTCTCGCGACGAACTCCTCATGATGCCAATGCCATCGTTGCTTTCACGGATCGAAGACTCCTATGACGTTGAACTGGTTGAATCGTTTGACCCTGCTGAGAGGCATCTGCGGGCAACGCTGCGATCCCGGAGAGGCAGCAGAGCGCATATCATCGATTTTTGGGCCGACGCGGACAGTGGGGTCGTCCTCCGTGCGGAACTGAAATGGGAGAACGGCAGGCTGGCCCGCTTTGAACAGGTCGATGCGCCGACGCTGTCTGATCAGTGGTATCACTATTCTCAACACGCGCCCGACCGGCCGGTCAGGCGTGTGGATGCAACGGATTTTCAATGATCGAATATCGTGTCGACGGGTGCAGTAACGAATGATTGTAAAGTTAGGGGGCGGGCGGGTTGGAGCGAGGCGCGAGTGAAACCCCGGGACCGGCAGCGCCGGTTTGATTCTCCTTCGCAAGCTCAGTCCAGCCGCAGCGACGCCGCCATGACTCTGGCAAACCGATTCGCTTTGTGTTTGATGAAAACGGAACAAAAAAGTGTCTGACTTCCGCCGATCCCGTACCTGGTAGTTCTGTCAAGGACTGTTTTCTTAGTCTCGTAACTCAGGTCCGGCCTGCGGACCACTCGGAGAATTCCTGTGCTACGAATCTGTTTGCTTCTCAGCGTTTGCTCGGTCGTCATTCTGAGTCAGGGTGCAGATACGGCTCACGCTGATCAGTCGAAGCGGCTAATTGGTCAGTCTGTGGGCGAGTTCTCAATCAAAGACTACCGCGGCAGGACGCACACCCTGAGCGACTATGCCAGCAATGATGTCGTCGTCCTGGCATTTCTTGGAACGGAGTGTCCATTAGCGAAGCTGTACAGCCCACGGCTGCAGGCGATGAACGATGGATTGAGTTCGAGGGGCGTCGCGTTTCTGGCAATCAATTCGAACCGGCAGGATTCCATGACCGAGGTGGCGGCCCATGCCCGCATTCACGGTGTGCAGTTTCCCGTTCTGAAGGATATAGGAAACAAGGTGGCCGATCAGATCGGCGTCACACGGACGCCGGAAATCGTCGTGCTCGACCGCGAACGCGTGGTGCGGTATCACGGACGGATCGATGATCAGTACGGCGTCGGTTACATCCGAGATGTGCCGCAAAAACACTTTCTGAAGGACGCCATCCACGATCTGCTGGACGGACGCAAAGTCGCGGTAGCGGAGACTGAGATCGTTGGCTGCTATATCGGACGCGTACGCGAACCGCAGGCGGACAGCCACGTGACGTACTCCAATCAGATTTCCCGCATTCTGCAGAAGCACTGTGTGGAATGTCATCGCAAGGGCGAAATCGCGCCGTTCACGCTGACGAAATACGACGACGTTATCGGCTGGGGCGATACAATGGTTGAGGTCATCGCTGATCAGAGAATGCCACCGTGGCACGCGAATCCGAAACACGGCAACTTCGCCAACGCACGGCTCATGACCGACAGCGATAAACAGTTGATTCGTGATTGGGTCAATGCCGGCTGTCCCGAGGGTGATCCCGATCATTTGCCCGAACCGCCGCAGTACACAGCCGGCTGGCAACTGCCGAAAGAGCCGGATCTGGTCGTCAATATGCGAGATCGCGCATTTGACGTGACGGCCGAAGGAACGGTCCGCTACCAGTATTTTGAAATTAATCCGGGCCTGACCGAAGACACATGGGTCCAGGCGGCAGAAGCACAACCAGGGAACCGGGCCGTCGTGCATCACATTCTGGTGTTTGTCCGGCCGCCGAACGGCCGCAGGCGAGAAATGGCGGGGACGACCGGTCAGTTCCTGGCTGCGTACGTGCCGGGACATCGAGCCCCGATCTTTCCGGATGGTTCGGCCAAGCTGATTCCGGCGGGGTCGAAACTTGTCTTCCAAATGCACTACACGCCCATCGGAACACCGCAGCAGGACATGAGCCGGCTGGGCCTCGTGTTCGCCGACCCGGAGTCAATCAATAAGGTCGTAACGACTCAGCAGGCCGTAAGTCGCCGGCTCTCCATTCCACCGCATGCGGATAACCATCGCGTCGAAGCCAGGTCGAGTACCGCGCCGGCAGATGTTGAGGTACTGGCCTTCATGCCACACATGCATTTGCGTGGGAAGTCGTTTTCGTACGAAGTACGGTATCCGGACGGTCGTCGCGAGACTGTGCTGGACGTGCCGCAGTACGACTTCAACTGGCAAACGGCCTATCGACTGACCGAGCCTTTGTCGTTACCCAAGGGAGCGTATCTGCAATGCGTGGCCCACTTTGACAACTCTGAGGACAACCTCAACAATCCGGACCCGACGCGGACAGTTCCATGGGGCGATCAGAGCTGGGACGAAATGATGATCGGCTACTTCGATGTCGCTGTACCGATTTCAGCCTATGGGATTACACCCGGAAAGTCGGCCCGTTCCAGCGAAGTGCAGTTCGGGGGGCAACGCATTTCAGTCTCTGCGATCCTGAAGTCGATCAGCGAACTCGACAAAAACGGAGACGGGAAGCTGCAGAAAGCGGAGGTTCCGGCAAAACGTCAACGACTGTTCGATCTGCTTGATGCAAACCATGACAACATCCTGACGACTGACGAGGCGCAGAAATCGATTCGTAAATAAATTCAGTGACCGGCTCTGGAGAGACTGAGCTGCCAGCTCTACTCACTGCAGTGGCAGCGCAAATCAGTTGTTCAAGCCAAGTTATGTTGGTAACCCAACGCGTCGGCGAGGGACAGCGTGAATCCCTCGCTGGCGCTTCGTGTTACCATAGTGATGGTCCCCCAATTTGAAGTAGCTACGTTACTCCGTTCCTAAGCCAGTCTGCATCTCATGCCCAGAATCAATAGCCTTTACGTATTCGTTGCCGTTGCCATTTTAGGTGTCTACGAGGGTGCGAACGGTGCAGAATCCGTTTCGCTGAAACCTCACACGTTCACTATTCCGGACGGATATGAACTGAGACGTGTGGCCGCGCCGCCTCTGGTGAAGCGTCCGATTCACATGTGTTTTGGTGAGGAAGGAGTTCTCTACGTCACGGACAGCTCGGGCAACACGGACAAAGCCCCGGTTCAACTCAAAGACCCGCAACATCGAGTGTTGCGGTTGGTCGATCGCGACGGAGACGGAGTCTTTGATGAGTCGACTGTGTTCGCGGAGAAGTTGGCTTTCCCAGAGGGTATTCTCGTTTATGAAGGTTCCGTCTACGTCGGAGCCCCGCCGTACATCTGGAAATTACGTGACACTGACGGCGACCATAAAGCAGATGAACGCTCAGTATGGTTTGATGGTGGTTCCATCGAAGGATGTGGTAACGACATGCATGGCCCGTACCTGGGTCCTGACGGTTTTTTCTACTGGTGCAAAGGTGCATTCGCGCCTCAGAAGCACGAATTGGAAAATGGGCGCACGTTGAAGTCCAGCGCGGCCCACATTTATCGCGCCCGGCCTGACGGCAGCCAACTTGAAATGGTCATCACCGGTGGAATGAACAATCCTGTCGGGCTGGCATTCAGTGAAACGGGGGAACGTGTTCTTAGCGGTACGTTCTTTGACCTGTCGCAACCCGGAAGACGTGACGGAATCCTGCACGCTGTTTACGGCGGCACCTACGGTCGACAAAATCCGCGCGTACTCAACCCTCATCCCAACACAGGAGACTTGCTGCCCATCCTTCAACAGCTGGGCCCGGCTGCGCCCTCGGGAATGATAATGGCCCGCCATCCTAACAGTGGCTTGACGGGAAACCTGCTATGCACAGAGTTCAACACGCGCCGCATCTCAAGGCACCAGCTCTCTCGAGCAGATTCGTCCTACTCCGCCCGGACGAGTACGTTGCTGGAAAGTGATCAAACGGATTACAATCCTACCGATGTGATCGAAGATGCCGATGGCAGCTTACTGATTGCTGATACCGGCAGTTGGTACATGATCTGCTGCCCAACATCCAAAGTTGCCAAGCCAGATATCCTTGGTGCCATTTACCGACTTCAGAAAAAGAACACAACGGTGCCAGAAGACCCACGTGGCTTGGACCTGAATTGGGATGAACCAAAAACAGCTTGGCTATCTGATCGGCGGCCTGCAGTAGTTAGTCGTGCAATCGATGCCCTGGCAAGCGTCGAGAATGTTGCCAGCTTGCTTCAGGCCAAAGCCAAAATTCCCGCCATCTGGTCACTCCACCGCATTCCAGACCAGACAGCAAGAACATCTATCCACGGATTCTTCAACGACGATGATCCAGACGTGCGTGCTGCAGCGATTCATAGCGTGGCAATCTGGCGAGATCCTGAATCCGTACCCCCGCTGATTCAGTCACTGTCTCACCAGGACCCGCAAGTTCGTCGCCTGGCAGCGATGGCACTTGGAAGGATCGGCAACAATCGGGCGGCAAGGCCTCTGCTGAAATGCTATTCAAGTTCCGATGATCCATTTTTGAAACATGCCACCACGCATGCCCTTTACGAACTGGGGGACGTTGAGAGCCTGCCGCCGCAACACCCGGCCGTAAAACAAGTGCAGCGAATGAAGGCAATCGACGAGCTGAATGTAACACCGGACGAGTTTCCCGAGATCCAGCTTGCTAAGGTCGTCAAGTTATCGGCTGAACAAATTGCGAGCCAAAAACAACGCCTGGATGAACTCGCCACCTTCCTGCCCAACGCAGATCCCCAACGAGGTGAAAAACTGTTCAACAACCGTGACAGGTCCAAATGCATTACCTGTCATATCAAGGGAAAACAGGGGGTTCGCTTAGGTCCTGACCTGACCAGAATCGGTGCGATCCGCAGTGAACGCGATCTGCTGGAAGCAATTGTCTACCCCAGCGCATCAATCGCGCGTTATCACGAAATCATTAATGTTCTGACCGAGGACGGCAGGGCTGTTTCAGGCCTGCTAGTGAAAGAAACAGTCAACAAGATTTTTCTTGCCTCGGCGGCGGGGGTCATGCAGCCGGTGCGTATCAAGGACATCGAACAGGCAAGGTACGCCAGTGTCTCCTTGATGCCGGAAGGACTTGATAAAATCCTGAATTCCCAGGAAATCGCAGACATTGTTGCTTACCTGAAGCAATCAACCCTTTCCAACGAGTCTGCCCCGATCTCATCGGCAAAGCAAGGCAATCGCATCCCGCCGCAGAGGGCAATCAAATTGCCCGGCCTGCACGCCTATGCCCAGAAGAGCATTGCTGCCGGCACCGAGATTGAATTTCGCGTCAGCAGCAGCGTTCCCTACGAACTGAACGTGGTGAAACTCGGATCAGATCCCGACAACCGCGATAACGATCCGGTCTTGGCAACATTTCCCGACAATGCTGCAAAAACACAGCCGATCCACCCTGGCTCGTATGTCCACGTAGCCCACGGGCTGCCAACTGAAAGACCATTGAATTCAATGACGCTGGAATGCTGGGTTCGACCATTCAGTCTCAGCGGTTGGCAAGGTCTGATCACTCAACACGACTATCCTGACAACTGCGGGATCGGCCTGTTGATCAATGACGGCAAGATCGCATTCCACACCGACAGTGGTGGCAAGTTCAGCGGCTCTTCCTTGCATTACACGCAGTCGGGCCTGCTTAAGAATCAGCAATGGCAACACATTGCGGCGACCTGGGACGGGAAGGTCAAACGCGTCTTCATCAACGGAAAACCCGTCGGTGACTGGCCATTCACTGGAACCGTGCGTCCCGGCAAAACAGCCCTTCGAATCGGCGCCTACGCAGACAAGGGTCGAGCGCAGAATTGCTACAACGGTGATATTTCCATGGTCGCGATCTACGACCGGGCCCTTGGTCCAATTCAACTGCAAGAGCGGGTAAAGGACCGCGGGCTTACCATACCAAAAGGAAATTCAGTGCTTGCCTGTTGGCCGTTTACGGAAGAGCGTGGCAGTCGCGTTGCCAATGCTGGTGTCGATGCACGCGATGGACGAATCATCAATCGAGGCACGTGGATGATCGGCGGTCCCAGCTTTGATGCGGCCGCCATCGACCGGCATAACACAAGCTACGACCCGACCAAAGACGTAACCCGCGGCCATGGGTTAAGACTGGCATCTGATGAACTTTACGACGCACGCTGGAAAGTTAACCATCAATTCCGTATTCCTGAAAAATCAAAATCAGGTGTCTACGCAGGCCGTTTTGATTTTGAGATTGACGGCAAACCGATGCGATACTTCACGACCTTCATTGTTCGCCGCCCCGAGTCGCGCCCCAAGGCACCGCTGGCAGTGCTGATGTCAACCAACACATGGCTTGCCTACAATTCTGCACCATTTCCTGTCAATCACGGGCAGGCGATGACCATGATGGGCACTGGAGGGCTTGCCACTACGCACCCCGATGCAGCCACCTACAGTGGTTACCGTGACCATCGCAACGGCCAGCCGACTTATAAAATCGGACTGAAACTACCTTGGCCGGCAGCCGACCCCAACAAAACGTATATCAATCAATCCTACAGTCATTTGATGCGAGGAGAGCGTTTCCTGCATCTTTGGTTGGATCAACAAGGTTACGAGTACGATGTGATCACGGATCGTGATCTGGATCGTAACCCCGAACTGCTGAGCGGGTATCAAGCTGTGGTCATCAATGGCCACAGCGAATACTGGTCAGCTCGTGCCTATGACGGTCTTGATCGGTATCTCACTGCCGGAGGCGACGCGATCGTCCTTTCCGGCAACACCATGTTCTGGCGGGTCAGCTTTGACGAGTCTGATGAGGTCATGGAGGTTCGCAAGTACGGCCCCGGAATAGGCGGACGTAAACTCGCTCAGGTGGGTGAGCTTTATCACAGCCACGATTTTAAACGCGGCAGCCTGATGCGTTTCAGTGGCTACCCGGCCTGGAAAGTGGTCGGATTGACCTGCATTGGCTGGGGAGGAGCATTCAAGCCGTATCAGGTGGACAAGCCAGACCACTTTCTTTTCAACACGCCGCACCGTCTTGGACTGAAAAAAGGCGATACGTTTGGGTTCATCAACCCAAACACCGGGGCTGTGGGCCACGAATTTGATGTCCGCCTCTCAACATTACAACGAGCCACTGCCGATCCAGCCATCAAACAACTGGTGGAACCCAAAGGGATCGTCACAGTGGCCAGCAGCGATGACTCGCGAGCGGTGATCGACTACAACGCAGAAGGCCATAAACCAAGGATAGGCAACGACAAAACAATAGCCGAAATCATCTACTGGGAACGCCCACAGGGAGGCCGTGTTTTCCACACCGGCTCCATCGCAACCTCTTGGGGCGTTTATCACGACGAGACCTTGAGCAAACTACTCATGAATGTTCTGCACCATTTTGGAGCCAAGCAGGCATCCAAGCACTAAATCAATTGGAAATCGCCGCAAACTGCACGGCCGTAAACTGCACGGCCGTAAACTCCATTGGACAGAGGCCGCAAGTCTGGACTTGCAAAAATTCAATCCAGAACAAAACGTCACCAATTCCGCGCTGCCTGCTGCAACGCCACGAACGGCCACTCTGGTCATTACCGAACGATTTTGAGGTAATCTCGGTCGATACCGACTTTTTCTGCGAATTTCCTGTCTGAATTCAGCCGGTGCCGTACTTGGTACCCAGAGAGACCTTATGACTGAGAACCAACCCATTCAACAATACCTGCAACTCCGCAGTGAATTCATGGGTTATCTGTACGCAATCACCCGCGATGCAGAATTGGCAGAAGAGGTCTACCAGAACGCTGCGGTTGTCATCATCGAGAAGGCAAGTAGCGATGAGACGATACGTAATTTCCGTGCTTGGGCGAAAGAGATCGTAAGAAGACAGGCATTACACGCAATCCGTTCCCGGGAAACCGCTCGACGTCACGGGCGAGCCATCGCACCGGAGTTGCTTGAAGCCATCTCGGAAACATTTTGCGAGGATGAATCCACAGCCTCAATCGTGCAAGAAGAAGCAAAGGCGATGCAAAAGTGCGTGGACGAACTACCCCAGGAAAAAAAGAAACTGGTAGCCATGCGGTATGAACATGATGCAACCTTCGCCGAAATCTCGAGCAGAATGAACTCGACGCCGGCGGCTATCCAAAAAGCACTCAGCCGCATCAGAAAAATGCTCCACAAATGTACTCAAAGTCGACTCGCTTTGTCGGGGGAACAGCAATGAGCGACACAAACAAGCCTACCTCTGAGACGGAAGCATTGCCGGAAACACTGCCGGAAGCATTGCCGGAAACACTGCTGGAAACATTGCTGGAAACATTGATACTTGGTCACTTTGACAACAGCCTTACAGAGCGACAGGAAAGTGAACTGGCACAACGGCTCGCGACATGCCCTGAAACCAGGGCGAGATTCCGTACGCAGATGCGGATGGAGGGACGATTGCATTCGCTCGGGCGCGACGGATTTCTGGCATCAGCCGCTGTCCAGCAGGCGTCTGCAGCAGATGGTCCGGGTGCCCATATCGAGCATCAAGTAACCACGGTCGCAGAATCATCATCGCGGAGGATACCACCAGTCTTCACTTCATGGGTGGCGGCAGCAAGCACAATCCTACTGCTTGCTGCTTGGTCGCTGTGGCCTTCCGGCGTCAATGCGGCCAGCGTGCTGCGGCAAGCACAACAGGCAGCTCAGGAATTGGTGGATCGCACGTACCGTGTGACACTCACTAACCCGAGCAACCAAGCTTGGGAACAAGAACTTACGCTTGACATACGCGGTGGCTCAAAATTTGTGCTCCGTCCAGTGGATGGTTCGTACATCATGGGAAGCGATGGAAGTGAATTTTGGATGGCCCGACCAGACGGGCCAGTCTGGGTTACCGGCAATTACCGCGCTCTTGCCCCTGCGTTGCGACGCAGAATTCCAAATCGAAGGATTCTTGGACTGGCAACATCCCCAAACAAACCGTTCATGCTGGACGTCACCGAGCTGCTCTCGTTGATCAAGCGAAATTATGAAATTGAACTGATAAATCCGAGCGGCACACCCCAACATCACATTCGCGCAACATTGCGATCCGAAATAGTGAATGCCCCGGAGAAGATTGAATTCTGGACCGACGCCGACACTGGTGTTGTCATCAAAGCAAAGACCTATTGGCCCGATCAAAACATCAGGACGCTCGAACTTCTGAACTCGGAGCCGCTGAACCAGAACTGGTATCAATACCCGCTTCATATGCCCGACGCAGAAGCCAGACGTCTATGAGTTGAAGGCTCAAAGAATCACGTCTGACTGTCCGTGTTCACAAACCCGTAAATCAAAACGCGGTCTCTATCCTCAGTTTCCAGGCAATAACATTGAAAAATACACTCTTACTTTTCTGTGCCTGCATGGTGACCGCCAGTCTGCTTGCTGTCGCAAGGGCGAACAGAGGAGATGACGTCCGAAGACGCATTCTCCGGCTCTTTCCCAAAGTGGATACCAACGCTGATGGAGTTATTTCTGAAAAAGAGGAAGAAGCATTATGTCGTGAGGTAATGGTTAAGTTCCCCAAGGCAGATGCAGATAGCGACGGTGTCCTTTCGACAAAAGAAAAGTACGCGTTACTCAACATGGCTGCCCAAAAAAAGCGCAACCAAATTGCGAGTGACGGAATCAGCGTCGCGTCGGCTGAGACCACCGAACCCGAGGAAGCGGACTCCGGAACAAAACCGGTGGAGTCGCCTGTCAGGCGTGGTCCCCAGCTGGTCAAACCTGGTGAATACGGCATCGTAAAACAGATTGAGCAATTGTTATTCAAAGATATTAACGGACAAACTCACTCACTTTCTGACTTTGCAGACCAAACCGCAATCGTATTTGCAATGACTGGTACAGGATGTCCTCTCTGCTTGAAGTACGCCCCTACGCTTGCCAACATCGAACGGCAGTATCGCAACCAGAGTGTCAAGTTCATCTTCGTTAATCCCAATCAGTCTGAGCAACTGCAAGACTTAACCGACGCGGTTCAGACACATGGTTTTCGGGGACCTTATGTCCAGGATGCCAACAGGAAACTGCCCCTCGCGCTGAAGGCAAACACTACGACTGAAGTGTTTGTACTCGACCGGGCGAGGACTCTCGTCTACCAAGGGGCCGTGGACGACCGGTATGGATTCGGGTACGCCCTGCAAGCTCCGCGACGAGCTTTTCTCGTAGATGCGTTGGATGCCGTATTGGAAGGCCGGACACCTGCTATCCAAGCAACGACATCTCCGGGTTGTGAACTGAGCTACCAATCTGTTGACGCAGCAGAGACTCCGATCACCTACCACAATCGAATCTCAAGAATCATTCAGGCAAACTGCCTCGACTGTCACCGGACAGGTGGCACAGCGCCGATGGCGTTCGAACGCTACGATGCCGTCAAAGATTATGCTGGTATGATTGCGGACGTCGTCGAGCGGAAAATCATGCCACCTTGGTTTGCGGCTCCCACCGCTGATCAACAGCATGACGGCCCCCACGCACTGCACTGGGCCAACGACCGCTCGCTGTCCGCTGCCGAAAAAGACGACCTCATGAGCTGGATCAACGGGGGCGTCCCCGAAGGTGACCCGGCAGACAAGCCTCTCACCAAGCACTTTCCCGATGGCTGGCTGATTGGCAAGCCCGATGCGACGTTCCGCTTGCCGCACCCCATTGAGGTCAAGGCGACGGGGACAATGCCCTATCAATACGCCACGGTGGAAACCAATCTGCCGGAAGACAAATGGGTCAAGGCGATCGAAATTCGACCAAGCGCGCTGGATGTCGTTCATCATGTGATTGTCTCAATCAAATCCGAGTCACGCGGAGCAAAAAAGATTAACGAATTCTGGGCCGGCTATGCTCCAGGAAATAGCACGTGGATTTATCCAGATGGTTACGCAAGACGGCTACCCAAAGGGGCAAAAATGCGTTTTGAAATGCACTACACGCCCAACGGAAGGTCGACTCAGGACCAGACTCAGATCGGTCTTACCTTTTCGGAGGAGCCACCACGGCACGAAGTCAAAGTCGCGCCGATTGCAAACCGGAAACTCAGCATTCCCGCAGGGGCTGCAAACCACGAGGTATTTGCCGACTTGCGGCTTCCCTATGACGCGCAGATCCTCTCGTTTTTGCCCCACATGCACTTACGAGGCAAAGCAGCTCGCTACGAGGTTCTCTCGGGCACTCACAAAACAACATTGTTGGACGTTCCACACTACGACTTCAACTGGCAACTGCTATATCGGCTGGCGCAACCTCTGTCACTGCAACGTGGAGACACGATCCGGTTTACTGGCTGGTTCGACAACAGTAGCGGAAATCCTGCAAACCCCGACCCAATGTCAGTGGTTCAGTGGGGTGAACAAACGGACGACGAAATGCATGTCGGTTACATTGAATACGTCGTAACCGGGGCGACACCGGGCGAACCAGTGGCCGCGATGAAAGCTGGTCAGTCTGTGCCGCAGCCTGACCGTTCGCGTTCATCCGACAACAACCAACATGAGATAAAGATCGGTGGGCACTTAGTCCAACGCAAAGCTGTCATCGACGCACTTAAAAAACTCGACAGAGACAAGGATGGACGGGTCACCCGGTCACAAATCCCCAAGAAACAAATTCAAATTTTCAATGCAATTGACGCTAACTCGGATGGCGTCGTCACAAAAGAAGAAGTCATGGCAGCGATCGATTGATTTTTCGACCAACATCTTCCAAAACATGCCAACTCACAACCAGATTGTCCCCGAAAGAATACGCATCGTGCATAAAACCATTTTCAGATTCATTGCGCTAACCGTGTTACTTGGTTTCACCACAGCGACCTCGAATGACGACTTTGCCAAAAAGATCCTGAACTCCCACCCACAGGCAGATCAAAACGGTGATGGTGTTCTCTCGGACTCTGAGCAGGCTGCCGTGGTTCAACAGATCATAAAGCGATATCCGCAAGTTGACCGTGACGGTGACGGCAAACTATCAGATTCGGAAAAGCAGAATATGACTCGCATGTCAGCGAAGAGACCAAAGAAGTCACGCCAGGCAAGGAGCAGGAAATCGACGAATGAGAACAATGGTCCCAGTGCATTGCTAACCCAATTGGGCCTGCAGAGTGAACTGGATATCGAGTACAGGAAAAACACATCGCAGCAGCGAAACAAACTCGACTTCATTCATCCCAAAAACAAGGTTTACGAACAAGCACCACTCTTCGTCTATATCCACGGAGGAGGCAACACGGGTGGCACAAAAAATGCTCTCTACAATAGAAGCTCTCTTATTCTCAAAGACCTGACCGAAGCAGGAATTGCAGTCGCAACGATCGACTATCGATTATTCGGGCAAGGTGAAGAACTTGGCTTCCATCACCTTTTCCAGGACTGCAAAGACGCGTTGCGTTTTTTGGCGAAGAACGCTGATCGTTTTGGCATCGATCCAAACAAGTTCGTGACCTGGGGCACATCAGCAGGAGGATCAAAAGCTCTCATCACGGCGTTGACCGAAAGTGACTTTCTGCCAGGCGAGGTCTCTGGACCGGGAACCGAACACACTGTCATCGGCGCGATCTCATTCTTCGGTGCAACCACGTACGTTGTTCCAGAACTCTGGCAGAAGAGGCATGAAAGATTCCCTTCAAGAAGCCAATCAAAAGCGGAAATGATGCTCAAGCCTTCTGATGGCATGAGCCCAGAGGAGATTAAGAAACTCGTCAGCGCGGACCAGCATCTGAAATCGGATAGTCCCCCAATTCTATTGGTGCATGGAGACACTGATCCCACGGTGCCGATTGAACTTTCCAAGCATTTGCAGGAAGTAGCGAAAGAACGCAAACTCGATGTGAAACTGGTCGAAGTGAACAATGCCGGACACGGGTTCAGCAAAGTTAGGGGAAATCCGGCTCAGCCGTCAATGACCTGGGATGAGACGCAGCAACTTGTTGTGCAGCAGGTGCTGAAATGGATTGAATGAACCGGACTGCCTGCCGGAATTCGTTGCACATCACACGACCCTTACATGAGAAACCTTTTTGATGCTCCAAAATCCACGAAGCACGACGCTCGCCTTCCTGTGCGGTCTCCTCGCTGCGGCGCAGTTTGCAGCAGCCCAAGACCTTACGCAGCAGCAAGAGCAGCGCATTTTGAAGCGTTTCCCACAAGCGGACCGCAACGGTGACGGGGAGCTATCGGCCGAGGAAATCGCCCCGATCCGGGAGCGTCTCGAAAAAGCTCAACAAATGAGAAACAAGAAACCAAAGCAAACCCAAAACCAACCGAAGGGTCCTGCGCCAACCCACACGAATCTGCAATACGGCGATCATAAGAATGCCGTGATGGATGTCTGGCTGGCGAACTCGAATGAATCGACGCCGATCGTTGTCGCCATTCACGGGGGCGGGTTCAAGGGCGGCGACAAGTCGAAGTATCATGGTTGCGCGGAACTCCAAGCGTGCCTCAAAAAGGGCGTGTCATTTGCGTCGATCAATTACCGCTTTCGCGACGAAGACCCACGTGGCATTCTCGCCTGCCTACACGACAGCAAGCGGGCGATTCAGTTCATTCGCCACCATGCGAGCCAATGGAACATCGACAAGACACGAGTCGCGGCCTACGGCGGCTCAGCAGGTGCCGGCACGACGCTATGGCTAGCGTGTCACGACGACATGGCTGACCCTGACAGCACTGACCCGGTCCAACGTGAATCGTCTCGTCTGGTCGTCGGGGGCTTATTGGCCACACAGGCAACTTACGACGTGCTGCAATGGAAAGACATCCTTCCATTGAAGGAACCGTGGACATCCGAAATGCAAAAGGCCAGCGAGCCGGACATTCTGGTCGCTTACGGAGTTCAGTCGATGGCCGAAATGAATTCGGAAAAAGGAAAGGCAATCCGCAAAGAACGCGACATGCTGGCGTGGATGTCCTCGGATGATCCGCCAATCTGGATGAAAAACAATATGCGTGGCGGCCCGGTAGCAACGAACGACCAAAACCACAGGAACCATCATCCAGAACACGTTGCATGTATAAAGAAACGGGCTGACGAGGTCGGAATGCAGACCGTGGCGATCGCTCCGGCAATCGGGCTCAAACCGGC
>JAQWOH010000014.1 GCA_029245955.1 Fuerstiella sp. | reverse complement strand
GCAGCAAGTACGGCGACGTTCTTCTTCTGCTTTCGGTCATCGTCCGTGATAAAACGTCCCTGGGCCATATCCAGGTGATTGATGTCCAGATAATCGGCAGTACAGCCAACAATTCGAGCCGTAATATCATGTTGCCGACGCCGAGCTGACTTGCTCAGCTCGCGAATGGGAATGGCCTGGGTGATCGTAGGAATCGTCTTGTTCAGCAGGTCGAAATCTTTGCGCAACAAACCATAGCGAAGGACTGATGCACCACCGCTGTTTACAGCACTTTCCGGGGGAGGTTTAACGCTGCGAACGATAATGTTCGTCGCCCCGAGTTTCAGCACCTGTGCCTGCGCCTGCTCCTTGGCACCTCTGCCGATGGCGAGCATCGCGATCACAGAGGAAACTCCCAGGACCATACCCAGCATGGTGAGACCTGCCCGCAACTTGTGCAGCATCAGGCTCTTCATGGCAAGTTGAATTGTTCGTATGAGATTCGGCATTGCGTTTGGGGTACGTCGGGAATCGGGCCGCACAGTTGTCTCAGAGAACAACGGTCCATTCGCTGACCGTCTTCAGGCTCCTAACCAGGGAACAGGCCTTCGCCTGCGACAACTCCGTCCTTCATGAAAATCTGGCGTTTTGCGAGCTTCGCGACCGAGTTTTCGTGGGTGACCATGATAATAGTGCGGCCTTCGGCGTTAAGTTTACATAGCATGCCCATAATTTCGGCCTCGGTCGCCGAATCCAGATTTCCGGTTGGTTCGTCTGCCAGAATAATCTGCGGATCATTTACGAGTGCTCGAGCAATGGCAACTCGCTGCTGCTGTCCACCTGAAAGCTGATACGGGCGATGGTCGAGACGATCCCCAAGGCCCACCATATCGCCAAGTTCCTCGATGTGTTTCCGGTCCTTGGCGGAAATGGACGGATAGCCAGCGCGATAATGTAACGGCACCTCGATATTTTCAGTCACCGTGTATTGTGGAATCAGGTTGTACGACTGAAAAATGAAGCCAATCATCTCATTGCGAATCGCAGACAGATCGTCGTCCGAAATGGATGACACCGGACGATCGCCAATGATGTATTCGCCATGAGTCGGCCGGTCAAGCGCTCCCAGCAAATTCAGCAAGGTGCTTTTTCCGCTGCCCGATGACCCCATGATGGCTACGAAATCACCATGCGGAAAATCCACCGAGACTCCGCGCAAAGCTTTTACGACAACGGAACCCAGGTCGTAATGTTTCTGGATGTCGATAACCTGTGCGGCAAATCCCATAGCTGTTCCGGGGGCAATGTTGTTTAGTGATACGGCAAGAGCTGCGATGGACACACAATGGCCGACGTAGCCGCGTTCCCCGGGCGTGTCCCTCAGCCGGAAAACACTGATGAAACCAAGCGGATCTAGCGGTTAGCAAATGCCTGCTTTAGTTCTTCGGGAGTGATGCGGCCGTCTCCATCCTTGTCATATTTCGCGAAATTGCCCCGCAGCTGATCTTCGTCCTTGGTGATCGCACCATCCTTGTTCTTGTCCAATCTGTCGAACATCGCCTTCGGATCGGGCATTCCTCCACCGCCGGCATTTTTCCTGGCTCCGGCGCTCTTACCTTTGGCACCGCTCTTACCTTTGGCACCGCCGCCTGCGGCTGGTTCCGGCGGGGCTACGCGTGGCCGCGCGTCCTCCTCGTCACCCAACAATCGCACCTCAAGTTCGTTGATTTCTCGAGAGAAGTGTGTGCGTGGATTCATCACAACAGTATCACCTTCTGCGACACCGTCGATGATTTCCATGTACTCGTCGTTGGCATCCCCCACCTTCAGCTCCCGGCGTTCCACTTCGCTTCCCGTGGCGACAAATGTGTAAAATTTGCTGGCCAGCGAAAGGACGGATTGTACCGGAATCTGCAGCACGTCTTCTTCCCGGTCGTCCACGATGATGCGAATCTCCGCCGTCATCCCGGGCTTCAACTGACGTACCAGTTCTGGAGAGTCGATGATAGTAATACCCGCCTCGTATTCCTTCAGGTCCGTGTTTGGCCAGCTGCCCGGAACCGGGACAGACGACACTGTTTCCAGCACACCGTGATATAAGATCGTGGGAAGAGCATCTATCGATATCTCAACCGGCTGCCCAATCACGATCCGACTGATGCGTGACTCGTGGATCCGAGCATCAATCTTCATCTGGTCCAGGTCCGGCAAATTTATGATCCCCTGGCGTTCGCGGACGGTGGCACCTTCTTCGATGACAACAGGCTCACTGCGACGGCTCTGTTGCCCCGCGTACACTACCTCTCCCTGCTGGCTGGCGATCAGCCGACAGGCTTTGATCTGTCGAATCAACCGTGCAAGCTTTTCCTCTTCCACCTGCATGGTCAGCTTGCGCGCGTCATGATCAGCCTCCATTTGAGCCATTGCTGCCTCGCCCTCCAGAGCGACCCGGACCGTTTCGCCGACCGTGTTTTTTGCTTCCTGCTCTAGCTTCTTGGACTCCCTCTTATACTCAAACTTCTCCAAGACATTGAATTCCTGCTGCGACTGTTTCAGGGCAATCAGGTTCTTAATGACCTTCACGCGAGCCGTTTCCAGTTTATTAAGATTCTCATAACCACGACGTGCCTGGTCACGCATCTTGTCGTATTCTTCTTTGGAAATCGCCAGTTCTTCCTCGAACCCCTTGATGCTCCCCTGAGCTTTACCGACCAACTGCTCAAATTTCCCCCCCTCTGACGCATACTCTTCGAGAGTCAGTTGGGCCAGTTCCTCATTAAGTTTTGCCTGCGCCAGCACACTTTCGTTGGTCGTTTCCTGAATCTTTAAATTCGTCTCGGCTTTCTTGAGATCGGCCCCCGCCATGGTAACAGTGATCTGCTGCTGCTTTTCTGCCTCCTCCAGGCTGGAAGAATCAAGTTCGCAAACCATGTCTCCAGCCAGATAATCGCCCGCTTTGATCTGCTGACGGTCCTTAACCAGAATTTCAGTAAACTGGGTCATGCTGAATTCGTAGAGTTTCTCTTCGCCGTCCTCAGAACGAACACGAAGACTTCGTTCGGCTTCCGATTCCATATTGACGTACTCAACAACACCGTCAATCTCCGATACTACCGGTCCATTAACACGGCTGCCCTCCGGCACAATCGAGATGATCGTCGTCGTGCCCTCAACACTATTGGTCAGTGTTGAATTCTGTGAGCTGTCGACGGTTCCGTTTTCCGTGATAGTAATACGAAAGCTTCCGATATCGGCTTTATGAAGAATGTACTTGCTCGACAAGTCACCTGGCTCGGCCTGCCAGATTCCGGCCAACAGATCGTGGGTCGCAGGAATCTTCCATGCCGCCACACTGCAAAGCATTGCGAGAACAACGCCGACGATGCCGCGTACACTTCCGCTGCGCGTAGCACGGCGTGCCGAAACGTCACAACGTGGAAATCTAGTGTTATTCATCTTCGGGTATCTCCTGCAGAGAAGGCGGGATGTTCAGGGGCGGGGTTTCCGTCTGTGGCTGCGGGGACAGCTCAGTCGGTGCAGGCATGGTTTCGTGACCGGTTCCATCAGAAAGATAGAACTTGTCTTCCCAGACCCCAGTAGAGTCAACTTGCATAATACCCATATCTCTATAGATGTTAAGTCGATTTGTCTCGTAAGTCACCCAACGGCTTACAAGACCATTGCTGGCGTTCAGCAGCGACTGGAGGGAATTCAGCAGCGAAAAACTGCTGACCTGAGGGCTGGTAACGGACGTATCGTACTGCCTGGCGGAATTTCGCAGGGCCTGACGATCAATTTCCAGCTGCTTTTCCGAAACCATGAGTTGCCGCCAACTGTCTCGGATCTCCTGTTTCACACGGTCTTCTGCCAGCATGTAATCCCGACGGCCCCGTTGATAGGCAATCAACGCCGCGCGGTAGGTGTTCCTCTCCAGCACGTGGTCCAGGGGCGATTTGAAATTCAGGGACGTGGTCAGATCGCTGTTATTGCCGTCCAGCTCCACTCCACCACTCACGTTGAGGTCCATCAGTGCCAGTAGTGCGTTAGCAGCCAGTTCGACATCACGCCGGAGGTCCATCACTTCCGCCCGGGCATTCATCAGATCGCGGCGGTTCTCAAGGCCTATTTTCACGACCTCTTCAATATCCGGCGTTTCTAAACCGCCTGGCAGCGTGAAGCGATTCAACGCGATCACCTCGACGCGCAGTCCCGCCTGCAATACGCCCAGTGCCTGCGACACCTTCAGAAATTCCTCGCGAATTGCTATCGCGGCGTCTCGAATCTCCCCGAGGAACTGGTCGACTGTTATTTCGCTCTGTTGTTCCGCAGTACCGACGATTGGCAGATCATTCCAACCCTTTGGCAGCTCGGACGGGCCGATGAACTTATTGCGATTCGTGTCCAACGCATCCAGCAGTTCCTGCTCGCTCTCATGCTGTAGAACCTCGTTCAACAGATCGACGACACCCGCAAAGGTTTCGAAATCGCCGTCGCTGATACGAAACATTTTCAAATCACGAGCAACATCCTTCAGCACACGTTCCCGTTCCTGTCTTGAGGCAAAGCCACGTCCACCTGTATTTTGCAGGTTACGGTCATCACTTGTCGCCTTCAATATGTCTCTAACGGGCTTGAAATCGTCTCTCACCCGATCCAACCCCTCTTCACGGAGTTCGTTCTTGAGCGTTTGCAGTCGGCGGACGTACACTTTCAGTTCGCTAAATTTTGGCGAAAGACGTTCTACGTCGTCAGCATCCTGAGGCGCAGGCAGCAAACTGGGACCCAGTTCCTTGGCAAAATCCTTCAGCGAAGTTTCCAAAGACAATAACTGAGAATCGATCAACTCAAACGGTGCAAGAAACGAAGTGTCAACGGTCAGCGTGATGTTAGGCGGTAGTCCAAGTTCAATCTTAAACGCATCAAGCTGATCTGCGAGCGCCAGAACAGCACCCTGCAGACTGATTTCCGATTGGTTGAGTCTGGTGATCAGATCGATCAGGCCTTGACTGACAACGTCGGGATCCTTGTATAGAACCAACTCCCTGGCGGCGGCCTGAAACAAATGGTCGTCCGAGATGGCGAGCAACAACTGTTCACGTTCTGGCGTCATATCTCCCGTCCAGACAAGGAATCCCGCCGGGTCATATCGTAAATACGGAAGTAACTCTTCGGGGATCTCGGCACCCTCAGGAAATCGGAGCAGCTGGTCTGAAACCGTCACTTGTCTCAGCTTGTCGGCTTCCTGCGCGATTTCGATCTGTTCCTTCAGCAGCCGGATGTTGTTCTGCTCGTTGATAATTCGCTGTTGCTGCTGCTGCAGACGCAGATAACTTGTCGCAATAACTGCGAACAGAGTTTGCCGAAACCGTGCCATATCACGAATCTGATACAGCAGGTTGCGTTCTGCCTGCGTTAGATTTTCCAGAATCACGCGGCGACCACCATCCGCCAGAAACGGCTGGGTCAACTGCCACGCCAGGCCTGGTGCGGAAACCGACCCCGAGGATGAATTCCACGTGATGGTGTTTAGTATGTCCACAGTCCATTGAGCTCCCCCGGGCATCAATCTTTGAATACCAAGTCCGTGGGTGAGGGACTGATTCGGTGTCCCCGCCAATCCGCGTCCGTTTCGGCCGCGGAAGAAAGCTCCGCCCGAGCCGAGTGGTCCAAGATGAAACCTGCTTCCCAGCAGATATCGCTGGCCGGTCAGTTGAAGTGCTTGCAGGTAGACGCTTTCCAGTTGCGTCTGGTAAGTGCGGCTATGGATGTACGCGAGGCTTACTGCGTCGTTGAGCGTCAGCATTGAAATTTCAACGGCCGCGTGTCCGTCAACAGGATTCGCACTGTTGACCAGCTCCGTATATGGCGACAGCCAGCTCAGGTTTTCAACGCTGGAAGCGTCACCGTGTTCGTGCCACTTTTTATAGCCGTTAATTCCGTTCACGCAGTGCATGTACTGGTGGGCGGCAGGATCATCCGGCGGCAACGGCTGACAATCCGGATTGTCGTACTCGTCGTAAAATCGACTTCGGGGGTCAGGGTTGATGTCGATGCGGGGCAACAGCCATCGCTCATCGTTCTGTTTTTCCGCGATTGCCGAATACGATTCTTCGTCCGCACGCTGGCTCCACTCACTGCGTTTACAGCCGGACATCGTCGGCAGCAGCAACGCCACCAACAGACAAGTGACCGTGTGGATAAACCTGCCTGGGCGTGAATTGACCTGCATATTGAAAGCTCCCGGACTTTCAGTGACCTGAAAGTGTTCGACTCAGGATGAATGGCAACGCTGCGAACAGTCCTTTCCCGGAAAGACCACAGCAGCCTGTGCCGGCTGTTTCGAAGCTACCGTTCGTCGCAGTAATACCAACTGCATCGAATTCGACACGTTTATCGGTTCTACTCGATACGGAACCGGCATCGTCACGCGCTTTCGTACAACCGTTACAGCCGTGCGCGGAGAACTCGGAAGTACTTAACTGACCGGTAACACCGGAGGAGGCGACAGAATCGGTATATGTCGTCCAGTCACCTTAAACAGCACAACCGGTAAGGCTTGCCAAAGACATCCTTAAGGGCGTGCCGGAACACAGCCACCAACAGTCACCGTACGCCGCACGACGCGATTGACAGCAGTTTCCGGAAACCGATCACGTTACTGTGGGCGCGGCAACAGCGCTTCGTGACGGGGCAGACAACGAACGTCGCAGCCTCGACCGGACAGATTTCGCAGGCCTGCATGCTTTCCGACATTCGCCGCCGGGCTTTACCTTCAATCACCGACGTTCAACGTGTCCAGATCGAGCCATATGGGACCGGTGCCCTACGTTTCGGGTCACTCCACCAGCATCGGTAACATTTCACAACGTAGCTTGAGAGGCGGTTTGAACGATTCAAATGGGTTCAGTTTCGTCGTCATTGCGCCGATCAACTAAAACCGGTGGAACGGTTAATGTGGAAGCAATGTGTCGCTTCAGCCTCAAAACAGTTTTCTGTGGTGAGCCGCAATTAATACGATGTCGCAGCCCGGAATTCGCTGTACTATTCAGGCTGTGTGTGGCCAGAGTTCCTGACTTTCTGTGAACACCCCGGTGCCGTTATTCACCGTCCCATCAGTCGACCTGCACTGATCCGCCACGGCTGGTGCCGACACGTCAGTCCATGTTGCCCGTGAAACAGAGGTTTGCCAAGACTGCCGCCGAGCGCGGAAGGCACTCCACCACGTGCACACGCGCTGTGTTCGGTCTTCAACGCCACCATCCCGTCCGCCAATCAGCCAATCAGCGTTTTCAGATGCAACTCGACACAGTCAGCCAGGCGTTCGACGTTGTATCCACCTTCCAGCATGCTGATCAGTCTGCCATTCGCGTGCATGGCGGCGACCTGCATGACCAGTTTCGTCAAATATGCAAAATCATCCGTCTGCAGCCCCAGTGAGCCGATCGGGTCTTCGGCGTGCGCATCAAAGCCAGCACTGATGATGACGAGTTCCGGCCGGCACTGATCGGCTGCCGCTGTCAGAGCATTTTCGAAGGCCGTCAGGTAGTCTTTTCGCGAAGTACCAAAGCGTAAGGGCAGGTTGAACACAGTTCCGAGGCCCGCGCCACGCCCCGTTTCACTTTTTCGCCCGGAGCCCGGATAGAACGGAAAACGGTGAGCCGAAAAAAAAGTTACGTTTTCGTCCTCGTAAAACACATCCTGGGTGCCGTTTCCGTGGTGAACGTCCCAGTCAACGACCAGAACTCGACTGACTCCCAATCGCTGCACCGCCGTGCGAGCCGCAACAGCAACATTACCCAGCAGACAAAATCCCATTGCTGAATCAGGCACGGCATGGTGTCCTGGCGGTCGAACAAGGCACAGTGCCTGATGATCTTCCTGATTAATAACACGTACCACAGCGTCAACGCCACTACCGACCGCCAGCCACGCGGTCGCGGCCGAATGCGGACTGACGACAGTGTCCGCATCAATGCGACCTCCCCCGGCATCCGCCAGACTGCGTACCACTTCCAGATGCCGGGCAGAATGCACGCGTACAACATCATTGTCGCTGGCTGCCTGAACTGCCACACGGTTGACCTGAGACATCAATCCCGATGACTTCAATTTTGCATGCACGTGCTCCAGCCTCGCCGCACATTCGGGATGATTCCCGGTTTCGTGCAGCAGGAATTGCTCGTCCATGTACAGCAACGTCATCGAGAGACTCCAGGATTACACCCAGAACGAAACGGCGATTCCCTTCAATGCACCGTAACCGCAGCTGTGATTCGATGCCGCACCCCGATCATCGATTGATTACCTCGCCACCGTTTCGAGTAAATAAGGGCTTTAAGTCGCCCTTGACTTCGCTCAACGTCTCCACATGACCATCAACAAATGCCGCCTTGAATCCATCTTCGCCGATTCTTTCAAGCCCATCCAGTGATCCTTCGGGATCGAAAGTGTAGTCGGCGGGTTGAGTCCAGATCACAGCGCGATCTGGCGCGACTTCGACGATCATGATGGTGTTTGACGTCCCGTCCGTGAAGTCACGCATGCGAATCTCCGTTTCGTCTTCGAATGCTGCGCCTGGGCCAACAGGCACTTGATACACCGTATGCCCAGGATCCAGGACGTCAGTTTTGCTTCGAAAGATGTCTGGCATTTGATCCGCCAGAGGTCGGTTGGCCGGACTGTCCCATGGCTCTTCCAGTGCGAACTGATTATATAGATCCTCGTGTCCGACAAACGGCAACAGATGCACGCGCCAGCTGAGCAAAGCATCACCGGCCTCATTGCGCGAAGTTGACTTCGGAAAACGACCGTAAACATCGTTGAAATTATGCAGGCCGATAGACATAATTTTTAAATTGTTTTTTTCCTGAGTACTCTGAGCGGCAAAGCGAGCCTGCTGCATTGCCGGAGCAATCATCATTGGAATCATCGGAATAAACATTCCCAGCTGCTTTCCACCATCCGGTGCAGCCATAGAAATTTTGCAGATGTCTCCTGTGGCCTCGATTTTTTGAGAATCCGTCAGAGTTTTATTAATCGCAATTAATGGTGCCAGCATCGCTGGTAACTGATCTGCCTGCTGCTCAGCCTGGGCTTTACTTTCCTCCGCTGAGGCCTTTAGCAGTTCCACCATTCGTTGTGCAGCGGCAGCGTCTCCACAACGTGCTGCCATACTGAATGCAATATCATCCGTCAGGTCCACACCTAGTGACGCTCCATTCGCCGTCGCCAGAAAATGATTTGCCAGTGCCATGGCGGCGGGAGGGCCAAAAGGAGGCAGCTTCACCTCCGGGTGACGAAAAATTCCGTCCGGATCAGAAGGCGAAAACAGCACCTGAATTGCAGAGTCGCCAGCAAACAGCTCAGCGTCGATGCCGGCCGGCGGCGTTGTGAATGCCGCCGACTTCTTCACCATCTCCTCCGAACCAATTACGGCCGTGGTGGAATCCGCTAACCAGACGGCCACCGGTGGTTCCTGCGGTACGCGAAGAAATGTCACCTGACCGTCAGTCACGGACTCCGCCCCCGGAATTGCCGACTGAAGTTTGGAAAGTTCAACTGAAGTCGTGACGCGGACGACCGCGATGATCGGCAGATCTTCCGGTTTCGGTGGCCTTCCAGCGTTCACAGCATCCGAGATCCCACCTACGCCCAGCGTTACCGACTGGACATCACCGGGGCCAAAGCCTGTCTGCATCGTGAACTTTTCAATCTGAGATTCAACCATGGGATTCTGCAGTAGTTGTCCCAGTGGTCCGCCCAGCAACCTGCCAATGTCGATGCTGACAACGGCTTCAGACGTAGGCGGCAGCCACGCCAGCTCCACCCCGCTGTTGGCTGCAGCGGGCGACACGCTGTTGGCTGCAGCGGGCGACACGCCGCCGGTTGCCTGAGGAACGCCCGCCGAAGCTGTTGCCGATTCGGTGTCTGCAGCTGAGTCCGTGTCCGTGTCCGGCGAAGCCACGTCAGCTTCCGCAGCGTCTACTGCAGGCGGGTCACTACTGGCGGTGGAATCACCAGTATTTGAAGACACCAGCATGTAGACCAGACCGCCTGCCAGGCCGATACCCACAATTGCGATTCCAGCGATCAAAGGCGTCTTTGATTGCTTCTTTGTCGCCCCTTCCTTGCCTTTCTTCTGTTTTCCAGCTGATCTGCGAGGACGAGATGGGGCACCGTAGTCGTCATCCCCATCTCCCCCGAAGTCGTCGTCAGCACCATAGTCATCAAAGTCGCTGGCGGGATGGCTGCTTTTCTTCCTGGCGCCACTCGACTTCCCGGCAGGGACAAACGGTTCCTTACAGCCCGGACATCGCAGCTTCTTGCCCGCCGCGGGCGCCTTCAACTTTAACTTTTTGCCACAATTCGAACACTGAACAATTTCAGCCATGGGAGCACTCCGCGGGCAATGAAACGCCAAAGACAACAATCCACTAGTCGATATGATAGTCAGATCGCGACAGAAACGCCCAACAGGTTGCCCCGGATCATCAGAATCCTGACGTTTCTTCTGAAAGGGGGCCCTCATCATGCCGAGGTTTCATTCATGCACGGTCCGCCTTAAACGAATTGGCAGACATTGTTATCATTCAGGCAATTCGAAGTGGATTGTTACCATAAAGGATGGGGGAACATCTGTTGGGAGGTCAGTACGAAACGCTGGGGCCCCGAATTCTGTTCGTGGATGACTCCGCGACAGACAGGGCGCGTGGTGCCGGGCTCATCGCGGGGAAACACCCGGAATGGACGGTAATACAGACCGCCTGTGCAGAAGATGGTCTGGCCAGGCTCAACGAACACCGCTTTGACGCAGTCGTCTCTGATATTATCATGCCAAACATGGACGGTCGCGAATTTCTGCGGACGATCAATCAGAAGTTTGTCGGACTGCCTGTGGTGTTGATTACTGCTCAGGGCAACGACAGAATCGCCGCGGAATGCGTAGAGCTGGGCGCCGTCAATTACGTGCCTAAGCGGTGCATGGCCGAGAATCTTGTACCGGCTCTGGAAGACGTCATCACGGCCCAGCAGGAAGTGGTTTCAAAAAGACGCGTTCTGCAGCATGTGGTTCAGAATTGCTGCGAATTTGAAATTCAGAATGACCTTGATCAGATCAGATCTCTGATCAATTTCCTGCGTGACCGACTCTCCGGCTTCGAACGATTTACCACCAGTGATATCCAGTCGATGACCGTCGCTGTTCGCGAGTCATTATTGAACGCATACTTTCACGGTAATCTTGAGGCTAACTCGCGACCGTTGCAACACACACGTGACGAATACATGGCGCGCGCGATCCGTCACAAATCCGAGTCACAATATTCTGATCGACGTATCAGACTGGAGATAAATTTAGGGCCTGATGAAATCACATTCAGGATTTCCGACCAGGGTAAGGGGTTCGAACGTACTATTGTTTCTGAATTGACGGGCCCGCCTGACGATCAACTTCCCGCGGGCAACGGTTTTCGTCAGATTCAGAATGCAATGGACTCAGTCTCGTTCAACGCCGCTGGCAACACGATTACCCTGGCCAGATCCGTGAGCAACCGTCATTCGGAGCCTGATCATCCAAACGTCTGAATTCGGCTGATGTACAGCCAAACCATCCCTTGAAAGGCAGCGGTTGCTGATTCGCCGGTACCGACTCACTGATTCGTGAGTGAATCCTGCGGGGCGGTCGGGCGGTTACCCAGGCGATTAACGTTCGGAGTATGTCGTGGTTGTGATTCTGGTTGTTGATGATTCGGCTACGGACCGGACCCGCATAGCGGGTCTGTTGTCGCGGATGGATGGCTATCAAGTACTTACTGCTGCAGGCGGTGCAGAAGCAAAAACCATGCTGCGCGCGACCTCAATTGATCTGGTACTGACGGATCTGCAGATGCCGGAAGTCGATGGTCTGGAGCTGGTTCGCGATATGCAGAGGGACCATGCAGACGTCCCCGTGGTTTTGATGACCGGTACGGGAAGCGAAGAAATCGCTGTGCAGGCCATGAAAGCCGGTGCCGCGAACTATGTCAATAAGATGTCCCGGCCGCAATGGCTGAGAGAAAATATCGAACGCGTCCTGGCATCACAGGGCGAAATCCAGGCGTACAAAGAACTGCTGAGGAACCTGTGCCGTGACGAATACGAATTTCTGCTGGTAAATGACCGAAGCCTGATGACCTCAACAGCAAGATTTCTTCGCCAGGCCGCTCAATCCACCGGTATGTATGCTGACAACGATTTGCCGCGTCTTGGCATCGCTATGGAAGAAGCACTGCTGAATGCTTGTCTTCACGGAAACCTCGAACTGGATTCCGTGCTGCGTGAGGGCGATGACAATCGGTTTAACGAATTGGCGAAAGAGCGAGCCGGCAGGCGGCCATGGATGGATCGTCGGGTGACTGTTCGTGCCTCAATTTCGCCAAAGCAGTTTAAGGTCGAAATCACAGACGACGGGCCGGGCTTTGATCCGTCCACCCTGCCGGATCCCACTGACCCCGAAAATCTTCTGAAACCGCACGGCCGCGGCATTATGATGATACGTCTGTTCCTGGACAAAGTTCAGTGGAACGAACGCGGCAATCGAGTCACCATGGTCAAGAACGCACCATCGTCATGAACCACGACCCATCACACACACCGGAAGAGGTTCTGCGGCAGACTCAGGCCGACTATCAGATGCTGGTGGACAGTCTGCCGGTGTGTTTGCTGAGAAAGGACAAAAACGGTAAGCCTATTTTTGCAAATCGACCGTATCTGGAGTTTCATAACACGACACTTAATGAGCTCATCAGGAAAGGCGAACCGGTTGCCCTTAACGAAATGCAACGCAGGCAGTTTGCCGACGAAGATGCGGAAACGCTGCAGAACGGCACCGTGTTCCAGGGGGTCCTGCAGCACATCCACAGCGATGGCACTGTCTGCTGGGTTGAACGTCTGAAAGGCCCCCAACTGGACGCAGACAGAAACGTTATTGGTATCCAGGTTCTGTTTTGGGGAGTCACTGAACGAATCGAGGCTGAGCAGGCCCAGCAAAGAGAAAGTGCACTTCTGAAGGCCCTGCTGCAACACGTTCCCGATGCGATCTATTTCAAGGACAGTGCCAGTCGATTCACGCGAATCAGCGAATGTATGGCCCATATGTTCGGCCTGGGCAATGCATCGGAAGCTATCGACAGAACTGACGTTGACTTTTTCACTGCGGATCATGCCAGTCAGGCGCGAGAAGATGAACTTCGCATCATGCGCACCGGCGAATCAATTGTGGGACGAATTGAGCGCGTGACGTGGCGAGACCGTGAAGCGACGTGGTGTTCAACCACAAAACTTCCGTTGCGCAACGCTGATCAGAAAATCGTCGGCACATTCGGACTGTCCCGAGATATTACGAGTTTGATTCGAGCAGAGGAGGCGCTGGCTCGTGAACGCGACCGCCTGCAGACCCTGATGAATCACCTGCCGGATGTGATTTTTATCAAGGATACAGAGGGCCGATTTCTTATGGCCAATCCGGCCTTAATCCGGCTCTACGGCTGCAGTAAGTTCGAAGACCTGGAAGGCCTGACGGATTTCGATTTCATCCCCCAGGAACTGGCTCAGCATTTTGCGGACGATGATCAGCGTGTCATGAAATCCTGCGTGCCACTAATCGATCGCGAAGAATCCAATGTTGATCCGGACGGCCGTGAGTTGTGGATGCTGACCAGTAAAATTCCACTGCGGGACGCCGCCGATAACGTGATCGGCCTTGTGGGGATCGGCCGGGACATCACAAAACAGAAGATGGCCCAGCAGGCAGCGTCGCGAAAAGCAATGGAAGCAGGGCTCCTGTATCAGGCAACGTCGCTGGCGCGTGACACAAACTCATTGGAGGAAGCACTCAGCGGATGTCTGAGTATCGTCTGTGTATTGACCGGCTGGACCGTTGGTCATGTTTATATCCTCGATGAAGTCGACGAACAGAACGAACTGATCTCGGCGCGCATCTGGTACCCGGAAGAAGGCGCGAAAGTCAGCGATTTTCGAGCTGTCACAGACAGAATTCGCGTTCAGCGGGGTCTGGGTCTACCAGGAGAAATCTGGCAATCCGGTGAACCGCGATGGATTGAAGACGTCCAGGACGGATTCCCGTCACCTCGATCGGAGGCATTTCGCAAGGCGGACATTTGCAGCGCCGTTGGATTTCCGGTCATCATTCGCGGCGAACTGGTTGCCGTACTTGAGTTTTTTGCGTTTGAGCAGCACCGCGAAGACACCGCACTGCTGTGGGTTCTGCAAAGTGTTGGCGAACAGGTGGGGCAGGTTATTGAACGCAAGCGAAATGAAGAGTCACTGCGATTCGCACACGATGCAGCGAATGCTGCAAACAGGGCAAAAAGTGATTTTCTGGCAAACGTCAGCCACGAAATCAGAACACCGATGAATGGCATCATCGGAATGACGGAACTGTTGCTGGACACAGAACTGACTCCAATGCAACAGGACTATTTGAGGATGGTGGAATCCTCCGGCGAAGCACTGCTGTCACTGATCAACGACATTCTTGATTTCTCAAAGATTGAAGCAGGCCGACTGGATCTTGAATCTATCCCTTTTGACCTGCGGGAAACACTGGGAGACACGATGAAACTGCTGGGGACGCGTGCCCACAGGCTCGGTCTGGAACTGGCTTTTTCTGTGGCACCCGATGTTCCAGAACGGTTGATTGGTGACCCGGCCAGATTGCGACAGGTGATCGTGAATCTTGTAGGCAACGGAATCAAGTTCACGGCATCAGGAGAGGTCATCCTGACCGTCGCGTTGCACGCGATCGAAAGCGAAGTCGCTTCACTGAAAGTTTCCGTAACCGACACCGGGATAGGAATTTCACCGGACAAGATTGACGACGTGTTCACGGCGTTCGAACAGGCAGACACTTCCACCACGCGACAGTACGGAGGCACTGGCCTGGGGCTGGCAATCTCCAGTCGCCTCGTAGAGCTGATGGGAGGTGAGATTCAATGCGAAAGTGAAATCGGAAGGGGCAGCACTTTCACGTTCACAACGAAACTCGGCGTCGCGCCGGATGTGGCGAGCCCTTCTCGCAACACCGTCGTCCTGATCGGGACTCACGTCCTGATTGTGGACGACAACGCCACAAATTGCCGTATTCTTAATGACATGTGCACCAACTGGAGCATGAAGCCGACGATCGCTGCCGACGCCGCTGCCGCCATGAAACAATTGGAAGGCCCGGATTCACCTCCGTACGGCCTCGTGCTCACAGACGTCAACATGCCGTTTGAAGACGGATTCGCCTTGTGCGAAAAAATCCGGTCTAATAGCAGGTTCTCTGAGCTGAAAATCATCATGTTGACGTCCTCCGGCCGCCCCGGAGATGCCGATCGACGGGCCCAGCTGGATGTTACGGACCATTTACTGAAGCCCGTCAAACGTTCGGAACTGTTTGACGCTATTGTTACCGCTCTGGGTACGACAGCCGTCGCTAAAGGCACGTATGCGACTGTGGCAAAAAGCCCGCAGCATGTGGCAAAGGGATTGTCTGTTCTGCTGGCGGAGGATAATCTAGTCAATCAAACACTGGCGACCGGAGTGCTGAAAAAGTATGGACATACGGTGACCTTGGCCTGCAACGGCCAGGAAGCTGTGGAAATTTATGCAAGTGGCAGCTTTGATGTCATCCTCATGGATGTTCAAATGCCTATACTGGATGGGTTTGCTGCCACTACCGAAATCAGAAAACTGCAGCGACAGTCAGGCCGGGTAATTCCTATCATCGCAATGACGGCTCATGCGATGAAGGGAGACCGTGAACGATGCATTGAAGCCGGAATGGACGAGTATCTGTCCAAGCCCATCAGGGCGAAGCAGTTAGAGGAAATGCTGAGTAAGCGTGTAGGAAATGGTGATCCGCAATTGACAGCAGAGGTGGCCGAACCATCAGACGAAACTAGTGTGGAGAAGTCTGAAGTGATCGATTGGGAATATGCTCTGGACAACGTCGATGGCGACAGGAAACTGTTACGGACCGTTATCGATGCTTTTCTATTCGAATCGAAGCAGTTGCTGGACAATGTGCAGGCCGCGGTAGACGACGATGCCCCCCAGACTCTTCACCGCGCCGGACATACTTTGAAGGGTGCGCTACTGTCTCTTGGTGCCCCCAATCCCGCTCATCTGAGCAAGTCGCTGGAGGACATTGGTGCGTCCGGATCAACTGAAGGTGCACAGCCAATCCTCGATGAGTTGAAGTCGCTGGTGCAAAACACGATCAAGGAGCTATCCGCCTTCAATCCCGATCCCGGGACCGAACAACCACCGTCGACCGGCGCTTGAGATGGCTGACCATCCTGATTAATCTTTGACGCTGACAAAGCAAAGAACCCAACGTTGCTGCGCACACACGGATCCACATAAAAAAGTCACGCAGGAAAGTTGCTGAGTCTCGCTTACGGATTTCATCACGTTCCACCTTCCCCTGGAGCTAGGGCAGCCTTCCCAAAAGCTACCGCTCCTGACGTGCCGATCTTTGCTACATGGCGGACGCTCCAGCGACGTTTCCTTACTTGTACCGGGTCAGGCGAGTGTAAAAGTCTTCCAGCCATTGGCCACACACGTCAAATGCGATCCCCGGCAATTCCTTGGCAGTATCAACCAGGTAAATTGCAACAGATCGGCGAACGTACCACTCGGGCTCGTCTTGAGTTTCTCGAGTGGTGTCATGTGAGATTCGGACTCTGCCGAACCTCACGGAGTCGCATTGTTCACGAAAATCGCGGGCGCGCCCCTTCCCCGACAATGCCCCATTCATGAGGACTGGGACCCGTTGCCTGAGGGCGTTAATGCATTTCTTTCGATGTTCGCTCTGAAACGGCCGGATGCTGAACCCGGTCGTAAAACGCTGAGTTAATTCGTGGTTTCTCAGCATTTCACAATCAAAGGACGAAAGGCCATAGTTGCCAGGCAACTGTGCGTGCGGAAAGTAGAAAGAGGCTAGTTCATTGTGCCCCTTCGCGAGCAGCGAAGGACCAATCGACCGAATCAGACATGGTGTAAGTTCGCTAGAATCGTAAGGCAGGAGATCAGTCATCACGCGACAACAGATCTCCTGTACGCCTGATGAACAACGCCCGACGATTCGCGCAATGGCCATGAATTCGGTCAAGAAAAATGAGGATGCGTTCCAGTCAGCGTTCGCGGAACGAACTTCTTGCCGGCACCCGGACAATACCATTGAGAGTAATTGGGCAATTCAACTTTCGCAGAACACCTTGCCTTTCGGGACTGTGTTCATTCCTAAATGCACTATTCGACACTTGTCCGCACGACACCGACCAGCACGCCACGAATCTCAACTTTTGCGGCAGGATATGTCTTTGCCTTCAGTTTTCTGTTGGCCGGACTCAGCACGACAAGTCGATCCTTTCGGACGTACCTCTTCAACGTGGCTTCACCTCCGTCAACGACGGCTACGATGGTCTGACCGTTCCGGGCTTTCCTCCCGTGTTTTACGATGGCCATGTCTCCATCGTTAATACCATCAAGAATCATAGAATCGCCTCGTACCTTCAGCATGTAATGGTCTCGGGGATCAAAGACCAATGACAAGTCGAAGGTTTCTACGTTCTCAATTGCCTCAATCGGTGTCCCCGCAGCAATATTCCCCAGGACACGATATGGCAGAGCTCGGTGACCGGCTTCGCCCAGCATCAAGTCCACGTCCGCTCCGAGTGCTTCTGCGATCTTCGTCAGCGTTTCTTCCCCGCACCGCTCTTTGCCATTTTCAATGTTCGAAATTGACGAAAAATGAATGCCAACCTCTTCCGCCAGAGCGCGTAGCGTGACGTCGCGTGATTTTCGCAGTTCTCGCAGCATTTGTCCGATCTCGCCCATTACACGACTCCGATTGCTTCTGCAGTTTCTCTCATAATCTGCTCCGACTCCGGCGCAATTTCTCCCCTTCGAATGTGTTCCGACTGTGGCGCTTCGATACCGATCTGGCAACCCCCGGGCCCAGTCCTCAGAATCCGGATCACTGTTTGCTCGTTGATAACGATGCACTCTCCGGCCCGTCTTTTCAGGTTCAGCATATCAACCTCCTTTACAGCTTAATCACTTCATGTAGTGTTGTGACAATACACAACACCGGAAGTGTATCAGATGGTTGATGCTTGCCAAGGGTATTATTCGAAAACTCAGATCCGACCTGAACCATGATCGCGAAGGAGCGAGTTTTCAGGCTGATCTCCCTCTTCAAATACCTGTCACAAACGTCCAAACGCCAATTCAGAAGCGAGCCGCCGTTGTTGTGCCTCATGGTGCAACAACGACCGAAAAACTCCGGATAACACGTGGCAGGCGGCGGTATACGTGAGCCGCCCTGGCGATGGTCCGCTGTGAGAATCGCTGAACAAAAAGCAAGCACAGTTCGGGACGGCCGACCTCGTCACGGAACAGAATCACCTGTTCATCGGAGACGATAAATATTTCAGTTACCTGAACGAATCCCTTCCCCGGAGGCGCTTGTTGGTGATTACGGAGTGGGCCGTCCTGGATGTCACGATCCACTTCATCTGTCGCCGGCGCCCGGCGACCCGGTCACCGAATTCTCGTCATCACCACTGACACTGCCGACGCACATGACGGAAAGCGTGCTCACCGTCTGCCGTTCGCTGAACGTCCTGAGTCAGACTTGACGCCCGTGCTTTATCCGGCTTCCACACACTTAACCTGTTGTCATAAACCACCCTGACTCATCCGAGCAAGCAAACGGCCATCGAAAATCGTTCTTGACGGCTGCAAGTCAGCGCGAAACGCTGCAGGGCAACGTTCGACGGCAGTCTGCGTATTGAAAGAAAATTATGCCAGAATGTCGGAGATCACGTTGCCCCGATCAATATCCAGACGTTTGCGCCCGGGAACCTCAAGCCTGGTGTTGTCGAGGCCCAGCAGATGCAGGACAGTGGCGTGCAGGTCAGTGACGTAGTGCCCTTCCCCGAGTGCATGATAGCCCAGTTCGTCGGTGGCACCGTGGATATGGCCTCTTTTAATTCCGGCTCCGGCCAGCCAGACTGTGAAACCGTTCGGATGATGATCACGACCGGTCGCCCCCCCTGAACGTTCTTCCAGACCGGGAGTTCGTCCGAATTCTGTACAGAAGACAACCGCTACGTCTTCCATCAGCCCCCGCTGTTTCAGGTCCTTCAGCAGACCGGCAATCGGCTTATCCACGGAACCACACATCTTAGAGTGATTTTCTCTCAATTTCTGATGAGAATCCCAGGTGCCGTAGGCTGACGGGAAGACCTGCACAAATCGCACGCCGCGTTCGACCATGCGGCGGGCGGCCAGAAGCCGTCGCCCGGCCACCTTGCTGTGGGCTTCGTTGATTCCGTAGAGCTCAGACGTTTGGGCGGTTTCGGCTGCCATATCAACGGCCTCCGGCACAGCAGACTGCATCCGATATGCCAGCTCGTATGATTTGATTCGCGCCTGAAGCTGTTCATCGTCCGGAAATTCTTGGGCCGTGAGCCGATTCAGTTCGTTGACGAAGCGGAATTCGTCTGTCTGCTGTGCAGCCGAATGCCCGGCCTGACGGGCGCCAAATGTCAATGGATTCTGAGGATCCAGCTGCAGTGGCACACCGGCGTGCTGCGGTCCCAGATAGTTGGCGTCAATAGACGCACGCGTGTCGGCACGAGTTGGTCCGCCCAGCACCACAAAACGCGGCAGATTCTCATTCATTGAGCCCAGACCGTAATGAGCCCACGCACCGATGCTGGGCTGAGGCTCATCCAGGCGATGCCGACCGGTGTGAATTTGATTTTCAGCCGCGTGGTCATTGTCTGTTGTCCACATGTTCCTCACAAAACTGATATCGTCAACACAGTCAGCCAGGTGAGGCCACCAATCAGTGATGGCAACGCCACAGTCTCCCCGCTGGCGAAAGCCAACCTGCATCGGGAAGATCTTCGGGTACACGTCTCGTACGTTAATTTCTTCCGCTGGAACACTGCGGAAACGTTTCCGGTGCAGTGGTGAATCGACGGGATTCGGATAGGGAGTGTCGGCGTAGGACATCCCTGCATACCTATCCAACGCGGGTTTCGGATCGAACGTCTCCATATGGCTGTAGCCGCCGGACAGAAACACCCAGATCACTGACTTTGCCCGGGGTGCGAAATGGTGCTGTCCGGCGACATGATCGCCGCGGGCAACACCGTCCGTGGCCAGCATGGCACCGGCAGCCAGTCCCGCGAAACCCATTCCGGAGTCGGCCATGAATCTGCGACGAAGTATCATTGCCGTCTCTCTATCGAACAGTCACGAAATCGTTGTGGTTGAACAGCACGCGGACAAGACTTTCACCCGCAGACTCAGCCGAATCAGCTGAACGATGCTGTTGCTGAAGGAACCGAATGGCGGCGACGTACTCACGCTCATTCGGCAGCCTGGACAGGACACGGCGGAATGCCTGGTTCACAAAACGTCCATGATCGTCTGCCGCCGTTTCGAAGATCAGCTGCGCTGTCTTTCTGGCGGAGGAATGAATTAAATCGCTGTTACTTAGCGCCAACGCCTGTTGTGGTACCACAGTGCTGGTTCTGCGAAAACACTCTCCAGGGTCTGGTGCATCAAAGACTTCGGCGACCGCATTGTTTCCCCCGCTCTCAGGATAGACTTCGTAGTAAAGGCTGCGTCTGCAGGTCGTCATAGCTTCCGTATTCGGACGAACTTCGCCACCGACAGCCGCGTCCAGCAGTCCAGCCACAGACAGGACACTGTCCCGTACAACTTCGGCCTCCATCCGTCCGGCATTCATTCGCCACAGATGAAGGTTTTCGCCGTCCAGCGAAATATTGGCCGACAGACCTCGACTTGAGGAACTCGTGCGATAGGTACGACTGCTCACGATCAGCCGATGAATGTGCTTCATGCTCCAGTTGTGTTCCGACAGTTCCACAGCCAGCCAGTCCAGCAGTTGCGGTTGAGTCGGCTGTTTTCCGTTACGCCCAAAGTCATAAATGCTCTCCACCAGCGGCGAATGGAAATGACGCAGCCATATATGATTGACGGCCACTCGCGGCGTGAGTGGATTATCCGGATGTGTTATCCACGCCGCCAAAGCACTGCGCCGTCCCGTACTCTGCGGTGATGTCACAGGACTCAGACGCTCGTACTCCACCGACTCCGGAGTGTCGTTCGATTGTTGCGTGACCGCGTTCAGCTCCGCGTATGCTGCTCCCTGTTTCTTTTTCAGTTCCTGTATCAACGCTTGCTTCTGTGTCGCTTCATCAGACACTGATCGCTCCGTAGCCAGCGCCCTTTCCGTATTCAAAATACGCCATCGCGCGTCTGTTGTGCGAGCGACCAGCTGCGAAGAATACGCTGCTCGCGAAAGGGTCTCAACGACGTCGGCTGCGGCGCCCTCTCGAACCGCATTGTCTGCGGCAATGGTGGCTCCCGTGCTGACGGAATTCGCTGTTGCCGCCTCCAGTCTCAGGGTGGCTGCCCGAACGTGAGAACCAGCCGCAGCCAACGCGGCTTTGGCTGCCAGAAGTCTCTCGTGTTCAGCCTGAGCAGACAGGCACCCGGCAATTGCGGACGTGATAGAAGTCGCAGATCCAGAAGACTGAGGATGCACTGTCCAACCCTGAACGCCCGCGATGCTCTGCCCGTCTGTGAAATCGGCCGGTTCAAAATCCCAGTGCCAGGTCTGGTTTCCGGCCGTCACATTCACATCATCGATCAGCACCTTTGTTCCCGAACGGCAATCCAGAGTAAATGGCTGGTGCCGATGTTTTGACGGATCCCAGCCATTCAACGCAATTGGAACGCCGGACACAAGGGACGTTCGAACATCACCAGCAACGGTGTCAACTCGGAGCATTGCTACGTCTTCGACCGGGCTGAGTGAAAGAGCGACCAGCAGTGTTCGCGGTGCATTGTCGTGCGGATATCGGCCAACAACAAATCGCGTAAAACTGCCCGGCCGATAAGCCGTAATTTCTCCCTCAACGAATCCGACATAAAGTGCCGTCAGACCTTTGGATGTGTCCCGCGCCAGCTGAAAGTTGAAATGGCTGTCTGTGAGAATGCTGAGCTTAAACCCGATGGTCGTGCCTTCCGGAATGCCTTTCAGGTCAGGCAGTTCATGTTGAACAATGCGTCGACCAGTGGACGCGTGCATCAGCAAAGACTGCCGGCCCGCCAGGGCACCCTGTTCTCCGGCCTCGATCGCTGCCCCGAACCGCGTATCGAAGACTGACTGTGCCTTCCTTACGTCGGCGACCAACGACGTGGTGTCAGTGTCGGCATCGAAGGCAACGGCGAGTGCCGTCTTAGCAGCCCGGACTTCCGCAGCGGCCTGGTCAACCAGGGACTGCTGCAAATGACTGCGGGACCCCGGGTACCAGCCCGACATGGGCAATTCGACTGGAGCGATATCGCCGAACGGGAGACCCAGAAACGAGGGCACGCCAGGAGCGATACTGCCACGATCCGTGACCTTATTACGTTCATCGCCCCCCGTGTAAAACCATGTCTCAGCTGCCGGCCTTTCATCGAAGATCCGCACCATGCCGCTACGAACCACTTTGCGAGACCCGGAGTATTTGTAAGGCTCAAATGGCGGGGGCTCCGGCTCACCAACAACCCGATCCTGCCGAATGCCCATCGGCTCGAAGAAGGCACGCATACGAAAATAGTCGTCCTGAGTGATCGGGTCGTACTTGTGGTCGTGACAATGAGCGCAATTGAACGTAAGCCCCAGAAATGCCTTGCCGGTGTATTCCACGTTGTGCCGCATCCATTCGTTCGGATTCAACGAATAATAACTGCGTATGAGATAGCCGGTCGCCGCCCACGTGGCGTCGTCGTCGGGGGCGATTTCATCGGCCGCCAGCATTTCCTGAATCATACGGGCATAACTCTTGTCGTCGTTCAACGATTTCACGATCCAGTCGCGCCATCGCCAAATCTGCGGTGCACTGTTGCGGACGTCATTCTGCTGACGACGGCCATACCAATCCGAATAACGCCAGACATCCATCCAATGCCGGCCCCAACGTTCGCCATAATGCGGTGACGCAAGTAATCCATCGACGATCCGTTCATAGTGTTCCGGGGTCGGGTCCACAACAAACAGTTGAACCTGCTCAGGTGTTGGTGGAATACCAATCAGGTCCAGAGTCACGCGCCGCAGCAGATGCTCCGCCGACGCGTCTGCTGCCGGTGTCAGGCCCAGTGATTTGTGTTGCCGGCGGATGAACCGATCAATGGCATTGACTGACCAGTCGTCATCCATGATCACGGGCACGACGGGCCGAACAGGACGACAAAACGCCCAGTGCTCAGACGGAGCGGGTTCGGGGTTTTCGTCCACTGGAGAAACGGCTCCCGCCGCCAGCCATGCGCGAAAATGCAGCAGCTCGTCGGCAGACAGAGGTTTGCCGTCAGGTGGCATTCGGTAATCGTCGTCGTCAGACGACAGGCGATCCAGCAGCGGAGATTCGTCGACTGCTGAGACATTGATGACAGGGCCGTTCTCACTTCCTTTTCTCAGCAGCGCGCCTGTGTCCAGCCTCAGCCCGGCGTCCTGCTTTAATGCCCCGTGACACGCGTAACAGCGTTCCTCTAACAGCGGGCGAATGTGGCGAACATAATACGATTCGTCAGCCCGACCGGAGTCAGCTGAAAAAGCGATCAGGCAGAGAAATACAGACGGTTTGATCAGCCTTCGATGCATGCCCTATTTTAGAACGCATCGCCGGCTGTAGTCGAGCTTCACTTCGAAGAAGCTGCCTGCAATCGCCTTTATTGCCAGTCAGACAGCGTCCTTCGGCTGGTGATTCCACGGTAATCAACGGGAAATGACCGGTAATAGAAGGTGCGAAGCTCGCTCGGCTCCATGGAAAATGGTCTGCGTCGCGCGCTGCAGGTGTCCGTGCCGAAAGGCAGTCCGGAATTCGGATTCCTGTCGAATTGGGGACGGTTCCTGTTGGACACCTCCACACGAATACGCTGTCCGGGTTTGAAAAGGTTGCTGGTCACCCACATGGCAGGTTCATAGCGATAGGTTTCGCCCCGTTCAATCAGCTCGGGCTTCGTACACGACTTACGCCAGCGTGCGGGAATGATGCCGTCACAGAGATTGTAGGCTTTTCCGTCAGGATGCACGTCCACCCACTTGGCTGCGAAAATCGTATCGACAGCCGACGAGGCGGCATAGAGAATCATCTGAACGGGACCGGTGACTTCCGTCGCTTCACTCAGAGCAGCGGAAGTAGATACAAGCACATCTTCACGCTGTTCGACGCTCGCCTGATCAAATGGTCCGGCCGGCGCTCCGGACAGGTTGTTGCCTCCCGCTGTGGGTGTCGGATTCCCGGGGTCGTATTTAAATGTGTCAGTGGCTGATGTGTCCGGCTTATCGATGCTAAGCAGTCGATACTGAAAACTCCGGCGGAGCGCGGAGAAAAGTATTTTGTTAGTCGATGCATCGCCGGACGAGCGTCGGTACGCGGTGACGACGGAGTTCGGCTGGTCAGAGTGCTCCATTTGTACGCCCGCAGTACGACTCCAGAGCCAGGAAAGCAGCGTGTGCGCAATGGCGCGCAACAGTTTCTGTAAGTTGGATCCCCCAGTAGTGAGGACGATGTTAATTGAGTTTCCTTTGAGCGCCTTAAGGGAACATCGCCCCATTCGGTTGTCAGTCTTCAGGTGGCCGATCTTTGGCTCGACGGCACTGCGGCGTTTGCGACGCTTCTTCTAAGTTCGGGTCAGCCTCCTGGAACTGCTCCTCGAGATGTGAATGGTGGCGAATCCTTTGTGGTCGTTGCCGCGATAGCCTTTGTCGACGAAGGCATCCGTTACGCTCACGCGAGTAATCCGTTGGAGCGTAGCGATCGGCTTCGCCAGCGTGTGTCCGTCGTAGAGATTGGCTCGACACAGGTTCACACCGACAATCCAGTTGCCACGGTTCGTCGTCGAGGCCGAAACCTCTATCCGACCTCATAGCGTTTATGAGCCGTGCCTTTGCTGATGCACATCACGCCGGTTCGTGCAGGCTGTACAGCTTTTTCTTATCTGTGCTTTGCTGAGCGTGAAGCAGTTCGCAAAGTCTCAGCAGTTCGCTGACGGAAAAATCAGGACGAGGCACTTTTCGACGCAGGTCACGGAAGACGCGACCCAGCCATGTCCTCAGCTTCCGCAATCGATTTCGCATTCGTCTGAACTGCTTTGCATGAGCGTAACGGCCCACCATGATTACCGCTTTCTTCGCGACTCGACGGTACGTCTGACGCAGCTTCACGCCACGATTCATTGAACGTGGGCTTGAGATAATACAGCCCCACCAACAGGCGAATGTCTTTTCCCGGGGCTCCCGTGTCGGGGCAATAGCAACCAGCGAAGGCAACGCCGAACCGTTGCCAGTCAATTTACCGAGCAAGTACACACAGCGGATGGCTGAGATACAGCAGCTGATCGAACTGCGTCTGAAAAAGATCGAGCTGACTGGTTTCCGAACGAGATTTGGGCTTCATGCCTGTCTCAAACTGGAAGGTTCCGAACCGATTGAACCGATTCCTTGCAATCTATGACATCCCGTTTGCCAAAACCACGCCCCTATTCATTGATCAAACAGATTCGTCAGGGACAACTAATTCGACGTGGCCGCCGAGATCAGCAGCATTGCCCTGGCTCAGCGGATAGTACGGGGTGGACTGAGTTCGCCTCAGTGGCCATTCGTTTTCACGCCGCCATCTGTTTCCCCCATCACAAAGATCCGGAAGGCCGGCCACTCTTCAACCCCCGTGTCCTGATTGCGGAGCCAGTAGTCAAACTTTTTTTTCGCAGCAGACCAAGATTCATGGCGGGTCCCCTACCGACGTCACCCCCGTCCCGACTTTGCTGCGACCGACGCCGTGCGTCCAGGGGCCGATGACGGAGAACTGTTCTCTTCGAAGGGCACGATTGTCTGATTCACTTCGCACACCGTTGGTCATCTCCAGCGTGACCTTCGAAAAAATGTCGTACCAGTCACCAATGTTCGAAACGGGAAGAGCGACATTGTCGAACGCCTCGCGACTAATACCACGTCGCTTCCAGTAGTCGTTATGGGTGGAGTGCTTGACCCAATGTTCCAGATAGAACACTTCGTTCTGGAACTGCTTATCGAAATCCACCGAAGGGAGAAAGCAAAAGGTGCGCGAAAAAATATTGTCCCGCGTCATTCGCGCCCCGCCAAGGGCCGATCCCGGGCCCATCATCAGTGCCGGCTGAAAAGCTCCGCCGTCGTACGCGATATCGTATGCGTTGCAGAAGGGCACAATCGGAACCATCGCCTTCAAATACTGGCTGCCCTCCGGGGCAGCCGCCCACTGTGTCCAGCCGACGTACGATCCTCCCGCAGTGCCGATCCTGCCGTTACACCATGGTTGCTTTCCGAACCACTCCGGAGTGTCGAAACCATCTTCTGCAGCGTGGCGAAACGGGTGCCGCACACCTTTAGAATCACTTCATCCGCGACAACCCTGAAGGACCATCGCGTAGCCCTGACTGGCATACGATTGCGCCTGCCCGTTGTTCCTGACCCCCTGTGCCGTAGGGAGTTCTTGAAAGAATTTTCGGAAACGGTCCGTCGCCCTTTGGCCTGAAGATATTTTGCCGCAAGCTACACCCCCGTCGCGAGTGCTTATCATCACGTTGGCTTCGAAGACGAATGCTGCGTCCTGTGCCGAAAGCTGTACACCTTCCACAAGTAAGGCAGTCTCCGCAGCCATCAGCAAACAACGTCGTGAAGGATTGAAAATGATGGCAGGTTCCACGAATCAATTGCAGAACAAGTGCCTCATCACTGTACGGCAGCCAGACCACAACCAACGCAACGTTGTCGTGGCAACGCCGGCAAGCGATATGGCAATCTGCTGGATCACTCCGCATGGTAACGCATCGAACGTGCCAGTCCCAGGAAAGCAGTCACGTGGCGATCTCAAGACAGGAGACGAAAGGCAACTACACTGCCGGAGTAATATTTTTTTCCACAACGTGGATTCGTACGGCTCAGCAATCAGAACTTACGGGTGCGGAGACACGTCCCTGTCGAGTCTGGCGAGCTTCACGGTGCGCGTTGGAACAGAAGAGGCGAAGAACTGTGCACCGCAAGAAAGAGGCAAACGTCAGGGAGCGACGGAGCTGAAGTGACAGCTCTACGATCAACAGCACGACCCGCGTACTGTGGCCACGAGCGCGGACATCCACACGTTAAGGATCGTTCCTTGGTCAGTAACGACATTTGTGCCGCGTCCTGCGGCGCAAATGCGAACGACGAAGGCCAATCCGGAAATACGTCATGCCAACATTCAATACTAAGCCCGGAGAGGCCGTCGCTGGTTCGCCACGGCCGATTAAGCCATATCCTTCAATGCCTTGAGCGGCAGAACCTTGACCACGTTTCGAGCAGGCTTCGCCTTGAAAACGGTTTCTTCCTTCGTGAACGGGTTAATTCCCTTGCGGGCCTTGGTGGCCGGCTTGCGAACAACTTTCACCTTCATCAGCGACGGGATGTTGAAGATGCCCGGTCCTCGCTTGCCGATGTTCTTTCCGATCAGCGTACCAAGCTCATCAAATACGCTGACGATCTCTTTCTTGCTGAGGCCGGTCCCCTCTGCGAGAGCAGCAACAATCTCGGTCTTGGTCATCGGTTTTTTCGGTGCCGCCGCTTTTTTCTTTGCCATCGGGATTCCTTTCAGTGTGAATCGCGTTAAATCGAAGGCGGAAAACTATTGGCAAGACTGACGAATGTCAATGGGCAACGGGCATAAAGCTGCCGCAAGCGTCCGGTTCTCGTTGCCTGATTCGTTCCCCAATGGACACGACGCGTGTTTGGAGCACATCACAGGGTGTCGCGTCTCAATTCCAGCCGAAGCTGACTTCCTTTGCCGGGAGGATCTGACCGGTCAGCGCCACCAGATGGCTTTGATCCGCTGCCGCGCCGGTGTAAGCTCGCACTGCGGCCCCTCGAAGCAGGCAGGAATTCCGGCGGAGTGTTTACAGTCCGCCACGACAACAGCGAAGCTTTGCAGGAGCTCGATTGAACCGCCACTTCACACTTTCCTCGCCACCCCACCACGACGGTAACCATGTATGCGACATCAGGGACAGTTGAACTGAACGGACGAAGCCTCACAATCCAGCAAGCCTTTCAAATATAAAACGTTTTCTCACCGCATATCTCGACCGGTGTTTGAAGCCCGACTTTGACGAACGGGGCAGTGGCATGTTACTGAATCCAATTATTTGACACCGATCAACAGCAAGGCACATCATGAGAATCATCCTGTTCCTGACGCTTGCCATCTTCCGTCTATCTCCGTGTGAAGTCTTTCCTGCAGATCAGACACCGTTGCACATTGCCGCATTTCGAACAGACGTAACCCCCCCGCTTGGTTCACCGCTGTGCAATGGCAACGTCAAACCCGTCATGGAAATCGTGACACCGCTGACGGCGCGGGGAGTCGTCCTGCTGGGAGCCGGAGACCCAATCGTGCTTTGTGCCTTTGACTGGGTGGGAATTGGAAATGAGAGCTACGACCAGTTCCGTGCAGCGCTGGGGGATGCAGTCGGAACTCCGGCAGATCGGGTGGCACTGCAAACGCTGCATCAGCACGACGCTCCCGGCAGTGACTTTGCGACCGAAAGACTGCTGGCGGACAATGGACTCGCGCGACAGTATTCGAATCCGGATTTTGACATGGACATCATGGAACGAATAGCGAACGCAGCGCGGCAGTCTCTGCCAGACGCACGCCCGGTGACCCATATCGGACTGGGCACCGGCAACGTCAAAATGGTTGCATCCAATCGTCGCATCCTCGGCCCGAACGGACGAGTGATTCTGCAGCGGCAAAGTTCCGGCGGGCGAAAACTGGCTGCCCGAGAGGCGCCGGAAGGGACGATCGACCCACTCGTTCGAATGGTGGCGTTCTGGAGCGGAGACAAAGCAATCACTGCGCTGACGTACTACGCAACGCATCCGCAAAGTTACTACGGCCAGGGTTCAGTGAACTGGGATTTTGTCGGCATTGCACGAGACCTTAGGGAACAGGCGCTGCCGGACGTACCGCACATCCATTTTGATGGAGCCGGCGGGAATGTCGCCGCCGGAAAGTATAACGACGGCTCAAAAGAAAAACGCCCATTGCTGGCTCAGCGGCTCGCTGCGGGAATGAAAACGGCGTGGGAATCACAGCGGAAGATCCCTTTGTCCGCCAACGATGTCGAATGGTCAGTGAAGTCGGTATCGCTGCCGATTCGCAGCTCGCTTGTTGATTCTCAGCTTCTTAAAACGCTGACAGACACCTCGGCAGCTATCAGATCGCGGCTCAGAGCGGCTCGAGACCTGACCTTCATCCGTCGCATGAACGAAGGACATCGAATTCCTGTCTCCTGCCTGCGACTGGGCACAGCGCACGTGCTGCATATGCCGGGCGAGTTATTCGTCGAGTATCAACTTGCCGCTCAACAGATGCGGCCGAATGACTTCGTTGCCATGGCTGCGTACGGAGATTATGGCCCCGGATATATCGGCACGAAAGACGCCTATGGGCAGGGCGGATACGAAACCGGCCCTGTTTCCCGGGTCGCTCCGCAGGTGGAAGACGTTCTTATGCGGGTGATGGAGACGCTGCTGCAAAGGTGAAATTAGTGTGGGAAGGACCGCTTCTGTCAGGCGTCCCCCGAAATCTGTCACTGCTGATTCGGTGAAGAATCTGAGATGAAAGATGCAATTCGGAAAGTCTGTCCCTCGCTTGTGCTGGCAGCGATGCTCACGAATTGCTGCAGTCGGTGTCCCGCCCAGGGATTATCACCGGACGAATCCATCCGTAAGATGAATCTTCCCCCTGGCTTCACCGCGAAGCTCGTCGCTGCAGAGCCGCTGGTGCGGCAGCCTGTCGCCATTGAATTCGACGATCGCGGCCGGTTGTGGGTCATTCAGTACCTGCAGTATCCCAACCCGGCCGGCCTGAAACGCGTTCAGGTAGACCGATACTCGCGGACAAAATACGACCGCGTTCCCAAACCTCCACCCTACGGACCAGTCGGAGCTGATCGGATCACGATTCTGGAAGACACCAACGGCGATGGCCGAATGGACACGGGAAATGATTTCGTTTCAGGACTGAATCTGACAACCGGTATTGCCTTCGGGCACGGAGGTGTCTTTGTGCTGAACGTACCCTATTTGCTTTTCTACGCGGACCGGGATCGCGACGATGTGCCCGACGGCGACCCTGAGGTTCTGCTTACCGGTTTTGGCATGGAGGACGCGCATAGTGTCGCTAATTCGCTGACGTGGGGACCGGACGGCTGGCTGTACGGCTGTCAGGGAAGTACCGTGACGGCAAACATCCGCGGACACGAATTTCAACAGGGCGTATGGCGCTATCACCCGGTATCAGAGCAGTTCGAACTGTTCTGCGAAGGAGGAGGCAATTCGTGGGGCCTGGACTTCGACCGCACCGGGAATCTTTACTACAGCACAAACTACGGAAACTACGTGTTGCTGCATGGTGTGCAGGGCGGTTACTTCGTGAAGTCATTCGCCAAACACGGAGAACTTCACAACCCGCACGCTTACGGCTACTTCAATCACGCACCGCATCAGAATTTTCGAGGTGGACATGTCACGGTAGGAGGACTCATCTATCAGGGGGATTCCTTCCCGGAAGCCTTTACCGGAAAGTACATTGCCGGTGACCTGCTCGGTCACGGCGTTTACTGGCATCACATGCAACCGCACGGTTCCACCGTGCACACTGTTCACGGTGGTGAACTATTGCAGTCCGACGACCCGTGGTTTGCTCCCACCGACGTAACATTAGGCCCCGATGGCGCAATCTACGTCGCAGACTGGCACGACGCCCGCACCGCGCATCCCGATCCCGACGCTGACTGGGACCGTTCAAACGGTAGAATTATTCGCATCGCAGCAGAAGGGACACGACGTCCTGAGTCTGTTGATTTTTCCCTGATGAGTGCAGACAGACTCCTCAAGATGCTGCGGCATCCCAGTCAGTGGTACGTCCGCAGGGCGAGGATAGAACTGGCCCACCGCAGTCAGAACAGCATGTCATCGGAGTTCAACCTGTCAGCCGTACGGCATGAATTGTATCAACAGAGCGTCGCTTCTGCGGACGAACTCACCGTTCTGGAAGCTTTGTGGTCGCTTGCGGTCATCGGTGGATTCGACGAGTCTATCGGGGCCCGGCTGTTAGAGAGCCCGCATGCGGCAGTGCGGTCATGGACGATACGCCTGCTGGGTGACGCCGGAGCCGTTTCGAAACCGATGGCTCACCGGCTGGATACGTTTGCCGAACAGGAACCGAACGTGCGCGTTCGTCAGCAACTGGCGTGTACCGCCAGGCGACTTCCGACGGACCAGGCAGTTCCGATCATCAACACAAACATCAACCGCGATATCGACAACGAAGATCCATACGTGCCCCTGCTGTGGTGGTGGGCCGTGGAACAGCACTGCATTGATGGCCGTGATGAAGTGCTGCGCCGCTTCATTCGGCCTGCCTTGTGGGACTCGCAACTGGGACGTGGCTTCCTGCTGCCACGGCTGGTTCGGCGATACGCGGCAGATGCCACGTCTGAAAGCCTGACATCCCTTGTGAATTTACTGCAGGCGGCTCCGGATGACGACGCTCGCCGTCCACTCTGGTCGGCGATTCTGCAGGGGTTGAAAGAACAATCGGCGGCCGTAACAGACAACTTCGCAGCGACATTCCAGCATCACGGGTTTTCACATGCCGTGTCGAATGCATGGAATGCTGCTCCCGGCGATCTGGTACTGACGGAACTTGCTGTCACATTGAGAAATCGGTCCGCACTCGAGGCTGCGACGGCCGAAGCGTTTCACGATTCAGCTGATATTCATCGGCGAGTCAGTCTGCTTACGCTACTGGCCGGCGCAGACAGTGCTTCACTCGCAGCACCCGCTCAAGAGTTAATTCTGTCCAGGCAACCCATGGCCGTACGGCAGGCCGCCATAACAATTCTGGCCCGCCGCGACGAACCGCGTGTCACGAACTTTCTCATGAAACTGTTGTCATCCAAATTACACTCCGGCTCCGAACTGGATTTACAGATCCTCGGAATACTTCTTTCCCGCACGGAGTCGGCTCGCGAACTGTTGGCATGCATTGAACGTGGCCAGATCAAGGCGGAGTCGATCCCGCTGCATCAAATACGGAAGGTCGCGTTGCTGAATGACACCGAACTGAACGTGATCGTCGCAAAACACTGGGGCCGACTGACTGCGGCTACACCGGGAGACATGCTGGCGGAAGTCCGTCGCCTGAACAACGACCTGAATGCCGGCATTGGCGACGTGGCTGCCGGAAAACGCCAGTTCAGCAAACACTGTTCCGCCTGTCACACGCTGTTTGGTCAGGGCACCAAACTGGGTCCTGACCTGACAACCGCCAATCGAAACGACAGAAACCACCTGCTGATCAGTCTGGTCGATCCGGACAGCGTCATTCGTAAAAAGTACGTAAGTGTAATTGTGCAAACGACAGACGGGCGTGTCCTGACAGGCCTGCCAGTGGACCGCGACGAATCGATCGTGACTCTGGCGGACGGTAAGAACAAGCCACACATCGCCATTGCCACATCTGACATCGAAGAAATTCAGGACTCACCCATTTCACTGATGCCCTCAAATCTGTACCGGCAACTTAAGCCGCAGCAATTGCGTGACTTATTCAGCTATATTCAATCGACTGATGGTAAGTAACGGTCACGGATTCAGACGACCATCACATCAAAAGCAGCCATCCTGATCCCGCTCGCGACAACTGGGAACTCGAAGGTAAGCGAGCGCCTCCAGAAATGAGCTGTCCTCATACATCCCGCGTCCACACGCACGGTAACCAGATATTTTCAATCCGGCGGTGTACTATGACGGGTCACACAATCTTTCTACTGGCCATCTGTTTCGGCTCTCTCGCGTCAGGCGCCGAACGTCCCAACATCGTGCTTATTATGGTGGATGACATGCGCTGGTCTGATCTCGGATGCTATGGCGGCGAAATAGAAACGCCGCATATCGATTCGCTGGCGACTGTTGGGTTGCGTTTCACTCACTTTTACAACAAGTCGGTTTGCGGCGCCACACGAGCGTCGCTGCCGATCGGTCTGTATTGCCAGCAGACGGGTCATCGAGGCGATCGCTGGAACGAACCCAGAGATTTCTTGACAATGCGTATTAATTTCGGAGGTTCTGCAAGCCAACGGCTATCACACGGCGATGGTGGGTAAATGGCAGAGACGAGAACTCACCGTGCAGCGTGGCTTCGATCGTTTGTTCGGCCCGAACTGCCAACCGAAAATAAGTTACTGGCATGCCGTCCAGGGAAACGATTTCTACCTTGCCGATCACCGTCGAAGTTTGCCGACAGCGGCTTTTTATGACCGATGCCTTCAGCGATCATGCAGTCCGGAGTCTTGAAGGGGCCGCAACGGACGACAAGCCATTCTTTCTGTATGTGGCATACATCGCGCCGCACTGGCCGCTGCATGCGCACGAGAAAGACATTGCGGTGTACCGTGATCGCTACCGGGAACGCGGATGGGACGAGTGGCGACAAACAAGATTTGCGAAGCAAAACGAACTGGGGTTGCTGCCGCCGGGCATTGAACGCGCTACCAAATCCACGTCCCTTCACAGATGGAAGGGCGACCCCCATCAGGACTGGCAGGCGGAACGAATGGCCGCCTATGCGGCTCAGATCACCAACGTTGACCGTGACGTCGGCCGAATTCCGGACGTAGTAAAACATTCCGGCAAGGAACGCGATACCCACATTCTGTTTCTGTCAGATAACGCCGCTGCGCCCGATGGTGGTGTGCGTCCCTCGACATATGGCTTTGGCTTTAACGCAGAACCGAACACAACCTGGCGCGGGGATGGCGGCGCCATCAAAGGCGGCAGCGGCCCTGAACTGCAGCCGGGAACACACGACACGTTTGCGGCCTGCGGTCTGGCATGGGCCACCACCAGCAACACACCTTTGCGCGACACCAAACAGTCAGCGTACGAGGGCTGAATCAGAACGCCTTTGATTGCCCGCTGGCCGGCAGTGATCGAAAAAGCCGCGGGGGCTGATGACACAACCGGGGTACAAGATCGACATCATGGCAACGAGTCTTGATGCAGCGTGCGACGAATATCCCTCCGCCTTCAGGGGCCGACAACCGAGCCCCATGGAAGGCAAGTCGCTGGTTCCCATTCTGCACGGTCAACGGCGAACGGGTCACGAAATTATGGCATGGAACTGCAGTCGCGGTCGTGAGATCCGCACAGGTCAATGGAAGCTGGTGCGGCACCGGGATGAACCTGACCGGGAGCGTTACGAGATCTCCGCCGATGGCGGCGAAATCCGGAACCTTGCCTCCAGCTTTCCACTCAGGGCGCAGAAAATGTCCGAACAATACGAGACATGGCGGCAACGGGTGGGTGCGAAGTAACGGATGGCTGTTTGATATGTAAGTTGCGGGTGCCGGACCGTTGGAAATTTAACCTCGCTGCGTTACGGTGACAGCATGAAGTCGGCGACACCAGATCCCACCACCTTATTTCCCACCGGTCACCGAAACTGAAATCTGCTCAGGACAAGACACATGCACATTCACGTCAGCACTGTTATCCCAGTCGTTATTACAATCATGACACCGGCGATACTTCAGGCCGATAACCTCTCACCGCCCGAAGGCTTTCGCGCCATCTTCAACGGAAAGAACCTTGACGGCTGGCACGGTCTGAATCCTCATCGGTCGGCAAAACTCACGGGCGACAAGAAGGAGGGAAATCTCAAACAACAGCGCGAAGAGTTTCCGGAGCACTGGACAGTTCAGAACGGAGAATTCGTCAACGACGGCCATGGGCCCTACGCCACCACCGACGAACAATTTGGAGACATAGAGTTTTTGATTGAATATAAGACTGTGGCCAAAGCCGACAGCGGCATTTACCTGCGCGGTACGCCGCAGGTGCAAATCTGGGACAGTGGCCAGGTGTTCGATCCCCAAAGACCCGCACGCAAACCGCACCTGGGTTCCGGCGGACTGTTCAACAACACTCCCGGTGCCGCCGGTCGTGATCCACTGGTGAAGGCCGATCGGCCGTTCGGCTTCTGGAATCAGTTTCGTATTCGGCAGATCGGTGGACGGACATGGGTATGGCTCAATGAGAAACTGGTGGTCGACGGAGCGGTGATGGAGAACTTCTGGAGTCGGACAGAGCCTCTCCCTGAGAAGGGTCCCATCATGCTGCAGACGCACGGTGGCGAGATTCGCTGGAAGAATCTGTTTGTACGCGACATCAAGCAGGACGAGGCGCAGCAAATCCTGAAGTCTGCAGATGCAGAATCCGGCAGGTTGCTGAACGCACTCAGCCTGCACGCCTCCTTCGACGAAGAACTGGATGCTGATTTCGCGAGGGGTGACAGAACCAGCTATATCCGGCAGGGCAAGACGCTGCTGCATGCCGCGGCGACGGACAACGTACATGTGTCCAAAGACGCAGGCCGATTCGGCAGGGGACTGCACTTCACAAAGAAGAACAGTTTTCGTCCGGCGTTCAGAAACTCAGGAGTGCTGGGCTATAACGGCGACAGCTGGAATACAACAGTCTCCGTCTGGCTGCGTCTGAATCCAGACAAGGATCTGGAACCCGGCTACTGCGACCCGGTACAGATTGTGGGCGACGACGGAAAGAAGGGCTTCATCTTCCTGGAATGGTCGAAAGACGAAAGGCCGCGATTCTTCCGCTATGCAGTGCGTCCGCTATTCGATATCTGGAACCCAGACAAAGTTTCGTGGGCCGACATTCCATTCGACAAACGTCCGATGGTGCAGGTCGAACGTGCGCCGTTCTCACGTGAACAGTGGACACACGTTGTCTTCACGCTTGAGAATGTCAACGACGACCGCAGGCCTTCCGTGGGCTGTCTGTATCTGAATGGCAAGCTGCAGGGGGCCATCAAAGACTGGGATCTGACGCTGGGCTGGGATCCCTCGCAGGTGTTGCTGGTTCTGGGTGCCTCGTACGTCGGCCACATGGATGATCTGTCCGTCTTCAATCGAGTACTGAGTAAGTCTGAAGTACAGCAGCTATATGGCTTAAAGAACGGGGTAAGCGACCTGTACTCTTCTGGCATCGAGTAACATTCCGGGCTAATCGTTGAACTTGCAACTCGGTTAACGCTGGCGGAGTTGCTCGGATGTATCTGCCCGGCAGCGTAAGCGTTGCAGTATGCAAATCATCAGACGCCCGCCGTCAAATGCCGCATAAGCTGAGAACACTCTGAAATAGGAAACGATATCTACGGCACACGATGCTGTTGTTTAGCCGCGTGAGCAACGCCCCGAGCGTCCGTACACTAGAAGCGTGAGGCGCTGCCACACGCTTCTAGTGTACGGTTTATCAATAGCCACGGGTCCGTGTCGCAACGCGCAACGCCCTTCCCGTCGGGTACAAAACAGGACCTACGATGAAGGACCGGCGAAACGGAACGAATAAAGATCTGCCTCTCTCAGCTCAACTCCAATACGCACGGGCTTCTCACTCAGACTGCTGACATCACGTCCGGTCGTCCAGCTGACCACTCGGTCAACGTTGTCGCCGAACAGATCGTGACAGGATTCCAGTCCATAACCTGTAATCGGCGTCCCGTCAGCATTCTGTAACTCAACACGAATCGTTCCTGCTGCCGAGGTTGTCAGATTCAGATGCAGTGCTGAGCCGGTGAACGTCAGTGGCTTCGTAATAAGTTCTCGTCCAGCGTGGTCCGGCGCATTAACGGACACGAAACCATCAATTCGAAGTGAATGTCGCCGCAAAGCACTTCCCTTGCCATTTCAGTCACTCTCCGTGGCGTAGAGTGATAACTCGCTCGCGGCACCGTTGAGCTGTGACTTAGTTTCGACCAGATGCCAGCCGATGTACTGATGTCCATAATGCCACGCATCGGGGCGTTCGATATCCGGTCGCAGAAATGCTTCGTTCCAGCTAGTGAACGTTGTGCCGTCACGACTGGCCTTGAAAGGTGCGTCCGTAATCGCGGTTCCATATCGTTGCGACGACGATGCACGCAGTTCCCGCTCCTTCAACGCCGGCAGAGCATTCATGGACTCCGACCAGCCACGACCAATGTATCAGGTCGGAAAACCCATCAGAATATGGAGTGCTCGGTGATAGGGTCTGATCTGATTCGTGTACAACTGCTGAGCGGGCGAATCGACGTATATCAAATCGGCGTGCTTCCGCCCGGTTGATCAGATCAGCGGACGTGGCTGTCCGGATGGCTCGAATCCCACCCGGCTTACATTCCTCATCGGTTGTCACGCCCGCTGTGAAGATCTACCAACAGGCACGATACATGCCGATGTTGGCGTCCCAGAACGCCAGATTCTGCGAGTCGAATGCGCCCAGACCGTACAGAACGGGAGCGTCGGTCATGAGAGACCAGTTCCATCCGACGGGCGACTTAAACGACAGTAATCAGTTTGAATTGCTCGATCGAAAGATCGCCTTATATTTCGCACCGACTGGTGCATTTGGATTATCGTCCTTGAAAATCGCGGGATGGCCGGCATCGACATTCAGGGTCCCCATCATACCGCTGACCAATGTGATGTTGTTGTCCTTCGATCCCTGAAACTCGTAAAGGCCCAACGCTGGTTTCCGCCAGGTCACCCCATCAGCGCTTTCAGCGTAACAGCAGAATGAAGGATGTCGACCGGTATTCAGCTTCCCCTGCCCAACGTCGAGGTGCCACGCCTTGTAATACATGCAATAGCGATTGCCGTCCTGAAACACGCTGTGGTAGCCTGATCCTGTCCCTTCCCACGGAGCGGCGTGGATCAACGTAATTTCGCGAGGAACGGGGGAGGCAGCCGCGGCTGCGTCACCCCGGTGAGTCGGTCAATAAGATATCCGTCAACCAACAGGTCGCGCCGCTTCACCGATTGCACTCGGTGAAGTGGCTGATTGACTTGCAGCAGGGCCATCCCGCGAAGCCGCAAGAGCTGCAACGGCACTGGCTGAAAGACTATGTGTGAGAAACGATCGACGATTCAGGTCACTGAACAGTGCGGCGGGATTCATAGTTAAGTCCTTATTCGTGTCGTGAGCTGCTATTCTTTGCGTTTACCATGGCTGGGCCAACGCGCCTGGCTGAGAGTCCTGATCATTGTTCATCTGGCCAGGGCATCATTATCCCGACGAGCGGCTTCCTGAAGACGCGTCAGCATCGCGTCAACTCGGTGCGCTTCCGTGTCAGCAAGGTTTTTCGATTCGTTCACGTCTGTGGCGATGTTAAACAGTTCCACGTTTCGATTTTCGTCTTTACCGGTAACAACAAGTTTCCAGTCGCCGTATCGAAGTGCACTCGCCCGCCAGCGTGGGCCGGCGGTGTACAGCGGACGTTTCGACATCTCGACCCTGTGAAGCAGTAACGGTACCAGATTGACTCCGTCCCACTTCAAGTCACGGGCAGGTTCGAAGTCGGCCAGCGAGCAGAATGTGGGCATCCAGTCCGTAACATGAACCGGATTGTTCACTTTACCCGGTTTCACACGCGCCGGCCAGGAAACGATGGTGGGGACTCGCGTGCCCCCTTCATACACGTCACCCTTTTTGCCTCGCAATGGCAGATTGTTGGCGGTCAGTCTTCCGTTCGGGCAATTGTCATCCGGGTACTTCAGATCGTTGTTTTCGGCCGTACTACCGCCATTGTCGCTGGTAAAAACCAGTAACGTGTTGTCACGGACGCCGGCATGTTCCAACGCGGAAATAATCCTGCCGACTGCATCATCAAGATGCATAATGCATGCTGCATATTGCCGAGCCACGTTGCCGGTGATCGTCTGAGGTGCACGGCGGATCCACTTGTCCGGCTCCTTGATCGGCAAGTGGACAGCGGTGTAGGGAACATAAAGAAAGAAGGGCAACGAGTCTCGCATCCTGATCCACTTTACCGCTTCATCAGTCAGTAGGTCCGTGACGTGCCCGGATTCTTCAATCAATTCTTCGTTGCGATGCCAGGTAACGGAATACTCGCCCTTCTTGTATCTATGATTCCATGGACTGATGCCTCCGGCCAGCGAACCGTAGGAATGATCGAACCCGAAATGATTAGGCCCCCACTTCGGCAATGAACCGAGATGCCACTTACCGACCAGGCACGTGTCGTAACCCCGGTCTTGCAGTGCTCCTGGCAGCGTCACTGTGCCGGTGGGCAGAGCGAGTTCGTTTGTCGGCGTAGTCACACCAAACCGACTCCAGCATCGTCCCGTCAACAATCCCGTTCGAGTCGGACTGCACACGGGAGCGACGTAATGTTGTGTGAGTTCCAGCCCTTCCTTTGCCAAACGGTCAAGACAAGGGGTTGGTGCGTTGCCACCATGAAAGGCCACATCGGCCCAGCCAAGGTCGTCCGCCATGATGAAGACAATATTGGGCCGCGTCTGCGCGTTAGATACCACAAGCTGACAGCACCAGGCGGTTGCGAACATCAACGCACCATAGAAGTGCAGACACATCATCTCCCCTTTCAATCGAACAACAGCCTTCACTGCTCCCCGGATCATAACCAAACCATTGGCCGAAACTGAAACGCTTCCAGTAGAATGCTCGGCAGGCAGCACACGTTGAGGTAACATACCACCACATTTCCTGACCAGACATCCACAAGAAAACTTCGGATGCCATCATCGATCAAAGAAATCTCATGAAAAGCTCTGTACTGCGAACGCTGGTTTTTTGTGGCCTGATGTCTTCCCATGTCCTGCAGGCCGACGAACGAAATCCGAAGATAACGACGCTGCAGGCGGGCGTGCAGCTATCGCTGGTGGCTGAACATCCCGGCCTGGCAACGCCTACCGGGATCGATGTTGACGACCGGGGGCGAATCTGGGTGGTGGCAACTCATACGCATTTTCGACCAGACGACTATGTCGGGCCGGAACATGACGAAATTCTGGTCTTCACAGACAAGGATGGAGACGGTCGGACCGAACACCGGCAGGTGTTCTACAACTCCACTGACGCCACAATGGATCTGGAGCTGGGTCCGGACGGCTGGGTGTATCTGGCGGAACGTGACCGAATCCTACGGATCAGGGATTCTGACAGCGATGGCAGGGCAGATCTCGATCAAACGATTGTCAACCTCGCAACCGAAGCCGATTACCCGCATAACGGACTGGAAGCGTTGACGTGGCATCCTTCCGGAGACCTGATCTTTGGGCTGGGTGAGAATTTTGCGAAACCGTGGACTCTGACGGGAACGGACGGAGCATCGGTCAGCGGCACCGGGGAGGGTGGTATTTTTCGGTGTTCAGCAAACGGCACGGCGCTGAGGCGAATTGCTCTTGGCTTCTGGAATCCATTCGGCATCTGCGTTCGCCCGGACGGAACCATCTTTGCGGCGGAAAACGATCCGGGCGAACGGCCGCCCTGCAGACTGCTCCACGTTATCCAGGGCGGTGACTATGGCTATCAAAGATCGTACGGTCCGGGTGCCCATCACCCGTTTGTCGCATGGAATGGAGAACTGCGCGGAACTTTACCCATGATCCATCCATCGGGAGAAGCACCCTGCGGAGTGTTGCCTCTGGGCCGGGGATTATTGGTTCCATCGTGGAGCGATCATCGGATCGACTTCTTCCTGCTGCGCCGCGACGGTGCCAGCTTTGCCGCAGATCGAACGGCGCTGATACAGGGAGGCCGCTATTTCCGGCCGGGGTGCATTGCCAGTGCCGCTGGTCCTCAGGGTGGAAGCGGAAGGAAACGAGCGTGGTATCTCACCGATTGGGTCGACGGTCGTTATCAGGCTCATGGCTACGGACGCTTATGGAAACTGCAGGTCGATCTGGAAAACTCTGACTGGGTAGGAACGCTAACGCCCGAACCCCATACGGCCAGTTCCATGCTGGCCAACCATCTTCGCAGCGGGAAGACTAAGTATGACCGCACAGAACTGCTGAAACTGGCCGGCGACGAAGATCCGTTTCTGGCAAGATCTGCTTTACTGGCTCTATCGAGATCCGCGTCCGGGTGGAAGCAGGGCGATGTTGCCACATGGGCCGCAGTGGACCGGGTCCACGCTGTGCTGGCGCTAAAGCTGGCAGAAGCTTCGCCGGATGTCTGGGTGCAGGCTTTCCTGACGGACAACGATGCCGAAGTTCAGTTCGAGGCTCTGCGTTGGATAGCAGATGCGAAGCTGCAGGCATTTCAGTCCGATGTCGAGCAAATGCTGAGCCGCAGCGATCTGGACTACCGCCGCTTCGAAGCTGCCATTGCCACATGGAATACGTTGCAGGGCAAACCGGAAGAAGGAATTCGTAACCCGGAGATGCTGCTGGCGCGGGTTCAGGACCGCGACAGCGCGCCTCGACTGCGTGCCTTTGCCCTGCGGATGCTGCCCACTCAGCCTCGTGTCGCATCGGGGGACGGACTGTTGCCGGTGCAGAATTTCCCCACGGGACTAACGTTGAAGATACTACAGGAATTGCTGTCCTTAAACGACGCTGCACTGTCGCGGGAAGTCGTCCGGACACTGGCAGGTAATCCTCCGGTTTCTCAGATAGTTCTTGCCCAAATTGCCTCCGATCGCCAACAAACCCCGTCGCTGCGGGCCGACGCAATCGCTGGACTGGCAGCAGTGGCTGAACAGCACGTCAATCTGTTGCTGCAGCTCGCTGGCGACGATCACCGCGTGGTACGTGAAGAAGCACTGCGCTGTCTGCGATCCGGCAAACATTCACCAGACCAGATTCGCCAGTTGAAAACGCTGGCCGAAAAGCACAGTGCATCGGCCGATTTGATTCAGGCCGTGCTGGATCCCAAATCGCTTGAAACCAATCGACCTGCGCTGACTGACACGCAGGCATGGCTAGCAGCGCTTGATGCGATTGACGTTGCTGCCGACGCTGACGTCGGCCGCCGGATTTTTCATCATGCTCGACTGGCCCGGTGTTCCAACTGTCATCGGCACAGCGGACGGGGAAACGTGGTGGGACCGGACCTGAGTGGTGTGCACAACCGCAAAGACAGAACATGGCTGCTGCAGTCCATCCTTGAACCCAGTCGGCAAATGGCTCCGGAATACCTCCCTCGTACAATCATCCTGAACGATGGCCGGACATTTACGGGCATTCGACTGCGGTCATCGACGAAAGAAGCGATGCGGGATGCGAACGGTCAGAATCGCACCTTTGATCGTGATGACATTGAATCGTTCGTCGAGTCGACAGTGTCCTTCATGCCGACCGGCGTCGTAAACTCCCTGACGAATCGTGAGCTGCGGGATTTGATCACGTTTCTCGAGCAGGGTCCGAAGCGATAACGGCCATTCTTGCCGCGGGAGCACCGACCCCCTGCAATCGGTATCTTGTGTTTGATGCCTTGATCAACCTCAGTTCCTGATGGCTCCTGTACCTCCGTCACAAAGCGCGCGTACCTATACGCAGACCAAGCAAAATGCTGTTCCGGCATGCCAATGAACAACCCGATGCAGCAGCACCGTCGCTGGAATCCCTGATCCGGCCTACGTATCTTCCGACACGTCATTGCCCTAAGTTTGGCGGAGTGCAGGCACAATTTCCGTTCTTGCGGCGTGAATGGCCGGGCCGATGCCGGCCAGTATTCCGGCAACGGCAGACACCAGCAGCCCCGTAACTGCCAGGCGTGGCGACGGAGTGAAGGCGATCGTGACGGCCTCGGCTCCTACCGACAGGCTGCTGATTTTCAGTATCAGCATGGCGACTCCCACTCCGACAACGCCCCCTGCAACGCTCAGCAGGATACTTTCAACCATCACCAGACGAAAAACTCCAGCACCGGAAACACCGATCGTTTGCAGCACAGCATGTTCTTTGATGCGGTCCTCAACCGACATCACAGTTGTGGTCGCAACGAGGGCCAGCACCAGGCCCACACAAGCGTAGCCGAGGTAATGTGCCATTCCGATGAGCTGAGTGAGGTCACCCAGACTTCTGGCCTGGAAGACCCCCTTCGGTCGAGTGTCCGTTTCGACGGGGCCGGCGCGATACATGTCATCAATCTCCCGACACTTAGCGACCGGATCGAACCCTTCGTGCAGCAGAATCTCCATTTGCGTCACCGTCCCCACAAGGTTCATACCTTTACTGCGCTGCAGGAAGTCGAGATGTGAGTAGATGTAATTCTCTTCTGCCGGGTCGGCGCTGTTATAGACACCCGCCACGTTGACGCTGAGAGCGCCGATGGAGAACTTGTCACCGACATTAATCCCCCTCCGACTGGCAACGGCGCGACCAATCACCGCGGCATCCTGGTGCTGTTCGAATTCCGCCCAGTTGCCAGAGATGAGTTCAAAGTCACGCACCTTGCGGAGCTTCAGTGGCGGGAGGCCATAGAACACAACCACATCCAGACTGGCTCGACAATTATTCGTGAAGACCTGAACAGGAACAACTTCTTTGACGCCGTTAAGTTGAGCAATCTGCTGGTCGTAATCCTGCGGCAAATGGCTGGTGGCCGGGCAAAACTTATGGGCCTGAAACGCAATTAACGCCCCCTTTGCCCGCTGTCTCCGCTGCAGGTCGTTCATGCCTTCCTGAACAGCTCCGACAAAACAGAAAACGAACAATGCAACGGCAGATCCACTGACGGTCAGAATAGTGCGTGAGCGATGTCGCCACAACGTTTTGAAGATGTAAGGAACGAATTTGAACATGGTCAGTTGAATCCGCTTTAACCAGCGGCCGGGGTTGGTTCGGCGACGGCAGCAGGCGTGAAGCCATCGCCTCCAGTCTGCACCAGTTTCCCATGATCGAGGCGGAACTGCCTGTCTGCGATTTGGGCGGCTGCGACGTCGTGTGTGACCATCAACAGGGTAACGTTCAGTTGCTCTTGGAGCCGTTTGAGCAGATCGAGAATCTGCCCGGATGTATCCGGATCAAGGTCGCCGGTCGGTTCGTCGGCAACAACAACCCGGGGATGAGCAACAATGGCCCGCGCAATGCCAACACGCTGTTCCTGACCTCCGGACATTTGGCGAGGATAATGATTGGCTCGGTCAAGCAGATCGACGGCGGTCAAAGCGATCTCAATCCGCTTTCGACGTTCACTGCGATTCATAGGCAACAACAGCAAGGGCAATTCGATATTCTCATATGCCGTCAGCACAGGCACAAGATTATGCGCCTGAAAAATGTAACCCAGATTGGTCGCCCGCCAATCCGCCAATCTGGTCCGGGACAATTGTGTGATGTCCGTACCATCAATAACGATGCTGCCACTGTCCGGCGTGTCAATACTGGCAATCAGATTCAGCAGCGTGGATTTTCCCGTACCACTGGCTCCCATCAAGGAAATGAACTCTCCCTGCTCAATGTCCAGCGAGACGGCATCCAGGGGCGTGATTGTTTCATCACCCTTGTGATACTGCCTGGTAACGTTTTTGATTTCAATGAGTGACATGACTAAACCGCGTGTTACGAAACAGAAATCAGTAACCTGACGCCGGAAGTGTTGTGGTGACGCCGATATCAGTTGCTTCACCCGTAATACAAACGCGACAACCGCTGGTCAGACCATCAGTTCCCGTGACGATCAGCCGACTGGCAACATTCAGGCCGCCGGTCACTTCAAGACGCCCCTGACTGTCGACAGGACCGGTCTGCACCGGCTGCTTCAACGCGATCTTCGCAGACTGATCCGCGAGCCAAACGTACGAGCCGCCGGCGTCGGAGTGCACAAGTTGCTGAGGAACAAAAATGCGAACGACCTGAGCATCGGGGCTATGGCTCGGCTTCCCGGCCGCCTGACTCAGAAACGTCACATCGACCAGCATCTCAGGCTTGAACACCTGTGGTGGATCGGGAATCTCAACTTTAACCTGCAGAGTATTCTTCTGAATGTCTGCTTCCGAGCTGACGAACAGCACTTTTCCGGTTAACGGAGATGCCAAAGCCGGATTGTCGATTTTCACGGGCTGACCGAGACTGACTTTGGGAATGTCCTCAAATCGTGTGTCCACTCGCACCTGCAATCTGTCAGGACGGTACATCGTGATCACGGTGCTGCCGTCATGGCCTTCCATCTGGGCCATACCACTGCCGATGCGTGCCCCCTGATGGGCGATCAAACGGAACACACGCCCGTCTACCGGAGTAACGATTGTCATTCGATCCAGCTGCAGTCGGGCTTCGGCTACGACAACTCGGGCCTGTGCGACACGCGCCTCAGCCGCCTTCACCTGTGCCTGCGCCCCGTCTCTGGCTTTCGTTTCATCAGCCAGCAATTCCAATTGCGTCTTCATGGCATTTCGGCGTTTCGACAGTGCGGCCTGTTCGGTCCGCAGCGACTTTTCCCGATCACGAAGTTCATCAACGAGTGCGCGTGCCGCGTCGGCCTTGCTTTCTGCAATGTCAATCTGAATGCCGGCGACCACACCCTTTGCGGACAACTTCCCTTCGTAGTCCTGCTGCATTGCCCTGTGATCAGCCTCCGCACGTCGCAGCTCGAAAGGCAAAGTTTTCAGGCGCGTGTCGATACCGGCAAGTGCTGCTTCCGCTTCGCTCAGCGGCGCCTGCAGATGGACAGGTTGTTTTAAACGTATTTCTGCAGCAGTGAAGGCTGCATTCGCTTCGTTGACCTCAGCCTGACGAAGTTCCAGATCAGCCAGAGCTCGCTCATGGTTCAGCTTCGCGTCGTCTTTGATCAGTTCTGCGATGGGTTCGCCAGCCTTGATCAACTGGTCCTCCACGACCAGCAGTCGTTCCACCACACCGGGCGCCAGGGCGGCCACTCTAATCGGCGTCGGCCGTGGTTCGATCCACCCGGCCGCCTGGAACAACGGAGTGCCTTCCTGACGCACTGCAGCAGTCGTGGAAAACACCGGTACTACTGTTACGTTCATGGGCGGAAACAACAGATCTCGTGAGGCCCACGCGACCAGCGTCAGGAAGCCAGCAATCAACGTCAACGGCAACACGTACCGTGTGACAGCATTAGCTCGGGCCTGAACAGCGGACTGTTCGGAACAGTCACGATCAATGGCCAGTTTTCGAAGATCAACTTCTCTATTCATCGTCTACATCTTTTTCACGAAAACACCAGTAGCCAGAACGGTGAGGTTCCCGGCGTCGTCACGTCGAGCCCTGCCTTCGACAACGACGGTCGACAGTTCTTTCACGGAAAGCAGCTCACGGGCATCGGCCTTAACCAGTGCACCAGTTTCATCAACCACTTTGACGAGCGCCGTCGCTGTGGGCAGCTTCGAAGTTTCACAACAGTAGTCCCAGGGAATCGGACAGCTGTCGCCTTCGATGTCGCTGCAGGCTCTGAGAGAACCATCGACGATGGAGAATGCTGCTCGCCCTTCGACCCAAGGATTCGCACTGCCTCCGATACGTCCGACAATGACAATATCGTCTCCATCGCCGGCCCCTTCACGCACTTTGATCACATCACCAGCGCCTTCCGGCTCAGTAGTCAACAGGAACTTAGTTCCGTCGACAGCCGGAGCTGACGACGAGGTCAGCTGTTGAGCTCCGGTGGGAGCCGACGTCTGCTGCGAACAACCAGCCGACATCCAGACACCGCAGACGAGAAACAAAAGCAGAAATAAATTCTTCCGGTTCATTGATGAGTTCCTTTTTACTAAGCAGTCGAAGGAACGAAGCCACTTGACTTCGTTCCTTCGACGTGTGATTCGTTCAGACCGCTTTCATCCCATCAACGATGGGCATTCGTAAAGCTCGGATCGCCGGAGGAATGGCGCCGAAGAAGCCGAGCGACAGACCAACACCGCAGCCGATCAACACCGCCATGCTGTCAACGCGAAGTGAGAACGCTCCCATTGTAAATCGCACAGCAGCACCATTAACAAAGACCAACGCAATAAACGCGGCCAGCAGGCTGGCCCCCGCCGCCAGCAATACACCTTCCTGAATCAGACTTAGAACTATGGAACGTCTGACAAAACCGATGGTCTGAAGCGTAGAGAGCTCTGAAACACGACCGACGACAGAGCCGTACAGCGTATTCAGCCCCCCAAACACCCCCGCCCCGGACACAAGAAGAACCACCAGCCAGGCCAGCCACACCACCGGACCATAGTCCTTCTGGAGCGATGCGTAATATTCCGTCTCCGGGATGGCCTGCAATTCAAGATCGAGACGTTCTTTGCAGAACAGGTCCAGGTCCGCAAAGTCTGCCCCCGGAGACAACGTCACCGCGACCAGACTGAGATCCTGCCGTTTCATCGCCTGCTGAAGTTCATCAAGACGACACCATGCTTCGGATTCAAAGGCCGATCCACCGGCCGAGAACACTCCGCTGATTTGCCATCGGCGCCCCTCAATCTCGATGGATTGTCCGATTTCCGCTTCCGCCGGTGTCGCCCCCAGTTTGGCGGCGACCATCCGGCCGATTATCACCTCGCCGGATTCCGGCCAATCGCCGGTTTCAATCTGCAGCTGACGACGAACAAGCAGCGCCGATCGTGTAACACCACGCACCAGACCCATCGAAGGCTCACCTTCCCCCACACCAATCTGCGTGCCAAGATACAGCTCCGGCGATACGTACTTCTGTCCGAATCGCTCCTGAATACCCGATACGCTGGCAGGAACCAGGTCACTGGTTCGCATAGGGATCGACGAGTATTCCAGATTCTCACCCATCCCCAGTGAAAAGATGACCGCCGTCAATGGATCGCCGGTGATGCTCAGCGACCGTTCCAGACCACGAATGAAACCCACGACCACAAAGACCAGAACAATCACCATCGTGAGCCCCCCGAACGTCAGCGTTGTGCGCAACGGGCGGCGGAACAGATTCCGAATGGCGTACTCCCACGGGAGCGGGCGAAAAGAAATAGACACGAGTCAGGAATCCGGAGAATGGGGCAGCGCATCTGAACAACAAACGCGATGGGATCAGTCCAGCACAGCAATTCAAGAGTGGCTGCGAATTTACCTCTTGACACTGGACTCCGGAGACGGCGCTAACACGTCAGCGACATGTGCAGCGTGCGCATAAAACGCCCGTGATTTCCCTGCCGAAACAATTCTGTGCAGCCGGACCCAACCGCAGAAACAACGCACAGCACCGAACCGTGCGGGGTGTCGTCGCCGGTCAGTGACAGCACTGATTTTGCGTCAACACGGTCCATCTGACAGGACCTTTCAAAGACGGCGCCGCCGCAGACACCCTGACACGACGACTTCTCCGGACTGGGATTACGGCTGGGATTCTGGTCTTTACCTGATGAATCACCGCAGCAACCGCAGTGGGCTGATGCCGGCGGCACAGTGGCGATTGTTGAACATTTCTGTTGTAACTCGCGGTCGTCACCGGCACAGGCCTGCTTCGCACAGCAACTGCTATGACCGCATGACAGCGGACACGCGATGACCGCCGCAATCAGTACAGGTGAAAAGATACGAGACAGCATGATGGAGTCCTGAGTAAGGTGATTTATTATACTTCGTTGCGTCCGCGCCGGCAATCGGAACTTCTGATAACACGCCAACTCAGTTCCGGTCGGCCAGACTATCCGTCAAAAGCTGCCCCTCAATCAGACTGGACGCCGTCCACAACTCCCGCAGCGCCTCGAGATATGACATGTTCACCCGAAAAAACATTTGCTGAGCGTTCAGCAGAGTCAGGTATTGCACCTGACCTTTTTCATAACCCTCTGTCACCAGTTTGAGGGACCGACCGGCTCTGGGCACCATTCGATCCCTGTATCGCATCGCCTGTTGCCGAGCGTTGGCATAACGTCTGTAGGTGACAGCTAAACGATCCTGCAGACTGAGCTCAATGCGTTTGGCCTCATTACAGGCAGCGACCCACTCCGCTTCTGCACTCCGAATATTCCCCTGATTCTGATTAAAGACAGGGATTGGAATTCCAATCTGCACGTTCGCAACTTCGCTGTCCGTCACATTATGATGACGCATGCTGACAGACACGTCGATGTTGGGGACCGGTTCTTTCTTCGCCCTGCGAATCACGATCCATGCCCGTCTCATTCTGGCGCGGGCGGCATTCAGGGCCGGATTGTCCTGAAGAACCGCCGCGTGACACGCATTCCAGTCGTGCCCCGGCAGGTCAGCGTCAATGTTTCCCTCGACCTGAACGGTTTGCATGGCGGGCATCCCCACGACTGCAGCCAATCGTCGCCACGCTTCGACCTGTTCGTTCACTGCATTGTCCAGCAGGATCTGTGACTCGTCGGCTTTAAGTTCGGCCTGCAACAGATCGTTTTCAGACCCCTGTCGGCCATCAATCAAAGTCTCCGTCGCCCTCACCACCTGGTCGCCGATACGAGTCAGTTGCTTCGACAGAACGACCCTTCGCTGAGCGACCAAAGCATCGTAGAATCGCTGCCGAACATCACAGAGTACACGTTCTTCCTGTGCATGAAAACGAAACCTCGATTCGGCAATCTCCGCCCCGACAATTGCCTGGTCGAGTTCCAGTTTGCCTGCGGTGATAAAACGCTGACTGATAAACGCGCCTTGTTGCCCTGCCGTTCCGAGGTTTCCGACTTCCGTGGCGTGATACCCTACAACTGGATTCGGATACAGACCCGCCTGAAGTTTTCGTCCACGTGCAGAATTCATCCGTGCCGCGGCTGCTGCCAGAGTCGGATTGTTACGGAACGCCAACTGCTCGAAATGCGTCAGGGACATCGACGCTGCGGTCTGTGCATCTGCGCTGAGCACCGACGTTATGTCCAGCGGGCCGTCAGCAGGGTAAGTCCGAGTATGTCTTTGTGCTTCCTGCCCGACAGCAGCCGCTATCGCAGTCGTGAACAGGGTGATGATCATCACGTTTTTCAGCACGATACAGCACCCCTGCTGGTAGAGTCACAGGTGAGACCCGTTTCGAACTGAACAGCCAACAGACCGGATCATCACCTCATCTGTATCGACTGCACCAGACTGCGAAATCGTGGCCAACACTCAGGACCTGCTCGATCGTTGCAATCGGCAAAGTTTGACACACACATTGATCACTGATTTACGGAACACCCGCTCCAATACGGCCCATCGACTGAAAACTGCTCTTCTGTGCGGTAACCGTCTGTGGAACGCCACCGGGCGTACACTGCGTGTCTTGAAGTTTTCAACCTGGCTGTTGAATGGTTCGATTGGAAATGGATTGTGGAAGTTGTATCGTGCATTTCGGGGACAATTTCGCAGCTTTGTCTCTTCACTGATCGGTCTCCCGTCCTCTACCAACTCTAAGGATCACGCTCAATGTCTACAGCCACGGCCCAGGAACGATTGCCGGAAGTGTCCGAGTTTCTTTCCGCCGACCTGCACAAGGCGTTTGTAAACGGAGAATGGGTCGAAGCATCAGAAGGGGAGACGTTTGGCGTAAATGATCCAGGTACGGGCAACCGAATCGCCACCGTTGCGAGCCTGCAGAAAGAAGACGTTGATCGTGCCGTGGATGCATCGGTGAAAGCATTTGAAGGCAGCGGCTGGGCCAAGATGCCGGTCAATGAACGGTCCGCCGCCCTGCATCGTATTGCCGATGCAGTCGAACAACAGAAAGCCGTTTTTGCGCAGATTGAATCCATCGACTGCGGAAAGATTTACTCACAGGCAGAGGGAGACGTTGAGAATTTCATCGATACGTTTCGATACTTCGCCGACCTTGCCCAGACCGTGAACTATCGCAACGTCATAGCAGTGCGAAATCATGAAGCCTGGGTCGCTCGCCATCCATGGGGACCTTGCGGTTTCATTATTCCATGGAACTTCCCGTTTCTGCTGGCGGGATGGGGGCTGGGACCTGCCCTCGCGGCGGGCAACACCTGTGTCCTGAAACCGGCTGAGGACACACCTCTGTCCGCGTTGTATCTGTGTCGACTGATTCAGGAACTTGACCTGCTGCCCGCGGGTGTGCTGAATGTGGTGACGGGGCTGGGCGAGACCGCCGGCTCCGCAGTCTCGGGAAATCCGAAGTTTCGCCGCATGAGCTTCACCGGATCTCCGGAAGTCGGTCGACTGGTGGCCGAGGCCTGCGGACGTAATCTGATTCCCGTCAAGTGTGAATTGGGTGGGAAGGGTGCGGCCGTCGTTTTCGAAGATGTCGACATTCCGGTCACCGCAGAGAAACTTGTGGAGGCCATCACTTTTCATTCGGGGCAGGTCTGTTGTGATGCGACTCGCTGGCTGATCCATCGCAACATCTATGATGACTTCGTCAACGAATGTGTGACTCGCATGAAATCCGTAAAGATCGGATACCAGATGGACCAAACCGCAGAAATGGGGCCCGTTGTCAGCCCGGTGCAGCGTGACCGTGTGCTTGGCTATCTGAAACAGGGCGTCTCCGACGGCGCCGAACTTCTATTGGAAGGGGGAGCGGCGGAAGTATCGGGACACGACGGATACTTTGTGAAACCCGCTTTACTGGCCGGGGCCCTGGATAATGTGGCGGCTCGGGAGGAGATCTTTGGCCCGGTCGCGTATCTGGCACCGTTCGGCACGGAAGAAGAAGGAATTCGACTGGCCAATGACACAGACTACGGACTGGGCAACAGCGTCTGGTCACAGGACCTTGCCCGATGTGCCCGTGTCGCGGAAGCGTTTGAATCCGGCAATGGCTGGATTAATGCACACAACGTAGTTGTCCACGGCGTACCCTATGCCGGTGTCGGAAAAAGCGGTATGGGCGGCGGAGTGGTTTCTCCTGATACGCTGAACGACTACCTGCGTCCCATTTCGGTCGTGCGGCCGTTGTAATCGCTGTGACAACGTCAGATCTTCGGATCTCAAGCGTTCACTGATGCCGACTCGAAGACATTACGATCCTCCTTCGTCTTTTCCGCGACCACGATTACGGGACCTTCTGCGACGACGCCGACCTGCCGGCTTGTCGGACTTGGGCTTGTCTTCCGTAGTACCTGACGAAGTAGAATCTGCTGCTGCCGGGGCCTGACCAGACCGGTCCGAAGATTCCGTGGACACAGTGCCTGCCGTCAACGTGTTCTGATCGGTTTTGCTCCCGGCCGGCTGAGCTGAGCCTGTCTGAGTCCCCACGTCGCCTTTGTTTTCAGAATTTTCACCGGATCTACGGCGTCGGCGCCGCGGCCTGCGACGCCGACGACTGCGGGACGGTTCAACCTCAGCATTTGCCGCCGACTCGCCCTGTACCACGGACGACGCGGAGTTCGTGACGGGATTGACACTCGCATCACCAGCTGCTGCTGGCATGCTGTCTGGGTCGGAGACAACAATAGCGTCGTCGTCAATGTCCGACGCAGCCGCGACATCCGGCGACGTTGCTGAATCCGTCTCCTCGGGTGTCGGCGGGGCCTCGGCACGCAGATATCCTTTGCCGCGAAAAGGGGGACGTTCGACCGGCCGTGATTCAGCGACCGGCTCGTCATTGCCGACAGCACCTGGCCTTTCCGGAAGTTCTTCCACCAGTTCCGATTCTAAAGGTGCGGCATCCTGTTCATTGTCATAAGTCGCAAACGACGAGGCGTCAAAAGCCGGCACAGGGTCGGGGTCGACCAGCCGCATTTGCGTACGAGGGTCGCTGCACGCACATTCGCGTGCCGTCACTGCACCTCTTGTCCGCACAGTTCGCCCGCATTTGGAGCATTCCCAAAGACGCCGAATTCGAAGTTCATATTGAAGAACTGGACCTTTGATGACAACTTCTCCCTGTTTCTGCTGCTGACGGGACTCCTGGAACAGGCTCGTTTCAACCGTACACCGGGTGAAAGGGCAATAAGTTTAAAAGGAAATCACACCTGCAGCCACAAACCTGCCGGGTCCGACCATGCCGGTGACCGACATCACGTGCGTGTTCATTCAGAAAGTATAGACCACCCTGCCGCTGTCTGGTACAGCTCCACGTTCACACAGATTCTGAATTCTGACACCAGGTAGATCACAATTCAAACTTCATGCCCCATGCCCTATATTATCCGCGCCATTTCCGGCACTGAAAGAAAACAGGATGACGGCCCCTCAAGTTTGTGTACTTCGTGCTCCCGGCACCAATTGCGACGTCGAAACGGCTCACGCCTTTGAGCTTGCGGGGGGGACTGCCGATCGACTTCATCTGTTCCGCCTGCTGGAGAACCCGTCTCTGCTGCAGCAGTACCAGATTCTGTGTGTACCCGGAGGCTTCAGCTACGGAGACGACATCGGCGCCGGCGTGATCTTCTCAAGGCAGATTCGTGGCCAACTGAATGAGTCGATGCGTGAGTTCTTGTGCGCGGACAAGCTCGTGCTGGGGATATGCAACGGCTTCCAGGTCATTTTGAAGGCCGGCCTGCTGATGGGACGCGGCATCAACAACGCTGATGAGAATGCATTCGAAGATAAGATCACACTGACATGGAACAACAGTGGTCGTTATACCGACCGCTGGGTCCGGCTGAAGACGACTTCCCCAAACAGCGTGTTTCTGCGGGGAATGGACGAAATTGAGGTACCGATCGCGCATGCAGAGGGACGGATCGCTGTTGCAGACGATTCCGTACTCGACGAACTTCGCGCCGCAGGTCAGATTTCACTGTGCTACTGGAATAATCGAGCAACGGAACTGGCGTCGAAATCCGGCGACCCGACCCGCATTGAGTTGCTCGAGGAGCCGGACAATCCCAACGGATCGCTGGCCAACATTGCCGGGCTCTCCGATACAACCGGCCGAGTTCTGGGCCTGATGCCGCATCCGGAACGATTTCTGTTTGCCACGCAGCATCCACAATGGACCCGGACAGGAATGAGAGGCGAAGGCCACGGCCTGCAGTTGTTCAGGAACGCCATCAGCTACTTCGGTTGAGTATCACTGCTTGTGCGATTTTCAATCACACTCCAGCAGCATGATGGACGTGTCGTCGTGCCGTCCGGCACCCTTAGTGAAATCGTACGATTCAGAGAACAACAACTCCAGACATTCTGTCACGGATTTGTCCTTTGCCATCCGCATCGTCCGTTCCAGGCCGTCCATACCGAACTCAACATGTTCATCTCTGGACCCCGACGGAAATGCCTCGATGAGCCCGTCAGTGTAAAACAGCAGTCGTGATCGTGGGGGAATAATCGTGCGATTGTTGATGTAGTCTCCATCTTCAAAAATTCCGATCGGCAATCCTGAAGCCGCTTCGGCTTCCGCAATCTCAGTAACCTCGTCAGTGTCCAGATTGTGCAGCACGGGCATCTGGTGTCCGGCGCAGGCCCACGACAGTTCGCGACTCTTCGTATCAAAGACTCCATACAGCATGGTAATAAAGCCACCTTCACCGCTGACCACACTCTGCTTACACAGCTCATGATTGATGTGTTTGACCAGCTTCGCCGTATCAATATAGTCATCAAAGCGAATCATGCGGATCAACGTATGCATTGTAAAAATGGACATGCACGCCTTCATGCCGTGCCCTGATGCATCGCCAACCAGCATCACGATCCGATTGTCAGGCAGGGTGAATGCCTCGTAGTAGTCACCTCCAGCCATGGTCACAGGCTGACTGCCGATAACGCGAATCTGCGATGATTCATAGCGGGCCGTAATCTTGAATCCCGGGGGCGTTTCGATCTCATTCGGAATGATCGATTCCTGAAGTTCCCGGACAGATTCCACTTCTTTGCGTAATTGAGCAGAAATCTGACGTTCACGTTCTGTGTCCACCTGGCGGACAGCCGCTTCAAGAATCGCCTGGACAAGAAACATGAAATCGCCATTATCATCCCGAATCAGATAACTGCGCAGACCGGCGGTCATGAAGCGGGCGATCCGATACACATCACTTTGGGGGCAGGCTGCGACTACGGGACATGTCGGCCGACATTCCGTAATCTTCTGAAATGTCTCAAAGCCAACATCGTAGTCCGGATAGGACGCGGCCATCAGGATCACGTCGAACGTCTGCGGCGAATTCACAAACGCCATAAACTGTTCCCGGTCAGTTGTCGCAAAGACCGCATTGTCGTCGAGCCCCAGGTACATTTTTAGAAGTTCAACCTGTGCGTCGTCGTCCCAGCTCACCAATATTCGCATTTTGTCCCTTCCTACGAGAAGCAATAACCTGGGACGAGGATAGCAAATCAACAACACAAAAACACGCCCGCCGCGACATATCAATTTTGCCTGTACTCACTCATCAACAGCTCAGGACGTCTGCTCGCACCTCAAACTCGGCGGTTGCAGCAGGCGGAACGCTATGGCTTCCCCAAAACACGCAGCCCGGTGAGTCCTGCCCGAACGTCTCAAGCGTCAAATCTCGGAGTTTCACCAGCGCTGCGCGACGAAGTCGGCAGAACCAACTGCTCACGGACCTGAGATTTCAAGCCGTGACCGGCACGTCGGGGGCCCGTCCAGCGGTCCCGACAACCGGGCTGCCCCATGGGAATCCGTCTGACTCGAGTGGCCTGTTGGCACAAAATCACCCCGGGACAACAAAGACATCGGTGCAGCACTGGCAGACGCAGTATCGGAACCCGGCAGGGCAGTAACCAGGCCATTATCTCCCTCAACGGTCTCCAGCGGGTTGATCGATCGGTCTGAACAATCAAACGGCGTGATCATCCTTCGAACGCCTGCTGCTCACCAAAGTCCTCATTCCTTTGAGTACGCCGGACCTGCATCTCGCAATTCATCAGAGGATTGCAAAACACTAAATACCTTCCCGGGGCGACGTCCCGCGTGATTAACTGCTGCAATCATCTGACCGACCCGTATCACGTCACCGAACAACGTGCGGAACGATTCACTGCGTTCGTGACTTGCATCCGAGAGTTCCACCCCGTGAACCATCGGATGCCACGATGGGAACTGCAAGCTAAGTCTTGAATTCCCGGCTGATGCGGCATGCACCATCGTTAACCGCCGCTGTATCAGCAACATCCGCAAACCTGTTGTCGGACGGTTCGGGCGCCCTTATCGCGCCGTTTACTGGGATATCTACTGTTGATAACGAAGGTACGTAGGAGTCTCCGCCAACTGTCAGCGGCGTTTGCGGTGAGTCAGGCAGCCCTGCGTCTTGTTCTACCGCGAAGTCCATCCTCGGCCGTTCTTCATACATTTCGGAAAGGCTGTTTCGTGTTCCGTAGTCGAAGAATCGACCGTCATCGTCGATTGCCACGCAACTTCCAGAATTCGACCATCGCGTGTTGTCGAGCGGCTCTGTGCTGAGGCAACAGTCGCAGATACCACTGCATGGTTGATAACAGTAGCTGCTGTGTCGACGCAAACATCCGCCACGATCATAAAGTCAGCGTCGACGATAGTTGCGTTCGTCTGCGGTGACTGCGAAACACCTGCGCCACCGCGGCTTGCCGTACTGCAGTCCGTTCACCACATTGCTCACCACCGTCCCCGTTTCCCCACGCCGCACGGTGTCGAATTCACTGACTGTCGCAGCAGGCCGAATTTCCCCGCGGAAATATCCAACGCACCGCCGCGTCATCGGCGGTGCGCTCTGCCGATGGAGACGGAGATTCGCTTTCCGCCACGGTTGGAATTTCAGACGTCGCAAGCGGGGAACACGCGACAACGATGTGGGCGGCAATTTGAGCCTGAACAACAATGTGACTCGCGGGCGATCGGTGTTGTTCTGGACAGCCGCAGGCACTGCCGCTTCACCATTCACTGCCACAGCTCCGGTCCGATCATGTCCTGGCGGGCTGAGTCGCGTGATTTGTGCGCTCATCAATGCGTGTCGGAATGATCAGGAACACTCGCTTCGCAAAAGTCCTGATTTTTCTGCGCTCCGGGCCGTCTGCAGAGCGGTTTTCAGCCCTTTGTTCTACCACTTTTTGATTACTCATCTAATTGACTCCAAACGAGTACAGCGTCAGTGACACAGCCGAATCCGACCAATCCTGGAACTTTAGGCAACACACGTAATTCAGGGCAACACACGTAATTCAGGGCAACACACGTAATTCAGGGCAACACAAAAGGCAACAGCACCTTTGTGCCTCTACTGAACCTTTCCACCCAACGCACTTCAAGTTGTTGGTGGTCCAAAATAGTTCGGCTGTTTCTTTGATTTTTTTGAAACTGACCATTTTTCCGGGCCTAGGTACCGATCCGCTGCGGGCAATACTTGTCCTTCACGAATATTCCCCCGGTCCGCCGCACCAAAATGTGGGGCATCTGATCAGTTCCTACGGAGTTGTGCCATTCTGAGTGGCCCAACTCCCTTCACATCTCGTATTGATGCACCGCTCCGCGATTCTGTAAACTCGTGGCAGTTCGGGCGATGCGCCATGACGTTGCCTCGCTTTCACACCAGAACCGGTCGGCCGATTGCCCACAATGGTCGCAGGTGACTGCTCCGTTTTTCTCACAAATCAGCAACAGGCATGGATGCCATGAGGAACAGGTTTCCCGCAAATCTGTCAACACCGTGTACGTACGGATTCTGCGGCGCGACGCTAAGTCTCATCATTGCCCAGGTCATCACCGGATGGCTGACTCTTTGCGGGGACTCGACATCGTCTCTTATAACCTTGCTGCTGACGGTTGCTGTCACGACGCTGGTCGTGACGAAACTCATGTCACGACGCACCGAACGAATGTCGAATCCGGCTGAACCTGTCTGGCTGGCGACAATTCTTGTCGGCATGTCCTGGGGCCTGACAGCGGCTGTCGATCGTCTGCTTTATATGAGTGTTCCGATAGTGGGCCCCACTTTCGCGTTTGTCGTACCTGCATTCTATGTCGCAGCATTTGTAAGTGTTTTCATAAGGTGGACAACAAAGGCGGTGCCACGGCCCGAGACAGGTATTCCGCGTTCTGTGATGATCGGTGTCGCGGCGGGATTTCTTGTTCCTCTGCTTCATGGACTTGTCGTGGCACCTTTGGCACTGGGCGTTGCTGCGGCAGCAATCACCGCGACGGTTCTGAGCGTTCGCTGCCAAGATCGCACCGCGTATGAACACGGCAGCATCACGACAAAGTTTTATCCACTTACCCTGCAGACAGTCTGTCCGACGCTTGCTCTGGGGATGTCTCTGCACGCCGTCGTGCGGATGTTGAGTGGATTGATGCCAATCAACGTCGGACTGCTTTGTGTGGCGACGGCATTGTGCTGCAGTATCGGTGCCGTCGCATGGTCCCGGCGAATTTCAGAGCGGCTGTCGCATCCCTACTGGCTCCTGGGATCTGCGATTCTGCTGTCAAGCCTTCCACTACTGTCCAGTCAACTGGTCAATCCTAACCTGCTGGCAAATGCTACGGTTTCCTCAGGAGCGTTCCTGACCCTCATCCGTGCGACACAAATCACATTTTGCCTGTGCGTCTGCCTTACGTGCTGGAGTGGTTTCAAACGCGTGGCAGAAAATCGATCTGCCACGACATCGGCCACCGCGATTTCCGTGAGTCTGACGGGGATAGCCATCGCGATTATGTGCTCCGCCGCGGGATTGTCCATCCGTTGGGAGTTCGCCTTGACGATTGCGCTCCTGGCAGCTCCGCTGCTGATCGGAAAAGCTGTCGGCGGCGAAGTTCGGACCGGAAACCGTGCGCCGTCGCGAGTCGTCTGGTGCACGACGGTGACAATTGCGTGGATGGTGATTCTGATTTCGAAGGAATCGGCGACCCATTCACAATTACTGTTCAGTGCGAGAGCCGCTCAAAAATATCGCTCCGGACAGACCCCCGACGTGATCGCGCAGTCCGAATGTCTGCGACTGCTTGAGAAGCACATTACCAATTCCGGAAATATCGAAGTCTGGGGAAAACGCGGCGGGGTGGTCGAGATCCGTCGCAATGGACTGCCGCTCGGCACAGTCAGTTCGAACACCATGATCGCTCCTCAGTATATTGCCGATTCGCTGACTGCCGTTTTGCCGATGGTAATGCATCAGAATGCTCAGTCGGTGTTGCTGCTTGGTGATGATACAGGCGTAGCCATGCGTGTCTGCTGTGGTTTCCCGGTGCACACCATTGAGGCCGTGCGGCCGGATCCGGTGCTGACCGTACTTGCCAGGAAGTATGCGTGGAGTCCATTCGCAACCGCACCGCACGAAGACGATCGGATAACACTGCGGCGGGACAGCATTCCGACGACGCTGCGTCAGAAACGAGATGTTAAGTTTGATGTGGTTATCGCCGTAACTCCTCAGCCAGGCGACCATGCCGCACCGGTGTTTCTGTCTTCTGAATTTTATACGGCCGTACGAACTCAGCTGACTGATGACGGCGTGTTCTGTCAAAGAATCAGTCAGCATGATCTGGGACCCGGAACGCTGATTCGGATGATGTATTCCGCCTCGACCGTCTTCGGCAGAGTCGTGATGCTGCAGATGGACGCCGGAGAAATCGCAATGGTGGCGGGAGTTCAGCCACGATCGTTGCTGGATGCGGGTGTGCTGAGCCGCTTGCAGCGTGACCATGTCGGTCGTGAACTAGCTCACAGTGGCTGGGACTGGTCACAGGTCGCAGCGTTGCCGCTCATTGACAGTAACAATCCCGTCGGGATTTTTGACCACACGGAACGTTTGAAGCCTGCATCCGCGAATAACGGACACTTCACATACAGTCTGCCTTTGGAGTCCATCCGCTGGGGAAATAAACAGGCGGAACTGAATGCGGCATTCGCACCGCATCAGCAACGACTGGCGGATGCCACGCCCCGGTCACCGGCGCATGACGAATTTGCACGACGATTCAGTTCCGTCGTGCAACAGCACGAGATACTAACCAGCTTCCCCGACCAGCCCTGGGCCTATCGCAAGTCTCTGAGAATGGAAATGCAGCGCAATCCCCGTCCCGCCACGGAAACAATTCGTAAAGGTGAAATCATACGAGAGCCACATCAGCTTGATAAGCATCGCAAAGATTATTTCATCGCCCTGGGAGAAGCACTGCGGCACGCTGCCACCGGACAAATTGATCCACTCACGCTGCGGAGACTCGCAGCATTTACCGCCCGGTATGAACCTCTGCTGAGCGATTTTGCGCACCACGAAATTGTTAATATCCACGAAACCACTGGACATCAAAGCCCGGCTCTTGAACTGCGGCACCGACTTCACACCCTGTACTTCACACCAGCAGGCGATTTTTCCGTCAGAGTCGTAACCAATGCCATGGGACAGGTTCTTGACGACCCGGAATTGCTGCCGACCGACGAAGCGCGTTTCGATCATCTGAATTCCATGCTCCAGGAATCAGTACGCCGCTGGCAACGACGTACTGATTACGAACCACCATCCGCACAACGAGCGCAGCGTGATGTTGAGGAAACGATCCGCATGGCCAACCTGGCCCTGGATTCGCTGGACGTGTGGGCAGACAAGGTGGGTGTTTTACCGGAAGAAATGCGGGCGCGACGCCGGTTTATCAATAGGGCCCTGATTTCACCGCTGCGGAAATATCACACACAGGTGCTGGCGCACCGTCTTAAGAATATTCGTCCGGACACTGCAGGAAACAAAAGTAGCGACCTGCCTTTGCTGGTAGATCCGTCGGAACTGCTGACGAACTGATGAAACCAACGTGGTAGCCAGGGAACACACTGTGACTGAGGTCAGTATTTGCACGGCAGAATGCCGAAACACAGTAGTTCGCACGACGTAACGCTGATGTGATACTGTGTAATGCTGATGTGATACTGTGTAATGCGAGCGCAGCCGTCAGAGAGGACATCTGCACGAAGTATTCTGCGGTGCACATAGGCCACACATCGCTCTCCCGTGCTGAGTCTGTTCAGGTGTGTGCGGATCCCGGGTTCCGAATGCCGGGACGTTGTTCGCCGAAGATCAGAAACACGCCAGTCATTTCATAAACATAGTAATCATGCTGTTTCTGCCAACGCCGCTTTCTCAATTCCCAGCGACCCCACAGCGCGACTTTGCCGCCGAGACCTGCAAGCAACTGCGAGACGCCGGTTTTGAGGCTCTCTGGGCCGGCGGATGTGTTCGCGACATGGTGCTGGGCACCACGCCGAAGGACTATGACGTTGCCACCAGTGCCACGCCGCAGCAGGTAATACAGCTGTTTGGGAAATGCAGAACCGTCCCTGTGGGCGTGAGCTTCGGCGTCGTGATGGTGCTGGGTCCTCGACAGAACTGCGGACAAATTGAGGTGGCGACGTTTCGCGCGGACGGAGAATACAGAGACGGTCGTCGGCCTTCGTCTGTGGCGTACTGTTCTGCGGAAGTAGACGCCAAACGCCGCGATTTCACGATCAACGGTATGTTTTACGATCCGGTGGTGGAACAGGTCATCGATTACGTCGGTGGGTGTGCTGACCTGCAGGCACGTGTTGTCCGCGCGATTGGCGATCCCACAGCGCGTTTCAAGGAAGACAAATTGCGGATGCTGAGAGCCGTTCGGTTTGCTGCGACCTGCGATTTCACTATGGAAGAAGCCACTCACAACGCTATTCCTCCACTTCGGCACGAGCTTGCCCAGGTAAGCCCGGAACGAATTGCACAGGAACTTCGCCGAATGCTGTCGCACCCGACGCGAGCGGTGTCTGTGGCAAGCCTTTCAGGCGTTGGTCTGCTGGAAGTGATTTTCCCGAGAGGCTTCGTAGCTGAGTCGGACGGCAACATACCCACCACCAACGCTTCCGTAGATCTTATCTGCAGCAAACTTCATCACCTGACAGACTCAGCTTTTGAGCCAGCGCTGGCTCTTCTTCTGGAATCACAATTTGCGCCTCAGGCCGAACTCCCTAAGGCCCGCATCACCGAAGTTGTTCGGGAGTGTCGTGCGCTGCGACTGTCGAATGATGAAACCAACTGCGTGTCTTGGTTATTAACGGCCGCAACCGAGTGCACAGATGCCGCGAAACTCCCGCTGCACCGTCTGAAGCCCGTGCTTGCTGATCGTCGAAGTCCATTGCTGCTGGATCTGTTGACAGCGACTGCCCTTGGTGAAAACAGAGACCCAACCGACGCTGCGTTTCTTGAAGAATACCGCGGGCGTGTTCCGGTTGAAGTCCTGGATCCTCCAACGTTAGTTGACGGCGCGGACCTGAAATCCCTGGGGCTGGATGCCGGTCCGATCTTCAAGCAGCTCCTGACAACGGTTCGAAACGTACAACTGGACGAAAAGATAACCAGCAGATCGGACGCACTTGATCTTCTGCGCGAGTTGTCATCGGCACAGGACAATTGACTTTGGCAATGCCCGACGACCGCTCGTTGTTAAGATCGTGTTAGTCAAAGAATTCAATTATTGTCGGTCGGTCCACCAATACCGCACCGCCATCCGGCTTCCTGTACCGTCTCACATATCATCGAAATGACTAAATTGCCGCAACCAGATGCCGATCTCACCACCACGCCCGGCGTTGGCTCTCAGTCAGGCTGCGCTGTGCTGCTGGGGGCCAGCAACCTGAAACTGGCGTGGCCTCGCCTCATTCCCCTGGTGTGTCAGCGTTTCCCGAGTCCAGTGCACGTATACACAGCTCACGGTATGGGACGTTCTTATATGCTGGAACGTACGGGTTTCGCAGTCGGGCGGCTGCCCGGAATTCTGCGTTGCGGAATCTGGGATGCATTGCCATGTATCAGTAACATGGCTGCCCCTTACGCACTGATCACAGATCTGGGCAACGATCTTGGTTACGGCTGCGAACCGCAGGTTGTCGTTGCGGCAGCAGAAGAATCAGTGCAACGATTGAGAAACTGGGATCCGCGCTGCCGCATCGTTCTCACGCGGCCACCCGTCCAGGCGCTCCACCGCCTTGGCCGATTACGGTTTCTTATGTTCCGCTCGGTGCTGTTCCCGTTCAGTCGACTGACGCTGGAGGAAATTCTACAAAAATGCCAGGAGCTGGACGAACGGCTCACGCTGCTGGCAGAGCAACAGACGGTGCATATCCTCCGTCCAAATCCGGAATGGTATGGCCTTGATCCGATTCACGTTCGTCGCCGATGCCAGCGGCGGGCGTTCACTGAAATGCTGGATCCGTGTGATGTCCAGCCGCGTACCGAGTCACACATGCCCCGAGCATCACATTCACGTCCCACCGCCGAAGTGCGGTGGGTGCTGGGGACAGAACGCCGCACACAACAACCGAGCGTCAGAAGCGGTGAAATATCGGTGTTTGCCTATTAGCACAGCCTTTCACTTATTGTGCTGCCCGATGCGGGCAGCCAAGCGTGTCGGAACGACCATTAAAGCACATTCTTCGCAGCCACAAATCATCGTACAACGCTGTCATTTGAAAACCGGACATTCCCGAGTGCTGTGGCATCGCGAATCACGGACAGTTCGGTTTTGACTCGACCGGAAGCGGCAACAATGGAGACAGCCCGAGGCGCCGCCAACGCGACCAACTGGGCGATGTCAAAATGTTTCAGCAGGCCAAAGCACAGCAATTCGGGGATCTGATTCGCCCCCTGATTCTGCTCAATGAATTCTCGCAGACTGCCGGGACAATCTCGCAGCTGAACAGCGTCTATAGCACGGGCCGAAAGCCCCGCCGCGGTCAGCGCTATGACTGATGTACGACGACCCGAAGCGACGATCGTCACCGCATCGCATCCAAATTCGGCACGCGCCCATGTGGCCGCCGCCACGACCTGCCCCGCCTGAATCCCAAGCGGACGATCACCGACGCTGGCTACCAGAATTGCGTACAGAAAGTCCCGTTCAGCGATTTTTGATTCACCAAAGTAGAACGGATCCATCGCAAGAACTCTGTACCCTGAGTTCAACAGTTCTTCGACCTCCGCGTTAGCCGCAGACCTTCCGTCATCAGACAGAACGACTGCCAGCTTTTCAGGCGTTGTACCACGTTTTCGCAATTCCACGGCAGGCACTGTCCAGTCTCCGTTCATGCGAAGCCACCACCACGCAGCAGACAGGGATGTTGATTCCTTCTGCGACTGGCGAATGGCAAGCACGTCAAATTTCTCTGCACGGACAGTCTTTCGAAGTGTCTTCCTGTGATCACTCTGCCAGGTGTTCACTGATGCCGCAGAGACCGGCAGACTTCTTTTCAGGTGATCACTGAGTTGCAGGGCCAGCGTGTTGAAATTCAGATTATCTTCCGGAAGTTTCACCAACAGATCCTCCTTTGACTTCACCTCATCATCACTGGGGATTTCTGCCGCATCAAACCCCCTTTCATCAGAAAAGAAAAAGTCACCAAGCATTCCGTACAGCTGCTGTCGATTATCGAGTCCGAAGTTGTGATTACCGGGATCATGATTAATGTGATATCGCAAATTCGCAGGTTTGCCATACAGCTGATAGACAGGCTGAGCTGCGTGCAGCAGGGGCGGCAGAGCATGTTCTGCTTTGAAACAGCAGTTATCGTCTGCGTTCTTCGTCAGCAGCACCGGACGGGGCGCAAGCATCGCAGTGAGATGTGTATAGTCCGCGATCATGGCAAGATCACATGGCGTCTGCTCTGAGTCGCCCAGATCACTCTGGTACCGGCCGCGCGTCCGGAAGCTGGAGTAGCCTGCAACTGGATTGGCCAGCGTTACACGTTTGTCCAGTGAGCTGATGAAGATCGTCTGCCATCCTCCACCGGACAGTCCTGCCACCGCAACTCGGCCCGGATCCGCATTCTTGTGCTGCAGTAAGACATCCAGACCACGGCTCATCGCAAGATAAAACGGTGCCAGACCGCTGGTTCCACACAGGTTCAGCTGATTCATGCTGTAATGGCTGAAACCCGGCAATGCCAGCTGCCCCATGCCCAGCCACTCCACATTCAGCGCCAGCATCCCGCGTTTTGCCTGATTTATACAGCGCAACTGCTTGTAGTCGGCGGCCTTTCCGTCGATACGGTCATGTCCATTAACGTTCATGACAACCGGAACACGACCGGTCAGTTGAGCAGGCTCGTAGAGCAGCGCAGCGACCCACATTCCCGGCACAACTTCATATCGAAGCTTTCTGATTCGATATCCAGGACCACCTTCAAGCACTTCCTGCCATTGCACCTGCGTCGGCTCAGAACGCCACCGCTGAGCCTCACCGCGAAAGACCACCTTATCGAGAACCTCCTGGCGGACGTTCTCGATGTAAGTCTCCCATTCCGCAACCGTCTCAGGTTTCACCATTGGCAGCACACGGGACTCAGCGTACGTCTGAACTTCGCGCAGTGGTAACTGAGCATCGATGATCCGTTGAGCCAGCGCTGTCGCCACCGTCAATTCTTCATCAGCAACCGTAATACCAGTCAACAGCCCTAAACACATAATTACGACGGTCAGGTGCTTCAGCATGGGAATACATTCCAGAAGAACAGGTGAGGTGAGCATGCGGTCGGGAGCCGCAGAGATGTTGCAGTTACCCGCGCGTAACCAGGATCGGTGGCAGCAGTTCGTCAACAGCGTCTTCCTGAGTCAGTCCGCCTCCAGGTCCATGTGTTCTGCCTGAGGAATCTGATTTCGAATGTTGCGTTCAATCTTGTCAACTTCGTCGGCCAGCAGGTCCACGATTTCGTCTGCGTAGCGGATCGCAAACGTTTCAAATTCATCGTACGACGTAATCCCTTCATACTCGCCACGCAGTTCATGCCGTTTCTGTTCGGCCAGAGCAGAACCATCAAAGTGAATGTCTGCCTTGATCCTGTACGTGCTGGTATCCAGAATTCTTGTGCGCAGGTCGACAACTTCCTCGACAGTCGGATTCTCATTCAGAATCTTCAGCAACTGCGCGCGAATGTGTGGTGGGACACTTTCGCCGACCAACAGACTGCGATTGCGCTGAATCAGCCAGCAGGCGATACAGCCCAACAATATACCGATCGTGATGGAACCAATAGCGTCCCAGTACTGATCGCCCGTCAGCCATGTCAGACCAATCGCGGCGAACGCAATTAGGATTCCCACGCAGGCCGCAGCATCCTCAAGGACGACGGCCACAACAGCCGGGTCCGCTTCCCTGCGAAGATATGCAAAGAACGGCTGGCCGGCCGCAGATTTTCGGACAGAGCGGACGGCCACAGTCAATACGTAGAATTCAATCAGGAACGAAACGACCAGAACTCCGACGGCCCATCCAAATTCACTGACAGGCTTATGTGCATGAACCAACGAAGAAATGCCGTGATAAACAGTGACACCGCAGCCCAGAAAGAATATCCCCACCGCAGAAATCAAGGCCCAGATATAACGTTCGGCTCCATAGCCATACGCGTAGTTCTCGTTGGCATCGTTCGCTGACCTTTTAATACCCACCAGCAGCAGAATCTGATTCAACAGGTCGGCAAAGGTGTGAATCGCCTCAGACAATATCGCCCCTGAGCCAGTTGCGAAGTACGCCACGAACTTCGCGCACATCACACACGCATTACCAACGATCGCCGTAACAACAGCACTTTTTGAGGTTTCCGGACCGGCCATACTTTAACTTTGCAACTGCCCAGTAACAAATAACAGTGGCTGCGAACGCAGTCCCATGAGACGCTGATCTGCAAAAACAGTATATTAGACCCAAACCGCACGAATTGGAACGACGGCGAAATGTCGGAACGAAAATGGTTTCATCGTGCTGACACCCTCTAAACTTCAACCTTACCGGGTCTTAACGTGGAACTGGATGACAAACTCTGCTACTGCTTTCATGTCACCAAACGTAAGGTCGTCAATCATATTCGCGTTCACAGACCACAAGTTGCCAGTCAGTTAAGCGAATGTGGAGGAGCCGGGACTGGCTGCGGCTGGTGCGTCCCGTTCCTGAAGCAGTGTTTTGAAGCGGACTCAAACACAGAAGCCGCTGAAATCACACTGACTGCCGAAGAATACGAAGTACAGCGTGCCGCCTACAGAGAGACGGGGAAACGATAACAGGAGGAAGTCGATGAGGATTATGACCGACCGCACCGGCGTAATGAAGTGGGCGTAATGAGCAGGATATCTGACGTACTAAGACTGGGAAGTCAAGTGACTGTCCTGCCGGTTGTTCACGGCAGCGGCGACTTTGCGGTGGAAGTGCGTCGCCTGATGCTGTCACACAGTTTCGACTGCGTGGCGGTTCCGCTGCCGCCCTCACTCAGAATCGAAGTGGAAACGGGGGTGCAGTGGCTTCCGAATGTCAGCGCGGTACTGCAGCGGGAACCCCATGCGGAGTTCAGTGGAACGAACGATTATTCACCAGCCCACGAAAATGATGACTTTGACGAAGGCGATGATGGCCGCGCCAGCTTTGTGCCGATTGATCCGTGTCAACCCGTTATAGCGGCGCTCCGCATTGCGCTGCAGGAACACATTGCTCGAGAGTTCATCGACATTGAAGACGAACATTATCGGCCGGTCAGTGCCGTGCTGCCTGATCCCTATGCGTTGAAACAAGTATCCTCCGATCGATTCGCAGCCGCCACATTGCCATCCGTTGCTCCGCCCGCAGATGCGGCTCATAGTCGCCGCATTGACTGGATGGCCAACGAACTGCACCGCCTGGCTAAGACCAGGAAGTCGATTCTGTTTGTGTGCAGTGTCGTGGACTGGCCGTGGATACGAGACGCCTATCAGTCTGTTGTCGATCGCCCCGCAGCTCCGCAGTCTCCGACAAATCCCGCCCGAATTTTTTCCGTCGAACCTCGAACCCTGACGTTCATGCTGGGGGAATTGCCGTTTATTACGGGGCTCTACGAACAGGCACGATCAACGCTGGATGATGACGAAAACCTGTCCATCGACGGAATCAAGGCACTTCTGCTGGCCGCTCGCGATCGTTACCGTCTTGAATTCAAAAGTCGGAGCAGGCCCATAACGCCACAACTGCTGATGGTACTTTTGAAATACATTCGCAATCTGTCGCTGATGGAACGACGTTTTACACCGGACCTGTACACCCTGATCACCGCAGCGCAGCAGATCGCCGGCGACCAGTTCGCCATACATCTGGCAGAAACCGCCCGCGACTATCCGTACTCCAACACCGACGAATATCCGGAGCTCCGTTTTGGTATCGAATGCGGCATATTGCCGGACTCCACCCTGCTGAAACTCGTCAACCGTTTACCGGGACATCCTGTCGTCTGGAGAAACTGCAGCCTGCAGGCTCGCCCGGAACGCAGACATCAGATTCAGTGGCAAAAGACGTGGAATCCGTTTGGCCAATGCAGCTGGCCACCCGAAGATGTCGCGATCGAACGTTTTCGCACTCACATCAAGGATGCAGCTCTGAACCTGCTGGGTAATGACCTGGCCAGAACAGAGAAGTTCAGTGCCAGCATGAAGGACGGACTGGATATTCGTGAAACACTACGAAACTGGCACACAGGTGATCTGTTTGTAAAAGAGTTTCCCCCCGCGCGCGGCGACCTGGACTGCGTGGTTATGCTGTTTGATTCGCCGGCCGATCCGCGTGACTATCCGTGGCGAATTACATGGCACGCGGAAAACCACGACGAATCAACACTGTCATTATTTGCCACGGACTTTACTCAGGAAGTGCTTGGTCCGGGCATTGCGGTGGCCCGCTATGGTGGATGTATGTTTCTGTTCCCCCCCCGACATATTCCAGACGTATTCCGGGATCCCCGGTTTGACTTCGCTGACACGCTTGAAGAGCGACTGCTGGCAGCTGCATTGTACCACAGCAGGGAAAAGCACATCGCCCTGCTGAGTCATGCGGCCCCCGGAGCTGGCTGGCGACGACTGGCAACCACGCATAAAAAGAAGATTGTCCACATTCCGATGTCACGTTTTGGAGCTTCAACTGTTGAGAAACTGCGCATGTTTCACGTATTGAACGGTCAACAGGTCAGAAGCTATGCGTCCGAGTTCATCAGGAAACCGTAGATGGTCATTTTCGGCTTAAACTAAGTTCAAAACATTCCTGTCGTGATCTGTGAGGTATCCGAGTGGTGATCGCCGAGTCAGTGATTCAGGTTCAGGACCTGCGCAAGATTTACCGCAGTGGCGTGCTCCGTCGCCGGACCGTCAATGCGCTGGAGGGCGTTTCGCTGGATGTCCCTTCGGGGCAGATCTACGGGCTCCTTGGGCCCAACGGCGCCGGCAAGACAACCCTTATCAAAGTCCTGCTGGGTATCGTGCGGAAGACCTCGGGGGATGCCCGAGTGCTGGGACATGCTGCCGGCGAGATCGCAGCACGACGAAGAGTCGGCTACCTGCCGGAGAACCATCGTATTCCTCGACACCTGACAGGCTCGACGGCGTTGGAATATTACGGATGCCTGAGCGGCCTGTCGGTAGGCGAAGTGCGACGACGTGCTCCCGGCCTGCTGGGGCGTGTGGGACTGAAGGGGCGTGAACATGACCGTGTGAGCGGCTATTCGAAGGGCATGCAGCAGCGACTGGGCCTGGCTCAGGCCATGCTGCATCAGCCTGACCTGATTATTCTCGATGAACCCACAGACGGCGTCGATCCCGTTGGGCGGAAGCAAATTCGGGAGGTGCTGCGGAGCCTGGCTGATGAGGGGGCCAGTATCTTTCTGAACAGTCATTTGCTGCAGGAAATCGAACTAATCTGTGACCGGGTAGCGATTCTGTCCAATGGCAGCGTGCGCCGGACCGGCAGCGTAAAGGAGCTGACCGCTGCGATTGCCGAGTCGCCGATGGTGTTCCGCATCAGGGCTGATCGGACAACCGCGGAAAGCTGTTTTGAGATCAGTACCGTTTCAAAGGTTGAAGACGTCGGTGATGGCGTGCTGGACGTTCACGCCGGTCTGCCCGAACAACACCAGGTTGACAGCATTATTGATGTGCTGCGAAGCCGCGACGTTAGTCTGTTGAGCATGAACCGCAGGGATTTGACTCTGGAAGAAGCTTTCCTGCAGATTGTTCGGGAGGAAACAGCATGAACGCTTACCTGGCAATTCTGAAGGATTCATTTCGCGAAGCTGTGGCGTCGCGAGTCCTGCTGATCGCTCTGGCGGGAATCGTAAGCATCCTGCTGTTGCTGGCACCATTCGGCCTGAGCACGGACAAGGCGACTGAATTGCGCCGCAGTGAAGTGCGGCAGCCGGAACGTTTGCTGACAAGACTGGTTAACGGAGCAGAAGAACAGAACACCCCGGCCGCCCATCTGTGGAGCCTGCTGAACGACGCACAACAGAAGCGCGCTAGAGATCTGCTGAATCCTGAATCCGAAAATCGCCCGCGGCGACGCGGAGGGCCTGGAGCGAATCCGTTGAAGCGGCAGATTGTGGATCAGCTTAACGAACTTCTGAAAGCCGATCATTTCTACGATGTCGACAGTTGGAAAGATGTCCGGCTGCCGGATGAGGCCAGTAATCTGCTGCAACAGCCCGGGCTGAGCGACAGTAGTCTGCAGCGTCGCAATCTGCTGCTGCTGGCGGCCGCTTTCCGGCGGGAAATTGACATCGCTGACAGCAATGCGATTTCCCTGGGCTATGCCAACGCAACCGTAATCGGCCCCATTCCACTGACCCCATCGCAGTTTGAACCGATCTTTGATCAGATTGTCGTGCGGGTTGTCGGCGTGTTTCTTGGATTTCTTGGTGTCTTCGGATCACTGCTGGTTACTGCCGGCCTGATCCCTCGAACCTTTGAACCGGGCGAAATAGCGTTACTGCTCAGCAAACCTGTTCATCGCAGCTGGCTGTTCGTCACCAAATTTCTGGGAGGTTGTATTTTCACATTGCTGTATGCATCCGTTCTGGTGACCGGTATCTGGCTGCTGCTTGGTATACGCATGGGGTCGTGGCAGCATCAGCTGTTGTGGTGTATCCCGGTTTACGTTTTTCTGTTCATGGTCTACTACTCGGTTTCGGCCGTCGCGGGAGCAATCTGGAGAAATTCCATCGTCGCACTTGTGCTGGTCGTGCTGTTCTGGACCGGCCTGCAGGTCGTCGGTGTGACAGAAACAGCGTTGCAGGATCGGCTTGTGAACGATCGGGGTATCAAGGAAATTGCGATCGTCGACACGGGTATACTAGCCGTGGATGGCGAACAGAACACGTACATCTGGAATGCCGAATCATCACACTGGCAGCAGACCTTCGAAGAACCGCCCGACAGTATGTCCGGCTTCGCTCGAAGATTTCTGGCCACCGGAGTACGCTTTGCTCCGGTCTACGATTCCCACAGCGACCGAATATATGCCCTGCAACTTGCGGAATCACGATTCGGTGGATTTGGCCCGCCTCAGCTCGTCACTGGATACGCGGAGGATGGCTGGGAGCGAGTGTCTCTGGGCCGTGTACCCGAAGTCGTGACAACCGTCCTGATTGGCAAAGACGGCCGGGTGCTTCTGCCTTCGTCACAGCGAATTTACCAATACGTTGGTCAGACGGAACAGCAACAGCGTCGAGCTGATTTTCTGGATAACATCACCGGAGGAATATTGAGCGGAGCCGGCAAGGCATTTAAGCAGGTACAGCCCAAAGACATGCCGGACCTCGGCGAGAACTTTGCTGCGGCAATCAATCCGGACGACAACCAACTGCTGTTGTTCGGAAATGGTCATCTGCACCAGCTGAAAGCATTGGATGACGGATCGTATTCTCTCATTCAGTCAAGAGATTTCGACACTGATGAATCTGCCGTCATGAATGTTGCGGGGATGCACGCAGTGCTGGCACTGGCCAGCGGGAAAATCCAAGTGCTGAACGCACGATCTCTGGAGACTGTCCACGAGCAACAACTTGCTGACGGCGTTGTGCCACGACTCTGCACGGCGGCGCCTGACGGTTCCAGTCTGGCGATCCTGACACACGCCGAAGACGTTTTTCTGTTTGATGGAAGTACCGGTCGGCCGATCACGTGGCATCCTCCCGAAAATGGAGCCTGTTCAGCCGTCGCATATTCCCCTGACGGACAACTCCTTGTTTCCAATGGCCGCCTCGCCGTTCGCAAATACGACGTCTCGACCGGTCAGCGTTCAGATGAATGGTCCGAACAGACAACGTGGGTTTATGACTTGTATGACTATGTTATTCAGCCTCTCTGGACGGTTCTGCCGAAACCGTCGCAACTGGACGAGTTCGTCACCTATATCATGAGCGGTAAACAGTCCGTGCTGGCCACGGGAACGCCACCGTGGATGGCAAACGGCGACAATCTTCAGCAGCAGCGGGACACCTTCGAGCCGGTTCCGGTCATCCGCGACAACGTGATCTTCCTCATCGCCATGCTGTGTGTGGGCTGCCTGTACGTGGCTCGACGAGACTACTGACGGTTCCGTGTGCTTGCGGGCCGAGCCGCAGGCGAATGTTCTGTACCGCTCGCCTCCTCCAGCCGAAGTGGTTGCAGTCGCCGACGGATCTGCGCGGCAGATGCACAGGGACAATATCCAATTCACCCGATGCAGTCGAATTCTGAATCCGGCACACGCAGCTTCGCCGGTCAGTGGAAGCCTCCCATCCCGCGGATCGTCAGCGCTGTCCGCAGCGACTTCGCACCGGCCGGAAACATCCACCTGCGCCACGGACACCGGCAGCCCGGCGTACGCTGTCTTGCCGTACGCCAGTCGCTTCTGTCTGCAACCAGGCGTTCCCGGTCAGCGGTTCTGTGAACGTACGTTCGCAGAACCGAAGTACAGTCGCAGGAAACAGCAACGCGATGACCAGAGCCGACGACAGACTGATCATGTCATTCTCAATTGATAAGATTCAATTCAATCGAATGTACATCGACGACCTGGGCACCCACGATGTCAGAAGCACTGAGCCTCAATTCTCCGTGACCCTTGTGAAGCATCAGAGCGCCCAGCTTAAGTGGCGCGAAGTCCTTCACAAAGTAGTGTGAATTAGACACTCGTTCTTTGGACTTATCGTATAGTGGGGGATTGAATACCTGCGTCACTTTTGTCCGGACCGAATCCGCACCCGCTGCCGACAGCCGAATCGTCGCGCCTTCGTTCCCGGCTGCACAGGTATAGTACACTGTCGCGTCGTAGTTACCGGTCCTGGCAACGTCAATGTGCCAACTGATATAGTCGTCACTGGCGGTCCAGTTGGTGAAAAATGAGTTATTCGGCGCCCTGGAGCTTCGTTTGATGGTTCCATGCCCCATACCGTCCCTTGCCGGCAGCGTTGTGGATGGACCGTAGCCGACATGAAAAGGTCGATCGGCGCTGGCCTCAAAACAGGCCTTCATTGCTGAGGCATGTTGTTTGGCTTCTTCAATCAGAGTTGCTGTGATGTCCGCATGACGACCGGCTATGTTCAGGCGCTGTCCCGGATCCACGAAGATGTCAAACAACTGACCGTCTGCGTCCAGTCGAAAACGCTGTGTTCGCACGCTGACCTGGTTCCTGCGGATGGAAAACAACGACCGCGGTCGCCATTCCGCATTTCTCTGCAACAGCAGCGAACCAAAACTTCGTCCGTCTAACGGGTAGCTTTTCTGTAGACTAACGGCGGCCAGGTCGGTTAATGTGGGCAGCAGATCAATCGCTCCCGTGATCTGCGAAATCGTAATTCCGGCGGAAATGCGACCGGGCCAGCGAATAAACAACGGAGAGCGCAGGCCGCCTTCGTCGATTGAGCCCTTCCTGCCTTTCATACCCCCGTTCCAGCGATACGAATTCGGACCATTGTCAGAAAAGTAAACCACAATCGTATCGTCGTGCAGGTTCAGGCCTTTCAGCGTTGTCAGGATCCGTCCGACGTTCCAGTCGATGTTTTCGCACAGCGCCAACGCGGCACGAGTCATCATCAGGTCTTCCCGATCGGGATCGCGGTGCCGCAGACCAGGATGCCAGTCCCGAAACTTCTCATAGAATCGGTCGGGGACCATCATTGGCGAATGCGGTGTGTTCAGCGGGATGTAGCAGAAGAATGGACGGTTTTGGTTCGCGTTCATGAACGCGATCGCGTGGTCGGTGAAATCGTCCACTATAAATCCGTTGCCACGAACCCGTTTCCGGTTGTGGTCCAGAGGCGGACTGAAATAGTGCCCCCAGTGACCGGACGTGAAACCGTAATATTCGTCAAAACCACGATCGTTGGGGTGCAGAGGCGGCTGAGTACCGTTGTGCCACTTCCCAAACGCTCCGGTGGCGTAACCCGCGACACTGAATTGATCAGAGATCGTCGTTTCATCTGCGTTGAGTCGTCCCTCACCACGACTGACACCACTCACACCTGTACGGGGGTAGTAACGACCGGTCAGGAATTCCGCACGAGTCGGAGCGCAGACATGACAGACGTAAAAGTGCTCCAGAGTCGCTCCGTCGTGAGCCAGAGAGTCAATATTGGGCGTCTGAAGATTAGTGTTGCCACTTACACCGAGATCACCCCACCCCTGGTCGTCCGTCAGAATAACGACGACATTGGGCTGTCGAGCCATCGACACTGATGACACGACGACGGCATTAATAATGCAAACTTTCGCAATTGTGGATATTCCGGGCTTCATCACTTCGGCTCCTGCGCTGGGGCCACATCGGGTTTGCGTCGGTCAAATTCAAACGGATGTTTCGGGGCATCGGTGACTGTAACCTTTAACGGAGGAGCAATGCCGCCCTGGTCCACCTGTACACGCAGGATATTCTGGGCCGTGAAAGGGCGGTCGTGAATCCACTTGTGCCCGTCGCCGTGCAGGTACAGAATCGGCTTCCCGAATTCCCTCGCCTCGTCGTTGAATGGGATAAAGAAGTCATTATGTTTCTCAGCCGGCAGGGCGTGACCGAAGACGACCATACTCGTTACGCCGTGGCCAAAACGTTTTATGTTGCGGTGAATCCACTTCAGGTCAGTCACATGTCTCTGTTTCCATTCCGGCGGATCGTGCACCAGTCCACCCACGATGTTCAGCCCGACGCACAGAACATTGTTCTTCACGAATGAAAAGTTTTCCTCTCGCTCCCGCTGGCGATGCACAGGCAGTCGATGGTGCCAGTGTTGATCAAATCGCATGAAGTGTTTCACCCAAAAACCCCATGCCTCTGCCGGATTGGTACAGTCGTTCCATTCGTTGTCGCCGGGGATGATAAACACGGGAGGTATGGACTGCCTGAGCATGCCTGCCACCTTGACGTACACCGCCTCATCACAGGGAGTGGCCCCACCTTTGATGTCGCCCACGTGAACCACGAACTCCGCATCCTGCGGTAATGCCGCAACATGTTGCGGAAGCAGCACGTCTTCCTGCGGAGCGTACGGGACGTCACCCATCGCGTAAAATGTCACCAGGCTGTGGCCTGCCCGCCTGGCAGACGGTTGACCGACAGCAACGGTCGACAGCACGGCTGTCAGTACAAGCGTAAATCCAGCCAGGGGGATTCGTGTTGTCATTAACGGCGTTTCTCTCTGGGTGCCCAAAGCTCCGCACTATCAGCACCGTCAAGCGACAGCAACGCTGCCGCCGCACCGATGGCAGCGGAGTTTTCTGAAATCATACGGGAGTGGCAGGCACAGCCTCAGCGACCGACAGGAACGTCAGATCTGTTTTCAGAAACCACTTGCATGCCCGCCTCCCTGACGTTACGGACGCAGTTATCGGCCGCGCGGTGGACCAGGTCAAGTCAGATCCGCCTGCGGAATTCCGTTTTTGCCCGCTTGTTTGTTTACGGCACCGCCTTCTGTCTCTGCTCTTGAGGCTGATCATCGCAGTATTTCAAGATGCTTGCCTTCGCTCACCAATCCCAGGCGGACGGACCGTTCGGACATCTCTCTCAGTGCGACATGTCCAACATCACCGAGGTCGACTGTCCAGTCGTTGACGTACAGTTCGACATGTTTCATCAATACTGTGTCGTCAAACTCCTGAGCGTATTGACGCATTGCCGGCAACGCAGCATCCGGATCGGCGAGTGCGAATTGCAAAGAGTCGTGAATCACAGCCTGCACTGTTGCGATCGTCGACTCCGACAGTGTGCGTTGAGCAACAATTCCCCCCAGCGGGAGAGGACAATTCGTTTCCTGTTCCCAGCGAGTGCCAAGATCTTCCACCAGGCCAAGGCCCTGGTCCTGCCAGGTAAAGCGTCCTTCGTGTATGCAAACTCCAAAATCGGCTTGCCCCCGCTTCAGTATCGGCATAATTTCCGAAAAGACGACGTGTCTGATCTGTGTTTTCTCGGCATAAAACAATTGATACAGCAAAGCGGCGGTGGTGTGTTCACCTGGACATAACGTCATCTGACCTTCGTCTCCGGGAACAGCCGTCGGATCAGCAGACAACAGCAATGGCCCAACACCGAAGCCCAGCGCAGAACCACTGGGAAGAACGACGACACGGTCCGCGATCACTAGCGCCGCATAAAAACTGGCTTTTGCGACATCAAATTCGCCGAGGAACAATCGGTTGTTGAGCTGTTGGATGTCAAGCAGCTCTACATCGAATTCAAGACCCCGCCAGTCCACCAGCCGGCTCATCAGTGCATGAAACGTGAAAGTGTCGTTGGGGCATGTCGAAATCCCCAGGCGAATCGTGTCCGTCATATCAAACTTTCGAGCATCAGTTCGGATGCTGCCATAAGGGCGTCAGTGATTCTCCAGTTCTCTTTGTTGCGGTCACCCGCAGTGTTTGATATTCCGCGGACAATTTCGACCGGAACACCACACAGTTCTCCCGCGACAGCCACCGAAAATCCTTCCATATCTTCAGCAACCGCTCCGGGAAACTTATCCAGTCGCAGGTCCACGTCGTGCTGATCTGCTGACGCGGAACAGACGGTGAGCAACAGGCCCCCGCTCGGCTGCGGTGAGCCTTTCGGCGTCGACAGTTGAATCCGATCACCGATACTGTATTTCGATGACGAGTCCGCCGCGGCAATGTGCGGCCAGCCCATTTCGTGGGCCGTCCTGAACTGATTACCCGAACCTGCCCCAATCCCGTACGCGCCGACTTCAGTGAACCAACAGGCCTGCCCGATCTGCAGATCTTCGCTGATTCCCCCGGCAATCCCGGCCAGGATGATTCGCTGTGGATCATACACTGCCGCCAACTGGACCGCTCGCGCCGCTGATGCGATGGCGCCAAAACCACAGCATTCCAGGCGAACGGACGCAACATCGATTGCGGCATCGAGCGCACCCTGAAGTATCTTTAATTCGAACGCCGTCGGAACAAGGATGAGAGTTGTTGTCATTGTTAAGTGCGGTGTCTTCTTCCGCCCCGCGAGCACGAAAAGCACAGGTCAGATGTGATCGCCGGCCACTCAATGCCCCAACGGGATGTGGTCCGGTCGGAGTGAAAGTCAGAATCAGGTGGTAAGGCCGCAGCTGACTGGAGCTCCCTCATAGCAGAGTTGAATTTGGAATTCGGCCTAAGGTGTCCAGATGGTGGCTGAGCTAGCAGCACCGCTGGTCCGGGGCCGGCGACGCGCTTTCATTCGAATGTAGGGTGGAATAAACCGGCCGCGATACCCGTAATGCGTGACGGCGGCATCGTAATCTGCTCGGACCGGCTCGCGAACATCTTCGATGACCAGGCCACTGCGGCACATGCCTCCGAGCAGATCATCCAGCCGATGCAGATATTCGGTCGCACCGTTTTCACGATACGCCTGATCGATCTGTCGTGGCAGAGGTCCTGTGTGGTAATACTCGACGCCAACGACAAACTGCTGGCGTTCGTTGCGATGGCTGATTTGCAGACTGGTCGGCTGCTTGTGCTGGCTGATGTAGATGCCGTCATCGCGCAGCACTCGGGTGATTTCGGCATACATTGGACACAGGTCCGGTATGTAACAGCTGCTCACCGGCTGGTGCACGATGTCGAAAGCGGCGTCGTCCAACATTCGCAGATCGTCCATCGACGCGCGAACTGTTTGAATGTCCAGGCCTCGACGACCGGCTTCACGTTCGTCCAGTTGCAGCATAGCTTCGCTGACATCAACGACAGTCACGCGAGCGCCCGCTACGCCATAGAGCACCGACTGCCAACCACCGCCGGATGCCAGGCACAGTACCTTCAGTCCGGCCACAGACTCCGGCAGCCAGCCCCTGCCATCCAGGACCTTCAGCGGGCGGCGGCATTCTTCGTCCGTCGCCACTTTGGCAAACAGACTGCCGTTGTCGGCCAGGCTGTTCCAGACCTTACGATTGTTCGATTGATAATCTGCTGGCACGTTCTTCTTAATACGTCAACGAAGGAATCTTTCGGGTATGACAACAGGCTCAAGTCGGTCGACTGACTCCGGATCGAGCCCGGACTCCGGAGGTTATATCCTCGATTGGCGGGACAGTCCCCATCTGTGAATCGATTTACCAGAACATTCGGAACAACAGGAATCTCGGAATCCCCACAATTGAGCCGAATTGCGGCAAGGTGGTGAAATCGTGAGCTAACCTCGAATAAGTGATCGGCGGAATCCGATCCAGGTCTGTGACAATCTGCGCAGATCATGGAGTCTTGCCGGAAAGCTCTCATACCACAGCATTGCTCCTTAGATATCTTGCTATTTCGGAGCGAATCACCAGAGACGAAGAGCACGAGGTCTCAAATGTCCCCTCACAGAATCACATCAAGACAGGTTGTCGCGAGTCTGCTCGTGCTTGTTGTGTCGCCCATCGCAGTCACCGGAAGTGCACCGGCAGACGAACTGCGCGGCGGACGAACTGGCGATCAGTCCCAGTCTGCTGAAGAAGCTGATGTTTCGCCCGTAATCGAAGGATTCACCGAACCTTATGCGGACATCAACATGGCTGCATCTGAGATGGGCATTCTTGCCAGAGTCACAGTTAAAGAAGGCGACGCTGTTGAGGCCGGGCAATTGCTTGCCAATCTGGACGATGCGGTTCTGCGAGCATCGCTCGCTGTTGCCAAAGCCGGCATGTCCGCCAAAGGCGAACTTCAGTACGCCACAACTCAGCTGGAACTGAAAGCGGTTGAGCTTCAAAAGCTGACACAATTATTTCGTCGAAACCATGCCAGTCAACGGGAACTGGACCGCGTTGAAGGTGAGATCCGAATTGCGGAAGCACGATTTCAATCAGTGCAGGAAGACCTGGCCGTCCGGAGGCTTGAGTACGCACGAATCCAGGCGCAGGTGAAGCAACGACACATTCTGTCCCCGATCCAAGGAGTTGTAGACGAAGTGCGCAAAGACAGCGGCGAGTTCGTATCCCCGACGGATCCGGTCGTCATGAGAATCGTCCAGCTGGATCCGCTGCGAGTAGTGTTCTCAGTGCCGGTGGACCGCCGTCAGGAGATTGTTGCCGGCACGCCCGTTCAGTTGCAGATTGGACCAACTTCAGCGCCGGCCCTGGCGACGGTGGAATATGTTTCTCCCACAGTAGACGCCGCCAGCGGCACCTTCCGCGTCAAAGTGCGTTTGCCGAATCCAGAACAGAAATGGCACAGCGGCGAAAAATCCGTTCTGTTACTTGACCATAGTATCCCCCCGTTCGCCCCTTTAGCCAGGGCCCCCACACGAACGAACTAGGACAAATGCAAAACGCCCCGGTAGTCCCCACAGCGAAGGAGACTCCTCCTCTCGTCGCTCGTCACCCTGATTCACTCGACGCTTCTGCGTCGGATGTACCGCTGTTGAAACGCAGGGTCACGCACGTAGCGAACGCCACAATCGAAGACCTTTTGGGACACTCCATCATGGCGTCCGGCGTGACGGCTGTTCCTTCTATCGCAACCACCGTCCCAAATGCTCGCTCTTCACCAGTCACGGCGGAGTTTTCCGAAGAACTGCATGCAGCACTTTTCTCCTGCGTATCTCTGGAAGACGCTCAGGCGGCAACTGCTGACGTTCTTCAGAAGTTCGCCGGAGCCGTCTTCGTTGGATGGCACACTGCTGCCACACGTCAGATCGGCAGCACAGATCGTCTGGAAGGGCTCACCTGTCCCGTTGACGAACTCGCTCCAAATACGCAGAAGACGCTGGTTCGGATTTGCCGCGACGCCGCTCTGCAACGAAAAACTGTTGTGGCGTCTATCACATCCGAACGCACCGTCGCCACTAGTGTACCCGTGAGTCCCACGTGTTCACTGGTTGCCATCATCAATGACACGGACGAATGTGACAACGTGGCCCGCCAAACCGGAATCGATCTGGCAGCCGCCAAAATATCTCAATGGCTGTTGGCAAAAGAAGCCCGTCAGCTGTTAAAAAACTCCGAACACGTCGCTGCCCTGGTTGATCTGACGGGGCGAATTCTGGAATGTAAAGGTGCGGATGACGCACATCGAAGCGTGGTGGCAGAGCTCAAGCGATTTCTGGGGGCCAGTAGTGTGCTGCTGGGTATTTGCCCCGAAGAGACGACGGCCTGTGGACTTGCCGTATCATCGGAAGTGGCTGATGTCGATCGGTTCTCCGACGCCACACGAATTACAGAAAGTGCACTTCAGGAATCCATCGCTCGTTCAACCGCCTCCATCTATCCCACCAGCGATTCCGGCAATCGCCATGCCTTGCTCGCTCATCAGCAATTCGCGGATTGTGTTGGCGCAGTCAGCGTTGTGGGTTGTCCATTGCGAACGGCCACAGGAGTAAATGTCGGAGCCATCCTGGTCACATTCGGGGCCATACAGACTCACGACAATACTTGTACGAGGGGCGTTCCCCCGGAGCAAACCGCAGCACGTGCCAAAAATACGTTAGGGTTTCTGCGTGCGGGAGAACGATCCATCGCAAACGCGCTGAACGTGCAGAATCGCTCCTCCAGGACCGTGACGCGGCTGATTCGTTCAGCTATCGGTACTGCGCTAACTAAAAAAGTTGCACGAACCACCGCCATGGTGACCGCTGCGCTGGCAGCGGTCCTGTCGATCCCAATGGATTACAAAGTTCAATGCGACCTTGAACTGCAGCCTGTTTCCAGGCGATTTGTTGCGGCACCATTCTCCGCTCCGCTGAAAGATTGCCTTGTTGAACCCGGAGACGTTGTCCAGGAAGATGATCTGCTGGCTCGACTGGACGGTCGTGAGTTGACGTGGGAACTGGCCGGAATACGTGCCGACATCGGCAAAGCCCGAAACGAATATAATTCGCATCTGTCCGGGCAGGAATTCGGACTGGCAGCGATCGCGCGTCATGAGCTTGAACGTCTTGAAACTCGCGCAGCATTGCTGACGGCCCGTGAGAAGAACCTTGAGATTCGCAGTCCGATGAACGGCGTTGTTGTGTCCGGCGATCTGAAAGACACGGAAGGTGTGCCGCTGGAAACCGGACAGTCGATGTTTGAGGTCGCACCGCTGGAGCGTATGGTCGTTGAAATTGAGATTCCCGAAGAAGACGTGCGACATGTCAGGAGCAACATGACCCTGTCATTTCATCTGAATGCCATGCCGAGCGAAACTTTCAACGCTCAGATTCTGCGAATTCATCCTCGTAGTGAGCTTCGGGACCAGGAAAATGTATTTGTCGCAGAAGCCGAATTCGAAAACGGCTCAACGACTTTGCGTCCCGGAATGAAGGGTACAGCAAAAGTTTCTACCGGTGCGCGGGCGATTGGCTGGAACCTGTTTCACAAGCCTGTGGCTCACATCACCGGCTGGCTGGGATGGTGACCATGCTCTCAGCCCCGGACGCCTCAACAGTTGACCTGACGCGCACGCGAGTATCGCTGCGGCCTGACCTGAAGTTCAATCCTCAGGTCTACGGCGACGAAGTGTTTTATAATATCGAAGTCCCGTCCTGCTCTGAATACTACCGCATCGGCTACACGGAATACGTTTTTCTGTCGCTGCTGGATGGTCACACAACATTCTGTGAAGCACTGGCAATTACCTCGCGCACTCAGGGCGCCGACGCATTCAGTCAGCAAAAGGCACTCTCACTGTATTCGTGGTTGCTGGAACGAGGAATCGCGAATTTTGTCGATGATTGCTCAGGAGCCGGCGATAGCGGAACTGCGAAGAAACCTGCGGGGGCCCATCTGTTGCATAGATGCAATCCCTTCTGGATTCGCGTTCCATTGGGCTGCCCGGACGAACTGCTTAAACGACTAAGACCATTTTGCGGATGGATGTTTTCTCCTTCGTCCACTCTTATTGGGCTGGGCATAATGCTTCTGGCCATGCTTCAGGTCGGCCACGAATGGCAACGATTCCAGGCTGCTGCAACCACGGTTTGTGCACCGGATAACTGGCTGTGGCTGTTGCTGGCCTGGATCGTGCTGAAACTGTGTCACGAAACGGCTCACGGCCTGACCTGCCAGCGTTATGGCGGCTGTGTGCGGGAAACCGGCATCATTTTCGCGTTCTTTGCTCCTCTGGCCTATGTCGATGTGACTTGTTCATGGGGATTCTCGTCGCGTTGGCAGCGAATTCATACGGCCGCCGCCGGAATGTACGTGGAACTCCTCCTGGCGTCGGTCGCAGTGTTCGCCTGGTCACACCTGGAATCACAACTGCTTTCCCACCTGATGTACAATGTCATCGTGATGGCAAGTCTGTCGACAATCCTGTTTAACGCGAACCCCCTGATGCGTTTTGATGGCTATTACATCCTTTCCGATCTTCTGAATATTCCGAACCTCTACACACGATCCTCAGAATCTGTGCAGCAGCTGCTCGGAGGATTGCTGGTGGGACTACGTAACACCTCCCCTGCTGTCACCGGACATCATTTATGGACGCTCCGTATTTATGGTCTGGCGGCTGCATTCTGGAAACTTCTGGTTTGCGCTACGCTGATGATCGCAGCGTCGGTGTTCTTTCATGGTGCGGGCATTTTTCTGGCCGTCGCCGGCATGGTCGCGTGGTTCGGACTGCCCGCGTGGAAAACACTTCAGACAACGATACGACTAAGAGACTCAGATCCTGCTCGATTGCTGCGAGGCGGAGTAATTGTCGGGCTGCTGCTGATCCTCGCCTGTGGCGTACTGTTTAAGCTTCCGGTACCATTCGCATCAACGGCTCCCGGGACAGTCGAGCTTCACGAGGGCTGTCGAATTCGCAGCACTGTCGATGGTTTTGTAAGGGAGGTGCTGGTATCCGACGGGCAACTGGTCAATGAAGGCGACCGGCTGATCATTCTGACAAATGATGAGCTCACGACAAAGCTTACAGACCTTGAGCTGCAGGTGCAGCAGGAAACCATTCGGCGTCAGATTGCGATGAATGAGCACGATGCCGGTGCGGCTTGCGTGGCCCGGGGAAACCTGTCTTCCCTGCAGATACAGCTTGCGGAAACCCGGAAACAGGCTGAAGGGCTCACCATTGTCGCAGCAACATCCGGACGGGTTGTTGCTCGCAAACTTAACGACCTTGCCGATACGTATGTGAATCAGGGCGATGATTTGCTAATCGTGGACGATGGTCAGCCACGCGAACTGATTGTGTCCGTCGCACAGCAAGATTTCAGTCTGGCTGTGAAACAGTGCGGAACGACCGTCGCTCTGAAAATTGGCACAAGAGCGGGTTCGACTGGAATTGTACAGCGGGTCACTCCACGGGCTTCCACGCAGCTGCCGTCTCCCGCTTTGGCATCGCCGGCCGGGGGTACTCTGCCGGTGGTAGCGGATTCGTCTGATTCAGAGAATGAACTGAGACTCGCAGAGCCCCGGTTTCACGCGATCATTGAACTCTCCGCCGGGCCAGGTTTCCATGAATCAATCGGTGAGCGAGGGTATGTTCGTCTTGGAAGATCAGAACACTCGCTGGCAACCTACGTGTACCACCAGAGCGCCGAGTGGCTGCGCGATCAGATCGAAACAGCTCAGGCGGTTAGTCGGCAGCGGCTTCACTAACGACCATCAAAGTGTGGTTCGCAACGTCGTATTGATACTGCTTGTCCGGACCAAGCTGCGGCAGACGAATCCCGTTCGCCTTGATGACCTTTGTCATGAACTCCTCGTGGTCTTTCGGATAGCGACCTTCTATGGCGTTAAAGATGTCCACTGAACGCTGAATCTGCAACTCACCGATCTTCTGCTTGGTCGGCTCATAGGCATCCAGTGCCCCCGTGAGCGGATTCGACATTCTGACTTTGGAACTGACAGTCTGTTTGCCGTCTGCCGCCTTGAATTCTCCGATGTCGTCTGTCGACTTGATTTTCGCCGTTTGTTTTCGTTGGGAAGTTTGCGGTTCCACCAGACCGGAACACCCGGTGCTCATGACGAGCGACAGCAGAACCAATATCAGACGTCGGCTGATCATATTTGAGACTTTCCGTTTGCATTAAGGCAGGAAGCACGCCTGCCAGTCTATACTATATCAGCTGACCACAGCTGTAGGCAGTAAAGAAACGGGACCGTTCCAATTACAGAGAGATAGTCATGTCAGAATTTCGCACCGAACGCGATTCAATGGGTGAAGTCCAGGTGCCGGCCGATGCATTTTACGGAGCTCAGACGCAGAGAGCCGTTGAAAACTTTCCAATTTCCGGCTGGGAACTGCCACCCGATCTGATTCATTCGATGGGACGCGTTAAATATGCCTGTGGCGTCGCAAATCGCGATCTGGGGAAGCTGACAGATACAGGCAAAAAACCACTGAATGACGACCAGGTTACGGCAATGCTTCAGGCATGCCAGGAAGTTGCGGACGGTGAACTTGATGACCAGTTCCCAATCGATGTGTTTCAGACCGGTTCCGGCACATCAAGCAACATGAACGTCAATGAGGTGATCAGCAATCGGGCCATCGAAATTCTTGGTGGTGATCGGTTTGCCGCTGAAAAAACCATCCACCCCAACGATCATGTGAATATGGGGCAGAGCACAAACGACACCTTCCCGACGGCAATACATGTTGGCGTCGGTACCGCCATTCACAACGACCTGGTTCCTGCCCTGCAGCGATTCAGTGACGAGCTGAAAAACAAGGCGGTGGCGTGGGATCAGATCATCAAAATCGGTCGCACTCACCTGGCGGATGCCACGCCACTGCGTCTGGGACAGGAATTCGGAGGGTTTTCACGGCAGCTGCAGTTGTCAGTCGAACGAGCGCAACGCGCCATCGCGGCAGTCCTGGAGCTGCCGGTCGGGGGCACGGCCGTCGGTTCCGGAATTAACACTCACCCGGAATTCGGCCGCCGCGTCGCCTCCGTTCTGGCCGAAACAACAGCAGTTTCGTTTGTGGAGGCCGCGGATCATTTTGAAGGGAACGCTCAACGTGACGGTCTGGTCGAATGTCATGCTCAGCTGAAGGCCATTGCCTCCACTCTGTTTAACGTCAGCAATAATATCCGATGGTTGGGATCCGGCCCGCGCTGTGGCTTCTACGAAGTGAAGCTGCCCGATCTGCAGCCGGGATCATCCATCATGCCCGGCAAGGTAAATCCAGTCATGTGTGAGTCCATGATGCAGGTCTGTGCTCGTGTGATCGGCAATGATGCGACGATTACGATGTCAGGAGCAACGGGTGGACAGTTTCAGCTTAATATTATGATGCCGGTGATGGGACAGACCACATTGGAAAGCATCATGCTGCTGTCCAATGCAATCAACGCTTTTGTCGAATTCTGTCTGCTGCAGATGGAATCCAATCCGGAAGCGTGCGAGGCCGCTGTTGAGAAAAGTCTTTCTATGGTCACCAGTCTCAACCCACACATCGGTTACGAAAAAGCATCGGCTCTGGCAAAGGAGGCGTTCAAGTCAGGTAAAACCATTCGCGAACTATGCACTGAACAGGACATCCTTCCGCCGGACGTCCTGATGGAAGCGTTGGATCCGATGAGCATGACAGAACCGCAGGCGTAGTCATTCAATGGTGGCGCGTCCCTGTATCAACGTGGCGCCTGACACGCGACAGCCCAATGCAGCCCAATGCTGGCCTGATGTCAGCGCCGCTGATACTGCTTCAGCCGATTATCGAGCCTGCTTCGCCGCCACGCTCGGTATGAACTGAATTTCACCGGAACGTGATCGGGCCCGGTGGTGGTGTTTCAGAATGAAAGACAGTCCGCATCAGGCGTTGGTTGCATTCCCGATCGGAAAACCAGTATGCGTGACGGAACCCAGCCGTGACTTTTCGTATGTTCTAAGCGGCACCCTACAGCCATAATCTTAAGACGTCTCGGTCCCTTCTCTGCCCGCCTGCCGTCCAGTGGAGTTTACCACGAGTCGACATTCCGAACTTGTCTTCATCATGAATCTGTGTGTCCTGTTCAGTGTGATGTTCATCGGCCGGCCGAACACCTTCGTTTGTGCCGTTGAGTCAGACCTGTCCCGCACGACAGCGTCATTCCGGAAATCTTACTACTTCGAATGTCACAGCGGTCCCGTCGCCGATGCGGCCCTGGATCTGCAACGTCTCTCGACGGAACTGAACACAGGCGGCAACTTTGAACAGTGAGTGCGTATTTTCGATCGTGTCGAAGCGGGTGAAATGCCTCCCCACGCTTCAGGCTCCGTGCCTGCAGCGAAATCGTCTGCGTTTCTGTACGAAACCGGACAATGGCTGTAACTTCGTCAAAAAAACCACAACGCGATTATGGGCCGAGTTCTCGCGCGGTATTGACAAGCCTTCAACTGGAACGCACTCTGCAGGATCTGCTGGCCATTGACATACCACTGGCCATGCAATGGCCCGATGAACCTCGTACAAACGGTTTTTCGACGGTCGCCTCCGGTCAAACCATCTCTCACGCTCAACTACAGACTCACCCTGCGGTCGTCGATGCGGCACTGGACGAAGCATTTCGTTCAGTGTTTCTGAGCCGGATGAACCACAGATCTCGTTTACCGCACACCGGATTGCTCGCACAGGCCCAAGGCGTCGCTGTCGGGAACCGGCAACGCTGGACGGCAAGGCCGTGGTATGTTCGTGTCGAACGACCTTCTACGGCAGACTGCGTGCAATCACAGCCCGTTACGATGGCTGGTATCGTATCAAGATCAAAGGGTCTGCGTTGAATCGTCCGCACGACGGCGGTGTCTGGCGCACTGTCCGCACAGGACCGTACGTCAGCAGTGCTCCTTCGCTGCGATGGCCAAACGCATTTGAGGCCACCGGGGTGCCGCAGAATTGGACGTTTGAGGCGTGGTTACCGCGAGGACAAATGTTTGAAATTCGGCCCGACGACGGCACCTTAAGACTGGCAGGTTTTCCGGAGGTCAGGTCCGGGCCTGCGAGGAAACGCCTCAGGATCTCGCAGGACCGGCCCTGCATTCACTCACGCTGCAACGGTTTCACGATGGACCTGGCAATGGGTCAATTCGTTACCGATTGTCGGGCGATCTGAAAAGCAGATGGGATGCGCGGTCGAAGTTCCGGATACGGGTTTCATCGAGACCGAATCATGACATCACTGAGCTGATAACACTCTTCGCGCACCGCGCTTTCCGTCGCCCGGTTTCCGTCGCCCGGTTTAGGAAGAATTCATCGCGCCGTACATCGACATCGTGCAGCAGAATTTCAAGAGAGGAATTTCCCTTCAGGATGCACTGTGCGACGGATACCGGGCAATATTGCGTTCACCGCGGTTCCTTCATTTTCATGAGACACCCGGTCAACTTGATGATCATGCCCTGGCCTGTCGACTGAGCTATTTTATCTGGGACAGCATGCCCGATTCGAGGTTAACGGCACTGGCTGACACAGGTGAACGTGGCAAATCAGAAGTGTTGCGCCAACAGCGGAATCGAATGCTGAACGACGAACGGGGCGGAAATTTTGTGCAGAAATGTGCCGCCGGGTGGCTGGACCTCAGCAGAATCGATTTGACCGAACCGGATCGCAAGCTGTACCCCGGCTTCGACGTCATTGCTCAGCAATCCATACTCGACGAAACTCATGCATTTCTGGCGACGATGATTAGAAACAATGTAAGTGTAACTCAACTTATTTCTGCCGATCATACGTTTCTGAATAACGGTCTGCCGCGGCTTTGCGACATTAGTCGTATCCACGGCGACACACTGCGGCCGGTCCGCAGGACAGTCGAGGGGGACTGTTGCCATATGGTTCCATCATGAAGATCACTGCCAACGCAGCCGCCACGCCACAGATCGTGCCCGGTGTGTGAATCTCCGAACATCTTCAGGGTGTTAAGATTCCTCCGCCACCAGAGGGCGTGCCGGCCATTGAACCGGACATCCGGAGAGCAAAGCTCATTCGCGAAATACTCGCGAGGCACAAGACGGGTGCCTGGTGTGCGGACTGCCATGTCGAAATCGATCAACCGGGCTTCGCTGTAGAAAACTTCGATCCATCCGGACGGTGGGATGATCGTTACATTTCCATGGTTCAGGGACGTCGAGGCAAGGGGCGGGAAGTAAATCCGGAATTCGACATGACGGACGGACGACACTCTTCGTCGCTGCCGGATTTTCAGCATCTGACCTGGCTAACGACGACGCTGTTGCCGCAAATGTTGTGCGTCAGCTGCTGACCTACGCAACCGGCGCTCAGTGCGGTTTCGCCGATCGGGCAGTTGTTGACCAGATCGTGAAACACACTGAATCGAATCACCACGGGATGCGGTCGGTGATACAGGCAGCGGTGACCAGCAGTGTGTTTCGGACGAAATAAGCAGCCTGTGATCAATAGCGGTCACGATTCGCCAACGTCTTTACCCGGCCACATTTCCCACCACTCAAGAAACTGCTTCAGCTGAGATTCGGCAAAAACTTTCTGGCTGGGGCTCAATTCGTCCGATTCGTTGAAATTCTGTTCAAAGTCTGCATCGCCAAGGAGTACAAGCAGGTATTTGTAAAACAGAACCAGGTCCGGGCCTTCGTCAAACGTGGACAATACAATCAGAGCCTCGTCCAGCTCCTGTGCGAAACGCCGGGCCTCACTATCGCCCTGCACCGCTGTTTTGCACAGTGTCACAAGTCTCAGGACCTGCTGCGGCAGACAATTGCCGATACCGGTAATGGCACCAACCGCGCCGCAGTGAAGAAAACCATGAACGACCTGAGTGTCTACTCCCACCATCAGCAGAACGTCGTCTGAGGCGTGAGTGATATGTTCGGCAGCATAGCTTAACGACTCCGCGCCACCGAATTCCTTGAACCCCACCAGGCTCGGATACTCCCGACGCAGATCAAAAAACAGATCGGCCTTTGTTTCGAAGCCATAATACGGACTGTTATAAATCACGGCCGGGACATCCGGAGCTGCGGCAAGAATTCCTGCAAAATGCGAGCGTTGTGCGGCTGCCGACGTTCCTCGTGAAAGAACACGCGGGATTACCATCAGACCGGCGGCTCCGACACGCTGCGCGTGTGCTGCATGCTGTGCCGCCAGTACGGGATTCTGGGCACCGGTTCCAACGACCACCGGAATACCGGCGTCAACGAGTTGCCGGACGCCTTCCTGACGCTGTTCATCCGACAGCAAAGGCCAGTCACCCATGGAGCCACAGTAAACCACGCCATTCATTCCGGCGGACATCAATTCAGTGGCCTTTCGAACCAGTGCCGCATAGTTTGGCAATCTATCAGAATGGCACGGTGTCATCACCGCTGGAATACAGCCGCTGAATACGTTTGAGTTCATGGATTAACTTCGACGAATTGATTAATGAGGCGGAAGAACGTGCTGGCATTTGTACACCAGATCTTCAACAGTTGCAGTATATTACCTGTCATAACATTTGTTGTCGGCGCATTCCGGACCATCACCGTAGATTTTTGCGGGTTACGTTTGTGAGAGCGTCATCTGCGGTCACCGCAGCAGAGACTGCCCCGTAAGAGAGTGCCAAAGTGAAACCGAGCGACGTCGACGTTTACGCGCCACCAGAGAACTCTCATGTGTCGCCTCGGGCCCTGTATGTTCACGTTCCGTTCTGCCGACATCGCTGTGGATATTGCGATTTCACGCTGGTCGCGGACAAGGATGATCTGGTACCCGCCTATCTGAAGGCGCTTGAGAACGAAGTTAATCGACTGGACGGGGAATACGAAGTCGATACGATCTTTATCGGCGGCGGGACACCAACGCACCTTTCCACGAAACAGATGGAACGTCTTGCTGAAATTCTGCTCAGCCGCTTCCAACTGACAGCAGGTGGCGAGTTTTCCGTAGAGGCAAATCCTGACGGTCTCAGTGACGACATTATGAAGACACTGTCCGGCATCGGCGTCAACAGAATCAGTCTGGGTGTTCAGTCCTTTGACCCCGAGGTGCTGAAGACTCTGGAGCGCCAACATACTCCCGTGGAAGCTCAGGCCGTTATCGAGAGATCCGTCGACATATTTGCACAGGTGTCTCTGGACCTGATTTTTGGCGTGCCTGGCCAAACCTTCGACTCATGGATAGCAACACTGGAAGCCGCCCGGCAGTTCCCGGTCAGGCACATATCGACGTACGGCCTGACGTTCGAAAAGGGGACGGATTTCTACCGACGGCTGCAGCAGGGCCGGATTCAGGTTGCTCCTGATGATCTTGAGCGAGACATGTATGCCGCTGCAATGTCACAGTTAGCCCGAGCCGGTGTGCCGCAATACGAAATATCCAACTTCGCAGCCGTCGGGGCGGAATGTCGACACAACACGGTGTATTGGCAGGCGAATGAGTATTTTGCATTCGGTCCTGGTGCGGCTCGCTATGTCAACGGCGTTCGCAGCACCAATGCACGCAATGTGTCGCGGTGGATCCATTGCTGGCTTAACGGCAAATCTGCGTTACAGGAAGTCGAACAATTGTCAGATGAGGAAAAACGTCGCGAAGCTGTTTTTCTCGGACTGCGATTGGTGGAAGGCATTGACGTCAGTGTTTTTCGCGATCGATTCAGCAGCGATGTGGTCGAGATTGCAAATGCTTCAGCTCAGCAACATCTGCAGACCGGACTGCTTGAAATCGCAGATAACCACCTTCGCCTGACGTTGGACGGCCGGTTCCTGGCCGACACCGTCATGGCCGATTTTCTGTAATCTCAAAGACTGTTGCGTCGATCAGGCCAGGATAACATGGACGACCTCACCATGTATGTCGGTCAGTCAAAACTCACGGCCCCACTAGCTGTATGTCAATCGTTTCTGATCGAGACCGGTATGGTGCAGAATCGTGGCGTGAAGATCATGCATACTGACACTGTATTCGGCGACCGCCACCATGATAACACTGAATGTATCGAACGCCGCGTGCCGCCATGCCACGGGCAATCAGCATATTGCGTCCCTGAGACGTATCTCCGTACATCTCGCGAATGTGCTGCGGCCCGCCGGCAAGCTCAAACACATCGGTCGCAGCGCTCTGCATTCGAAACGCGAGTTCCATCGCGTGAATGCGACTTTCCAGACGTTCAGCATCGCTGCGCCGAACGGCCTGTTGTCGATTCAGAAACTGTGTCAGCGATACCTGGCCACGCTGAGTGCCAGGCATGATTTCGTTTCGCATCAAGATTTCGAATCAGTTCCGTCTTTGTGTTTTTCGTTTCAATATGCGTCCCCAGGAATATCCCGGGCAGAAAGGCACTGGTCCAGTTGCGTGACTGTGCTGTAGGCATTCCCTGAGCCATCAGCACCACATATCCAGGCAGATCATCACTTTCTGTCCCCGGACCATACAGCATCCACGAACCCAGACTTGGCCGCGGCAAGGTGGAATGACCACAATTGGTCAGCAACAGCTCCGGGGAATGGTTCGCCACTTCTCCCTGTATGGAACAAACAACGCACAGGTCGTCAGCATACCTCGCCACATTCGGATACAGACTGTCGATTTCCAAACCGCAGTCCCCGTATCGAGCAAACGGAAACGGCGAAGCCAGAATGTTGCCGAACCGTTGACGCTAAGTCGGCTATAATGCGTCGCTGAGGGAATCGGCCAGCGTCCTGCCATTCAAGACCTGCAGATTGTGCTTGGGATGAAACGTGTCAATCTGTGAAGGCCCGCCCTTCATCAACAGATGAATGATCCGTTTTGCCCTGGCTGGAAAGTGAGGGTTGCCGGCAGCCAGCGGGAACATAGAAGGATCTCGGACCGACGTCCACAGTGCTCCGGACTCCACCATGATTCCGGCAAGAGCAAGCGTTCCCAGACCGCAACCGGAATGCTGCAGAAGTTAGCGTCGGGAAGACATTAAGATCGGAGTTGCTTCCGGTTTCCTCAGAACTTCAGCTCTGTTCGGCGGGCTGCACTTCTTTACTGGCTGAAAGCACTCGATTGTCGCGAACCCAGTCTTCACGCGTGTACAGAATCGTCGACGTATCCGTCTCCTGGATCTCCAGTCGGTCCAGTCGAAATCCCATAGCTGTAATTTCCGAAAACATAATCCACGCCAGATTTTCCACGCTGGTCGCTCCATCGAATACCTTCAGGCGGAACGTTTCTCCGGTGCGCGAACAGTGGTCAATGAGCGTCTGATACAACGGGTCATGGCGATTAATGAGCATGCCATGATCGAAATTCTCTTTCAGGTACGGCTCTATTTTCGCGTCAAAATCACCAAACAGTGTGCTGATATCGCCGTCTCGTTCGACCTCAAAATGAATCATCAGGCCGTAGCGATGCCCATGAATATTGCTGCACTTGTCCCGCAGCGTTTCGTTTCGGTGAGCTGCGTAAAATTTGTATTCTTTGCGAATGATCATGGTTGAGCCTGTTCTTACTGTCAGTGAACGTGCCACTGATTATGTGCTGATTCTGCCTCAGGAATGACGTGGGTTTCGCCGGATCTGGCGTGGAAGACGCTAAAATCAGCCAACGTCTCTGCCGGCAGGACACACTTGACGTCTTCACGGGGCCACCTTCCCAATCATGACGGACAAGGACAGATGATACAGCCCCGGCCCGTTTCCAGCCGGTCAAATTCCTAAACAATGCTCACTTCTGACCGACTTAGAATCGTTCTTGCGGCCTCCGAGGCAGTGCCGTTCTCCAAAACGGGCGGACTGGCCGATGTTTCGATGGCGCTGGCCAGGGCTCTGGATGCGCTGGGGCACAGCGTGACGGTCATCGTACCGGATTACCGGCAGCTGCGTCTTGCCAAACAGGATCAACTTCCTGTCGTCACAGACTCGGGCCTACGGTTTTCAATCTCCATGCATGGCCGCTACGTGACTGGCGGCGTAAACTGGACTTTCCTGCCTGAGACCGGCATCAAAGTCCTGCTGATCAGTCAGTCGGACTATTTTGACAGGCCGCAGCTGTACATGGAGGACGGTCAGGGCTACCAGGACAACTGCGCCCGTTTCTGCTTCTTCAGTCGGGCCGTCCTGGAGGTCTGCCAGCAGATGGTCCTGCGGCCCGACATCATACACTGCAACGACTGGCAGACCGGGCTGATTCCGGCGCTGCTGCACTCGCAGTTCGCCGGTCGACCGGCATTCGAGAATGCTGCGTCGGTCATGACGCTGCACAACATGGCGTTCCAGGGTAGATACTGGCAGCCCGACATGCTCCTGACCGGAATGGATGCGCGGTACTTTAACATGCATCACATGGAATCCTGGGGTGACCTGAATCTGCTGAAAACGGGAATCAGCTTTGCTGATCAGATCACGACCGTCAGCCCCACCTATGCGCAGGAAGTCTGCACGCCGGAAGGAGGAGAAGGCCTCGATACACTGCTGAGTTATCGCAGCGACGATCTGGTCGGAATCCTGAACGGCATCGACACATCCATCTGGAATCCGGCATCTGACGCGCACCTTCCGGCCGTATATTCAGCGAAGGAAATCCAACCCGGAAAAGGCGTTTGCAAGTCAGCGCTGCAGGAACGAATGGGGCTGCCGCAACGAGACCGCGCACCATTGTTTGGCATGGTGTCTCGTATGTCCGATCAGAAAGGGTTCGATCTGGTTGCGGAATGTGCGTCACGACTTCTGCTTGACGATATACAGATTGCCTTTCTGGGCACCGGCGATCCCAGGTACGAGGACTACCTGCAGCACCTGGCTATTGAGAATCCGTCCAGGGTAGCTGTGTCTATCGGATTCGATGAAGGGCTGGCGCACCAGATTGAGGCCGGAGCCGATTGTTTTCTTATGCCCAGCCGCTTCGAACCGTGTGGCCTGAATCAAATGTACAGCCTGCGTTACGGTACCCTTCCGATCGTGCGTCGAATTGGCGGGTTGGCCGATTCAGTCGTGGATGTGCAATCTGAATCCCTGCGAACCGGCGTGGCGACAGGATTCGTGTTCGACGACTACACGTCACCGCAGCTGGCGGAAACTGTCGAGCGTGCCGTCGAACTTTACCGACAGCCAAACGTGTGGGAACAGGTAATGAAGAACGGCATGTCCGCCGACTGGTCATGGCAAAACAGCGCACGTCGTTACGTTGAGACCTATCGGCGAGCCCTTGAGCGACGACACGACCGAGGCGCAGACAATCGACAGTAACCCCCCATGACACCGCTTTGGCAGTTCTCCACGGCTGCCTTCGCAGGCGGCGTTATCAGGCGTCTTCCGATCGTCGCAGCAACGACTCCATGCCACTGGTCATCACTGCGTCAATTTCAGAATCGCAAAATGCCACCGAGACTTCGTATCCGCCATTCGGATACTCTTCTGCGATGGGTATGTACCAGGGCCCGCCGTCTCCGTAGGCAGCTGTTGCCACAAACTGCCCGTCGCCCATCTGTTGGGCGCGCAGCTGATATTCGATAAACGATTCGGCTGGCAGATGCAGCATTGAAATTTCACCGACGTGCAACGCACTCAGCACGATAGGCGTCTGTTTTTCCAGACGCCTGAGCCAACTGAGCATGTAGGACGGTCGGTTCCTGTTAACGACCGAGTTCTGTGAATCCGAAATCTGCTGGTACAGGGCGTCCGCCGACAGCGTCGCCCGAGCGGCCGGCAGCATTTCGGCGGTTCGCCAGCGGACATTCTCGACAGGTCCGGGCTCTAAAGTAGCCTCAGCGGCCACAATGCCGTTGTAAATCCGATCCGCCAGTATCTGTCGCACCGGCTTAGTGCCATCGTTATATTTACCAGCCGAGATATTGCCAGCACAGCCCGTAAAGTAGATGTGCTGGCACTCCGGCTGCTCCATCTGAAGTCGTTTGCGTGCCAGACCCACAAAATCGCTGCTGACACGGCCATCCCCGTAATAGCTCATGGGGTGGGTTGCGTAATAGTGACAGGCCGCGATCTTTGTGGCACCTTCGTAGAACGCGACGGTCTTCAACTGCGAATCGATGATCCCGTTCGGAAGGCCTCGCAGTTCCTCGTCCCGACAACTGCTGCCTCTCATTTTCATAACGTGGCCGTATGTGTTGCGCAACACCCGTCGATTCGACGCAACATCCTGCACCTTTGCCTGACCGGCGGCCACGGCGGTTACCGTCCGCGCCTTCTGTAACCCCACTTCCACGGCCGCTCGTGCCCTGTCCAGGCAGCGACGAAAAAAATCCATGTCGACAATATGCGGCAGGTTCCCCTGCTCCGAAACAATCGCTTCGGCGTCCAGGCAGACGAATGGTGCATTATGCTGATGAACACACTGCACCGCAACACGATCCGGTGACGTGCCCGCCGCCTGCGCCAGGGCCGACCGCCACTGTACATGTGCATCGTTAAGCAGTCCGGTCCAGTCGACGGCGCACAGGACAATCGGCTTCCCGGCACCCAGCAGGACGAAGCCAATGGCTTCCAGAGCATCATCAACTGCGGCGACCGGTTTTATCCAGCCGCCACACAGCGAATGTCCTGTTGGGGGAGTCACGTCGAATCGGAACGGCGCAAGGTGCAGATTTCCCGCAGACTCAGCAACGGCACCGCTAAGCGAAGGCAGCAGACTCCATGCAGCAGCACTGGCGGTAAAGTGCTGTAAGAACTTTCGACGAGATTCATCGGTCACAGCCAGGCTCCATTGTTGTTGAGGATAAAACAGGCGGGGCTAACAGTCATGCAGCGCCACCAGCAACCCAAGATCTCAATCGGCAGCAAGTTGTCAAGTCTGGAGCTCTCCATTCCCCTGAAAGCCTGGTGCCATCACACGGCGGCAGGCTGTCAGAACGCGTGCCGTCGGCACGGTAGTGGCAGACACCGTAATCCGACGAATGCTGGCGGATCGGTTGAGTAATACCCTGGCATTCGTCATGCTGCAACTTCAGGCTCGTGGCCTGAATGCCTGCAATCTATTAACGGTCCGTTCAGGGTTTAGTGCGCACCAAACGTACAGTCACTCAACCGAACCGACCACACTATTCCGGGCGTCAGCTCAAACAGGCCTGCGGGCCATTCCGCAGAGGAGGACGACAGAGTGATGAAACATTTGTTTGCGGCAGTTGTGATAACGGCAACGGTATGCAGTAGTGTATCGGCCGACCAATGGGGACTGGAACGGGGGACCCCCGACATTAAATCAGCCGGCAAGCTGACGTTTGGCCCGGATGATATTCTGTTCATTGGAGACGCGAAATCCGCCACCGTGTTTGCAGTTGCCACCGGTAATCGGGATGGAGATGCATCAAAGGCCAGCATTAACGTAAGCGATCTGGCGGGCCGGATTGCCGATGTTCTCGGGGGAACTGCCACCATCAATGATCTCGCCACGAACCCGACAACAGGCAATGTATTCGCGGCAGTGTCGGCTGACGGAAAACCCGCTATCGTGCAGATTGATGGAGCTGGAAAACTTTCACAGCTGGCGTTGAAGGATGTGCGATTTTCAAAAGCCGTTCTGGCTGATGCTCCGGCTGACGGTGTGACAGGACGTCGTCGCCGAAATCCACGAAACGATGCAATTACTGATATTGTCTGGTACGAAGGCAAGGTTCTGGTGTCAGGCCTGCGGAGTGGGGATGCGCCTTCCAGCGTGCGCGAACTGGTCTTTCCGTTTGCGAAATCAGACAAGGGTGTTGGCGTTCAGATCTACCATGCGGCCCACGGAAGAGACGAAGACACATCTGCGATGAGGACATTCGTACCGCTGATGATCGAAGGCAAACCCAGTCTTCTGGCAGCCTATCAGTGCACTCCGCTGGTCCGGATCCCCCTGGATGAGCTTGCGGCAGCAGGTGAGAGAATCACGGCGACCACAGTTGCCGAGCTCGGCAATCGGAATCAACCTCTGGATATGATCAGCTACAAGAACGACGGGGGCCGGTTTCTACTGCTGAGCAACAGTGCCCGTGGAGTCATGAAAATCTCGACCGCCGGCCTGAGCAGCAATAAGGGGCTCACCGAACGAGTGAGCGGGGGAGGTGCAGCCGGACAGGACTACGTCACGATCGATTCACTGCAGGGTGTTGTACAAATGGACAAGCTCAACGCCACGCATGCGGTTGTACTGGTTGAAAAAGACGGCGGACAGCTGGATCTAAAAACAGTAGCTCTGCCTTAAGCGATCCCAAACAAATAACACTGCCTGACGCAAATTTGCCCGATGCCGTGACGCACCGGGCATTTTGCATTTCTGTCCGGCTCTGTTGCACCCTGAGCGTCAGTCACCCTCAAGCACGAATCAGAACTCGTCGACCATCGGGCTTGCTGCATTGGCACCACTGTCTGACTCCTCTGAACGTGGCCGACGTGCAGAATCGCTTACGCGGCTGCCGTTATGCAGATACCGATTATGATTCGTCGCATATCAAGCAAGCAGTTGTGTGGCTTGACCTTCCTTTAAAGATAAGAGGTCGATTCACAACGCCTTTTCCCATTGTGCACAGCGGTCGGGGACTGGCCCCGATGTTACCGGCGGTGCTTGTTTGATGCAGAACAAGAATCAGCTTCGCCACGTAACGGCTACGGGCTCGTTGCGCAGAAAACGCCGTTTTGTCTGCCAACAGACGCGGCAACTCATGCCGCGCCATTGGAAGAGAGGCATGTTAACGACTGTTTGCTGCAGCAACGAAGGGCTCGAAGGGTATTCTCATTCGCACGAACCAAGACCGGAGCACTGGCAATTCATGCAGAACTGAAGAAGATTGCGACTCGGTACACGTCGTCAGTAATTGCTGAAAATCAGATTCGGAATGCCCCGGACCCGCGAAACGCAAACTGAATTGTCAGCGTCCCCCGCTGCTGAAGCCGCGGCCAACGACCGAGCTGAGGGACGCAACGTGCTGACACTGGTACTGCACCAGATGCTCTTTCGCACGGCGTGGATCTTCAAGACCGAAAGCGTCATTGTACCTGCGTTTCTGGACACCATTACAGACGTCGGCTGGGTGCGAGGCATGCTGCCGCCTCTAAATCGATTCGGCCAGTCCCTGACGCCCGTATTGCTGTCAGACCGTCTCAATCGGGCAGATTTGAAGTCACGGTGGCTGTCGCGAACGACCTTTCTGATGGCCGTACCGTTTCTTACGTTGGGGGGCATGCTGCTGGTGTTCGGCGGAAATTCTGGCGCGTGGTTCGTCATCTTCTTCCTGTCTGCTTACGCCGCGTTCTTCTGCATTTGTGGGATCAACCAGGCAGCCTACAATACGATTCAGGGAAAACTGATCCGACCGGAGCGACGCGGGCGACTGGCGGCGCTGGCGGGAAACGTCGGATCGCCTGTAGCTGTTCTGACGGCATGGATTCTGCTTCGCCCATGGACTCAACATCAACCAGCTCATTTCGCATACATCTTTCTGTTTACCGGCGCGATGTTTCTCCTGGCGGGGTTTACAGTACAGGGGCTGAGAGAACAGCCGGACCCGGTCAGAATCCGATTGCCCATTGACGCACGCCGTCGGTTTGCTGTTGCGCGACAAGCGCTGCACAGAGACCCTCATTTACGCAGGCTGTGTTTTCTGGCGGCGCTGTTTGTCTGCTCGCAATTGCTGTTTCCACACTATCAACGGCTCGGTCGACAGCAGCCCGGATACCAGGGAAGCATGTTGATGGTATGGGTTGTGGCACAGAATCTTTCCGCCGCCGGATTTAGCTGGTTCAGCGGTCGACTTGCAGACCGCCACGGTACGCGGGCGGCGCTTCGCTGTCTGACATTTCTTGCCATGTTCGCTCCACCGCTGGCACTGTTTCTGGCAGCTTTCGCAGACGCACACTGGTTCTGGCTGTCGTTTGCCTGGCTGGGGCTGGTACCTGTCACGTTTCGAATGATGTTGAACTACGCCCTTGAACTTACGTGTCGAGAGAACCATCCAATCTACGTCAGCACCGTCGTACTGTGTATGGCTCCTCCCATCATACTGTCACCACTGGTGGGCGACGCAGTCCACAGAATCGGGTACGTCATTCCTTTCTGTGGCATTTCGGTAGTGGTTCTTGGCGCGTGGTGCCTTTCGCTGGTCATGGTGGAACCGCGTGAGATATCCTTTGTTTCATCTGTCACGGGTGACTCAATCCATGTCAGCGAAGTTCCTCGGTGTGACAGTCCGCCGAATGCATAAAGCCATCAGTGTCCGGTGTGGATTGCGTGCCTGGCCGCCAGTTCAACAACCGCAGGGCAGACGTGCCGGCCATGGTCACCACCTGCGTCGCCAGCGTGAACAGTTGACTGATGAGCTATCTGATCGAAAAGATTCCGGAAAATACCGGAGAGTTTGAAAACCTCGCGCTGCTCGGGCATTCGGCACCGACAATTCTGAAGAGACTCGATCAGACATGTATGATCCGCAGTCTCTGGATGTGGTGCGAAACGCCGGTTGGCACCATGGCACAGCCAGGGCTCGAAAGCGTCACTGCCGAATTTTACGTCAGCTGGAAGCGGCGTTAACGCTCATCCCCGGAACACTGCTGGGTGTCGCCGGAGAACCCCCGGGCGATGGTGCTGAATAACAGAGTGCCATGGCGACTCACGCGTGGCAAATTCCACCAAACGGCGTGAACCGGACCGTCTTTTGCTTCTCTGATTCGCAAACTCCACAACCTGGTGCTGTCAGTGCGGATGAGACGGCGACGGCGTTATGAAGAACCTTTCAAGACGCCCAGCGTGAAAGGCTGCCTTTCTTCGTGACCTTCGTCGACACTGACGAAACGTACGGTTTCCTGGCACACGCATCAGGACCGGACTTCCTCACAAAATCCGCGAAATGCAGAACAGCCCTACGATGATCTCGAACGACTGGCGGGAATTTTCCGATCAACGCACAAAACAGGCTCCTTCAGCAGGTGAAGCGTGCGAATCCCTGTCGCAAAGCAACGCTGTTGTGGGCTTCACTGTGCGGAGACTGACCGGCTCACACGATGTCCTGGGATGCAACTTCCCGTACGATGATCCGATTTCCGGCAACCCGCACCACTTCGACCTGCGTGCCGTGATCGATGTAGCCGCCGTCACTGATAACATCCATAAAGTTTTCTCCAAAACTTGCCTTACCGGCGGGACGCAGCGTTGATTCGGCAAGGCCGATGTCTCCGGCAGTAACCGGTCCGGAGGAGTGCCGGTTTTCGTAAACCGACGGTGCGAGGTGTGGAGCATTTTCGTCCACCGTCGCATAACCTGGCGGCGTCAGTATAAGTCGATTCAACACCGGAATGGCCGGCAAGAATCGGTTCAGAAACATAGCCACAAGAATCACCGTCACCAGGGCCCCGGTCAGACTGCCCAGACTGCTCATGGACTCGTCGAAACGCTCACCGGCCGTCATCCCGGAAAATGTGTGACTGGCCATAACCAGCGCGCCCCCCATCATCAGCAGTCCGGATACTCCGAAGACGCCGAATCCCGGAACCACAAACATCTCCATGGCCAGCAGTCCCAGGCCCAGCACAAACATGATCAGTTCCAGCGACCCGGAGGTGCCGCCAAGATAACGGCTCCAGAAGAACAGCGCGAAGAACACGGCGGCCATAATGCCAAACAAACCGGAGGGAACATGAAGTTCAATGTACAAACACAGGATGGCCAGCGTGATCAGGCCAAACCCGGCAATCTGGGTACGTAGCACAAAGACCAATGTGTCGACCCACGTACGGCCGATGGCCTGCAGCACTTCTCCCTCGGCAATTCCCAGACGGATTCGCAATTCGTCGATATTTTCGCATGGAGCATCCGCAAGCCCCAACTCGTGCGCACGATTTCCGTTGACGGTCAGAAAAAACTGTTCACGAGATTCCGCCACGATGGGCCCTTTCTCCCACTCTTCATCCGATGCCTCGATCTCATCCTGACTCATGTAGGTGACTCGGCGCGTTTCCACATTTGTCACCTCATACACTTTCAAATTCATATCGACCATTGCCTGCAGCAGCGCCGGAGGGCGGTTCTTGCGTTCAGCAAGATTTCCCAGAGTCACCAGCAGAGGGCTTCGGATTTTTTCCGGAGCGTGTTCAAAAGCACCACCTTCCTCGGTTTCGCGAATGACGCCGGCATCACCGATCTGTGCACCAGACGCCATGATGATCCGGTCTGTACCCATTGCCACAATGGCTGCTCCGCTTAAAGCGCGTTCCCGGATCCATGCAACCGTCGTCACTTTTCTCGGGTCCAGCTCAGCCAGAGTGTTGGCGATGTTGACACTGGAATCCAGATAACCTCCCGGGGAATCGATGTCGATGATCAGCAGGTTGGCGCCATCCGCAACGGCCGTTCGAATCTGGCGAAGCGTGAATTCTTCAGTAAAGGGGGTGATAGCCTCATGCAACTGAATCAGGCGAGTCCTGTTCTTCAGATCCGCACCGTGAAGTTCTCGCATTGACTCGGTTGGCAGGTCATAAAGGACCGCAACCTCGCGGCGCTCCGTGACGGTCTTTGCGACAAGAAAGCCGGCACGATGGGCGTCATCTGCGACAAACGAACCCGTCGCCCCGATATTCTTTATCGTCTCCGTCGTTGAGATGACCGTGTTGTTGTTCTGCAACAACTTAAGTTCGCGCTGTGTGAGAAATCGTTCGTCGTCAATTCCCGCCGCGCCCTTGAGACGTACCCGCAGCAGTTCGACCGCAGGATCCATCATCGCCAGCACGACTCCCGGCGACAAACGGCTGTTTCGGCCACGATTTACGATATCCAGAATAAATTTCTGTTCCAGTTCAGGGACAGCTTTGCCCAGCCCGATGTTCCCCAGGGAAGCATCCGGGTCCATTACAATATCGTGGCAGGCAAGCGCGATGATGGCGTGGGGCCCCTCAACGGTTTCCGGAATCCACGCCACGGTACGAACACGAGAAACATTTGCCGAGGTAAGTTTCCTGGCAACGTCACTGACCTGACCGAATCGGCTCGATCCAGGAGGGATCTTCAGAATCAACACGGCCTCCCGATCTTCCTGCTCCGCCCTGGCCTGCAATTCGACAGCCACGTTGCCGACTCGCGCCACCTGCGTGTCACTGATGGGACTGTGCAGCGTGAGAAACTGACCAAAACGATCATGAATGCTCACGGGCAGGTCGTCGAGCTTTTCAGCCCTGGCTGCTCCAGTCATCAACAGAACGAAAGACAGCAGCCGAGCCGAACGGTAAAGTTTATTAGCACACATCACGTTCTCCTGTCCGTTCCATCGATCTGTCCGGTAACCTGCCGTTTAACGGAATACAGGCTTTCCATCAGGCACTCATCCGTTCCAGGAATCCGCAGCAGCAACTTCCCTATTAACAGTTTGCAACCTCAGCAGACTGGTCACAGGAAGACTCAATTGTACGTCCATCCAATCGATTCAAACAATCTATACGGGTGATTCGAAGACAACGGACAAATCCTGGCAGTGGATCCGCATCTGTTCGGTTTTTCCTGAATTTTCGCCACAAATCCGCTCTTTACAGCGGTCGTCTTCACTATTGTGTCACCAATTGATCCCTCTGTCGGACGATCGTTCGGCCAATTTCATTTTGGCGTCAGTTCAGCAACTCGTTCGTGCCAATCCACTGTTTGCAATGACAAAAGGCACAAGTCCAGTGCTGTCCGCCTCTGGCAGAGGCGGCGACATGGATATTTCAGTACGCAAAGCGGAAAATGGCAGCGAACCAGATATTAGTTGTCGATGTGGGCAACACCCGAGCAAAAATCGGAGTTTTTGAAGCCGGGTCGGCCGAATCTCCCCAGCCACGCGCAATCTCCGCCATTGAACTCAATGAAGTTTCGCATTTCGTGAAAGCTGTCTTTGACTGGATCAACGGTCCCGACATCACAGAGCCTCAGCACGTTGTTCTTGCCGGTTCCAATCCTCCGTATCTGGAAAGTTTGCTGGCAGATCCGTCATGGGGCGACATGACCCCAATGGTAATTCGACATGCGGATGAGATTCCTATTCATGCCGATGTGGACGTCCCCGAAAAAACAGGAGTCGACCGCCTGCTGACCGCGTTGGCCACAATTCGACTGTTCGCGCCGGATCGTGCGGCGATTATCGTGGACTCCGGCACCGCGACGACCATCGACCTGGTCACGTCGGACGGAGTCTTTCGTGGCGGCAGTATTCTGCCGGGGTTGCGATTGTCAGCCCACGCACTGCATGATTACACGGCTCGCCTGCCAATGATCAACCCTGACCAGTTCAAGACATCCACGAACGACAGCCTGCCTCTGCCTGGACGAAATACTGTGGCCGCCATGAACGCCGGGCTGTTCTGGGGACAACTGGGAGCGATCCGCGAAATCACAGGCAGACTGCGGGTGGCCGCCAGATCACAATTCGGTTGCCGTGAAGTCCCCCTTAAGATCATTACGGGGGGCGGGGGAAGAAAAATAGCAATTCATCTGGATCAGTGCGTGTATGTCGACAGCCTGGCCCTGCACGGATTGGCCATACTTGCCACCGAATCATGAGACTTACGATCCAAAATGCCTGCTGTGCAGCGCAGACACATCAGGATTGACATTGCTGGTATGATTGAATCGTTGTTCCAAATGCCCGACAAAGCCCGAATTCGAACAACATGACAATGGCGGTCCACATCCCCCTGTCGGACACGGACCCTTTATGTATTTCCCGGCACAAGTGCAGGCATCGGGACGGAAGATCTAACCATGTGGCCAGAAGGGGAAAAAACTCAGCAACTACTTCACGGTGCGAAGAACGGCGATGCTGACGCCGTGAACATCCTTATCGAGCGACATCGTCAGGCGGTACGCCGTCTGATTGAAATGAGACTGGATAATGCCGTAACGCGTCGAGTTGATGCCAGTGATGTTGTTCAGGACGTGATGTTCGAAGCCAGTCGACGCCTGGCAGATTACATCCAGAATCCCATAATTCCGTTTCATATATGGCTACGGCAGTTGGCCAAAGATCGGGTGATCGACATGCATCGTCGACACCGCGTGGCCCAACGCCGAAGCGTGGACAGGGAGCAACACGTTTCCAGCCTGGGACATGACGATGAATCGGCCGCCGACCTGGCCGCTTTGCTTAAGGACAAAGAACTGACACCGGCTGCGGCAACTGTTCGAAAAGAAATGGAGCAGCGGTTTCTTGAGGCACTCAACAGCCTGAATGAAGACGATCGCGAACTAATCATGATGCGGCACTTCGAACATCTCGAAAGTGGCGAAGTTGCAGCAGCTCTGGGATTGTCGGGCCCTGCTGCGGGAATGCGTTACTTGCGCGCAATCCGCAGGCTCCGAACTTCGCTTGGCACCAATGAGCACGCCGACTAACAAAACAGGAAGGATGGGGTGGATGCGTCAGCCCGCCCGAATACAAACACATTGACGCCACCGTTTTTCCTCTGTACGAACTGCCGCCCGTCGGTATATCCTGCCGGTATTGTATCGCCACCGCAAGGACGTGCGCCCCGGTGTCCAGAGTCACCCACCTGCACCACTGATGAAGGAAGGATCTTCGAGATGGCAAAGCCAATTTCAAGCACCGGTGCTGAAAGTCTGCTGCAGAAACCGCACTTGCTGGAGACGCAGGTTCATCGCGAACTGCTTTCAGATACGCACCTGGACTTTTCGTCACTTGTCATTCGACGTATTCCCAACGGCGTCTGTCTTCAGGGAGTCGTCGAAATTGACGATCCGAAAGCCGACGTATCAGGCTCTGCCATGCGCGTTAAGGGTGTTGGCAACGTACAAAACCGGCTGGTGATGCACCATAAGGCAAAATAGCTTCGCCCGTGTCGGTCGTTGGGACCGCTCCTTTGACCAAGGGGTGCGACGTTATCTCGCCACGAAGTCGTCTGGACCTGCGGGTTGATAAGACCTACAGTCTTCGTCGCACCCAACTTCGGTCCCGCTTCTTATTGTCAAGGATGACACGGATGTTCTCCTTCCGCTCGTTGCGCTCTGCGACGCTGATGCTTGTTGTTCTGCTTAGTTCCTGTGTCCCTGCCGCCGGAAAGATCGATGCGGTTCAGGGAAAACGCTACAGCCTGACGGCACAGCACGGTCCCTGGATGATCATGGTGGCTGCTCTTCGCGACGTTCCGGAGGAACGACGTATCGAAGGCGGGCTGACCGCGTGGGAGGCGGCCGACAAGCTCGTTTATGAACTGAGGATCAAAGGTATTCCGGCCTATACGTTTCTACAGTCAATGCAGGTGGGAAAACTCGATACATTCTCATCCGGAGCGGCAGGCCAGGGCGAACGGAAGTTCATCTCTCGCCATGAAGCCATCGCTGTGCTGGCCGGAAATTTCAGAACGCCGGACCAGAGCGATCCTAAGAACAGCGCAAAGGCGATGCTCAGTTTTATCAAGAATGACTTTCAGCCATCGTTCCTGAAAGAAAAGAAACACGGCGGGATCTTCGCCATCACACCAGGTCGGCCCAGCCCGTTAAGTCGTGCTCACATGACGGTGAATCCTGTGAGATCAGCCTCCAGTGTGAAAGCGAATACTGTCGATTCGCTGGTCCGGAAACTGAACTCCAACATGGAACACTCTCTGCTACGGAATAAGGGGAAATACTCTCTGCGGGTGGCGACATTTCGAGGCAACGCGATACTGCAAATTGATCACAGAACATCGGAAAAAGAGGAACGTCAGTTCAAGAATGTCTTTGGCAGCAACCTTGACGAATCCGGCACTAAGGCCTGGGAGCTGACAGAAGGATTACGGACGGCTTCCCGTGCAGGCTACGACCGGAATTTCGAGGCCTATGTGTTTCATGATCGCCACGAGTCCTATGTTACAATTGGTTCCTTTGACCGCCCGAATGATCCTCGAATTGCTGAACATGCCAAGCGGTTTGGTGGAAAATATAAAGAGCATCAGGGCCGCGAAGTACTAACGGCTGAACTGTTCACAATCCCCCGAAATGTGACGCCGACACAACCTGCTGAAAAACTCTGGATGTTCGACACGGTACCACGATTGATCCAGGTTCCGCGAGTACGCTGACTCGTGAGCTGGCCGGTTCGAGTGCAAAACTGTTTTACGGTGTCAGTGGCGGTTCACGAACTGTGAACTTGCTCCCCCTGTGTCTGACGGATATGCTGCTTACTGTGGTGTTCGTTGCGGCGAACTCACGAGCCTCTGCCAGGCTCGCCTGAAGCAAATCAAGTTGACCCTACAGATTATACCCACCAGGGAACCTGTTCGATTCCGGCCGACTGTCACGCCGACCATGTTCGGATCACACGACCCGGGCGACGGGTGCCCACCTTATCTGAAAATTGGGCTCAACTACGATCGCTCCTACAGGGCCTGCAGGGGTTTTTTGAGTGTTTTTGCTGGTGGAACGGTGTTGCGCTCGGCGGAATTATTTTTTGGCGTGCCACCGCAGTAAGCCCAAAAAACAAGGGTTAGCGTTCAGAAAAATGGTGCGGGGTGTAAGGCGGGTGTAATTCTAGTCCGT
>JAQWOH010000089.1 GCA_029245955.1 Fuerstiella sp. | reverse complement strand
AAAGTACACTAAGCTAGCGGAGGGACTTGAACCCACAACCACCGGTTTACAAAACCGGAGCTCTACCAATTGAGCTACGCTAGCGCAGACCGATCGCCGTGGCGAGCCGGGCAGTATAGCAATCGGAAAACGGCAAGCAAGGCCGATCCTGTAAAGCTTTGATTGACTGTCAATTTAATGTCAATCAACAGGCTGACTGTCATTTCACGAAACTTCATCGTGACAGGCAGCTGCACTCGATTAATCGCTGAGCGTTACATGCCATCGGTTGGCAGACTGGCCCGCATTAGAATAAGACAACCAGAATCGCGCTTCACAGAAAAGAATGAGGTCAAATGGGAGAACGGGATCCTGAGTCCCCCTCCCGCCAGCACACTACTCAGTTGCAACACAACCAATGCCTCAGATACCAGGAATATCGACCTGCTTTCGCTGAGCAATCCTACGCAGCTTCTCCAAAGTCCGCACTTCAATCTGGCGAACTCTTTCCTTGGTGACTCCCAAGCGAGTGCCCACCTGTTCCAGTGTCTCAGGCTCACTGCCCCTGCTGAGTCCAAATCGACAGGAGATAATTTTGCGCTCCCGCCCGTTCAGTTCTTCAAGGATCTCCATAATGGCGTTTCGCTGCACCTTGTTCACCAATTCCTCAGCGAATGCATTGCCCCGACCATCGTGCGCATCATAGAAGATTTCCTCATATCCTGTTCGGAACCGATCCAATCGAGTGTGCTCAGCCGGCACAGACCGAGCGTAGTTCTTCATAATCGCCCACGAGGCATACGTTGAGAACTTGTTTCCACGAGCATAATCGAATTTTTCGATGGCCCGAATCAACGACATATTTCCATCGCTGACGAGCTCAAAGAAGTGGACGCCGGCTTTCAAATGACGTTTTGCAATTGACACGACGAGCCGTAAGTTGGACCGCGTCAGCAGATTCTTGACGTGGTTGGCGTCATCCAGTAACGCTTCCATCTTTCGAGCCACCCGAGCATTGCTGCGCTTCACGTGCAGAGTTTTCTGCAATTCCAGAGCTTGGTACTTCAGGTAATTCATCAGACGGAAATAGTGCTGTTCCTGTGCTTTATTGAGCAATGGCACTGTGTATAACTCTGTCAGATAAGCTGGCAATCCGCTCGGCACACGTGCAGCACCTTTAGCATCATCGTAATCAGGCGCTGACACGCAAATCATCCGCTGAGCGTCAGGCATGCGAAATTCTGCACTGTCCATAAAATCAATCGGAGTCGCCTTCAGCCGCTTCACCCTCACCTCAGCAAGAATCGAATGCACAACCGGCTTGCTTCGACTGAATCTTCGGGCCAGGTCAGGAACAGAAACGCCCTTTTCATGAAGATCAAACATCAGATGCTGGTGTTCTGTGGAAAGGTGTTCACCTGTCTTCGGAAAAATCGCATTCTCAGAATGAGACCTGTCGTAGTCACGCAGCGTGTACCGCATTGTCTCCGTGGCCCGTCCAAGTTTCTTCCCCAATTGACGACTGACTTCAGTGAGCCCCAGCCCGGCGGCTGCCAATTCACGAGCCTGCAGAACAATCTGTTCGCGTTCAGCGTCGGACATCTGATTAAATGACCGACCACGGTCAATTTGGTCCTGATGAACAGCCACGTATCGATCCAGCGTCGATTGGGGAATAACCACTCTCTTACGGCCATTAACCTTAATCCGACGACTTGCCAGGCCGCGATCGCGCCAGCGATCAACTGTTTTTGCGGACACGTTGAACCGCTCGCTGACCTCCTGAACCGTCAGCACAGGTTCGTTCAGCTCGTCGGCGGAAACGTTGAGACTGTCAGAAAGGTCTTCAACAAAGCACCGCAGGTCGTGAGCCAGATCCGACCTTGATATGACAACATCCGCACTGGCTTCCGGCCGATATCCCGTCACTTGGTGGCATACGTCACCGAACGCGAATTCGCTGCAGCCGTTCATGCCCAGCAGAAACTCTTCGGCGTGCAATATCTGCTTGTTCCTTACTGCCTGGGGCGCAAAACGTACTTGCTGCTCAGCAAGTTCTTTTAGTGGCGTGGATCGGTAACGGGACATGTCATTTCTCCTTCTGTATATGCCGCCAGACTGGCGACCAACTGCACTGGCTTCTGGCAAAACCCGTGCCGGATTGCGCTGCGACCGTCCTGGTCACGACACCCCCAAGCCATAATTTGCCCTTCATGGGCTGTTAATTCTTTCCGCAAGCCTGTCTCGAAAATCACGATGTGAATCCCGGAAAGACACAAAGCCGATGTTGTAAATAGGTAAAACTAGGACGCTTCTATTACAAAAGCGTTCGTCGATTCTGAACAAAGTTGCTAGTTTCCAACGGATCGACGAACATGTGTGTTTTGTCTACTCTGTTGGTTAGACGACACCACAGTGGCAGATCCTTACACCAACTCTGTACCTTCAAGGTCACATATCGCAGTCAAAATGATCACACTGCAGCAAATTCGCTTGATCGCTCAAAATGTTACGGTAATTCGCTCCATACGGGCAAAGTTGCCGCAACATCGATTTACCGTGCGAATATCTGTAAACGGAATTCACATAACAAGTTACGCTGTCTTACCAAATTTTTCTTAAAGCCGGATGACGAGGAACGTCAATTGCAACTTCTGTTCCGGCTACTACGAGGCCCCGCAACGAGTGTCATAATAAGAATGCAAGAATGAGCGCGGGGTGGGGTCGACTACAGCCTTTCTGCCCTGATGGGGCTGCTAAGAATGCCTTTCGCATAACGAGAGTGGTTTCGCCACGAGCCTCGGCATCACATCTCTCTAAAAAGTGCTCTAAACGGGATTTTCTACTATGCCGAATGCAACCACATATCTTGGCTTCGGTTCCATCGTGGCCTCCCTGGGAATTGCACTCATCTGTTTTCACGTTCGCGCGCACCGACGTCACAAGACCGATACTGAACTGTCGGAGTCAGATCGCCGGTTCTTTGCTCACCAATATGCCAGAAGAATGCAAACATCAGCATTAACGGTGACATTGGGCTCGCTGATTGGCCTCTGCGGTTATCTGCAAGTTTTCGAAGAATCTCCGATCTTCGCCACATGCTATGTGATTGGAATGTTAATGCTGGCCCTGTGGTTAATTCTGCTCGCACTAAGCGACGCGATCGCTTCTCGCGTCTATGCAGGCCAACTGGAACGCCGTCATAAGCGCGCCTGCAAGACATTGCAACAGGCCCTTGCCGAGGTACGACAGGCTCACGGCCTCGAGCCACGCAACGAATCCAGTTGATATATGAAACACGTGCAATCGCGGCATGTCTGTGTAACGAGCCCGTATGCGGGGCAAGTCTGACCGCCCCGAATACCCGTGAGGCCGCTGAAGGGCACGCGTTCGCCCGGACCTAAATCACTCAGCCATCCCCCTCCGCTCGAACTTCAGACGGCTTAGTGTGGCTTTCGGGAACACCGGCAGTGAACGAACTGCGCCACAGGACCTCTGGTGAAACGATGTCCCAGTCGTCAAACGCACAGCTGTCGACAGGCGTCATTCCGGTTGGCCGTTCCACTGCCTCTCAGTTTCGTGCGATTCGCACGGCACAGGCCTTGTACGAAGGCTGCCCGGAATGCGGGTCGAAAACGGCGTCGGTGAGTTGATTCGCGGCCTGATAATGCATGGGAATAAAGACCTGTCCGGGCTGCACAGCGTGTGTCAGAACGGCGCGAGCCAGCACGCGGCCCCGCTGAGATTCCACGACCGCCTTATCATCCGGACCGATTTGCAATTGGCGGGCATCGCCCGGGTTTATCTCCACGAAGATGTCTTTCGGGTACAGTTTCCGCAGCACCGCTGAGTTGCGAGTACGCGTCTGTGTATGCCACTGAGATGCCGTCCCACGGCCGGTCAGCAGGATGAAGGGAAAGTTGTCGTTTGGTCGCTCCGTCAGAGGCCGCGGATCTTCAAACACAAATCTGGCACGGCCGTCTGAATGATAATAACGGCCATCCTCGAACAACCGACGTTCCTGGAGGTCAGCCGCGGTCGCATCCCGGCACGGCCATTGAACACCGCCGTGCAAATTCAGAAACTCATAATCTTCGACCCCCGTGAAATCACAGGGTTGACCGGCAGAACATTTTTTCAGAAGCTGGAACACGTCCTGCGGCGACTGCCAGTGTTCGAACATGTCAGCACAGCCCCAGTAATGGGCGACCAGTTTGAAGATATTGAAGTCAGACAGCACCAGCCCCGGAGCCTGTGCAACTTTCCTGATCACTGCAATGCGACGTTCCGAATTGACAAACGTGCCTTCCTTTTCGCCCCAGCCAGCTGCGGGTAGGATCAGATCCGCCATCTGAGCCGTTTCTGTGTTGGCGTACATGTCCTGCACGACCAGAAAATCCAGGCGTTCCAGAATGTCGCGGCACTGACTCTGATTGATCCATGAATGTGCCGGATTCGTGCACACAACCCACAGTCCGCGAATCCGGCCACTAAGAATCCCTTCCATGATTTTATGGTACGGCAGGCTGTTCCGGCGCGGCACAAGCTCAGGATCGATGCCCAGTATACCGGCGATTTTCTCGCGGTGCTGTGCGTTAGTGAAATCGTGCCCGCCCAGCAGGCTGGTCGTGTTGCTGAACAGCCGCGAGCCCATCGCATTGCACTGTCCGGTAATGCTGTTAGCCCCGGTGCCGGGCCGTCCCATGTTTCCCGTCATCAGAGCCAGGTTGATTATAGCCTGAGCCGTACGGACACCCTGATGACTTTGGTTGACACCCATCGTCCACCAGAACGAAACGCGTTTGCCATGGTGAATCGTTGCTGCGAGGCGATGAATCTGACTGCGTAACAGACCGGTCTCCGCCGTTACGCAGTCATCGGTAAACTGAATCACGTATTCCGCGAATTCGTCAAAGCCGTTCGTGTGAGCGGTAATATAATCGGTATCAATCCATCCGTTTTCGATCAGAATACGTGCAATACCGTACAACAACGTCAGATCAGACTTCGGAGACAGTGCTACGTGCTGAGTCGCGTTCACCCCCGTTTCGGTCAACCGTGGATCGACAACGACGATCTCAGGCGAGTGCGGGTTCCGCATGACGCGTTCCCACATGATCGGATGGGTGATACAAAGATTGCTTCCGATCAGCACAATCACGTCGGACTCTTCAAAGTCTGAGTAAGTGTATGGTGGCGCGTCAAAGCCGAATGCCTGTTTGTAAGCGACAACGGAAGTCGCCATGCACTGCCTCGTATTGCCGTCACCGTGCAACAGGCCCATGCCAAACTTGGTCAGTGCCCCCAGAAATGCCATCTCTTCCGTAGCAATCTGCCCTGTGCCGAGAAAAGCGACGGAATGCTGACCATGTTCTGCCTGAATGGTCTTGAAACGTTCGGTAAACGCCTGCATTGCGCGGTCCCAGTCAACGGGGACGCGACGCCCGGTTTCATCGCGCAACAGCGGGGTTGTCGCACGGTCCGGCGAGTCGAGCACAGTAAGTGCCTCCCAGCCCTTCGGACAGGCCATTCCCAGATTAACGGGATATTCCGTGTTTGGTGTCAGGCTTGTCGCGGCGCCGTCCCTGCGATGAATCCGCAGACTGCAGCCCGTCGAACAGTATCCGCAGACCATGTCTGTCGTGGCATCGGGCTTCATCTGTACAGGTACCTGGCCAAGACCGAAGTTTCCAGGTTCACGCAGCAACTCGCACGTCAGGGGGCCGTCGGAACGGTGCAGCAGCGATGTAAACGTGTTGTTCATATTCATCTTTCCCCCAGGTTCCGGCCGGGGAACACCTATCCACGAAACTCCGCTTCGCTGTTGGACGTCGCGTCGGCAACGATTTGGGAACGAAGCAAAGCATCGGGAATTTGCGATTTCAGACCGGAGTCCGGGGCCGAGTGTTAAGATTCAGAGCGAGACGAAGCGATCGCTGGAATGAAGACGTTACGAAACAGACCCCGGCATACGAGGTTTTGCACAGGCAGCGAAAAACTGGTACCGCTCCAGCATTTCACCAACCAGACACGCAGCGAACAGCATGGCCACTGATATTACCTGAAACAGTCCACGCGACTGATCTGTCGAAAGTTCGTTCCACAGAAATAACGGCATGACAATTCCTCCCAACAGCCCGCAGGCGATGCGAGCGAAGATCGAGCCGGCGAGTGGCCCCACCATCAGCCGAGCAGATCGCTTGAGCAGCGATTGTCTGCGACGCGTGAGGTGCCGAAAGAGCGACGCCTCAAGAATCAACTTGGCAGCAGTAGAAATGATCAATCCCTGGATCAGAGGAACTCCGGCCCGCCGCGCAAGGATTCCCGCAGTCGGTGTATCGACAAAGCTTCCAAACACCAGAATCGACAGCCACGTCGCGGCAATTCCCAGAATGGTGGACGTCAGAGCAAACTTCGCTGTCGTTGTACCGAAGCTCCAGAATTCTCTGTCGGTAAATACGTAGATCATCACAGAGCAAAAGATGCCGGCCAGTCCGGTGACCACAACCAGCCAGCCGAGCGTCGGCACAAGCCAGTTCGCAGGTCGGTACCAGCAAACGCCGGCAAACATGCAGGCAACGCCGGCAAATGCCCCGAATGCAACGATTTCCCGACTCAGCCAGGAATGACGAAGCCCGACAACCGCGCGAAAGGCGTACTGCGGTCGCCCCAGATGCATCGTACTGGCGGCCAGCGCCAACAGACCAAAACCCAGCGCGCTGGTTGAGTGAAACTGCTGAAAGGCCGTTAACAGCGAAGCGGGCAGTCTGGACTGCAGCACCTGCCCGACGATAAACGCCCCTACCGACAACTGAGTCAGTACCAGCATCACAATCAATGGCCAGTGCGGATGCTGCCGGTTGACAGCATGATAATCCACTGGCAGCATGTTCCGCGGGAACGCGCGCGACGTCCGGAAGTGCGTCGTGGGCAGAGTGAATTGAGGGTCCGGAGCACCAGGCAGAAAGTGATCGGCTTCCGAGTTCTCCAAAACCTGCTGCGCGTCGACAACATTGATCGCAATCGCTTCGTGCGGACATGCCTGAACGCATGCCGGTGCCTCAGCGACCGCCAGTCGATCGCTGCACATATCGCATTTCCGCACAATGCCCCTGCTGGCGTTGTATTTGGGAACGTCATACGGACAGGCCAGCGTGCAATACTGGCAACCGAAGCACTGATCATCCAGGTGCCGGACAATGCCGGTAACCGGGTTTTTCTCGTAAGCGTCCACCGGACAGGCCGTCATGCAAGCAGGCTCAAGGCAGTGATGACAGGTTGTCGTAACGTGCTGCATCGCAGGACTGGATGCCGTGCCGCCAAGCAGTAACCCAACGTCACGCCAGGTTTCATCCTCATCCAGTCCGTTCAGCGAATGACATGCGGTGACGCATGCCTTGCACCCACTACAACGATCCAGATCCACATCGAACGCGTACTGCTGACCGGGGCCCGGCGGCGCCGCCGGCAGCAGCTTCGAGTAGTAGCGGGCCTGATCGGGAATTGTCCCGGCCGCATGATCTTGTGAAAACAGATCGGCAGCGGTCAATTCCTGTTGTTCGCGCAGCAGCAGTTTTATCAGCGTGGGACCACCATGCGGACGACGCGCACTGTTCAGGACCGGTAACTCGATTCTGTCTGCATCGGTGCTGCGTTGTTCCGAGGATGGTTTCAGAGATTCCGGCATGATCAGACGCCAGCGACAGCCACAACGGTCTCCTGCGGCACACTTGTCTTGCAGGAAGTCGCCAGATGACAGCCGATTTCTGTGGCGAGCAGTCTGTCAAGCACCTCAATCTGCGGCAGATCGAGATACACAACGTCGTTTTCGATTTTCACCGGAAAGACGCGAACGGAGTAATCTTCGTCACTTGTGCACTGGCCATTTTCCAGACTGAATGTCTTCTTATGCAACGGGCAGGCAACCTTGGGAACACCTTTGGCATCACCAATGATCCCCCGCGACAGAACAAAGGCTTTGCGATGAGGACACATCTGCTGACAGGCATACCACTCACAGCGGCTCACAAAGTTGAACACAGCAATCTGGACCCCACCGTACTTGATCGTCGCACCACCATCCACTGGAAAGTCAGACGTCAGCCCCACCTGTACCCAGCGGGTTTCTACGTCTTCTGTTTCTTCCTGACCTCGAATATCAAGCGCCTGACTTTGTCCCAGAGAAACGAATTCCGTCGGCCAGTCGCCAGGTCGTTGCTGACCACGCTGGTTGACAAACTCAATACACGGTTCGTTTTCGTCCGTGTTCACGAACTGACGAAATATTCTTCGTTTTTCCGGGTCGTCGACAACTGCCTTCCATTCACATTGATAGGTGTCAACAACATTCTGCATCATCCGTTCCAGTTCACTACAGATGTCCAGTTTATCATCGATAACCACCTGCCGCAGATGATCGAAGCCGCCTTCAAGCTGGTCCAGCCAGGGAGCAGTCCGCATCAGCTTGTCAGCCGTCGTGCAGTAATACATCAGAAAACGGTCGATGTACCGGATCGCCGTGTCTTCGTCGATGTCTGCGACCAACAGGCCGGCGTGTCGCGGCTTCGCTCCGCCGTTACCGCACACATACAGGTTGTAACCGTTCTCAGTCGCAACCAGCCCGAAATCCTTGCTCTGTGCTTCAGCACATTCCCGCACGCAACCTGACACAGCTGACTTCAGCTTGTGCGGTGATCGCAGCCCTTTGTAACGATTCTCCAGTCGGATCGCGAAACCCACAGCGTCCTGAACTCCGTAGCGGCACCAGGTGGTTCCGACACAGCTTTTTACCGTCCGCAACGATTTCCCGTACGCGTGACCACTTTCGAATCCGGCATCCACCAGACGCTCCCAGATCACAGGCAGGTCATGCAGCTCAGCACCGAACAGGTCGACGCGCTGAGCCCCGGTAATCTTGCTGTAGAGTCCGAATTCTTGGGCCGTTTGTCCAAGTACGACAAGTTTCTCCGGCGTGATTTCGCCACCGGGTACGCGAGGAACAACAGAATAAGAACCCCCACGCTGGACGTTCGCCAGGAAGCGATCGTTGGTGTCCTGCAACGTCAGATGTTCCGGATTGACAATTACATCGTTCCACAGCGTTGCCAGTATGGAAGCGATCACCGGCTTGCAGACCTCACAGCCATACCCCGCGCCATATGCCTGAACGACAGCGTCAAATGTCTTTAGTTCCTTCGTCTTAATGATTGCGAATAACTCAGTTCTGGAATATTCGAAGTGTTCGCACAGGTGATTCGAGACAGCGACCCCAACCGATTTCATTTCTGCATTGAACAATTCCGTCACCAGCGGCAGACAACCTCCACAGCCGTTGCCGGCTTTGGTGCGGGATTTCAACTGCCCCACACTGTCAAGTTCGTTGTCGCGAATCGCCTTACAGATCGCAGCTTTGGATACATTATTGCAGGAACAGATTTGAGCCTCTTCCGGCATGCTTTCAACGCCGCCGATTGCGGCACCGCCTGACGTACCGATAATCAGTTCACCCGGCCTGCAGGGCAAAGGGATGCCGCCGCTGGCCATAGCGGACAGTGAGCCATAATCTGAGGCATCGCCGATCAGGATTCCGCCCAGCAACGTTGTTCCCTGCAGGTCGAACAGCAGCTTCTTGTAGACGCCATCAAAGGGATCCTCCCACGTCAGGGGCAATGCGCGATCGCTGCCAGCTTCATAGTCACCAAAACTGGCAACATCGACGCCCATGAGTTTCAGCTTGGTTGACAGATCCGTCCCGCCGAAATGCTCATCGCCCCCGCATAGATTCCGCGCAAGACTTTCCGCCATCTGGTAGCCGGGTGCCACAAGACCGTAAATCATACCGCCGTGCAACGCCACTTCACCGATCGCATAGATGTCCGGATCCGACGTCTGCAGTCGATCATTCACGACCACGCCGCCACGTTCACCAACAGCAAGGCTGCATTCGCGAGCAACTTCGTCGCGAGGACGGATGCCGGTTGAAACAATGATCATGTCCACATCGAGCCATTCGCCGTCGTTAAACTCCATACGTTCTACGCGGCCGTCTCCGTGAACCTCTTTGGTTCCCGTGTTCAGATGTACCTTCACGCCAAGTTCTTCAATCTTCTCAACCAGCACCCGCGATCCGGCGTCGTCAATCTGGCGAGGCATGAGTCTTGACGCAAATTCAACCACATGCGTTTCAAGGCCGAGGTCATAGGCAGCCTTGGCTGCTTCGAGACCCAGCAGGCCCCCACCAATTACGGCCGCTCGTTTTGCGGTTCCTGCATGTTCGATAATCCGTTCAAGGTCCTCGATCGTGCGGTAAACGTAGACACCTTTTTTGTCAATGCCTGGGATTGGCGGTACAAACGGATACGACCCGGTCGCCAGCACAACTGCGTCGTACTCGATCTCCGCTCCCTTGTCAGAATGAACCGTAAAGAATTCCCGGTCGATCCGGCTCGCGCGGTCACCCAGGTGCAATTCCACACCGTGTTCACGGTACCACTCCATTCGCGTCAGCATGAGTTTTTCTGCATCGCGATGGGCAAAGAAGGACGTCAACCCGACTCGATCGTATGCGGCCCGCGGCTCTTCACAGAATGTGGTGATGCGATAACGCTGCTGCATATCGAATTCGACCAGCTTCTCGCAGAAACGCAGTCCCACCATGCCGTTGCCAATGACAACAACGTTTCTCTTTTTCGCGGGTCCGTTATTCTGAGCATTCATCCAACCACCTCAGCACCTGCAAGATTCACGGTTCGCCTGCGTTCTCCGAGAGCGTTCAGCGTTGCGGAACGCGCTTCGGTTTCAGCCGCCTCACTGAAATTGACGGCAAAACTAAGGAAAGAACAACATGTCACCAGTGCGCCCAGCACGAACAACGCTGTAGGCCACGACATCGCCTCTGCCTTGAACAGAAACCCGGCCGCCACGGCGCCCGCGTTTCCGCCGGCTCCGACAATGCCGGCGACCGAACCCAGGGCACGTTTGTTAATAAATGGCACCACGGAAAACGTTGCCCCCTGTGCCATTTTCACGAACAGACTGAACAGCATCAGTGCCGGCACGGCCGTCAACAGCACGTTCATCCGTGAGAACAGCATCAACGACAGTCCTTCACAGAACAGCACAACAAACAGGCACTTGATCCGCCCCGACAGACCCCATTTTTTGCCACATCGATCGGCGAAGACACCACCCAGCGTTCTGGCGAAGACACTCATCAGCCCGAACAGGCCGGCGAGCACTCCGGCCACTCGGATCGCCTGCATCATGTCCATGTCCTGGAAGTAAGAGAAGTAGTCCAGAAAATAGAGAGTAGCCACATTGTTGATCGTCAACTCAAGCCCGAAGCTCGCTCCATAAATCAGGAATAACACCCACACTCGATGGTCTCTGCAGGCGGAAAGAAACGATCCTTTCACAGTCTTCTTTTCCGGAATCGCGCCCGCAGCTCGAAGGTCGCTGAAGTTGCCGTCTGGTGCATCCTGCGTCAGAAAGCAATAGACGATCCCCATAACCGCACACACCAGCCCCGCCGCGATCATCGTTACGCGCCACGAAACCGCAGTACTGTACCCCAGAGTCCCCACGAAGAATGCAAAGACCAATGGCATTACCAGTTGCGTTACGCCACCGCCAAGATTGCCCCAGCCGGCCGTGGTCGCGTTAGCTGTGCCAACACAGTTCGGAGCGAACATGATTGACATGTGATACTGGGTGATCACGAACGCCGCTCCGATCACACCGATCGCCACACGGGCGAACAGAAAAGACGTGTAATTCGTCGCGAATCCAATCGCCATGACAGGGATCGACCCAATCAGCAGCAGCCACGTATAGGCAAGGCGCGGGCCGATGCGGTCACAAAGCCAGCCGACGAAAAGTCGCGCGATGACCGTTGCGGACACGGATCCAATGATGCACCAGCCAACCTGTTCCTTCGAAAGCGACATTTCCTCCCGCACAATTCTCATCAACGGTGCGATGCCGAACCACGCGAAGAAGCACAAGAAAAAGGCGAACCACGACATGTGGAACGCTCGCATCTGAGGGCCTGAGAAACTGAACAGCTGAATTCGAGTGGCCTGATTGCGGACCTGCATGACGACTTCCTGGCGGATCATCCGCCGCATCTGTGTACTCCGTTTTGGTAGGGTGTCTCGCCATGAACGTCGACCTACGCAACCGGCGTGCCAAACATACCGGAATAAGAGCGTGTACTGCCCGGACCAACTTCCATGAGCGACGGACAGTCACGGAATTTCCGACAGTCGAATAACGCCCGGCAACAGAGAATCACCTGTCCGTATGCTGGGCGGACAGCAAGATTCCGGCATCAGAAAGACGCGAGTAAGCCACTCGGCACACCAACCAATGGACCGGCACAGCTTACAAAGACTGTTTTCGTGCACAAAACTGAGGCACGACTGCGATCAGATCACTCACCCGCCGAATGGAAAAGCAAGGTTTTGACGGCATTATTTTCAGCCAGGCGGCAGCAACGCAGCCCCGGGTCAATGCTGATGGATGCAGCGATCAGTAGCTGTCATATTCTGGTGAGAAAGAACGCAGCGGGAACAGTCGCGAAGCCAATTCGCCGTGCGCTAGATCACGTCTTCAACTATTCTTCGTCGTCGACTCCGACGTCGACTGCGATGCGCCAGACGGTCGTCGTGCACACTACCTTCGTTGATAAACGAGCCGGCCAGCAGTCGGTAGAAGAACAACAGTGTGAACGCTCCCAACGTAGCCGCAACGAAGCCTTTGCCACTGATGGGATCGATTTGCGCTTCACGCCAGAAGAACAGGACAACTCCGCAGCCGATGACACTGCCACCGATCCCCATCAACATCGTGCCGACCGCACCACCAGGATCTCGTCCCGGCATGATGGCTTTAGCGGTCAGACCCGCCAACGTCCCGAAGCCCACCCAGCGCAGCAGTTCGTTCAGGCTGTTTCTGACGATTTCCAGAACTTCTACTTCTGACATACCGGCCCTCCTGGCCTCTACCTGAGTCTGCTTTGCATCCCGCGCGAAGAATAAGAAGAAGCTGGCCGCGCCCCAATATCGACTTCGTCACATCGACGGATCAACATCCACCCACGCCGGAAAAGGCATGACGGACCGCCTTAGTTTGCCCGTTTTCCTGCAGATAATGCCGAACTTCAGCTCGAGTGGATGGTTGGATCGGGCACCGGTTTCGTTTCTAATGTGTCCAACGTGCCGCACTACGCTTCGATGGTCAGAGCACGGCCACAGGCAACCCAGCACGCTCCAGAACCATGACAACTCAACGAACAGCAAGTTCGCACAGGACTTACATCATGACTCACTCTGTTTCTCTCGTTACCGGCCTGATCCTGTTCGCACCAATAGCGGTGACGGCTGACGACGCAAAGAAGAAAACGCCCCCCGCCCGCAAACCGAATCCGGCGATGGCGAAAGTGGAAGATGCTCCCGGGCTTCCCCGAGTACTTCTGATCGGTGATTCGATCTCAATCGGCTACACAGTTCCTGTCCGGGAACTGCTCGCAGGCAAAGCCAACGTTCACCGACCTCTGACCAACTGTGGGCCGACGACCAAAGGCGTCGCCGAAATCAGAAAGTGGCTGGGCGACGGAAAGTGGGACGTAATCCACTTCAACTTCGGCCTGCATGACCTCAAGTACATGGGGCCGAAAGGACAGAATCTTGCTGATCCAAATGCTGACGGAAGTCACCAGCAGGTGCCACCTGACGAATATGAAGCTAATCTTCGCAAGCTTGTTGCAGTCCTGAAAACCACGGACGCCAAACTCATCTGGCGCTCAACGACGCCAGTCCCGGCAGGCTGCAAAGGCCGGGTTGTTGGCGATTCCATGAAGTACAATGCCATCGCAAAAAGAATCATGGACGAGAACAGGATCACGATCGATGACCAGTATTCCTTTGCCATCAGCAGGCTGAAAAAAATACAGCGACCGGCCAACGTGCACTTTTCCCCGGACGGATCTCGCGCATTGGCAAAGCAGGCGGTCGCAGCGATTTCGAAGTCGCTGACGCAATAGGACACGGTCATCGCATTGCTGACGAAGCGGCGTGTACTGTCCGGGTCAGCCCGCTCACGTCAGCGGGCTGATCTACGGGAATCCTCAAACCGTGGCGCCGGTCTGCTGCGCAATCAACGCATCCAGCTCCACCCTCAGTCGGGGCAGAATGTCGTCGTAAGAAAATGCGCCAATCGTCTCCGGACCTTTTTTCAGGTTAACGTGATTGGGGCCACACCAGAGCCCCAGATCCGCATCGTCAGTTTCACCGGGGCCATTCACGCGGCAACCCATGATAGCGATCGTGACAGCATGATCGGCCGCATACTCCGTCATCTCACGAACCTGTTGTGCCAGGTCGACAAAGGCTTCGTTTTCCACGCGTGAGCAACTCGGGCAGCTGATAATATTCAACGTCTTCAGCCCATAATCCACAACCGAACGCACTCGACCGTTGGCAATGTCGTTCAGAATTCCTCGGCCGGCATCTATTTCTTCAGGTTTACGATCATTGGGTACGGTCAACGATACGCGAATCGTGTCGCCTATGCCCTGACTGATCAGCTGTTCAAAAGCAATACGAGTCTTGATGATGCCTTCCGGCGGCATTCCTGCTTCCGTCACTCCCAGATGCAGCGGAACGTCCGGTCGTTCCCGGGCAAAGCGTCTGTTGACTTCGATCACGTGCTGCGGATCTGAATCCTTTAACGAGACGCAGTATCGATTGAACTCGTAATCATCCAGCAGTCGGCAGTGATCCCATGCACTTTCCAGCATTGGCGAAATGGAATCGTCTGCAGCATATTTGGCCTTCTTGTCCGGGTCTACGGATCCACAGTTTACACCAACTCGAAGGGCACAGTCGTTATCTTTCGCGACATCCGCAATGTATCGCACCTTCTCTTCCCATGGCTTGTCGCGTTCGTGGTGGTACAGATGCCCGGGGTTGTATCGCAGTTTCTCAACATGAGGAGCAATCACTTCGGCCAGTCGATAGTTCTCCTGAAGGTCCACAGACAGATTACCTTCGACCTGACTGCGAATTTCGATCAGAGCTTCTGCATCCTTCCGACTATCGATGGCGACACGCACAATGTCTGCTCCGGCATCGACAAGATTACGAATCTGAGCCACGGTCGCATCAATATCCTGCGTCCGCGTTGCAGTCATGCTCTGCACCGCAATGGCCACACCATCACCGATGGTGACAGAGCCGATTCGAACTGACCGAGTTGGATTTCGCTGTATGGTCACTGTATTTTCCTGGCACGGGACGGCCCACCAGCCGATGCGGGCTAACGCCCGGACACCGCAGGCAACCGGGGCATCGTGCCGATGCGCGGGGCTTGATACGACAATCAGATTTACGCTGAGTATCCTGAAGTCGTGAAACAGAACAAGGCGGATTTTACTGACATCCAATTTCTCAAACCGTGGATTCCGCGACCTGCAACGTAAAATGACCGACATTCGTTCAGACTCTGTCTTGTTTCGTCTCTGAACAGCTTCTAACGTTGCTGGATACTATCGAATTTCAGCCGCCAGTAACCCGCCTTCTGGACTTCTTCCCGCCCTGAGAATCACATGCCACGCACGCGATCCATACTCGTTTTGGCCACTCTTTCATTAATGATCAATGCCGAAGGAATGTCCGCCGACTGGCCTCAATGGCGCGGCCCCAACCGCGACGGACGATCGGCCGAAACCAACGTCGACCTGGACTGGACAGACGGGACCCCGCAACTGCTCTGGCGAACCGAGGGACTGGGCAAGGGATATTCGAGCGTGGCAGTGGTTGACGAAATAATTTATACGACAGGGAATAAGCGTGCTGGTCAGTCAGTCATCGCTCGGCGAGCAGCCGATGGTACTGAAGTCTGGATGACGGCAATCACGGAGAAATCGCCGAAACACGGTTTTAATGGTGCCCGCTGCACCCCTTCCGTGACCGAAAATCATGTTTATGTCGTCGGCTCAGACGGACAGGTGGCCTGTCTGAATCGTGCCGATGGAGAAATTACCTGGTCGAAAAACTTCACGGAAGAATGGGGCGGACGGATGATGAGCGGTTGGGGCTTCTCAGAATCCCCCCTTATCGACGGCGATCACGTCATCTGCACCCCCGGCGGCAATGACGCACTGATCGTGGCATTAAATCGGTTCACTGGCAAAGAAATCTGGGCGAGTCCGTCCTTCTCAGGCGAAAACGGAAAAGACGGTGCCGGATATTCATCTGTTGTTGTCAGCGAAGCCTGTGGTGTCAGACAATATGTTACTCTGGCCGGTCGCGGGATCGTCAGTGTGAGCGCAGACGACGGCACAATTCTCTGGACGTATGCTGGCGTGGCCAATAAGACGGCAAACATTCCAACCCCCGTCATCATGGACGACTACGTATTCTGCTCTTCAGGGTACGGAACTGGTTCGGCCCTGCTGCACGTCACAAAAGATGGCACAGGACTTACTGCCAGCGAAGAATATTTTCTGAATCCAGGCATTCTGCAGAACCATCACGGGGGAATGATCCGAATGGGTGACTACCTTTACTGCGGCAATGGCCACAATAACGGAATGCCGACCTGTCTGAAAATCGGTTCCGGAGAAGTTGTCTGGGGCGGCAAAATGCGAGGCGTCGGCAAAGGTTCAGCAGCCGTCACGATGGTCGGCGACCACCTGCTGTTCCGCTACGAATCGGGAGAACTGGTTTCAATTGCAGCCACGCCCGACAGCTATCAATTGCGGGGGCACTTCATGCCGGACCATCAGGAAGGCAAGAGCTGGTCGCACCCTGTCGTCGCGAACGGTAAACTGTTCCTGCGAGAACAAAACGTGCTGATGTGCTACGACATCAGTCGTTAGGCAGTGCCGACCACCAGTTCCGCATCAGGGGCCCATCGCGTTGCGGCACTCGTCCGGATAAGGCCTGCCCAATACAGTGACTGCCGTCGGCGTATCTACGGTGCTCGCAGCGAAATCGTTTCCAGTTTTTCGTTGCGATTCACCGTTACCGCAATGGGCCGCCCCCTGCGAAAACCACTCAGCCGTTCTCGCAGATCGCTGGTGGAGCGAACAACATCGTCGCCAACCATCAGCACCAGATCGCCTCGCCGCAGGCCGGCCACATCGGCCACAGAATCTGTGACAATTCGATCGATGTAGGCTGGTGTCGTTTCCACGATGCTGGGCAGCAAAGTGATTCCGAAACCTGCAGTCAGCTGACGGTCAGACAGAACAGACTTTTGATCCTGCGTGGAAGTGTTCGAGCTATAGCGGCGACCGTCAAGAATCGCAGCGATTACCGGCTGAAGGCCTTTCAGCGGAACGGCATAGTTCACCCACATATCGGTATCGCGATGTCGGATTTCGCGTCCCAGCATCCCAATCGGTACTCCGGCTGAAGACGTCAGCAATCCGCCCGCCGCGCCGGAATTGTTGGTAATCGCATCCAGCACATAGACTGGATTCTTGACCGGAAATATCCAGCGCCCCAGTCCGGCATCAAGCGATACGGTACAGGCCACAACACCATGTACGACAGAAACCGGCTCATTGCCGGTCGCCACATGAAACATGTTGCTGAATGCCAGCACGGATTCTCCGGGCAACACGTCAGCTGTCGCCTTCCAGTCTACAAAATCAAAGGTTTCATCATCATCGGTCTCCAGTTTCAGGACCGCCACGTCGTGTTCCAGGTTTGTACCGACCACGTTCACCCGAAATCGCCGGCCGTCCGGCACGACAGCCGTCAGAAACCCCGTGTTAACCAGATGATTCCATACCGTGAGAACATGCCCCTCTTTGGAAATCAGAACACCAGAGCCGTAGGAGTCGAGTGTGCCGACACCAGCGCCAAACAACTTCACGACAACCTGTTGCCCTGCCCTGACAGCCAGATACTCAGCGTCCGGAACCGAGGCGACAATCGCGTCGGCACGCCCGCAGCGCAGTAACAACGCACAGACGACGACCTTCACTATAACTCGAGTGTTCATGGTACCGCTGATTCCTGGTTACCGGCGTTGTCATTTGTGGCACGTGGTTTCACGTCGAACGCTTCAACCGTCAGCCACCGGAGCTGTTCGGTTTCCGGATCAACAACGCCGATTCGGGCTGGCGAAGGAACAACGTTATTCTGCCAGCCGTCAAAGCGGATTCGAGCCTCGTCGTGTCCGGCACTCATTGTAACGTCTACACCAACCGGCAACGGCGACTCATCGTTAAAGTACCACCGCGATTCAACCGCGCCGTCCTGAATAAAAACCGTCTCCACGGGTCGACCGGACGGAGCCAGCAATTCAGTTCCGATATACACGACTTCCGAAAACAGATCCGGATCCGACTGAAACAGTCGATGCCACTGCAGCGCCGCAGACAGCACTCCCCACAGATCGGCTGATTCGTTTGACGGTTGCTGGTCATTGACCGGCTGATACGAGTTATTTTTCTCCGTCCGCAATCCGGCACCTTCGGTTCCAACGATCAGGTCACCAGTCACCCTGTCGTCTGATAACTTCCATGAAATGGACCATGTTGCCGTTTTATTCGATTCAGTTTCGGCAAGTGAGTGCCGCAGCGGGTTGAGCAGACGGTCGCGATGCAGTTGATTGAAGTAGTAATTCGTAAACGATTTTTTCTCTTTGAACAGGTGAGTGTACTGCTCCGGAATCACTGGTGCCTCTGCCTGGTGCGGCGAATCAGGCTGTCCGTCAGGTTCCGGCCCCCCAGGACGTTTCTTCGGTTTTCGTTCTTCCGGCAGCTGCGGCGCGGCGTCGAAACCATGTAACGGTAACAGCCGAACTGTAGTTTTATGCGCGCCCTCAGGATTACGAAACGTCAAAGGCACACGGATTCCCGCCGGAAATATTCCCAAAATCGTCTTGAAATCGTTTGCGCTGGTGAGTGCACGACTACCGAAGGACACTAACTCGTCTCCCGGTCGCAGCCCACGCCGCCAGGCTTCAGATATTTCGGATACTTCCTGTACTGCCACCAGTCCGTCCGCTGCCGTGCCGACCGTAAAATCTGTTCTGCCATGATCGACAATTCGCCCCGACTTCAAATGGTCAATAAACAACAAAATCTGTCTGACGGAAATCGCGTACGCCGCACCTGAATTGATCCGCCCGCGTTTTTCAAAGGATGCTCGCCCGTTGATACCGATCCATCGACCATCAATATCAAATAACGGACCACCCGAATTGCCCGGATTGATCGAAGCATCAATCTGAATGCAGTCTGTGTATTCGAGGAATGTTCCGGCTGGATACTGATAGCGGTGAATGCCGCTGACGATGCCGTATGTGACGGTCGGTGTAAAATCAGACGCCAGCAGAAAGGGATTCCCCAGCGCCAGAACCTCGTCGCCGGACTGAACCTGATCACTGTCGCCGGGTGTGCAGAAGGGAAAGTCTTCCCGGCCGAGCAGTTTGATCAGCGCAATGTCGCCTGTCGGGTCGACCCCAACGATCACGGCGTCGTAAAGTTTCCCATCGTTCAGCCCGCACTTCATGAAATTGCCGCAACCGGACGTCACGTGGTAGTTACTGATGGCATATCCGTCCGCAGAGACCAACACTCCGGACCCGCCACCCTGACCGCCAGGTGGCATTACACAGACGACGGACGGAGCGATTCTCGCGATCGTCTGGACACGTCGCCGCTCTCGTTCGACCAACGTTTCGTTGGGGCCGTCGGCGAACACCAGTTGGCCGATGAACAGAAGGCCCGTCAGGAAAAATCCGCAGATTCCGCGTGAGAATGCCATAGTTGGACGTTACTTCCCTGAGGTATCGACGATCAGTCGAGCGTTCACAATATCAAGATAATCACACGTACTGGATTCATCGCCGAAGTCCACGATTAACGACAGCGTATTCACACCACTCAGCTTCAGATCAAGCGGCGTCGGCTCGTCCGGAGCCACGATAATTTGCCGAAAAATCTCAGCACCATCAGCCTCAATTCGTAGCTCGACAGTGGTCGACGGCCTGCCCTTCTGCTGATTGAACGCCACTTCGTCATCTACACCAACAATCGCATTAAGCCTGCTGTAGCGACCGTCCAGAGCATATTCGATCTGCGCCCTGGGAAAGATGCACAGCCCTTTGGAGTATTCCTGTCCCCGCAGGGTCAGCGGGGGTTTGCCGTTGTTGGGAAAACAATCTCTGGACATACGCCAGAGTCCAGAAAGTCCGGTGCGGGTTTCGGCGTCAGCGGAAAACAGGTTGTTCTCCAGCTGTTCAAACGGCTCAAGTCCGTAGTAACGTTCCGAAAGTGGTTCCTGGTCAGACAGATAGTGAATCCGGCCTGCGCTGAAGTCCATCGCCGAAATATTATCCATCGCGACAGTGAGCGTCTGCCCCCATGACGCTTCAAACGCAACATTCCCGGTTTCCAGCGTTGCCGTAATTGCGCTGACGCTCCGGCCTCCCGCAACACGTACCGCCAGTCCGGCGTCCGGGACCGTCGCCTGATCTCTTTTCGCAAACACAATGCCAAAAATGCGTTCGCGTGGAGCAGGAATTTCGTCACCATCTCGAACGAACGGCACTTTCTCCTCGCCAATGGAACTCACAACACCGGCGAGAAAATCCAAACCGCTGCCATCACGCTTGGAAACAATCAACAGATCCTTGTCATTGTCCCGCTGCAGAAAGGATGCCCATTCCGCCGCAAATTCATCCATCATCGGCTGCAGTCTAACGAAACGCACTGCCTGTCGCGGAATGTTCAACTCGCCGAACACGGCCGACATTGCCGTGACAGACGAAGCCGAAGCGGCGATCTCAGAAACTGACATTTCTGAACCATCGACCAGTCCGATCTCCAGCACGTCCGCAGCCGATTCGGAAGACGAGTCCGCGGAGTGCAGAAACGCCACGTCAATGACGTTCGTCAGGGGAACAGACACAGGCAGCTCAGCTGACGTCTTCAGCAAGATTTCCTCAGCTGTCAGTCTTACGACTTCACCTTCGATGCTGTTCCCGTCCAGCATCGACACCCGCACATCGATAAGACTCAGCGTGAGGGCCAGAATTTTTGCAGCTGTAATCAAGTTCTGCTCCAACAAAGTTAAACCAATTCTCGTGTCCGCCAAAATCATCTGCAGGACGGAAGACTTCACGTTGTTCGACTGATGTCTGATTCAGCCGGCAACAGCCCCTATTTCTTCTGCTCCGCCAGCTTCTTCGTATAACGTCCAATCTGATCCAGAAAATTGGACGGGAACTTCTGACGAATCAATTCACGTGCTTTCGCTTCGTCCCTGGCATTAAGCAGCCCCCACTTACCGCCCTCTTCAAGTTCCTTGTGATCTGCATCGCCTTTTCCCGTTGAACCTTTAATCTGACTCTGGTCAGCCCCCTGTGAACCTGCCGGATTATCGGAGGACCCTGCGCCTCCACCGCCACCGCTCTGCTGCTTGTTCTTCTGATCCATTTCTTCCAGCAGTCGATCCAGCTCCTTGATAATAGCGTCTTCCTGTTTCTGTGTGTTTTGGCCGGAACGGCCGAGATCCAGGCGACGCCCGACATCCCTCATCAAAAGAGAAATCTGTTCCATACCGTCGTCAACCTGTACAGCCAGTTCCTGCTGCATGACTTGGGCCACAACGCGGAGCCGTCCAGGTACATCCAGAGTGTTATTCAGCAACAGCGACAAACTGTCAAGAGCCTGCTGACGCTGCAAAAGCTGTGACTGACAAACCGCCCGATAGAAAAGCAGCCCTGCCGGATCGACAACATTCTCAGGAAGGAGTTCCGAGAGCAGGGGCAGCGCTTCGTCGTAGTAACGATGTTGTGTAAGCCACCGAGCGTGAAAGAGCTGAAGCTGATTCTGATATAATGGGGCTGCACGTATTCCGTCATAAATGACACCTTCAACCGGCCCCGCTCCGTTCGACTCAACCAGCAGTCGCTGGGCGGCAGAATCCGTTTCAGCAAACGAACTCACCAGCAGATCAAGGACTTCTTCACCTGACAGAACTGCCAATGCGGTATTGTCCGCCCACGGTGCGATCACTTTCTCCAGCACAGGCTGCTTCGCACCTGATGTGGCCAGCCACTGCAACAGTTCTGTTCGAACCTGGTCCGCCGGCATTTTCGCAAAAGACACGGGCGGCGCAGCCTGTACGACACCGGGTTGTCCTGCAGGGTCGTCCTGAGCCAATGCAGGCTGCATCGCAGATATCAGACCTATGATGAGCGGAATGAGAAACACCGGGGTCCGCGCTGATTCGTGTGACTTGATCATCGTTGCTGTTCCATTCGCTTTGCCAGTTCTCTCGCAGACTCTCTTAATCGATCCTGGCGTTCTGCCAATTCCCCCAGTTGAGGCAACAGGTCATCATCGTCCTCAGACGAAGAACCCCGCAACAGCTCGTTGATCTGGCGTGTGCGACGATTGACTCGCAGCTGCAGCGAACGCAACACGCGAATCTCTGCCATGAGTTCGACCAGTGGCGGTTTTTTCCGGCTCTGTGACTGCTGTTGCTGCTGCCGTTCCTCAGACTTCATTTCTTCCATCTCACGCTGCGTGGCTTCAATCAGTTCCTTCAACGCTTCAATCACGTCCGTCTGCATCGTTTGCGTGAGTAAGCTGACTTTGGTGTTCTGAAGTCGTGCAGCGACACTGCCCATGTCGAATTCAATATCCTCAACGGCAACAAGGATGGACACCGATGTACCGTCTTCACGAAGCAGACCGGTTGTCTGACTGCAGTCCTGAGACAGTTCAGCCTGTTGCTGACTCAGATCGCGGCACAGACTGACAGCATTGTCGGTCCACTCCTTTCGAGGCGTCGCGGCCAGATCCAGCGTGCCTTCGTAAATCTGTGTCTGCAGTGCGAGCATCCGCTGAAACCGAGCCTCCAGCGCCGCCAGAATCATTTCCTTTTCCTCTTCGCGCAACTGTCGCAGCATTTCTTCCAGTTCATTGGCGGCCTTCTGCAATTCGGCAATGGTCTGATCCTGCTTGTCGACCGCCTTCTCACGCTGCTGTTGCTTCAGCTGCTCCAGAGCTTCCTGCATCAGGTTGCGTGCCGCCTCCATTTGTTCACGACCAGGTGTCTGTTCCGACTGTTCACTGTCCTGACTCTGTGACGACTCTCCACTGCCACCCTGATTCTGTTTCTGTGACTTGCTGTCAGAATCAGACGGATTCTCACTCGATGACTTTTCGGACGGATCAGACGGCGGTTCTTTCTGATTGCCGGGATTCTGATCTGATTGTGTATCGTCGTTCGGACTGGCCTTCGCGTCTTTCGCCGGGTCCCCTTCCGGCTTGTCACCGGCGCCGGACGAAGGGTTCTCAGGGTCCGCCGACTTGCCGTCCGGATCTGCCTTGCCGTTTTCACTCTGAGCCTCGCCCGCCTGGGCGTCATCATGCTGTTTCATTTCCTTGAGAATCTGTTCGGCATGGTCAGCGGCACGTTGCTGCTCAGGAGCCGCATTCGACGGTGCTTTTGAGTTCTGGGTGACACTCCGCGCACCGCGCTGATCTGTCATTGTGTTGTGCACGTCCTTCAACAGCTTATTCAGACGTTCCCGGTCTTTCTCGACGGCACTGCGGCGATCTTCACTTTGCAACAGTTTGAGCAGCGTGCGCAGGCTGTCGGTCACACCAACCTGTTTTTCTGCCGCCGGCCCAAAGTCTCCGGTTCCGAGCGATCTGGCAATTTCGTCAAGATTTGCACTGATCGCGTGTTCGCGGCCTTTGCTGATAGCTCGCCGCAGTAACTCAGCGCGTTCCGGATCTTCATGGCCAAGCATATCGGCCATCTGAGACAGCAATCGTTCGAACCGAGCATATCGGCCACTGACCGCCTCCTGGTCACGCCGGAGTTTTTCCGTGGCAGAGATCGTCGGGTCGTCGAAAGCGTCGACACAGTCAAACCCAATTGCGGAAAGACAGACAAGCATCAGGAACACATACGTTTTCGATTTGCTCATTATTCTGTCTCTCCACACGGTCGACAATGCCACGCCGCTGCCTGCTCAGCAATCCGTCGCTGCTCCATTGTCCGATACCCTGTGGTCTTCTGTCCAGCGGGAATTCTGCAAACACTGAATCGAGAACATGGCCATACGCAGATACATGGCCAAATTCGACGTATTTCAATCCGGGATGCCAACAGCCCCACAAGTCGCAGCGACTCACGAAAATATGTAACCCGGACTAGAAGCCGAGATTGTTGATCTGTTCTTTCTTTGTTTCATTCAGAATTCGCTGTTGTTCCTCAAGGATGTCCTTCAAATCACGAAGTGCTTCGTGAAATTCTGCCATATCCCGCACATTTCCCAGGATGCCCCGCAGCTGGCCGATGACCGACGATACGTCACGAACTGAGGCGGCAACCAGAGACGACGCTGCGCTACCGGATGTGGCAGCCACTCGAAATTCACTGACAGATCGGTCCGCCATATCCATAGGGGCTTCGGTGATCGTCAGCAACGGCCTGACAATATTTTTCCGCATTGCTTCAGCAAGCTGCTGCGGTGGAATCGCGTTATTAATCAGCTGCAACACGATCTCCTCAAAACTTTCAGCAACGGCAGTTAGTTCGTTGCTCTGACGTCGCAGGCTGTTGCCACAGCGAGTGGCACAGGTGGTCAGGCCGATTCGGTCTTCGGCCTTGCTGTCCGGCCCTTCCGTTTCAACTCGCCAGGCAACATCCTGGTGAAACTGCAAATCGTCTCTGACACGTTCGAGTTCCTGAATGACTTCTTCGAACCGACGCCTCAGATTGATTTCACGACTGTACAGCAACGCCAGCAGTTCTTCATTACTGACAATACGGAAGACGATTGGCTCGGCCCGAGTTACGTTCGGCTTCGGAATTGTACAGCCGTCCGCCGCGACCGCCGCGACCGCAAGAGTTTGCCCTACCGTCAGATCCAGAGGCTGAACAGAAAACTGTTCAGGCCTCGATCTGTCACCCTGGCCCAGCTGATATTCAGCCGTCCCTGCCGGGAACAGGTTTCGAAACGGCCGCGGCCGCCATTCCGTTTCGTCATCAACAAGAAACTGAAATCCGGCTGACTGCAGTCCGTAGTCGTCCTGGATCTTCCCGATCATGGGGATCACGGCACGCCGAGTGATGGCGTTCCCAATGCCATGCGTACGGGTAGCGATAACCGGTGGTCTGTCCGGGATGCCCCGCACCCGCAGCAACTCCGGTGTGGCAGACGTCACATCATCTGTGTCGTGCAGGAAAAATCGCAGCGACGAATTCGATGACAACGGCAGTCCCTGCAGCGAGTGATTCTCGGCATCAGCAGCCGGCTGATCCGTCAACAGAGTGGTGTCCGGTACGTCGCCAGCCTGGTCTTCCGGCCGGGACGAAGTAATCACACGAAACCGGGCTTCAATCGTCATGCCGTCAGACGACAGCAGTGGACGGCGATCCTGAAACGCGATCTGCTGATCGTCGCGGGATGTAATGGTACAGGACGACTGATCGCCCGCCAGCTCGAAAACGTCCGTGACAATGCGAACCGAGTGCAGCGGCTTGTTACTGACAGCCTGCAACTGGAATTCGGTTTCCAGAGGCAGCGCTACTTCACTGCCCTGGACCGGAATCGTCGTTTCCATCTGTTCGTTCCAGCCGGTGTACTCAGGATAGCGGCATTCCAGCTCAATGGTGTCGATGCCGGGCGGTGTCACCGTGCGAATATCCAGCGGTCGCGGCGTCCGATAGTCACCGGCCAGAACTTCAATAGAGACGGGCTCCTGCAATCGCGTAAGAATAAAACGGAATTGGTTTTCCGTCGTCCCCGAAATGTAAGTGCGGCTGGTCGTGCCATCACTGCGAATCACATCAACTCGGGCTCGCTGGGGAACAACCCATGGCTCGCCGGCCGGCGAATCACCGTCAGGAACAACCATCACAAGCTCCAGGTCTGCACCTCGAGGATGCAGATGCAGCCGGTCAATGCCGACCCTGCGAAACTCGACACGGCGATCACCAGGCTGAGCGATAACGAAAAAGTCCAGTGAGGAAGTGCGCACATGATACGATTCCCGGCACAGCACAAAAGCATTCCACCATCGTTCCGGCGATCCGGGATGTACAACACTGAAACCAATCAGTGACAGCAGCAGAATTCCGGACGTAACGCATCGTTTCTTCAGCGGGCCGAAGTTGAAGACATCGTCCGCCCGCACGCTGCCAGCAACCGTGTTGGCCTGATCAGCCGTGCGCTGCAACATGCGGCGAACAACCGGACCAGTTGCCGGGTAGCCATGCGTTCCTTCCACTGTTGTGATCAGGCGATCCTGGAACTGCGGAAAATGGCGTTCCAGCAATAACGCAATGTCGGCATCCGTAATCCGCGAGAACAGAGGCACCAGGACATATCGAAACACCAGCCGCAGGCTGCCCAGAAGCATGATGACAAGAAAAATGAATCTGAGTCCGACTGGCAACTCGAGCTTCTGCAATGCGAACCATCCGGCGTCAACTCCGGATGTCAGCCAGAAAACAGTGACAGCGACAGACAACACCTGTAATATTCCGGACAGAACCAGGTACCGTCGCACCTTGGACCGCAGCGCAGTGATCAGTGATCGGACGGCTGATGGCAGTTCGACTGACGTTTCTGTTCTGTTGAAGGATATGTCAGACATAACGGTTTACGACAACCTCACCACGCGTCTGAGCGCCCATTCGAAACCAAGCAGACCGATCATCACGAACATCATCCACTGTCGGTCCCACAGAGTTCTCAGCTGTTCATCCACCATGACAGGTTCGCTGCGATCGGGAAGGAGTCCCGGCAAGCGCTGCACCAGCTCCTGCGGACTCAGGTAAGCCCCACCCGTGTTCTCCGTCAACCCTTTCAGCAAACGTACGTCCTGTGATGGATCTTCGGACTCAAGGTTCGGTACGACAACCTCAATGCTGGCCTGCAATACATCACCGGACTCCGGAACCGGCACGCTGACTCGAAAAACACCCTGGCGGGCCGGACGGAACGTGTTCGCAAACTGTCCGGGGCGACGAACATCTGCACGCAAGGCGTCCGGCACGGCAACAGGCCGACCTTCTGAATCGACAATGGATACAGGCACCGACTCACGACGCAGTTCCTGCATCCGCGAATCATATAACTGTGCCCGCAGAGTGACGGCCTGCCCTGGCGACACCTCGGTTCTGTCCAGCAGCAACAGGCCACGTGAGCGACCTCGGCTGCGACGCCCCTGCCCGACTTCGCGAATCAGACCTGTCCAGAATCGCTGGTGACCTTCCGCACTGATCGCTCGCAGACGCCACGTTTCTGCAGAGCCGACAAACATGGTGCGGCCTTTGCCGTAAAACTGAGATGCCAGAAATGGCGGCTGGCCGTCTCGGGTTTTCGCACGCGGGTTGCCGTACTCGGCAAGTACAACTGCACCGTCACGAACCGCGCGCACAGGATAACTGCGATAGATCCCCTTAAATGTCTGCCACAGGTTAACATCTGTCTTGCCTGTGGCATCAGCAATCTTAAGAAATTCACTGGCACGACCTTCGGATGTCAGCGTGACGGGCCACGGCTGACTGGCTCGCTGAGTAACTCGCAAATCCGTGAGTATCCGGTTCAGGACCACCGGATACAGCACAGCAATGTCACGATATTTCTCGCTGTCACGCTCCACCTGGGCCGTAAACAGTTCGCCGGCGACAAAGATGATTCCGCCGGAATGCTCGTCGACCCATCGATTCAGAAACTTCTGCTGTTCCAGGGAAAGCAGCGACCAGTTGGCATCAAAGGCCACAATCACGTCATACTCAAACAATTCTGCCTCTGTCTTTGGAAACGACGTCAACAGATTCTCAGCTTCCTGTGAGACAAAACTCAGGTTATCGTTGGTCACAGTCTGCAGCCAGACATCAGATTCGATACCACTGTGTCGATACAAAGTGTTCCTGACAAATCGGTATTCACGCATGGGACCACTGGAAATGATCAGAACCTTTTGTTTGCGATCCGTAATTTCGACTTCACGGCGACGCTGATTGTCTTCGATCGTCAGTTCCACGGCGGCATCGTCATTGAGTTCGGCAACTGCAATGTATTCGTATTTTCCGGGGACAGACAATTGCTCCTGGAACTGCACTCCAGTCGGAACGCCCGGCTCTGCCAGCTGAAACGGCTCTTCAGCAACCTGTTTGCGGTCCTTACCATCGCTGCCGGAAGACTGCTGAAACAGTCGCACGACACCGGACTGTTGCTGCATGCCGCTGCCCTGCAGCATCACCGAAATATCAAACGGATCGCCCCGATGCACATCCGATGGAGATTGCATTCCTGCGACCCACAGATTCATTTGAGTGCGCGGACTGCCGACACCGACAGCAATCAGTCTGGTATCACTTCGTTCAGCGCGCAGCCGCGCAACCTCGGCGTCAAGTCCGGCATTGGAACGGCCGTCCGTCAACACGACGAGCCCGGAAAGCGTACGTCCGGAAAGTTGCCCCACCAGTTGATGCAGGGCCTCACCCAGGCGAGTTTCGCCACCTCGTGGCTGCAAAATCGTCTCCCATTTCCGATCAGTCTGTTCCGGCGAAAGCAGAGTCGAATCGGCCAGGTTCACTCGTCGTGTCGCGGCGTCCGCTGAATCGGGCGAAACAGAACCCACCGGGTCTGCGCCGTCGCCCTCAGGGCTCGCCTGACTGACGAAGGATGTTTCTTCATCAGCCATGATCGCCTGCGGTCCCGTCAACGCGGAATCAAATGTATAGACGGAAACAGCATGCGTCGAGCTGAGCACCTTCAGCAGGCCGGATGTCACCAGTATTTCCTGAACCGCCTGAGCTCGTGTTGTGGCATCAGGTGCCGTGGAACTGGCGTCGGAAGCGTCAACGTCATCTGACGGATACCCCATCGATAACGACGTGTCAACCAGCACTCCAACGCGTGACTTCTGCACCTGAGTCGTCTGCATCCGTTCACGCGGATTCAGCAGTACGATCATCGTCAGAACCAGCACCACAGTCCGCAGCAGCAATAACACCGTTCGCCACGGCATGGACAAAAACCGACTGTCACGCAGCGACGTCCAGGCAGCCAGACCAAACAGTACTGCAAGTCCGGCAAGCAGCAGCAGGATCCCGGTGGTCGACTCCGGCAGATCCAGTTCTGTGGTGCGGAACGCCTGTGTTTCTGCCTGAGCAAGAACGGCCAGTCCGCGTAACGACACGTTCATGTCCTCACCTCCGGGTGAAAACTCAAACGCAGCGACATCAGTTGTTCACAGACCAGAACAAAGATCAACAGCCCCAGCAACAGCCATCTCATCTCCCGCCCGGCATCACTGCCGGAAAGTCCCCCGGCAACGTCGGCCGCAATCACGCGCACATGGCCGGATTCGGATAACGCTTCCACAACTGCGGCATCCGCAACAGCAAGATCACTTTCTGTCGACGGAACACTCATAGCCAGCCATGTCTCGACGCCTTCTCCGTCCTGTCGAAATCGCTTTAAACGATATACGCCAGGACGGTTGGCCTGTGGCACGGATACCGCCAGTCGTTCAGCGGGTCCCGTACCGGACGTGTCTGGTGCTGCAGCTGAGTTGTCGCCGTCCCCTCCCGTAGCAGATGGCAGAACGGGCGCGGCCACCAGTCGCAGGAATGAATCGGCCGCGGCATCCTCTGCATCGGGCGGCAGAAAAACCTCAAGGGAATCCGTGTACTCGCTGACGGGCCATTCAAACCGCAGCAGTCCACCAACGTCGCGTGATTCAACCGACCTGATCGGGTGCTGCAGGTATTGATGAATCAGCAGATGCATCACCACATAACCTGGTGCTGCCGGTGAAACGGGCCAGTTGCTCCAGCGTTTTCCCGCTGACGTCAGGAACGTCAGCACTCGCCCGCGGCCCAGAGCATGTTCCAGAATCAGAGGATCCCCGTTCTGCAGCCGTGCCAGCACCCGCACAGATTCGTCACGGTTGTCTTCCTGTTCACCGTCTGACGCCGTTTGAAACCATTGAGAAATCTGAACAACGTCACCAAACGGACTGTCGGGGATGTTGTACACAGCAAAGATGGGATGCCTTTCAAATACCGGATTCAGGAACGATTCATCATCCTGCAGCACGTCTGAAGCGACAGACTGAACACTGCCCAGCAGCACAGGAAACAGTTTCCTGCCGTCAGTCTGCAATGTTGTGTTGTACCAGGTCGTATTGGCCTGATCATCGGGAAACCAGGCAACGCCGCCGCCGCCAGACACATAGGCGGCAAGCAGTTCGGTAGCGTCTGCCGGCAATTCTCGCACGTTAAGCAGATAAATGCAGTCATACGTCTGCAGCGGAGCAGACGTCAAAACATCAGACGTCCGGATCTCCGTCGCCAGACCGGTCAACTGCGGATCTGCGCTCAAAGCTGCCGAAACATATTCTGCGTCCTGCTGACGGGCTTCATCATCCACCAGCAATATGGCACGTTTATCCGTGACTTCGACGACAACAAAACGACTGTTGTCTTCCCGCAGAGCATCTTCATCCAGACGAATTTCCACTTCATGCTGCCCGGGCGAATCAAAGATCAGGTCATGCGACACAATCGCCTCTTCACCGGCTTCGACATCCGGAACCAGCACATTTACAGGCAGCACAGAACCATCCACTCTGACCGTGGCCCGCAGACCGCTGGATTTTTTTCTGCCGTGATTCTGCAGCGTCAGATTCAGCCGCCAGGGAACACCAACAGCCACGCCGAATGTGTCGGCTGTCAACTGCTTCACAACCATGTTCTCAGCAGAATCGGTCACAACCTGAACCAGCGTGACATTTGCGTCGATTGAATCAAGCGACTTCAGGGCGGCCGCAACTTCAGGATGCCCCTGCCAGTCGGAAGCTCGCAGATCCGTGATCATGTGTACTCGAGGAGAGATTCCGCCATCGCCGGACAGGACATTTTCTGCCGCCGCCAGTGCTGCCGTTGGTGTGACGGCGTGGAATGAACAGGTCAGATTCCTCAGACGCGGAGTCAGTTCCTGCAGCAGCGCATTATCGAGAGCGCGGTCAGTAACAATTGGACGATCCGGCCCGGACGTTGTCAATACGGTCACTCGCAGCGATCCGGGCCGACTGCCGCCCTGGGAAAGCATCTTCTCCAGCGTCTCCACCGCCCGATCAAATACGATTCTGTCACTGTCTGTTTCGCGCATGGAAAGAGAATCGTCGACGATCACCACATGATGGGTGGTCGCTCCACGCAACATCATCATCCTTGATGGATCCAGAACAAAACGGGCCAGCAGCAGCATGATCAAAATAACAGCCAGGATCCTCAGCAACAGCAGCAGTAATTGTTCGATGATCAACCGGCGACGATTCAATTCATCGCTCTGCAGCAGAAACTCCATCGCGGCAAAACGTACCTTCTTGTACCGCAGACGACTGAGTAAATGGATAATGATGGGAACGGAGGCCAGCGCAGCACCCGGCAGCACAAAGCCTGGATTCAGAAAAAACTGCGACAACCACGACATATCTACAACTAGTGACCAGCGGCAGGCCGTCAGCCGACAGTTCCTGAGAACTGAGAACTGAAAACCGAAACTGCTCCCTACTTTCCCGTCATTCCAATTCTGAAATTCAACAGATGCGATAACACAGCGTCCAGGTGATCGCTGGTGCGCACAAGTTTATAATCGATAATGCTTCCCGCGCAGCGACGCCGGATCGTCTCCTGAAATTCTTTCACCGCATCCAGATATCCCTCGCGCAGGGCAGCCGGATCACACGTCAGCTTTCCGCCATCTTCCAGACCTTCGAAACGAAGCGTGCCCGCGTAATCGAAGTCCAGCTCCTGGTCGTCCATCGTATGTACAATCAGCACTTCATGTTGGCGCTGCCGCAACAGTTGCAGCCCCCTGAACAACTGATCGCGGTCACACAACAGATCTGATATCAGAATAACGATGCTGCGATGAGACATCGCTTCAGCGGCCCTTCGCAGCACGCCGATCATGTCCGTTTTGCCGCCGGCTGTTTCTGCGGACAGTCCCCGCAAAACCGCACTCAGATGATTGTGACGACTGCTGGAAGGAATCAGACTGCGAATCTGCGAATCGAACAGACCGACTCCGACAGAATCATTCTGCTTCAGCACAAGCATCGACAGCGCCGCAGCCACAGTCTGTGCGTAGTCAAACTTTGTCAGCGAACCAGTGCCGAACTGCATCGATTCACTGCCATCGACCAGCAGCACAACCCGTACGTTGGTGTCTTCTTCGAACTGCTTCAGAAAATACCGGTCAGTGCGCGACCAGACCTTCCAGTCAATACGCCGAGTGTCATCACCAGGGACATATTCCCGGTGCTGTACAAATTCAGTGGACTGACCAAAGTACGGACTTCTGTGCAATCCGGAAACGAACCCTTCGACGACTTTGCGAGCTCGCAGTTCCAGACGTGAAATCTTCGCGATTTCGTCAGGCTGCAAAAATCTTTCCAAGCCGTGGGTCACTGGTCAGTTCGCTTTCCTTGTCCGGAGTTTCCTGAATCAGTCGTTCGATGACCTTGTCAGACGTAATGCCTTCACTTTCAGCCGTGAAGTTGGGGGTAATTCGGTGTCGCAGTACGGGGGCCGCAAGGGCCTGAATATCTGCTGTGGACACATGAGAGCGACCGTCCAGCAGAGCTCGCGTTTTCCCACCCAGCAATAGATTCTGCATCGCTCGGGGGCCTGCGCCCCAGCCCAGCCATTCGTTGATCCAGTCCGGCGCCCCGGGCTCGCCAACACGTGTCTGACGCACAATCGCCAAAGCGTAGTTGATAACGTGATCGGTGACCGGAACCTGTCGAACGATGCCCTGTATCTCAAGCACCTGATCAGCAGACAGCACCGACTCCGGTTCTGCCTTCGTATTCGAAGTCGTCTGACGTGCAATCTGACGCTCTTCTTCAAACGACGGATACCTGACAAACACCTTGAACATGAAACGGTCCTGCTGAGCTTCCGGCAGAGAATACGTGCCTTCCTGCTCAATCGGATTCTGCGTCGCCAGCACGAAAAACGGATCACTGAGCTGGTGAATCGTCTGTCCGACGGTGACTTGTTTTTCCTGCATCGCTTCCAGCAATGCAGCCTGCGTCTTGGGTGGTGTACGGTTGATTTCGTCTGCCAGAATCACGTTATGAAACAGCGGACCTTCGATAAAACGAAATTCCCGCTGCCCGGTGTCACGGTTTTCCTGCAGCACATCCGTCCCCGTGATGTCGGCCGGCATCAGGTCAGGTGTGAATTGAATTCGGGAAAAGTCCATCGACAGGCATTTGGCCAGCGTGCTGATCATTAACGTCTTGGCCAGCCCGGGAACTCCTTCCAGAAGGCAGTGTCCCCGACTGAACAGAGCAATCAGCAACTGATCGATCACGTCGTCCTGCCCGACGATCACCTTGCTCATCTGTTCTTTAAGCTGTGTATGAGCTTTGTGCAGCAGATCTATCGATTCGGCCGAAGATTCGGTATTCGTATCCGACATTCAATTCTTTCACAGACATCGCTTAACCCACAGCCCCTGAAGGGCCTGTGCCGCAAACCGCTTTTCTCGATTCGCTTGCAGATAGGGGCTAATCGAACGCTTTCTCAACTTGATAAAGACACAATTTCATCTCAATTCAGGACGCTGGGCCACCGAATTCAAGATGAATGAGGTAGCGAATCATACCAAACTGCATAACCTTGAGAATGAACCCGGTGGTCTCGACAGGGTTTTCCGGAAATCGTTCAGATTTGTGGGTCCGGCCGCGGCGGACTCGAGTGCGTCATGACCATCAGGCCCCTTCAGAGACCTGGAGCTCCCGAAGTTCTTCCACAACTTTGTGATACTCGCCGGACACATCGTTCAAATTCCAGACGTCTTCCGGTTTCGCGTAAAGTGCTGCGTTCCCTTGCTGTTTGCCCTTCGTCTGTACATACAGGAAGTCAACAGTCCGCACAGCCGCTACCTCGCCGGCGTCAATCAACAGATAACGATCTGACTTTCTGCCCGGATTCTCGGCCAGTCGCAACAGGTTTGCGGGGCCGCTGGCTGAATGCTGTCGCCGGGTGCCTTCAAGCTCATCGGCGATCGTCCCCGCAATGTCAAAACTGCCAGTCAGCGTCTGAACCCGAATAGGCGGATGCGACGATTGAATCCACAGCGGCACGCGAACATCAGATTCAAACAACAATGACTGAAACCGATCGGGCTGGCAGACGGCCCCGCCGCCAAGAAACGTGATCATCAGCACATCCAGAGAGTCGCTGACAATCTTCTCCGCCTTTGCCACCACTTCAAAAATCTGTTCTGCACCAGCGTCTGCGGGCAATACCACGTGAACCCACAGGAACAACGGAGTGGAAATCTGTGTCAGTTGTTCACTGACCGAATCAACCACGCTGACAATGCCAGCGCCGCTCGTCGCAGACACATTAAGCCACGCGGGCAATTGCCGGGCTGCTTCATCTCTGACATCCCCGGCAAGAACCATTCGGACTGACAGTTCACCAGCCGACGCCTTCGCACGCAGATGCGCAAATGACTCATCTCCACCAAGAGCTTCGAACGGGCACTGAGCTGCTGGTTGCTGCAGATAATGGTTTTCGAAGACGAGTGACCAAGCCGCCATTCGACCGTAAAACTCGTCCAGCCCATCACATGTCGATGCCGGGCAGCGACTGAAAGTCAGCAGATGAATTCGATGGGACATCATCTGAACGCCCTGGACGGAAAATTGCGGCTACTCATCCAGCATCGTCCTCAGCCGAATCAGTTCCGGAGTAAATGTATCAATGATGTGATTGATCGTCTCTCGCTCATCAGTGTCACATTTCTTCAGTTCCGGGCGAATCTGCTGCCATACCGCAACAACTTCATCGCATTCGTGACGGTGGTTCGTCGCATTTCGACCAGCCAGCAACTGCTGTTCCAGATGATGGCAATGGTCCACCAAAGTCTGCGTCCTGGCCATAAGACTTCGATTGTGATTCCCGGAGTGTGCCTGCCAGCGACGAATAGCCGTGATCAGGTGTTCGCCCATGTTCTCCAGCGACGAAGTCAGCTTCACCAGAGCGTTCCGATCAAAGGCCACGTGGATACCCAGCGTTCGCTTCAGTGATTCCATCGTCTGGCGAATTGAACGCAGCGATGCCCGGGTCTGAACACCGGGACTGGGAGATAGATAAAAGGCAAACACTTCCCACGCTTCGTCAGCGAAAACCCACGCCTCAGCAATCGCTTCGGAACTTTCCTCCCGGTGCACAAGATCGTCCAGATTCTGCACATTCCCGTAGGCCGCATCAGCCGCTGCAGCCACCGCGTCGGCATCGGGCAGAGACATCATCTCATCCAGCGTGATGGACTTAAACAGCTGGGTCAATTCGTGGTCAACGTCATGAACCAGATGAAGCACAAGATTACGATCAATATCAATTTCCAGTCTCAGTAATTGATGAATCGCATGATGCGAGTCACGAATACGTCTAATGGTTCGCGGCGGGAATTTTCCCGCATAGCCATCAAGTTCTTCCTCAGCCGACTGCCAGGACCGATAAAGATGCAGATACTCCGTAACCGCTTTCGGATACGACACTCTCCTGGAAACAAAATGTGCGAAATAGTCAGCCTCCTGACTTAGCCGACCCAGGCTGCGCAACAGCCTGTTGTGGCCGGTGCCCGGGCGAGGTACCGTGTCACGCACGTCGTCGATCAGATCACGAAGATAAGCTGTCAGCGTATAGGCCTCGCGAGTCAGGTCGGTATTGTCAAACTGTTCCTGAATTCCGATCAGCGAACAATACTGAGCATCCAGTCGCGCGACTCGTTTGATACAGGCCCGGGTCTGGAGACTTAGAGACCGGCACTGATCCAGCTGGTGTGACAGGGCTGTCCACTGGCTGTTGAGCCCGCGATACTCATCCATCATTGCCAGATGATTTGACTGTCGTGCACTCCTCTGACTCAACGCAGTGGCACTCGCATGCAGTTGTATGGCTGCCTGCAGGTGTCGACGAACTTCGAAGCTCCGGCTGGCATCAGTGTTCAACAGTGCCGAAAGCGCACCACTTTCCTGAGCGTAACTTGCGATCAGAGGCCGCAGTTTGTGCATTTCGGGAGTCACACGGCCGGGTCGCAGAGGCTCCACCGCGCCACTTCGTCGCTGGGACTTTTCCAGCTGTGATTCAATCAAAGCTCGCAGCAATCCTCTGGCAATGTCCTCACCGCCCTGAGCATTAAGAACCGGAGACGCCACGCTCACATGAACGACAACAGCACATAAAACGGCGCAAACTGATTTTCCAGACATCTTGAAGGCTCCGTAACATCTACTGACAATCCGTTCTCCGAAGAAGTGTAGGTGCGTATTGTGAAATGAACAGCCTGTTTCAAACGCCGCACACGATTTCAATACCCTGCTGCCATCCCGTCTTTGCGAGACTCTGATGCGCCAAAGTAAACATCACGATCAGCATCGTAACGAATGCCCTGATAGCCGCCAAAACTTCCTCGCGCTGACTTCAGTTTGTGTCCTCGGGCCTTCATACCGTCACGCACGCGTTTGCTGATACCGCTTTCCAGAGCCACCGCACCGCCGTCGGTCATGTGTTCTCCGGTAGGCTGCGAGGATCCCTGGTGAACGATCCGAGGAGCGTCGCCGGCTTCCTGAGTATTCATGCCGAAGTCGATCATGTTGACGATAATCTGAACGTGTCCCTGCGGCTGAGTGGCCCCGCCCATGACACCAAAACACAACCACGGCTTGCCGTCTTTTGTGACGAAGGACGGAATGATCGTGTGGAACGGGCGCTTATTCGGAGCATACGTATTGAATCGGCCTGCGGTCAGATCAAACAGTTGACCGCGATCCTGCATGCAGAATCCCAGACCGTCCGGACACATACCGCTGCCAAAGCCCCGGTAGTTGCTCTGAATCAAGGACACCATATTGCGGTCTTTGTCAGCAACCGTCAGATAAATCGTGTCGCCTTCTTCCAGTGTGTACGGCAGGCTGATCGGGTATTCATTCGCAGCTTTATTCGTGTCGATAAGTTTTCGCCGTTCCGCTGCGTATTCCTTCGATATCAGTCTGCCAACCGGCACATCGGCGAAATCCATGTCGGCGTACAGCCGGGCTCGATCCTCGAAAGCCAGTTTCTTGGCTTCTGTAAACCAGTGAAGATAGTCGACGCTGCCAAATCCCGCCGCCTTCACGTCAAAGCCTTCCAGTACGTTCAGCATCTGCAATGCCGCGATACCCTGACCGTTGGGAGGCAGTTCCCAGACATCGTAGCCACGATAATTCGTAGACACCGGATCTACCCACTCAGACGTATGAGCCGCCAGGTCGTCGTAACTCAGAAAGCCACCGTGCCGCTGCATAAAGTTGCCGATTGTACGGGCAATATCGCCTTCGTAAAATTCGTCCCGCCCACGGTCGGCTATGATTTGCAGAGTTTTCGCGAGCATTGGATTACGAAAGATGTCACCGGTTTCCGGCCCTTTGCCGCCAGGAAAGTATGTCTCAAGGAAACCGGGATACTTGCCGAACGTTGTCTTCCCGCTTCGCCAGCCCGCCCCGATAATTTCTGACACGGGGAATCCTTCGTTCGCGTATTCAATCGCCGGAGCCAGCACGTCCGTCATCGGCAGGCGGCCAAATTTCGCGTGCAGTTCAAACCAGCCATCAACACACCCAGGCACAGTAACCGGCAACGGACCGAATGCCGGAATGTATTCCAGGTCGCGTTTGCGAAATTCCTCCAGTGTAAGTCCCGCCGGAGATCGCCCGCTGGCATTCAATCCGTGCAGCGTCTGCGTCTTCGCATCCCAGACAATAGCAAACAGATCCCCGCCAATTCCGTTGCTGATCGGTTCCATCAGACCAATCGCTGCATTGGCTGCGATTGCAGCGTCCACTGCTGAACCACCCTGTTTCAGAATATCAATCGCCACCTGAGTTGCCAGCGGCTGACTGGTGGCCGCGATGCCGTGTTGCGCCACGACTTCCGAACGAGTCGCAAAGTCGCGGCCGCGAGGACGGTCGCCTCCTGAGCTGGTGATGGTCATGAGCAGCCCCGCGACCGAAATAAAAAAAAAGTGGCGCATGACCCGCTTTCCCTGAACAACGGAAGAATTCCTAACGGGCGATTGCTGCAGCAATTTTCTCTGTTGCTTCAGCCCGAGCTTTGGCAACCACGTCAGCCACCTTAACCTGCGCAAACCCCTGTCGCTTGCTTTCGTCAGCAGCCTCCATAAATGCATAAATGTCTGTCGTTTCTTCGGCCGACACGGGGGGCACACCCGTCTTGAAGAACTTTACAATTTCAACCAGCAGCGGAGCATAGCCATCGTAACCACCGATCGGGCCGGAGCCCTTCGTGCCGAAAGCCGTGCCGCCATATCCACCCTTTCCGGCACGGATGCCGCGAAACGTGCCAATACGGCCGTCGCCCCAGGTGCCGGTGACCTGGTCGTAATTAGCCGTCTTAGTTCGGACAACTGTGGCAACACCGGGCCCCATCGCCGTAAACAGCGTCTCGCAACCGTGGATACCGTACCAGAACAGGTCCGGATGAGTTTTCTCAAGGGCACACGGCGAGTGGGCGTCGCAGCCGGTCACATCGCCCAGAGAGCCGTTACGGATGGCCTGCACTCCCTTGGAAAACCTTAATGACGACGACGAAAACAGCGGCGTCTTATAATGCTTTGCCAATTCGAAAATCGCTATGCAATCTGCCAGTGATCCGGCAATCGGTTTGTCGATAAAACAGGGCTTACCGGCCTTGAGCACAGGAATGACCTGCTCCAGATGCGGTCGTCCGTCGTTTGTTTCCAGCAGAACCGCGTCCACCTGCTTCACCATTTCTTCCAGATCATTGACGACTTCAACACCCAGTTTTTTGATTTCCACCGTGTACTGCGGAACACGAGACACACTGCTTGCGATATCGGGCGATCCCTTTGGATACACCATTACCACCCTTGCACCGGACACGTGTTTCGGGTCATCGGTGTTGTTCAGTAACTTCGCAAAAGCGAGGCAGTGAGATGTGTCGAGTCCGATCATCCCGACGCGCAGCGGCGCAGTGGATTCCTGAGCCTGAATCGGAGCTAGCAGAAACAGCAGAGCAAGGAGGGAGAGACGTTTCATTTGTGGCCTCGATAAGTGGTGGAAGGGAACGCAGATGCACAGGCCGGCGTTCGAACTTGCGATGAACGAACATCCTGGCCCGCACTTACGCGAATTCCAATCGTGCCAACCGTGATTTTGGGTCGGAACATCAGAATACGCTGTGAGCATCCCGATGTTAAGAGTACCAAATCTCGAAGAAACATAACTCTATGCGTCACCCGCCCGACTCATCCTGCGAAAGGCAACCGCGTCCCGCCACCAGAGCCACAGAAAAAGCAGAATGAACACAATCGCTGCCCACTGATACGCCGTCAGTCCACCTGTAATCTTCGTTTCGGGGCGAATGAATTCTGTCAGAAAACGGTAACAGAAATAGGAAATAAAATACAACTTGATAAGTTGTCCCTGCAACATCCGGCGCTTAACCATCCATGCCGCAACGCCCGCTGCCACAAAATGAAACATGGATTCGTAAAGCTGAGTCGGGTGACGGGCCATGTGATCAATCGACGGAAACGTGACTGCCCACGGAAGATCTGAAGGCGTGCCATAACAGCACCCACCGCAAAAACAGGCCAGACGACCGATCGCGATGGATACGGCCACGGGAACGACAAACGTGTCTCCGGTTTTCATTTTCAGCCCGATACTGCGTTTGGCCAGTTCCACTCCGAAGTAACCACCTACCATCCCAAACAGAATCGTCTTGCCGCTGATCAGAAGACCCTCAGCGGCCGTGAAACCCGGCAGCCCGGGAATTAGAAAGGGAAGCTTGGCCGTCAGAATTGCCCCACTGAATGCCGACAAGCCAATCCACACTCGATTGAACGTGCCAATCGGCAGAGTTGTCTTGTAACGACGATTCAGAAACGCCCCAGTGGCAACCGCCAGAATCATGATTAACGGGTAAAGTTCCGGCAGCGTTCCACCCATCAGCTGGTCACCAGATCAGGTGTGTTCAACGGCGGCAGCGGGACATGCCCATCGCGATACAAAACGTTGTAGGCGGAAAACGGAATCACATGCCCTGACGGCAGCAGGAAATGCACACAAGATTTCATCAGCTGACGAATATCAAAGTTCCATGCGTCCATGAACGATGTTGTTGTAATGCGAAACATGTCGCTGGGGTTCAGCTGCTGCGTCATCGCTTTCACGAAGAATTGCTGAGCAACGCCAAGGTCGTTCTCTGAAAGACAATCCGCAGAAAATCTATGGGCGCCCGGGCCGGGACTTTCATCCGTGGTGCAGCCGCCAGCACCGCAGGGTTGTCGCGAAAGATACTCGGCAATCAATCCCTGAGCTCGCTGACGATTAAACGTAATTCTGCCGGACAGGAGGTCGAGGTGATTTTCCAGGTCGACAAACCGCGCCAGCGGAAGAATTCCGTTGTCTCCACGGACGGCGTACGCCAGCGTATGACCGTTCGGATGGGCGCACGGTAATGGAGAAAAATCGGTTTCCTGCCAGACACCGTCAGTCTGCTCAACGACACCGCGAATCACATCCGGAAAGGTGATTCGCTGTTCCAGATGCTCCGGAAGAACAAAACGCCCGGAGTAGGTCGCGGGCTGAAAACTGACGCCCGTGACCCATGGTCGCTGCGTGCCGAAGTCGACGATGCGACCCAGTTCAGAGTCATTCACGCCAGGCTGAACGGTGCACACCAGAATCGTATTCAGACCCGCCTCACCCAGTTTTTCCACAGCGTGTAACTTCGTTTCCAGCAACGATTCGCCGCGCAGAACCTGGTAGCCGTTGTCAGTGAAACCGTCAAACTGCAGATAGATTTCGGTACGATGTTTGAGCGACGCGACCCGTTCCAGAAACGCCGTGTCTCTGGCCAGCCGCACGCCGTTGGTGTTGATCATCACAATATCGATGGGCTGATCACACGCGTACTGATGAATTTCATGGAATTGGGGATGCACGGTCGGTTCGCCGCCGGACAGCTGCAGAATTTCCGGCTGGCCTTCGATTTCCACCAGTCTGTCAATGGCGGATTTACATTCATCAAACGTCAGATGCTTCCCCCCCGGTCCGCTGACCGCAAAACACATGGGGCATTCCAGATTGCAGTTCGACGTAATTTCCAGCAGGCCGATGCAGGTATGCTGTTCGTGTTCTGAGCACAGACCACAATCGTATGGACAGCCCTGTCGTGGTTCCGTTCCGAAGCTTGCGGGGACCTTGCCGGGCAGGCTGTACTCAGTTCGGTCAAACCACGCGACATTACTGCACACAAAGTCTTCCCGCGACCCGTGAGTCGGGCACGTTTTACGAAAATAGACACGTTCGTTGCGTGATATGATCTTTGCCGGAACAACAGACAGACAGTCAGGACACAAACTTTGTGTCGTTCCGAGAAAAGTGTAGTCACGATATGTTGTCATGGCTGTGATTTTTCTCAGATGAGTGCCGACGATACAACCCCCTGCGAATCCCCAGTCGGTAAGCAGCCAATCCGATCAGGATAGCCAGTACGACACCACCGCCGTAGGCAAAGGAAAACTGCATCTGATCGTCTACCCCCGCACGGTGAAGGCCCAGGCTGATTCCTAAACATGTACCAAAGAAGGTACAGACCGCAGCAATGATGGACACGACGACGATGCCGAACATCGCCAGCGGTCCTGGCTTCCGGTACGTTTCCTGCCCCGACACCTCCAGGTTTCGGGGACTTTCGAAGGGATTGCCTGGCTGATCTTTCGTCATTTGCCTTCTCCATTTTGACGTCTCGAAGACAGTCGCGGCAGCAACTTCACGTGAGTCAAATGAAATAACAACACAGCAGCAGGTATTGCCAAAGCAATCCCCAGAAACCTCGCGATACCGACAATGGCAACGTGAAGCCGAAAACCGACAGCCATCAATCCAGCGCTGCTGCAACACCACACACAAACGCCGACAACCGATGAGACAACTTAAACCAGAAAACTTGCCAGCAGACCCGACTTTTGAGAAACGACCGAAGGCTCGTCGTGGGACGAAGGTACAGTATACGGACCCCTTGTTCTTTAGCGCCCATACGTCTCATCCCCGATGGAAGCAGAGGTGTCCTGCGGCACATCGGTCGTGCCATCGGTCGTGCCATCGGGCCGCACGGACGCGTCGTCCGGAGCACGTTTCAGTTGCGGCAGCTTCCAGATGACAACTGTGCCAGCAACAATCGCGGCGCACGCAGCCCCCAGAATTCCCCAGAATTCATTCGCGACCAGAACGCAATAGAAAAAGACGGCAGCGACAACGCAGGCGGACAGAAAAAGAACAGGCCACGACGCGATTCTGACGGGTGCAGCCTGCGAGGACGATGACATCCTTCCTATAATTGATAGTGCGAATTTTGCCGTGAACATATAGGCCAGCAGCATGAACAGACCACAGAGAAGTATGCCGACGCCGCCCGGCCCGGCCCCCGCGACATCGGCCATGCAGGTGCAGAAAAAAGCTGCCCCTGCGGCCACGATCGACGCCATCACGACAAACAGGATGGCAAATGGCCCCGGCGACCGCGTGCCGGCAACGAACTCCGCACCGTCCGAATTTAGCGGGCTGCTGTAAGGGTTGAATTCGTCATCAGCCGACATTTCGTTGCCTTCCTTCAACGGACCTGAAACGGCTTCCTGAAGATTCGTCCTGACGTCCCGGTCTTTTAAGAGGCACAGGGATATCCGAACCTACAGCGTATTAGGCTGACTTGTGGCCGCGAAAAACGTTTTCCGGTCTGCTATGGGGGCTGCCCACGAGCCCGAACGCCCACATCTTTTCGAAAACGGCTCTAAGCAACCTAAGCCTCACATTTTCTATTCCGGCAATTCCTCACCACGAGTTTCCTTCGCCATCAGCGTCACGACAATTCCCAGTGCATAAAGCGGAGCAAAATACAGAGCCGTCTGCTCTGATTTCCACCCCATCGTCGCCGCCAGCATGATCGCTGCTGCCGTACCGAAACGTCCTGAGTTGAAGCAAAACCCGGTCCCGGTACCGCGCAAGCGGGTGGGGAAAAGTTCCGGGAAGTAAACAGCATAGCCCGCGTGCATGCCAAGCGTCAGGAATCCGAAGACCGGCAACGCAACGCACAGAATCGGAAACGGCGCGTTCTGTGGGATCAGCACAAGAAACATCAGCAGGGCCATCACGAAACCTCCAGCATGATAGAAAACGAAGGCGCCTTTGCGGCCGAGCATATTGGAGATCCAGCCAAACAGAACCAGCCCCAGTCCGCCACCAATAGTGTTCAGACACATACTGATCATTTCGGCCTGCTTAATTTCTGACGAATGAGCGTCAAAGGCGACCTTCTTTGCCGCTTTATCCGCATCGGGCGCGACTCCTTCGACGGCTAGAGCTTCATTCTGAGCGGACCTCAGCAACGCATTTTTGCCGTAAATGTGGCTGCCCCAGAACGTTACCAGCCCGATGGTCGCCAATGCAACGCCGACAACGGTGTTGCGAATATTCTGTGAACTGAACAGATCGGGTATCGATCCTGTCACCTGCGTCGCATCCTGCTTTTCACGTTCCTTAGCCTGACGCCATTGTTCCGGCTCTTTCATTTTCCAGCGAATCACCACGACCAGCAGAGCGGGAACGATTCCAATCAGAAAGCCCAGACGCCAGGTGTCATCGCCCCACGGTTTCTGACTGATGATGAAATAGCCGACGGCGACGGCCATCAACGTGCCAAAGACACTCGACGCATGAAAGATGGAACTCATTACCGGGCGAGAACGTTTGGGCATAACTTCCGCGACCATTGCACTGGCCACAGCCCATTCACCTCCGACTCCCATCGCCACAAGGAATCTCAACAGCACCATTTGCCATGGCGCCTCCGCAAATGCAGTAATGCAGGTGAATACGGAATAGAAGAGGATCGTGTAGATCATCGTCTTTGACCGACCAATCTTGTCGCTCAGCATTCCAAACAGAATGCCACCAAACGCTCCACCCAGTAAAAACGATGCCAAAGCATAATTGTTCCATGTTGCCACAAGGGGATCATCGGCCGACGCAACACCCAGCAGCTGCGGCATCGCATCGCGCATGCTGGCGACGAATACCTGTCCTTCAAAAATGTCAAACACCCAGCCCAGCGAAGCAACCACCAGCACCAACCACTGGTAACTGCTGATGCCCTGATTCCACTTGAGTTCTGTGCCCTCACCTTCCGGGCGGGCGTACGGATCGTTCTGTGCAGAATCGCTGCTCATGAATCAAAATCTCAGCGTATTAGAGTCGGACAATTGGGTGGGTCGGCAGACAGTCTAGGCCGGGCGGTTGCGGATTAGGAGCGTGCAGCAGAATTTGGTGGTGTCCGCAGAGTGCGTTATCCCTTCCGACCGATCATCTCAGCGATTGTGACCACTTCGCCGCGACGAATGGATGCCTGAGCGGCCAGACAGACGGCGACGTTCAGCCGGGCCGATTTCCCATCGTTAAGCGGCAGTGTTCCCGTGCGGCAGCAGTTCAGAAAATGAGCCAGTTCCGCTTTGATGCCTCGATCCACTCGCCCGGACGCGTCTTTGAATCCCGCTTCGTCGTCCGGATCAGGGACTTGTTCTGCAATGTGTTCGGCCGGATCAAAACGATGAAATTCCAGGTGAATCGCCTGGTTCTTTGTGTCGATACGACCGCCGCTGCCGACGATCCCGATTTCGCAATCGCCACCGGTTGGTGCGAACAGACAGATCTCAAGAACCGCGCGGCGGCCACCTTCGTATTCGACCAGCACCTGAGCATTATCCAGAAGTTCCCGATCTGTCAGCACATCGGTGCCCCCGAACGCAGAGACTCGAACCGGAGGCGTGTCCAATATCCAGTTAAACAGGTCAAAGTGGTGGCAGTTCTTTTCCAGCAGCATGCCGCCGGTGATTTTTTCACTCGACCGCCAGCCAGGTCGCATCGGACCGCGATATTCCCGACACCACATAATGCGAGGATCACCAACGTCACCACCTTCCACCATCGACTTCATCCGCTGGTAGAGCCCCTGGTGCCGCATTTCATGGCCGATCTGCAGCACTTTCCCGGCGTCCTGCGATGCGGCAATAATTTCATCGCATTCTGCGATCGTCAGGCCCAGCGGCTTCTCACACATCACATGTTTGCCGGCGGCAAAGGCGGCCAGCGCCGCTTCGTGGTGCTTGTCATTCGTGAGAGCCACGATCACTGCGTCCAGTGAATCGACCTTCAGCACGTCACGCCAGTCATCAAAGGTCTGTAATTGTTCGCCAACAAGGTCTGCAGCCGCGGCGCGGCTTTCTTCGCTACGGCTACTGACGGCAACAACGTCCACATCCGGTAGACGCAGCAGATTCTTCAGATGAGCTTCCCGACCAAACCAGCCCGCTCCGAGTAATCCAATATTGATCGTCATGGCAATCCGAAATCAGCTTTGAGGAATGAATATGTCATGGTATCAGGTTAGACTTGGATGTCATTCGACCGACTGCCCAACACAATGAAGGAATGAAATGCGATTCGTAATCCTGTCATGTGCCGCCGTTTGTCTATCCGCCTCGTCGCCGGCTGCAGAGATACCAGAAGAGCAGATTCGTTCAGCTATTCAGCAGGCCATTCCGTGGCTGGAAAAAGCTTCGGCCGGATCCAGTAAAGAGAACAAATGCTTCACGTGCCACAATCACGCGCTGCCCGTGATGGCATTGTCAGAAGCGAAGCAGCTGGGATTTTCCGTCGATGAAGACATTCTCAAGGCACAGCTGGAACACATTCTCGCTCATCTGAAGCGTGGCGAAAAAGGATATCTTGCCGGCAAAGGACAGGGCGGACAGGTACTGACCGCCGGATACGCTTTGTGGGCGCTTCATGCCGGCGGGCTGGCAGGCGATGCGACCACGACCGCTGTCACTGATTACCTGCTGAGCGATCAAAGCAATAAGGACCACTGGACGAAGAAGGGAACGCGGCCCCCTTCGGACGGCAATGAGTTCACGACGACTTACGTCGCTCTGCGAGGATTGCAGGAGTTTACTCCCGAAATCCAAAATGCAGCCAGGGAGACGCGATTCAATACAGTGGCAAAGTGGCTGTCGAGCACACAGCCTGCTGACACGGAAGATGCGGTTTTTCGTTTGAAGTCTCTCAGAATTGTGCAGGCCGAAGATGCTGTTGCAGAATCAGCCATAGAGCAATTACTGAAGCAGCAGAAACCGGATGGAGGCTGGCCCCAGACCGGCGATATGGAATGCGATGTCTACGCTACAGGTTCAGTCATGGCTTCACTGCTGACCGCCGGCCAACTGAAACCGGAACATCCGGCCATCCAGTCCGGAGTGCAATTCCTGCTCGACAAACAACTGGAGGACGGCACATGGCATGTGGTCACTCGAGCCGATGGGTTTCAGCCGTACTACGAAACCGGTTTCCCGCACGGCGAAGACCAGTTCATATCGGTGGCTGCCAGCAGCTGGGCCACGATGGCATTGTTACGATCGCTGCCGAACACCGGCACCACGCCGTAAGACAGATGCTCTCTGGTGTCTGGCGCCATGTCCCGACCGCGTCTGTATAACTGACACGACTGTCACGTTCCGACATCGCAGATTGCCATGTCCGCGGCGCAGCGCTCGCCGCTGCAATCGGTCCGGATACGCAGATCACGCGTGCTACAGTTAAGCCGACAGGTTTCCTGCTGGTCTGATCGTCTATTCCCCCCGGTAAAACACAGGCCAATGGCTGACGCGTCACCCTTAACGCACTCAGAAATCGCCCGCGCGCCCACGTCCGGCCACGGTCTGATGGGCGTCAGCGACGTTGTCACGGTCAGCACCATGACTGCAGTCGCTTCGTTGCTGCTGCTGCGAGCCCTAACCACGGGACTGCTGGGCGACGAGCTTCTGTTTGTACACGCGATCGATCTGGGATTTGTGCCATCGCTGTGTGAGACTGGCTCGTCACACCCGCCACTCGTGCGACTGATCGTCGGCTCCATCGCCAATAGTTCGTCACCGGACTGGCTGCTGCGACTACCCAGCGTCATCTTTTCTGTCGCGACGGTGTTTGTCTGGAGTCGCGTGCTGCGGCGACTGATCCGGGACAAAACGTCGCGCTCACTGCTGTTGGTCGCGATGGCTCTGAACCCGATCTGGGTCGAGCTGGGCTTCCAATGCCTGCCATACGCGGCGTTGACATTTTTCGCCAGCCTGCACTGCCTTGCATGGCTGCAGATTTGTTCGGCGCGAACAAAGACAGCGACAGCCGTCTTTGTGCTTACCGGAATTGCTCTGCCGTGGACACATTTCCTGGGTGTGAACATGCTGCTGGCCGACGTATTAATCTGGGTCGCCATGCTGATCGGTCGACGTGCCACGCTGCGACACGCGATTAGGACCAACCTGACCATTTGTGCATGCACACTTCCCGTCGTGCCGATCGCATTGTTCTACATCCAGGTCGAAGCACCCTATCCACTGGTTGAGATTGACGACTTTCCTGCGTACTTCCATCGCACGTCGTCATTGATCTTTTCACATCTCACGTTCTCCGTCTTTATGACGACTCTGCCACTGTATATCGCCCTGTATCTGAGTTGTGCCTTTTTTCTCTGGCACAGTCTGCGTGCAGCGGACAGGAACGTGGAAAACACAACCGCCGGCATTATTGCCGTGGGAGCCATGCTGTCGGGCTTCACAGCCACGCAAATTCTTTCCGTGGCATCGCAGAACGCGATGTGGCCTCGCTATATGCTGACGGGGGCATGGATTCATCTGCCACTGATCGCATTCCTGTTGCATCGTTTCTCAGGCCGGCGTTTGTCGATGGTTTTCAGCGCGGCAGCGGCCTGTTGTGCAGCCAGCGGACTTTTGACGTCACCACAGGTTGCCGGGACCGGATACGACGACGTATCCAGTCACATCAGCCGCAACTGGCAGAAATCGGATGCGTTTCTGGCTCAATCGATGGACTTCTGGTCGGGACCAAATCACTTCGACCGGCTTTGGTTTCGCAGGTACGTCAGCAGATCGCATCGCATCGTATCGGGACCACCCACCATTCGTCGCGATCTGCACACTGACGGTCTGCCACTACAAATGGTGGATGCAGGTGTTGACCGCGTGTGGGTGTACTCACACTTGTTCCGTACCGAATGGATGATTGATCACCCTGTTGATGGCTGGGTACTTCGCTCGCTGCATTCGACCCACGCGCAATGCGCCTTAGCGCTATTCGAACGTATGGGGTCCAGTGACGTAATGGTCACGACGCCACAAGCGATGCCAGCACCTTGCGAGTTCCCTGAAACGTTCGTCGCCCGTGCATGGTGACGTAATTGTCAACCAGGGCCACGTCACCGGCCTGCCAGGGGACGTCAAAGGTAATCTCTTCGGCCATTTCGATCACACGATCCATCGTCCTCGAATCCAGCGGTGCCCCGTCACCAAACGTAATTGACTTCCCTGGATCATTGCGTGCGTCCTTCCAGCCGTGAAACGCCGCGATCAACTGGTTGAAAAAAACTGTCCCGCCATTTCGCAGCCGCTTCACGGCCTGCAGCTGAGGAGTAGTAACTTTCAGACAACCGTCATCCTGCCATTCCCATGCATAGCCAAGTTCTGTCATGCGTGCTTCAGCTTCCTGTGGAGTCGACGCTTTCCATGTGCTTTGCCAGCTGCGACCCATTCCGGAAGCAGCGTCGTCAACGGCCGGCATGACGTGTGAGTACAGCAGTCCTTTGTCTGCACAGTCCGACGCAAACTGCGGCATTTCCTTCGTCATCCGGTCGAACAGAATATCGCTGCGACAAAGTGGAGTCGCGCCGCCCTGTTCTGCTGCCTTCTCACAAAAAAAGAACAGTTTCGAAGGGTAAATCGGCGTCTGCGCCATTTCGTGATGCAGACAGATATTCACATCCGCTGGTGCTTCATTGGCCGTAAAGACTCGAGCGGTCCGATTCCTGCGTACAGCGTTCGACAGCGAATCTTCGTACGTAAAATTCGGTAAACCAAACGCCGCAACGAAGGTGTCGAAATCGTGGTCAGTGGCCAGCGGAAAACCTCGGAACAGCACCGCCCCGTGTGTCGCAGCTTTGGCACTCAGTTCCTCACTGTTCTGTACGATCCATGCTTCTGTCCGGGCCAGAGTAGCGTCACTGGAATCACACCTGATGAGAAGTGGAAAAACAGAGCCTCCTTCGGTGCGTTGCCCGTCGCAGGACTGTTCCGTTGCCGTAATCATCTGATGATTCTTTCAATTGTGATAGACGATCAGTTGCTGCAGATCAGATCGAAAGTGATCTGGGAATGTTCACGAGTCACGCAGACGAACATCCACACTGGCACTGTGGGCGGTGAGCCCTTCTTTTTCAGCCATCAGACGCACAACATCAGCGTCGCCGGCAAGCGATTGCCTGTCATAGCAAATCACCGAACTGCGTTTCATGAAATCTGTCGACGCCAACCCGTTGGCAAAGCGTGCTGTGCCGCCGGTGGGCAAAACGTGAGACGGTCCGGCCACATAGTCGCCGATCGCCACGGGTGTATAATGCCCCATAAAAATGGCGCCGGCGTTTTGAATCCGTGACAGCATCGATTCGGGATCGGCCATAGAAATGTGCAGGTGCTCGGGAGCCAGCATGTCAGTCAGCTCGGCGGCCTCTGATTCGTCGCCAGCCAGAATCAAAGCTCCATAGTCGACCAGACTCTGCCGCGCCAGATCGCCTCGCTGCAATTCAGCAAGTTGTCGGTCCAGTGCTCCGCGGACTTCCGCGATCAGCGGCTCATGCCATGTAATCAGCACACCGGATCCCGGACTGTGTTCGGCCTGCGAAATGAGATCTGCTGCGATGAATTCGGCCTTCGCGGATGCGTCGGCCAGAACGATGACTTCGCTGGGGCCGGCAATACTGTCAATGTCCACATCACCAAACACGTGCTGCTTGGCCAGCGCCACAAACAGATTTCCGGGGCCAACGATCTTGTCAACTCGAGTAATCCTGTCCACTCCGTAAGCAAGCGCGGCCACTGCCTGAGCACCGCCCACGCGATAAACTTCGGTGATGCCGATTTCGTGACAAGTGGCCAGCATGTCGTTGTTGTATCCACCAAATTCCGTCGGCGGCACCACGACGGCGATCTCAGGCACGCCGGCTGTTATTGCAGGCACGGCCGTCATCAGGACGGTGGACGGATAAGCTGCGGCTCCCCCGGGCACACAGATCCCGACACGTTTCATGGGCAGATGACGCTGCCTCAGCTCAACCGTGCCGTCGTTCACAGATCGCGTCACGACAGCGTCTGCTGGCAGCACGGCCGACTGGAACTCCGCAACGTTGTCACGAATCTGCCGCACCGTTTGCAGAAAACCGGATGAAACGGCGTCTGTGGCAGCTTCAAATTCTTCCGGCTGCACGCGAATCGTTTCCGGTGTCAGTTGTTTTCCGTCCAGCCTGGCAGTGTAATCGAGAACAGCGTCTACCCCGGTAGTGCGCACGTCCTCGCAGATTCGCTGTACGACATCAAGTGGACTGAGTGCTTCACCAAAAAGTTCGATGGTGCGTTGTCGCCCCGCTTCGGAAACGACATCGCCCCGCGGGCTGAGTTTGTTTCGAAGTTCGCGGAACAGATCTTCGGCCCCGCCCTGGCGGCAGTCGATGAAGGTGATATTGAAAGGTGTGACGGTCATCAATTTCTTGGGGGGGGCTGCGGAATCCGGATTCGCCCTGCCTGTTTTTCGTTCAAGCAGATCTGGAGATGATTGAACCGTGTGAATTCTCAAAGTACAGTCCCAGGCTGGAGATTCTCAGCGGGTTCAACGTCTTTCTCGCTTTGTTGATATGCCCGACGCCGTTTACTCGTGCAGGACGTACCTGAAACATGATTGACCTGCGCAGCGATACCGTTACGAAGCCCACATCCGCGATGAAGCAGGCGATGTTCGATGCCGAAGTCGGTGACGACATGATGAGAGAAGATCCGACCGTCAATCGTCTGGAAACGATGATCGCGGAAATGCTGGGCAAGGAGGCTGCTGTCTTCGCCTGTTCGGGGACGCAGTCGAATCAGATGGGAATCCGTGTTAATTGCATGCCGGGCGACGAGTTACTGATTAACCACACAGGCCACATCGGAATCTTCGAAGCTGGCGGCCCCGCAGTACTCAGCGGCGTCACCGTTCGCCAGATTAATGCAGCGAAGGGAATGTTGAGCGTAGACGATCTTGCCGGACAGCCTCGCGTGGCCGATCAGCATTACTGTCGTACCCGGCTGGTGTGTCTGGAGAACACAACGAATATCGCGGGGGGCTTCGTCTATCCGCTGGAACAACTGCAGCAGGTGTCCGGCTGGTCACGCGACAACGACCTGAAAATGCACCTGGACGGAGCTCGGTTCTTCAATGCCATCGTGGCGGGAGGCTACTCGGCGGCGGACGCGGCGGCCTGCTTCGATACGGTTTCCATCTGCTTCAGCAAGGGACTGGGATGTCCGATGGGGTCAGTGCTGGTGGGGACGGCCGAGGACATGCACCTGGCTCGGCGTGTCAGAAAAATGTTTGGCGGCGCGCTGCGGCAGTCCGGGATTGTTGCAGCCGCAGCGATTTACGCTCTGGAAAACAATGTGGACCGACTGCAGCAGGATCACGATAATGCTCAACTGCTGGCAACGAGGCTGGCTGCCATTGATGGAATCGACGCCCGTCCGGATGCAACCGAATCGAATCTTGTGTTCTTTGAGATCAGTGCTGAGCTGGGTACAGCGGTACAACTGGCCGCGGCATTGAAGGAACGTGACGTCCGCATTGGACCAATGGGAGGTCAGAGAATGAGAGCGGCGACACATATTGACGTGTCAAAGCAGGATGTACTGTCCACGGCAGATGCTGTTCGTGCCTGTGTGGAAAAAGGATTCGCTAATCAGGAACTCGTCGGCTCGGGGCCGTACTCAAAGTGATGCCGGGTGTCAGTCCGAGACTGAGCACTGCTGCTGCCGGTACTTACACTTACGCTCATTGACCGTCTGGTTGAAGGAACAACCATGATCCACAGACTGCTGGTGATTCCCGCTGTGATTGCGACAACGTTTAGTTGTGCGGGCAGTAGTATTCAGAATGTCTCAGTCGGACCGGAAAACGAAACCCCGTTACCGTCGCACGCAGTTCAGTTCGTGAAGGGAATGGCCATCCTGCTCCTGCCCGAATCGTTCCGGGACCACGACGACTGGGGTAAGACGAAACGCGTGCAGTCCGGCCTCAACGTAAAGGTGAAGGGGCTGAAAGTCCATACATCTCGACGCTGGAAGGACGCCAGACACGGAACGTGGCGTCGAGTCACAGCCGTACTCGTAGACCCCGCAGAGTTCTTTCAACTTAGGATATCGCTGCTGCCCGAAAAAAACGAGGGCAGAACACGCTATCGCATTCGCGCATCAACTCGGCTGAACGTACACGGACAGCAACAGCAGTGGAATCTTGGCCTCAAGCTGTACAGCATCTCGGCGGTGGCCGAGGCAGATCTCACATTCGTGGCGGACGTAGAGTTTCGCAATCGGCTGGTCAGGACCGATGGCGGAGGAAAGCTGAGAATACTGCCACAGGTGGAAGCGGCAAATGTAAAGATGGAAGGCTTTCGACTGCGCAGAATCAGTCATGCGAAAGGTGGCGGAGTTCGCCTGTTAGGCGAGTCCATCCAGTCAGTCATCAAACGCCGCGTCGCGAAGGAAAGCGACAAACTCGCAGACAAAATCAACCACAAGGTCGAAGAGAAACCGGAACGGTTTGAGATCCCGGCCGGTATTCTTGCGGTCTTTGGAAAAGATCTGTCCCCCCCAGAGGACACGGCCGCTGAGGGCGCCGTCCCAAAAACTTTGTTGCCCCCAAAGTCAGATTAGACGGACGTTTACGTCAACAGACACTGTCCGGTGTCAGTTTTACGCGCTTTCAAGTAGACGCCTTGCTGTAGCGGTCGTACGATGCGCGGGTCAATCTCGCATTTTCCACGAATCTGAATTAACCCGGCTGATGTCGCCTTCCTCACCAAACCGCCTGAACTCCGCCGGCGATGTACTCAACGCCGATACGCTGCCGGCGGCGGAACAGGAAGATCCCGGTGCTCCGGAGGCCGAGACCATCACGCCCGCAGAAGAAGCCATGCTGCGAGCCGAAAAGCTGCGGACTATCCGGGAGGCCATCGATCGAGGGTGCTATGATTCTGACGAATTGCTGGATGAAGCGATGCGACGCATGCGGAACGCGATCGAAAACGGCGATCAATCCCGGTAATCCGGTCTCATAATGAGAAAGCGGCTTCCGCTCCTTTCGCAAACGGCCGCATGGCGTTGAAATACGGACATTATCGACCAAAAGCGTAAAAGTCCGCGAAAGTTTTTCTGTGGTCTTTCCGTCAGCCGGTCTGTCCCGTTTGAATTTGTCCGAATCCGGTGTCGTTCGCTGAGTTGAGGTCATACGTGAGTAATTTTGCCCCAAAAGAAGTCGCCGCTTCTCCGGTTGAGAAATTCACCGAGTTCCTGTCGACTCGAAACATGAGACTGACACAGGAACGGGACATCATCGTTCGTGAGATATTTTCGGACCACGAACACTTCGACGTCGATGAAATCGTCGCCAGACTGGACAAGCCCGTCGATGGAAGGCGAGTCAGTCGAGCCACCGTTTACCGAACCGTCAGCTCGCTTGAAGAAGCCGGACTGATCCGAAAAGTTGCTCGAACAAACGATCGTGAAGTTTACGAACACGACTACGGTTATCCTCAGCACGATCATTTCATATGCGAAAAATGTAATAGCCTGCTTGAATTTCGTAACGAAGAGATCTCGGCGATCCTTGAGAAGGTTGCCATGGAGATGGGATTCCGCATGGTCGGCCATCGTCTGGAGGGGTACGGCATCTGCGCCGAATGCGCCAAGCCGCCCTCACGCCGACATTGCAAACTGGACATGATCTAAGCAGTCAGGTGCGTGAGTCCACCTGAGTGGCCGCTCCGAACCAGGAAACGCTGCAACGACTTCACGGCAGTTCCTCAGTGCTAAGCAGTTTACCGTCGCAAGCCTTCTGTCGGCAGTGTCCGAAACAGCCGCAGCAGAAACAGCAGCACGCACAATACAACAAAGGAAAATGCGATCAGCCCGATTACCGATGGCCCGTGACTGAAGATGTCTCGCAGCGTAAAAAAGTCCGCCCACAGCCACCGCCAGGCGCCCATGACCAGCACAGCAGACAGCGCAAGATACGGCCCGTAAGCGACAAAGCTGCGTCCGGTCAGCAGCCTGACAAGGATCCCAATAAGGATTCCTGCGAGCGGCGAAATCGCAAGAGCGCATAACGTCGCCTGCCAACCAACGAACGCCCCTACCATTGCCATCAAGGTCACATCCCCCAGACCCAGCGCCGGGTATCCCAGAATCCAGTGTGACACCCGCCGCACCAGCCAGGTCAGAGATCCTCCGGTCAGCAGCCCGGCCATGCTCCATGCAAGTCCATGTAATCTGTGAAAACCCCTAATCCACTCCGGAATCGACGGACCTCGCAGTCCAGCCACTGCATCATCCCAATTCACCCAGAGATGCATCATCTGGAGATCTCCACTGGTGACGGACGCCACCAGCGCGATTACGATTCCTGAATAGATGACTTCGTCAGGAATAACGTAGTCCAGCAGATCAGTCAGCGTCGCCACCCACAGAAAAAAGATCAATGTCAGTTGGTATGGCAGGCGAAGGTACAACAGCGGCAAATCCGGACGCACTTCATGAACGGCCTGACAGTTGGCTTCCAGTACCAGCCATGAAAACGCCAGGAACAGTCCGCCCAGTCCGAATGTCGCCCCGATGTGCCACTTAACAGGCCTCGCTTTGCAGCCGCAGCGGATCGGCCGGCAATCAAACCAGCGCTGCCGATGTGACACGGTAGAACCGCATCTGGGGCAATTCAGCAAACCACCGGAGTTCATGTCGGCCAGCATTACGGCGGACCAACCGGCTCCGATTCGCCCCAGAAAACAGCCGAGAATTGTAATGATCACAAATTGCATGGCGCAAGGCAAAAGGAAGCCAACAAACAGGGTGTTTTTAGATGTACGTCACAGAGCAGCAGTTTGCCTGCACAATAATGTGGGGATCCGAACGGTTGCTCAACTTGTGGGCAGCCTGCTTGTGATGCGGGCGATTCTGCGATTGAGACTGCCGCAAACTATAGCGATTTCGGTCTGGCACGTTAGTTGCGGAGACGGATTTTCGTACATTGAAAACAGGGGCTGACAAGGTCGAACTGGGGCCGATTCTGATCATCTGAAAGATAAACATGAAAAAGCTAGAGGCGATCATCCGACACTACAAACTTGAGGATGTAAAGACAGCGTTAACCGAAGCGGGCGTACAGGGCATGACAGTTTCTGAAGTTCGCGGCTTTGGACGTCAACGAGGCCACAAGGAAACATACCGTGGGGCAGAATACACCGTTGACTTCATGCCAAAGGTAAAAATGGAAGTCGTGGTGGCGGAAGATCAGTTGGAAGTCGCCGTCAACGCCATCTGTGAATCCGCTCGGACCGGGCAGGTCGGCGACGGAAAAATCTTCGTTTCTTCGCTGGAACAGATTATTCGCATTCGAACAGGAGAATCAGGGGCAGAAGCGATCTGAAAAATGTCCAGGCGTGTTCGGGAAACCGTTTCCAACGCAGAACTGATCCCTTCGCTCCAGGCATCGTCCAGGGTATCTTGCGTGCTGCAGTGTTGTTCTGTTGCATCCTGCGAATATTTCCCGCCCCCTGCATACTGGCTGATTACCTGTGGCGATTGATTCAATGTCCTTAGACGTGTCCAGTATTCAGGAACGTCGCGAGTTGATGGTGTCGTTGCGCAATAAGGTGACCCGTCGGCATGAGTCAGGTGAAGACGGAATCGAGATCTGCAACTGGTTTTCCGACCAGCTGGACGACCTCCTGCGACAAATGATGCGGCTGCATCTGCAGACGGCGGGGCTCTCTGACGACGGCGACTTTTCGATCATCTGCGTCGGCGGAAACGGTCGACGGCGACCGACACCGTACTCCGATATTGACCTGCTTCTGGTTGCCGAATCACGTGCAATCGCTGATCTGGAAGCGGTTCTGACAGCCTTCGTCCGGGATTGCTGGGACACAGGTTTTCAACTCGGACACAGCATCCGAACGCCGGACGACGTCGTCGGCTTCGCCAGCGAGGACGTTCCGTTCGCCACGTCGCTCATTGATATGAGACACCTGCTGGGCAGCCTGGAGGTGTTCACCTCGGTAAGTACTCTTGTCGAAACCAGGATCTTTCAGAATCCGGCCGATCAGTTTGTTGATGCATGCGTGGTTTCTCGACGTGATGAGTGGATGGCGCGCGGAGATTCGGTCAACCAGCTTGAACCAGACGTAAAACGCTCTCCGGGCGGACTGCGAGATTTACACCTTATCAACTGGGTGACATATACACAGTTTGGAGACTCACATCCGTCATCACTTCTGGAACACAATGCAGTGGGAACGGAAGAGCTTGCTTCACTAAACAGCGCGGACAGATTTCTGACATCGCTGCGACTGGACCTTCACTGCCGAGCCGGCCTGAAGCAGGATGTTCTGACGCGGGATCTGCAGCTGAAAATTGCCGCCAGTCGGGGTGAAACGCAGGGTGATCATCGCAGGTCCGTCGAAAACTTTATGCAGGAGTACTTCCGCCATACGTCACGAGTCGCGGAAATCGCCCGCCGCGTCACTGAAACCGTGCAACGACCGGGGTTGTTCGCACGGCTGAAGAACGCAATTCTGCCACAGCGGGACTCAGACGGATTCCTCATTCAGGAGGGCGTGCTTAATGCACCGGAGGACTTTGGCGACAGGCTGTCGGCAGAGCCGGAAGCGGTCATGCTGGCATTTACAGCCGCGGCTAAATACGAAGTTGTGCTGTCTGCCGAATTGCGGCGACTGATTGGCAGAGCCACGTCGCGGCTGCCGTCAGAGCCCAGTCGCGATTCCTGCAGTCGCTTTCGCGCCGTGCTGCGTGCCGGCAACGGTCTGCCGCTGACACTGCGTGCCATGTACGAAACCAGGGTGCTGGACTGGCTGGTGCCGGCGATATCTGAGATTCGGTGTCTGATGCAGTTCAACCAGTATCACAGTTTCACTGTGGACGAACACACACTCAAGACCATCGACGAGGTAGTTTCATTTGCGGACGACGAGACCCCCGTCGGATCGGCTTACAACAGCCTCAGACACAAAGCCACGCTGCACATCGCGTTGATTCTGCACGACATCGCCAAAGGTCGCGATGGTGACCACAGCATTGTCGGCGAACAGATCGCAGATGAGGTTGCGGTTCGTCTGCAGACTGCAGAAAACAAGAAACGGATGATCATGTTCCTTGTGCGGCAGCACCTGGTCATGCCGGATCTCGCGTTTCGCCGCGACATTACGGACCAGGCATTGCTGATGGATTTCGCGAGAATGGTCGGCGCACCGGAGTTACTGCGAATGCTGTACGTCCTGTCGGTCGCGGACATCAAAGCTGTGGGACCGGATGTATGGACAGACTGGAAGGGAGAGCTGCTGGCAGACTTGTACAACCGCACCATGCGAATTCTCAGCGGCCGCCCCATCAACCATCTTGAGCAGGAACGTCTGCAGCTGGTCCGAGAACATGTACGATCGTCGATTGTACCGGTCGCTCCTGATGAAAACGAACAGTGGCCCGAATGGATTGATCGTCAGCTTGACGCGTTGCCGCCATTTTACCTGATGACAGAACAGCCGGCACGGATCGCCAAAGACCTGGATGTCATTCAGCAGCTTGGCACAGCCGATGTCAGGATCGAGGGAGTATACGATGCCGATACGGACACCGTGACTTATCGCATCTTCGCCAGTAGCCAGTATGAACCAGGAAGTTTCCACAAAGTATCCGGAGTGCTGTCCGGACTGAGAATGAATATCCACACAGCGCAGTCGTGCACGACGGCCGATTCAACGATGATCGGTTCTTTTCTGGTCACCGATAATGACTTCGTAGGCAACGTCGCGGATGACCGCATTCGCGATGTCTGCGCCGCGCTGGTCAGTGTCCTGACGGGAAAGTTAACAGTAGACCATATTTTCAGACGCAGCGGACTGTTTCGATTCAACAAGAAGAAGGGGATTCAGCCGGTTCCGCCTCAGGTTTCCATCGACAACGACTGTTCTGAAACGCACACCGTCATTGATGTGTTCGCGATGGACAGTCCCGGCCTGCTGCACACTCTGGCCCTCGCAATCTACAACCATGGCCTGTCCGTCGACCTGACCAGAATTGCAACGAACGTGGATCAGGTAGTTGACGTTTTTTACGTCGTGGACAGTGACCGCAGGAAAGTCGAAGATTCGCAGCGGCTACATCCTCTCTGGGAGAACCTGATGCACGAACTCACCGAACTTCAGGAACAATGGCTGGAACAGTAGTGCATGTTTCACGCTGGCCCACGTTCCCCGGAATCGAATGACAATGCGTTCGCACTTCCAGTGCTTCACCCTGATCTGATAATTTAAGACCCCGTGGACTGCGTGTGTATGCATCTGAGCGGATTCCGCTCCTGACTCAGTGTTGTCTCGGAGACGCCCTGATCGTGAAGGTTTCTGTCATTATCCCCGCGCTGAACGAACAGCGGACAATCGGCTCGGCCATCGCCAGTGCGAGAAACGCCGGGGCCGACGAAATCATTGTTGTGGATGGCGGAAGCACCGATCTGACAACACAGATTGCCGCTCGCGATGCCGCAGTGACGGTCCTGACGTCATCGCAGTCCGGTCGTGCTGCACAGCAGAATCTGGGTGCAGCAAATGCGGCAGGAGATATCTTCCTGTTTCTGCATGCTGACTGCAGACTGTCACGGAACTCAATATCTGATCTTGTGAACCGCGTCAGCGCATCACCGAGAACCATCGCCGGTTGCTTCCGCCAGAGAATCGACCAGCCGGGATTTCGTTATCGATCGCTCGAAACAGGCAACCTGTGGCGCGTGAGATTGTTAAAGTGGGCTTACGGAGACCAGGGAATCTTTGTTCGAGCGGCTGTATTTCGTGAGCAAAATGGCTTCCCGGCTGTCTGCTTTCTGGAGGATTTACTGCTGATGAAGAAACTCAGACGCGCCGGCCGAATTGCGGTACTCGACAGTCACATCGAAGTCTCTGCGCGGCGTTGGCGGCGGCGGGGAGTTCTTGGGCAGACACTGCGCAACTGGCTCATCGTTGCACTGGCGCATCTGGGAATCGCACCGGAACGCCTGGCAAAACTCTATCCGAATGACCGGTGACCCTGCTCCGGTGCTGTCGTTCGAACGGTTGCGCCAGTGTTCAAACCACGAACAATATCTGTCCTGATTGTGGCCGCGTGGTCACACTTCCGCACAGCGGCCTGGATTCTTTCAGCGGCGGGGTCTGACTCGGCAGGTATGCAGACCGTGGGCCCCCACGAAGACTGCACGGCCCCGGTGACACCCTGCAGCTTCAGTCCATGAACCAGGTTTTCCATCTGCCGATCCGAAAATACTCCGCCCTGCGCCGCCGCGTAATACTCACCCGCAAGACGCCCGTATTCTTCAAGAACGTCGCGAAACCTGTGAAAATCGGCACCATGAAGCGACTCGGCGATGTCCGATTCAATAACGCTTCCGATCCGGGACACGACATCATCCGCCAGAAAATCCTGTCGACCAAAAAACGTTTCTTCCATTTCACCGGACAAGCCGGCCGCCCTATGCGGCGTCAGCAGCACCATTCGCCACGTATCCGGAAAACGAATGCGGCCCAATGCCCGGGACGCCGTGGCATCCTGAGGAACGCCGTGGTCAATCACAAAGCCACCATGATCAAAACCGTATGTTCCCACAGCCGAACGCCGACTTCGATCCAGCACCGCCGCAAATTTGCTGATATCGTCAGGCCGTGATCTTCCCGACAGCAGCAGCAGCGCCGTTCCCAGTGCCAGCGTAAACTGAGTCCCCGCCCCCAGGCCGGAGTGAAACGGCGTTGCGCTGCAGACCATGCATTCGACGGCAGACAAATCGAAAACGGCCTGGCGAAAACGAGACAGCACAGTCTCGACACGACGCCGGGTCGTATCGTCCGCGTGAACGACGTCTTTCCCTGTAACCGGCGTCTTTGAAACCTGAATTTTCCAGGCCGGCTGATCGACCATCATGCCGATGCCGCCGTAATGCCAGCCCGAATCCGCGCCGCCGCACAGCAGACCGAAGTGCAGTCTCGCACCAGTGGTTACTACCACAGTCATGCCGAAGCTTCTCCGACATAATGAAGTTCAATGTGCCGCTGCAGCATGTCAAAGGCGTCCGTTTCTTCAGGACCGCCCGTTCTGGCAACAGCCGGGGCCAGCATCTGCAATGCCGATTCAATCTCGTCGCGGGGTACCAAGTGTACCCTGGTTGCCAGAATAGCCGCCTCAATAACGGCGTGACGGGCCCGATTCAGACCAAAGTACGGTCGCCGCTGTCCCGCGTAAACGACCTCAGCCTGCATCTCTGACCGCTCGTTCGTAATATCGACGTCTCTGATTTTCACTTCGAACCAGCGACAACAGTCGACCAGTACGGCGCCGGAGACAGCGGTCGCTGCAACGGTATCGGGCAGTCTGTCAAGTCGACTGACCGCGGCACGGGCGATCACGCCCACTCGGTCAACAACGTGAAACACAGCAGTTCTTGTTTCAATCAGATTAGCATAGGTGGTTGAGCCACGAAACGGCCGCAGCAGCAGAGATTCAAAGTCGCCCCGGACAATCGGGCCCATAGGAGCAACGTTGATCTTTCCGTCGGCATTGGTGCTGGTCAAGAGTCCTTCAACGATCATCCGAGCAGTCTAGCAGCATTCTTCAAATTGTCGTGCACGTTGCTGACCACCGGATTCAATGTTCCCTGCATCAGGCACGGCTCACCGCGTGCACACATCAGGGCGACTTCGGCTCAGGCAAACGTCTCCGTATCAGGCATTGCCTGGTCGAGGCTACTTCGTCCCAATCGCATACAGCGTTTCTTTCCGATTTACGCCCTGTCCGTCTGCTGTGCGCAGATAAATACGGTTGTCGACGATAGTGGGAGTTGCGAAAGATTCAGTGCCCAGCTGATTTTGCCCCACCGCCTGAAAACTCTGCGGATTCGCCTTAAAGACGAAAGTTGTGCCCTTTTCGTTGGACGCATAGATCGTGTCACCAACCAGAACCGGTGACGCCGAAACCGGTCCGCGCATTCGGGATCGCCACATTTCCCGGCCCGACTTTGCGTGCCAGCAGTAGGCAACGCCGCCATCATCGACTGCGTAGAGGTGGCCCTGATCAATCAACATCGACTGCTCATAACACTTCACCGTGTTTGTCCACAGAATCGTGCCGGAACCATCGGCCTTGACAGCCACAGTCTCCTTCCTGGGATAACCGCCGCTGGCGTAGACGGTGTCGTCATCCCACACGACGGTTCCGCACGTAGCCATGGTCAGACACGGAACGCTCCAATGCGGTCGTCCGGTTTTCGGATCGTAGGCAGCCATCATATCGCAACCGCTAATGAAGAGTTGCTCTCTGCCGGCTACGTTGCCGACATTCGGAGACGACCAGTTCAGCTTCTGCGGACGGTTCTGCTGCCACACAATCTGACCGGATTCAGTGTCCAGTGCCTTCAGCCAGGCGACGGAGTCACAATCGCCGGAGATAATCAGTGTGCCGTTGTACAGCGTAGGTGCCGCCGCGTAGCCGTATTCGTACTTTTTGGGAACAAATCCGCCCACATCCGTCTGCCAGACGATTTTGCCCTGCATGTCCAGAGCAGCCGCTTCAACTCTGTTGTGATGATTAAATGTCGCATAGACCTGCCTGCCGTCGCTACAGGCAGTTGATGACGCGTGCGTGTTCTTGTTGTGGATCTTCGGAAATCCCCCCTTGCTGATGACCGTTCCCCACAGCCGCCGTCCGGTCTGACGATCGAACCCAAAAACACCCTGCTGCTGCCCCTGCTCATCGGCGCTGGTCAGCACAATCAGATCACCAATGACGATCGGGGACGAATGACCACGACCAGGAACATCGACTTTCCATACGACGTTGTTGGATTCGCTCCATGCGATCGGAATGTTCTGTCCGGCGTCGGCGACATTGTTGTGACTAGGACCTCGCCATTGCGTCCAGTCGGCGGCCGGAAGATGGGAGATCGGGACAACGAGTGACATGATGACAATGAAAGATCGCATCTTGGGTATTCCTGGAATGCCGGACGTGAATCGTAGTGGGAATGTCACGAAAGTGTCGTAACCTGGATGGAATGGTCAAGTAACAGGCGTCATTCCGGCTCGGTGTTTTTCCAGCGTGTGTCCGGTGTGCCCGTGCGTTCCCCGGAAACAGGAACAAAGCTCCTGTCCGCCTTGTCAACAACCAACAGCATCGCACCGGCAAACCTGGACCCGGTCGGTGGACACGACCGAAAGCCAATTGTCTAATCCACACTGAGTCAACAAGTGACACGTCCACAAACAATAATGAATCCAACAGGAGCCCAAGAGATGAAAAACTGTCTGCTCGCTATCGCTGTTACGGTTTCGATAGGCAGCGATTTACCGCTGGCGACTGCAAGAAATCCAGCTTCTGTGCGGATGGGGTGCGGAATGATGACGTTCGACACCGTTCCGGGCTGGGGACTCGGCGAAGACGGTAACTCCGTCATTGGAGCCACTCACGGCGGCGTCGTAGTCGACAAAGCGGGCAATGTATACACCAGCGCCAATATCGGAGTCTTCGTTTTTTCGCCGGACGGAAAGGTGATCCGCCGCTTTGTGGGCGACGAATATTCCAACATCCATGACATGGAGATCCGTACCGAAGAAGGTGGCGAGTTCATCTACGGAGCTCGCAACGCCAATGCCGAGGGCATCAAATTCAGCGCTGAAACCGGAGACATCGTACTGAAACTTCCGTTTCCTGAAGAATCAGGACTCAAGCTGAAGAAATTCAGCCCTACAGCAGTCACTGTCGCTCCCAACGGCGACATCATTCTGTCAGACGGCTACGCAAGTAACCATATTTTCAAATTCGACAGAACCGGCAAGTACCTGATGCACTTCGGAACGAAAGGTAACGAACTGAAGCAGTTCAACACTGCACACGGCATGACTCTGGATACGCGTTACGTCCCCCCCCGCCTGCTGATCTGCGACCGCAATCACCAGCCCAAAGGACGTCTGCTGCACTATGACCTGGACGGCAACTTCATCGAAGAAGTCATTACCGGTCTGGGCATGCCAACCTCTGTCTCGGTCCGGGGCGACTACGTATCAGTGCCGGATCTGCACGGCCGAGTCGTCATTCTGGACAGAAGCAATACCATCATGGCAGTCCTCGGACACAATCCTGATCCCCAGAAGGGCAGGAGCTTCGGCATCAAGCAGGAAGACTGGATTGAAGGCGTCTTCAGTGGCACCCATGGTTCGTACTGGGACAACGACGGCAATCTTTACGTCCAGGACTGGAATGTCTCCGGACGCATCATGAAGCTGATGCGAGTCAGGTAGTTGCCCCTGACAGCGACTCGGACCAGTGACTCCATCCGCATGGCGTTTCACCGCGCTGGCCAGGCCGCCGGCTCAATGCGCGGCCCCGCTGGGCACGCCATTAAGCAAAGCACCTGGCGGCACATCGGACAAGCAGTCAGGTGGGCTGCTGATTCCCGCACCAAGGAAGAACGGCAGCCGCTGGGATCAGATCCACTCTCCTTAATCGTATCTGCCACGCACCGGCAGGTCGACACTCTGATTTCACAATCATTCATGGTTCATAAATTGGCTGCTGCAGAAATAAAATCGAGAACCGACGTGCAGACCCCGATCCTGCTTCGCAGTGGCAGGGAACAATCTACTTCCGACGTCGCTTCGAACGCTTCTTCTTTCTCCGGCTGAGTTTCTGTGCCAGTTTATCGGCTTTCGATTTCTGCCTGTGCTGGCGAACCGCGTCTACATACCCAACTGTCAACTGAGTAACTTCGCAGTGACGCAGGTCAAGAGTTTCCGCTTCTTCGCGAATGTCTTCCACGAACACGAATGGCACACACACCGCCAGCACGCGGTACGGCTCACCGCAGTTGGACGGCGTATGCCGATACAACACCGGCTGCTCACGCCCCTCCGGGGACGTTTCGCCAAACCAAAGGAACGAGACCAGCTCAGAGACTTTCTGCACGACCGTGATGTATGTGCCAACCTGTATGTCTTCCGCCGCCAGTCTGCGAGAGATAGTATGCAGTGATTGATCAGATTGTGTTGATGCGGCAGACATAGTAGAGACAGATCATCAGACACGGCATGTTGGACGAACCCTGAACAGGACACTGAGCCACATCGTTGACACACGCCCGAAATCAAGGTTCAGCGCAGCGATGCCGCCAGAGTTGAGTCCACCGAGATATCGACGTGATGCAACACCCTGTTCAACTGACACCAGGACACTTTTCCAGTCTCCGACAGAACGTCATAGCGGGCCTGCTGACGAAGCTGTTCACGTACCGTGAACGAGAACATCTGCCCGCTCACCGTTCCCTTACGGCACCGTCCGACACGGTCTCGGGCCCGGCACGGTGCCTTGAGCGTGGCGGCCTTATGCGTCAAACCTGACAGAAAGTACATTGTCCCCATTGAACAAAGGCAGAAAGCCGGGCGGCTGAAAACGTCTCAAGATAGTCTCGCCTGTCGCCAGCGCAGTCGGAAAGACAGCTGGTCGTACAGGGGAGCTTTCCTGTCCTGTCGCAGACCTGGAACGCAGTCGGCGTGAGGCCGCCCAACTGGCAGGAAGTCCCGTGATTGGAGAGGCGGCACGTATTTCACACGCAGAAACCCTGTGCAACACCAACCTTCTGCGACTGGCCATGTGCGGTTGGCCATGTGCGGTTCGTAATAACCGACACAGGCCGACAAACCGTCCTGACCACGAATCATATTGTGCGGAAACCGGGCGGACAAAGTTCAACGAACCGGAGTTTGGTACGGACTCGACCGATGAATGTCAGGTTTCGCGGCAAAACCTCAAAAAAATGGTACCAAAAGGTATCATTCGGAGAGAAAACTGAACAATAGGAAGCTCCACCCTCCTGCTCCGGAAATTGGAGTGACGTTTGTTGGCTTCTGTTTTACACTGAGACCAGCGAAGCTCAAGGCTTCAACGTTCTGATTCAACGGTTCGATATTTCAGAAAAGGAAACGTTCATGCGTAGACCATCCCATCGCTTAAGAGGCTTTACGCTGATTGAGCTGCTTGTCGTAATCGCAATCATCGCCATTCTGATCGCGTTGATTCTGCCCGCCGTCCAGAAAGCGCGTGAAGCTGCCCGACGGACCGAATGTCTCAATAATCTGAAGCAGATGGGTCTGGCCCTGCACAATTACCATGATGTCCATCTGGTGTTCCCGCCTGGCCAGGCTGTGGCATGGCCACGGGCTGTTGACTCTATCGATGGCCTGAATGGAACCTACAGCGTCGCTGACATCAGTGAAGCCACTACCAATGCGATGGTCGGAACAAACGGGGCAGTCGCCCATGGTGAGAGCTGGATGATGCACGTCCTGCCATATATTGACGAAGGGATCGTGCAGGGACAGTGGAATGAAGGCCTGAATGCGTGGGGCAATACGAACCTGGAACGCTGGAGGAACGGGTCAATCGATCCGGGAAATCCACTTAACGACCCGCAGCTTCTTGCTGTGACAACCGCACCCGGAGCTACGCCTGTCAAGTCATTCTACTGTCCTTCACGTCGATCAGGAATGGAAACCACACAGCAACTGTCACACACCCTGCGACTGTTTCCTGCACAATCAACGGGAGGCAATGACTACGCGGGCTGCGCCGGATCGGGTTTGCTGTTCAGCAACAATCGGGCGACCATCTTTCTGACCGCTGCTGAGCTTGCAGCTTATAACCAGGCTGGCAACACCGGGAACAGTGCAGTCGTCAATCTGAATCAACTGGCTCGCAACGTCGGTCTTTTCACTCCTAACAGTTCTACAAACCTTGCATCGATTACCGACGGCACATCACAGACAATCATGATTGCAGAAGCAGAACGATTTCGGGGGACAACACCAGAGTATCGCAACGCTGTCAACTTCACACGAAGAACAGCCAGCGATGGCTGGGCCTGGGGTGGACCGGCAACGTTGTTCTCAACATTGCTTCCGCCGAACAAGAAAAATAACTACGAGGCGGCAGGGGGTCCTCATGGAGACATCGTGCAGATCGCACTCGCCGACGGTTCTGCCAGACGCGTCAGTACGTCGGTTGGCATTCGCGTCTGGAATCGCCTCGGCAGTATGGCCGAAGGGATCGACGCAGGAAACTTCTAACCAGCAACGGCTTGTGGCCGAGGGACGGGGCCACTGCCGAAATCCAACCGCGTATTCGGCAACACCGCAGTCATCTGGCTGCGGTGCTGTCGTTTTCGGAAGCCTGTCCTGTTCAGAAAACACGTCACTGCTTTGCTGGCCTGATTCAGTCTTCGGCAAGTTTGCCGCGGGAACGGTCCCCATCACTGCACTTGTCAGCTATATTGAGACTCACTGTGTCAGGCGGGAAAAGTTGACAAGGGTTGCACAATGGTCATTCGGTACACCTGCGGGAAATGCGCTTCGGTTCTGAAGATTTCGGATGATCTCACCGGAACAGACGGAAAATGCCCCAAGTGCAAAGCCAAATTCAAGGTTCCGGCAGCAACGCCGGCGACGGGTGACACGGCCAAAGACGACGCTCCGGTGGATTCGCCTGCCGATGTCGCGGCCCCTGAGCATCCTGAAGAAACGGAATTGGATCGCGCTGTCGCTGAACTTATCGACGTGCCGACCGAAGTCACGGCACAAGTTGACCTGTCAGCGATGGAGGAGTTCGAGCCGAATTCCGGTCATGAAGCTGAAATTCCTGCTGCAGGGCGGACTGCTGTCATACCTGAGCCGGAAGCACCAAAGCCCTCCGTTGCCGAGTTGATGCGGGCACATGAAGAATCCCAGAAGAAGAAAGCCGCTCTGAAAAAGAAAGACAAGGGCAGCCTGGAAGCCGCAGCGGTTGCTGCCGATGTCATGACAGCCGGTACAGCAGCGTCCGCGCTGACCAGGACGTATGACAAGAAGCGAAGCAGTGACTCCGACGCCGCCCCGCTGACACGTGAAGAACGGCGTCAGGCGGAACAGCGCGATGCCGCCATCAGTTATGCAAAAAAGGCTGTTCCAGCATTGGCGGGAATGCTCGTCTTTGGATATTTTCTGTTTCGCTGGGCATTTGCAGCTCCTTTGCCCGATCTTAAATACGTTACCGGTGTCGTAACTCGAGAGAATAACCCGCTGGTTGGAGTCGTCGTGCGGTTCGCGCCACTGCCAACAGCAGGGGGAGAGGCACTGGAGAATGCAACACCGTCTGAAGGCATCACTAAGGCGGACGGGAGTTATGTGTTGTTCTACGATCCGGACAACCCCGGCGTTCTGCCTGGAGTACATGAGGTGACCATCTCGACCAGCAGCGGGGCTGTCTATCCCATGGCGACTCAAGATCAGAAGAAGACGGTTTCTTCCGACAGCAGGACTTTCAACTTCAATCTTTGAATTACGGAACAGCCGTGCAATGATCGGCGTTCGTCAAACGGATAAATGTCATCCATCACTATTGTCGATTACGGGATGGGAAATCTCCGAAGCGTGCAGAAGGCCATTGAGCAGCTTGGCACGGAAGCGGTGATCACATCAGACGCACAACAGATTGCCGACGCGGATAAGATCATCCTGCCTGGTGTCGGGGCATTTCGCGACGCCATTCAGGCACTGCACGATCATCAACTGGTTGATGTTATCAGGGACACCGCGTCCGCCGGTAAGCCGTTCCTGGGAATTTGCCTGGGGCTGCAGTTGCTGTTCGACGTGTCCTACGAAGATGGTGAGTTCAAGGGATTGGGAATCGTTCCCGGAAAAGTGACTCGTTTTGAATTGCCTGCAGAGCTGAAGATTCCTCACATGGGATGGAATCAGCTGCACACATGCACAGACAATCCGCTGCTAAGCAGCATTCGACGCGACGCGTGGTTCTATTTCGTCCACAGCTATTATGTCCAGCCGGATGACAATTCGTGGACGGCTGCAACCACCGACTACGGTGGTGAATTTGTGTCGATCGTAGCGCGTGACAACGTATTCGCGACACAGTTCCATCCCGAAAAAAGCCAAAGCACGGGGCTGCAACTGCTCCGCAATTTCGTGAAACTGTAAACGCCGGCGGTCCTCGCCAACTCATACTTTCAGAAATTTGACCAAACATGCAACTCTATCCGGCCATTGACATTCGAGGTGGTAAATGCGTGCGTCTGCGACAGGGCGACTACAACGACGAAACCATCTTTGGCGACGATCCTGTGGAAATGGCACTAAAGTGGCAGGCCGAAGGTGCCGAATGGCTGCACCTGGTGGACCTGGACGGGGCCAGGGAAGGACGCCCCGTAAATCACGATGTCGTTCGACGTATCGTCAGCGAAACAGGTCTTCCGTGTCAGATGGGTGGCGGAATTCGCGATGAAGACAGCATCGCTCTCGCTCTGAATGACCTCGGACTGAGCCGAGTCATTATTGGAACAAAGGCACTGAAAGAGCCGGACTGGTTTGCAGAAGCGTGTACAAAGTTTCCTGACAAGCTGGCACTGGGCCTGGATGCGAAGGATTCGATGGTTGCCACGGAAGGCTGGCTTGAAGTGTCCAGCGTATCTGTGATGCAACTGGCCGAAAGATTCACTGATGTACCGCTGGCCGCAGTTATCTACACGAACATTGCCAACGATGGCATGATGCAGGGCGTCGATCCTGGAACTCTGTCCGATCTTCGGGCACTGGCCGATATGGGGTTGCCCGTTATTGCCTCAGGAGGCGTGACGACAATGGATGATCTGGCAGCTCTTCAGAAAATCTATGAGGCACAGCCCAACCTGATCGGTGCAATTGTCGGTCGAGCGATCTACGAAGGAACAATTTCTGTTAAAGAAGCCTGCGGCGCCCTGGCAGATTAGCAAATCGACAAGTCATCAGATGCAGACTCAACTTCTCTCAAGTGAAGACAAACAGCGGTTCCTGCAGGACGGCTACGTCATCGTCCCTGAGCTGCTGACCGAACCTGAAGCGGAATTGCTGAAGCAGGTGGCCCGTATGGACCGCGAACTCGAGTCGGATCGCATGTCGCGAGCGGACGGCGAAGGAGGATCCGTCGACCTTGTCGTGCGAAACGAACTGCCCCAGGACAGTATCTACGGAGCCATCGTCCGAGCGCAGCCACTGGTGGAGGCAATGGAACTGCTGCTGGACGACGAAGTCTATCATTACCATCACAAGATGATCCTCAAGGAACCAAGGGTCGGTGGCGCATGGACGTGGCATCAGGATTACGGTTATTGGTATAACAACGGCTGCCTGTTTCCGGATATGGGCAGCTGTATGATTGCAGTCGACCAGGCGACCACAGAAAACGGCTGTCTGCAGGTCATTCGCGGTTCGCACAAGCTGGGACGGATTGATCACGTGCAGCGAGGCGACCAGACGGGAGCCGATGAAGAACGGGTCGCCGCCGCCCTTGAGCGGCTGGACCTTGTGCACGTCGAACTGGCTCCCGGTTCAGCCGTTATTTTCCACGGAAACACACTCCACCGTTCCGATCAGAATGTCAGCGACAATCCGCGCTGGGCTTTTATCTGCTGTTACAACACCAGACGCAACGACCCGTGGAAAGAGTCAAAGCACCCGCGTTATTCGCCTCTTGAACGATGGCCGGCCGACCGGATTCTTGAAGTCGGCGAACGACAGCTGGCGGAAAACCAAACGGCAAATTGAACCAAACGGCAAATTGATCGACTGCTCACCAGGTCAGCAGTCGCAGCAGGACACACCGTTACTGCCCTGTTATTCGGTAACCTGAAACGAATACAGATCCGCATCCTTCAGCACGAACCGTAACCGTACTGCCTTACCGGCCAACTGGCTGACGTCAGACCCACCTTCCCACGTGACAGTTCGATCAACAGAGTCGCCAAACAGCTCCGAGCAGTCGTTCAGTCCAAACCCGGAGACAACTGATCCGTTGGAATATTGAATCTCCACCTGCACGCTGCCGGCAGCCGAAGTGGCAAAGTTAATCGCCAGCTTCCGTCCGTCAAACTGCAACGGTCGAGTGATCAGTTCTCCGCCTTTCCACGGCCCGGTCACAGACACGAAGCCATCCAGACGCAGCGTATACCGCCGCATGGCATTACTGCTGCCCGTCCACGCGCCTTCCGATGCATACAGCGAGATTTCGTTAGCGGCTCCAGGCAGATCGGATTCCGTTTCGACGGCATGCCAGGCAATGAACTGATGTCCATAGTTCCAGGTGTCCGGCCGTTGCGGGCCGGGTCGCAGGAACGCCTCATTCCAGCGATCAAAGTGAACGCCGTCGCGACTGGCCATCAGCAGCCCTTCCGTCAGCGCCGTGCCGTAACGCAGGTGAGCGGCGGCTCGTTCCTCCCGATGCTTCAGTTCGGGCAGCGCCCTCATCGATCCCGACCAGCCACGTTCCACATAACGCGTCGGTAAGCCGATCAGAATATGCGGTGCCCGATAATACGGGCCAATCTGATTTGTGTAGAGATGTTCCGCAGGAGAATCTTCGTAGGTCAGATCAGCTTCGTCACCCCAGGAAAGAAAATCAGCAGACGCAGCCGTCCGAATGGCTCGATATCCCTCTGGAGTCCACTGTTTCGCGGTCGTCACTCCTTTCGTGAATGTGCGAAAGTAGGCTCGATATTTCTGGGCAGCTGAATCCCAGAAAGCCAGGTTCTGCGAATCGAAGGCACCCACCGTAATGACTGGATCCTTCTGTAATAGTGACCAGTGAATTCCATCTGCAGACTTAAAAGCGAACAGCCCCCCTTCCTTTGCCGTGCCGCCCAGCGCTTTGAATCGTGCATCCGGCTGACACGCAGGATTCGCATCCAGGAACGGCGCGAAGTTGTGACAGCCGAGACCTGTCAGAATGATGTTGTTCTGTTTCGATCCGCCGTGTGCGAACAGGCCAAGATTTGGCTTGCTCCACGTTTTTCCATCACGGCTTTCTGCATAGCAGTAAACCTGCGGACCCAATTTCAGTTTTCCAGCCGCGACTCCCAGAGCCGATCCCCGATAATACATGCGGTAAATATCGCCATCGTGAATGATGCTGTGGTAACCGCTGCCAGCCCCCTCCCAGGGTTTGTCATTCACTGTCACAACATCCCGCGCGACAGGATGATGCAGTCGCCGCTGCGCGCCGTTCAGTGACTCAATCAGACAGGTGTCGACAAACAGCTCGCGCCGTGAACCGATGTCAACAACGTCGGCATCATCGGCGGACCGGACAATCGGCGGCGCCATGACAACGAGAAGCCAGAAAAGAACAAATGTGTTTCGCATAACAACAGCCATACATGGCCCCATGGACATCAAGACAGTTCATATGATGAACATTCCGCGGCGCAGCTGCAAACGTAACAGAAAAGCAACTCACCGGACCGTTTCGCAGCGGTCTGATGCTTGGTAACGATGTCGAAAATCGTTAACTTGCGTGGCGACAGGGAACGACCGATCAAACTGAGCTGGAGAACATCTGATGTTAGAGTCTTTGGGCCGGACTTCTTGTTGCATCGAGCAAATGGTTTCCGTCTCCCAAGTCAGACATTCCAGACTCGCGCGCTGCCTCGGACAATTGATTGCATGGCCGCTTGTCGCCGTGGTTCTGTTTGACGGCGGCTGTACGTTCGGTCAACAACCAATATCCACTAACTTTACTGGTGCTTTTGTCGTGAATAACAATTCAGAAACTGTGGCAGAAATTTCGACCGACAATCCATTTGCCAGTGCAAGTACGCTGCCACTGCATGCCCCGGCCTTCAATGTTATTCGAACAGAACACTACCAGCCGGCATTTATGGCAGGGATGCAACAACAACTGGCTGAAATGGAAGCGATTGCCAGCCACAGCGATGCACCGACATTTGAAAACACAATCGTGGCCATCGAACGGTCGGGGACATTGCTGAACCGGTCTCGACAGGTATTTTCCAACATGACGTCGGCCCACACCAACAAGGACCTGCAGAACATTCAGACAGAGCTGGCCCCCCTGCTGGCCGCCCACTCCGACAACATATTGCTGAATCAGCAGCTGTTTAAACGCGTCGAAAAGCTGTACGACTCGCGTGACTCGCTCGAGCTCACCGGCGAGCAGCAGGAAGTACTGAGACGGCACTACGAAGATTTTGTACGAGCAGGTGCCAGGCTGTCAGAGGCTGATCAAAACCGCATCCGGTCACTCAATGAACAGCTGTCGACCCTGCAGACGAAGTTTGAGGACAACCTGCTGGCAGTGACAAAGGAACGTTCGGTCGTCGTGGGTGATGTCGCAGAACTTGACGGCATGTCCGAAGCTGACATTGCTGCCGCCGCAGAAACCGCGAAAGAACGAGGTCACGAAGGCAGGTACGTTCTGGAAATCACCAATACGACTCGGGTGCCGATTCTTACATCACTAAACAACCGCACACTGCGAGAACGCGTCTGGAAGGCCTCCGCAAATCGGGCTCTCGGCCAGGAAGGAGGTATCGACAACCGACCTCTCATACTCGAAATCGCGCAACTGCGTGCCGAACGAGCAAAGTTACTGGGGTTCGCCAACCATTCCGCCTACAAACTGCAGAACCAGATGGCAAAAACTCCGGATGCCGCTCGGAAAATGCTGACGGATCTTGTTCCGGGAGTCGTTGCTCGCGTGCAGCAGGAAGCCACGGATCTGCGAGCGATGATGAAGGAACTTGGAGTAAATCATGAACTGGCTGCGTGGGACTGGGAATACTATACCGAAAAAGTCCGCAAGGATCGCTTTGAAGTCGACGAAGCCGCAGTGAAGCCGTACTTCGAACTGGACAGCGTGCTGACTAACGGCGTCTTCTTCACCATGCACAAACTGTTTGGCATCAGCTTTGATGAACGAAAAGATCTGCCCGTGTATCACCCGGAAGTACGCGTCTTCGACGTCCTTGACAGCGATGGTTCACAAATTGGACTGTTCTACATCGACTTCTTCAAACGCGACTCCAAACGCGGTGGTGCGTGGATGAGTTCCTATGTTGATCAATCTTTACTGCTGAACGAAAAGCCGGTCATCGTTAACGTACTGAACAATCCTCGACCAGCAGACGGCGAACCGGCACTGATCAGCTTTGACAATGTCACGACGATATTTCACGAAATGGGTCACGCGGTACATGGACTGTTTTCTGATGTCACCTACCCATCTGTTTCCGGCACAGCGACGCCGCGCGATTTTGTTGAGTTCCCGTCAACATTTGAAGAAGACTGGTGTATTCAACCGGCGATTCTGAGCAACTATGCGAGACACCATGAAACAGGTGAACCCATTCCGAAGGAACTGCTGGACAAAGTCATCCGTGCCAGCAAATTCAATCAGGGATTCGACACGCTGGAATATATGGCGGCGGCCATCCTGGACCTTGAGTGGCACACACTAACCGCCGACGAGATTCCGGAGGATATCGAAGCTTTTGAAGCAGCCACGCTTAAGAAGTACGGAGTCGACATATCGGCGGTACCGCCACGTTACCGAACGGCGTACTTTGCTCACATCTGGGGCGGCGGCTACTCGTCAAGCTACTACGCATATCTCTGGAGCGAAGTCCTGGCCGCCGATGCTTTTGCCTTCATGCAGTCCAGCGGCGGAGCCACAATCGACAACGGTACAAGGTTCCGGTCTGAGGTCCTTTCCCGAGGCAGCAGTCGCAACCCTATGGCCTCGTATAAAGCTTTTCGAGGACAGGAACCAACCGTCGAGGCCCTGTTGATTCGACGTGGCCTGAAATAAGAACCTGTAATCACAGTGACTACAATTATGGCGCAGATGGAACAGCTGAAGTTAAGGTGTTTGGTCAGAGCTTGTCACTTAAAATCATTGCAGCAAGGTATTTAGGAAGAATCGGCATTAACGGTACATTGTTCGCGGCAGTCTCTCTCAGTTGTTCATATTGGTTTCGCACGACGCAAACAGGGAGAAGACAATGAAACGCTTAATGATTGCAGCATTTGCAGGGACAATGGCCCTGGCACTGACAGCCGACACGGCTTCGGCACAATGTGGCTATGGCGGGTATGGCATAAGCTATGGCGGTTCACGGCTGAGCATCGGCTACAACAGCTATTCCCCCCGAAGCTCTTTTTCCGTCGGATACGGAAGCTATCCTCGTTACGGATACGGGTCACACCGTGTCAGCACTTATGGCACTCGCGGTCACTACCATTACCATCCCACGGAAGTCTATCGCCACGGCAACCACCTGCACGTGCAGCCCGGACACTACGACTACCACCGCGGTCGTCACCACCGATTGCATCACTAAGAATCAACTGCAAGAACCCTCATTACTGTAGCCGCGTCTGCCGGACTGTGAGAACTTCTCACCTTCTGGCAGACGCGGCTGCGTTCGTTTCGAGATCTCATAAGCTCTTGAAGGCTATTCTATCATCAACAACTCGGCGCGGACTTGACTCAGACTATCCGGCACCTCAACATGCCCTGCTCTGAAGTAACATGATCTCATGCCTGAGGTGGGTCTCGATGAAACAATCCGTATATACAATGCTCCTGTCTTCGTGTTGTCTGCTTGCCGGCTGTGCCGAAACCAGTCCGGTGGCTGACGTTTCTTCCCCTCCTCCCACAGCATCAGCTGTAAGCCCTGACTCTGACTCCCCGACTACCAGTGCAGGTGCAATAACATTTCTGGACAAGGCAGAATTACAGCAGGGGACCGGAGAGACTGACGCAGATCCGCCAAGTGAGTTTCAAACGACGGAGTCCGGGCTGCAATATCGAATTCTTAGAAAGTCTGACGGAGAAAAAGCGACGGCAGACCGCACTGTTACCGTACATTATCGGGGCTGGCTGGACGACGGTATTGAATTCGACAGTTCCTACAGTCGAGGAGAAACGATCTCATTCTCACTGGGGGGCGTCATCCCGGGGTGGACAGAAGGCATGCAACTGGTAGGCAAAGGCGGAATGATCGAGTTATGGATTCCCCCGGATCTCGGTTATGGCGCAGCTGGCGCCGGTGAGGCAGTCCCTCCGAATGCAACGCTGCACTTCGTGGTTGAACTGAAGGAAATTCAATAGTTTCATCGGACTGCAGGTGGGGTGCCTTACGCAAAGATGTCCGTAATTGCCTGACCATCCGCAATACGGTGTGGACGCCCGGTCTGATCACGTATCTCAGTGCGAGACGGCAGATCGAAACGCCGGTAGATTGTCGCCGCCAGGTCAGCGGGAGTCACCGGGTCCGTGTCAGGAAACGCGCCGGTACTGTCGCTGGAACCATAAACGGCCCCGCCGCGTACACCGCCTCCGGCCAGCAGCGCAGTGTAACAGTCAGGCCAGTGGTCCCGACCGGCGTTGCCGTTGATTTTTGGCGTCCGACCGAATTCGCCAAGCGCGATGACAAGTGTGGACTGCAGCAGGTCACGATCATCAAGATCTTCAATCAAAGCTGCCAGAGCCTGATCAGCCTGTGGCAGCAGATATCGTTTATGCTGTTGAAAGTTCTGGCTGTGCGAATCCCAGTTCTGACCCTGTTGCCGAAAATCATGCACGTTTACGAACTGTACCCCCGCTTCAACCAGCCGTCGGGCCAACAGAAGATTCTGTCCTCGCAGATTGCGGGCGGGGGCAGCAGCGGCCGCACCGTCACCAGGCAGCGCTTTGGGTTCGCGCATGCCGTAACGTTCTCGTGTCGCGATTGCTTCCTCTTCAATCCGCAGTGCTTTCTGCAAATCCGCTGAACACAGAAGTTCATGGGCCTTCTTCCGGTAGATGCCGAATGGTGACGAATGACTGGCCAGCGTGGACGCCATATCCAGACCATTAAGCAGTGCCTCGCGGTGTCGCATTCGCAGAGCGGTCAGTTCGGCCGGGCGGTGCAGTTCGTCGCTTTCGTAACGTACGCTGGTGGAATCCCCGGACACAAGCAACGGATCGAACTGGTGCCCCAGAAATCCTCCTCCCTGACAGGGCGTAGTAATAACGTTGTGAAACTGCCACGGCAGCATCGCGTGTGCAACATCGAGTTGCTCACCTGCACGCAGCATTGCCAGTACGGCACCATGGCAAGGATAGAACTGGTTGATCGGACCAAACTCTTCGCGGTCACCCTGCGGTCCCTGTCGTCCTGTGTAAGTTTCCGTGGATGCGGAATCATGCAGCCGATTCGTGTGATGCATGCTGCGAAGCAGAGCCACCTTGTGCATGACTCGCGCCATATGAGGCATGTGTTCACAGATCTGCAGCCCCGGCACCGATGTCGCAATACTGGAGAACTCGCCACGTACTGAATCCGGCGCGTTAGGCTTCATGTCATACGTATCAAGATGACTTGGCCCACCGTAATAGAAAACGAAAATGCATGATCGAATCGAGCTGGACACGCCACTTGCATTCACGGCAGACGCCGCTGCCACACTGGCCGATTTCAGCGTCGACAGTGCGCTTACCGCTCCCAGCCCGGTCCCCATCTGCAGCAGATCACGCCTGGACGGGCGGTGCGAATGCAATTCAACGGGAAAAGGCAGCATCGTTGGCTCACTGACAGCGGCGGGTCAGGACACAGCCATTGTAGGCTCCCCGGTCAGCTCTTCAATCGGCTGCACGCCGGACTCAATGAACGTCCGTGGCACACCACGAAAATCGAAGACTCGTCCGGCCTCAAGGTTCACGCCCAGATTGTGATAGATGGTTGCGAAGACTTCCTGAAACGTAACGGGGCGGTCTGCCGCTTCGCCACCCAGACGATCTGTTGATCCGATCACCTGCCCGGTGTTCATACCTCCTCCGGCAAGTAATGCACTGCAAACTCGAGGCCAGTGGTCACGGCCGGCTTTGTCGTTGATTTTTGGTGTTCTTCCGAACTCGCCCCATGCAACAACCGTCACGTCGTCCTGCAGACCACGTTCGTGCAGGTCTTCTATCAGAGCTGTGATCCCCTTGTCGAAGATCGGCAGTTCCTGTCGACCGGTTTTGAAGTTACTGCCGTGCCAATCCCAGAAACTGTAATTCACCGTCACGATTCGTGCGCCGGCTTCGACCAGTCGCCGGGCCGCAAGAAAGTTCTGAGGGCACATGGGTGCTGCATCACCACGAGGTTTGTTTTCATCCTGCACACCGTAACGATCACGTGTTTCTTTGCTTTCCTGAGACACGTCCAGAGCGTTGAACAGGTCGGGAGACGTCAGAATCCCCATAGCCTGCTGGGTGAACGTATCCATCCCTTGCATTTTCCCACTGGCATCACAGTCACGGCGAAACCTATCGAATGATGTGAGCAACTGATGACGATGCCCGAGTCGATCCGCAGTGATGCCCTGCAGCACCAGATCGTCACGCCCCGACCCCTTCGGTGAAAAAGATGAATGTCCAAGGCCCAGAAATCCCGGACTCGGTTCATTGTAGGGCCGATGCTTTGTGGTATAGCACAGACTGACAAACGGCGGCGTCCCGGGAGTCACGGGTCCCTCGAAATGACTCACGACGGAACCAAAGTGCGGCCACCCTCCGGCGGCCGCATTCTGCTCGTGATAGCCTGTCATGCATTGATACGAATAATGGGCGTCCTTCGCGCCGACCATGGAACGAATCGGAACGAACTTGTCCATGTTCCTGGCGATACCCGGCAGCAACTCACAGATTTCAATCCCCGGCACGCTGGTGCGGATGGGCTGAAATTCCCCACGAATCTCACTGGGTGCGGCCGTCTTGATGTCGTACATGTCCTGATGCGGAGGTCCTCCGCACAGATAGATCATGATCACCGACTTATGACGCCCACTGCCTGCATTCTTTGAAGCCCCTTCGGCCCTCAACAACTGCGGCAGGCTCAGACCGGCGGCTCCAAGTCCACCGATACTCAATGCATCGCGACGGGAGACACCATTACACAATTTTCGATTCGGTGCCGCAGGTCCCTGTACAGAAAGCATAGATATACTCAGTAAAGATGGAGGTACGATAATCGTAAAGCGGACAATTTAGTTTATCGCTTCGCTGTCGCGTCGTCGACACAAATCCCCTCGACGACGTATTGAGACCGGTCATCCGGTTTCCGATCGCAGCCCGGTCCCAACTAACCAGCTCGAAGCACACCCTGGTTAAATGGCACCACGTGCATCCACACAGCTGTTTCCCCGGACGTGTAGATCACTCGGATACATGGATGGCCAGCGTTACAGGACTCCGGCGGACACCTGCCCGGCGTCAGAATATCATAGGTTCAACGGTGCCTGCCAGCTTCGCTTCAGGTCTTCAAGTGACGCGTTGACGATCGCTCTTTCGCCATTACCCAGAATCTGCAGAGTGTTGTCAGCGGTCGTTTCACCAACGCAGGAATACGGTAGATCGCCCATAACAGCAGCGAAGTCAGTGGCCATCGCTTCCTCAACCTCGATCAGAAATCGAGTATTGCTTTCGGAAAATAATACAGCTGCCGGATTAGAAACCTGCCCTTGGGAAAACTCGGATTCATCATCTTCGGATTCGTCAGATGGTACTGCGACGTCGGTCAGATTGATCTTCGCCCCCACGCCCCCGGAAAATGCCATCTCTGCAGCCGCAACAGCAAGCCCCCCCTCACTGAGGTCGTGGCAACTGCGAATCAAACCCTGCTGAATGGCCTGATGGACGGCAGAAAACACTTTCACTGCTTGGTTTGTGTGGACGGTAGGCACGACACCGCCAGCCAATCGATTCACGAGGCAATAGTGACTGCCGCCGAGCTCATCTCGCGTGATGCCAACAAGGTAAAGTTTGTTTCCGGGAACCTTCAGGTCCATCGTGACAGCCTGCTCAACATGACCAATCTGGCCAAGTGCAGTGATCAGTAGTGTCGACGGAATAGCCACAGTCTGACGATCGCCGTTGCCGTCCTCGTAACTGAACTCGTTATTGAGACTGTCTTTTCCGCTAACGAAAGGAGTCCCGTATGCGACGGCGATATCCTGGCACGCAAGCGAAGCGCGAACGAGCGTCCCCAACGTTTCCGGACGTTCCGTATTGCCCCAGCAGAAATTATCCAGAATCGCAACCTTTGACGGGTCGGCTCCCACTGCCACGCAGTTGCGCATGGCTTCGTCAATAGCGGACGCCGCCATCCAGTAGGGGTCAACATCACCGTAGTGCGGATTCATGCCGCAACTGATCACCAGACCACGGTTTGAAGTCAGATCCGGACGCACGACGGCGGCATCGGAGGGCCCATCGTTGTTGACGCCCACGAGTGGTTTGACCACGCTGCCGCCCTGAACTTCGTGATCATACTGGCGTATGATCCATTCCTTGCTGGCGACATTAAGCGATCCCAGGATCTGCCTGAGGTCATCGGTGTAGTCGGGAACGGCACTCTTGTTGATGTCATCCCCTGAAACTGGAACACGCGTCCCTGGCTCTGCCGACTGTGTCACCTCAGTGCCGGGGTGGCAGGACACTGCGGCACAGGATTCGGTCAGTTCAAATGTCGCTTCGCGAATTACGGGGGGACGCCCGTCATGCAGGAAGTCCATGGTGACACGACCGACGAGGTTGTCTTCGTACTTCAGCACAAGCTCTTTGGTATCGGTAAACCTGCCGATGACGCTGGCCTCGACTCCTTCCGAACGACACAGCTGTTCGAAATTCGCAAGGTTACCTTCCGGAACGGCCAGCACCATTCTCTCCTGAGCCTCGCTGATCCAGATTTCGGTATACGATAGACCGGAATACTTCAGCGGAGCTTTGTCGAGCCAGACTTCGGCACCGGTTTCCTCACCCATTTCTCCGACAGCACTGCTGAAACCACCGGCTCCGCAGTCGGTAATGGCGGTGTACAGGTTACGATCACGAGCTTCAAGAAGAACATCGAGCACCATTTTTTCCGTGACGGGATTGCCGATCTGCACCGCCCCACCACTGATACTCTCGCTGTCTTCAGTCAATTCGGCCGAGGAAAAAGTTGCTCCGTGAATGCCGTCCCGACCAGTGCGTCCGCCGACCGCCACAATCAGATCGCCAGGTGACACACAACCTTCGCTCTTGTCACGAGGAATCATGGCGACATTGCCACAGTACACCAGTGGATTCCCCAGATAGCGATCATCAAAATAGACAGCGCCGTTGACCGTTGGAATGCCCATACGATTACCATAATCCCGCACGCCGGACACAACGCCTTCCATCACAGCCCTGGGGTGCAGAACACCGGGCGGCAATTCATCAGCCGGGAAATCGGGTCGGGCAAAGCAGAAGACATCGGTGTTACAGACAGGACGAGCTCCCAGGCCGGTGCCCATCGGGTCACGGATGACACCACCAAGCCCTGTGTTGGCACCGCCATAGGGCTCAATCGCAGATGGATGATTGTGAGTTTCCACCTTGATACACACATCCTGATTTTCGTCAAACGTCACAATGCCGGCGTTGTCTTTGAAGACACTGACGCACCAGTCGTCGTCACCAAGATTCTCGCGAATGCTGACCGTTGCATTGAAGATAGTTTCCTTCAACATGTTGTCGAACTGAAGTTCGCGAACCGTTTCGCCCCCCTTTGTTTCGACGTAATGAATGCGACCGGCAAGTGTCTTGTGAGAACAGTGTTCGCTCCAGGTTTGAGCAATGGTCTCCAGCTCGATGTCGGTAGGATCTCGATCCAGCGACTTGAAGTAATCACGTATCGTCTGCATTTCGGCCAATTGCAGATAGAGCTGCCCTTCAGCGCTAAGCTTCATCAGCGTTTCGTCGTCGTTCATTTCGCGAATGGCGACGGACCCGAGTTCGAAGCGGTAGTCGGTGCCAACGTGTAAATCGGTCAGTTGCAACGGACCACACACAACATATTCGATGGCATCGTTCGCAATGACTTTGGCCGAGACTCGCGACTGATCAGTGTCGGACAACTCACCCGTCAGCCAGTACTTACGGCACGTAGCAACAGCTGTGACGTCGAGGCCCTGCTGAGAAAGTGCCTGTGCAGCGTTGTCTGCGACGCTGTCGGTAACACCTGGATGCAGCAGCACATTCAGACAGGCGTCATCCGTCGAAGCAGAGTCCGGCAGGCAGTTCACTCGAAACTGCTCAACAACCCCGTCACACAGCAGCACTTCACCCGCCCGGCCGGCATCGGCTTCCGTTAATTCACCCTGAATCAGAAACGACCGGGCAGACCTCACGTCGGCCAGAGAAACGATCCCCAGGCTCTTCGCGTCGGCAAGAATGCGCTGGCCTTCGTGATCACGAGAATCCTGAGTCGGCAGAATTTCAACTTCCCATAGCATTTTCGATGGTCCGTCAGTTTGAGACCCGTAGACCGGAACCCAAAGAGCAGAGTCCCGTCAGAAAAAAGTGCATCGTAGTGCTGGCAGAACGGCGTATGGCTGCATCCTGGCGGCGCCCGCAGAAGTATTTCAGCCACGAAACACAAGTACAAGCGGCTACGAAGATGACGTTCAGAAGATTGCAAAACCGAGATCCGGAACGGGCGTATTTCTCAGACTTCGCCAATTGCAACCACTACGGTTGCTCGCCACGATACAGGCCAGACTTCAATGCATTGCACTCAACCGGAGAGATTTTGAGATGACTGTTTGTCGATTTTGCCTTTATTCTGTCATAACACTGCCTCTGACGTCCTTGTCCGCCGCTCAGGAATGGAAAAGCGGCGTCGAATGGCAACAACCTCCCATTGTCACACCGGGAACCACCAACGACCAGCCACCTTCAGATGCCATCGTACTGTTTGGTGGTCGGGACCTGTCAGCATTCGAAAATGGTGATCAATGGCTGGTTCAGGAGGGCATCGCGATTCCTCGACAGCAAGAAATCGTTTCGAAGCAGCACTTTGGCGATATTCAGCTGCACCTGGAATGGTCTGCTCCTGCCGAAATCAAGGGTAATGGCCAGGGACGGGGCAACAGCGGCGTCTACCTGATGGAAAAATACGAAGTGCAGATACTGGATTCGTATGAGAACCCAACATACTTCGACGGCCAGGCAGGGTCGGTCTACAAGCAGACTCCACCAATGGCGAATGCAATGCGCAAACCGGGCGAGTGGAACACATACGACATCTTCTTCACAGCACCGAGGTTCAAAGTGAATGGCGATGTGGAGACTCCAGGATACGTCACGCTGATTCACAACGGCGTCCTGGCGCTGAATCATTTTGAGCTGCTCGGCTCCAGCAGCTACGTCGCCCCACCTCGCTACGAACCTCATGCCGAAACCGGACCGATCTCTCTGCAGTTTCACGGAGACCTGGTAAGGTTCCGTAACATCTGGCTTCGCGAATTGAAGCCCGCTGTAGGCAAACGAACATCAGCAGGTTTCAACATCGTGAAAGAGCCGGCCAGGGAGCCGGAGCCGGAAACAGAAGAGGCCTCCGCTCAAAAAGCCGTCCGGAAGAGCGATGATTCGAATGACTCAGCAGCGGGCGATAAGTGATTCGCAAAGTCTGCCCGGTTCAGCCACATTAAATTACGCAGCCGTATCCAGGACATGACCGGCTACGGCTGCTTCACAATGCAGCGGGTTTGGAATGCTTACCTGGACACAGAGTCATGCAGTTCGCCCGCCAGTTGCATCGCCAGCAGCGCATAGGCTGTGCCACTGTAGGTGATAAAGTGCCACTTGTCGGTGTTCAGCGAGCGGGTCCACCAGCGGCCTGACTCGCGCTGGTTCTGACGGAGCCAGGTGAGACCCTTCTCGATTGCCGGGTCGTCATTCGCCACGCCAGCTTCCTGCAGAACCAGCAGCGCGAGGCCTGTCATGTGGCCGTCGCTGGGCTGCGTGACGAATTCCGGCTCCTCGCGCAGCTTGCCCGCGCGGTTACCTCCACCCCATTGCTCGGGCGTCGCGAA
>JAQWOH010000088.1 GCA_029245955.1 Fuerstiella sp. | reverse complement strand
TCGGTTGCACCGGAGCCCACGTCGGGCGTCGGTTCTGGAATACACGTCAACTCCTCGGGCCAGGTGAACCGGGTCGTTATGCTGCTGGGTCGGTCTTCTCTGCTTTCGCGAATACGTTCGTGCGGAACTCATCACACAACTCCGCCAGCACTTCCGCCTCCAATTCACGCAAATGAAACTTTGGAGACTGGACCATGCCTTCCTGCCGTTCGCGTGGCGGCATCTGAGCAATGACGAAATTCGGAACATTCATCGGTTGCGATTTTTGGTTTCACTTCCATCGGTTTAAATCCAAAAACGCGGCATCACAAACGGATGAACACGGAGCGGCGTATCTCGCGTTCACCAATGGACAGCGTACTCACGCCGCCCGGTTATTCTTAGGCGTTATACGGGAAACCTATGGACGAAGTCACTGCGCAGCTCGATGATCTTCATGCGGACGCTTTCAGTAGTGGTCCCGCGTCCGAAGCATCCATTGCCGCGGCAGAACAAACGCTCGGCCTTTTGTTTGCACCGAGCTAACGGTTGTTTCTGAGCCGCTTTGGTGCGTCGCTGTCCACGGGATGTGAACTCTATGGGTTGCCCCAGCCAACTGATCGAAACCAGCCGCCCCAATGAACGGACGCGGTCAAAGCAACGCTGCGGCTACGTCCTGATTCTCTGCCCGCGAATTCTGTTCACATTTCACACGATGGAATGGATCACGGATTCTTCCTGCAGTGCTCACAAACCGATCCGCTTTTTGATGGCCCTGTAATAGAATGAGGGTCATCACATGATGGTGGAGAGGTAATCGCGTCCAGTTTCGTGGCGTTCATCGCAAAACTTCGAGATTGTTCCGGAACATCTTTCCCGGTTCGCGTTATCCGGGACAGTTGCAGTTTCCCCCGCCCTCAATGACGAAACTACCTGGAGAGTTCCATGTTCCGCATGCAATCCGCAATTCCGATCCTTGCAATTGGTGGCCTTCTTGGCTTGCCGTGCCTTTTAGACGCTCAGGAAGAAGGGCAGCCTCAAACCACTCACGGAAGTTGGGTCGGTGGTGGAGACGTAATCGTCGTCGTGCCGAATTCCCGCCGCGTCGTATCCGCCTTCAGTGCCGACACTGGCACTTGGGGCAGCATCGAGCTCAATGTTCCGTTGGCACCTAAATCAGATGTCATCGTTGGACAAAAAATGGCATTTTTTGAGACAGAGGACTGCATCTACGCCTTCAGCGCCAAAAGAGCCATCTGGGATAAGTTGCCGATTCCGGAAGACGCCGTCGCCAGTGTCAGGTTCTACAGCGACCACATAATACAGGTCCAGATGGCCGGTTCACTTTTTCTATACTCAATTAACTCTCGCCAGTGGACCGGCAGGAGCCTCGCCACTGGCCAAGATACGCCTGTCGAATCGACGGGACAGATAACAAAATGATGCACCCGAGTCCTCACTCATCCGCAATCTGCGAGCAACGTCGTTCGTTCGTCCCCGGGTGATCGTGGTCGTTATGCAGTACGAGTTTCTTCCCGTACTGCGTTTTCGCCGTGAGACATTCTTACGCCTTTGATTGTTCGCAAAGCTGGAAACAGTGTCACCTTGTCAATTGAATACCCTTGTCCGGCTATGATGGTCAGGTCATCGCCTGCCCTGGTGGTACGTGAAGATACAGGCGGGTCTCGATAGTGAATATTCAACTGCAATAGATCACACTCCGGTGAACACGGAGCAGTGCTGTTCGGTTTTTCATTCATGGCTTTTTACCTGATGTTGATTGCTGAAAGTCTTCGGATCACTGCCTGGTTACCTTGTACGTTATGCTGGCACAGTCGATCGTTCGTTTCACTGCGGCTGATGGCCGACAGTGCTTTTCTGTTTGCAGATCGTCGAACGTTCATGCTCGATCAGTGCGTCGACAGCGTTCGTGATCAAAGTTCTTCGCATCCTTCGCTGCGGTCATGTGATTGACTGCTGCGGTTCAGTATCTGAGCATGTTCAGATTACCGCTGCTTCGAGTCAGACAGTAGAAAATCATCCAGGACTTCCATTCAGTCGTCCGCTGCGTACACTTACCCTCAGTTGTTCACTGTCACTTACGGAAATGCGGTAACGACCAGCATAACCATTGCGTGAACCGAAGCGGCGATTCACGCGCGAATTCGATGGGCCGTCAACCGTCGCCGCCCGGTTACGCTTAACGTTCGTCAGCATCAACACTCAACTGGAACCCGTCATGGACACCGAACCAGTTCAACGATCTCTTCTCAGTTGGATGGTTGCTGCGTTGGGCTTTCCGTACTTAATCCTCCTGCCGCTTGCCGGACTATTGTGCTTCCTGCTTGCGTTGATCGTCGTGCGCCGTGGCAATGGTCCGATGTCAGCTCCCGCGCTCATCCTCATCGTTCACGTACCATTTCTCATCGGAGTTTGGGCCGCGATTCAAGGGGGTATTGCTTCTTACACCGTTATTGCAACGAGCGCCGCGACGCCGAAACCTTCGGAAGTGGCCGAGGGCATCTCGACCGCGCTCGTAGCGCCGATGGTCGGATTGATGTTGATGGTTCCGAGTTATGCCACTGCTGCGCTCGGTGCATTCATTCGCTGCCTTGGGTCCAACTCCGAAGGAAGCAACCCGAAAAACTGACGAACAATCCGTTGCACACGGAGCCGCGGGTCGCGCCGGTTTTGGAATCAATATCATTCGTCGCGGCCCGGTGAACCCTGACATTATCTGCTCGTAACGGGATCGACCATGACTGCAAGAGATGAACTTGACAAGCTCGGCCGGGAATGGCTGGAGCAAAAGGAACGTCACAGTGAAGTTCCTCGGTTACAGCGGCTTGGCTCTGTGGGAGGAATATCCATGTACGCCGGATTCACCCTGGTGTCCTGAGTTGTAAGTTCGTTCTAAATGGGTTGCGCATTTTTCTGGTGTTTGTATGGTTCCGTATTTGTTTCAGATACGGAGATTATGAAGGCTGATGGTGGCGCGACTTCCGGAATTGGCCTTGAGCGACAGCGAACGGGAAACCCTGACACGTTGGGCGCGGCGACGAAAGTCGTCGCAGGCCTTGGCGCTGCGGTGCCGAATTGTGATGGCTTGCGCTGACGGTAAGACGAACACCGCTGTCGCAATGGAACTGAAAGTGTCCAACCCCACGGTCGGAAACTGGCGGAAACGATTCGTCGCAAATCGACTTGACGGGCTGATGGATGAACCTCGACCGGGTGCTCCGCGAAAGATCACGGATGCGGAAGTCGAAGATGTTGTGACCCGCACACTGTAAACGAAACCGAAAAACGCGACAGACTGGAGTACCCGCGGCATGGCGGGAAAGACCGGAATGTCGCAGACCGCCACCGTTCGCATCTGGAATGCATTCGGACTCCAGCCACATCGGACGAAGACGTTCAAGCTGTCTAAAGATTCGCAGTTTATCGACAAAGTGCGAGACGTCGTTGGGCTCTACCTTGACCCGCCGGAGCGTGCGATTGTGTTGTGTGTTGACGAAAAAAGTCAGGTGCAGGCTCTCGATCGACTGCAACCGCTGCTGCCAATGACCCGCAGTAGTCCGGAACGGCATGCTCATGACTACGTTCGTAACGGCACCACCAGCCTGTTTTCCGCTCTTGACGTGGCAACAGGCAAGGTCTCGGCAAATGTCTCAGACGACACAGAGTCAGCGACTTCCTTCGGTTTATGAACGACGTTGACAAAGTCATTCCGGAAGAAGAGGGCATCACATTTCACATCGTCATGAACAACGCAGCGACTCACAAGACGGTTCAGGTGAAACGATGGTTTGCTCGTCGTCCTCGCTACCGAATTCCCTTTACGCCAACCGGTGCACCGTAGCTGAACCAGGTTGAACGATTCTTCGCCGAAATCACCAACAAGCGTATTCGTCGCGGAGCCTTTCGCAGCGTTCGCCATCTCGAAGCGGCAATCAAAAGCGACCTTGAAGAACACAACGAAAATCCCAAACCCTTTCGCTGGACTGCAACCGCAGACTTGATACTCGATAAGGTCAAGCATGTCTGTAAACGAATTTCTAACTCAGGACACTAGACTACGTATCCATAGCTGAGTGCGCAGACGATGAAATTATTGATGGCTGCGGCTTTGACGAAGGATTCGTCTTGTTCGGCGATTGCCCGATCGGAGATCCGGTCGCGATCGAATTGAAACGAACTGTTGGAACAATTCACTATTTGTCTCAGGAAGAATCAGACGGATTTAGTTTCTCGTCATTCAAGGTGGCCAATTCGATGGAAGAGTTTCTTGCCGAACTGGGGACTGATAGTCTGTTAACTGACTCTCTCGCGCGGCCTTGAGCGGAAAATTTCAGGCGGACAACGCGGGATAACAATGCGATGCACGCGAAGCCGGACTTGCGTGTGCTTTTGAAATGGATGATCGCGTGTTCCGGGTCGGTGATCACGGACGTTATCCCGCTCAATCATGATCAAAGACGATTGGCCAGGCGAAAAGAAATGGAAGCATGTTTACACCCGGTCCAACAGACGACATCGGGCAAAACAGCTTGACTTTGAATATCCTCGTGTGAGTGAATCTGAGATGCTCGACCACGATTCAGTGAAAGTCTTGTTTTTTGCTCCAGGAACCAGTGGCGAAGTCCGACTGGCGAGAAAATTTACGCCGACAAACCACTGGTGCATGCACGTTCCTGTGGCACAAGCAGGAATGCTCGTAAGAAAGTAACTTCAGATGATCTGAAATGGGCTGACATCGTCTTGGTGATGGAAACAAAACATAAACAACGACTGATGGCTGAGTACCCCGGTGAAATGCGATTCAAGGAATTGCACGTTCTGGATATTCCGGACAACTACAGGTTCATGGATCCTGAATTGATTGACGAGATTGTTGCTGCCGTTGATGCTATCCTGACGTAAAACTCGGGATAACAAAGGGTTGCACACGCAGCGGCGGACCGCGCGGGATTTAAACTCAAAGTCGCTGGCCGGAGCCCGGCGACCTCAATCGTTATGCATCACAAACCGCGGCAGCCAACGTTTAGCCATGTCTGGCGTGTCACAAACATCACAAGCCAAGGACAAGAATGACCGAAAACCCCTACGAGCCAGGCAATGCAACTTCAGCAGATCCACAAACGCGTTCGACGCGGTGGCTGGTTCGATCCGGGATTGCATCCCTCGCAGTGGCGTTCGCCTGTTTCGTCACCACTCTCGTCGGAATGCTCCGGGTGTTCAACTCGATTGCCAGTTCCAGCACCGCACCGAACCCATCAGACTTGGCACAAGACATGAGTGTTGTATCAATACCGTCAATGGCCGCTGGACTACTTGCGATTCTCGGTGTCATTCTGCTTGTTGCAGGGGTCATTATTCGGCAGCCGATTGACAATTCATAAGCGATCTGCAACATGAGGACGGCCCCGGCATGATCAACGCATGAGCCGGAACAGCCGGGCTGGCTCGCTCTGCTCATTCACGTCAACTGCCGGCTCGGTTATCCATAACGTTATACAGTCGGTCGGCAACGATCGCTCCTTAGAAGAATGAATAACGAAGCTCGCGCCGAAAACTCGAATGGTTCCCGATCCCGAGAGGAAATGATTCTTCTGGGGTTCGTCCGCGGCTTTCTTGTTTGGTTCGTCGTGTACATGTTCCTGCAGGGACAAGATGGTTTCTTTGCGGTCACCAGCGACCGTGTTCAATCAACATGGGTGAAGCTGTTATTCCTTAACATTCCTGTCCAATTGATACTCACGATCATCGCAAGTTACGGTTTGACGAAAGGACATTCGCCTGCCAGAACGCGATTCGGATTAGCTGTCGCGATTGTCAACGCAGTGTTGATTATCGTGCATATTGGACTATCGATGATGACTGCATAACAATGGGATGAACCGGAGTCGTCCAGTTCCTGCGTTTGGCCATTGAGTCTTTTGGTTGTTTACACTTTTTCGTCGACCCGGTCATCCCGGGCGTTCGGCGGATTAGGAGCAAAGAGATGTTCGCCCAGCCCCAACCACTTCGAGGTACGATGTTGCCGATTCTCGCTGTGGGCCTGCTAATGCTGAGCAGCTGCAGTTTCAGCTTCGAAGTTGATCCCGCAACGACGGTTATGGTGGAAATCACCGGTGTCAATGACGAAGAGGATCGTGACGACATACGAGAAACACTAATAGGCATGACCGACGGCTCAAGCCATATGATGACGTCTTCAGCGTCTGGCGAAAAAATGACGGTCGAGCTATCGCCAGTCGAAGACATCGACGCGTTTTCTCGAAAGATCAACTTTGGCGAAGTCATTGAGGTGGACGGACGTACGGTCAAGGTCGAATTCGTTAAGTGATGATATCATTCTCGCTTAGTGTCAGACGAACGCCGCATATCAAATCGATGAACCGAAGCCGAATTGTATCGCCGTTCGCTTCGCTCATCACACCTTGCACTCGGCCCGTTAAACTCAAACGTTATCCCGCTAAACGTTTCCGAGTTGCTCGCATGGACCTTCAGCAGGCTTATTCAGAGTTCCATGATTGTGCGTTTCCTTAAGGGTGGGCTGGTGAAGAGATCGACGGTGTCTGCATTAGTTCACTCGATTCCGCTGCGGTGGGCTGCATTTGCACGTTTTTGTTGAATGATGGCGTTTTAGATCTCGATCGCATCAGGATTTTGCGTCGCTGCGCTTCGGACTTGCAACGCGTTTCTTCACAGCTCGATGGCGCATCATGCGATTATTTCAATCAACTAGCCGAAATGATTATCGGCGTTTTGGAACAGGCTACGCGTTGATCCTGTTGCCTGTTCTTCCAGCGACCTCGCATGCAGTGGTTGCTGGAAGTGCACTTCAACACTATGACGGGTCTATACTACATGATCATCCGTGACGTTACCGTTGAGATGACCCGCTCGGTGGCATCGCGTGATAACAGATGGATGAACGGGAGCCGGAACAGCCGTGCTGGTCATCCTTGAGGTTATCTCCCCCCAACAAAACATTTGGTGACCCATGGGGCTCGACACTGTTGAACTGTTAATGGATGTGGAAGCATCTTTCGGTATCGAAATCTCAGACGAGGATGCTCAGAACATTGTCACCGTCGGCGACCTTTTCGAATGCGTCAAATCTCAAATGGAAATGGCTCCCGCTGGAACGTGTTTGACAGCCGCAACCTTCTGCGACATTCGCAAGGGAATGCTGGATACCGGAATCACCGAATGTTTCGGCCCGTGTACTTCGCTTACTGAGATCGCACCCGATCATAATCGGCGGTCATTCTGGACAAGACTTGCAAAAAATATGCAATTAAGGCTGCCGGATCTGGTGCGACCGGCATGGGTTGTCGGGGTGAACATCCTGGTTACCTGCAGCGTCTCGGTACTGACTGCTTTGGTGGCGTCAGGCCGCGACGTATCTGGAACGATATTTTTCGTGACCGGCGTCGCTTGCCTTTTCTTCGTTGGCTGGCTCAGTAGAATCGCAACAAGCCCATTCGCCACACAATTTGCAATGGACTTTGGTACGTTTCGCGGGTTGTCGGAACGTGTGCTTGCGCTGAACACCGCAACTCTGAAGAACAGGCATGGCCCAATGGGGCCAAGTGACATTTGGGTTACATTACGTGAACTTATCGTGACTCAACTTGGCGTGGATGCCAACAAGGTTACGCCGACTGCCAGCTTCGTCAGGGATTTGGGCTGCGGCTGAATGGCGGACAAGATGGATCACAATATGATGGACCGGAACGGCGAAGTCCGGGCAATTTGAAATAGAGAATCACTTTTCGCCGCCCGGTGATGCTGGACGTTATGCCCCATTTGCCAATGCGTTTACCTACAATCAGTGGTGTCATTGATCGACGCATTCTCGCGAACTATCGCATCGACCCTGACTGCATGGCCGCCGCGTTGCCTGCGCCGTTCCGCCCGCAACTGATCCATGGTTACGCGATCGGCGGCATCTGCCTGATTCGTTTGAAACGGGTCCGCCCGAAGCTGTTGCCAATACCCTGGGGGATCCGCTCCGAGAATGCAGCGCACAGAATTGCCGTTGAATGGGATTCCAACGGCCAGACGATACAAGGCGTCTATATCCCTCGTCGTGATACTAACTCAATGCTAAATTCTTGCGCCGGTGGCAGGATCTTCCCCGGGGTACATCACCATGCGAGATTCACTGTTGCGGAAAATGGCGATCACTATTCTGTGAAGATGGCAAGTGTCGATGGAGTTGCAACGGTTCATGTTTCCGGTTCGGTCGTCCCGGACATTTCGGATTCGTCGGTGTTCGACTCACTCGAATCGGCCTCTAGATTTTTCGAGCTTGGATCACTTGGATATTCGGATACCAGTACAGATGGCAGATTCGATGGTCTTGAACTGCAATGCGACAACTGGCACGTCGCATCACTAAACATTGACACGATCCAATCCAGCTATTTCGAGGATCAATCGCGATTTCCAACTGGTTCCGTCGAATTTGACTGCGCCCTGCTCATGCGTGATATTGTTCATGAATGGCATGGTCGCCCCGATCTGTGCTGTTCGGCGGAAATCGGGGCATAACAGCAGCGTGAACCGGAGCCGCGAAGCCGGGCGTTCTAAAATGGACGATCACCCACCGCATGCCGGTGAACCTTGAACGTTATGCGGCTGAGTCGAATCCTGCTCGTTCCTAACCACTGGTTGTGCCATGTGGAAGACTGCCCCCCAACCTGCGAGATTACGTATTTTGCGGCTGCAGTCGTGCTGGGTCGCGACCGTCGCATGAAATCGGATGCATAAAGCTTTCCGAAGATGTCCAGGCACTTTGGGCGCTGCTCCCGATGCGGTTCATCTTCCAGAACATGAGCCTGACGGCGTTGAGTGGAACGAGACTGACCGAGTACCCGACCCGACACGCACGACGTTCGGATACCCGAGCATGCCCCGGAGTGCGACGCACATGCTCCACTGTACGACGACGCTTCAGAGGGCTCAGAAGTTTCCCGATGCGGCCTCCCGCAGAATGGCCTTGTCCAGCTCCGCCTCGGCCACCAGCTTCTTCAGTCGAGCGTTCTGCTTCTCCAGCTCCTTCAGACGCTTCGCCTGATTCGTCCGGATCCCAGCGTATTCCTTCCGCCAGCGGTAATAGGTGTTGTCGGTCACGCCGATCTGCCGACACGCCGCCGCAACGTCCTTTCCCTGCGAAAGCAGGACTTCCGCTTCCCGAAGCTTCTGGTTAATCTGTTCTGTCTTGAATCGCTTACGTGGCATCTGATGCCTCCCTCTTCTGTGTGCAAACACCAGAGTCTACCACTCAAAGTCTGGCCTCGGTTAATGGGGCAGGTCAGCGGCATGGATCGGAAACAGGGTCATCGTTCAGAACAGCAGTTACGCAATTGTCTCAGATGGACATTTTGAGCAGTTCAACGCACGGACTCCTGGCGGTTCAGAAAGTGGCAACACAGCTTCGCGAATCGATGCGAATGCCACCGAATTCATGGTGCCACCGAAAATGTCGCGAGCCGATGAACCGCTGAAAACCAATGAAAACAGGGGGTTCGGCTAACATGCCATTAGCTTCTTTTTGGAGCCGTGAGCGAAATGTTCTGTGTTGCCGATCTGCGTTTTGTTCCCCGTGGACGAATCAGTACTTAGAATGGCGATCATGGCCATTGCTGTTCATCCGGATCGGAAGTTTCCTTTGCTTATCGGCTGAATTTCGCAGCCGGCGTTCGCAAATCAAGGCTTTATGTGTATTGCCGGCGATCTCGTCAGGGTCGACCGCTTCTGATTTTCTCGTGAGAGTTGGCAATGACGTATCGTCCTGGCTGTCAGAACGCAGGATAACAAAGCGTTGGACCGCCGCCGGTAACGCGTTATGATTTGGCTGCGCGGGGAGCATGCGCCGCACCATTTTATCGCCGCTCCAACAGACGTAATCCGTTCTGGCGGATCGGGCAGCTTGTAGGGTATCCAACTCAGTTGCAGTTGCTGCAACTGCAAGCCATGACCAACCAGTAAAAGCTGTGTTGTTTTATCCCGAATTGGCTCAGAGTTGTTTGTGGTCGCCGGTGCCGGAGAAGAATAAGGCCGATAGCCACGAATGAAAATCAAACCGTTTTTGACCGAACAGTTCTTCGCTCTCTACGAGTTCAGTGCATCTCACGTTCTGGCGTCGTCGGATTGCGAAACGACTTCTATCGCGGAGTTGCTGGATTTGTCCGGCGGTTCGCTGGAAGAGTTTGGGAAGGTGGAACTGGGCTACACCGAAACTCAAGGCCACCCGGAATACCGCCGACTGATTGCCGAGATGTACGAAAGCGCTGCTGTCGATGATGTTGTGATTTTGACGTCGCCAGTCGAAGGTATCTATTTAACGATGCAGACGTTGCTGGAGGGCGGCGATGAAGTCGTGGCGCTCAGTCCAGCCTATGACGCTTTGCATCACGTGGCCGATCACGTGTGCGGCAAGGTTCAGCTGTGGCACCTGGTTCCGACCGAAACGGGCTGGGAAATTGATTTGGATCGTTTAAAGTCGCTCGTCAATTCGAAAACTCGCTTAATCATTGTTAATTTTCCGCATAATCCGAGTGGGTACCAGCCTACCGCTGGCGAACTGGAACAGCTGGTGGAAATTGCCCGAAGCAACGACTGCTGGCTGTTCTGCGATGAAATCTACCGAGGCTTGGAAACGGCATTCGAACGGAAGCCGGCGATTCCGTCAGCCGCAGAAATTTACCCGAAAGCGATCGTACTCAACGGTCTGTCGAAGACATTCGGCTTGCCCGGATTGCGAGCGGGCTGGCTGGTTATTCGCGACAAACAAATTCGCGAAGAATTGATCGGTTGGAAACACTATACGACAATTTGTCCTGCCGCCCCCACAGAGTATCTATCCATTCAGGCGTTATCCGTTCGTGACAAACTTGCACATCGCAGCCGGGAGATTGTGCGTGCAAATTTAGAGATCTGCGCTGAGTTCATGAAACGGCAATCGGCGTTGTTCCGTTGGCGTCCTCCAATAGCTGGCTCCACGGTGCTGGTCGAAATTGACTTGGCTCAACTGGGCTCCCATCAAACGCAGCCGTTCGCCAATACGACTGACTATTGTCACGACCTGGCGCAGAACCACGGAGTACTATTGCTGCCTGGCGAATGCCTTGGTTGTTCGGACCGATTCGTACGCATTGGGTTGGGACGCGCTGGTTTCCCATCGGCACTGGCCGCCTGGGAGGCTACGCTCCCGCCAATGGCTGCTCGGTCCGAATCGCATTCAGGCAACTAATGCTGTGTTCAATGTTTCCGATCGACGGCAAGGGCCAATAATTCTTTCTGCGTAAATGAATCGACTAACTTGATTCAATCATGCAGATTAAAGACTTTTACCAATGATGGAACAGTCGATCGAAATGCGTTTGAATACCGGATGGCCAGGTATCGCAAGCTAATCACCGAATGCCATTGAGGCATTTGGCCTTATCCTGGCTTTGGCTTGATCCGAGTGGTGTCGCTAAGCAAAAGCATGGATAACGGGACGATGTACGCGAATGCGGACTTGCGTGTGTTTTATAATGGATGGCATCCATTCCGGCATCGGTGATGCGATACGTTATGCACTGACCCCAATGGCAACTGTTCTTAAGGGGCGACCTGTTTTGCTCACGCTGCTGTGCGTCGCAATTGCCCTGCTTGCGTGGGATTTTTCCACGCATGGCAAGGAAGGCATCCTGATTTTATTTTTTGGAGCGGCTATTGTGCTTTGCACTCTTGTTGTCGGTGGGTTGCAGCCTGTCTGCGCTAAGCTCTCAATGTGTGATACACGGCCTTCGAATATCTCTGCGATTCTTCACGCTCGAGTTGGCTTATTCCTTAGGGTGGGGCGGCGCCAGACTCGAATTTGTCCGCGTGATGATTTCCATCTTCAATTCCGATTTGTCTGAGCGAGACTTTGGTACATCGTTGGGGCAATTGGCGGCGGTATACTCGGTGCTTTCTTTCTCGGATTTCTGAGTGGCATATTACAGATGTCGATTGTCTGATCAGAGCATGCTGTGCCAGTTCAAGGTTCCAGGGATTCACATTCGCGCAGACAGTGCATGACGAAACGGTGCACGTGCAGTAGCGGCCGCTGCTGGACATTAAATTTCTTGTTGCTGGTCGTGCGGTTACCTCATGAGCGAATTTGCGGACGCCATATTGCGCAATGGCAGGCCATGGGTGGACGTGGCGCAGGCATTGAATATGGCGGTGGCCGGCATCGTGGTCCACCGGTCAGCTCAGTCAGGGACTGAGAACTGTTGAGGATTCCCCAACACTGGTTGTGAATAGCAGGCGAATGATGGCCACGCAGCCCCGCCCACCGTGTGGCGAGTCAGAGTCGACGTTTCCGACCACCTTCCTCTCGCTTCGCGCAGACCATAACGTCACCTAAGGTGAAACACTTCTGGACGGTTTCGATTAACGAACGACCTGGTTCGACTGTAACATGGAGGCAGATCGAGGACAGCCGCAATCGCATTCGGCACGGGATGCAGGGGGGCTTCACTGAGGCGGGATGTCCGGGAGTCCTGTGCCCCACGCCTCGATACACGCCATGTGAATCGGCCGTGTCGATATTCGGCGGAGATGATTAGGGATTTTGCAGCAATGTGTCGTACAGAACGTCGCTTTGATACGTCGTCACTTCGGCTGACCTACCGGAACGATTTGTGCTCGTTCGGTCTCTGTTGACAAAAGTGTCGTAATCCGACGGATAGTGATACCGTCACGGCGACGTGTTACAGAGATCGCGGCCAGAGACAGCGTCAGTAAGTCACACACTATTTGCGACGAACCAGAAGATGATGGAGAAATCTTCGGAAGCCAATCCGAAAAGTACATTCAGACATGCGACTATTGGTTCACTGTCAAAAATACACGAATTGCCAGGAGAATCAGCATCGCCCCGGTCAGTTTGTCGATTAGCGATGCATTATTTTTCAAACGAGGCAAAACCAGCGCGTGAGACAACATGAATGCCACGAACGTATACCAAAGCCCATCAACGATCAGTGGAGTTAAGACAATCGCAACTTGCCCCCACGTGTTGTCCGCTTCGACCACAAATTGACTGAAGAGTGCAAGAAAGAAAATCAGGATCTTGGGGTTGAACAGGGAGATCGCCAAACCGTCCCGTGCCGCTTGAAATGCACTCGTGCTCTCTCCTGCGGCCAATTTTTCGGAAATGCTCTCGTTTGTGCGCAAAGCATTAATACCCAGCCATAACAGAACGCCCCCGCCAACAACCGAAATTCCTTTGAATATCAAAGGGGACTCTTTCGCCAAGACCGCCAGGCCACAAATGGTGATCAGGGCATACACTCCGATTCCGATGGAATGCGCCCACGCGCATACGATGCCTTTTCCTCGACTTCCGCCCAGTGTATGTCGTACAACTACGGCCAAACTTGGCCCTGGCGACATTGCTCCGAGCAGGCAAATAGGCAACAGGCTTAGCCAGGCGAGCAGGCTCATTAGAATTGAATTCTTGCTCCAGGGTAGTAGGTCAACCAGAAGACAATATCAGAATTAGTGCTGGCTCGTCAGCGACTCGCTGATATGTAATCTGAGAGCTGGCGGTTTAACACTTAGATTTAATACGTCTAAAGGGGTGTCCATATGGCCTACACAAAAAGATCTTGGTTATGACGTTCAGTAATTCTCGTACGATCCCGAATGAGGCAGATTTTATCGCGGCAATACTGGATGTTTTCCGGGGCTTCCTACGCTCTCGTAGTGTCGATTCTAAACCAGTTTTCTTTATTGCTTTGCTCACTCAGCGGTCGCTGCTGCAGGGCTGGCATCCCAAATTCACAACGATGGCAACCGCGATCTGCGTTGCGCGCCTCGGTGAGTGACTCCTTGCCCAGCCTGCTGAGAATGCTGTTTAAACTAGGACAATCGCGGATTCCGCCAATCTCAATTGCCGGAATCCAATGCCGCAGCCGCTTTCCTGGCCGCTCGCCGATGTGGCTCCGACGCTGATTCATCCGTCACCACATCGCGATATGACTTCAGGGCGTCAGCCTTGCGACCTGCTGCCTCAAGTGTCTGGCCGCGGGACAGACGCATGGAGCCGCGCCAGCT
>JAQWOH010000004.1 GCA_029245955.1 Fuerstiella sp. | reverse complement strand
GTATTCGTGTTTGGGCTCTTGCTTGGATCAAGAGCAACAGGCTGTACGAACGTACAACGAGCCAGCCGCCGTTTCGGATCAAGAAAATATGCGGCTGTGCCACGTACCTTGTCCATTTCAAGAACGAGCTTGCGACCGCATCTGCACTTCTTCGCTGCCATTGGATTGCTGCTGGGCAGTAGCGTGACGAGTTTTGGGGAGGGGTGCAAATGGGGGGAAACCCGTCAGGGGGGGGGGGAAGCCCGTCAGCTACCAGAATCCGCGCGTGTTGTCTTCTGGTACTGGGGGTGATTTGTTTACCCTGCCGTTCCTTTGCTGCTGCGGTTGGAACGCGTTGCCCGGCATCAGCGAAATTCGATGGCGATTAACTACATATGGCCTGTCTGTGTTAAGAAACACGGTTTTTTTTATGAACCGTTTCGCGTGCATCACCGTTGGCGTGATATCAACGACTGGTTATGACAGGGTGATTTGGTCTAAGAAGAACTTCGTAAACTCTCAGTCCAGAACAGAATCCATCTGGGAAATATCGGTTGAATCTTGGTTCCGAACAGTTCTGGAAAAGGAGACATGCAATGAGCGAACTAGCGAACGTCCACAAAGGGGTCAGCTGTGTCTACTACGGTTGGTTTCTGATTGTTGGCACCATCCTGGTGGCGTTCGTGGGCGGCGGAGTCCTGATGGTCTCGCCTGCAGTTGGCGCGGTGTTGGTGCTTCGTGTCGTCGTTCCAATAATGTTCATTGCTGGGACGATTCTCTGCTTGGTCGGTCGAATCATGTGCCTTTCAGTTCCGGACGATTTTTCAGCAGTCGGAGTCATTTATGCCGCCGTGATTTGTGATGTCACCGTTGTGTTGATTTCCGCGGCCGGTTGGATTGTTGATCTCCCAGAACTCGTCAGTTCACTCAGTTCTCTCCTGGTGCTCGCGTCGACCATTCTCTTTCTGGTCTTTCTTATGAAAATATCCGCATATATAGACGACAACGCTTCCTTGCAACGTGCGGGTAATGTCTTGCTTCTCCTCATCGCAACGTTCGTTGCGGTGATCGTGGGGGTGTTCCTGCCTCCACTCCTAATTGTCGCGCTGTTGATGGCAATAGTTGGCTTCATCATGTATGTGCTATTGCTAATGGGCTTGATGAAGAGCCTGAAGGCCGCGTGACAATGAGCACACGCAGGTCCGTGCGATACGAGGTCGCCGCTGTTCACCGAAATCGTCCGCAGGAGCCCCAATGTCTCGAACCGCACCGCAGCTTCCCATCGTGGCCAAGGTGCTGATTGGCGTCGTTCTCGCGGCTTTCGCCGTTGAATTGGGAGGGATATTCCTCTCGCAGACCGGCATGCTCGGAGGTCAGGAGAATCCAGTCTCGGAGTGGCAGGGGCGGCCGGCCCCTGAGCTAGTGGTGTCAACGATCGAAGGGCGTTCTGTGCGTCTTCAAGACCTTAAGGGACGGCGGGTGATTGTGGACTTCTGGGCCACTTGGTGTCCGCCATGCGTGAAGGAGGTTCCGCACCTGCAGCAGCTTTCTGAAGAGTTCTCGGACGACGAATTGATCGTGATCGGAGTCAGCAATGAAGATGTTGCGACGGTCCGCACGTTTGCCAATTCCCATGGGATCAGTTATCCACTTGGCCAGCCCGTCAATCTCGCAACTCCCTTCAGTGACGTCACTGTTCTGCCCACAACCGTCTTTATCGACCGGGACGGGGTGATCGAGCGCATCCTTCATGGCTATCACTCCTACGACGAGCTTCGCGAGCACGCGATCAAAACGGTGGACTGATTGACGCGATGGCCGGTTGACCTGCTCCCATGGGTGATGCCAGTTAAGAAACCAATCTCAAGAGTCTTTTCTGACGCACCAACAATAGACCGTATTCTGATTCTTGGTTTTGACGTGGGCTGAGTCACTATTACCGCCAGTCCTTGTCCTTGTCCCGTACTGAAACGTCATGAAAGATTTCTGCCATACGAAAACGATTTCCCGGCGGTGCTTCGGCATGATGCTTCGATTCCCTGGCAATAGCAAAAATGTCAATCATGTCCGTACGATCCTTCAGAATCTTGTGGACCTGATCAACGAATACGAAAAACACGCCTTCATCCTTCTCCTCGGCCGCTATGGTTTTCAGCGCGGCAACGGGATCCATTCCCGCAGCTTGCAGGGTGGTCTTGTCCGTGTTTGCAATATGGGCCAGCGCAACGGCTGCGCGCCACCGTTGACCACGGGTGGTTCCATTGGCAGCTAAATCTGCGGCCAATTCGTAACCGCTAATGTCGCCCCGTTCGGCCAACACCCTGGCCACCTCAAGGGCGTGTTCCAGGTGTGTCCGGTCAGATGAAAACGTCTTGAGGTCCTGCGTCATTTGCACCCGGCCGCTCGCGTCATTCAAGGTGCCAAGCATGTCGGCTGCGGCCCAACGTACTTTCGGGTCGGTATCAACGAGGGCCTTCTTCAGGATCGGAATGGATTTCTTCCCATTGCGTTCGGCCAGCAATCCCAGCTCTCCATGAAAGTGGTAATCGAAGGTGTCGTTCATAGACCGATACGCCGCTTGCCGGGTGTCCCATGGAAACCGATGCTGGGCGAGGGGCTGGTGAAACTGAAACGCTTTTTGTGCACCGTGGGCCTTGAAGAAGTTTTTGATATGCGGTGCCGCAGCCATGGGACCCCAGCCGGGAAACACACCGTCGTTGGTCGGCGAGCTGGAAAAGAACACTCGTGGTGCAATGGCCGCAGCCACCTCATGAAAATCGAACGGAAATTCTCTGTGATCCGAGTTGTAGAGCGTCTCCAGCGGCGGCATATACTGCGGCAGCGCCCAGGTCTTGAGCCTGCCCTTTTTCGTTTCGTAGTACTCGAATGGCGTCCAACCACAACTGGAGACGGCGACCTTGACCCGATCGTCAAAGGCTGCCAGGAACATGGCATTGTGTCCGCCCAGCGAATGACCAATGGTCCCGATCTTATTAGGATCGACATCAGGATGCAGCTGCAACAAATCGACACATGTCATGTGGTTGAAAACGCCTTTGATCGTTCCTGAGTCGTATCGGTCGGAGTCGAAATCGTAGGGCCGTGAATCACCAAAACCCGGATAGTCCGGCACGATGACCACATAACCCATCATGGCCAGTTCAATGGGGAAATTGCACAGCGGCCAGCTTTCGAAACAGCTCTTGCCCGACTGACCGGTCGGATGCATGCCAACAACCCCGGGGCGCTTCTCGCCGGGTTTCTTGTCGAGCGGCTCGTACAGAAAGGCATGGACGACCTCACCTTTTGCCACCTCAAAACTGATGGTCTTTTTGGTATACCGACCTCGCACCTGCGAATTGACCACGCGAATGTCAAAGTCTTCAAGGCTGTGGCGCGTGGGACGATCAGGTAGCTTCCCCATGCCCTGCAGCATGCCATCGATGATCTGCTGGCGATGTTTCTTGAAATGTTCCGGTTTCGTAATCGGCTGGAAGAGTCCGTCTTCGTCGTAATAGACCAGCAGCTCATTCAGCAGCGGACTGACTTTTTTCTTTTCGCAGTTCTGTGGATTGGCTGGTGTTTCTTTCAGCAATTTGAAGTCGTCTGCACAGACCTGCACACCAAACCTGCTGACGCTGTTCCTTTCAAACACCCTGAAGGTGATCTTGTAGCTCTTTTCCTCTCGGTACCTGTTGCGTCCAACTCTCTTGCGTTTCACCTCTTTCAAGTACCGCGTCAGGTCCAACGAAACCATTCGCCAGTCGGTATCACCCCCAGCGACATCCGCTTCCCAAATCACTTCTTCGTCCAGGAGCAATTCGATCCAGTGATACCCTTTGGTTTTGCCCGTGTAATTGTCTTTGACAGTGAACGAGATGCCCTTGTCGGCATGGGTTAGTTCCACGACCTGGACGATCCCCGCGAAATCTTCTTTCTTCGTCGGGGATTCCCAGGCAAGTGAAACCGAAAAATTCCTCTGGCCGGTTTGGGATGTGTTGTCGCTGAAAGCAGCCTCAAATCTGCTGCCTTGCGTGACGACTTGCCAACCGCCGTCTTCCTCAAAGCCCGGGTTTTTCAGGCTCCCAGCCTGCAGCGGAACGACGCCAGCGAACAGCACGTGTAATGACCACCAGATGGTCGACGTGTATTTCATTAGATCTCCCTCACACTCGATTCTACGGCGGATCGTCCGCCAGCCCCGAAATGGGTGAACCTATTGTGCGCAGTAAGAGCCGGCAATTTCCAGTGCGTGTAAATCCCAACGCGGCAGTCGATCGCTCGGTGAGAAACCCGTCGGACGTTAAATAACGTGACACGGTTCAAGAAAGGCCCCTTTGATGCAGTTGAACGCCACGCGGCCGGCCTGCAGTCACGTTCACTCTTTTCCAAACAGCTCTTCCAGAGCATACACCATCAACCGCGGCCGCTTGTTACGTCTCAAGAAGACCTCCGCCCGCCCCGTAACACCTGATTGTCAAAGAGCTTTGCCGTCGGTTCAGTTTTTTGACCTCACGGGGTACACCTGGAGCAGACAGCAAAGCTGATGCAGTTCTTCACCTTCTGGAAACTATCCCGGATGATGAACGAGTGGGGAATGTCTTCCGGCTGATGTTCCGCCGAAATCGTGACACAGACACTCGCAGGGACATCGTAACCAAACAGATTTCGGCCATCGGCAAGGCTGCAGGAGTACGGGTCTCAGCTTCGAAGCATGCTTCAGCTCATGACCTTCGCCGCAGCTTCGGCATGCGTTGGGCCGATAAGGTCAAGCCGCACATTCTGATGCAGCTGATGAGGCATGATGACATCAAAACGACACTGGAATTTTACATCCAGTCGGATGCCGACGACGTAGCGAAAGTCGTCTGGGAAGCCGTCAATACTGACCACTCTGAAAGAGTGTAATCAGCTACTGACCACTGGAGGAGACTGTGGCATTGAGCAGTAAAAAGAGTACACCTGAAAGGATTCGAACCTTTAACCTCCGGATTCGTAGTCCGGTGCTCTATCCAGTTGAGCTACAGGTGCTTGGCTAAATTGTCAGGATTCTTACACCTTCCGGTGTGAGCCGAAATGAATACGATACCAGCAACGATACCCGGACACCAATGATGTTAGTTACCAAGTCGTCAACAAAGCCGGGGAAACCATACAAAGAGTTTCCACTTTTTCCACACCCGAATGGACAATGGGCCAGGAAAATCTGAGGGAAGCCGTCGTCGTTCGGGAAATTGGGAAGATCCTGACGCTCCGCTGGAAAAGTATCTGGACGAAAAAGACGCAATGAGTCCGGTCGGGGTCGGCGCACAGTGGGTGGGGCGGTCACTGGCGCGGGCCCGGCAATCGGGAAGGCCTGCGGAATCTTCCTTGCCGCAAAGGAGGTTGATATGGATGCAGGGAGGCTCACATGGCGCACCTTCAGAGAACATCTGGGTGAGTGCAAGTTGACCAGTGCCGCCCTGCGGACATTCACCCTGGTGTGAGACACCGGGTTCCTCGGACTCTCAATTGCTGCGGAATAGGCCATACAGGTCGTGGGGGGACTAAGCCGGTCGACGGGCCGGCTACTGCACTTTGGTCTCGGCGTCAAACGGGCACAGCGGCAATTGTGTGAGTGACTTCGTCAGCAGAAAGGGGTTGAGCGAGGATCCCTGAGATATCGTCGTAACGACATCGATCTGATTCTGGAAATGCATCGGGATGGGTGAAAGCCCGTACGTTGCCTAGGGGGGGCCAGGCTGGGTTTGGAAATGATGATTGTGTTCGACTAACCACCAGTGTAATCAGTCTTGAAACAGGGGGGATTGACTATGGCCGCGGAGAGGCACGAGTGGGACAACGTTTACCTATGTGGCCAGAGACGGCCATTGCCATCAAACAGGCCATGTCAAAACGGCCTGTTCCCCGGATACAGACAGCATGTGGTCTCGACGGTTGCGTGTGAGCAAGAATAAATCACCGATCCGCGATGAGTTTCGAGTCTTGTGCTTTCTGCCGAATAAGGGCCACTAGATATGCCCGTTCTCTCAGGTGACTGCTGAGTCGGACGATTCGCCCATCACGCCGCACCGCCCTGAATACAGCCAGCCGTGTACTCAGTCGACACCTTTTCGATTCGCCGGTAATTCACGGGCTGCCTGCACAGGCCGGATCGGTTGTCGTCCGAATTCCCCAGATCACAGTAAACTGCCTCCGCGTCACCGGCAGCCGGGGCGACCGTAGAGAATGTCGTTGGCAGGGAATCGAAGGTTAAATCTGAGCGATGAATCCCCTCTTTCCTGAGCAACTTAACAAAGCTCACGCTGACGTTGTCTGTCTGAAACTTCCGTTCTCGCTGAGCATCGCATGTTTCACGGGATAGCCATGTGACGTCAACAAGCATAAGCCATCAGGCCCCTGCCTCCTGTTGAAGATCAGGTTTGCCTGATTTCGTCTTCGTCCGATTCCCGCTCTTGAATGTGGACATTTGCCCGTTATCTTTCGCTTGAAAGGAGTGATCTCAGGCGATGCGAACCCAGTCCCTGCGGTACCACCTGTATCGTCGTCGCAGGAGACTGGTCACGATCTTGTTCCTTCGTTATTTTCTGCCACATGGCGATACGTGCACCGATCGCATTTTCCACCGTGTCTGTGATCGACTTTAAGTCCATGATATTCCCTGCTTCATGTTTTGTTATGGAGTCGTTCTCGACGATCGAGACACGCCGGTTAAAGCTGCGGCACGTCGGTGTCAGGAACTGAAATGTTTTTTTGTCTGACATACTGCCTGTGTTTTCCGCTGCATCTGATTTTACTCGTTGTCCGTCATCGTAAGGATTCTGCATCGGTGAGGCGTCTGTTGTTCCGAGAAGTGTGAAGTGTAGCGGGACGCTCCGAGGTGCTGTGGGCCGGTGGGCTGCTCCCGGTCGCCATGGCACCATAAGCATCGGGCGTCTTGTCGCTGAAATCGTCGCTATGGCTTCTGGCCAGGATAAACTTCACCTGCACACAGGCTGCCGCGCTGAACCTGGCCAGATTGTCCGTCGTACACAGAAATCCAGTCTGTTGATTGGAAACTTGCGCCGTGCTGAGTTATAGCTGTCGCAGTGAACGTTGCCGTTCCAGTGGACAGGAGGGGCGACATGGGACCGAACGGGAAATTTGCGTTCTTTCCTTTTTGCAGTGGTATCGTGCAGTGAGAGGGTTATGTCTGCCAGTCTTCGAGGAAATCTATTGGTAGCGGGCAGTCACCTGCGTGACCCGAATTTCTATCGAGCCGTCGTGTTGATGGTTGACCACGATGATGACAGCGCGATGGGACTGGTCATTAATCGGCCGGATTCGATGGCCGTTGATGCGGCCATCGAGGAAGCCAAGATGGCAGCGGTCGGCATGGGCCCCGTCTATACTGGCGGCCCGGTTGACACATCATCTCTGTTTATTCTGCATAGCTGTACCGAACTGGGACGTTCAGACGAGGAAATCACGACGGGGGTATTTGTCACGGGAAGTCATGAATCGTTTGATGCCCTGGTCAACAGGGAGACAGATTGCCAGCACGACTGCGGCTTCCGTGTGTACCGTGGCTATGCCGGCTGGGGGCCCGAGCAGCTGGAAGCTGAAGTGGACCGTGGCGACTGGAGAATCATGCCGGCGGAAGCCGATCTTGTGTTCAAAGAAGACCCCTATGAGATCTGGGAAGCCTGCACACGGTGTCTGCAAATGAAAAACCGGTTGCTGCCTCACGACGTCCCGAACGCCGAATGGAATTAAAGCGAAAAGTCACCTGACGTGTATACGGGGGGCGAGTTCCGCAATTGGAAAACTTATTGCCGCCACCGGCAGAGAGCGACCGCTTCAAAAGAGCTCTTCGACGCAACAACCACCAGCTGCGGCGGCGTGCAGCAACATGGCGGAGCATGTACCTGCGTCGGTTTGTCTGTGCGAACATTAACTACAAAACAACGTCGATCACGCTGGATTGAGATCCGGCTGAACAGATCGAACTGCTGAAAGAAATCAAGATGCCTGTCGTCGCGTTAAATGATCCTCAGACCGGCTCCAACGCAAGAATTGCCACTCATCTGGGATTCAATTGTTTCGAGTTTATCGGGCAGGCAGGTGATGAATCTGTTTCGGTGATTCATGCGGCAGACGAATTTGAGAACGGCGAACATCCGCCCAGTCACAGCGGGATTCCACTGCTGTTTCCCTATCCTAACCGCATCCGGGGCGGCCGATACTCCTGGGCCGGCAAACGCTATGAACTTCCGGAATCACTTGTGGGGTACGAAGGGTCCGGCAATGCCATTCACGGATTCTGTCTGGACCGGCCCTGGCGAGTTCTGAATCAGACAGATTCGTCGGTGACCGGCATCTTTCGTATCAGCGAAGATGCGCCGGAACGCCTGCCGTTGTGGCCCACGGACGGGGAGATTGAAATATGTTATTCCCTGAATGCTGCCTGTCTGAGGTCGGATATCACAGTCCGAAACCCGACAGACGTGCCTCTGCCGTGGGGCTTTGGTAATCACTCTTATTTTCGCATTCCTCTGGCAGCCAGCAGCGTAACTGGCGATTGCACCGTGCATGCTCCGGTGAGCAGCCAGTGGGAACTGGACGGTTGCCTGCCCACCGGACGAATCGTTCATGGGAATGACGTGGCCTCGCTGGACGGCGGGCGGGATTTTGACACGTTGAAGCTGGACGATGTCTACACCGGCGTGCGCAGCGTGAACGGAGTCGTGGAATGCCGCATCGTTGATAGAGCGGCGGGAACTCAGGTGGTCCAAAGATGCGACGATTCGTTCCGCGAAATTGTTGCGTTTACTCCGCCCTGGACAACTGCGGTGTGCCTTGAACCCTACACGTGTACGACGGATGCCATCAATCTGCAGCAGCAGGGCGTTGACGCTGGTCTGAGAGTTCTGCCGCCGGGCGAAGTCTGGACAGGCTGGATCGAAATTGCAGTCGGCCAGGCGGCACGCTGACACTGATCCTGTGCACAGGGGTGAAACAGTTGCGCTTATGCAGCGACCAGCAGAGATAATTCATCTGCATTGACAGCGACGATCGAAATACCGAAACGGTCTGCCAAATCGGCTACTTCCTGCGGTTCCAGAATAATGGTCATGCCCGCCTCAATGGCGAGTACGCGTCCTCCGGCCTGATGAATCGTTTTGATTGTTTCGACACCAACGGTCGGAACATCGAATCGCATGTCCTGCTGAGGTTTTGCCACTTTCACGACCGTAAAACCACCTCGACGGCAAAGCTCGCCCGCTCGGCGAATGCATCTGTCGGTGCCTTCAATGGCCTCCACCGCAATCACAGTCGTGTCGTTAACCACGACTGTCTGCCCAACGTCCAGGCGTCCCATTTCACGAGCAATATCCCAGCCATACTGAATATCACGCCACTGCCCGGGACTTGGTTTTCGTGTTGTCAGGAAGCCATGTTTCACAAGCAACTCCGGAACGTATTGAAGTGCGGAATCGAATCTGAATCCGTCTCGTTCAAATTCACGGATGACGGCCTGCATAATGGTGTCATCCTTCTTGTTTTCTCTGGCGTAGCGAAACCACATATGCAGTGTCCGCCAGTCAGGTATCAGTCGAGCCCACCGGTATGGCTGGAACAGTACCGTCTTCTCGATTTTCCCCGCCATCACAATCCGGTCCACCCCTTTCCCTTTAAAAAGTCGAATGGCTTTGCCGATGCGGGCCAGCGGAGTGACACGGAATTCGTCACAGACGTCGGCAAGTTCCTGAGACGCCATTCCCGCCACACCCAGGCCGAATACAAAGTGCCCGGCGGACTGTGCGGCCGTAACAAACTCAACGGGAAACCGACCACCGCCTGCCAGCAATCCCAGACGACACGAAGCCACAGTCGGAGTGCTGCCACGCCGATCCTGCGGAAACGGAAGAATGTCGCGATGAATGGGAACGTGGCTCATGGTTCATGGCCGTCCGGCTGAAAGCACTACGCTGCTTTTTTCCGTCCGTCGATCTGTGGTTCGGCTGAAGCCATCAGTTGCGTCATTTGTTCCTGCAGAGCGGCCAGTTGTTTTTGCAGGTCCTTTACAGTGGATCGCATTTCCGGCAGACGTTTCAATGCAAGTGTCTCGCGATGGTGCTGCGCAGAGGGCCGAGCCGGTATGCCGAGGTACTTCTGGCCGCCCGGCATGTCTCTGTGCACGCCTGTTTTTGCACCGACAATTGCACCATCACCAAGATGGACGTGATCGGCAATGCCTGCCTGGCCGGCACAAACAACGTACGCACCTGTGCTGGACGACCCGGCGATCCCTGTATGGGACACTAACAGGTTGTGCTCGCCGATCTGACAGTTGTGAGCAACCATGACCTGATCATCAATTCGAGTTCCCCTGCCAATAACCGTCGATCCGATTTTGGCACGGTCGATCGTCGTGCATGCGCCGATCTCAACGTCGTCACAAATGCGAACGTTACCTGCGTGCAGCAGACGTTCATGTCGGCCGTTGACGGTGCGATATCCAAAGCCCTCTGAGCCTATCACCGTGCCGGCATCGATCTTCACGCCGTGGCCGATAATTGTATCCCGATACAGGACTACGTTTGCACCGATGCTGACGTCGTCACCCATTTCACATCCGTCACTGATCACGGCGCCGGGCTCGATGTCACAGCATTCGCCGATGACAACGTCCTCACCAATGGTGGCGAACGGGTGGACATTTGTTTTGGACCCGATGGACGCGGACGCAGCCACGACCGCCTGGGGAGAAATACCAATCGTTCGGCGCGGGCGTTCCGGCAGTAATAAATCTACGATCCTCAGGAAAGCAGCTTCCGGTTCAGCGACAAGCAGAAAGGTCCGGTCAGCATAATCGTCCAGGTCAGCACGGACGGTCTCCGGGCCGATGATAAGCATCGCCTTAGACGCTGCTGCCCGTTTCAGATTTCTTCTGCAGCCGACAAACGCCAATTGACCTGCAGTCGCTCGCTCGATGAAATCGGCCCCGCTGACACTGCAATTGGCGGGACCCACTATGGTCGCGTCCAGAATTCGTGCGATTTCCTGTGCGTGCAGCGTGTTCTCGATCCGTGTTTCAGCCATTCCAGCCTCCATGCTACGACGAGTTCTTCCAACGACGCATTTGTCGTTCCAGCGACGTCAGAGTCAGTGTTTTACGGCACACCCCGAGTCAGCTGCAATACAAACCTACCGAAAAGTTTCATTCGGGATATCTGAAAACACCTGTGTCACATCTGTCTATTCGGCATGTTACACCCAACTGGCGGAATGCCCTTCTAATCCTGCCACGTTTCATTCTGACTGTATCGAATTGCGGCGATTCACTGGATATAGTTCGTCAAGCCCAGCGATTGTGTTCAGTTGACTTTGAGTCGTCATCTGACAGTGAATTTGTTGCTGAGCAGCAAAAACACAATGTTCGTCCACGAGACGTCACGTTTCAGGCTTCCTGTTTTTCGTTGATGTCTTTCAGGCGGATCACCGCCTTGAGTTTACCGATAGTCCCCCGCAGTACGACAGGTTGACCATTTTGATGTTTGCCAATGGCAAGGAAAATGCGACTGTGTCGTCGAGAGATGCCATGGGAAATGTTCAGACCAAATACGCAACACTGTTTGAACCTCCCAATGAACTTGCGTTTCAGGCCGGGACGATATTGGGCCCGACAACGGTTGCCTATGAAACGTACGGAAGTCTGAACGAATGCCGTGATAACGCTGTGTTTATCTGCCATGCGCTGACGGGTGACGCCCACGCAGCTGGATATCATGGCAATGAAGAAGACGAAAAGCCTGGCTGGTGGGACGGTTTCATCGGGCCCGGGAAGGGTATTGACACCGATCGCTACTTTGTCATCTGTGCGAATGTACTGGGCGGCTGTCAGGGGACAACCGGTCCCGGCAGTATCAATCCTGCCACTGGTGAACGTTTCTGTCTGGAGTTTCCGTTCCTGACAGTGTCGGACATCGTTTCCGCCCACTCAGAACTGGTTCGGCATCTGGGAATTGAACAGCTGCTCGCTGTTGTCGGGGGAAGCCTTGGTGGAATGCAGGTGCTGGACTGGGCCGTGCGCTTCCCCGATCAGGTTCGTGGTGCTGTCGTGCTGGCATCGGCACCGAAGCTGGCTGCACAGGGGATTGCATTCAATGCTGTCGGACGGCGAGCCATCTACGCCGATGCGGGATTCGCAAACGGAAAATACTATGATGGTGAGGGGCCGCGTTACGGGCTGTCACTGGCCCGCATGATTGCACACATTACGTACCTGTCTGAAGATTCCATCGAATTGAAGTTTGGTCGGCGTCTTCAGGACAGTGACCGATTTGCGTTTGATATGCAGAAGGAAACGGAATTCCAGATCGAAAGTTATCTGCACTATCAGGGAAAGCGATTTGTCCAGCGGTTTGATGCAAACAGTTACCTGTACCTGACTCGAGCGATGGATTATTTTGATCTCGCTGAGGGCCATGATTCGCTGGCCGACGCACTGCGAAACGTAAAGGCCCGCTTTCTGGTTGCTTCGTATGATACTGACTGGTTGTTTCCAACGGGCCAGAGCAAAGAGCTGGTTTCAGCGCTGCTGCAGGTCGGGAAGCACGTTTCTTTCACGGAATTGCCCTGTCCGTTCGGTCACGATTCCTTTCTTATCGATCTGGAGCCCCTGACGCGGATGGTTGCTCCGTTTCTTGAACAAACACAACTTGCAGGCAGAACGCCGGCAACCGAATAGGTCTGCAGATGTCGAGCACTCGATACCAACTTCCCGACCCAACGGTTCAGCTGGCCGACGATCTGATCATGCGTCACATCGACAACAACAGCAGGGTTATTGACCTGGGCTGCGGTGATGGCAGATTGATGCAGCGACTCAGCGATGAACGTGGCTGCCACGTCGTGGGTGTCGACGTGGAACAGCACAATGTAACGGCTGTTATTGGTCGTGGCCTGTCGGTCGTGGCCGCCGATCTGAATCAAGGTCTGGCGGATATTCCCTCTGATACTTTCGATTTTGCGGTGCTCAGTCAGACCCTGCAGCAGGTTCAGCGGCCCAAGCAGTTGCTGACGGAGATGCTCCGGGTCGCGAACCGCGGGCTGGTTGTCGTGCCGAACTTCGGTCACTGGCGAGTCCGCTATGAGGTACTCCGCCGGGGACGTACGCCAATTACACAGACACTGCCATACGAGTGGCATGAGTCACCGAACCTGCATTTTATGTCGATGCATGATTTTCGCGATCTGATGCAAAGCATCGGTCTGCGCATTGTGAAGGAGCGTCCCATAATTAACGGTCGCGCGGTCGACAGGCCGTGGGCGGCCAACCTGCGCGCTGACAGCGCCTTCTATCTACTGGAACGGACGTCCGTCACACCTTCGTGATACTGCTCACGTTCCGTGGCGACAGCGGTATCGGAAGGTCATCGGACCTGAAACGAAACTGTTTCCGTGGCCGCTTTGCCACTGATTCGATCACGCAGCCGCACGCGAATTCGGTAAGTTCCTCGGGCAAGATGTGAGGGCACTGTCAGCTCGAAGCTTTGATAGTAGTCAGATCGCTCTGAGGACGCTTCATCAGTGATGTTGGCAAGGTTGATTGTCTCAATGGGGTCGGCAGAATCGTCGTCATGCAAAATCTGTAACTGGGCATCAAATCTGGTGCGCCGATTTCCGGCAGGCGTCGTTTCCGTGGTGAAGTTTTCGAGTTCGGCGTACAACAGGATCGGCTGACCGGCCTCGAAATCGTTCGAAGGAAAAGTCTCGATTCGCCCAAAGCTGAAAATCCTGCTACAGATGTCAAGCCGGCGACACCGTAAGGCAGCCAGGGGGGACAGACGCCGTACGGCAGACGTCAACTGACCGGCCGCATTTGTTAACGCCAGCTCCTGATCTGCCTGGTCGGTGACTGATCGGTACTGAGCCAGCCCCAGCATCAGTTCCTGCCAAAAGTCCTGTTCAGCGGGAGTCATTGTGTCAATTGCTGCAACAGCTTCACCGGGCTCGTTCGCGACCAGCTGCAGCAGCCTCAGATCCTGGTGGCGCCGACGGAACTGGTGGAGATTCTCGGGCGTTCCCTGTTCCACACCAGGCCAGTTCTGTAACTCGGCAGTTGTTTCTGTAATCAGCTGCAGTAACAGCGGGCTGACATGGGTGGAAGGATTCTCTGCATGGGCAGTCACTTTCGGGGCCTGATCCTGCAGCGACTCCGGTGGCAGCAGGAGAGTCGGCTCACCGCGTTCACGAAATGGGCTCCACGATGGTTGTAGTTTCCGGAATTGTTCTTTCCAGGATTGTCTCGGGCCGGATTCGCCAGATGAATCATATAGTCCCCGCAAACGGTCGAATACCGAAGGGTCTGTAACGCTGCCCGGAGGGACCGAATCCTGACCGGTCTCCGTTTCCGTCGCTGATTCCGTCGCTGATTCCGGGACAATTTCAGTTGCGGTCATCGGCGGGGTTTGTCCACCGAATGTGGCGGCGTGAGCGGTGATCGGTGGAGTGACGATTTCATCAGCGGGGCCTGCCGTCGCAGCAACGGTCGCAGTCTTGGTGTCCCGGAGTGCAGCCTGGTCCGAACGAGACAGCACCTGCCATGTTGCGGTACGATCAGACAACACGGTTCCCTCAGACATTTCGTTTTGGGACTGTCTGTTGATAATTGAGCGAAGCTGAGCTGCGGCAGATTCGATGATGTGGGCACCAGCGGTCTCTGTTGAGGCCGCGTCCAACTGATGTGGTTCATTCTGTGTTATGCCGACACTGTTGCGGAGAGGATCAGGAGGCGGAATCTGATGCTCGTTTTGCCCGCCGAAATTCGGCGTCAGCAACCGCGCCGCCGGCGCGTTGTCCACGGAAGGCCCGGGCGGGTTTGACGTGCCGGTGGACGTCGATAAACCAAAATGTCCGCCGGGAGCGTTTGGGGTGAGTAATGGAACGGTCCAGTCACCGGTCTGCCGGCCATTCTGGGAACGAACGGTTGATGCACCTTCATGGTCCGTCTTCGCCGTTCGCGTAGATAGAGACGAACGCGCACCTGGCAGCCTGCTGACACAACCACTCATGAAAACCATGATCAGGCACAGTGCCGCCGTCCGTCGTGTCGTGTCGTTCGGTTCCTGGGATTCCAGCATCTGGCTTCGCTTCCATGCGCATACGTTACGCCATCACTGCGGCAGCGTTCGACATGGTGAAATGTTATCTGCCAGGCGGTGTTCCCGACAGGCCGACAGTCCATGGCTGGGCCTGTCGGCCGTTGCCGAAAATCGCGACACAACAAAAAGTGGCGGATTCTGCCGCTGGTTCTGCCAGCGGCAGAATTCGGAACGATTCATAGCATGTTTTCTATGATGGCCCGCCGCAGCAGACAGCTGGAGTGGTCTGTTTCTGTTGTCGCCCAATGCTGCCTGGTTCGGGAAACGGTCCAGAAATTTGGTGTTCGGACGCGGAGATATGCGCCGGGCGCCGCGACACTGAATGCGAAGACACGTGGGTCTGAGAAACAATTAAACAGCGTCGCGCCGGACATGGCTGCAGATTCATCTCGTCCTGTCCCAATTCACATCAACGGTGACGTTAAGTAGAGTTTCGTTAGATTCTGCCCACGGATGCAGGAAGATCTGTGTCGCGATTCTTGCTGATACTGCCATCCCGTCATCAGACGAACGACCAATTATGTTAAACCGCCACCGACAATACCGATGTGTGCTGCTCTTGAGTCTCGGCCTGACAGGCTGTGGCTCGGCGACAACTTCGGAACAGTCTGCGTTACATGCTGACAGTCGTTCGTCTGTTGTTGTCACAGCATGTTACCCTTTGTACATGATGGCAGACGCACTGGCAGCCAGCGCCGTCGATGTTGAATACGCAGTCCCTGACGGTCGAACGTCACGAACGTGGGATCCCTCGCCCGAAGATGTTCAGAAATTGCAGACGGCCGGTGTGATTCTGCTGAACGGTGCCGGTTATGAACCATGGGCACAGAGGCTGTCACTGCCACGTTCGAGGACAGTCGACACTTCCAGCGGTTACCGCGCAAGACTGCTGCGTGTTGCGGACGACGTTACTCACCAGCATGGGCCCGTCGGGCAGCAATCCAACCGTGATGCAATCCCCACGACGTGGCTTGAGCCTGAGTTGGCATCCGCGCAGTTGGGACGTGTTGAAGAACAGCTGGTGAGGATGGTGCCAGACGCTGCCGATGCGGTTTCTCAGCGGGCGACAGCGATTCGCAATGGCCTGAAACAGCTGGGCCGGAAGATGGCACAGCTCCGAGCCGAGACATCCGCTCGCGAAGTGACTGTTGCGACAGACGAGCCGGATTTTCAATACCTGACGTCTGGGCTGGGCTGGAAGATGCATCAAATCCAGTGGGCTTCGAACGATATTCTGACGCCCGAATCTGTCGCTGCGTTTACCGAACACTCAGTACAATTGATCATGATCCGTCCGGACGGCAATCAGACGCGAATCGAGCAGCTTCGAGCTCTTGATATTCCGTGTGTCGCCGTTGATACCTGCGAGTTCGCTCTCCGGGACGCGGACACCGCGGACAGTCTTGTGGCACGACTATCCGCAAATCTGGACCTGTTTTGCACCGAACTTGGACTGTGACCGCCAGCAATTATTGGTAAGTCCACAAATCGCCGGGGCAACGTAGCCGGTTTTCTGTCGGCCGCGGAGATCCGGACAGCAAAAGACTCAGGCAACTGATTTCGGCGGGGCAGGGTGTGTCTTCATGACCTGACGAAATGTCAGAGCCGGCTCTTCTGGTTCGTTGCACGGTCGAAGTACAAGATTCAGCGGAGCGACCAGCACAAACGTCAGCCCGAAACCGATCGGCCAGTACCAGACAGCGAACCAGTGGTCGCAGTAATAAATCAGAAACATGGTCACACAGGCCGACAGCAAAGTCGCTGAAAAAACGGAGCGAGTTGTTGTCCGTTTTGAAAACAGCGCCAGCAGGAACAACGCCAGCAGCGGACCGCCGAATGCGGCAGTCGTCTTTTTTCCAATGTCAAATACGTCACCAAGCGGTCCGACGAAGCAGGCCAGAGTCACAGACAACGTTCCGACCAGCAGTATCAGTACTCGAATCAGAAACACGTCGCGTTCCGGGTCCGCCGGCTTCCAGCCCGGCCGCAGGCGATCACGAAAATCGACCACAATGGCGGTTGTTACGGAGTGAATCCCGGAATCAATGCTCGACATCACGGCTGCCATCAGTGCCGCGAGAAACAGGCCGATCATGCCGGGCGGAAAATGCAGCCGTACAAATTGTGGCAGAGCCTTATCCTGCAGGTTTGCAGACCGTACTGCTTTTGGGATGTCTCCGTCAGGTGATAACAGGGGGGATTTATCAAGTGTTGCAAGGTGTTCCTGCAGAACAGGGCGGAGCTGTTCCGGGTGGTTTTCAAAGTGTGAATACAGCCCAACTCCGATTGCCAGCAGCCCCGGGATAACAATCCACATGCCCAGTAGATTCAGCCCGAACCCGAACTGAGAAGTGCGTTCGTTCTGCGACGAGAGATATCGCTGGACAGCGACCTGGTCGGCTCCGAAGGCCGAAAGCCCTTCCAGGAAAATCCCGATCAGAATTGCCCAGCTGCCGTACTTCAGAGTCAGTGAAGGTGTAAAGTCGAACACCAGCCCGTCACGCCCCTGAAAATAGGTGTCAACAATTCCAGCTACGCCGGATTCACTCCTGGAAATCAGCAGCCCGACGGACAACAGAATTGTCGCCACAAAGATGAAAAACTGCAGAACATCGGTCCACATGACAGCGCGAAGTCCGCCCAGCATTGTGTACAGGATCGCAATCATTCCCAGCGATAGAATGACCATGTTTTGTGGTATCCCTGCCACGCTGGCAATCACCAGAGATGCCGCAAAGGTCGCAGACGCCATCCATCCGATTCGTAACAGAATGAACAGGCCGCTGGCCAGACATCGCACCGAAATATGAAATCGGCGTTCCAGATATTCATAGGCGGTTTCGCATTTCAACCGTGAATAGACCGGGATGAACACCCAGACCACAATCGGGGCCATCAATGTTACGGCCACCAGTGTCAGTCCTACCCGTAGACTGCTGCCGAACGCGGCGGATGGATACATGACAAAGCTGTTCGACGAAAACAGCGTTGCCATCACGCTGAGTCCCACGACAAACCAGCCCATCGAACCACTCGCCGCAAAGAATTCCTTGCGAGACTGTCCACGGCCACAGGCAATGCCAAATCCCAGAGTGATCAGCAGATAGACGCCCACAACAACATGATCAACGACATGCATCTGCGGTTTGACCAATTCTAGAAAAGGCGAAAGGAGACGAGATATCAGAGGATCCGGTAACGATCACCCGTCAAAGATGTGGGGCGATGCATCTGGCTGTCGAAAGAAACGATAATTATTCTCAGAGAATGGTTAGTTCAGTTTCGCGGGCTGACGGCTACGTGCTGTTGACCACATTCTGCGGAGTTCCGTCGAAGAATGCTTTCAGATTCGCAGCCGACATCGCCAGGAGTCTCGCTCGAGCCTCCTCTGCGTACCACGCCACATGCGGAGTAATCAGACATCGTGGAGCACTCAGCAGTGGGTTATCTTCCGCGGGCGGCTCGGTTTCCAGAACGTCCAGAGCTGCCGCTGCGATCTGATTTGTACGCAATGCTGCCGCCAGCGCCGGCTGATCGATCAACTGCCCGCGACTGGTGTTGATCAGAAATGCCGAAGGCTTCATTCGTTCAAGCTGGTCAGCGTTCACCAGCCCCGCAGTTGCGCTGGTCAGGGGGCAGTGCAGTGAAACAACATCAGACTGCTGAAACAGATCGTCAATCGGAACATATTCAACCTCGACTCCGTCAACGATCTTCTGGCCTTCTGCAGATCGGCTAGCCGCGAGAATCCGCATTCCCATGGCCTGACCGATACGTGCGACTGCCAGTCCAATCCGTCCCAGTCCCGCGATGCCCAGAGTTCGGCCACGCAATTCGACGATCGGTCCGCAGGGCAGGCAAAAATTATCGCCCCTGGTCCATTCACCCCTTTTGACGGCAGCATCATGAGCCCGAATGCCGCGGGCCAGCTCCAGCAGCAGCGCAATCGTGTGCTGAGCAACAGAATCCGTGCCGTAAACCGGAACGTTGGAAACCGTGACGCTGTGCGCCGTGGCGGCATCAACGTCAACAATGTTGAATCCAGTTGCCGTGACGCCGATGTAGCGCAGTTGAGGCAGTTGCTGCATGGCATTCGCACACAGTGGCACCTTATTCGTAATAACAGCAACCGCGTCAGTTGAACGTTCCACGACCAGCGACGTCGGCGTTCGGTCGTGAATGATCACGTCGCCCAGATCGTGAAAAGCGTTCCAGCGGAGATCGCCGGGATTCAGCGTTTCCGCATCCAGTATTACTATGCGTTCAGTCACTCTGCGTTTCCCCAAAGTCAGCTCAGAGCCACCGGCAGAGCCGTTGGTGTTTGCCCGACAGGTTAGAACAGAGTTGTTCAATGTGAAAGCGAAGGACGCCGAATCAGAGCCGCGGTGACAATTCTTCAGAAGTGCGGTGCTGAATCAGTTAGGCTTCTGGATCTGCCACGATCGTCAATTTTCATCGGACAGCTGCGGCGACACGTTTGCAGGCTTGAACCGAACCAGCAGTCGTTTTGCAACCAGCGGAAACAGCCCCAGGATCACAAAAGCGACCAGCAGCCGGGGTCTCAATATTCCTGACACACCCTTCTGTGCCAATGTCGCCAGATCAGGCACACTGGATCCGGCATAAACATACACCGCTGTTCCGGCAAGCATTCCCACCTGACTGACCCACCAGAAGGTTTTTGTTTTCATGGGCGTCAGTCCCATCACCACGTTGATCACAAAGAACGGCACCACTGGAATCAGCCGAAGGGTGAACAGGTAAAAGGCGCCTTCTTTTTCAAGATTGCTGTTGAAGGCTGCCAACTTTTCTCCAAAACGATTCTGTATGAAGTCCCGCAAAAAGTATCGGCTCAGCAGAAACGCAAGAGTCGCGCCGAGTGTGGACGCGAAGCTGATCAGGACGAGGCCGCGGAACAGCCCAAAATACCACGCGTATGCCAGGGACAGGACTGTGGCTCCCGGCAGTGATAATCCGGTCACGGCCACGTAGAGGCCAAAGGCCATGCTGTAAACCAGGAACGGATGCTGCTGCTGATACTCGCGAAGTTCCGCTTCCTGCCGTGACAGATGCTCCAGAGATAGTGTGTCGCCGTATTTCGTATACCCGACAGCGCTGAGCGACAGCACTGCAGCCAAAACGAACAGTTTCCGGTGCGGTGTTGACTTCCCGGCGATGTTCTGTGTGGCTGTCATCTTTTGCCCTGATCTTAAGGGGAGGCAGATATCCGGACGTTCAGTGCTGGCAATGGTCTGCACAGGACGTTGCGAAACAGGCATTCTTTACCTGTGCCATTGCTGAATTCACATTCTAACAGGCCCGGCGCACAGGAGTATGCGACGTGAAGGCCGATCTGTGCTCCGACCATTGTCACCCTGCCTGATCCGTCGGGGCGTTCCGTTGCTGAATCGCTCCAGCACCCGATGACTTGCTGTTCTTAATGCGGGGCTCTACAACATACGTGTCCGTGGCCATTCACCGAGGACGGCCGAATTCGGAAGCTGACTACTCGATGCTGCCCGTTGTACGGTGTCAAGTGCTTCTCATGTTACGGGTTGCATCAATAACTCACATCAATCCATCCTTCACTGAAACAACACACAACGTTATGAGCACAGAAGCAAAAGCGCGAGAACTCGGAGTTTCCCTGGAACCACTCGAACCCGGCTATCTGAATCTCTGTATTCGCAGCGGTAATCAACTGATTACGTCGGGACACACCAGTGACCTGAAGGGAGTCCTGGGGAAAGATGTATCGGTCGAACAGGGTTACGACGCTGCCAAAGACTGCGCGAAGAAAATCCTGCGTTCTGTTTACAACGCTCACGGCACGCTGGAAGGGCTGAAAGTCATCAAAGTGCTGGGATGTGTCTATTCGGCGCCGGATTTCACCGACCAGCACCTGGTCATTAACGGTTGCTCGGACCTGCTGCACGAAATCTTTGGAAAAGATGGTGATGGATATCATGCCCGCAGCGCACTGGGATTCGCCGCGTTGCCCACGGGGGCCGCTGTGGAAGTCGAAGCAGTCTTTGAAGTAAAAGACGAGTAACAGACGAATGCCGGCAGACCTCAGAGAGCCGCCCAGACGCCAAAATAAATATCAGGAGGTTTTTGCAAGGGCCATTTTTGCTGCGTTTACACGTTGGCGGACATGCGCCAACGCTGACCGTCCAGACGCACAAACTCCGATGAACGTTGGGCTTCAATCTGACAGTGGGGGGAAAGTCAGAACAGCGGCGATCTGATTGGCAGGAACGCTTTCAGATCGCTGACGAGTCGAACAGGAGACGAATCCAGCGGCACGGATTGGTTCCCGCGATTCATACTGAAGTGCGACAGATCGTGGTTTCCGATCTGTCTGTGTCCGAAAAAGGGGTGTCCCCTTGGCACTCCCCTGTTGTCGCAGCATAAAATGCCGTGAGTCCGTACTGGCTGTCGTCGGCGCCGTTCCGCACCTCATTGCCCTGCTTCAGATGCCCTGCTTGCTAACGTAATATGATTAGAATCCTGCAGCTCACAGACCTTCACGTTTTTTGCGAATCGGATCAGCGTCTGAAGGGAATCCCTACGCGTGAGACGCTGCAGGAGGTCGTCGCATGGATTTGCGACAAAGAAGCGCCATTCGACCACCTGATCGTGACCGGAGATCACACGCACGACGAACAGGCGGACAGCTACAAAGCCGTGCAGCAGATCCTGTCGCCGTGGAGCGACCGTATTTGGCAGGTCCCCGGGAATCATGACGACCGAGAGATTCTGCGTTCCGTCTTTGCAGACCGAATCAGCGGTCAGAACGCAGATCCGGTGAGATTCTGTTTTGCCGACGAAGGCTGGCTATGCGTCGGACTGGATACTCACCTGCCTGGCGAAGTCGCCGGCCGGATCGAGCCGGAACAACTGAACTGGTTGCGCAATTTGATCGTTGAATCGCCGAAATCACAGGTGGCCCTGTTTCTGCATCATCCTCCTGTTGACGTCGGCAGCGAGTGGATGGACCGTATCGGACTTCGTGGCCGGGATGGTCTGCAGCAGCTGATTTCCGAAGAATCACGGATCGGCCTGGTCTGCTGCGGTCATGTGCATCACGAATTTGAATCACAGATCGGTTCGGCGAAGGTGTACGCAACTCCGTCGACAGGAATTCAGTTCAATCCGGCTGGTGCCGTCGCAAACTTCGCTGCCGATGCGCCAGGGTACCGAGTGATCGAAGTTGGTCCTGAGGGATTCTCTACGCACGTCGTTCGACTGCCCGAAGTCCGATATGCCCCGGTCGCGGACTGAAAGTCGATCAGTGAGCCTGTCTTCTGACAACCAGCACCCTGATTCGAATGCGGATCATACCTCCGCCCGGACGGACGCCGGATCCTCTGTGGAGGTGCTGGACAGTCGACAAGGCTACATCGAGGTGGAAGGAATTCGTGTTCACAATCTCCGGAACTTCAACCTGAAGATTCGTCGCAACGCTCTGACTGTCATCTGCGGCGTCAGCGGTTCCGGAAAAAGCAGTCTGGCCTTTGACACATTATTTGCAGAAGGACAGCACAGATATGTTGAGACGTTCTCACCGTATGCCCGACAGTTTCTGGACCGTGTGGAACGTCCGGACGTCGATCGCATCGCAGGAATGCCCCCGGCCATCGCCATTCGTCAGAACTTACGCACCCAAAGTAGTCGCAGCACGGTCGGTACGCGCACGGAGGTTCTGGATCATCTAAGGGTATTGTTTGCTAAAGCCGGACAGGTCGTCTGCCCGAAATGCAATGTTGAGGCCGTCGTAATGTCTGCCGATTCAGCGGCCGACCACCTTGTGGCTTTAGCCGACGGACGCCGCAGTATGCTGCTGTTTGATGCCCGCGCAATAGGCACTTCCGAACTGCTGCAGAACGGATTTACACGGTGCATCGTCGATGGGGCGACGGTGTCACTGAATGAACTGGATGAACGGGACGTCGAGTTCGACTCTTTTTGCGTCGTGGTTGACAGACTTCGGGTGGCAGATTCGACACGAGTTCGTATCTCGGAAAGCATCGAACAGGCATTTCAATCAGCGGGCGGGCGGTGCATCGCACTTGTTGATGCAGCAGAAGATGCTGACGTCCCGGGTGTGAAAATTGTGGACGGAAAACGGTGGCAGCCGGTTGTTCTGTCAGAGGGGCTGATTTGCACATGCTGCGGCAGGGAATTCATTGAGCCTTCTGCGGATTTATTGAGTTTTCAATCTCCTCTGGGAGCCTGCAGCAAATGTGAGGGCTTTGGCCAGGTGTCCGGCATGACACTGCAGAAGGTCGTGCCGGATGAGTCGATTTCGCTGCGTGATGGAGCGATTCAGCCCTGGACAACACCGGCCTGTCGTCACGAACTGGATGAACTGCTGGCGCTGGCGGATGACTATGAAATTCCGGTCGATGTTCCTTTCGCTGAAGTGCATGCGGCAGCCAGACAACTGATTCATGATGGCGTTCCGGAGCGCGATTTCGGTGGCCTGGCCGGCTTTCATCGCTGGCTTGTAAAGAATCGCTACAAACGTGGTGTCTCCGTTCTGCTGAATCGCTGGCGTTCGTGGCTGACGTGTACGGCCTGCGGTGGCACTCGGCTTTCCGATACGGCTCGCTGCCTGCAACTGGGAGGAGTCACCCTCACAGACGTTTGTCAGGAAGAAGTGAGTCAGCTGGACGGCTGGCTGTCCGGGGTTACCGTGAGTTTCACGGAAGATATGGCTGCCGCACTGACGACGTCCCTGCGGCAGCTCAGGGACCGCCTGCGTTTTCTGAACGACTGCGGACTGGGATACTTATCACTCGACCGCACCATGAAGACGTTGTCCGGAGGCGAGGCACAGCGCGTCGTCCTGACCGCGGCACTGGGTTCGGGTTTGATCAACACACTCTATGTGCTGGACGAACCAACCAGCGGTCTGCACCCCGCCGACACCCAACGCGTGATTGAAGCGACTCGACGCCTGCAGCAGCTCGGCAATACGGTCGTTGTCGTGGAACACGATGGAGACTTTATCAGATCCGCCGACGAACTGGTCGAAATCGGACCGGAAGCAGGCAATGCCGGGGGTACGGTCGTATTTCAGGGAACACCTTCAGAACTGTTCGCATCAGGTTCCACAGCCACTGCAGACTCCCTTGCTGAGTCCATACGGGCACCAGCTCGTGTGCAGTTCCGCCAGCCGGCGTCATGGCTTAAGTTCACCGGTGTCACGTGCCACAATATCCAAACACTGTCGGGTGCGTTGCCGCTGGGGGTGATCTGCGCCGTCACCGGAGTCAGTGGTAGCGGAAAAAGTTCACTCATCGTTGACGCCATATACCCGGCTCTATGTCGGCGTCTGGGCCAGACATGCGATATGTCCGGCGACATTGTTGTAGCGAATGTTGACGGCTGGAAGGATCTTTCGGAAGTGGCCCTGCTGGATCAAAGCCCGCTTCCGCGATCACGACGCAGCATCCCGGCCACCACGATCGGCTGCTTTGACGAAATCCGCAAGGTTTTCTCAGCGACTCATGAAGCCCGAAAACGCAACTACAAGCCGGGAATGTTCAGCTTCAATTCAGTGCAGGGGGGACGCTGCGAACACTGTGAAGGTCACGGTGTTGTTACAGTGGAAATGCAGTTCTTGGCTGACATCGAAACGACGTGCGAACAGTGCGCAGGACGACGGTTTCGTGCTGATGTTCTGGATGTCCGTTACCGTGACCGCAATGTTCACGATATTCTGAAAATGACGGGGGATGAAGCCTTCGTGTTTTTTAATGGCCACCGAAAGATCCAGCAATGTCTCAACGCTCTGCGCCAAGCCGGTCTGGGCTATATTTGCCTGGGGCAGCCGGTCTCGACACTGTCGGGGGGCGAATGCCAGCGGCTGCGAATAGCCAGTCTGCTGGCCGGCATCCCGCAGGACGAGAATGCAACTGTCCCACGTAACCGCGCTGCCGCTGGCAGGTCCCGATCCGGTCCAACACTGTTCATCCTGGACGAACCATCCACGGGCCTGCACGCAAAGGACATCACCTCTTTGATGCAATGTTTCAATCACCTCATCGAAATCGGTCACAGCCTGATCGTGATCGAACATGATTCCCTGGTGGTTCGGCATGCGGACTACATCATTGAAATGGGGCCTGGAGCCGGCCACGATGGCGGGCAGATTGTCTCAGCCGGATGTCCCGCAGTTTCACAGAAGACAGAAACTTGAAACCAGAGAAAGCAAAAACAGCAAGCTCGAACCTCATTGCGGCCAGTTATGGAGCATCGGTTTTTGACGATCTGTCCGCGATCTGGCAGAAATGTATGGCCAGGCATCTGCGCAAGGTCATGGCCCGAGAGACGGTTGTTCTGAACTGGAAGGAGCCTGTCGATACGATTGCCGAGGCCGAGGCTTTTCTGGCTCCCGGCGGCGTCGGAGAACAGTCTGAGCAGGAACGTGCAGGTAAGTTTGAAGCTCTGTTGGAAAAGATGCTGTCTTCAGGACAGAACCTCCATCATCCTCGTTACATCGGGCATCAGGTTCCGGCCAGTAACCCGGTTGCCGGACTATTCGACGCGGTTGGGTCACTCACCAACCAGCCGATGGCCATTTACGAAATGGGGCCCTGGGCAACCGCCGTCGAACATGCGGTCACCAGAAGCCTGTGCCGCAAAGTCGGCTGGAACCCCGATACGTCATGTGGTGTGCTGACCCACGGTGGATCCCTGGCAAATCTCACAGCACTCCTGACCGCCCGTAATGTCGTCTTTCCCGGCAGCTGGGAAGTGGGTCTGCCACAGAATGTCGTCCTCGTCGTTCATGCGGATTCGCACTACTGTATGAATCGGTCCGCCGGCATACTGGGGCTCGGCACTCGTCACGTCGTCAAAGCTGCTCTCGATGATCGTCGTCGAATGGATCCTTCCAGGCTGAATGAATTATTGTTGGAACAGAAGGCTGCAGGCCGCAAGGTCATGGCCGTCTGTGCCAGCGCCTGTGCGACACCGATCGGAGCGTTCGACCCTTTGCAGCAGGTGGCCAAAGTCTGTCGTGACCACGATGTGTGGCTGCACGTCGACGCTGCTCACGGCGGGGCGGCGCTCATGAGCCGCACGCACCGTCACCTGCTGGACGGAATTGATATGGCCGACAGTGTGGTATGGGATGCTCATAAGATGCTGTTTGTGCCGGCATTGTGCGCCGCCGTGCTGTATCGAAACCACGCCCATCGGTTTCAGACATTTCAACAGGATGCACCGTATCTGTTTGATCCGTCGAATCCTGGCATGGCGGAATTCGACAACGGCACTCGAACCATTGAGTGCACCAAACGATCAACCGGCTTCGGTCTGTGGGGGATCTGGGCACTGTATGGAGAACAGCTTTTCGAACAGATGGTCGATCGTACGTTTGCTCTGGCAGAATACTTCTGCAATTGCCTGGTGGAAGCAGACGATTTTGAAGTTCTGCACACGCCGGAATGCAATATCGTGGTATTTCAATATTTGCCGAAGTCGTTGCGTGACGGGTCTACCGCCGATGTGGGCAGACTGCAGCAGGAATTGCGTTCACGACTGGTGAAATCGGGAGAGTTCTACATCGTGCAGACAAACCTGAACGGGCGGGCGGCGCTGCGTGTCACCTTGATGAACCCGCTGACCACAGAGCAGGATCTGACGGCCCTGCTGGATGAGCTGAGGTCAATCGGGCAGGATATTCTGTCCAAACAGCCCTGATGCTCCCCTTATGCGATTGATACGCAGATAAATTCCCCAAACGGGACCTCGCCTTTGCGGGCGTATGGAGATATAATAGGCGTGACGAAGCCGTTGTTTTCAGCGTGTTCCGTTACACCAGATTATCGGGGGCGATCGGAATTGACTGGGTCATCGTCGATCAGGGTGGCGTGTCGTGGTTGATCAGTTGGCCACGTAAAAAGCTGATCAAACAATAACTGCTACACCGCAGTACTCTT
>JAQWOH010000030.1 GCA_029245955.1 Fuerstiella sp. | reverse complement strand
GTCATCCGGAACTCTCACAAACGTGCTGTTGTGATTTAGAGCAGTTTCCGAGTGAGAGTAGAGGTCCGAACCGTTTCCAGATCCGGGGTTCCGGGTTATGAGCAAATGACTCTTCTGTGAATCTCACTGTCCGAGAACTCGGATAAGATTATTCAGAGTCTCGTGACGAACAGCAGGGCTGAATTCTGTGATTCACCTGCATATCATGGCTGACGGCCGCCGGCCACCCGCGTCGCTGTCAACCACATAATTAAAGTAGCTCTCCAATGGCAATCACCAATTCCAATTCAGACGCAACACGGCAACAGGTACTGGGCCAACGAAATGCAGCTGACTCGCTTTGTGGAATCGCATTCGAGACATCGATCTGCCGCTGGACAATGTTGACGGTCGTAGCCCTTGCCGCTTTCTCGGTTGAAGTTGGGTACGCGGACAGTCGATTCGCAGCATCAACCCGCATGACGTCCGCGAGCATTACGCGAGACCGTTGGGGCGTTGCCCATATTCACGGGCGGACGCATGCCGATGCATTTTTTGGGATGGGGTACGCGCAAGCCGAAGACTACTTCTGGCAACTTGAGGACACCTGCATTCAGTCGCTGGGCCGCTACGCGGAGATCAACGGCCAGGATGGAATTCGGTCCGACATTCTCAACCGCAGTTTCGAAATACCGCGAAGGTCACGGGAAGACTTTCAAGAGTTGAAGCCCGAATATCAGCGCATGGCGACCGCTTATGCCGACGGTATCAACTATTACCTCAAAACTCACCCGGAAGAAAAGCCGCGACTGATTTCCAGGTTTGAACCGTGGTACTCAATTGCGATGGATCGCCACATGCTGTTGCATTTCATCTACCGCCAGGTACACGTTGGCAAACCCCAGGATCGTGGACCGGACGATGTCGCATTATGGTCTTCCGCTCAGTCCGGTATGAACTCATTCGCCTGGGACTGGCAGCCTCTTCCGAAAACCGGGTTTGCCGCCGAAGTGCGCGAAGCAGTCGGATCGAATGCCTGGGCTATTTCCGGTTCTCGTACAAAATCCGGCGCCGCGATGCTGTTCATCAACCCGCATCAGCCATGGTATGGGATAGGACAGTTCACTGAGGCTCACATTCGCAGCGACGAGGGGCTGAATTTTTCGGGAGCATGTTTCTTTGGAAACCCGTTTCCAACAATCGGCCACAACGAACATCTCGGCTGGACCTATACCGTTAACGCACCCGACATCGCTGACGCTTGGCGCGTGACATTCGACGATCCGGATCATCCGTTGAACTACCGCTATGGAGACGGCTACCGTGAGGCTCAACAGTGGAAGGAAACTCTGCGCGTGAAGTCACACGGCACGATGACGGAACGGCAGTTCACATTCCGCAAGACTCACCACGGCCCGATTGTTCGTCGAGAATCAGACGACACTTTTTTGTCGGCACAGGTGGCCGGCCTGTTTGACCTTAACCGCATCCATCAGGCCTTGAGTATGGTGCTGGCGCAAAGCTTCGAAGAGTGGCGTGCTGCCATCAGTCACTGCGCGATTCCCATGTTCAATGTGGTTTACGCCGACAATTCGAACAACATCTTCTACGCCTACAACGCCACGATTCCTGTGCGGGATCCGTCATTCAACTGGAGGCAACCGGTTGACGGCAGCCGGCCGGCCGCGGACTGGAAGGGAATTCACCCCTTCGACGATCTGCCTCAGGTGCTGAACCCCCAATGTGGTTACGTTCAAAGCTGTAACTCCGCACCCTTCACGACGTGTCACCTCGAATCCGACAACCCGTCTCGCGACGATTTCCCTTCGTACATGATGGAAGATGCAGAGGTGGACATGCGGCGGTCGAAAATGTCGCGACACATCCTCAAGGACGTGGAAGATTTGACTTACGGCGGCCTTCAGCAGCTGGCGTTCGACACACGCATGTACTGGGCACTGACGGAGCTTCCCAAACTGAAAGGCGACTACGATCGACTGAAGCGGGAAGACAGTGTGCTCGCATCGGAAATTGGCGAATACTGGGAATACTTGCAGAACTGGGACTACCGCTGCACGATTGAAGGCGCTCACGCCACGCTGATGGTTGCCTGGTATGAAGAGCTCTACGGTTTCGGTTATCCGGCAGAGACCCTGAAATCACAATACGCATCGGATCGACTCTCCTGGTTCACAGCTTTGAAAAAGGCTGCCGACAAACTGAAGAGCTTGTATGGAACCTGGAAGAAACCATGGGGCGAAGCTCATCGACTGCAGCGCGTGGCCGATCAACCGGATGTTCAGCACGCCGGAATCAGATTGAATCCAATATTCGAGAATATACCGTGTCCGGGCGCCCCCGGCCCCCTGGGCATCATCTGCACGGTCTACTCATCGCCCGAAATCCGCTTCATTCGGCCCCAAAGATTCGCTGTGGTCGGAGCATCGTATATGTCAGTCGTAGAGTTCGATCACCACATTCGAGCTGCCAGCATCATGCCCTTCGGAGCCAGCGGCCGACGACAGTCACCTCACTTTTTTGACCAGGCAAGGCTCTACTCACAGAAGAAACTCAAACCCGCCGTGTTTTACATGGACGAGGTGCAATCCGCGAAAGCACGCGTTGTGCAAATTCGAACGCACTTGGAGAAATAACGAAGTCAGGACTCCCCGTGCCAAACGCTCTTCGCAATGACTCGCGTGCGAACCGGTAGGGCCAAAAAACTCCGCCGAACTCAAAACGTCGTGAAACACGGGATTTACGGCACGCCAGAGTCTCTCATCTCCGCCGCTTGATTTCACCTGTCGGCACCGGAAGCTGACGATTTTCGGCGCCTAACATGTCGTTCCTGCTCCAGCCATGGCACATTCTGCTCGCTGCACTCTGTGGCATGGTCAATCAACGGCAGCAACAGATCATCGAATTCCAGAATGCTCAGATCGAAGCCCTGCTGAAGAAGCTCGGAAAGAAGCGACTGCTGCTCGATGACGACCAGCGTCGGTTACTGGCGGTGAAGGCTCACGCCATCGGTCGCAAGGCTCTGCTGGAACTCACAACCATCGTCACGCCAGACACGATTCTCCGCTGGCACCGGAAACTGGTCGCGAAGAAGTTCGACTCCAGCAACAAACGCCAACCTGGTCGACCACGCATCCGTCAGGAAGTCGTGGATGCGATTGACCGAGACACCATCTTCATCGCCATGCGCGAGTTCATCGAAAAGAACACCGAAACCGTGTTGCTTCCACCGAAGAGTCCCAACCTTAACGCCTTCATGGAGCGATGGTTTCGCAGTCTCAAGTCAGAATGTCTCAGTGGAATGATCTTCTTCGGGCAAAGGTCACTGGAGAACGCAGTGCGCGAATACGTCGAGCATTACCACGCCGAACGGAACTATCAGGGACTGAGCAACGAACTGATAGAGCCGTGCGATGATGCCGCTTCTACTGATGGCCACATTGAATGCCGTGAACGGCTCGGTGGCATGCTGAAGTACTACCACCGACGCGCTGCCTGACGAGTTCTGAGCTGCACCGAATTGTGGTCATTCTGCGATGAAGGTATGCGCCGACCGCGAAATGAGGCGTATTTCGAGACCACTCGACGTTACTGTGATCGACTGGTCAGCCGAAAATCATGTCAACTTCTGCTGCTAACACCTGATTGTCAAAGACCTTTGAGCGCGGTTCAGTTTTTTGACCCTACGGCTTCGCGTCAGCACGTTTCACATCAATATGCTGCGATTCCCGCCGCCAGAGTTTGTTGAATTTGGGTTCTGGCAGTGTAAGCGATCATGTCGAACATCATTACGGCAACGCGTGTTGCTGTACCGCGGTCACGGCACAGCCCGGCGAAGAGGTGTATTGCGGAGGATTCACTCTGGTTCCTTTTTCGACGGTGTGTGTTGCCGACGGTGCGTGGAGGGCTGCAGGACGGCTCGGTAGATGCGATCTTTCTGCTCGTAGAGAACCGTCCATTGCCCGCCGGACAGAAACGGGTTTGAAAGCGTTTCGGCTTTGACCGACGCGCGAAAATTGACCGGCGGGCCCTTTTTCCATTGCATCAGGTCATCCGAAAACCAGTAGCTGCGGTTCTGCAGGTCCATTGGCTGCGAGATGCCAACAAAACGCTGGTTGACCTGCGCGACGGCCAGTGAGGCGATCTCTTCGCTGACCGGAATCGTTGGTGCGTCCGCTGGCCGATGCCAGTGACGAAGGTCAGAGCTGACTGCCAGGCCAACTCCCTGGTGCTGGTATCGCCGTTCCATTCCTCGAAACAGCAGATGGCAGCGGCCGTCGATTTCAAATACCGCAGCAGGATGAGTTGAAAGGACCTGATCCCATTTTCCTGCTCGGCTCTTGAGAACAGGATTGTCCGGGCACTTCGTCCAGGGGCCCGTGAGTTCGCGGGCTGTGGCAAGGCCGATCTGCTTCGTGTGGCTGTTCCGCCCCGAGTAGAAGAGGTGATACAGACCGTTCCGCCTGATCACTCCGGCTGGCAGTTTGGCAACAATGTCATCCCACGCGCCGTCGTCGCCTGTTGTCAGGACTGGGTTACCTGGCAACTTCTTCCAGGTGGTCCCGTCCTCGGAAACAGCAATCCCGAATGCTTCACGTCCCCCGCTGGCAATGGGTTTGTCCTGCGCTTCGTAGAAACAAAAAAACCTGTCGCCCTCGACGTGGATGTAAGGATTGTCGACGGCCATGTGGTCCCAGGCCTCGGCCATGCCACGGTCGATCACCGGCGTTGCCCACGGAGTTTCCACCCAGACTCCCTGCGGATTGAGCGGAGGAACGCTGGCATCGGAGCCAGAGATTGTTCGCCATGTGGATCGACATTCCAGCGGGTAATCCGTCAGCAGACCGTCGATACCAGCGGCCGCCGCTCGCTTCCAGGTGTCTCGATTACGACGTGCCTCGCCAGAACCTGCGTAGTTGAACAGTACGTGTTTGCCGTGCCGGCGCAGGAGTGAGACTTCCTCCGCTGTGGGTGTCGCTGTCAACAGGAAACAATCCAACAGCCCTTCCTCAAGTCGAGCACCAATGCTTTGCCGGTTGACGTTTTGACCAATGCGAAAGGCAGGATTCAGTTTCTTAAGTCGTCTGCTGATTTCATCGCTCTGGTCGAACGCAAACGACTCGCGCAGCAGCTTGTGCGTCTTCACCAGTGAAACCAGCCTGGCCTCGCCGTCACGCGTGACGTGTTTCACATTTAACGCGATGATAGTCCGGTCGCGTTTTCGTTTTGCAACCAGGGAGAGCGTCTCTTCCAGTGTCGGAATACGCACTCCGGCAAAGGCCCTGCCGAACCAGCTTCCCGCATCCAGCTGTTTGACCTCACGGAGTGTCATGTCACGGACAGATCGCGATGGCCCATCTGTTGTGCGCTGGACATTGTCGTCATGCAAAACGACCAGATGACCGTCTTTTGTCGTTCGAATGTCGAGCTCGAATCCAATGCCGAGTTCCAGGCAGACCGCAAAGGCAGGCAGCGTATTCTCCGGAGCGTGGCGTAAAAGTCCGCGATGAGCGACCGGGATTGGTGGAATCGACTTCGAATCGACCGCGCTGGTCGGCGCCGCAGAGGCGGCAACCACAAGTACCATCAAGGTAAAAGGAATGCTTCGTTTCATCGTGTTTCAGACACTGCCCGGAAAGAAAATTACGAATGGGCCGTTAGTGTAACAGGATTAGACCCGGTACAGAGCCCTCGGAGTTTCGAGACGCGGACATAAACAGGAAAGCTCGTCTCTGTCCCTGCGTGGTCTTCGCGTCATACTGTTTCATCTGCGATCGATGTTGCTTCAAACGCCGGTGCCGGAGCGGCGTCAGTTCACTCTTCGATTTAGTCTATTCCGCCGTCAGCTTGAGTATTCGGCGAATGTTGTCTCTAAAAATCTTCTGCCGAACATCGGCAGGGAGATCCAGTCGGCGGTAGAAATCCAGTTGAGGGATCTCCTGATCGGGAGTCAGAAAGTCCGTACCGAACAGCATCCGATCGGCTCGGCGAATGAGAAACTCGCGTCCGAAATCGGGATCTCGGGAGACCGCGTTGTAGGCACTGAACGCGGAAAGGTCGCCGTACAGATTGGGGAACTCGTCCATGAGGCGATCAAGCGCGCCACCTGGCTCAACCTTGCCCTTTTGGTATCCACTGAGCGAAACGTTCGGCCCGCCGGAAATGGAATTCCAAAATCCCGTAGCGTGCCCGATAAAAACTGCCTGCGGAAACATCTTCAGCACCGATTGCAGTCCGGGCAGCCCCGGGACATCAACGTTGCGCCGAGAATCCAGGTGAATCAGAACGGGCAATTCGGTTGACTGGCAGCCGGCAAAGATGGCTAGATTTCGTTTGTCGGTGATTTCGACGCCCGGCTTGTGTTCGCCGAAACCTCGGGCACCTTTTTCCTTGTAACGCTCAAGCTGACCGATGAGCGCCTGTCCGCTGCTATACCAGGTATTACGAGGATCTATCGAGCAGAAGGGAATCAGACGATCGCGATGCGGCTGTGTGTGTTCCAGCACGTACTCAGTGGACACAGGGTTGGGGAAAGATTCCGGCGAGACAAGTGGCAGTACGCAGGCCTGAGCAACATCGTTGAGATCCATCCACTTCAGCAGATCTTCGACCAGCAACGGACGAGTTGCTCCTTTTCGAATGCCGCCGATGTGAACATGCACATCCACGAATCGCCCCGGTGGAAATTCTTTCGCCACAGCGTGAGCCGGCGAATTCAGCACACCCACCACGGCCGTACCGGCGAGGCCGGCGACCGTTGAACAAAAGCGACGTCGATTAATTGTGTTCGTCATGTCATTTAACTATTTCAATGAGCCCAGAAACGCCAGCAGATCAGCCATCGCCTGAAGGTCGAGCTGTCGCTCCAGCCCTTCGGGCATAAAGGAGATACCGGTACTCCGCATTTCTTCGATGTTGACCCGCAGGATGGTGATGTTTGTATTGTCGGGCCGACGCAGCACAAGACTGTTGGCCGATTCTGACTGAATCATTCCGGTATGCGAACGTCCGTCGTCCGCAATCACCACGTACGTCAGATACTGCGGTTTGACTTCGCGATTCGGGTCCAGCACATTCAGCAGGATCGCGGGCATGCCGCGGTTGCGTATTGCTTTGAGGTCCGCGCCGACGACGTTACCCACACCTTCAAGCCGGTGACACGCCGCACAGGTCTTGCGGAAGTGTGCTCGACCCTGCGCAGCGTCTCCTTCTATGGTCAAGGCCGGCTGGTATCGAGTCACGATTTTCTGTCTGCTTTCCGAGGCTCGTGATTCGGCAAACAACTGAACGGCTCGTTGTCGCACGCTCGCCTCCGGATGCTTCGTGAAGATCTGAATTCTCGCTACATCCACTTCGCCAGTTCGAATGTGTCCACGTTCAATGGCATCGAAGAACGCCTGCAGCCACTTCGGTCGCGTCGCCAGAGTGTCAACCGCACTGGATCGAAGTTGAGGACTGAAACGCTGCCACCGGTCGAGAATGATTGCAGCCACCTCCAGCTGGTCGAAGCGGCCCAGCATGTTGATCGCAGCACGCTGGACCGAACTGTCCTCGCGGACATCAAGCAGTTGCAGAACAATTGGCCGTACGTCTGCAAAGTCGAGCAGACTCAGCAGACGAATCGCGGACACACGGGCCGCCGACTTCTTTGATTCGTCCGTGACCGTTCGTCGTGCCTGAGTCAGTTGAGCCTCCATGATCTCCTGCGTTCTTCCTCCACATGCAAGGAGCGTTCGGGCAACCTCAGCGGAGCCTGCGTCCAGAGCGGCCCGACGAATGACAGCATTTGCCAGCGAGGACTCAGCCGGCGGAAGGTCGGCGACTTCGCCAGCCAAATCCCGCACGGCCTGAACATCACCGGCTCCGGCAATTTGAGACCCAAGTTGTGTCAGCAGTTCGCGTCCATGCTGAGAGAACCGAACCTGCTGATCGGCGAGCAGCAGGCGAAACACCTTTGCCTGACGTCCTCCGGCGGAGGAAAGGACCGCCACACGGAACCATGGATCGTTGCCATCACGAACCGCCAGTCTCGATAACGCTGCGCATGCTTCATCGCTGTCGACGACGCCCAGAGAAAACGCCGCCTGGAAGCGGACCCGAATTTCCGAATGAGATGAGTTCGCGATGATCTGTTCCTGGATGTCCGGGGTCTCTGCTGCGAACTGTTCAGCCAGTTTCAAAGCATGTTCGCGAACACCGGAATGATCGTCGGACAGAGCCTGCAGCAGAACATCGACATCCAGCGACTGTAATCCGTCCAATGCGTAGAGCGCATGCAGGCGTCCGAGAGGGAATCTGGATTCGGAAAACTGCCGGCGAATGTCGGCAACGACGGATTTGTCCTGTCGCGTGTAAAGCAGTCGCGCAGCGGTGTCTCGATGCCAGCCGTTCCGGTGTTCGAGCATTCTTACGAGTTCCCGCGATTCGGCCTTCGCCGGGAATCGTTGCGAGCGTTTTGAGTGGCCTTCCGGAACGATGCGATAGATGCGGCCACGGTGGACCCCACCCGTCACGTCGATGTGCTTGAGGACTTCCGGCGGAAGGAACGACGCTCCTTCGATCAACGCGCGATACATGTCGACCACATAAAGATTGCCGTCAGGACCGTTGGCAAACTGTACCGGTCGGAACCAGTTGTCTTTGGATGCCAGAAACTCACGGTCGGAGTCGGCACGGCGGGCAACAAGGTTCACACCGTCCGGTTCGAACTTTGCGCGAAAGATCAGGTTGTTGGCAACCTCGCCTACGAATCCTGTGCCGCGAAACTTCGCTGGCCACGCGTCGCCACGGTAAATCGTCACACCGGTTGCCGACGTGAAAAAACCCGATGGCTTGCCGCCTTCGTTCGATCCGGCATACAGCTTTTCTGTTCGCATTCGTGTCCGCAGAACTCGCCATGGCTCGTCGGGACTGATCCGAAAAAGCTGCGTGAACTTGCCGGTTTCCAGAATATTGACGGAAGGTGGAGGCGCAGTCAGCCACGGATTGCGCGCGAGGTACCGTTCGTCATAGACCAGAAACTTGAATGGATCACTGTTCCGACAGCGAAACTCGCGCCCCCAGTCATCAATGGTCAGCCCATGCTGGCCGCCGCCACTAACAGCTTCATAGTGCAGCGTGCGAGGATCAAAACTAAATCCCCGATTCCTCACCGTAACCGGTTTCGAATTCTTCACGTCGGGGCGCTGAATCAGCCCGCCGGAAAAATTCGTGCAGACGTGAATTCGGTTGTCGAGTCCCCAGCGGAACGAATTGAGCTGTGCCTGACCGGCCCGCTGAACTTCCTGCCCAAAGCCTGTAAAGAAGACGCGACGTATGTCTGCACGACCGTCGCCGTTCGTGTCTTTGCAATACAAAATGTCGGGAGCTGCGCCGACAAAGACGCCGCCGTCGTAACAGATGACGGCAGTCGGATACGACAGCTTGTCAACGTAAATCTCACTCTGATCAAAAACACCATCGCGATCAGTATCCGAGAGAACTCGCACGCGCCCTGTGTCTGCAATCGTGCTGCGAGCGTGCTTCTGGTTGTACTCGGGAAATTCGACCACAAACATCCGGCCGTGTTCGTCAAAGTCGATTGCCACCGGATCACGAAGAAGTGGTTCCGACGCCGCCAATTCAACTCGGAATCCAGGCATAACGCTGAACTTTGCAATCGTGTCGGTCGGTTCAGTCGGTGTAATTCGGGGTAGTTCTGCTGCAAAGTCGATTGACGGAGGATCTGTAATCGGTACCTCATCGTCAGCCAGCACCAGGCCGGTGAGCATGACTAATACAGCAAAACAATTCAGAAGTTGAGTCATATCAAATTCACAATGAGGAACCGTTACGAAACTTTGTGTCGCCGAGGGTGTGCTGTTGCGTGTCACCGTAGTATCGCTTTCCCGACGACAGACGTCGAATACGAGCTCGACCGCTTGACAAGGCGTGCATTCGACAAACGTGATGGAATCGAGATTATAGATGATGAGTTTTTACAACACAGTCAGCCCATGGTCATCGGCGTATCTGGATCATCTGCCGGCAGGGCAACTCAGGCTGATGGATCACGGACCACAGCGGATTGACACGAAATACGGCACGCACCGGTCTGTCCCGTTGCCGGTCGACGCCAAGCCGAGTAATTTGCAGTACGATGTTGGCCGAAGTCACAGGATGAATCAATGAGCAATGAAATCAAAGTGCTGAGTGTCGGTGCCGGATTTATGGGTTCGCTGCACGCCAAAGCCTACGACAAGATCGATGGCGTGCGAAACGCAGGCATCGTGACGAGAAACTACTCCAGCTCGGAACAGCTTGCCAATGAACTGGGTGGCAACGTCCCACGATTTACGGATTTTGAGGAGGCACTGGAAAAAACGTCGCCGGACGCGGTCGCGATCAGCACTTACACCGATTCTCACTTTCATTACGTCTCCACAGCACTGAATCGCGGCCTGCACGTATTCGTGGAAAAGCCACTGGCGGAGACGATCGAGCAATCTCAGGAGTTGTTCGAACTAGCCAACCGCGTCAATCGCAAGATTTATGTCGGCTACATCCTCATGACGCATCCTTCGTGGAGCAGATTCATCCAGATCGCTCATGAGCTGGGCAAGCCGCTCGCCATGCGTATGAATCTAAATCAACAGACGAAGGGCGAGTTCTATGACACGCTGTTCAACATCATGCAGGTGCAGTCGCCGATCGTCGATTGCGGCGTGCACTACGTCGACATCATGTATCAGATGGCTCAGTCTCGCCCGGTGCGAGTCCACGCGATCGGGTGTCGCAACTGGGATCTCGTCCCTGAGCACATCTGCAACTACGGACAACTTCAGGTGGAGTTCGAAGACGGCTCTGTGGGATGGTACGAAGCGGGTTGGGGTCCGATGATGAGCGAGACCGCCTACTTCGTTAAAGATGTTGTCGGGCCCGCCGGAGCAGCCAGCATCGTGCCGGACAAGGGACGCTCGGACGACAAGGATCACCACGTTGAGGCGAACACGATCCTGCGACACTTTGCCGAGCAAAAGGATAAGGAATTCGTCCGCAAGGATGAGCGAATCCGGATTAACGAGCCGGATCATGACGGGCTTGCCGTTCTCGAACAGCAAGCATTTATCGACTGCATTCGAAACGATCAGGATATGTCGTCTCACCAGGATCGCGTCATGACGAGCCTGCGAATCGTTTTCGCTGCCGATCAATCGCAAAGAACCGGGTCGGTGGTCGAGCTGTAATTGTGCATCATCGATCGTCGCAGGACCTGTCGAACTTGCCCCGTGACCGGTGACAATACTGAGCGGCATTTTTTCGATTTTCCATCACGATCAATCTGCCGCCACAAGACCCACTGCTGCAGGGTCTGCAGCTGAGGCGCGATTGTGCGGAACGAAATCCCATTGAATTCTGTGACATCGATGGGCGTTACAAGAGAATTCGATGTTTTCGATGATTCGATGACAGGGCAGACGGATTCTTTTGACATCATAAACTCCAGACGAAATTGGGAAGTTTGGCGCCGTCATTGCGACGGTTCCGACACTTCCACCTGCCATCGAATGATTCGTCGTCTTTTGCCGCGGGACAGATTTTCTATGCTCGATGGACCTTCCCGAAACGCTCAACAAATTCCAATCCACTTCCTGAACATGGCGACACCTGGAATAATTCGGACATGCCCCGATTCTCTCACTTAGGTTGGTACTAAAATCGGGGTAAGGTCAGCAGCACAAATCGAGTCTTTGCGGCGATATACTGAAGTCTCTGTCGCAACCGAAACGGGAACATGTGTTCGTGCGACTGACACACTGATGTAAGCGTTCCGTAATTCAAACGAAATAGGAGAGGTGATGAATACACAACTCGTTGGCAGGGCTGGTAAGCATTTCGTCGTTGCGATGCTTGGGCTACGAGGTGGCATTGCAAGCGAAATACATTCTGAAGGTCGGAAACTTGACGTGGTTGCTGAGCCAGATGTCAAAATCTGCGTAAAGACGAATCAGATGAAGCCCGGAGCTGCGTTTTGTGAATTTGATTTTGATGAGTGGGACTTCCTGGCGGTTGTGCATACGGTCGAAGAAGCTGATGAACTCAACATTCAGCAGACATGGCTGATTCCTCGCTCCGTAGTTCAGGATCAGGCGAAGAAAAACCCGAGTGGTAAAGGTATGCCTGACGCCTACTTGAATCTTTCACAACTTCAATCAGACATGTACCGATACATCGAGAATTGGCGTCTGAATGACACGGAATCAGTGAACCCATAGACGTAGGACCAAAAACAAATCAGGGGCACTCAAGACATTGCCAACGCGTGCCTACACTTTGGATAAATCGGTCTGGTGAACAGGTGGTTTTCCTGAAGCAAGAAACCGGAACAGTTGTGGAGCCGCCACTGCAGTCGTAGCTTGAGCTGCACTGTACAGCGATGCAGAACGGATAAACTCAGTCTAGTTCGATTGCCTGATCGTCGTCAGGCTTATCTGACATGGCCGCCAGCTCGGACGGCAGAAAGGCGTTATCAATTGATTCCATTGCGGCCGACGCTTTCCTCATCCTGGCCACCTTGGCGTTCGTGGCCGCATAGGTCGCCTTCATCTTGCCCATTGCAAAATTAGCAATGCCATCTGCGTCGACGCCGAGGCTGCCGCCTTCAGCAAAGGCATCCTGATTGGCCGCCAGAAACGTGAACTGCCAGTTGTAGCCTTCCTGTTGATGTTTAATCATCTTCCGAATCTGGGCTCGGGGAAACTCCTGGCTGGCGTTCTCGAGTCCGTCCGTAACGATAACGAAGACCACGAGCCCCGGGCGATTCTCCTCCGGCATTGCTGCCAGACGCTCACCAGTTTCATTGATGCCTCGGCCGACCGCATCCAGCAGAGCCGTCATGCCACGAGGCTTCAATTCGTAGGGCGGCACGTCGGCGACATTGATGCCGTTGTGTACAAGTTCGTACTCCGTGTCGAACTGCATGAGCGTTAACAACGCTTCTCCCGATTCCTGAGCCTGTTCACGAATGAATTCGTTGATACCGCCCTGAGCATCATTTTTGATGGAGTCCATGGACCCACTGCGGTCAACAACGAGTGTGATGTCGGTCAGATCGTTACGCATAATGTGCTCCCGTTAAAAGTCGTGTCCATGTGTGAGGAAGAAAGAGGCCCGTGTGCGGTCCGTGCTCGCTTTGAAGCCTACCCGGAATCGCTGGCAAGTTCACGACGAACAAAGACCGGCTCGCTGAAACAGAAGAATTCATTTGCGTCAACAGGTACCACGTTCAGGTGGCCGCGCTAGCGTCGGTCGCTCGATTGGCCGGACATTCGTGTGCAGCGTCAGCGGCAGAATGTTGAACCGGTTTCAATGACGAATTGGCCTGAAATCCTTATCGTTTTTCCACTGGTCGGGTGGCATTCGAAGCAATGGCAAGCCCAAAGCTGGTCAGTGATTGCAATGTGATTGGGGGATTGTCCCGTGGTAATTGTCGTGGGCAACCTGATAATGTTTGATGCATCGGCCAGCGAATGGGACTGTGGGAAACGGACGCATCTTCTTCGAGCAGCAAGCTCAGAACCCTCGCCGTCGCCCCAGCATCCACAATTGCTCTATGAGCATTGGAGATCATTGGGATACGAAGAGCCGACACAACTGTTGCCAACTTTGCGTTCTGTGCCACTCGTTTTTGACGGGCCAACTGCATCGTGCACAAACGACCAAATGAATGGGGCATTTCAACGCCGCACCCTGACAGTTCAGCTCGAAGAAAACCAACATCAAACGAGATGTTGTGGGCGACCAAATGAGTGACGCCGGAAAAACAGTCTATCAGTTCAGGGAGCAAATCTGCGAACGTCGGTGCTTCGCGAATCGCTTCGTTCGAAATGCCATGGATTCGTGTCACCCGAGACGGGATCGATCGCTGAGGATGGACCAGCGAATCAAGCATGCGAACGACTCGAAACTGATCATCGAGAACCACGATTGCTATTTCGACAACTCGGTCGCCCTGAGCCGATGAAAGCCCGGTTGTTTCAACGTCGAACACCGCGAACAGGGACATTGATCAGTTCTCCAGAAGAATGCAGT
>JAQWOH010000013.1 GCA_029245955.1 Fuerstiella sp. | reverse complement strand
CATCGCGTAGTAATCGCGGGTAGGGATGGGGTCGAACTTGTGGTCGTGACAACGTGCGCAGGTGATCGTTTGCGCCAACAGACCCCTTCCTATGACGTCGAGCTGTTCATCGACAAAATCCATGTCGAGTTGGCTCTTGTTTTGGTTCTCGAGCAGAGTGTCACCCATCATCAGAAACGTCGTAGCGATGAGATTCTGCCGCCGTGCCTCAACTGATGATGCCTTCAGTAAATCGCCTGCCAGTTGCTGCGTGAGAAACTGATCGAAGGGTTGATCGTCATTGAACGCATCAATCACGTAGTCGCGATAACGCCAGGCATGTTTGAGTAAGACTCCGCGCAATGACATCGATTCCGCGAAACGCGACACATCAAGCCAGTGACGTCCCCAACGTTCACCGAAGCGCGGTGATGCCATTAGCGAGTCAACGAGATTCTCATACGCCCCGGATGACTTGTCGTTGAGAAACTGGACAATCTGCTCCGGCGCAGGAGGCAGACCGATGAGGTCGAAGTAGAGCCGACGCACTAAGACGATTTTTTTCGCGTCGGGATCCGGTTGCAGCCTTGCCGCCTCCAGTCTGGCGAGGATAAAGCGATCGATGTCGTTGCGCGGCCAGGCTGTATTCCTGGTCGTGGGGATGGTTGGTGCTTTGAGTGGGTGATAAGCCCAGTGCTTCCGTCCGGCTTCAATATCGATGGCCTTCGGCCTGGCAACCAGGTTGGTATCGCGACGTGGATCAATCGCACCGTCGCGAATCCACTTTTCGAAATCCGCAATGACTGCTGCGGACAACTTCCCTTGGGGAGGCATCTCGAAGCCATCGTGCTTCAGAGCGGAAATCAGCAGGCTTTCTTCCAGATCGCCCGGTACAACAGCCGGTCCCGATTCGCCACCTTCCAGCAAACCCTGGCGTGAGTCGACGAGCAAGCCTCCACTTAACTTCCTGGACTCAGCGGCATGACATTCGTAACAATGCTCGACGAGGACGGGACGGATCTTTGTTTCGAAGAAATCGAGCCGCTGACGTTCAATAGCCGGATCGGCAGCCCAAGCCGAGCCCGTGACGAGCAGAATCGCGATCGATAGGCTTCGGTAACTCATTTAGCAACACCTTGGGTGTTGATCGTAACACCGGACAACTAATCTTTCCACTTGACAAGAACAGATGCTGATCTTGCAGTATATCCTTGGGTTGGTGGTGGCACTTGAGCATGCCACCAGGCCGTTCAAGGCATCCGATTTTTCCGGCGGCGGCAGCAGCATCTACAGGCTCGATGACTTCGTTACCGAGTCCTTGATGATTCCGCTCGCCGTGGTAGTGCTGAACGTATTCGTGTACAGCGTTCTCCAGTGACTTCCGTCCGAAGAAGATCATGCGGTCAAGGCACTCGGACTTCAGGCTTCGGAACCAACGTTCCATGTACGCGTTCACGTTGGAACTCTTCGGTGGCAGCAACACCATTTCGGTATCGGTGTTTTCTTGATGAACTCACGCATGGAGATGAAGCTGGTGTCTCGATCCACGATGAGATGGCTGGCGTCTTTCAGGAATCCGTCATGACAATCGGTGAGATTCCTGCAGACCTGTTTCGTCCACCTGGCATTGAGCCTCGGCGTGATCCCGACAATCCGGACGCGGCGAGTTTTCAAGCGCATCGCGGCGAGAACGTAGACCGTCACCAGTCCGTTCCGCGTCCGGGCTTTCGTTGCTCGCTCGAATCGAACTTCTTCGCGACGAGTTCGCGGTGCCAGCGGAGAATTGTATCTGGCATAATGATGGTCGCCAATTCCAGCAGAGCGTTACGGCCTGTGAGATGAGCCTTGACGGCCGGTAACCGACGCTGATTGTCATCCGGCAGCAGATGCTTGTTTCTTCAGCAGCGTTTCTATCTGCGCATTCCGGAATTGGATAATCCGTTGCTGTCGCTGGTTCACCGGGCCGCAGAATGCAGCAACCAGAATGTGCCATGGCTGTAGCAGAAAGGTCATGTTCGGCGCAGAAATTTGCCAGTTTCCAATGCCGAGAGATGAAATCAAGCGGCTGAGATGCGAGACTCTGGCGTGGCGTGAGCCCCGTGTTTCACGGCGTTTTGAGTTCGGCGAAGTTTTCTTGACCATACGGGACAAACAATCGTGACGATTGACCGACGGACACTGCGATATCTGGTGGCGGGGTTGTGCTTCACTGTGATTCTCTCGCTACTGTATTTCCAGAATGCCGACGATGAAGGCCGTAATTCCTCATCGTCGGTTAGTGCGTTACCCTCCCGGATACAGTCGCCTAACTTACACAGGAATGCGCAGGACCAGGTGGTTAGCGCTGAGTTCTATGCTATGGACGTGTCGCCGGAGCAGATCGTGGCCCTGCGAGAACATGCAATGCTGCAGGAAATTCTTTTTTACGAGTGTCGGGGAATCGATGATTTGGTCGACGCGGAACTTGTCAAATCTGAAAGTCTTACGGTTATTCACTTCGTCCGATCGACGATTGACGACAACAGTCTCGCTCGACTAAGTAAGATGCCAGGAGTTGAACAACTGACGCTCGGCAGTGTAGACGTGACTGCGACGGGTATCGCGGCGCTTGGGAACTGGAGCAAATTGCAACGCCTGATTCTCGAAGGCAACATTGAACTGTCGGCCCTCAAGGGGCTGTCAGGTCTGGACCAGTTGGAGGAACTTGAAATCGCAATTGGCGAGGGTGAAGCCCGGCATCTTGCCGCACATGCATTTCCTGAAATTCGCCGCCTTAGTATTTCGGATACTCAATTTGGGGACGCAGATCTGACCCTTCTGCCTGAGTGGAAAACGCTGGAGGTCTTTGAGTTTCCAGCAGAGCACGTCACCGACGCCGGCGTGGCTCAACTCAGCAAGTTCCCGTCCTTGAAGGAGCTCGTACTGATGGATTCACAGGTCACAGGTGCCGGCCTGGACGCTTTGGGGCGACTGAAAAAACTTAACGTTGTCTCACTGATGAATTGCACGAAAGCCACCGATCGTGGCATGAACGTCTTTGCCACGATGCCGGTTTTGAAAAGGCTTATGCTATTGGACAGCCGTGTGACCGGTGCAGGAATAATGCAACTTGCTTCGTCTAAAAGTTTGCGTTACATCGGAATCGGCGGGACACAGGCGTCGGTGGAAGAGGTCGCCAAGCTGGCTGCAGCGCTGCCAAATTGCAACGTTGATCGAATCATAAACCAACCCCCGTGAGAACCAGGTCGAAAATCCTGATTCTTTGGCGTTGTTCGACTCCTGTATCGTATCAGTACTCGCCAGCTGCGTGGCGTCTGCATCGACGATGCGCAGACGGTAAGTAACCAGGCAACGAACTGCACAGTCACTATTTGTTTGAAGACGCTGGAGAAAGAAAACGCACGATTGAAGAAGCTGGTTGCCGAGGCGGAACCGGACAGATCGATTCTGCGGAGGGTGGCATCCGGCAGGGCTGAAAACCTCTGAAACAGCCGAGGCGCGACGTCTGTGACTGAACGCCGCATCGGAAGTGCGTCCGGACTCTGTTTGTCGAACCAGGGAGCCCCCCGGAAGAACGACTCTTGTCGAATCATTCAACGGAACGCTTCGTAACGATTTGCTCAACGTGGACTTGTTTGACACTCTGCTGGAAACTCGTGTGAAGGCAAAATGCGGCACACGTCATTACCATGCAGTTTGCCCGCACAGCGCTCGGGGGTACAGGCCACCAGCACCGGATGCAGTGCTGACCGCCATACATTTCAGACCATTTCTAAGTTGGGAACTGGCACGATTCATGGAGGAGGACAGTTCCGCTCAAGGATCGGACAAATATTCGTATTTCGGCGAAAGTGATGATCGTGCCTGAAAGCCAGACTTGCATAGTCAATTGACGCGAAAGCGCTCTCCGTTTTATTTTTCCTGACGGTCCTCTGCGGTCGTTGTCAGACCAATCCTGTCCAGCCGGAATGCGCGATCAACGCCTTCGATTACGAGATACTCACCATCAGCTTCGAGATTATTCCAGGATTCGGTCCTTCGGGACGGCCACGCGATGTCCACCCGCTTCACGCGTGCGAAATCCGAAAGACCGAAAATTAACGTTCGTTCGTTGCTGGCCTGATAGCCATCACCGGAGGTCAACTGACGAATGATCCGTCGATCACCAACATGCAATGTGACAGTGGCGCCGATAGCATCTCGCGACGATTCGACTCCTCGCAGTCGCAGCGACAGATATCTGCCGTGCTGCCGTGTGGTATTCGTCAACAAAGCGGCCGGATGATCCAGATTGGAGATCACCGCATCCTCCCGCCCATCACGGTTCCAATCCCAGCGGGCAAGGCTGCGGCCAAGGAACGCTTGACTGAAATACGGACCGGTTTGAGAACCGCTTTGCACCGAAAACTGACCTTGTCCCGTGTTGTGGTAGAACTGCGGCGACATTTTATACGGTCGACCGTAGCGGCGATAATCGTCGATGTGACCGTTGACAACGATCAAGTCAAGCTGACCGTTGAGGTCCGCATCGAGAAACTGCGTGCCAAATCCGAGCATCGAAAGGCTGGGTTCCGCAAGTCCCGAATCCGGTGTGGTATCGGCAAAGAACGATCCTGGCAGCGAACGATACAACGTGTTCGACTCGCGAAGGAAGTTTGTGACGAACAGGTCCAGGCCACCGTCTTCGTCAACGTCTCCGACCGCGATTCCCATGCATCCCTCTGCTCTGCCTGCATGGTTCAGTGCGATTCCCGCCGGCATAGCTCGCTCTTCAAAGATTGGCCCATCATCATCCTGCGATGCTCGATTCACGAAAAACGCATTCGGAACCGTATCATTGGCAACAAACAGGCTCAGTCGGCCGTCTCCCTGCCAGTCTGCAGCCACGACTCCCAACCCCTTGCCGTCGGTTACTCGAACGCCGGATTCCGCCGTTGCATTAACGAACCGGCCGTCTCCCAGATTGATATAGAATTGGTCCTGGGCCGCGGAAAAATGGAAGGGCATGCACATGCGTGGCCGTCCGTCATCGTGTTGACAGACGGTTTCGAAGATTGACTCGCCTTGCAGGTAGTTGACCGAATAAATGTCCGGCAGTGAATCACCGTTCAGATCAGCCATAACGCAACTGGTCGACCAGTGCGGGTCGTCGACACCTGCCGGCTGATTGACAACGCTGAATGTCCCGTCGCCGTTGTTGTGGAACAGACGGTTGCCGCCGATGTTGGCTACATAACAGTCGGCGAATCCGTCGTTATCAAAGTCACCGATGGCGACGCCGGTGCTGAATCGGTCTTCGAAAAGGCCAGCGGCATTCGTCACATCAACGAACCGTCCGTCACCGAGATTTCGAAACAGGAGGTCAAGGTGTATGTTCTGGTCGCCACGAGCCTCCCAGCGGCATCCCTGCGTGAAATACACATCCGGCCAACCGTCGGCGTCGTAATCCAGCACGCCACAACCGCCGCCGTTGAACTCGTACATAAATTGTCCCGTATCCGGAGGGCTGGGACTGTTAAAATACTGAAACTCCAGGCCTGTCGATTCCGCGTCGTCTTGAAACGTGACCGCTGAGTCAGGCAGCATCGAGGATGTGTATTCGCCACTGACTGTCGTCTCAAATATTGGTAGGGGAAGATGTGACAGATTGCACGGCAGATCGACCGGACGGTGCACGAGAGTCAATGAAGCGTTCCTCAGTATCGCCTGCAGCGCTTTGGCCTTCGCAACCGCCCACTTTGCATTCGGATCAAGATCGCGAGCAACCACACACCATCCCCAGGCCTCCCAGACCTGCCCGACACGTTCCAGTTGTTCGACAAGTCGCCGCATCGCCTCCGCATCGGTGTGCTGTTGCGAAGTCACAACGTCTGACGTAACACGAAGTTCAAGCAGCATTTCGAGCCGGTGCTGCAGCAACGCGGCCGTCTTTTCATCGTTGATCGCGGTGAAGTACTGATACAGCTTGTAGGTGCTGTTGCGATTCGTGGGATTGCGCAACAATGTCTCCCAGAAGCAGCGTGCAGCCTCCTCCGGCTTCCCGTCATACTCAGTCAATTGCCCACGAATCAGCCAAAATCTCGCATCGTCGATGCGAGTCGATTCGTGTTCGCCGAGCAGCAGACGCAGTTCACTGTACCGCCCGGATTCCCACAGTAAATCCGCCAGCGCGATGCGAGATTCGGCAAATTGAGGATCCGTCCTTTTGGCGCGAGAAAGAAATTCGAGCGCCTCCTTATCCCTGCCGGAGTTGCGAGCGTGCCATGCAAGGCCAACCAGGACACCCGGACTGTCCGGAGCCGTGTTTCGGTAACGTTGGAGTTCGTCAATATTGAACAGTGCGCCATTTTCTGCCTCCAGCAACGCCAGAAAATCGGTGTTGAAACGGCCCAGTCGGAACAGCCGCAGAATGAACGGAACGGCTTCGCTGCGCCTTGCTTCCATTCCCAGCAGACTGGCCAGTTGGAATAGTGCGTTGGGGTCGTCGGGAACGCGCCGCAGGGCCGCCCGGAAATCCGACTCAGCAGTCACAGCGTTACCTACGTGATGCATTTCGATGCGACCACAGCGCAACTGTGCGTGTACCGCGACTGCGGAAGGACCGGTTGGCACTCTGCGGTAGTAAACAAGGGCCTGATCAAATCGGTTCATTGCGAACGAAGTGTCGCCAGCAAGGACCAGAGCATCCATCCGGTTGGGTTCCCGAATCAGGACCTGTTCAACAGTTTCGATCGCCTGCTCATAATCGCCGTGGAGAAATTCGAGCCTGGCGCGCCGCATAAGCGACCCCATGTCAGGCCGGGAAAGCCAGGTAGAAACGACGACAATTGTCGACAGCAGCAGCATAAAGCAGGCAACACGCCACCATCGAGAATGATTGGGAGCCACTTCAGTCGGCGCGGGTGCAGCGGACATAACCTCAATAACCTGCGACCGGAAGACCAGTCCTCAACATGGGAAGGAGTTTCTCGTATGACGTGTGACCAATCAGAATTCGTGTCCACGGGGTCCGCATGCGTCACTCGCAAATAATTCCGGGTAGTGGTCGCGACATTCCGAACGCAACGCACGATTCAGTTAGTTTACAAATTGCCTGGTGAGGCGAACAGCGATTGCCTCCCTTCGACGACAATCCAACGGGTGTTGACCGGGACCGCGGAAAATTCATCCGATCGTCCGGACGGCCAGGTGACCGTCATCTTTCGAATGATTTCGTCTTCGCCGAGTCCGAACGTCAACACGCGTTGATTGCTTGCCTGAAATCCATCGCCCGCGGTCAGTTGTCGCGTTAACCTGAGTTTGTCCGTCTCAATCTGCACGACGGTGCCGATGGCATCGCGACTGGAGTGTATGCCGCGTAATCTAAGAACAACGTGGTTGCCGTATTGTTTCGCCGAATTCTCAAGCAACGCCACCGGAGCGTCGAGGTGCGTCACGACAAAATCCTCTTTGCCGTCCGAATTCCAGTCGAGACGCGCTAACGATCGTCCCAGAAGCTTGCGGGCGAAGTACGGTCCCAACGTAGCGGCCAGGGCTTGGCGGAATCCCGCCTGACCCTGATTGGCGAAAAATTGTGGTTGCATCCGATACTCGGTCCGCCCGTCATGGCTGAAGTTGTCGATATGACCGTTGGCGACAACCAGATCGAGTCGTCCGTCGAGATCCGCGTCCAGAAACTGCGTGCCGAAGCCCAACTTCGACAGGCTTGGTTGCCGTAGCTGCCCTCTGAGCGATACGTCCTCGAATATTCCGTCCTGGAGCTGACGGTAAAGTGTATTCGGCTCGCCGTGAAAATTTGTGACAAACAGGTCGGTGGCGCCGTCTCCGTTCGCGTCACCTGCCGCGATTCCCATACACGCCTGAGCGCTGCCAGTACCACTAAAGGACAATCCCGAAACCAGTGCGATCTCGTGAAATTTTGGAATTCCGTTCTCCGTGTTCCCCTGATTCTCGAAATAGAAGTTGGCAACCGTGTCATTCGCGACAAACACATTCAGTGCAGAAGAATCACCGAACGATCCGGCAACAATCCCCAGCCCCTTGCCGCCTTCTACATCGCAGCCGGACGAGGCAGTAATGTCCTGAAAACTCTCGTTTCCGCCATTTAAGAACAAACGATCGGTCGCCGCCGAAAAATGCTGTGGCAGACACACACCGTCATTGTGCGGACCACAGGTTCGCGTGAACAGATCGGCCCCCTGGAGATAGTTGACGGCATACAGTTCCGGGTGGGCATCTCCAGAAAGGTCGACGATCGCACAGCTTGTCGTCCAGTCGGAACGGTCGAAGCCGACCTCGCCACTCATATCGCGAAATGTGCCATCTCCATTGTTACGGTACAGACGGTTTTGACCGATGTTGGCAACCATGATATCCGCAAATCCGTCGGAATCGAAATCACCCACGGTCACACCCTGGCTAAACCTGTCTTCTACGATTCCACACGCCTCCGTCACGTCCACGAATCCCCCACCACTGGTGTTGAGATACAAGCCGTCAAGGAATTCACCGTTCGATTCCCGGGGCGGCCATGAGCCCCCCTGGGTAAAATAAAGATCCGGGAAATCATCCTCGTTAAGGTCGAGCACTGCGACGCCGCCACCCATGACTTCATACATGTGTCGCGTGCCATTGGCGACATCTCTGGAACCGTTTAGATACTGAAAAGTAATCCCTGCCGATTCGGCTTGATCACTAAAGGAGACCCGATCGGTTGTACTGCGAGGCGCGTCAGCCGCGCCGCCTGCAGTCTTAAAGTCGATTGATTCCGGCAAAGGCAGTCCGCGATAGTCAACCGTACTTGCGGGGTTGTCTTTCGGGTCGGTCCTCTGAACCGGGGCGGTGTGCAGTATCGGCTTCAGCCGGAATACCATTTGCCACGACCACTCTGGACTCTGTGGGTGAGAGGCCGCAACTGATGCCCAGCCATAGGCCTCCCAGTAATTCCCAAGCGATTCCGCGTGTTTCGCCGCTCGTTCCGTTGCCCCGAGCGTTTCACCATTATCGGCAGCTTTCGTTGCATTGATGAACTCCTGCAGACTGGCGGCTCGTGCAAGGAACGGCGCTGCGTCTTCGCTACGGTTCATCGATTCCAGAATTCGTCCGCTCTGATACAGCGCGTCGACATAGTTAGGATCCCTCTCCACCGCTTCGCAAAAACAGCGGAGCGCACCTGCCAGGTGTCCATTCCGTTGTGCCCACTTGCCACGCAGTACCCAAATGCCGGGATGTTCGTCCGCCGATGGTGGGAGACGACGGACCCACTCGACAAATCGCGCCCCGTCCTCCAGATGAAAGAATTCGTTCCCCAACAGCACATGCGCCTGTACAAGATTGGGCGACATCGCGACTGCGTTCGTAAGCATGTGTATCGCTTCGTCGTGGTGTTCATTCTCAACGGCAAGCCGGGCAACCGCGAGAAGCACGAGAGGATCATCCGGTGAGACCTGCCACATCGCATCAGCCAGTTCCGGATTTACTAGCGCCTTCTCTGCCAGCGCCATGACAAACAGATGCAAGCCGTTAAACCCGTCCCCGCGAGCCGCCGCGAGTCGGGCAGGAATTTGTTGCCACCATTGGCCGGTGACGGCCAGCAGAATGGCCATCCGATCATTCGCCTCAACCGATAATGGATCGTGCTGGAGTGCCTGACGATACAGGACCTCGGCTTCCGACGGCTGATACAGCTTCAAAAAGCGTATATCACCCGCAAGACAGGCTGCTTCAACAGAACGAGAGGGTTGCACGAACGAAATGTCTGACAGCAGTTCGATCGCCTCCAGAGAACGATCCTGGACATGTAGACACTTCGCGGCGACCAGTCGCGCGCGGGGGTTCTCCGGTTCGACCAGCAGGACTTTCATAGCCAGCTGCTGGGCGGTGCGGAAGTCACCCGCCGCGGCCGCGGCCTCAGCATTGACCACAATCTCGCTCAGCACAGATGATTCACTGTAGAACCAGATCACCCCGCCGAGCAGCAGGCTCACGCTGACCATGTGAATCGGTCGAAACCGAGTCCTCCTTCGAGATTCGGACTCGGAGCGTAAAGACATTTCAACGGCACAACTACGAGCGAAACCGGCAGGGGTACTGGCTCACGCTGGCCCCCGACAGGTCTCTAAGGAGAATGATTAGCCTTGAGGCCCTGCTTTCTTCAAGTCAAACGTAAACGTGTTCAGTCCCTCCTTGACCTCCGCGGCGATCTCAGATGTTTCACCACTCCGATAAAGGTCGTGAATAGTGTCGTTCTGGACTGCACGTTTGTCCGCCTCCTGATCGCCGGGAGCGAGCTCAGCCGAAGGCACGAATGACACCTGATATGTGCCGACGGGAACTGGTACAGCACATACAAATTTTCCCCCGGACCCCAGTTCTGCGCCGCCCGTGTTCCCCGTGCTTTCGTTGTAAAATGCCACAGAACCTTCGGCAAGCGACTCGCCGTCCACTGTGACCGTTCCCTCGACTTCTCCCGTGGGACCAATCTCCTTACCGCCACTACCGCAACCGACAAGCACAACTGAAAACAGACAGAGTGCGGTGCACACGGCAAGGAATCTTACGCTTCGCATTATATTCGACTTTCCATTCGTATAGAGCAGATACTCTGAAACTGCATTCCAAAGAACGCCGGTTGGTTCGAAACAATGGTTTCAAACCAACCGGCCTGAAAAACCAACGGTGAGCGGCAGGGATCAAAATTCCCCAACGGTATCGCCATCATTCATAGAGCACAGTTTCTGAAGAGTTCCAAAATCGATATTTTCGGAAATGAACCGGATGCTTCCGTCACCTAACCCGACCTGGATTCCGCCCGTGTGGAACGAGTTGACGATCGTGTTGAAGTCCCATGCTCGATCGGCACCCGGAATCGATGAGCGAGCAACAACCTGTTTGCCGGCACCATGATTGATGGGATATCGCAGGCAGGTTGTCCCGGCGCCCCAGTGCGGTCGCCCCGCTTTGTCTGTCGCCTGGCGACCAGCCTGGCCCGACCAGCCACCGTAATAGTTGCTCGACACATTACGAAAGGTACCGTCGATATTCACTTCCGCCGACTGCTCGGCAACCATGATTGTGCTTGATGTGCCATCGGTCGCATCTCGAATCTTGGCGTGGCGACTGATCCCCAGTAACCCGTTACCCCGGACAACGCCACCATAATCGGTATTCCGATTGCCGCCACGAGGGACGCCCAGTGACCCGGAGATCCCCACATAATGATGGGTCTGTCCTTTTTGCTGGTTGTTAACGACACTAGGATCGTTCGGGTCAAGCGAGCTGGACGGGCAACTGAACCCCGACATCTTGAAGCCAGCAAGTATCTCGGCACCACCCGCATACTTCGCGTAATTCGTGCTGCCGCCGAAACTGTAGGCGCCACTCCAGTCGACCTTGCTGTAGACTGGAGCTTGATCCATAAACGGAAGGACATGCACGCGCCAATTACCGCCACAACACCATGTCGCGGCCCGTCCCGGCCCATTTAAGGATTGTCCCTGTGGGAATGTCGTGTGGACGTCGTGGTAATTGTGCAACGAGAGGAGAATCTGCTTTAGGTTGTTCTTGCACTGCGTTCGTCGCGCTGCCTCGCGGGCCTGCTGCACCGCAGGCAACAACAGGGCAATCAGGATGGCAATGATCGCAATGACGACCAGTAATTCGATCAGTGTAAACGCCCGGTGCCGATACCTTCGAGTACCGTGAAATGGAAGCATGACGAGACCTCTTAAAAACGGAGAGAACAACAGAACAAATCCAACGGAACTCTACGTGACAGCGTCCACCAAACATTGTTCGTGACTCTGAAGACGTTGCAACACATTCCGCAGATCTGCTACGTACCACCTAAGATTGTGCCGTTGCGACATTTTAAATGCAATTTACTTCATTGAATCCGTAGGGGCAAAAAACTCCGACGCCAGAAAAACTGTTTGACAATCACCTGTTAGCAGGCGAATCGAGTCACGATTTCGGCCGAACCTGGTTGAGACGATTGGACCACAGGCGAGTCAATCAGTGTCTTGTTTCAACTGAGTGTGCGCCTTCACCGCAGAATAATCACGACTGGGGCAGATCAGAATCAAATCAAGCCGCGCGGCGATAGTGGTACATCAGCATGTCACGGAGTCGTTCTCGGTACTCGATGTTGACCGCGACAGAACCATCATTCTGATCAGGCTCAATGAACTCGTTACCGAGACTCTGATGCTTTCGCGCCGCGTGGTAGTGCCAAGAATATTCACGAACAGAATTCTCAATTGACTTCCGGCCGAAGAAGATCATCCGGTCGGGGCACTCCAACTTCAGACTGCGCCCCCCCTTTTCATACAGGCGTTCAGGTTGGGACTCTTCGGCAGCAACAGAACGACCCTGGTCTCGGTGTTCTGCGCAGGGAATCGCCGCATGGCGATGATGCTGGTGTCGCGATCCACAATAAGATGCCTGGAGTCTTTCAGGAATCTGTCTTCAGTGTCTGTCAGGTTTCTGCAGACCTGTTTCTTCATCTACGTGGCATTCGGGCTCGGCGTGATCCCGGAGATCCGGACGCGGCGCGTCTTCAGGCATCACAGCGATCACATAGAACTTGACCAGCCCGCTCCGTGTCCACACTTCGACCGTGGTGAATTCCGTGGCAAAGATGCAATCCCAGTGGGCCTTCGCGGCTCCAGCTCGCTCCCGGCGAGCCTTCACTTCACCAAATCGAACACTTGCATGCGGCTCCACCGCCCTTTACTTGACGGAACTGCGGAGCACACGAAAGCTCAGATCGTTGTCCCGGACGTCCGACGCGTTCCCGCTGCGGTCTGCCGAGCGGCAGCTGTCGGAGCGGAGGTACCAGCTACCGCCCCGGTTCGATCCCGATGAAGCCCCGTGGGATCCGTCACTGAGCCGCTCGCATAGTCACCAACCAGTCCTGATACCACTCCCAAGCATTCCTGTGCATGTCGTACAGACCCCGCGGATTCGGCTGCATAACGCCAACCGGATGTGTCGTATTTTCGGAGTTCTTGTCGTACCAGGCGTAATCGCCCGGCTGGAAATCACTATCCCCGAAACTGTATTCCGTCGTGGTCCCCGCACGGCACGCATACTCCCACTCCGCTTTCGTCGGTATCCGACGTTGGCCAGTGCTCCCTGGATTCTGTCGTAACGCCAAGGTGGATTCTCTCTGGCGAAGCGAACGACCAGATCGACAATAACTTGACGAATCCGTCGTCGTCCGACGGACTTGCGTTTCTGGCTGTGGTCGCACTTCTTGGCGATGAGTTCTCGATGCCAGCGGAGAATTGTATCCGGCGTGACAATCGTTGTGAGCTCACGCAATGCCTTGCGGCCGATCGACTTCCTTTTGACGGCCAGCATGCGACGTTGATCATCGGTCGGCAGAATTCGTTTCTTCGCGAGCTTCTTGAGCAGAGCCTTGATCTGCGCATTCTGGAACTCGATGGTCTGTTGCTGCCGCTCATTGACCATGGCACAGAGGGCAGTGAACAGAATGTGCCATGGCTGTAGCAGGAAGGACATGTTCGGCGCAGAAACTTGCCAGTTTCCAATGCCGAGAGATGAAATCAAGCGGCTGAGATGCGAGACTCTGGTGCGCGGTAAGCTCGATTGTTTCCGGTGTTCCGCGGTCGGCGAAGTTTCTTGACCCGACGGGGTAGGTCACGGCGTTCCACCAGCTCACAACACTTAACACAAGGGCCCCATTTTCATGTCTGACAGCATTCTTCTTGACGGACGCGAGGTGCAGGTCACTGTTGCCGACGTGGTGCTGCATGTTGACGACGATGAATTCCGTGGCAACATCGATTTCGTCATCGTCTTCAGTGAACCTGTATCCTCAAAAGACGTCCGGAGGTCGCTGCGTCTGGCCATCACGTCACGTCACACTCGTGAACTGCTGGATATCGGTTGGTACGAGGAAACGTCTAACGGACTCGAATGCGGCATGGGCTGGAGCATGCTTCGTGAAGACGACTTGAGTGAGACGGACATACCCGACGAAATCGAATTGATGTGGGAAGACGGCACGATCGGCACCTTTGCACTGGGGCGAAAAGGAACAATGGAGTCATCTGACTCAGCGACGGGTGATTCACAGCAAGCTGTTGCCTGGGAAGACGGAGATGCCATCCCCGACGAACTACGTGTAGACGACTTCTCCCAGGGTCTGAAGATCTTTGTCAGATGGTATAATCCTGCCTTGTTCTTCCTTTTCTTCTTCAGCATCATCTGGATTTCCTTCACTTTCTATTTTATCGCAACCGCCGGCTGGCTGCCGCTGCAAATCTGGGGATCCATGTTCAGCGTCGCAGGATTCGGGATGATGTACTATGCAGTCTGTATGATCACAAATCACACGCGCATCGAGGTTCTGCATTCCGAGTTGACCAGGTCCTATGGTCCGCTGCCCTGGCCAAAGCTGTTTCAGTGGATCCCCGTGAAGATCCCCGTTTCCGAAATCACATCGGTATGGACGGAACGCTACCAAAGCGGGAGAAATGACCAGGGAGTGCGGACAACCTTGTACTGTGTGAAGGTATCGACCAGAGAAGGGGAAGACGTCACTCTGGCCTCGTCGTTTACCCGACCGGAGCCGGCTGCTTTCATCAGGCAAAAGCTGCAGGAATCTCTGGGCAGCTCGTGATAACGACGCTCGATTCTGCGGAGATCATCCGCGTGGAGGTTCCATTCGCATGATTGGGTGCCCGTAGGTTAGCAGTACGGCCTCGACTGCTTACCGTATTCTGTCAGAAGTCTGGGCAACATCGAGCAGGCAGTGAGCTGACGATCGGTTCTGCCTGCAACTGTTCTGCAACGGCAATAGCACAAGCTCATTCAATCACGACTAACGCGTCCGGTAGTTCGTTGACGTCGTCCTCACCACGCGGCAGCAAAGGGAGCGAGACGCCGACCGAGCGACGTAGCCGTTAGACACAGCGCATCGATCACGGTCCCCTCGTGCAGGCACTGCGTCAACTCGTGGCAGAGTTCGTCAATCTGTTCCTATCCAAGATTGTCGAGTATGCTCCGGTCGACGATGACTGGGGCCTGATCAGGTATCCGAACTTCGTGCGTGTCGGGTACTCGGTCAGGCTCGTTCCACTCAGCGTCGTCAGGATCATGCTCCTGAAGATGAGCCGCGTCTGGTTCGTCGGATGACAGAGCTGGCGACGTCCTGTGGTCGTTATGGATATCGCCGCATTACGACACTGCTTCGTCGGGAGGGCCGGATTGTCAATCACAAGCGAATTGAGCGTTTGTGGCGTCGAGAAAGGCTGAAAGTACCTCAGAAGCAGCCGAAACGGCGACGTCTGTGGCTCAAGGATGGTTCGTGTGTGTGTGTCTTCGTCCGGCTTACCGAGATCACGTCTGGACTTATGATTTTGTGTTCAGCCGGACGCATGACGGCCGCCCGCTGCGGATGCTGACGATGCGTGGTGAATACACTCGTGAGTGCCTTGCGATTGATGTGTCTCGACGACTGACCAGTGAAGATGTAGTGGAACGACTCAGTGACTTATTCGTGACAGGCGGTACGCCGAAGTACATTCGTTCCGGTAATGGTCCGGAGTTTACGGCGGGGCGTGTTCGGAACCGGCTGGGTCGTGTCGACGTTCGGACACTGTTTATTAAACCCGGAAGTCCATGGGAGAACGGATTTATCGGATGCTTCAACGCAAAGCTGCGTGACGAGTTGCTTAACGTGGAGCTGTTTGTCACTCTGCTGGAGGCTCAAGTGCTGACAGAACGCTGGAGACGTCATGACAATCAGGTTCGTTCAGACAGTTCATTACACTACCGGCCACCAGCGCCGGAAGCCGTGTTATCAGCAATGAACTTTACGCCAGGTCCGAGTTAGACTCTGGCACCATCCGTGGGGGCAGGTCACTTGAACAGCTGGGATGAGTTGTCGTACCTTTGTCAGAAGGTCGACTATTACGTCCACGTATCGCCCCGTAGGTCTCAGCCCATTTGTGCTTCGCCTTCGTGAACTCCTGCGGAGTCCATGCAGGGCAAAGGGATCGATCGTTGCTGAAACAGTACGATCGTCGGTGGAACCAGTCTGCAGTCGCGTGGTTGCCACTGTTGACCCTGTCATGTATACGGATCCGCTTCTTCTATTGGGAGCTAACTCGGATGTGGAAGTAACCAGCACACACTATCTTCCCTTTTCTGATCTCAATTCCGAAAAGACGTTCAGCGAAGAGAGCTTGTTCGAAGAAACTGACGGCGTCATCTTCTGGTAATCGTATCAACGGCCAATTCAGGTGGAGCTTCAGATGAAAAGCAGCGAATTCAAAGCAGTCATTGACCAGATCGAGCGGGCCTTTTCCAACGTCACACTTGAAGCCGGCGTGTCTTTGCACGAAGCCGATGTCATCGACGACTACGGTTCGGACGACGAGCGGAAGAAGGCTCGCGCGGGTGACGAAAAGGAAGACTGGCAACATATTTCGGAAGAAGATATTGCCGGGTACCAACACGTTTTGTGTTTCATGGATGCTGAGGGGCTTCGATTTCACTGGCCAGCATGGATGGTGTTCACGTTGCGTCGTTACAAGACCAGTGACTCACTCAGCACCGACTCAGTTATCTACAGCATATGCCGATCGGCTGCGGACCATAACACCCGTGCCCTGCTCTCAGAGGAACAGCGAAATGCAATCATTAGCTTCCTGGAAGCGTGTCTTGACATTAGTGACTGGCTGGACGTGGATCAGATACCGGACGCCCTCGAAGCATGGCGTGGCGATACAAAGGCACGCCGCAAATTGAGGCGGAAGCTTGACTTTGAGGACGCCGTGAACAAGCAGTACATGAAGCTGGTGTCAGAAGATTCATTTCCTTTGGATCCTGACACTATTAGAAATGCGGCGACCAGTGAACTCAACCCCGAGCAGCAGCATCAGTTCATGCAGAAAATGATGGACCTGCGCCGGAAGGCCACTCAGACAATCGCAGAAAAGATCAATAATACCGGTAATGAATCGCTCTGCTACGGCAACGGACAAGAAATCCATGTGGGTGACAATGTCCGGTTTGCAGTCGGGCAGGACATCGAACTTCAGGCTGGCCAGGTCGTTGCCGTTGCCGGACAGAACTGCGGCGCGGGCGAATCGGTGCCAGTACCCGAATGGGGATTCTTTGTCGAAGACCAACACGGCGAGTTAGTCCACTGGGATGAGGCCGATGAGGATCTGGAATTCGTAAATCGCAGCACTGCTGCTGAAGAGTCAACAGACGGTCGACAGTCGGAGGCAGAGGACGCGTGACAGAGTGGGCAACCCCCACAAGCGGCATGCGGAGACACTGTACCAGTGTGACTTCTTCTTTAAACGGATCGTGACGAAATTCGGCCTGCAGCAGTATTTCGTGCTGGTGTTTCTGCACCTCGGCAGCCGCAAGGTTTACGTGACGAAATGCACGCGAACGCCGAATTCCACATAGATGAAGGAGCAGGCGAAGAAGTTCGTGGAACACGTGAAAGCGAACGGTCAGGGGAACACGCTGCTGTTCCGCGACCGCGACGGCATCTACCGGTCCGGATTCGACAACGTGTTCGACAACGTGTTTGGCGACGCCGGCATCAAGGTGAGAAAGAACAGCATCCGTGCGCCGAATCTGCAGGCGCATATCGAACGGCTCATTCAGAGTCTGCAGCAGGAAGCACTGGACTACTTCATCGTGTTCGGCGAGCAGCACTTCGACTATCTGATCTCCGAGTACGTGGAGCACTGCCACATCGAGCGCCCACATCAGGCGTTGGGCAACGTTCCGATCACTGGAGACTGGCCGAAACCTGAGAACGATCCGCCAGACAGCACTCCGATTGAATGCCGGACCAGATTGGGCGGGGGCTGCGGCACTACGAGCGGCGGGCTGCGTAGCGGCGGGCTGCGTAGCGGCGGTCAGGCTGGCTGGTTACCTGGACCTTGCGCGGACGAACAGAATACGATAAAGATCTCAGAGATCGTCTGTCGTGAACAACTTGGTGGATTGATCAAGTCCTTCGAACGCGCCGCGGCTTGAGAACGAGCCTCGGAAACTTCTATCGTTAACGCATCCTGTGCGCGCTCGTCACGATTTCAAACTTATCTGAAGCGCCTCTGCCCGCCACTTCTCGAGATCTCCCGGCGCACTTGCCTACCGCTTGAGTCGACATAAGCTGAATCCACATGGTGAGTTGCTTTCCGCACTCGATTTGTACCGCGTGGGCTTGGATTGCACGTCACGCCGGTGACATAGAATTGAGTGAACCGCGTGCCTTCTTTTCCCAACTGGTCGATCGCTGGTGTCCGAGCGTAAGGATGCGCATTACAACTCAGGTCGCCGTACCCCAGATCATCTGCAAACAGAAAGACAATGTTCGGTGGCCGCCCGGACGCTGCCTGAGAATGTGTGATGAATACATGGAGCAGCACGAATGCAAAGAACGCTCCAGCAATTTTTTCGAAAAAGAGTCTTGGTTCATTCCTGGTCTTCTGTCTTCCATTGCCCGATTCAGACATCCGACACGCAACCTGCTGGGTGCAGTCACGTGATCGATTCCCGGGATTCTGCCGCCCTTCGGTTCCACAGCGTCACCGGCATTTTATTCAGTTGTCCAGCCCAGGACCAACAAGACGAAAAAGTAAACTGCGTCCGAAAATATTCGCGGTAAGCCGCGTTGTCCTGTTCGGTTTCAGATATACTCCGCATCGCCTCGCGAATTTTAGGGAGAAGTTCACAAAACCGCCTGCGGAGACCGAATAACCGACTCTGTGGACCCTGAGCCAGCATCGATGCGGTCACGCATACTGCCGCCGCGCGGCGCAAGACTTCGGACTTGCGCGACTGCTCATTCAGTCGGAATTTTCTTGGCCGATCTCAGGGCCATTTCCTGGCAGCGAGATATGATTCGTCGGCAATTCTACGCGCAAATTAAACTCCGCTGTGCTGAATTCCCAAAGGTTCGCCGGCCAGCAGACTCAGCTTTCACAGAGGACCAGCAACGTTGAATGCTTCACTGCCCAAAGTCGATCTGTTGATCATCGGTGGTGGCGTGCTTGGTGCGTTTCATGCGTATCATGCTCAGCGACGTGGGCTGGAAGTTTTGCTGCTGGAGAAGACTTCGGCTCCGGTCGGAGCGACTGTGCGAAACTTTGGCCAGGTTGTTCCGTCGGGAATGGACCAGCACTGGCAGAAGTTCGGGCGTGAGAGCCTTGAGATTTATGCGTCGCTTCAGAAAGAATTCGACCTGTCCGTTCGCCGGCTGGGAAGTATCTACATTGCTTCGGACGACGACGAACTGACGCTGCTTCATGAGTTGCGCGAAATCGATGCTGCGAATGACTATCACTCGGAACTCTGGAATCCCCGGCAATGCCATGCTCGTTATCCCCATCTAAGAACGGATTATTGCCGTGGGGGACTGTTCTATCCGGATGAGATTTCTATAAATCCCAGGTTGATGATTCACCAGCTTCATCGGTACATGAATCAGCAATCCGGTTACAAATCATACTTCCAGACATGTGTCTGTGATCTGGCCGAATCCGGTGACCTGGTCGAAGCGCGAACCACTGACGGGAAAGTGTTCCGGGCAGAACGAGCTATCATTTGCGGTGGCAGCGAGTTTCAGCTTCTGTTTCCGGAAGACTTTCAACAAAGTGATCTGACAGCCGTTCGATTGCAGATGCTGAGGCTGAAACCACAGATGGATATACAGATACCGGGCAACGTGCTGACCGGACTGTCCATTCGCCGATACGAGAGCTTCACCCAGTGTCCGTCGTGGTCGTCCGTAAAAAGTCGCGAGACCGAGGACAGCTTCTGGAGGAAGTGGGGCGTGCACATTCTCTTTAAGCAGGAGTCCGACGGCGGTATTATTCTGGGCGATTCTCACGAGTACGCGTCAGCTCGACAGGTGGACGACCTGCAGTTTGATCTGCGGCGTGACATCAACGACTATTTCATCGCGGAAGGCAGAAAGATTTTTGACCTGCCGTCCTGGGACATCGAAGCCGCGTGGTACGGAGTCTATTGTCAGACCAGCCACCCATCCGGAATCTTTACGAAGACGATCGGCAGCAATATTCACATCGTGACCGGTATTGGCGGCAAAGGCATGACAAGCAGCGCGGCATTTGCAAATCACCAGTTGAAAGAGATCCTTAATGATTAAGCTCGTCGTATTTGACATGGCCGGAACAACGGTTGATGAAGACAACGTCGTTTACAAGACCGTGCGGGCCGCCATCAATGCGGCCGGGTACGAATTCACTCAGGAACAGGTGCAGTCGGCCGGTGCCGGCAAAGAAAAGTCGCAGGCAATACGCGACGTGCTTGCACTGGATGGACAGGTGCACGAAGAAGATGAAGTCGCGGCCATTTTCAGGGATTTCAAGTTACGTCTCGCCAACGCATATGAATCGCTGAAAGTCACAGAGCAGCAGGGAACGTCAGATGTTTTTGCAGCGCTTCGTGACCGTGGAATCAGGGTGGTGTTGAATACCGGTTATGACCGAACAACCGCTGAAGGGCTGGTCGCGAAAATTGGCTGGCATATTGGAGACGACATCGACGGTCTGGTTACGGCCAGCGATGTCGAAAATGGCCGTCCAGCTCCCGACATGATTCTTAGGGCGATGGCAGATCACGACGTTGAATCGTCAGAAGATGTTGCCAAGATCGGCGATTCCGCGATTGATATCGAGGAAGGAAAGAACGCGGGCTGCGGAATGACATTCGGCGTTACCACCGGTGCACAGACAGAATCGCAGCTGCGGGCGGCGGCTCCGACACACGTCGTGAACAGCCTTGAACAGATGCTGAACCTGATTCTCGCCCAACCATCAGCGACCTGATGTTAAGTCTGCGTCAGTACTCTGACAGACCGGCTTCGTCCGACGTTGCTGCTCGGCCGAGGTCAACGAACAGACATACGAAGGTATTGAATGTAGTGTTCCAGCGGTGGCGTCCGAAGGCCTGGAATCTTGGCTGCGTCGTCCCAGTGCCGCAGACGGACGGCATCCTTCGCGAACGAGTTCTGTTCGAACAGTTTGGTTTCCGGGGCAGACATGGGACCGCCCTGCAACCGCAGACTAACGATCGAAGGCTCACTTAAGCGCTCCTGATATCCGTCCAGTGTTGCACACATGTACCGCTTTGCCGGAACGTGCAGGCGAACCGGCACTGCAACGGAATCTCCGAAGATCCGTTGAAGATAACGCTGCCCCAGGTCTTCATGGGCGTCGTCGATCCCACGGTCAGGTGCGTCGTCCGCAAGACTGTGCAGCAAATGGCCAACATCATGCAGCAGGGCCGCAGATATCAGTTCTGCAGAAGCATCATCCTGTTCTGCCAACATCGCGCACTGGAGCGCGTGTTCAATTTGGGTGACCGATTCTCCTCCATACTCAGAATCACCGCGTTCCCGCAACAGCCTGACGCAATCATCAATCGATGGCATGATTCGTTCCTCATATGCAGATACTGTCATCAATAGTTTTGAACAACCGCCGAATAACGCTGAATTCGCAGGGAATTTATCACGATGGGACGCATCTTCCAGCCACTCCTCTTTCGGTTTGGAGATCGGCTCGCACGCTGCACTCTTTCAGAACGGACCTCACTTCACGTCCACGTTCGCCGACCTTAAGCAGCCAAGCCGAGTAGGGTCCGCTGCTGCGGACCACGTTTGGATCTGCCACTTCATCACATGAGATCGCGACGCACTTTGGTGCTGGTTGGTCTGCTATGGCTGTCGTGTTCGACGCACGCCCACGACCGGCGGTGAATTCGCGGTGGTTGAGGCTCACTGGATGATCCGCACAGCGGACCCTACGTGTCTTTATCCAGCGGTCCGAGGCGACCAATTCACGCAGTTTTGCCAGCAGGCTTTCAGCCTCGGCTGACTCACCCAGACGATGATGTGTCATGGCCATGAAGACGATGGTGTAAGGGTTACTCGCCAGTGTGTAACAAATCAACATAACTCACGCTGTGGTAGTTAGAAGCCGAAGCATCAGAGCTTCACCACGATCAAAACCAAAGAATTCGTTGGAGACGGGAAAATGACTACCCGATCACATTGTTTGACAGGTTTGGCGACTGCTTTGGTGTTGCTGATGGGAATCAATTCAGTATCCGCCGACATCTCCTTGTTTGATGGCCGACTATTAATCGAAGGCACAAGGAACGCGGATATCATTGCCGTCGATGCCGTCGAAGTGAGCAGGGTCGAGCGTTACTTTGACAGCGATTCCGGACGGTGGTCGATCAGGACGACCAGTCACCCACAAGTCCGCGTTACCATACGAATCCTTGGGCCTACGGCAATTTTCGGAACCAATTCAGAGAATGTGACCGTGCTAAGAGAAGACTTCGACCCGAAGAGCGTTAGAGCTATCATGATCAATTGTTTTGCTGGCCACGATACGGTTCACAACAACACCCGGATCCCCTCGGAGATCGACGGGGGCCTTGGCAACGACTTACTGGTTGGGGGTGGTGGAGCAGATATAATCAGGGGGGGACTCGGAGAAGATGATATCTACGGCATGGATGGCGATGATATTCTGGACGGCGACGATGACAGTCCGGTGATGGAGATCATTGGCGGCAGCGACATCGTCGTGGGAGGCGAGGGAATGGATACCCTAAACGGTCGCGGTGGCCACGACGTGCTGATCGGAGGCAGCAACAGCGACACCCTCGACGGCGGAACGGGTAACGACACGATGGAGGGCGACGTTGCGGAAGACCTTGAAACGCATCCGGTCTGGTATTTAGGGTCGGCCATGGCAAATCGTATTGACCTGGAACGAGTGCTGTCCGATTCAGGATCACACGGTGCGGATGTCATGTTCGGTTCTGACGGCAATGACTTCATGCACGGCAACGGCTGTGACGATGAGATGCACGGAGGAAGCGGAGACGACGACCTGTACGGAGACATTGGCAACGACACGTTGCATGGCAAATCTGGCAATGACTACCTCCACGGCGGCAGAGGCTGGCCCCGTCCCGCGAGCTTCGAGCCGCTCTCTGAAGACTTCGGAAGGGACGAGCTACATGGTGGCTACGGCAGTGATAGGCTCTGGGGACAGTCTGGAAACGATCTGCTTCACGGAGGCCTTGGAGTGGATTATCTGAATGGTGGCCAGGGAATCGACACTATCTACTTTAATGCGATTGACTTTTTGGGTTATGCTGATGAAGGTGGTCCGGTCTGGATAGGAGACACGGTTCCCGGCTGGCTACTCGTCTACTACCCTCTTCAGCTCGTCGGCCCTTTTGCAGGGTACAAAGTCTACACGGGATAAATATAAACCACCCCCTCCCCTTTCCAACCGCTCTTCGTAACGACTCGCGCGCGACCCGATTGCGGAAGTCGTGAAGCAGTAAAGCTTTACAGAAGTTCGAGTCCTTTACGGTGGCCTGGAGGTAGACAACTCTCCGCGAATTTTTTTGAATGTGGTTAACAGCATGCGCGACAACTGGCGTGTACTCGCGCTGAATAGTCCCGTATGTCCTGGCAGACAGAATCGAGTGCCGAGAACGACTCGGTGGCATGCTGAAGTACTACCACCGTCGCGCGGCCTGACGTCACTTCCCTGCTGACTGCAGCGTGGTCCATCTGAGACGAAGGTGCGCGCTCCGCATGGCCCGACGCTCATTCCACGGCTTGTGGTCGCTCTCTCTGGTTGAGGCTCGACCGAAATCACGCTCAATTCCTGCAACGAACACCTGATTGTCAAAGAGCTTTACCGTCGGTTCAGTTTTTTGACCTTACGACGTGCCGTTTCGATGCGTCGGTGAATCAGTGTTGTAACTGAAAGAGCCGTGGCCACGGAACAAGGCCTTCAGCTTCGACAATATTCCGCTGCGATTTCGCGAGATCGCAGCGGCTATCGAGAATCGATCAATGACGACTATCGGTTTGCGGGTGAGGCGAATTGTCTGGGCTTCTGCAGTCTGGACCAAACCCTGTCGAAATTTCGCTGGCGGGCGATTCGAGCCCTCCCGTAAGACGTGTCCGCAAGCGTGCTGTTCGCGTGGGCGGTGGTAGGTGTTGCGGTCGACCGTTGAGCGGCCCGACTTAGGTTGCCAGACAGGACCGTCGCCGGTCTGGAGTCGGTTCGAGGCCGCGCCGAACGTAATTGAGACAGGGCCGTTTCGAAAGTGTGCGTCTCTCGTCCGCTCAACCGCTGCAGCGATCGGCCCGTGACGGGGGAATCTGCCAGTAGCTGCCGTTCCAGTTCCTCAAAATCGTGAATGTAGACCGAAACTCGCGCACCGTTATAGTCGGTATACCGGCCGACCGACGAACCAGAACGAAACGGGCCGGTCGTCAGCCGACTGGAGCCCGCTCGGCTGACGCTGCCCAGAAACGTACTGCCGCGATCAGGGACTGAAACCATCGTGCTGACTCTGAACTGACTCACGACTGGCTGCTGGATGGTGATTCGCTGAGCGAAACCTTCGCCGACCGTTACAAACACCATTAGACAGCCCATCAACAACTGCATCAGGGTCGACATGTCGATTTCTCCTGGCCATTCGGCGAATGGGTATAATTCAGCAATGATTCTCCGAACTTCCGTCTGGCGGTCAAGTGCGATCGAACTGTCCCGACCGCAACGTTCTCAGATTCTTGTGTCGGCAGACTGACAGATGAAAGCTTCGGTCGACTCTTCCGCGAGGTGCGGAGACCTCTGTTGGCCTGTACTGTCAACAAACTCCGCCGAACTCAAGACACCGTGAAACACGGGACTTACGGCTTACCAAAGTCTCGCATCTCAGCCGCTTGATTTCACCTTTCTGCTTGCCCTTTTCAAACGCTCTTCGTAACGACTCGCGCGCGACCCGAATTAGGAAGTCGTGAAACAGCAACGCTTTACAAAAGTTCGAGTCCTCCACAGTGGCTCGGAGGTAACCCACTCTCCTCGAACTTTTTTGAACGGCGTAGGGTCAAAAAACTCCGCCGAACTCAAAACGCCGTGAAACACGGGACTTATGGCTCACCAAAGGCTCTCAACTCCGCCACTTGATTTCATCTCGCGGCACCGGAAACTGATCGATTTTGGCGCCGAACATGCCCTTCCTGCTCCAGACTTGGCACATCCTGCTTGCTGCACTCTGCGGCATGGTGAACCAGCGACAGCAACAGATCATCGAATTCCAGAATGCGCAGATAGAAACACTGCTCAAAAAGCTCGGAAAGAAGCGACTGCTGCTGGATGACAATCGGCGTCGGTGGCTCGCTGTGAAATCTCATTCGCATTTCATCTTCGCCACGGACTTCACGACTGTTGAAGTTTGGACGCGAAACGGTCTGGTCACGTTCTACGTTCTCGCCGTGATGCATCTGAAAACCCGTCGCGTCCACATTGCCGGTATTACGCCGAGTCCGAATGCCACGTGGATGAAACAGGTCTGCCGCAGCCTGAAGGACGCCAGTCACCTGATCGTGGATCGGGATACCAGCTTCATCGCCATGCGAGACTTTCTCGATCAGAACACCGATACCGAAGTCGTACTGCTGCCACCGAAGAGTCCCAACCTGAACGCGTACATGAAGCGATGGTTTCGCAGTCTCAAGTCCGAGTGTTTCGACCGCCTGATCTTCTGTGGACGAAAGTCACTGGTGAACGCTGTGCACGAATACGTGCAGCATTACCACGGTGAGCGGAATCATCAGGGACTTGGGAATTCGTTGATTGCGCCGAACGGTGATCCTGAAGTCGTTGCTGGCAGAATCAAATGCCGTGAACGACTCGGTGGCATGCTGAAGTTCTATCACCCAGGCGCTGCGTGAACGTCGCTGTAATCGACTCTGGCGATGGCCTTCCGCGATGAAGGTACGCACTCACCGCAGATCGACGCGATTTCCACGCGCTGAAGTCGACGCTTCCGGTCGCGGCTCGACCGAAATCGGGATCGATTGCTGCTGCGAACCCCCGATTGTCAAAGGGCTTTTATGGCGTCAGTGTTTTTTGACCCTACGGGACTGCCATGGCGCCCTGCAAAAAGCAGAGCATGAACTTCTTCGATTTCCTGCAAGCCTCGATCGTCACCCAACTGCGAAATCAACTTGCACCAAGCCTCAGCGCCTGAAAGCTCCGTGAACGGTTAGTAAATAATCGGGTTCACCTCGTAACGATTCTTCAGATACGCTGTGGCATCGGTCACGGAGCTAAGGTCAGTTTCGGCAGTGGCTGTTCTTCTCTCACTGACCGGACGGATCATTCGTCCTCGTGATTGGGATTTCAATCGTTCCGTTGAAGGTCGTCATGTTAGTCTCCGGGTCATAAGAATCGCCGCTGTATGCCAGTCGAGCAGCCTCGTACTTCCCCGGTTCGAAGCGGATTTCGACGCTGCTGTCGGGCCAGGGCAATTGCATTTCATCATCATGCTGAACCGATATGTCATTCATAAAATAGCGGTCATATCCATCAGTCATCGTTCCAAAACTCTTGCTGAGAAATTGCCACTGAAACTCACAACTCTCCCCATTGGGAGCCGTATAAGTCGCCCGATACTTATAGCCAAAATCCGGCTGATCTGTCTTTGGTCTTGGCTCGACGAAAAACTTCAGTTTCCCGCCATCTTCCAATGCCCATTCACCGGCAACGACTTCGTCTCCATTCGGAGATTCCGGCCATTCAAAATCATCGAATGCTGCCTCGGCAGCAGCCATACTGTCCTCTGATGGCTCTGATTCAGACGAGCCACAGCCACACAGAAAACTCAGCGGCAGCAAACTCAGTGTAAAAAAACAAAACCTGACCAAGTTCATATGCTACTTCCTTCAGAAACATCCCCTGCTGGCAGACAAGGGCGTTAAATTGTCGGTCCGTTTTCCCCAGACCGGCCTCGGAATTGTTGATGTGTCTCAGTTGAGTGAGTCCACAAAGGGAAAATTCAACTCTTCCTCCGAGTCATTATTCTAACTGATTTTGCAGTCATAACAACCGGTACCTTCCCTTTCCAAACGCTCTTCGTAACGACTCGCGCGCGACCCGATTTCGGAAGTCGTGAAACAGCAACGCTTTGCGAAAGTTCGAGACCTCTACGGTGGCTCGGAGGTAGACAACTCTCCTCGAACTTTTTTGAATGCGGTTAACAGCAGGCGCGACATCTGGCGAGTACTCGCGTCCAAAAGTCCCAAAGGTCGTGGTGTTCAGCGTGGTGTAAAGCCGAAGCTGTTACCGTTCCGCTCACCCAACCTGAATGCTCGGTGCGAGCGGGTGATCCAGACGCACGTTCACATTCGCGCCGCGACCACCTGCCGCCACTTCGACAGGACTTACCGGAAGAACAGAACACGATAAAGATCTCAGAGATCGTCTGTCGTGAACGACTTGGTGGATTGATCAAGTCGTTCGAACGCGCCGCGGCTTGAGAGCGAGCCTCGGAACCTTCCATCGTCAGCGCAACCGGTGCGCGCTTGTTACGAAATGGACATCACCAAATGTGAATCCACAGTTGGATTCTGGGCCTGTTCCATCGCACTTCGTTTCCGTCGGACTTTGCAGAAGCTGAATCCACATCGTGAGTTGCCTTCCGCACTCTATTTGTACCGCGCGAGTTGCTGCAGGATCAACGCTCCGAAAGCGACTGACAGATCCTTGCTCGGTCGACCGTGACCACTACGAAACCCTTTCGCCAGTTCTTTGACTGGTAAATGCTCCAGCAGGTACTCACGAAACACCCCGGACCAGCTCAGCTCCAGCAACCGACGGCGTTTCGGTCCCAGATGATCCCATGGATCAAACAACTCACGGCTCTGATGATCTCGTAAGGTCAGCATCGGCTCAAAATAGCGCGAAGCCGCATCTCAGCATACCCAGTCGAGAGGACTTTTTGCCGGCCCGTCAACATTTGACAGTTGCTCATCTCGAAGTCCAGCGCGTCGAAATCCGACTTCAGCACGCCCCCGACATCAGGTGTCCTTGCCCTGAGTGTGGATACTGAAAGAGAAGAAAAGACAATAGCTTTATGGCTGTATCATTCGCAGCATGCGGTAAACTGTATCAGGTGGCCACAGTCCAAGCCGCACTGCTAACATTTCCTTGATGCGATGCCGTCGCCGTTTTGAAGTTGCTGTCATGACATTACAAGAACATCAACGTCTCCGGATGTGGCTTCCGATTGTCGTTTCGATTGTAGTATGGTTGATTTCGAGTTTCGCGTTACACGGGTCGATTGGTTCGACAGATCGGGTGACGTTGATTATCGCCGCCGCGTGCTTCTTCGTCATTCGGTTTCTGGCGGGGTTACTGCCTGCCGATTGCCCAAAGTGCGGCAAGCGACTCAAGTTTCAGCGGAGCCTGGATAACTCGGAAGGCTCAGACGTCTGGTGGCATGAGTACTACTGCTTCAAATGCAAACGGGTCATTACTTGGGAGCGTTCGGAACGCCGTCGTGACTAGTGACGCAGCCATGCTTCTGATCACCGTGGTCGCGAACCGGTGCCAGACAAGCGAAGCCTGAAGTCGACATTTACACACATCTGCCAGGCTTAAGCAGGCGTGTCTGATTGTCCCCCAAAAGTGCGACTGAATCACAACAGGCCAGTACACGAAGAACTTGGGATAAAAGGAAAAGGCAGGGTTTGGTTTCTGCCATTCGCGTAGGAGCATGCGTAAGGACCTCCCCGTGCCAAACGCTCTTCGTAACGACTCGCGCGCGACCCGATTCCGGAAGTCGTGAAATAGTAACGCTTTACAAAAGTTCGAGTCCTTTACGGTGGCTCGGAGGTGACGAACTCTCCTCGAACTTTTTTGAATGCGGTTAACAGCAGTCGCGATATCGATCCGGACGGAATTTCGCCCGCCTGTACGGGTTCCGCAACCGCACACACACCACACGGGTCACGGTCCGCTGATTGACCTGCCCCCGTGAATGGCACCACTCGTTAAGTGGTAAACAGCAGTGCTGATCACAATCACAATTTCCACATGGTCACCCTGCGTGTTAACCGTCATGTGGCTTGTGTAGACGACGAAACTGGCATGTCAATTGCGTGAGGTCAGGGTTCTGACACCATGTCGCCCACTATTATCAACATGCCAGCTGTAGTCTCGGCATGGTAATGATCAGTTGTGACCCAAGCGGCGAGTACTCGCGCCCAAAAGTACCAAAGGTTGTGGTGTTCAGCCCTGCAGCATTTCGCATCATAGAATCGTTCACTGCGGAGTCCGAATCACGAGGTTACGAATCTCGGTCATATCTTCGATGGCGAAGCGGATTCCCTCACGTCCCAGTCCACTGTCTTTCACGCCGCCGTACGGCATGTTGTCGACTCGCCACGACGGAATATCGCCGACAACGACGCCGCCGACCTCCAGTTCGTCCCAGGCTTTCTGGATCTTGTAGATGTCTCGCGTAAACAATCCGGCCTGAAGCCCAAAATCGCTGTCGTTGATCTCCTGAAGCGCATCGTCGAAACGCGAAAACGAAGTCAACACCGCAACAGGACCAAATGCCTCCTGCGTACAGATGTCCTGATCTTTGCCAACGTTCTCCAGCAGCGTCGCCTGGAGTATGGCGCCGTCACGAGTGCCGCCGCAAAGCAGTGTACCGCCGGCAGCGATGGCATTTTGGATCCAGTCGTCGAGTCGCTGAGCCTCCCTATCCGAGATCATTGGTCCGATGAATGTGGCTGGATCTTTCGGATCTCCGGACTTCAGTTCTTTCGTCGCGTCCACAAGTCGATCTCTCAGTTCGTTATAGATCGATTCGTGGGCGATGATGCGTTGAACCCCGATACAGCTTTGGCCTGACTGATAAAATGCACCGATGATCAGCCGACGGACGGTATCATCAAGATCAGCGTCTTCGTCAACCAGGCACGCCGCGTTGCCTCCCAGTTCCAGCACGACCTTCTTCTTTCCCGACCTGGCCTTCAGAGCCCATCCGACGCTTGGCGATCCCGTGAAACTCAATAACTTGAGCCGATCATCTGTCGTAAACAGATCGGCTCCGTCACGATGGCAGGAGAGCACAGAAAACGCCCCTTTTGGTAAATCCGTTTCCGCAAGCGTTTCGGCAATGATGAGTGCCCCAACCGGAGTTCGGCTCGCTGGCTTCAAGACAAATGGACATCCGCATGCGATTGCGGGGGCGACTTTGTGCGCGGCAAGATTGAGAGGGAAATTAAATGGTGAGATGAACGAGCAGGGGCCTACAGGAACGCGTTTAAACATACCTCTGTACCCCTTCGCTCGCGGGGAAATTTCCAGATTCATGATTTGTCCGCCAATGCGGACGCTTTCTTCAGCGGCAATCCTGAAGGTGTCAATCAGCCGCGACACCTCACCGCGCGAGTCATTAATCGGCTTGCCCGCTTCAATGCAAAGAGACATGGCCAATTCGTCAAAACGCTCCTGGAAACGCGTGACGCAGTGATTCAGGATTTCCTGACGTTCGTACGGCCGCATTTCGGCCATCGGGCGCGTTGCTTCCACAGTAGCTGCTATGGCCTTGTCGATGGTTGCGGCATCCGCCACTGCCACATATGTAGCAATCTCGCCCGTGTACTTGTCGATAACAGCGAGATCTCTGTTTGGGCTATGCGGCTCGTTGGCAAGAAAATACGGATAGGATTCCTGCAGCATGATAGACGTCCTCATGTTAGTGCTGGTGATAAATTACGTTGTTGTTGAATTCACACTACTTTGGCACCCTGCCGACCGCTGAATGATCAGCGCTGCGTCTTCTGCTTTTCTGGTGCAATGACCGAGCCACACGACTCGCCTGATTTCTCATTACGAGAACCTGTCAACATCGAGTCGTGATTTCACAGCAACAACGAAATGTTTCCGAGCGTCAGATCGCATCCGGTGAGTCCGGTGTTGCTAAACCCTGCTACTAAGTCTCTGGATTTCGCGGTTCAGAATCTGGTCGTTTTCGGAGTAGTCAATTGGCACGTCAATCACGTGGACCCCTGGTGACTCATGACACTGTTCCAGTGTCGACAGAAGTGTCGCGGCCGATTTGACACGATGGCCATGTGCACCATAGCTTTCCGCATATTTGACGAAGTCGGGATTGCCGTAGTCCAGGCCAAACGGTTTCAGATTCATATGCGCCTGTTTCCACTTGATCATGCCGTAGGCGTCGTCGCGAAGGATCACCACGACGAGTTGCATTCCCAGTCGCACGGCGGTTTCAAGTTCCTGTGAGTTCATCATGAAACCGCCATCGCCGCAGATGGCCGTAATTCTGCGATCGGGATAAACCAGCCTGGCCGCCATGGCTGATGGAAGACCTGCTCCCATTGTGGCGAGTGCATTGTCGAGCAGAACCGTGTTAGGCTCATAAGCTTTGTAATTGCGAGCAAACCAGATTTTATAAACACCGTTGTCGAGTGCGATGATTCCGTCAGCGGGCATGACTTTGCGAACATCAGCAACCAGTCGCTGCGGATAGATCGGAAAACGATCGTCGTCGATACCCAGTGCAACATGCGCTTCGCCGGCGTTACGACTTCTGAGGAATCGCGAGAAATCCCAGTGAGGTTGCGGAGTGATGGCCTCCCCTATCTGCCACAAGCTGTTTGCAATGTCTCCGACAACTTCCACCTGCGGGAAGTAAACGGAATCCACAGCAGCGCTTGAGAAATTCACGTGGATAACTTCGACACCTCCGGGTTCCATAAAGAACGGTGGCTTTTCCACAACGTCGTGTCCAATGTTGACGATGACATCGGCCGACCCTGTTGCTCTGTGAACAAAATCGCCAGTGGAAAGTGCCGTGTTACCCAGAAACAGAGGATCGCGTTCGTCGACCACGCCTTTCCCCATTTGCGTAGTTACGAACGGAATTCCTGTTTTGTCGATGAACTTTCGAAGCACTCGAGCTGTCAGTTTGCGATTTGCTCCAGCACCGATCAGCAGCAGTGGATCTTTCGCCTTTTCAATCCTGGCCACGGCGGCACGGATCGACTTGTCTTCGGCGATCGGACGTCGCACAAGACTTGCGGGGATCAGCGATTGATTTGTGTCTTCGCGAGCAATATCTTCGGGAAGTTCCAGATGGACGGCTCCGGGCTTTTCTTCCTGAGCTAGTCGCATCGCTTCACGTACGCGGGACGGAACGTTAGCAGCACTCACAAGTTGCTTTGTGTACTTTGTGAGCGAACGCATCATGTCCACAATGTCAACGATTTGAAACTGGCCCTGTTTACTGATCTTTATGGGTTTCTGGCCGGTAATCATCATCATTGGCATTCCGCCAAGCTGTGCATATGCGGCGGCTGTGACAAGATTTGTCGCTCCGGGGCCGAGTGTCGCAAGGCACACTCCTGCTTTTCCCGTCAGGCGTCCATAGGTTGCTGCCATAAAGCCAGCTGCCTGTTCGTGTCTTGTCAAAACGAGTTGGATGCTGGAAGCTGAAAGTGATTCCAGAAGATCAAGGTTCTCTTCGCCGGGGATGCCGAAGATGTATTCGACGCCTTCATTTTCCAGAGCTTTCACAAACAGATCGGAGGCTTTCACAGTGTACTCCCGGGTTTAAAAAAGTGGTGTTTGAATCGGCAAAGTGAAGTGTTGTGACCTTGCTGCGCAGCACTATCATGTCGGGACTGACTTAGGGATGGTACTATTGAGCGCTGCGCGCGACTTGACAAATAGCGGCAGCAATTCGCGGAGCGACGGTGTGATCGAGTGGATCTGGAAGAATCATTTCCACATTCGGCCGTTCAACACACGCCGCGACTGCTTTCGCAGCGGCGATTTTCATTTCCTCTGTGATCTGAGTTGCTCTGGCATCCAAAGCACCTCGAAAAATCCCGGGAAAGGCCAGCAGGTTGTTGACCTGATTCGGGAAATCGCTGCGGCCGGTTCCGACAATCGCGGCTCCGGCCGCCTTCGCAACATCCGGCATGATCTCCGGAGTCGGGTTTGCCATCGCCAGAATTATGGGCGATGGGGCCATTCTTTTTACGTCGCCGCCGTTCACAAGGTTACCTTTGCTGACGCCAATAAACACGTCAGCGTCTGTCATAACCTCCTGTAGGGTGCCTGACCGGTTTTTTCGATTTGTATAGGCCAGCATCTCTGTCTTTTCGGCAGACAGATGCTCTCGGCCGGTATGAATTGCACCCTGCGAATCACAGACGACAACATCACTGACAGGTTGGCAAATAGTTGGATCGTGGCCGACACAACGCAGCAGTCTTGCGATGGCGGTTCCTGCTGCTCCGGCACCGTTGATCACAACACTCATGTCGGTGAGTTCTCGGCCGAGAATTTTTGCCGAATTGATCAGAGCGGCCAACAGTACAATTGCCGTTCCGTGCTGGTCATCGTGAAAGACGGGGATGCCAAGATCCTGCAGTTGACGTTCGACCTCAAAGCATCTTGGCGCTGCGATGTCTTCCAGATTTATGCCGCCAAAGACTGGCGCGATTCGACGGACAGTTTCGACAATTTCTTTGGTATCCTGAGTGTCGAGACAGATTGGCCACGCGTCGACTCCGGCGAATTCGCGAAACAGCAGCGCCTTTCCCTCCATCACCGGGATGGCGGCGTACGGCCCAATATTGCCGAGCCCCAACACGGCAGATCCGTCGCTGACGACGGCTACCGTGTTGTGTTTAATAGTGAGGTCATGAGCTCGCTGAGCATCTTTTGCGATGACGCGACACGGCTCAGCAACACCGGGCGTGTACGCCAGCGAGAGGTCGTCGTGGGTGGAAATCGGCATCTTGTTATGGATGCCGATTTTTCCGCGAAGTTGCTCATGAATAATGACGCTTCGCCGGTTGATGTCGCCTGTCTCAGGCATTACTGAACCTTACCACGAAATTTGAACGCATATGTCACCGAGAAAACGATCCTCTGAAAAGATTGTCTTTCAATCTGGGCGACCTTGAGCGATGAAGCAAAGAAGAATCAAACGAGGCAGTGCCCCTGACCATTCGGGCGACCGCCCGGAAACGCTCCGTTGTCGCTCCGGAAAATGGACTCAGCAGAACCTGGTTGTAATGAATGAGCGTAGCCAACTGTTAAACGGCTCCATATGCAACCATTGATTCGGCGACTTTTACAAAACCAGCAATGTTCGCACCGTCAACATAGTTGACGCTGCCGTCTGCCTTCTTTCCGTAGTTGACACATTTGCTGTGGATCTCCTTCATGATGTTTTGAAGTTTCAAATCCACTTCCTCGTGGCTCCACGAAAGCCGCAGTGCATTTTGACTCTGCTCAAGACCACTGACAGCAACTCCACCAGCGTTGGCCGCCTTCGCTGGTGCGAACAGAACTCCACCCTGCAGAAACTGATGTGCGGCCGCCAGTTCTGTCGGCATGTTCGCGCCTTCAGAGACAACCTTCACTCTGTTCGTCAGCAACGTGGCCGCATCGCTGGCGTCGATTTCATTTTGCGTTGCGCACGGGACGGCGATGTCGACGGGCACTGACCACGGACGTTGATCTTTGTGAAACGTAGCGTTCGGGAACCTGTCGATATACTGGTGAATCCGTCCTCGCTGAACTTCCTTCAAATCCTTAACGAACGCCAGCTTTTCAGGATCAATGCCATCCGGATCATGGATGAATCCGGAAGAGTCAGAAAGTGTGACAACTTTGGCTCCCAGTTGCGTGGCTTTCTCCGCCGCATAGATGGCGACATTTCCTGAACCGGACACGGCAATCGTCTTACCGTTGACGCTGTCGCCAATATTGTTCAGCATGTTTTCGCAGAAGTAGATGCAGCCATAACCCGTGGCTTCGGTCCGCCCATGACTGCCACCAAAGGAAAGCCCTTTTCCCGTGAGTGTGCCGACAAATCGATTCGCCAACCGCTTGTATTGCCCGAACAAATAACTGATTTCACGGCCGCCAACGCCGATGTCCCCGGCAGGCACATCGGTGTCTTCGCCGATGTGCCGATGCAGTTCGATCATTAGTGACTGGCAGAACCGCATGACTTCATTGTCACTCTTTCCTTTGGGATTGAAATTCGCTCCCCCTTTGGCTCCGCCCATTGGAAGACCGGTAAGGCTGTTTTTAAATGTCTGCTCAAACCCCAGAAACTTCAACACGCTGAGCGTCACTGTGGGATGAAACCTCATCCCGCCCTTGTACGGTCCGATGCTGTTGTTGAATTGAACTCGCCATGCCCGGTTGACGCGGATATTTCCGTCATCGTCTTCCCAGGTCACGCGAAAAATAATCACACGGTCTGGTTCCGTCATCCGTTCCAGAATCTGAGCCTTCTGATACTTTGGATGCTCCAGCACAAATGGCATGAGGCTCTCAGCAACTTCTCTAACTGCCTGCTGAAACTCCGACTCACCGGGATTGCGTTTTTCAAGGCCCTTCATGAACGCGTCGAGCTCTGATTCTGCTGAGGTCATTGTGTTATTCCAAGTAAAAGAAAGATCGGCATGGGATGTTGCGTGTCTGATGATGGATAGTTGGAGAAAGTTAAAAGTGGCTGAGTGGGTGTAGCCGTTGATTGCCCCATGAGAAATAGGTGCGGTCTGAACAGGCCGAGGGGCCACGCGTTCTTCACTTGAACCCAGGTCGCCCCTTTGCAACTCCTCACCGATTCACGACTACGCCCTGAATGAAGTGCGTGAAGCCAGCCCGGAACAGGTGTTCACTAACTTCGATGCAATCAACCTTGCGGGTCGCATTGCCTGTACAACATATAACGACCGGCAGGAGTAAGTCACGGCTGCGGACGCACTAGTCTCCATTTTCTTGTCACGCGCAGGAGTTGAGCGATCCGATGCATGTGGTTGACTGCGCAGATCCGTGCGTACGGTCATAATGTCAACATAATCCGTCAGGACATGGATGCTGATGACGGTTACTCTCTTAAATCGGCCCAGGCCTGTGCGCCTGAGCACGGTTCTTCTCCTTGCAGGCATAATTTCCTTCATGAGTGAAGGAGAAACGTTTGCCTTTGACGAATCGGCTGTTGTGGCCGAGTCGCAAGCTCAGGTTGAGAGGGACAAGATCGCCGTTTTCGAACAGGCTATTGACCAGGCACACGCGGCCCTCTTTAAAGACGATTGTTTCCCATCCGCCAAAAAGTGTGCTGTGTGCCACCCCAAGCATTTTCGCGAATGGTCTGTCTCTCCACACTCCTACTCTCAGCTGAGTCCAGTGTTCAACACGATGTCGAACAAGCTGAATGATCTAACTGCGGGGACATTGGGAGACTTTTGCATTCGCTGCCATACACCGGTCGGTATGGCCAAGAACGAACCGATCAATACAAGTAACCTGAATCGTCACCCAACCTCACGAGAGGGAGTGACCTGTGTCGTCTGTCATCGCATCAATCAGGCGTGGGGCAAGGGGGCAGGTCGGCAGGCTTTGGTGGCCGGAGACATCCATCAGCCGGTGTATGGACCGATTGGGAATAGCGTCCTGCGACAGGTTCTCTCGGATCCTGATAAGTATGGTGTACTGAAAAGTCACGAGGCGCCGGATGTGCGAGGCCGCGATGTCCACGGGGTATCTCATCGATTTTTCCAGATCACAAAGCCGGGATTTTGCGGCTCATGCCATGACGTATTCGCTCCGAATGGCTTTCGACTTGAAGACGCATTTTCAGAGTACAAGCATTCACCATCAACTCTGATTCACGGACACACTTGCCAGGACTGCCATATGGGAACGTCTCCTGGTGAACCTCACGGTTACTCGATTGAGCCTGCAGCGATGGTGGGGAACATTGCCACTGAACCCCGAAAACACACAAATCATATGATCGTCGGACCGGACTACCCGGTGATCCATCGCGGGTTATTCCCTCACAATATGGATGCCATCCGTGAAGAAGGCGATATTGATGAAATTGATAAAGCAACAGACGGCGAAGTGCATGTCCACGGGCTGGCAACGATGCGAGAGTGGCTAAGATTCGATGATGCTGGTGGGTGGGGTACGCCGGCATTCGAGGCAACAGTATCGAACGACTCTCATTTTCCTTCACCATGGGATAACAAACAGAAGCGACTTTCCGCGCGCCACATTCTCAAAGAACAATACCAATTGCTCGCCGAATCGAATCATGCACGCCTGCAATTGTTGCGAGTCGGTTACAAACTCGGCAACATCCGAGTCGACGATTGCGACCGCGACGGAATCGATTTTGAAGTTGAGATGGCGAACGGCACACCGGGACATGGAGTGCCAACGGGGTTTGACGCGGAAAGACTTGTATTCCTGCGAGTCCACGTCTGGGATCCGCGTGGCCGACTCGTCTTCCAGTCCGGCGACCTGGATCCGAATGGTGACGTACGTGACAGCCATTCGTTCTATGTGCACAATGGCAAGCTACCGCTCGACAGGTACCTTGCCTCTCTCCAAACGAAGTTCGTCACTAGAAAT
>JAQWOH010000084.1 GCA_029245955.1 Fuerstiella sp. | reverse complement strand
CGCTGCGTTTATTCTCCGAACGTCTTCAGCATTGATCAGCACACTTCCCAGCGTACGCATGTCACCTTGAATCATGGCTTCGACAGCCGTCTGAGCAGCTTCCTGCGCCGACAGCATCTGCCAGCTGTCAATCCTGCCGTCTTCGTCTTCGTCTTTACCCCAACGCATGCCCCCCCAATTTAGCCAGCGGTGTTGATCAGGCTTTTCATTCTGATTGCTGTCGATGTCGCGGTAGACCTCAAGGCCCATTCGATAGTAGCGAAACAGGTCCGGCTTGTTGTCTCCGTTCGTGTCGGTGAATCGCCGCAATACCTGCCCGGCCGGACCATAGACTACGAAGCCTGCAGTACCGCTGCCGCGCTCCACTTCAACTCTGCAATCGCCAAATTCACTGCGTGGCGGAGTTTCAAACTCAACGTCACGGTGAATGGGCCGAAACTGCGTGAGAATCTGTTCCGGCGACGGAACCTGGCTGTATGTGGACGGCATGGCGACACACAGCGCGAACGAACAGGCAGCAAACTGAGCGGGGCGCATCCTTGCAACTCCGTACATAAACAGAAATCCGGGATATGAGAGCGTGTCCCCGGAGCCATCAGACAGGCCCCTGGTCACCTCAATTCAGGTATCTTGCCAAGTGTAAACCAATCCCGCAGTCCACGTCATCATCGATTTCGCAGGAAATCCGGCGTCGGATTGGCCCGAGATTTGTTTTCCGGGGCTGATTGGTACCCCGTTTAGTGCCGGTTACCCCCTCCACGGCAAAACTGAATGACCCACATTGACGCAATCCGACGGAGCACACTAAAGTCATAGCGTTCAAAGACACGCTCTCCGACCTGATATGTTCGAAAGGAATCGAACAGTGAACAGCAAAGCCCTGCGCCGCCGACAACGACTGCAGGAATGGCGCAGCAAAGAGTATCCGGATTTCGACCCCTGGCACTTCAACACGACGGTTGCAGAAGCTGCGCCCGCAGGTGGGGACGTACTCGAAGTCGGTGCAGGTTCAGGTGTAGGCCTGCAAACACAGATGCCACTCAAGTCTCACGTCAACCGGTACGCGGGCGTCGACATTGATCCCAGAGTCATGGACAACCCGCATCTGCACGAAGCTCATGTGGCAGATGCCGTGGCCCTGCCCTTCGAAGACAATTCCTTTGACCTGGTATTTCATACAATGGTGGCAGAACACCTGGCAGACCCGACTGCCAGCGTGCAGGAATCTCTGCGGGTGCTGAAGCCCGGCGGTCTGCTGATGTTCCACACGGTGTCGTTCTGGTCCTATGCATCGCTGATCGCCGCTGCCACGCCACACTGGTTTCACCTGTTCTTCGTGCGTCATCTGGGAATGGGAAGAATCGAAGAAGACGTGTTTCCGACCCATTATCGCATTAACACGGCTTCAGCCATCCGCGGAATTGCGCGAGAACTTGGTGTCGCTGCACAGGTTGAAAACATTCCCGTCCCACCGGCATATCTGGCCTTCAGCTATCCAACGTGGCGTCTGGGAGTGCTGTTCGGTCTGACGTTCGAAAAGTGGTTTCCGTGGCTGCGAGCTCAAATCGTCTGCCGCATTCACAAGCCGATTGCATCAACCGCAGCTGGCACGGACGCTGCCGACAAGACCGCCGCCTGATTGGCACGCAACTGTTCCGAGGACGGAGTCACCATACAGGCACGACACCCGAGCAAATATCGAGTGAGGGTGTCGAACCTTAAAAGCCTGTCAGACTCACTTGCTCGCGCTGCGTGCAGGTATCGATGACGGTCAGGAATCAATTCGCTTCATTGATTGACTCAGTCAACAGACTCAGCAGACGCACGATCTCGCGATGTCCCGCCTGAGTCTGCCGCACAACAAGACTGCTGCCAACGATCTTAATCGCCCCGCCGTCGCTGAGCATCCATCGGCAGGGCGGTGTCGTCATTTCCTGCACCAGTTCTACCAGAGTATATGTGTCATCGACAGCCTCCGGCGAATCCACGGACTGTGGCTTGTCCATCGCATCATCGTTGACCGATTGGCCAACCTGTGCCGCGACAGAGAAACAACCGCCTCCACCGCCAGCATGCACCATTGTCGGCACACGCAATTGCCGTGAAATGCGACGCGACGTCATGCTGGGAACTCATTGCGGTCGGCGTCGCCGGACGCAGATCAGCTAACTGCCGAGCGCGCCAGAATCGACAGGACCTGGCCGTTGGCTTCCGGAAAATCCAGTTCATTCAGATTCTGCAGACTGACCCAACGGAACGGCTGCTGTGCCGTCGAACAGTCCGGCAGATCCGGCGTCAATACGCAGCGCCAGAAATTAAGTTCCACAGTCGCGTGGGCATATTCGTATATCGTCGTTACCAGATGTCCACGCGGAATGACGATCAGTCCGGTTTCTTCACGGCATTCACGAACGGCGCACGATCTGGGCGTTTCGTCGGACAGACATTTCCCACCGGGAAACTCGGCCTTGCCGGCGAGCGACACACCCGCGGGGCGCGTTCCCACAAGGACATGCCCTGCCGATTCCACGATGGCGATGGCCACTTTAATCGGCAATGTATTGTTTCTGGCCTGTTCCATGACAATATAGAATCAGGCGTCTGCGGCTTGGCCAAAGTCGGCAGGGGGAGCACCCATTTTGCTGAAGCCGCAGTCGACGTGAACAACCTCTGCACTGATACCGCTGGCCTGGTCGCTGAGCAGAAAACTTCCGGTTTTGCCGACTTCTTCCGCCGTGATGTTGCGACGCATCGGTGCCATGCCTTTGTACAGTTCCAGCATCTGGTCGAAGTCGCCCACACCCTGTGCGCTGACTGTCTTTACCGGACCAGCACTGATGGCATTAACGCGGGTCCCGTCCGGGCCGAGCTCACTGGCGAGATATCGAACACCGCACTCCAATGCGGCCTTACAGATTCCCATCAGGTTGTAACCAGGAATCACTTCTTCTCCGCCAAAGTAGGATAGTGTCAGCACACTGGAATTTTCGCTGAACAGATCTTTCTTCTTCGCCGCGCCGCAAACGGCCAGCAGACTGTAGGCGCTGATTTCCATGGCCAGTCGAAATCCCTCACGACTGGACGCCCATGTTGGCCCGGTCAGATCGGCCGGTGGTGCGAAGGCAATACTGTGCAGTAGAAAATCAATTTTTCCGAATTCTGCAGCTGCCTTTTCCATGACCGCCTCAAGGTCAGAATCTTCACAGACGTTACATGGCATTAGAAATTTGGCACCGATCGGGTTCACCAGCTTGCCGACTTTGCGTTCGTTCTTCGGCCGGTCGCCTGCATCGGGCAGGTGAGTGAACCCAATTTCAGCGCCCTGTTGATGCAGTTGTTCCGTGATCGCCCATGCAATGGAACGGTCGTTAGCGATCCCCAGCACCAGCCCTTTTTTACCTTCGAACAAACCCATCTTAAGATCTCTTTCTTCCATCGCGTGATGCGGGACGGCCTGCGAGCCGATGCGAGAATACGGTAAGAAGTCTAAACAGAAGACTCTTATCGCAGCGATCGAGACGATCCGCTGCAAACAGCTGCGTTTATAAGATCAGAGATGATAGGCGGAAGTTTCGAATTCGTCGACGAAGGACGCCGCTAAAGTTGAAGCCTGAAGGAATTGTGTCCCGGCGATCGCTACAGTACCGTCGTTCAGACGCAAAAAGCCCCGATCTTCCTGCAAGACCGGGGCTTCATTGTTACTGCTCAACTTCCGCGCCGCCGTCAGGCAACGCCCAGTGCATCTGAGGAGGACGCGGCCGCCGGTGGCGATCCGTCCCCCGAAGTTTCCGCTTCTTCTTCGTCGTCGGCAACATGGTCCACGAAACCTTTCAGATGGATGGCTCGCGTGTGATGCTGCAGCTTCTTCAGCGCTTTACTTTCGATCTGCCGAATGCGTTCCCGTGTCACTTTGAAAATGCGGCCGGTTTCTTCCAGCGTATAGCTGTAACCGTCGCCCAGACCATAACGCAGCTTGACAATTTCACGTTCGCGATACGTCAGACTTTTCAGCACATGATCAATCTTGTCACGCAGCATCTGCTTGGCGGCGGACTCAGCCGGGCTCTGTTCGTGCGAATCTTCCAGAAACTCACCAAAGCTGCTGTCTTCACTTTCACCAACGGGAGTATCCAGGCTGATTGGATGCTTCCATGTCTTCATAATCCGTTCTGTTTCCTCAATACTCATGCCGACCGCCTCTGCCAGCTCTTCATTGCTGGGCTCACGACCGGTAGCCTGCCGAATTTCTTCAGCCTTGGCTTTCAGCATCGAGATATTCTGAAACATGTGAACAGGAATACGAATGGTTCGAGCATGGTCTGCGACGGCACGGGTAATGGCCTGTCGAATCCACCATGTGGCATACGTTGAGAACTTGTAACCTCGACGATATTCGTACTTTTCAACGCCTCGCATCAGACCGGCGTTGCCTTCCTGAATCAGGTCCAGAAAGCTGAGACCTCGGTTGCGGTACTTCTTGGCGATCGAAACCACCAGACGCAGGTTACCGCCGGAAAGTTTCTGCTTGGCATCAGTCCAGCCCTCCATACGACTATTGATACCGCGGCAGCGTTCAAGAAACTGTTCCGGAGTTTCCAGAACCATCTCGATATACTCTTCGAGTTCGCGTTCCAGCGAATCGCGTTCTGACTCCGCGGACTTCAGCCCCTTCAGGCAGGCAATCTCGTCCTGCAGCTGTTCGATGCGTTCACCGATCTGCAGCATCCGCTTCATAACCGGTTGCAGACGATGAGTCCGCACGCTCAGTTCCTCACATAACGTACACATCTTAACGCGTCGCTCGCGAATCCGCGTGTCCAGAAACGCCTGTTCCTCTGAGCCGACTTCACTGGCTCGCCACGCCATGAAATCTTCTTCGTTCTCGACCATCAGGACACGCAGTGATGCGAGATTCGCTTCCATTCGGCCTTCGATCTGTTCCTTCCGCACGTCTTCTGTTTCAGATGTGCGCAGAGTTCGCTCAAACGGCAGTTCCTGACGATTGACCTTTTCAATAATGTCGACAGCAATTCGCAAAGCGAAATCGGATTCGATCACGTGACGTCGCATCCGCTTCCGCATCACCTCAATCTGTTTCGCCAGGAAGATTTCGCGGTCACGGCTGAGCAGTGGGATGTTGCCCATTTGACTCAGATACATACGAATCGGATCACGCGAAGACAGAGCAGATGTTTCCGGCCCCAACAGCGCGCGAGCGGCTTTTTCCGCCTGCTCTTCCCGAACTTCCTCTTCAATCGGTTCCGGCTCCAGCGGAATCTCCGGATCCTCAATGAAGTCAAATCCATTCTGATCAATAGCCTTGATCAGGTTGTCTACCATGGCCGGGTCACCACCTTCGTCCGGCAACCATGCGTGAGCCTGTTGTACTGTGACGAAGCCGCGTTCCCTGGCTTTCTCAATGATCGCTCTCAGTCCTGAATCGAGACGATGCACGCGAATCCCCTTCTTTCTGATTACTTCTTTGCCCGAACCGAATAAACGAGTCGAACAGCAGAAGCGGAGCTTTGCTCCGTATATATAAACACGAGTGTCCGTGCCTCCATGTGAGACACACGCATTTTACGTCTGAGCCGCCCGGAGTAACCTGGACGCGACCTCTCGAACCAATCCACACCACCGGTTCGTCTAAAACCGGCGATAAAGTTCCTGATAAGCCACTGCCCAAAACGTCAAAAACTGATTAGTGAATGCATCCTGCGATGCAGCTGCAACCCTGTAGTCTCTCAGCATACCGGCGAATCAGAAAAATCAATCGTCCGGCCCCGGAAATTCGCGATTCCACAGAATGCTTCCATTCCCGGAATCAGCCAGAGTGCGATTGAAGACGGTCGCAGCAGCATGCGTGCCGTCGCTTGATTCGCAAAAGTGTGCAATCGTTACGTAGTCATTCTTACGTGTGTCTGATCTTTGGTGCCGGAACCGAGACTCGGCGCCGCATCCCCACAAGACCATTGGTGGCGTTAAGATTACTCCTTTAATGCTTCCGCACGAGGTTCAGACCCGAGGCAACCATGGGCAAACCATCGACCTGCCTGACTTTGACCCGAACACATTGCTCATGATTATTCGCTTGCGATACCCCAGTCGTCAACTTGCCTGGTCACAGCTTTTGACCGATTCCCGGAAAACAATTTTGAAAACCGAACCTGAGTTGACGCGGGGGACTCCTGAATTCGAACTGATTTTGTCCTGCTGTGTCACGCGCACGTTCGTTCAGGTGCCGCGTATCCACAGTATGTCGTACGGCACACCTGTGTCGGCGACCTGACATTTAACAAACAGAATGCCTGACTAATTGTATCTGCTACACGGTGATGCCATCATAGTCCACTGGCCCGACAATCGTCATTTGAACGAACATGAATGGCTGACTTTCGAATTCCAACTGCGATCTGGAATACGTAGATACCCTCACCCAATGATGGACAACAGTTCTTCACATGGCTCGCCAGAAAAAAAAACCGAAAAACACGGTCGATCCGAATTCGCGCGTGATCTGTCAAAATCGTAAGGCCAGACACGAATACGATGTGCTGGACGAGGTCGACTGTGGAATTCAGTTGTACGGCAGCGAAGTCAAGAGTATTCGAGACACGAAAATCTCGATTGAAGACGCCCATGCTCGCGTTGACGGCAATGAAGTCTGGCTGATCAACGCGGATGTGGCAGAGTACCCGCAGGCAACAGTGTTCAATCACGAACGTCGACGAAAACGAAAGCTGCTGCTGCATCGTCGTGAAATTCGAAAGTTTGCAGAAAGCGGCGAGCAACAGGGACTGACGCTGATACCGCTTTCGGTATTTATTGCGCGCGGGTTCGTCAAAGTGAAACTGGGGCTGTGCAAAGGCCGCAAGCTGCACGACAAACGTGAGCACCTGAAGAAGCAGGATCACAAACGAGAGATGGACGCGGCTTTGAAACATCGCTGATGCCGGCTTTGGCACACAGGTTGCATATCCAGCCACGTGGAAGAAAAGAGACTGTGCTGCGGAGAACTCAGGAACCTGCGAAAACGAACAGCACTGGATCATGGTGGCAAAGTGGAAAGACGCCTTGTGTCGTGCTTTACAGGTTTTTTGCGGCAAACAGATCTCCGAATACGATGAATTCTGCATACTGAACGCACGGTACGTCGTTGCAGCAATTACAACAGATGTCTGGTAACACTTACAAAAGTCGGACTCATCGAGGACGGACTGGCAAATGGATTTGCCGTTCACCTGCATTTTCAAAAGGAAGTTGAATGGGGTCAGGCACGTTTGGCGAAACACCCCGCAGCGTGCTGTACTGATCAGCTCCTGATTCCTTTTAGAGTCCGCATTCCAGAATTCACTGGCAGGGAAGCCAATATGAAACTGATTGCACTGCTGATGATGGCTGCCACTCCAAATGGTCAGCCACCGCAGGACATCGTTCTGCTCGACTTTACCGCGGGCTACTGTCAGCCCTGCCAGCAGATGGTCCCCGTGCTGCAGCGGATGGAAAGGAACAAGTTTCCCATTCGTAAAATCGACATCACAGAACGACCGGACCTTGCTCGTCAGTACAACGTTGATCGTATTCCGGCGTTCGTCCTGCTGGTCGAAGGTGAGGAAAAGCGACGTTTTCTGGGGATCACAGCGGAAAGCAAACTTCGACAGGCGATGCAGGATGCATCGCATGAGCTAAGCGCTTCCCGAAAGCGCCACAGCGATTCTGCCGCACCACGATCCGGTGAACCACAGCTTGTCGACCACATTGACCAGAACACGACAACGGCGGCCGACGCCCCTCGATCCGGCTTCGGGGGCCTCGTTGATCGCGTCCGTCGCGGTTTGGGAGCGGGCGGTCCAGCCGCAAAAGACAGCCTGAAGCACCCGAACTTTCGAGCTCAAAGTCCGGACACCGAAACCGTCAAGGTTGCTGCAGACATTGCCGCGGACGCTGCATTGCCCATGAGCGCCAGCGTGCGTGTGCGCACGATTGACGGAAACATGCACGATTTCGGGACAGGAACAGTGATTCACAGCACTCGCGGACAGTCAACGATCCTGACGTGTGCTCATCTGTTCCGGGAAGTCGGAGCGAATGCTGCCATCATTGTGGACGTTTTTGAGGATGGCAAAGTCCTGAAATATCCGGCCACGGTGCTCGGTGGCGACCACGATTCCGATATTGCTTTTCTGCAAATTCAAAACGTGTCAGCACTGCCCGTCGCGCCACTGGCAGAAACAACAACAGCGAAGAAATCGCAAACAGTATTCAGCATCGGGTGCAGTAACGGCGATCTGCCGACTCGACTGAATATGACAGTCGTTGAGATCAACCGCTACGAAGGCCCTGAAAACATTCTGTGTACGACCGACCCGACACAGGGACGATCCGGTGGCGGACTGTTCAGCGCCAGGGGCGAGGTCATTGGCGTCTGCAGCGCTGCCGACCGAAAAGCAAAGCAGGGACTGTACACGGGCATAGGCGCTATCCGAAAAGTAATGACGCAATTGAGCCTGAATTCCCTGCTCAGAAAGAGTCCGGCAAGCTTCAATGACACCCCCTTGAAATCTGCTGCTCCCCCGTTGCCGGGCACTCCATTGGATGAATCGGAAGAAAACCCGTTCGAATCGCTCATTGCCGAAAGCGATTCAGTCGGCAATCAGGCACGAGCCAATCCAATGGAATCGGCCGTCGCACAGCAGATTCCGGAGGAACTACCGGATCCGTTCGCGTCGTCACCCATACGAACTGCATCAACACATACAATCAGTGGACCAACCGAAATCACAGTGATCATCGATTCTCCGAATTCGTCGAGAGGCAAACAGGTCGTGGTTATTCCCAGACCGAGTCCATGGTTGCTGGAACTGTTAACCGGCGACACTCCCTCGACCGGAGTCGGTCTTGCAACTGCCCGCAGTAACAACCTGTCAACGACAAGTTCGCGCAGGGTCGCTCACAAACCAGGACAGGTTCGAATGCTGCCGGCGGTTCAGTAAAGCGGACGGCCGACCCCGATACAGGTCAGCGAGTGGGGGGCTCGGACGCGAAATATGTTCGTCGCAGCAACAGAATGCTGTCGATTCCGCGGAAACACTGACAATAAGAGAACCACTCGCCCGGAGTGAAACGTGACGCCGACCAGCATTCTTCCCAGGCCACAGTTCACGGCCGTCCGGACGCCCCCGCCAGAGACAGGGAAGCACAGCCAGACTGATGACTCCTTCTGCAGCGACGCCCCGTTCAACGCGCCACGTGTGCTCGGGCTGATCGTACTCTCGCTGCTTCCCTTCTGGGCCGTACCAATCGCACACGTCGTGTCGAACCCGCAGACGGCAACGGGCTTCTTTCACTACGAATTGCCGTACTACGTCGCGAATGGACGTGCCGCACTGGAACGAGGGAACGGCATCATGTATCCGAATCCGTACGATCCTGCTCCTGAAGCACCGGTCATTTATGCTCACTGGCTGCCATGGATTCTGGGTTTTTCGACAGCCACGTGCGGATTCGATCCTGGCGAGATGATTCTGTCGCTGACGTTCTGCGCTTCTCTCGCATTTGCATGGGCCACATGGTCACTTGTACAGCATCGCATGTTCGACGCCCCCGGATTCGATGGCGAGGCATCCACCCTTCGTGGCATACGGGGAAGCCCCGACAACAATGCAGCATTTTTTCTGGCCATGTGGGGAGGCGGATTGCTGTGCATTGCCGGCACAGCAGTCTCGGGCCTGCAGTCGACACCGTGGCTGGAATCGGTGCTGCAATTCGATCCTGGCAACGGAATGTGGTTTCTCAACTGGGGCCGGAACGCACTGTTTCCCACGGAAGCGATTTACCACACATTGGTGGCCTGTTGCTGGATTGCAGAAATCAAAGCACAGAATCGTGTGGCCAATGGTTGTCTGCTGCTGCTGGCAACGACTCACCCATGGTCCGGCCTGGAACTGCTGCTGACGATCAACCTGTGGCGAGGAATCCAGCTACTCACGCTGCGGACAGGAAACGCGCGAAACCAACTGTCCATTTCCGCCGCGCTGCTGTTAACATTCCTGCTGTACTACAAAGTCTGGTTATCCGCATTCCCCCAGCACGCCAGACTACAGCATGTCTGGGAACTCGACTGGAGCCTTTCGTTAACTACGGCGTTTCTGGCCTACGTTCCCGTATTGATCCCCTGTGGAGTGCTGATCGTTCGCAAACTGTCGAAATCCTCGCTCGAAAATGTCTGCCCCGACAGTCCTGTCGCGATCATTCCGGAATTCAGCAAGAAAATCGCCTCATGCTCTGCCGGGCCATTCGATCGCACAGAACGATTTCTGCTGTGTGCTCTCGTGGTTGCGGCCGGACTGGCGTTTCATGACCGAATTTTCAAGCCCGTCCAGCCGCTGCATTTCACACGAGGCTACGTGTGGATGCCATTATTTCTGTTAGGCCTGCCGGTCATCATGGGGTGGTGGAATCACATCCGCGACCGAAGCCCGCGATACATCACAGTTCTGTTAATGATGACCGTTTTCGCCGACGACTTCGTTTTCTCTGCGGTCCATACAAACCGGCAGCTGACTCAAGTGGATGGTTTTCACCTGGACGCCGATGAACGAACACTGCTGAGTTCGCTGCACGGGCGACGCGGTCCTGTCCTGCTGGAGCCCCTGGAACTGAATTACCTGTTGCCCAGCTATGCCGACGCTCGTCCGTGGCTGGGACATCATTTTAACACGCCGCTGTTCCCTGAACGCAAGGCGGCTTATGACAATTGTTTCCTGTCAGACAGTCCTGCCCCGCAGAACATCCCTGATGATGTCCGCGTTTTTGTCGTCCGCAGCACGCGAGATGCGAAAGAACTGATCGCATCTCCTGTGTGGCAGCAAGCGGCTCGAAAATCGGGATGGAACATTTGGGAACGCGGAGCCATACAATCTGAAATCAACATCAGCACTAAACAACAAGTCGACAAGCCGAAGGAAAACCATGACGAGCTTGAATCGCTGTAAGAAAATCTGGCGGTGGACTAGTTTTTCGCAAACTGACAGAAACCAGCGACGTCGAATTCGCACTGCAACTCAGATACGGGTTGAACAACTTGAATGCAGGTGCCTGCTGGCCGCCAGTACCTTCACTCCCGAAGAGCAGTTGATGCTGGAGTTGGTCAATCGTGCTCGAGCCGATCCGGCCGCTGAATCCGCCAGCCAGGGTATCGACCTGAATCAGGGATTGGCGCCAGGGACCATATCAACCGACGCCAAACAGCCGCTGGCGCCTAACAACCAGCTTGATACAGCGGCCGACGGACACACCGCAGACATGTTCGTTCGCGGCTTCTTCGCGCACACCAGCCCAGCGCCCGGCAGCACCACGGCTTCTCAACGAGTTACAAACGCCGGTTATCCGTGGACCCGCACGGGCGAGAACCTGGCCATCCAGACATACTTTTCCCTGAACCGCTCGCTGGTGACCAGTCAGATGCACAATGCCCTGTTCGGCAGTTCAGGGCATCGCGTGAACTTCATGAACAGTCTGTATTTCGAAGTCGGTGTGGGAGTGGACTTCGGCAGCTTTACAGACACCAACAACGTCCTGGGCGGCGGACTGAATGCTGTTCACAGCGCCGGCATTGCCACTCAGAACTTCGGTACGCAGACCAGCCAGCCATTTGTGACGGGTGTCGTCTTCACAGATGCCAGCGATGCGTCCGGCAGCGATGACAGTTTCTACACCGTGGGTGAACAGGCGGGGGGTGGCGGTACTGTTACCGTGACCAACGCCGATAGCGGCGCAGTGGTTACAGAAACCATTGGCACTGCCGGGGGATATTCCGTCCAGGTTCCGGCTGGTACCTACAACATCACTGTCAGTGGAGGAGGACTCGCCACTACCTACATCGTCACTGGCGTTGTCGTGGGTACTGAAAACGTAAAGGTAGACTTCGAAACCACCACCGCTGTAGTCGCTCCCACCACCCAGTACGATTTCGGTGATGCGCCGGATCCCGGATACCCAACGCTCACCGCCAGTGACGGTGCTCGACATGTAATTGGCGGGGGAACGTTTCTGGGGGCAAGCGTTGATGCGGAATCAGATGGTCAGCCAAATGCAGCCGCAACGGGAGACACTGACAACGGCGTCACGATGACATCCGGCTTCGTTCAGGGAACGCTCGCCGCGTTCGATGTCACGGCCTCGGGAAGCGGGTTTCTGAATGTGTGGTTCGATGCCAATGCGAACAGCAGCTTCGACGATGGCGGCGATCTGGTCCTGTCTAACCAGGCGCTTGTGGCCGGCAGCAACAGTCTCAGTTTTTCTGTGCCGGCATCTGCAACACCGGGCACAACGTATCTGCGTTTCCGTTTTACATCACAGGCAGTCGCCAGTCCTTCACCTCGAGGTACCCTGCCGGACGGTGAAGTCGAAGACTTCGCCGTCAATACTCAACTTCCGGCTCCCACCATCACGACGGCGCACAACACGGTAACGAATAACGGGCAGTTTCAGCTCAACTGGACGGACGTAACAGGTGCCGAAGGCTACGAAGTGTCCTACACAAACACGGCAACCGGTCAGGCATCTTTTGTACAGGAGACCGTGACCACGAACTCATTTACACCGTCGTCGCCACTGCCAATTGCTCGATACAACATCTGGGTGCGTGTCAAGCAGAGCAACGGAGCGACGTCCCCGTGGAGCACTCCCATTTCGGTTCACGTAAACACACCGGTCACAGTGAACAGCATGACGTTTCACCAGACGACTGTGCGGCCCACGATTTCATGGACTGCTGTTAACGGTGCTGTACGCTACGAAGTCTGGGGCAACAACATCACGGCAGATCTGGCCCAGGCCGTTCACGACACAAACGTGACATCAACGTCCTTCACGCCGTCGGCAGACCTCAACTTCGGACTCTACCGCGTCTGGGTGCGAGGCTACGATGCCAGAGGCGTGACCACACAATGGTCGGGCAGCCAGGACTTTTATCTCGGCCCGCAGCTGATCGCACCTATAAGTCCGCAGTTCGAAACAACTCCGCAGTTTTCATGGACACCGATCACCGGCGCCAGTACGTATCAGCTGTACTTACAGCGAGGCAGTACCGTTGTCATCAATCAGTCCGGCATCGCAACAACCAGCTTCACCGCATCGTCGGCACTGCCTGTGGGCGAGTACCGATGGTGGATCCGACCGTCTACGGCAACGGGCAAGGGAGGTGCGTGGAGCCAGCGAGGAGAATTTAACGTCGGTGGCTGGCCAACCGTGCTGACGCCGGAAGGAACAACGACTTCCGGTGCCCCGACAATCACGTGGACTGCAGTCACCGGTGCCGGATCGTACGAAGTCTATCTGTTTAACGACGACGGTCTCGGCCTTGTCTACCGAACAAGCGGCATAACCTCCAACAGTTTCGATCCTCCGGCGCTCGCCAACGGGAACTATCGCGTCTGGGTGAAGTCGTACAAGACGAACAGCGATCCCGGCAGCTGGAGTCGAGCTCAGAGTTTTATGGTGGACGCGGCGACGGTCAGCCTTCCGACCAGCGTCGTGAGTCCGGTGACGCCGACATTCGACACGACGCCGACCTTTCAATGGGCAGCGACGCCGACAGCAATTCTGTATGATATTCATCTGCACAACGGCAGCACGGCCATATCGCAAAACAACATTGTCGGCACTTCGTGGACACCGACAGCACCGTTGTCCGCAGGACCCTGGCAGTGGTGGGTTCGAGCCATCAACGGCACGGGCGCGGCTGGCGAATGGAGCACTGTGGCAACGACAGACCCCAGTGGTCGCTCCGTACTGCTGGGACCGGTCGGTACTATCGCCGATACAACACCCGCAATCACGTGGACAGCCGTCGAAGGGGCTTCGCGTTATGTGCTGCAGGTCGACAATCTGACGACAGCAACGTCACAGGTCATTCGAGAAGACAACCTGACCACAAATAGTTTCGATGTCGTGGCCGCACTGTCATCAGGTAACTACCGATTCTGGGTACGAGCCATCAACGCTGCCAACAACGCACCGGGACCATGGAGCATTCCAATAGACTTCAGTGTTGCCGATGCAGCGCTCGACACATCCGGCATTGACGTGGTGCTGACAAGTTTGGAAATACAGACGATCGACCGCCCGAGAGCGACCCGCGACAAACACACGTCGGACGGCCCTGTCGGCCTGCAACCACAGTTGCAGGCCGACAGGAGGCCCGCACCCACAACATCAGATTCCAGCGGCCTGTTTGATCCCAACCCCATGTACCGGCAGCACTCGACCTACAGGCAAACGAAGCCCCCCGGGAGCACTGTCACCGACAACCGAGCCGTCTGGTACGACAATCCGCACGAGGACAGCTTCGTCAACGCAGTCGATCAACAGTTCAGTCGCATGGTCGAATCCGGACTCTGGACAGACCTGGACTGATCGACAGTTCGTCGATATGTGTCAACCGAACATCCTGTGCGATTCGGTGTAACCCATTCGCGGAGCACGAACTAGGCCGCCCTTCAGCTTTTCCCCGTTCGGGTTCAGGTAAACTCGCCCGGTGCGCACGGTACTGTCAGGGCGAGTGTCAAGAACGTGGATGTTAAAAATATAGGCAACTTCGCTGTTCGCTTTGAACCAGTGAACGTTGTCCTTGTAATCGGACACAGTTGAGTATTCGCCAACGGAAAAACTTCGATCGATCGTGGGCCGAATAATGATGTGGTCTTCTGCATCTTCCACGCGATCATAATGCCGACCGTGCAGTTCTCCACCGAGTACCAGAAAGGCTGTGGCCATGTTGTTGTGTCCATGCGGCACAACTGATCGCCCCTTCTTCACCCCGAAAATCTGTTTTCCGAACACGACCTTCTTCGGAATGCCTTCAATCTCCGGAAACTTGAATCCCATACTCTTCGCGCCGTTGTCCGGAATCTTCACGCCCTTTGTCAGCTTTTCGAAATCCACCAGCCGCAACAGTTCCGGCAAGTCCACAACTGCAAAGAGTTCTTCAACTTTGTGCTGCCAGTCAATCTGTCCAAGTTTCTGCTCTTTTACGTCTCTGCCCAGAGCATCAAGGTCGGCGACCCATTTATTGATCACCGGCCGGACACTGACGCTGAACGCATTCGCGGCATACAGCGTCTCCAGCAGAGAGAGGGTGAGCACAGACCCGAGAGTGTTTTTACACAATGAACGGCGTGTCATCTGTTTCATTTTTGATCGTTCCGGCAGAATGGTAATAGCTCCCAGTGCAGCATGAGCCGCGCGTGCGACTGATGATGTGCTCAAGTATGTACCTAAGATATCTGCATGCTGCTGCCAAATGAAGCGCAGACGACGGTTCCATGACAGTGAATTGTGATCTGTTGCAAATTTACTAAAACTCAGAAATCAGGTCAGTTCTGTACACACGTGCATTGGCCAACGCAGTCATCCCCTGTCGACGAATGGACAACTCATGACATCGCCACTTCTGAAATACGACGCATCTGCAGCAAAAGACTACCTGAACAACGGACGGCTGGACGAGTTACGCAGCGCCATCGAAGAGGCTCGCGACGAGACGCTTAATGATATTCCCCTCTGGCAAAGCGGCGATAAAGTTCCGAAAGAAAAAGATCCGCTGGACGCCGGCTTTATTCAGTGGCCCGAAGAACTTCTGCTGAACCTTAAGGAGCAGGGCGACAACAGCCTGGTCGCCCGCATCGAACGCTGCGCGGCCCGACTGCGTGAAACGGCAGATTCCGTCGTCGTCCTGGGCATTGGTGGTTCGTACATGGGTATGCGAGCCATGTTCGAAGCGCTTAATAATCCGTTTCACAACGAGCAGTCGCGCGAGCAGCGACAGGGCGTGCCTCGCATTTACTTCGAAGGCTGGAATGTCGATTCCGACAATCAGAAGGCACTACTGGATCTACTGGATGCTCGCGCGGCAGCTGCAGCAGATTCGTCGGAATCCGCCGGACGTACGGCCGTCATCGTGATCAGCAAATCCGGTGGAACTCTGGAAACGGCAACCGCCTTTCGCAACTTTCGAGCATTGCTGGAGCGACGCTTCGGTGGTGACGTTCAGCAGCTGATCGTCCCGGTGACGGGTGATACCGGGCGCCTGAGAGACCTGTCCAACGACGCAAAATTCGAAGACGTGTTCTCTATTCCCGATGGAATCGGTGGCCGTTTTTCTGTGCTGACACCGGTCGGGCTTCTGCCTGCGGCGGTAGCCGGAATCGACATTCGATCTCTGTTGCAGGGCGCCGCCGATATGACGGAGCATTTTCGATCCGCCGGCTATGGCAACAATGCGGTTCTTGACTACACAGCCGTGTCACATGCTTTCGAAATCGACCAGGGAATGACCACCCGAATCCTGTCGACGTGGGGCTGCAAGCTGGAGGCGATTGGTTTGTGGTACGATCAATTGCTGTCTGAAAGCCTCGGCAAACACGAACTCGGCGCAACTCCGCTGACGGTTGTGAACACCCGCGACCTGCACAGTCGGGGACAGCAACATCAGGAAGGTCGACGCGACAAGCTGATCACAAACGTACTGCCTGGTCAGACATCTTCTGAGCCATTGACACTGCCCGGGCGTGACGATGACTTTGATCAGTTGAACAAGTTCGCCGATTACAAACTGCCGCGCATTCTGCAGGCAGCCATCGACGGCACGAACAAAGCCTACGCAGACGACAACCGTCCCACCGCAGATATTTCCCTGCCAGCGATCAACGCACATACCGTCGGGCAACTGTTTCAGATGCTGATGCTGGCGACTGTGGTTGAAGGCCGGCTGGTCAGAACCAATCCTTACGGCCAGCCTGGTGTGGAAGCATATAAGAAGAACATGAATGCATTCCTGGCAAAAAGCTGACCGGCGGTTTCAGGAAGGGGTACGACACAGGTCCAGCTCTTCTTGTTCCCAAACTCCGGCCTGGGAACGAGATAACGGCGCCGGAACAGCGTTTCGCTCGGTCCTGCCTACTTGCAGAACGCTGTGGTCAGCGACTCAGCAGCCAGGCCAGCAAATCACGAAACTGCTGCTTGTTCACGATCTCGGAAATATTGCCTGGCATGGGCGATCGGCGGGAGACAAGCTGCTCCTCAATTTCATCCTCAGGGATAGATATTTCCTGGCCCTTTGAATTGACGACCACCAGTCGAGCACCGTCGATGCCCTTGCTGAGACCGCTGACCACTTTTCCGGCCGTTGTCAGAACGGTCGTGGATCGAAATGCCACATCCACGTTGCGGTTCGGATCCAGAATGTCTTCCAACAGACGGTCAAGTCCGCGTTTGCCGATGCCATCCAGGTTAGGGCCTACCTTCCTGCCTTTGCCCGCGACCTGGTGACAGACAGAACAGTTTTTTTCGAACAACGCTGCCCCGGCAGGGGCATTGCCCGGCTGTTGCAGGTATTCAGCTCTGGAAAGTTTCATCAACTGCTCCGCAACCGCATTCGCGTCCGGCAGATCTTTAACAACGTCATTCACGCGGAAACTCAGTTTTTCATTTCCGAACGCAGTGATCGGGTCAGCGATCACCGGACGTCGCAGCAGTTCTGCCGCAGCCGCACCTTTCTCTGCCAGCGAAACCAGCAACGTCGCCCCTGCAACATCACGACACAGCACCTGAGCAATCCGAAGCTGCTCAGCTGACGTAGCCACTTTCATGACACCTTCCATCAGTTCCGGAGTTTGCTGGTCTGCACCGGAAATCAGATCATCATACACCGCTGATCGTTGTTGCGGCGTCATCCCCTGAGTTGCCACGGCAGCAGCCAGCGCATGCAGCTGACTGTCCGGCTGCATCGCCGCCAGCGTCTGAGAAACTACAGCGGCAGCCTCGACATTCGACTCTCTACGTCGCAGCAGCTCCACCATGATCGGCCGCAGGCCTGTCAGACGGAAGTCACGAACCAGAGCGATTCCTTTTCGCTGCTGACCGGCCGACGTCCGGGGATTCAGACCGGAAACTGAGAATCGTCCGACCGCCAGCCACGCAAATGCGTTTTCTGTATCGCCGTCCACGATCTCAACGTACACACGAACCGATTTGGCTGCGTCCTGCGTCCACTTAAATTCCTGAGCCGTATCATTGCGCGGCGGGTACCAGGTCTGCAGCGTTTCATGAGTAGCCGCATCGCGGAGCCGCACAAAATTCTTCCGTCCGGAATCTTTGGATGGAACCCCGTCATGCCCGGCCATGTAAAAATGAAACGAGCCGTCAGTTTCAAACACTGCTGAACGATATATCCCCGTCCTCCGTTCGCCACGAGGGAAACTGCTGATCAACGGCGTGTTCTTCATGCCATCAGACGACGAACGAGTGAACGACGTGACAAATGTATTATTGTTTTCCGGTAATTCGGGATGCGGCAGGTATGTCCATGAAATACGGCGAGCACCCTGCGGCGGCAGCCGACCACCCTTCAGATCCAGAAACGTGCCTGCCACATCCGTCGCCCATGCCTTTATCACGGGCGGCAGTTGTGAACCTCGCTGACCGATTCCTTCACGGCAGGCCTGCAGCAGCGTCAACTGAAAATCAGCATTCCCCTTGAACCGCTCCCGAGCAATTCTGGTAACTTCAACGACGTTGTCTGTGGATACATACCGGACGGCGAACTTCACATATTCCGCAAACACAGCAGGCTCCGTGTCACTGAGGGCCCGAAGATTCTGCACCAGGAATTCACCGGCCTCGGGCGTGCCCAGCCCGAGGCAGATTCCGGCAATCAGTTTTACGTCATCAGGATGCACGTCCGCAACGACCTGTTTCATCAGCGTTGGGTCACGCAGCAGATTACGAATGGCCATGCGAATCGAATGACGCAGATGCACATCGTTACCTGGTGTCTTGTGGAACAGATTTTTCAACTGTCCGGTCAGCTCCGGATTGGGGTGCTGTGCGGCAACATGTACAGCCACTCGCCTCACGCGCGGCGAAGGATCCTTTAGTCCCGCTGACAATGTCTGCTGCAAGGTTGCCGACAGCACAGCGCGATCCAGCATCACTCGATGGGCATGTATCCGTACCAGTTCAGCTTTGTCTGCAGCTGCAGCAACGAGGTCCGAATCCGGCAATCTGTTCAGTCGCTGCAGGATCCACATGGAATGAGCTCGAACAAACTCACTGGCGTGTGAAAGCCCATCCGTCGCCAATGGCACTGCCGCCGCAGGAAACTCGTCGACAAGGCGATCGGTCGCCAGAGCCCGCCGTGTCTGGTCCGGAGAGGCAAGCGTTGAGAAAACTTCGCTTGCAGTTCGCGCCTGCATCGGCCGCAGCGGCGATACGTCAGCGCCGGCATCGCGACGTTGCCCCGTTGAATCATAACTGATCTTCCAAACACGCCCGCGATGTCTGTCTCGGCCGGGATGATCCAGTTTCACTTCGTAATGGCCAATAATCCGATTGTAGAAATCTGCCACGTAAAGTGCTCCATCAGGGCCCACCTGCAGATCCACGGGACGAAACCAGGGGTCCGCCGCAATCAACAGATCGGGTTCTTCACGAGCCTGAATGCTGGAACCGACCTGTTGCAGCGAGTTTCTGTTAATGCGGCCGGTCATGACATTTCCACCAAACGTGTTGCCATGATACACGGCAGGAAAGACACTTGAGTTGTATTGTGCGACACCGCCAATGGCCGTCGAACCATGCAGGTGTTCCATGACGTCGGGAACATAACCCAGACCATCATGAGGTTTTCCAAAGCTGTCGTAGTAACCGTCAGGAATCAGTAACGTCAGCGGTTTGGTGTGACAGTCCGCCACCAGAAAATCGCCCGACGGCATCTGGCTCATTCCAAAGGGATTCACCAGCCCGTGGGTAAAGTGCTCGACCCGCGAACCATCCAGTCGCATACGAAACGTATTGCCAGACTGCATTGTAATTTCGTGGCCGTCGGCGCCGGCCACCGTTGTGTGGTTATTGAACCCGTGACAGGCATACAGCCAGCCGTCAAATCCTCGCGTGAAACCATTGCACATTCCGTGAGTATCGCGTTCGTAACCAACCGGGCCGTACAGCTTTTCCCGTTGGTCCGCCCGACCGTCACCATCAGTATCGCGCAGAAGCCAGATGTTCGGAATGCTGAAACAGACCACCCCATCCTTGTACGGATACAGCCCAATCGGGATATTCAGTCCGTCGGCGAAGGTTGTGATCGTTTCGCGATGACCGTCACCGTCTTTGTCTTCCAGAACCACAATTTTATCCTTGCCATTACGGTCTGCCGGAGCAGGAACTGGATACTCTTCAGACGACGTCACCCACAATCGACCTCGATCATCAAACGCCATATTCATCGGCTTGGCGATCGTCGGTTCCGCAACAACCAGTTCGGCGGAAAACCCGGGCGGCAGCAGAAACGTGGCCTTCTCGTCTTCGGGACTGAGTGGCCCGGCTGAACGAACAACTTCGGCAAAATCAGTACTGCCGATCTGCTTCTGGATGGCAGTCAGAGATTTTTTACTGACGGACGCCGTCCCGGAGTTCAGCAAGACAGACGTGCCCAGTTTGTTTCCCACCACAATGTCAGGAAGTCCGTTACCGGTGACGTCGCCAACGGTCAACTGAGTTCCCACGCCGGTCATTTCATCGATCAAATACGGTTCGAAATGAAGTTCCGGCCCGCCGCGAACGGTACGAAACCAGCACAGCACAGGCAATTGATGCGCCCCCGGATCTTTGCCCCCATGAGCGTAAAATCGCTTTCCGGTAACGACATCCTTTATGCCGTCGCCGTCGATATCGGCCAGAGCCAGACTGTGCATCTGCGAAATATTCAGGTCTGCCGACGGATCAAATTTATCGGGAAGAATCTGACGGGCCACGAAGCCGATATCGCCGTCCGCACCTCGCTGCTCAAACCAATTCATCCCCCAGCCGTGAGCGTTCTGCACAGAAATAACATCGTTATCGCCATCACCGTCGAAGTCGTAGGCAAACATCTGCGAGCCGCCGGACTGAGCGAACGGAAAGGCGTGAAAGCGAAACAGCTCACCAAAGGTCGCCGTCTGCTGCCACCAACCGTCTTTCTCCAGCAGATCCGGCCGCCCATCACCGTTCACATCGCCAACGCCCATGCCATGAGTAAATCGACCGTAGCCCATGTTGTCGCTGACCGGCACAAATTCCCATGGCTCTGCAGGTGCTGCCACATCAACCACCGCGTATCCGTAAGCGCCTTTGTGAATGCAGACGAGTTCCTTTTTCCCATCGCCTGTGATGTCCACAAAGATCGGCGATTCATTGCTGACATCACTAAGCGCCAGGTGTTTCATCCATTTGCCACTGCCGTCACCGGGGTTCTGAAACCAGTGCGCCGGCGATCCGGGGATAGGTATCGCGAGAATGTCGGGCCGGTTGTCGTTGTTGAAATCTGCAACGAAGGTGAAGAAGTGGTCCGAGTACCCCGCAATGGCAAACAGTCCAGGCGCGGTATACGCGTGACGTTGCCGAAAATCCGGGCCAGTATACCAAAAGGGCCCCGACACAATGTCCTGATGGCCGTCACCATCAAGGTCGGCAAACGTCGCTCCTTCGCTGCAGAATTGTTCACTAAGCAGGATTCGTTTAAATTCAGGAACTTCGATCTGCGCAATAGCTGTCAGTTGAAGAACAAATGTGATTGCAACGGACTGCGGCAGGATTTTCATGGCCGGGGACTTAACAGGTGGGAATCAAAGCCGGAAAGACTACCAGAGCCACGGCGATTTGCAAAAACACTCGATGTCGAGCACATGTTTCATTTGACCGGCACGTCACCGGGACGGAATATCTGAGCCTCGTGCAATCCTGAACTCCAATTGCTGATGCTGTCCGGCCGACGGATGCGTTTTGCTGTCAAGAATATTTCCTGTTCGTACTGCCAGAATCCAACTCCATGCGTGAACAACCCAAAGACGAAGAGCCGGCACGACGTTCCGGACTGCGAATGGCCGTCTTTGCGGTCGCGGCCACAACACTTGGACTGATGCTGCTGGAAGGTCTGGCGTCCTTCGTGTGGCTTGGTGTTGACCTGGCAGGACTCTGGACAGGCGGAGCCCGCGTGATTGAACTCAGCGAAGAACGTCACTGCCAGTACGACGAGGAAATTGGCTGGGTCCATAAACCAAACTCGATGATCAGTGACTTATACGGGCCGGGCTGCAGCATCACCATCAACCAAGACGGTGTTCGCGGGCTGGAGAATTATGCTGACAACAGACCTGAAGAAGTGTTCCGCACAATCTGTCTGGGTGATTCGTTCACGATGGGCTACGGAGTTGACGATCGTGATACCTTCCCGCAGATGCTGGACGACCGCGGAGGCGACCTGTTGCAGGTGGTGAATATGGGACAAGGCGGCTATTCCGTCGGACAGTGCTATCTCTGGCTGAAACGTCTGAGCTTTTCTCTGCAGCCGGATGCCATTGTCTGCGTCTTCATCGTGGAAGACTTTAACCGTCTGGGCGTTGATGTCGCTCAAAATGGTTATGCCACGCCTCGATTCACAGAGCTCGGTGGCACACTGCGTGTTGAAAACATTCCTGTACCGCCACGACTGAATCCTGGAGCTTTGCTGCTGCAGCAAGGTGAAGTATCGAATGTGCTGTCGAAACACAGTTCACTGATTCGAACAATTGGCAGAATAATTCCGTCGTCGTCAATAAGCTCAGAAGACGTCCTGGCAACCGGTGTTGTCATCATCCGCGAATTAACACAATTCTGTCGTGAACAGGGCATCCCCATCACGCTGGTCCTGACACCGACCGAACCTGAACTATTCTATGCACCGTCCATCGCTAACTACCAAAGCGTATCCTCTGTGCTTGCGGAATTCACAGCCAGGTACGAAATCCCGTTTTTGGACGTACGACCAATGTTTAAAGGTGCGTCTCCGGAAACCGAACACCTGTTTCTGGACGAAGCATTTCATCACTACAGCCCGAAAGGAAATCGCATTGTCGCTGATGCGCTCATCGACTGGCTGCCTCGTGTCATCAACGACTTTCCAAATGCTGTCGATTGAATCAGCATCAGCATTCTGTTCGGGCCCCCGAGCGCACGACGCCATTGTCATCAGAATCTTCGAAGCCATACTGAACTTGAGCCCCTGCGCGTAAGATCAGCCTCCACAAAAAGGCTGTCGGAAGAACATCCGCGATACGATGTCTATTAACACTGTTGTATTAGTCAGTTCGTAAGAATACGCTGACTAGATAAAACAGGCCCGATGTTGTCATCATTGGAGTGTTCGCAGTGATTTCCCGCGTGATCCCGTTGCTGTCGATAGTTATTTCTCAGACTGTTCTGACGAACACCGCAGTCAGCGAGGAAGCGCCTGGCTTCGAAGACGAAATTGCGCCGTTGCTGATCAGGCGGTGCGTTGAATGCCATCAGGGACAGCAACCTTCCGGAAACCTGCTCCTGACAACTCGGGACGGATTATTGAAGGGAGGCGATTCAGGAGCAGTCATAGATTTCGATTCGCCTGGCAAAAGCACTCTGCTGCAGCGAGTTCACAATGGTGAGATGCCGCCAGACAAAAAGGGGTTGCCACAGGATCTGCCACTAAATGAAATCGCGGTACTCGAACGCTGGGTCACTGACGGAGCAATATGGCCGAAAGAACGGACGCTGGATCTGTTTGAGCGGACCAACGAAGTGCGAGGCGGACGAGACTGGTGGTCGCTGCAACCCGTCAGACGTCCCGATATCCCAAAGTTGAAGTCACTTCCGCAACCGGAACACCCCATTGACGCATTCGTGCGGGCTGGCCTGGAAAGCAGCCGCATGGTCCCGGCCCCGACCGCCGACAGGCGAACACTACTGCGACGTCTGTATTTTGATCTAACCGGGTTGCCACCAACACGAACTCAGATCGAAGAATTCGAACATGGCAAGTGGCCCCAGGTATGGGACAGAGTGATCGATGAGTTGCTGGATTCGCCTCAATACGGTGAACGGTGGGCACGGTACTGGCTGGATCTTGTCCGCTACGCAGACACCAGCGGTTATGAACGTGATCAGGAAAAGCCATTTGCGTGGAAGTATCGTGACTGGATCGTCAATGCGCTGAATTCAGACATGCCATATAACCGTTTTGTGGTCAAACAGCTTGCCGGCGATGAACTTCCGGACCGCAACGAAGAATCCGTCATTGCAACCGGTTTTCTTCGTTTAGGAACGTGGAATGACGAACCAAACGAGCCGCTGGATTATCAGTACGACCGGCTGGAAGACCTGGTTCACACAACGTCGTCGGCGTTTCTGGCAATGACAGTCAAGTGTGCCCGTTGCCACTCGCACAAGTTCGATCCAATCACGCAGGAAGATTATTACCGCATGGGTTCTGCGTTCTGGGCGGGCCCGGTCAATACTCGCGATCGAGGTCTGCTGGGCGGGCCGAACACAGAGGAGCTGGGTTTTGCGGACGTACTTGGCTGGACTGATGTCGGCAGATTACCGCCACCATTGCACGTTCTGAAAAACGGAGAGCGAGCGCATCCGTTGCACGCGGTGACGCCAGCATCGCTGTCCATGATTCCCGCGCTGGAACGTGTCTTTGATCCGTCTCCGAAGACTTCGAAGACTTCGAAGCGTCGACTGCAGCTGGCTGAATGGATTGCCAGTGAGGACAATCCACTGACCGCCAGAGTGATGGTCAACCGACTCTGGCTTCATCATTTCGGAAAAGGCATCGTCCGTTCGCCGAACAACTTCGGTTTTCTGGCCGACCCGCCAACTCACCCGGACCTGCTGGACTGGCTGGCCGCGGAATTTGTTCACGGCGGCTGGAGCATCAAACGGATTCACAAGCTGATTCTGACGTCCGAAACCTGGCGGCAGTCGTCACTGCATCCTCAGTTCAGTGAGTATCAGGTACAGGATGCAGATAACCGGTTGTGGTGGCGGGCAGAACGCCGGCGTCTGGACGCCGAATCGCTGCGGGATGCGATGCTGGCAACGACCGGAGAACTGGATCGGCGAATCGGCGGGCCTGGATTCCGTCCGACGATCAATGCTGCCGCATTGGAAGGACTGTCCAGAAAGTCAGCGGCCTGGCAGGCGTCCTCCCCCGAGGAGCAGAGGCGTCGTAGTCTGTATATCTACTCGAAGCGGGGGCTGCTTCCGCCCATGATGACAACGTTTAATCTGGCCGATGCCACACAGTCGTGCGGCCGCCGCGATGTGACGACCGTGCCCACACAGGCCCTCGTCCTGCTGAACAACCAGTTCGCTCACGACCGAAGCGAAACACTCGCTCACACCATTCTCCTGAAGACAACTGATCACCAGGATCAGATTCAGAAATCGTTCTCAGCCGTGTATGGAAGAACACCAACGGGTCAGGAACTGAGTCTGGCGACGGCACACCTTGAAATTCAGGCCCAACACTTCGAACAGTCGGATCCACAGCAGTCGACAGCGGCCGCAGGCAAACAAGACAGACTCAGCCGGCAGGCCAGTGAATCACTTGTTCTGCACCTGAGAGCAGACCATGGCATCACACATGATCCCGCAGGGCATGTCTCACGGTGGAAGGACCTTTCGGGCAACAATCATGATGCGTTTCAGGTGGAAAGGAATCGACAACCAAGTCTCGTCGAGAGCGAATTCAACGGGCACCCTGCGGTTTCGTTCGACGGCAAAGGACATTTTCTGCATCTCCAGGACAGGCTTCTGCAGCAGCAGCAGCACACGATTATCGCCGTTGTCAGCGACCTTGGAACTCCCGGTCATCGAACTCTGCTGTCGAACTGGAATGGCGGAGTCGGCAATTCGGTCAACTCGCTGTTCCTCGGACTGACCTCCGAGGCCACAGTTCGCTTCAGCGACGCCTTTGCCGACGCCGGGCGCATCAATGAACGCACCATGCCGTTCACGATCGCAGCTGTAAACGGAGCCGGCGGTTCGGCCGTATTCCAGAACGGGCATGAGTTATCTTCGCGCACGAATCCGCTTCCTCAGCGAAACATGGCGACCAACTGGGTCATTGGTCAGCAAGGTAATATTAACGGCGAGTTCTGGAATGGAGGAGTTGCTGAACTACGAGTTTTTTCCAAAGCTCTGTCGACGGACGAGCGACAATTGATCGAAGATGAACTTCACAAGCGATACGGCATTCCGAGACTGCGGCGGTCCCCACAACAGTCCCCTGCAGAACTGGCTCTGGCGTCACTTGTCCATGTCCTGCTGAACTCCAACGAATTCATTTACGTGGATTGAGAATAATCATGTTGCATCAGTCGTTATATCCTTGTGGCCGATCACGACGTGAGTTCGTCTGGGAAATGGGCGCCGGATTTTCCGGCGTGGCACTGGCGAGCATGCTCTCAAACCGTGGGTTCGGTGCACAGCCTGCTGCGGCCGGCAAGCCGCAGCAGGCGCCGAACACAACAGACGCACAGGTAAGGCGTCCGTCACGGGCGAAGTCCTGCATCTTTCTGATGATGAACGGTGCACCGTCACAGGTGGATACGTTCGATTACAAACCGGAACTGGATAAGTACGCCGGCAGGCAACTTCCGGCCGACAAGAACTTCATCAATTCGGGCGGGCGAAAGATGGGATTCCTGACGCCGGCCTGGAGACCGTTTCGTTCCGGTGGTGAAAGCGGCCTGCTGGTGTCCGACTATTTTCCGCATGTTCGAGAGCACGCCGACAAGCTCTGCGTCATCAACTCGTGTCACACCGACAGCCATGCGCACGGTTCGGCTTTGGTGGCGATGAACACCGGCAAGACATTGATCGGGCGGCCATCACTCGGAAGCTGGTGCGTATACGGCCTGGGATCAGAAAACGAAAACCTGCCGGGATACGTTGTCATGCTGGACAAGCGGGGCGGCCCCATCGGTGGTCAGCCGAACTGGTCCAGCGGCTTTATGCCCGCGACCTATGAAGGCACACTGTTCAGACCGGTTGGCGATCCCATTCTGGACCTGAAAGGGCCTGCCCACGTGACACGGGAAGTGCAGCGTGAACAACTAAACCTGCTGGCTCGCTTCAATCAACAGCATCTTGACAGCAGACCAGGGGCCCAGGATCTGGCAGACCGGATGCGCAGTTACGAACTCGCTTACCGCATGCAGTCAGCCGCACCTGATGCTGTTGACATATCACAGGAAAGCGAACAGACGCTCCGGATGTACGGCGTTGGAAATCAGGTGACCAACGAGTATGGCCAAAACTGCCTTGTCGCGCGTCGGCTGGTGGAACGTGGGGTTCGCTTTATTCAGCTGTATTCCGGTGGCGGACATCTTGAAGAGACCTGGGACGCTCATGAAAGCATCGAAAAGAACCACGGTCGGCATGCCGCGGAAGTCGATCAACCGATCGCGGCGCTGCTGACGGACCTCGAACAGCGCGGTCTGCTGGAAGACACGCTGGTTGTCTGGGGCGGCGAGTTCGGTCGCATGCCGTTCAGCGAGGGCAAGGATGCTCCAGGGCGAAACCATAATCCGTACGGCTTCAGCATGTGGCTGGCCGGTGGGAATATCAACGGTGGAACAACCTATGGAGAAACGGATGAATTCGGCTTTGAAGCCGTCGTGAATAAAGTTCACCTGCATGATCTGCATGCCACCATTCTGCACGCGATGGGGCTGGATCATGAGTCGCTGAACTGGTTTCATCAGGGTCGCGAAGAAAGCCTGACCGATGTCGGCGGACACGTGATCCACGAATTATTTTCATGAGGCGCGACTGCACCCAGCCTGCCTCTCCGATGAAGGAATCTCGTGGAAAGTCCGGTTTCCCTGCAGCCGAAATCGCGGAACAGAATTCGTGGAACGTACCTGGGGCAGTCAAAAGACTTGCGATCTGAGAGTAACGAGTCGATAATCTCTGATACGACTGTGCAGATTCCCGCATCTGGAACCAATGCTGTCCGTTGTCCAGGAACCAAAACCCCGTATCTTGTAACATGCTTCGTCTCACGACATCCGGACAGACATTCTGCGACGGCATGCGTCGCCGCGACTGGTTACGTCTGGGTGCACTGGCGCCGTTGACTCTGAATATGCCGTCGTTGCTGGCTCGGCGGGCAGAAACAGGATCAGACACAAACAGAGCATCGTTGTTCGGCCGTGCCAGGCAGTGCGTGATTCTGTGGATGGGGGGGGGACCGGCTCAACAGGACACATTCGATCTGAAACCCAGCGCACCGACAGACTACCGCAGCGCCTTCCGACCAATTGATACATCAGCGCCCGGGATTCAGATCTGTGAGCACTTTCCGCACCTGGCCGGATACATGGACCGAATCGCACTTGTGCGTTCCGTCACTCACACCGACAACAATCATTCGACAGCCGCACACTGGATGTCGACGGGATACGCGCATCGTATTTCACAGGAAAACTTCATCGCCTCGCGGCGGGACCATCCGCATATAGGATCGGTAATCGCCAGTCTGCGTACAGAACGATCTGCCCTGCCGAATTACGTCAACCTGCCGGAACGATCTCACAACGACAACGGAGCTCTGACACCCGGACAGGATGCCGGATTCCTGGGTGGGCGGTTCGATCCGTTCTGGATTGAAGCCCATCCACACGAACCGGATTTCGAAGTGCCATCGCTGCAGCTTGATGATCGAGTCTCTCGGGCTCGCCTGCGCAAACGATCCGGACTGCTGAAAATGCTGGATGTTGAACAACCGGCTTTGTCGTGGGCGCATGACGTTGCCGGCAACGACTTGTTCTTCGATCAGGCGCTGGACCTGCTGAATTCGAAGGAAGCACACCAGGCCTTTGATCTGCGGCAGGAGAACGATCAGACTCGTGAACGCTACGGCGACTGGGCGTTCGGGCAGAGTCTTCTGTTAACGCGCCGGCTGGTGGAAGCCGGCGTACCACTGGTAACGGTGAGCTGGCCACGGCACCGGACCAACAGGATTTTCAAACACTGGGACACTCACAGCGACGGATTCAATGTGCTGAAGAATCAGCTGATCCCATGGGCCGATCGACCTGTCACCGTCTTTCTCGAAGAACTCGACCAACGCGGCCTGCTGGACGAAACTCTGGTTGTCTGGATGAGCGAATTCGGGCGCAGCCCGACGGGGCAGCATTCCGGCCACTGGGCTCCTGTCAACACCATCTGGTTTGCCGGAGCCGGCATACAGGGAGGACAGGTCTACGGGGCCTCGGACAAAGTTGCCGCATATCCAGCGGAAAATCCAGTCGCGCCTGCTGACGTCACGGCCACGATCTTCCACCTGCTCGGCATACCGCCCCGCACAGAAATCCATGACACGACCGACCGGCCGTATCCGGTCTCCCACGGCAAGGTCATTGGGATCGTGTAGTCTTCGCGGGCTGGCCGGAGAACCAAACGCCCACAGTCTTTCTCCGTTGGCTGGGCGCCGCTCCCGTGATCGAAGAAACTGATAGGATAGACAAGCGTGTTCGAAAGCCTGATCGTGACACTGACTCCCATTCCTCTGCGAGAATCTTCTTGTCCATCCTGTCTGACACTTACCTGATATTGTTCTTGCACCTTGCACGAAACACGTGGAAACAGCGCGAATGCATCTGTTCCGTAGTCGCCAGCATACTGGCTGCGTCGTGTCCGCTGTGTGTGCAGTCAGCGGAAATCGAATTCAACCGGGACGTCCGGCCCATTCTTTCCAATCACTGCTTCACATGCCATGGCCCGGACACGGTGACTCGCGCAGCAGGACTGCGACTGGATCAACGTGAATCGGCATTGAGGAAGGGTGATTCGGGCGAGTCCGCCATCGTCCCGGGACATGTTAACGCCAGTGAAATTTATCGTCGCATCACTTCTGACGATCCGGATCACAGAATGCCGCCGGTGGACGGGCCGAATCAGCTTGATGCCGGACAGATTTCGATTCTGAAGACATGGATTGAACAGGGTGCCGAGTATCAGCAGCACTGGGCTTTTGTAGCTGCGAAGCCAACTGACGTGCCGGATGTCGGCGGTTCCGGTTTAGTGCACAATAACATCGATCGCTTTGTGCTGTCGCAGCTTCAGAATTCGGGAACAGCCCCGTCGCCCGAGGCGACTCGTGAAACCCTGATTCGTCGTGTGTCCTTCGACCTGACCGGACTGCCGCCCACAATCGACGAAATCGATGCCTATCTGGCGGACAGATCAGCGAGTGCATATGAACGCATGGTGGATCGCTATCTGGCCTCATCCGCCTACGGCGAACATATGGCTCGGCACTGGCTTGACCTGGCACGTTACGCTGACACCAATGGCTATCAATACGACACGGAACGCGAACAATGGGTGTGGCGTGACTGGGTCATCGACGCTTACAACCGCAACATGCCGTTCGACGATTTCACGATCCATCAACTGGCGGGCGACCTGCTCCCCGACGCCACTGCGCAACAGCGTCTGGCCACGGGCTTCAATCGCAATCATGGAGTGACAATCGAAGGTGGAATCATTGATGAAGAATACCGCACGGAATATGTCATGGACCGTCTGGTGACAACAGGGGAAGTGTGGCTGGGGCTGACCATCGGATGTGCCCGCTGCCACGACCACAAATTCGATCCGATATCGCAGAAAGAGTTCTATGAAACCTACGCGTTCTTTAATCAGGTTCCGGAACGCGGCATGCGAGGGTTCACACCCAGCGAACGAATTCCATCTCCGCTGACAGAATCCACTCAGCAACTTGATGCTCGGCTGGCAGAGCTAAAGGCAAAACTGGCCCGCCCCGTCAATATCGACGGGCAACTGGACGACTGGACAAGCCGTATCGCTGCGTCTGCGAACGCCGGCTGGCACATTCTTACACCCGCAAGCTTGACATCGTCAGGCGGATCGACATTAACAAAACTGGATGACAAATCATTCGTCGCAGGCGGAGCCAACCCTCGACAGGACGTCTATGAGGTCACAGCAAAGACTGAATTAACCACGCTGACGGCAGTCCGGCTGGAAGCACTTATGCACGAATCGCTGCCGGGCGGCGGCCCCGGAAGACATTCAAATTCCAATTTTGTGCTGAGCGAATTTGAACTGACAGCGACGTCGATTCGGGACCCGTCAGTAACTAAGACAGTAACGTTTGTGCAGGCAATCGCCGATTACTCGCAGTCCAGCTATGAAGTGGCCAAAGCTATCGATCGAGTTTCCGGCAACAGCGGCTGGGCCGTTGACGGCCCGACGCGGAAAGAAAAGGCAACGGCCGCGTTCGTCGCCTCTGCCCCGTTCGGTTACGAAGGAGGCACAAAGCTGGTGTTCCGCCTGCGGCACGAGGCAAACTTTGCGACTCACGGTGTCGGTCGACCTCGCCTTTCCATCACGCGCGACCCGGCAGAGACGCTGAGTCTGACTGGTGTTCCGGCAGATGTCCGACAGGTAGCGGCAACCCCGAAGGACCGGCGTCCTGAAGCTGACTCAAAACGACTACGTGACTACTTCCTGCGGCATCACAATCCCAATGATGCGCTGCAGCAGGAATTTGCCGCGCTGGAAAAACAGAAGACCGCCGCATTTCCCGCCACGATGATCATGCAGGACATGGCTCAGCCGCGGACAACTCATGTCCTGAATCGCGGAGAATATGATGCTCCCACGGAACAGGTGACCGCCAGCGTCCCCGCTGTCTTTCCACCGCTGCCCGAAGATGTTCCACAAAATCGACTGGGGTTCGCAGCGTGGCTTATTGACCCCGGACATCCGCTGACCGCTCGCGTTGCGGTTAATCGATACTGGCAGCGACTGTTCGGCGTAGGACTTGTTAAGACCTCCGAGGACTTCGGCGTGCAGGGAGAACTGCCCAGTCACCCCGATCTGCTGGACTGGCTGGCGCTGGAGTTCGTTCGAAGCGACTGGGACGTCAAACACATTCAGCGGTTAATGATCACGTCGGCCACCTATCGACAGACATCGCATGCAGGTACAGCAGCTTTTCAGCAGGACCCCGAAAACCGACTGCTGGCGCGGGGTCCGCGAATGCGACTGGACGGTGAGGAAATCCGCGATGCCGCGCTGGCAGCCGGCGGTTTGCTGGTGCAGCGTCTGGGCGGCAAAAGCGTTTATCCATATCAGCCCAAGGGACTGTGGATGGAACTGAACAACAGGCCCGGCTATTCCAAAGAGTATCCTGTCGGCAGCAACGATGACCTGTACCGCCGCAGCCTGTACACGTTCTGGAAACGTACCGTTCCCTCACCCATGCTGAAGACCTTCGACGCTCCGGAACGTGAATTCTGTACTGTCAGACGGTCTCGCACAAACACTCCACTGCAGGCGCTGCTGCTGCTGAACGGGCCCCAGTTTGTCGAATCAGCCCGCCATCTTGGTCAGCGCATGTTAAAGCACGGCGGAGCTACGATTGACGACCGGATCAGTTACGGATTTCGCATGGTAACGGCCAGAATCCCAAGTGACGATGAACTAAGTCTGTTACGAGACACCTACACTGCGGAATTGAATCGCTGCACAGGAAATCAGGACGAAGCCCTGAAGGTACTGCAGGTCGGAGAATCGTCGTTCGACCCGGACCTGAACGCCGCCCAACTGGCGGCGTTTTCCGGCGTCGCGCGACTCATCATGAACCTGAACGAAGCGATCACCAAAGGATGAACATGTCCAGCCCGGACGACGACTATCAGTTACACGAAAATCGAAGACACTTTTTCGGTCGTTCCAGCACCGGAATCGGAACAGCGGCACTGGCGTCACTGCTGAATTCCGACGTGCGGGCCGACATTCCGGAAGGCAAAGGTGCCAGCCCCGGTATCGAAGGCTTTCCCAACTTCGCCCCAACAGCGAAACGCGTCATCTATCTGCTTCAATCGGGCGCTCCTTCGCAGGTGGATCTGTTTGACCACAAGCCGTCGCTGGACAAGCTGCACATGAGTGAACTGCCCGACAGCATTCGCAGCGGTCAGCGGCTGACCGGAATGACGGCCGGGCAGAAGAATTTCCCGGTTGTGAAATCCCCGTGGGATTTTCAGCAGCACGGGCAAAGCGGAACATGGCTGAGTGACCTGCTGCCCCATATGTCCAAAGTCGTCGACAACATCTGTGTCGTAAAATCGATGCATACCGAAGCCATCAATCACGACCCGGCGATTACGTTCTTTCAGTCCGGGCATCAACAGCCCGGACGCCCCAGTATCGGAGCGTGGCTGAGTTACGGACTGGGCAGCGAGACTCAAAATCTGCCATCCTTTGTGGTGCTGCTGTCGAAGAACACATTTCATCAGGCACAACCGCTGTACGATCGGCTGTGGGGCAGCGGATTCCTGGCTTCAAAGTACCAGGGAGTAAAGTTCCGCAGCCAGGGCGACCCGGTTCTCTATCTGAATGATCCGACCGGAGGCACGGACGCGACTCGACGAGCAATGCTGGATCGCCTGGCGAAACTGAATCAAATTCGTGAACAGCAGATCGGTGATCCGGAAATTGCGTCGCGCATTGCTCAATACGAAATGGCGTATCGCATGCAGACCTCAGTGCCCGAACTGGCGGATACTTCGGACGAACCCGAGAGTACCTTCCGGCTATATGGCGAAGAAGCAAAACAACCCGGTTCGCATGCCTCTAACTGCCTGCTGGCTCGGCGTTTGGCAGAACGCGGAGTTCGCTTTATTCAGGTATTTCATCGTGGCTGGGACCATCACAGCAACGTACAAAAGTATCTGCCGACACTGGCGAAGGAAACTGACCAGGGTTCAGCCGCCCTGATCGCGGACCTGAAGCGGCGCGACATGCTGAAAGACACGCTGGTCGTCTGGGCGGGCGAATTCGGCAGGACAGTCTATTCACAGGGAAGTCCGCAGGCGTTCGGCCGGGACCACCATCCGCGATGTTTTTCCATCTGGATGGCCGGTGGTGGGATTAAACCCGGGACCAGCTACGGACAGACGGACGACTATTGCTACAACATCACCGAAAACCCAGTGCACGTGCATGACTTTCACGCAACGATGCTGCACTGTCTGGGCATCGACCACGAGCAACTGACTCACCGCTTCCAGGGCCGCGACTACCGCCTGACCGACGTGCATGGTCAGGTGGTCCATGATATCGTGACGTAGTCCGTCGTGTGACTTTGGCCAGGGTGCCAGGTTGTGAGAACTCAGGATCTGAACATGCGTCGCAGTATTGTTTTCACGGCGATCAGCCTGCTGCTGGCTGCATCGCTCACAGCGAGCGATGCAGGAGACGATGCAGGTCGCTGGACATGCCACACGATCGATGCTGACTCACCGGATCACGGCCCAGACGGAGTTACGGTTCGTGACTTGAACGACGACGGACGACTGGTTCTGCTGGTGCCGTTCGAACAGGGTGGAGACAGTCACATCTACTGGCATCCGGGGAATGCATCAGTCACTGACGAATCCAACCGGACCTTCATCCAGTTTCCGTACGGCGGCGAAGACGCAGGAACAGGACCTCTCAGTAACAATGGCCACGTGGACATTATACTTAACGGGGGCACCGTCTACTTCAACCCCGGACCGGAACTGACCACGAAAGCGTCTGAAGGCCCGCTGATGATGCTGTTCAAAAAGGGAGCTCGCGTTCCGATTGTGCTGGACCTGGACAATGACGACCGGAAAGACCTGCTGATCTCAGGAATTATTCCCTATCGCTGCTCATCCGCCGAGAAACGAATGGCGGCAAACTGGCGGCATGTCGTCTTCCGCAGCACGACACAGACGATGAACGCAATTCCGCATTACATGGACTGTGATGGTGACCGGGATGTCGCAACCACAGAAGAAAACTCAGGTTGGGGTGTCATCTGGCTTGAGAATCCATGCGAGAGCAGGCCCGACCTGCCGGAGAAACCACAGAAATCAGAGCTATGCGATCACGACGCTATGGTCGCCATTTTCGACGGCAAGACACTTGATGGCTGGCACGCGGTCCCGCAGAACAGCCATTCAGACTGGGAAGTTCGCAACGGAAGCATTGTCGGAACCGGCAGTGCCGACCGGCTGTCATATCTGGTGTGGAAGAACCAGCACCTCACGGATTTCGAACTGCACCTGCGTTATCGGCTGACGGGGCAAGGCAATACCGGAGTCGAAATCCGTTGCCGTCCGGACCAGAGCGGAAAGCGACCGTTTGAAGGTTATCACGCCGATATTGGACATGTCGGCATCGGGCCTCAGATTCTGGGCGCATGGGATTTTCACTTTGCCACGCGAAAAGAGTATCCGTGCCCTCGAGGATCTCGGCTGGTCATCGCTCCGAACGGTAGCTTCGAATCCAGTCGAATTGACCCGTCGCTGACTCGTGCTGACGTCAGAAAGGGTGGCTGGAACGACGTACACATTGTCGCGCAAAGAAATCACTTTCAGTTTTACGTCAATGGCAAACCTGCGTCCGAATTCACAGATAATGCAAAGCTCGGCCAACTTAATGACGGGGCGATCGCTCTGCAGATTCATGACAAGGGAATGAAAGTCGAATTCTGGGACGTGCAACTGAAACGACTGATGACGCCGCCACCACCAAGTGAAGATTAGCAACCGATGACCAGTGCCCTGACTTATCAGAAAGGCCAGACACTCTGATAAAATGAGCGTCTATTCCGAAAGAAAGAACGGAAAACAGGTTATGACAACAAAAATCACGTGGCTGGGACATTCTACGTTTCACATGGAAGCGTCCGGCAAGTCCATCCTGATCGACCCCTTCTTTGAGGACAACCCGGTCGCGCAGGTTGCTGCCGATGATGTTGGTGCGGACGTGATCATCGTGACTCACGGACACGGTGATCACGTGGGAGATACGGTGAGGATCGCCAAACGTACGGGGGCCCTGGTGATTTCCAATTTTGAAATCGTGACATGGCTGCAGAACCAGGGCGTTGCGAATGCCCACCCCATGCACGTCGGGGGCAGCCATGATTTCGACTTCGGCACCGTCAAACTCACAATCGCTCACCATGGATCTTCTCTCCCGGACGGCAGCAATGGCGGCAGCCCGACAGGCATCGTCCTAAAGACTCAGGACGGGAACATATACTTTGCCGGCGATACGGGCCTGTTTTCAGACATGAAACTGATCGGCGAAGAAGACCTGGAAGTCGCCATTATCCCCGTCGGAGACAATTTCACGATGGGACCGGACGATTCCATCAGGGCCACGCAGTTTCTTCAACCACGTACCGTGATTCCCTGTCATTACAATACATGGCCGCTGATTGAACAGGACATCAACGACTGGTCCAGGCGAATTGCGGCTGACACATCCGCACAGCCTGCCGTCCTGAAGATCGGGGAGCACTTTGAGCTATAAAGCGAAATGCAGGGCCTCAATGAGCGGCCTTTGCTGGCCGATGCCGGGACGACGAACCGGACTTCGCGGTTGGCAGGCTACCGCTGCCTTTGTACCCTTCCCCTCAAATCAGCGCAGTTGAGTCCGGAAACAATCCGGGAAGGATCCGATGCCCTCAGTCCCCACCAAGATCGAAGGCCCTGTGGTCGTCATTGGCGACGTACACGGTCAGACTTCGAAGCTGCAGAAAATTGTTGAAAAGCTGGCCGCCTTGCCGGACATCAACCAGCGATGGATTGTGTTCATCGGCGACCTTGTCGACCGCGGACCGGACTCCAAAGGCACCATTGACGCTTACTGCCAATTGGCGAATCAGCACAGGAAAGTCACGTGGGTCTGTGGAAATCACGAGCTTGCAATGGCTGGTTCGATTGGACTGATTGACGTACCGGACTTCGTTGACTGGCCGAGTCGCTGGCTGCCGCACTACGATTCTGACAAGACCTTCGAATCATACAATGTGCCATTCGGCGAACTGGACGCGCTACGAGAAGCACTTCCGGAACGCCATGCGCAGCTGATGTCAGACCTTCCGTGGAGTGTTGAGCACCCTGAATACCTGTTCGTCCACGCTGGCCTGGACAATAACCTGCCATTCGAAATGCAGGTTAATATTCTGCGTCAAAGAGACTATAGCCTTGCCCATCCAACGTGGTTGTATGACAAGCAGTTCGTACACACTGGCCCCGGAACCGATTGTCCAGTGACCGTCGTTGTGGGGCACGTGCCGTTGCCACAGGTCTATGTTGGCGACCGAGTGATCGGAACCGATACTACGGGTGGTTTTCATGGTGAACTAAGCTGCGTCTTGCTGCCGGAAAACGTAGTCATCACGTCGGGCGACGACCCACCGGGAGGCTTTCAGCCGCCACAAAGCGCGCCAGCCAGAAAGAAAACGTGGTGGCAGGCCTGGTGATCCGGGTTTGACGGCCACCGGATGCCCAGCGTTCTGACAGGCAGAAACCGCCGAAGTTTCAAAGCCGGGCTTTCCCCAAATACCCGGTTTTATTAGATTCCCCGAAGCTTACTGACATACTCGTTTTGACTTTCGGCCGAAACTGCCGACATCTGCCGGGACTTGTTGTCGATCAATCATCGTGGGGACGCCGTTCCACCATCCATTAATGCACACTTGATCCGTTTTATTCGGATGGACCCTGCAGTCGCAAAGTGGGCGGAAAAGGTTGTGCGAACGGGTCACTCGATGTTGGATGTGGCTTGGTCGTCGGGTTTGAGTTAACCCCGCGGGGGGCGGTTGCTCGGAACAAGAGTTCCGTGGCCGGGATAAAATTTTCGTTAGTTAGTTCTATCGTGTTGGTTGGAAGGGATTCTGGGCAATGCCGTTTGAGCCTCAGCGTTTTATTCACGCTGCCAATATCCGTCTGGACGTTCCGGTCAGTGTTCATTTCTCTGAACAGCTGACCGACGAACTGCGTCACGCCCTTGAAGACGCCACTCTCACATCGTTTGACTCAGTCGTCAGAAACTGCATCGAGCACAAAGTGGATTTTCTGCTCCTGTCGGGCAACGTTTTTCTGGAAGCGGATCGAAGTCTGCGTGCGCGACTGAGTCTGCTGAAAGGCTTTCGGAATCTGGAAACAAAACAGATTCCGGTTTTTGTGCTGCCAGGAGATGCCGATCCTGCTGAAGCATGGCGGTCCATTCCGGAGCTGCCGGATAACGTTACCGTCTGTTACAGCTCCAGCGCGGAACCCGAGGTGCTGTCGCGCAATGGCCGAGTGATCACAACGGTTTCCGTGTCCATGTGGTATGGCGAGACGGATGCTTTCGGCATTCGAGTAATCGGACGGTCCGAAGATGGACAGGAACCGTATCGTATCGGAGTCGTCAGCAAGGCAAAGTACGACGAATCGCGACGAATGGCGGCTTTATCGTCCTCGACCGACGACGATTTCCTGAACGTATCAATCGATCAGCCGAAAGAACTCTCGCCAACAGACAGCGAAATCAAGGATCCGGAAATTCAATCATCGGAACAGAGAACATCAGCCACTGCGGAAACAACTGCAGATTACGAAGCCGGGTTTCGCGACCACATTAATCAACTGATGACTGAAGGCCACCTGAACTATGTGGCGTTCATGGGCGAACTGGATCGACTCACGCTGACTCTGGAGTCCGGTCAACTTCACTGCCCGGGAACGACTCAGCCGCGCAGTCAGCTGGAAGCAGACGGCGGACAGTGTTCATTGGTGCAGGTTACTGCAGCAGGCAAAACAACGATCGAAGAAATCAACACCAGCGCCGTCGACTGGAAGAACATCGATCTGGATCTGGACGCGGATGCCACGGTGAACAGTTCTCTGCTGCACATGAAATCAATGCTGCTGCAGCAACCTCGCAGTAAATCAGACCGCGTCTGGGCGATCCGGTGGACCGTTCGTGGCCCGCTGCCGGTCCTGCATGAATTTATTGAAGAAGACCTCGAACTGACTGTTGCTGTGGAACTGGAGGAACTGGAAGTCAACGGACGAAAAATACGACTGGTCCATCAGGTCAGAGCATTGCCGGACCCCTGGGAAGTTCCTGAAAAAGAGTCACTCGGACAGCAGTATGCGGATCTGATTACAGAAGACGGGATCGTCTCACGCCGCCGACTAATGAACCTGGTCCGCAGCGACACCAGCCTTTCAGACGGCTGGCGTCAGCGTTTCGCGGCACTGGTTGCCGGGGTTGATCGTGAACGCATCCTGTCACGCATGCGTATTGAGGGAGCCGACTGGTTTGTCTCAGACCTGCAGGACCTGCTGCCGGACTTTGACGACTTCGACGAAAACATCCTGCAGGACGAAGCCGTCGAAACATACGGATTAACAGGCGATGATGCCGAAGTCGCAGTTGAAAATGCTTTGGCTTTGACGACGCAGTTGGCATTCGAAAACACTGAAGACGATGTGTTGCCGGAAGACGACGAAGACGCTGCAAACGAAGAAGACGGAATCGAATGAAGATTACGGAAATCGACATCGACCGGTTTCGCATCTGGCGAAGTCTGCTGCTGAAGCTCAACCCATCGGGGTTGAACGTCATCTACGGACCGAACGAAGCCGGTAAGACAACAGTCATGCGTTTTGTGCGATCGGTGCTCTATGGATTCGATCCATTAGGGGAAGAACCGGCATGGCATCGTTCGGCGGAAGACCTGCCATGGAAAGGATCATTGCGCTGCGATCATGCAGGCCGCACGTGGCGAGTAACTCGCAAGGCCCACGAAACAAATCGAGGCAAGCTCAGAATCTCCGGTGGACCGGAAGACCTGACGAAGAATGAGTCGTTGAACCTGCTGTTGTCTGACACTGACGAGCACATTTTCAATGACGTATTCGCAGTCGGCGTGCGAGAACTGCAGCAACTCTCCACACTCGGCAGTTCGAAGGTATCGGAGTACATCTATGGGCTGTCACTTGGACCACAGGGACGTCAACTGCTGGCCGCTCTGGGATCCATCAACGATCGACGCAGTGCGTTGTTCTCGGACAACGGACGTGAAGGCCAGCTGCCGGAACTGTTCGATCGCTACAGCGACCTGTCAGTGTCTCCGCAGAACAAGGGGGAAGCGCGTGATAAGCATGCGGGATTGGTGCGGCGTCGCAGCGAACTGACGGCCGCCATTGATGATCTGCAGACTCGCGAAGCTCAGATGGCCGGCGAATTGCGTGGACTCCGATTTATCAGCAGTTGCTGCAAGCCGTGGAAAAAGATTCGTGACTTCCAGACGAAACTGTCTGCGCTCCCGCAAATCAATCACAACCCCGATCAGATACTGGAACAGCTGGACGCCTGCGAACGGGATATTCAGCAGCACACGACACGCCGCGAAGCACTTTCAGAACAGGCCAGTCAGCAGCAGAAGCAGGCAGATCGCCTGGAGCTGGACATGCGGTTCGAAAAAGACCGCTATGCCATTCAGACCCTCGTCAAACAGGCCGACTGGCTGCGGCAACTTGATGAACAGATCCACACCGCCAACGAGCGATCCAGCGAGTCCAAACGTGAGCTGGATTATCAGCTCACAGAAACGGGGCCAGGATGGACAGTGGATCGCCTGAACTCCATCGACACTTCCGCCACTGCACACAACAGTCTGCTGTCTGCAGCTCGCAAATATCAGGATGCAGTGCAGCGCCGTGGTAAGCTGCGCCGCTGGAATCGATCGATATCGCGCAAAAGTCAGCAGGAACTTGTGGATCTGGAAACCGATCTGCAGGGACTGGGCATAGGTTCAATCGAACAGGCCATCGAGCAGGAGCGAAATCGTCTGAAAGAACTGGAGAATCTCGGTCGGCTGAGACTGCAGCGCGAACAGATGGCCTTGAAAATCAAGACGGTTCGCAACGTGATGAGTCGAGTTGACACTGACGATTCCATTCCACCGTGGGTGGATCGGGCCGTTACTGCAATGACTTTCATCGCGGCCGCACTGTTTTTCCTTGGCCTGATCACGTTCGCAATGGGTGCCGACGCGACTCGTTCCCTCGGCGGAGCCCTCGCTGCAACGGCAATCAGTTTTGCCGGCATGATGTGGTGGAGCATCAGAAACGGGCTCAGAAATCACTTCGACAACAAGACAGGAATTCAGCTGGATGATCTGAATGCAGAAGCTCGTGAGGCTGAGAAAAACCTCAGGGCGGTACACGAACGCATTCAGCGAATTCAGTCCGAAGGAATTGCCGGTCAGCATCTGATGAAGGCAGACGCACCCGGCTCAACAACAGCGGAGCTGGTCGAATGTATCGGTGAATGTACGCGGCATATCACGGAACTGGAAAATCTGCTGCGACGGCAGGAACGCGCTCGACTGCGGCGGCAGCGACTGCAGAAAGTGCGGGACCGCTTTCGCTCAGCCCAACAGGACGTCAATGAGCGACGACAGGAATGGTGTCGGCTTTTGAATTCGCTGGGGCTGGAGGAAACTGTCAAGGTACAGGAGGCCTTCGACTGGTGGCAGCGTATTCAGGAAGTCCGCGAACTCCATTCACAATGGAGAAACGCAGCTCCGGAAGCCGAAGGACTAAAACGGATGTTCGAGGGCATGCGAAAGCGTGTCGAACAACTGGGGCAGCAGGTATCCCCAAACGGCAGACTCAATTATTCACGCCCCCTGGAAGTCCTGACGGCCTGGAAGGAACAGCTGAAGACTCACGAGCGTGATCGTCTGGAACGTGAACGACTGACAACAGAAGCAGACACGCTGAATCGGGAAGCGGTCAGCGAACAGCATCAGGTGGAAGCAGCAGAGATTCGTCGTGGGGGAATCCTGGCGAGGGCTGGGGTTCTGTCGCGGGACGAAATCCTGCAACAGCTGGAGTGGCAGCAGGAACGACTCAGTCTGCAGGAGCTTCTGGCGACTGCACACGATGAACTGAATGAAGTCGCCTTCTCTGAACCGGAAATGGCGGTCGTCGAAGATGACATCGCCAGGTTTGACCCGGCACAGGGACGCCAGTCGATTCAACTGCTGGAGTATGAACAGACAGAGGTCGAAGAAACACTGAAAGCACACCACGAAGAACTCGGCAGCCTGAAACAGGAAATCAAATTGCTTGAGAGGAGTCGAAAGTCCCAGGCACACCATTATCAAAAATCACAGGTTGCCGCGAATATTTACAGCACCGCTGAAGACTGGCTGGCGCTGCAGATTGAAGAAGAAGCGGTGCTGACAATGCGTCGTCGTTTTGAAAAAGACAATATCTCCAACACGCTGGCCACTGCATCGTCCTACATGCACCGAATTTCGTCTGGACGGTATCACAGGATCTGGGGACCATTGGGAGAAAACTTCCTGTGCGTGGACGACGAATATGGCCGCACATTCCGAGTGGAACAGTTGAGTGGCGGAACACGTGAACAGCTGTTTCTCGCCATTCGTTTTGCTTTGGTCCGAGAGTTCTCTCGACGTGGCGTCGAGCTGCCCGTTGTGATGGACGATCTGTTCGTTAACTTCGACGAAGAACGAACAGTCGCCGCTGTTGAGTGCCTGATGGAAGTAGCCGGCGAAGGCCAGCAGATTCTGTTCTTCACCTGCCATCAGCACCTTGCGGAACTGTTTAAGAAGAAGAATATTGAACCGCTGTGGCTGCCCGGACACAAGGTTGCCTACGACGTCAACAAGCCCGAAGATGAAGCTGCAGCGTTTATCGGAACTGACGGCCTGCAGGCCAGAATTGACGCAGCAAGCGCCGGCACAGCTGAAGTGAACGGGCCCAGAAGCGGACGCCTGTTTCTTCCCAACGCGGACGACCTGTTTGACGATGAATCGGAAACTGACGCAGTCGACGCAGGTTTGGAAGTAACCGATAACAGGACGGCAGAAGGCGACGGCACGACAGTAACACAGATGAAAAAGCAGGCCAGCGGATAGAAACAAGACAGCCAACCGCTGGCGTCAATATCACAGGACCAGCCGATCCGCTTCAAAGACGGGCCCCTCGACGCACGTGCGACGATAGTCCCATGTCCCGTCATCCTCTCTGACCTTCGTCACGCAGCTGAAGCAGGCCCCGAATCCGCAGGCCATTGGTGTTTCCAGCGACAACCAGCACTTCACAGATGCGTCGCGGCAGACGGCAGCCACAGCTTTCATCATCGGTTCCGGACCGCAGCAAAAAACCTCCGCCTCGTGTCTATCAGTTTCCAGCTGTTGCTGCAGCAGTTCGGTCACGAACCCGTGATAACCATAACTGCCATCATCTGTAGCCACTTCGACCTGAAGATCCGACAATGAAAAATCATCAAGACCGGAAAGATATTCCCGCGAACGAACGCCATAACAAAGCGTGACAGATTCCGGTCGTTCCTGTAGCTGCCGCTGTGGCAATCCGTAGCGTTTCAGGCCGATTGCTTCGGTAGCGACCGCCAGAAACGGAGTTTGACCGATGCCACCAGCCACGCAGATCAGGCGTTTGGCGGAAGGAATGGGAAACCCGTTTCCCAGCGGCCCCCAGACGTCAACCGTATCGCCGACCTTCCAATGAGTCATCAATGACGTGAGCTTACCCACGACCACAAAACCGAACTCGATGCCGACCACACGCCCATCCTGGTCAGCATACGTGTCGTACAAAGCAAAGGGCCGACCCAGCAGGGGGTCGCTGCCGTCCGCGGTACGAATCATGAAAAATTGGCCTGGCGTGATCTGTTCTGCCAGTTCCGGCTGCCGCAGGCGGATGGCCCATGTCTCCTTTGCCATTTCCCGAATCCCGTCCACGACAGCCGTATGCTGCCGCGCAGAAAAAACCATTCCGGGAAGACAGGATTGTTCTGTTGTGTTCATGACAGTTCAGTTTGGGCAATCGACAAATCGGAAACGGCAACAGGTTGAGTTTAACAGTACAGGCCGAACCTGACCATCAGCCAGCGACGGTTCTCATCAGTGCACCCAATGCCGGACACCGAGAGGACCGGATCGCTCAGAAGTATCTCTTACGCTAAGCAGACAGCTGTCATCCCGGGGCCCAAACAGACATTGGCGCGTTCGGCGTACAGGATCAGTCGGGCAAGGTCACAGTTAAAGCAATCTCTGAGTTCCTGGGCCACGACCATCGGTCAACATACTCAAGTCAACTCAGCCAGAAACTGCTCCATTTCACCGGCTGCATGAGGATCGTTCTGCTGCTTTGCCTGTTGAATCCCTGACCGGTAAACATCGACGGCCGCGTCGTTGCGCTGCAGTCGAGCCAGCTGCTGACCGGCCATCAGAAATGCGGGAACGTAGGGCAATTCGTCGTCCATCAGCTGCTGCAGCATGTCGATGCTGCGATCATGTTCAGCCGCCTTTTCCAGTTCCATGGCCAGCATATATCTGAGTGTTTGATCCCCGGGATCGTCCACCAGCATCGATTCCAGTTTTTCTCTGCGTAATTTCATGTGTATCAGCACCAACTTCGGTCCGGAATTTTCGAGTTCCGCTTTGCAGCGTGGCCGGATCTGAGCAACCGATCAAAATTTCCGGTACAGGTTCCGACCTATCGTTAAGGACCAGCGTGCAGAAGACTAATCGTGATCGTGTCGAATGACTCTACGCGACGATGGTGTCGTCAGCAATCGTCTGTGGTCCGACAAGGTGAATATTGGGACCAATGGTACAGTTAGCGCCAATAGTCACGTTACCCTCAAGGACCACGCCCGGCTTGATCACGGTATCTCTTCCGATGGTCACGTCAACGTCGATCGACGTTTGCCCTGGATCCACGACCGTTACGCCATTGAGCATCAGTTCGTTCAGAATTGTGAGCTGAATGTGCTGTCGAACTTCGGCCAGCTGAATTCGATTATTGACGCCGATGGCTTCCTGAATCGTCAGACTGCAACTGGCTGCGACGTTGTGACCGTCGTCCATCAGAATACGGGGACAGTCCGTCAGATAATACTCGGCCTGTACGTTGTTGGGTTTCAGTTTTTGCAGCGAACTCAGCAGCAGAGGACCACTGAAGGCATAACATCCGGTGTTAATTTCTGTGATCTTCCGCTGATCTTCGGTGGCATCTTTATGTTCCACAATGCAGTCGAATTCACCATCAGCATTTCGAACAACGCGCCCCAGGCCCTCGTTGTTCTGCGTATCCGCTGTGCCAATCACGCACGCGGCGTTCTGTCGGGACTGAGCATCCAGCAGAGCCTTCAGAGACGCTCCCTGAAGCAGCGGCGTGTCTCCTGCAAGAATCAGGACTGAACCGTCGTGGCCCTGCAATTCCGCCTCTGCCATCATCACGGCATGACCAGTGCCGTTCTGCTCAATCTGCTCGGCAAAGACGACATCGTCATGGCCGGCCAGCGCTTCACGTACCATGTCTGCCTTGTGCCCCACAATCACCACCAGTTTCTGCACACCGGCTGAGCGAGCGGCATCCATGACATATTCGATCATCATCCGCCCGCAGACCCGATGCAGAACCTTGGGCGTTTCCGAATTCATTCGCGTGCTCCTGCCAGCGGCAAGGATCACAGCAACAGGAGCAATCATTGGTGATATTCAACTTTTCTGGCAGACGCGTCAGCTTGCAAGTCGTTTCAAACCCCATGGTCACCTGACACGCTAGCGTGGGATGCCCCTGGAACTGCTTCTTACTTAGTCCCTCGCCTTACGCCTCGGGTTTCCGAATGTCGTGCGAGAGGGGCTCTGAAACGGCTTAGTACTTCCAACCGATTCGTCCAATGAAACCGGTTTGGGGAGTGAACCCTCCACCAAGACCATATGTGACACTGCGATCAAAGATCCAGCCGCCTTCTATAAACCACGAATAGAGTGCCGTATCCATCCGCAGCCCCAGCAGAACCCGGTAGTCCGCAAACTCGACTTCGTCACGCGGAGGCCCCGGTGCCGTGTTGACTTCGTAGGATTCCACGTGGTACTCGGCACTCAGATACAACCACTTGGACCATAGCGCTTCGTTGCCAAGAAATACGCTGATCGTGGACTTGGGATACATCAGTTGCCACTCCCAGTAGTCATCCCGATAGGTCAGACCTGCGTACGGAATCACTCGATCTTTGACACGATCCCAGTAGCCCGCCCCCAACACCATGCTCCAGTATTGATCCAGCTGGAAGATGAACATGCCTCGCCCATCCAGCTGGAAGGCCTCTGAGGAAACCGAATTGGCGAAATCGGTGTTGATTGACGGCGTCAGCCCAAAGCTGACGCTGAAGGGACCCGACTTAGGTGTCTCCAGTTCGAAATCCCATCCGAAGCGATAAGCAGGACCGGGAAGACCGGGAAAACCCGGCAGGGCTGACGGGCCGTCCCACAGTCGCAAACGAAACTCATTCGTCCACGTAAGCATCCAGCCGGGCATGAACGGACCCGTGTAAGCAAGGTCATAATCAACATCAAATTGTTCGAAGTGGCCGGTGGCGCTGCCTGTGACTCTGGATGCCGGCATCAAGCCAAGCTCCAGACTGTTTTGCCAACCCCGCCGATACGGGTGAGGCCCGTTTGCGCCAAATATTGTAAAGGGAACCGGCTGCCCGTACGGACCAGCACCATACGGTGTAGACGGGGCGTAAGGAGCCTGCGGGAACTGTTGAGCCCCGGCAAATGGGTCCATACCGGTTGGCGGTGAAAAAGCGTTCCACGTAGATGCATCCGGCATCGTCGGTGCGTCCAGTGTCCCCTGCCCACCGACGCCTGATTGCACCGAGGCCCCTGCCCCGCCGGGCAAGGGTGCAGGGCCAGCCGGCGAGCCCGTATCCTGAGGCAGCGGGACACCACCCGATTGCCCGCGGAAGACAGTCGTCACTGAGACAGGCCGATAGATGGTCGGCTGACCGGCACGCGCCGTGAATCCGACGGGATCGAATAACCCCGCATTCGTGGAACCGGCGAAAATGAAGAACACAGTTGTGGACAGCCACAGGTGAATTGATTTCACGTGAGCATCCTGCAAAAAAACTATATGAACCCCATTTGATCACCTACTCGTGATCGGCGGGTGCTGCGATTTGATAGACGAATCCACTTGGTAATCACAGCTTGAGGGAAGTTTCGGGAATTTCCGGAAATCGACGAAACACGTCAACAGCAACTGGCCACAGACAGGCATGCACTACCGTCCGGGAACAATTTTCGGCGGCAGTTTTCGTATACCTTCGGCGTATTCTGCCGCTGCTGTACTCGAGTCGGCGAATTCGGACGACGGCGACGACCAGGGCTGATTTTTCAACAACCTGCATTTTCATTATGTATGGTCTATTATTCACCTCAGTGACTTCGAGCAGTTAATTCTTTCACCCCGCACAGAGCCATGGTTACAGACAATCACATCACGGCAGCTGAATTTACGGCCACGAAGCACGAACTGCCGGAAGCAGGCCGGTGGCACGAACTGCACGAAGGCAGAGTTGTGCTTATGCAGCCGCCGGACGATCAGCACGGCAACACAGTGCTGAATCTGTCGCGCGCTCTGGCGGAATGGTTTCAGAATCGCACAGAAGACAGTGTCGGCTACGCTTGCCACGAAATCGGGCTTAAGGTGTCTACGGGCCCTGATACGGTTTTCTGCCCGGCGATCTCGTTCTTCAATGCCGGACCTCCGTTTGGCGAATCCGACAAGACTATTGCCGATCAGGTGCCGCGTCTGGTTGTCGACGTCGCATCCACGAACGATCGACGAAACGAGATGCGCAGCAGAACACTGGGGTACATGAAACTGGGCGTCGAAACGATCTGGATCCCTGACCCGTACAAGAAGGAAATCCAGGTTATCAGCAAGAAGGCCCACACACTGGCACTGGGAGACTGGCAGACCCTGGAAGGCAGCAACACCCTGCCCCGGTTCCGAATCAAGGTCGCCGACGTGTTTGCTCAGCCCACGTGGTGGCAGGTGTGAGTGAACACTCGTAACGCTGACGAACAAATCGAAACTCTGATTTCCGCAGCGTCTCCGGATGTCCGGTCTCAAACACACGCCACATGCTCGTAAGCGTTTCGGAAATGTACTGCACCTTAGCGACCTGTTACCAGCCTTCTGCCGCCCACTTCTTCATCAGCGCAATGTTGTCCAGAATCACCTGCAGGTGTGCAGGGTCCTGCTTCCGGGCTCTCAGGCCGTCCACGTACACTTTCATGTCGCTGTCGTACATCAATGCGGTCTCCGGCTGACGACCGAGATCATTCGTTTCTTCCATCCAGCCATTCAGCGTCTCACGTAAGTCGGCCAGTATTTTCGCATGCTGCGGACTGTCTGCAAGATTATTCAGTTCATGCGGGTCGACCTGCAGGTCGTAGAGCTCCTCCGATGTTCGCACGGAACTAAACAGCAGTTTCTGCTGGGTGTCATTCAGCGTGCCGGCCTCGTTTGCCGCGCGCAAGGCAACCAGGATGGATTTCTTGTCCTTGTAGGCGCAGGGCTGCAGGTGAGGTCGCTGCGGCAGAAAGTTGCGGATATACTTGAAGCGATCTGTCCTTACGCTGCGAAGATGTTCAACCGTTTCGTCACAACGATCACGGGCAGAAAAAACAGCGTCGCGCGACTCATAGCTGGTCGCCAGAATATCGCGCCCCTGCATGTGACCGGGAACGTCAATGCCTGCCAGCCCCAGCGACAACGGACCAATGTCGATATGCTCGACCAGGTCCGTTCGTGTCTGGCCCGGCTCGACACCGGGACCGGAAATGACCAATGGCACGTGAATCCCTTCGTCGTACAGAAACTGTTTGCCTCGAGCATGACTGATGCCGTGATCTGTCATGAACAGAATGATGGTATTTTCAAGTTCGCCTTCAGCCTTCAGCCGCTGCACCACTTCGCCCACCAGTCGGTCGGTGTATCGGCAGCAATCGAGGTACGCCGCCCAGTCGGTCAGCAATACGGGATCGTTGGGATAGTAGGGGGGCAGTGTGACTTTGCTGACAGGCGTGGCGGCTCCAAAGATCTCCGCACATCTGGCCTGAAACTTTTCTGCCGCTTCGGTGTTGCCACCTCGACGTTTCGCGCCAGGTGTCTGGATCTGAGCGAAAAAGGGCTGCCCCGGTTTACGATCAACCCAGTCATTGCTGTTGTAGATCGAAGCGTCCCATTCGAAGTTGTAATCGCTTTTGCCGAAACGTCCCTTCTTTGCCCTTGGCCAACCGCCCAGTGACGTGTGGTAACCGGCGTTCTGAAAGAGCTTTGGAATTGTCACGATTCCCTCGGGCAGTTCGATCTTTCGGGCGCCGCGCCCGCTGCGGTGGTGGTGAGCACCAATGCTGGTTTGGTACATGCCGGTAATGAACGCAGATCGACATGTGGAACAGACAGGAGCTGTAACATAGGCGTTTGTAAATCGAACACCGTTCGCAGCCAGGCGATCCACGTTCGGCGTTTGAATGGCCGTTTCGCCGTAGCACGAAAAGTGGGCCGACATATCGTCGACGATAATCCACACAACATTCGGCCGTACATCCGCCGCAGAACCCGGCCGCCACGCGGTGCACGCCAGCACCAATACTGCAAGAAATCGAACGGTCATTGAAAATGACTTTCAAATATTACGATTGTCGATGGAACGCAACGCCTGCACCTGCGGCTCACAACACGCTGCAGAAACCAACATGGTCACACTCGAAGGTCAGGGGATAAACAGAAACTCGTTGGAATTCAACAGGCCTCGGCACAGACTGGTCAGGCCGAATTTCTCAGCAAATCGTTCGGCGTCAGATGCTTCGTCGGCCTCTGCCCGGCGCCCGAAACACAACAGATATGCCAGCTGAATCTGTTCCTCGCGTGATTCTTTCTGCGCCTTCAACCGCTTCGATAACAGTCCGGACTGCTGCACCACAAACGAACTGTTAAGCAAATTCAGTGCCTGCAGTGGAGTCGTGGAACGACTGCGTTTGGAAATTACCTGACTGGCATCCGGACAATCGAACGCGCCGAACACAGATTCCCGTTCCTGTCGGACTTTCGTCATGTAAACCATGCGGCGGAAGTCGTCCGGACCATAGGCTGTTTTGGGAAAGAAGTGTCGAACATTTTCCGGCTCCACTTCAAAACCGCTGAAGCCGGGACCACCGGCCTTCGGATTCAGCGCACCACTAACAGCCACGATGCTGTCGCGAATGGCTTCAGCTTCAAGTCGCCGGGGAGGAAATCGCCACAACAGTCGGGTCGCGGCATCCACGCTGACCGCGTCAGACCGCGGAATGCTGGATTGCTGCCACGTCCGGGAGGTCAGAATCAGGCGATGAATATGCTTAAGCGACCAGCCGCTGCTGACGAGTTCACTGGCCAGCCAGTCCAGCAGTTTCGGGTGGCTGGGAGCCGTCCCGTTTTTTCCAAAATCGTTCGGCGTGTCAACAATTCCAGTGCCGAAGTGGTGCTGCCAGAGACGGTTTACGATCACTCGCGCCGTCAGTGGGTTGTCCGGATCTGTCAGCCACTCTGCGAATCGCAGTCGACGCTGCTGTTCCGGTGAGGTCCTTTCCAGTTGCAGCGAACCCATTACTTCCAGCGTATCCGGTGTCACTTCCTCACGTCTTGCCAACGGTTCGCCACGGTACAGCCTATGAGTTGGCCCCGGTTGACTAAACGTACCAGCATACACCGTCGTCGCTGCGGCAAGCTGCTCACTTTCCTTCGTCAGGGTCTGCAATTCCTGCAGCCACGCGGTTCCCTGCCTGGCTCGACCGGGTGCAGCCGACGCGAAATCGTACACAGGCTCCGCAGGAGTCGCCCCCTTGAATGGCAGACGGTCCGCCGAGCTTACGATGGCCGTCCATTCCTGACCGTCCGCTGACGATTCGATAACGTAGTCCGTCGCCAATCGATCTTTGTATCGGCCCGAGCGGTCTCGCCCCCACTGGATCCGGTCAATGTCAGTCACGGCAGTGAACTCCAGCCGTACCCAGCCGGCACCGGCCTCGTTGGAGATCCAGCTGTGGCTGTTGCCCGTCTTTCCGTCGTTGATGTGTTCGAGTTTGTGAATCTCGTAACCAGGCAGATTGCTGGATGACGTCGCCTTCGTTCCCTGTGACGCAAGAGCAATGTTGCGATCACCACTCCAGACTTCAAGCTCGTCCAGACAGGGCTGGCTGCCGTTGGTTGCTCGAATGGTGAACCTCACAAACTTTGCGGGAATCGTTTCGAAGTTTTCGGCATTAATTCGTGAGTTGACTGCCGGGCGAACCATCGAACCTGCAGCCTTCGGCTCAAATTCGCTCAACTGTCTTTTCAGAACAGCGATGTTTCGGTGCATTGCAGCCAGCCGTCCCTGAGCGGCGGCGGACAGCGACAGCTTTCGGTCTGCGTGATTGACACCCGCAAACACGGCCTGAATCGAATAGAAGTCGCGCTGCGTGATCGGGTCAAACTTATGATTGTGGCAGCGTGCACACCCTAAAGTAAGCCCCATAAATGTAGTTCCGGTCACGTTAATCAAATCTGACAACTCGTCCTGGCGCTGCATGAGTGCCAGGTTGGGGTCCTGTCCTTTGACCAGATCGTGGGGTCCGGCGACAAGATATCCCGTCGCGACATCAGCCCCCAGTGCGTCACCCGCAATCTGTTCGCGAATAAAGCGATCGTACGGCAAGTCGTCGTTAAATGACCGGATCACATAGTCACGAAAATGCCATGCATTGGGGCGTTCACGATTCGTTTCAAAACCATGAGTTTCGCCAAATCGAATGATATCCAGCCAGTGCTGTGCCCACCGCTCACCATATCGCGGACTATCGAGCACTTCATTAATCATTTCTTCCCACGCGCCTTCGGGACCTGACGACAGTTTTGCAACCGCTGCGTTCAGCTGCTCCGGCGCAGGCGGCAGGCCGTGCATGACCAGAAACAGTCGTCGCACCCGGGTTGCGGCTGTGGCAGCATCTGAATCCTTGAGCCCTTCCTGGCGCAGGCGGTCCAGAACAAATGCGTCAACAGGATTCGCAGCGGCTTGGACAACCGGAACATCTGGTCTGATCACGCGTTGAAACGACCAGTGATCCGTCGTAAGTTTCTCCGCGCCGGACAGTTCAACGGGCATGATGGCTCCATCATCGATCCATTTCTTCAGCCATCCGATCTGATCCGCCGACAGTCGATCACCTTCCGGTGGCATGATCCGTTTCGGGTCGTTTCCTGACACCAACTGAATCAAATGGCTGGAGCCGCCGTCACCCGGCACAATTGATGGTTCACCGGATCCGCCACCGCGCAACAGGTTTCCCCGTCGGTCCAGTCGTAACCCCGATTCCTGAGCGTCCGCCCCATGACAATCGAAGCAGTATGTTTTCAGAATCGGCGCGACGTGCTTCACGTAGTCAACCGGCACATCGTCCGCCGGTGCTGAAATGCCGATCAGCATGAAGAACAGCAGACTTAGGGATTCGATCATGAGGGTAACAACGTTTCCGGTTCCACTTGTGTCAGACCAAATTCTACTCTGCCAGCCACTCAGATCCAATTCATCAGTGCAAACAACACTGCAAGGACGTGATTAACACAGATTACCAGCCAGCTCCGACAACACCCGACGCCACGGTCCGCAGGGCCCTGCGGTCCACGTTATGGTACGATCGAGCCGGAACAGGCAAGTTCCCGAAGATTTGCCACCAGTACAGGCTGTGGACACGACCACACAAGGAAGAACATACTCTCCCGTACAGCGCGTTCAGCCGGATGTCCCGACACATAGCCCGCACCTTTCGTCGCAGCCAGCCAGGACTGTGCAGAACGCAGAACGAGCGAATTCGCCTGGCGACGCAGTTGCTCCACCGCAGCCGCACCAGCTGCGTGCTCGCCAGTGGCGGCCAGTCGCAGGTCGGCTGTCAGTTGATCACACTCCGCCTGCAGAGGTGCCACGAACTCCCGCAAATCCGATCGGCGCTGCATTTCTTCAGCCATGTGCCTCAGGATTCCGGCCGTCGCTCCAATCGCTAAAGCTGAAGTGCCCAGCGACCCGGCACCGCCTCCCGTCCCGTGCTGCATGACATGTTCGATGGGCCCGTGCAGAAGCTGCTTCTGACTGACAACAACTCGATTCAGCTTGACGGCGCCGGTCTGCGAAGCGTTAAGAGCCATCAGTTCCACCGGAGACTGTACGCTTACGCCCGCTCCGTCCGTCGGTATGGCCGCCAGCAACTGACGACCGTCCGCCAGAGTGCCACCCGTAATAAGAAAGTCTGCCTGAGTCGCACCCGTCGCCCAGGGAACGACGCCATTAAATACAAACCCGTCGGTAGTTTCCGCGACCTGCACCAGCGGAGTCTTCAGGTGCTGACCGGAGGTCGTCAGATGAGAAATTCCTACCGTCGCAAATATTTCTCCGGAAAGCAGCCCCGGCAGCAATTGCTGCTTCGATGCTGTGTTGTCCGTGGTGACAATGCGCCGCACGGCCGCGCTGCGCTGCGTCAGCACGAAGGTCGACACAAGACACGCAGAAGATAACAGCCGCAGCCCTTCCAGGTAATCAGCGGATGCGAGATCCAGCCCTCCCCATTCAGCCGGCAGGTCCCAGGACATGACACCGGCGTCAGCCATAGCCCTCAGTTGGTCCGAAGGCCATGCGTCCGTTCGATCGTCGCAAACCTGCTGCTGAAGATTCGCCAGAAGCAGGTTGAAGCGCTCTGATGCAAACAAGCTCATAGTTTACGTCTTGATCGAAGATCGTTGCTGGGCCAGTTCCATCATGAAACTCTGTACGCGGTCAGCCATTTCGCTGCCGTTGGGGGCGAGCCCGGCCATGATCATGGCATCGGCATACAGCTGTTGCCCACACGTCCGTACAAACCCGGAATTGTCATCGTTGACAGAGAGCTCACACAGCCGACTGATCAAGGTCGCTCGGGGGTTGATTTCCAGAATCATCTTTGACATTTCAAAGTCCGGCATGTTGACCTGCAGCACTTTTTGCATCGTCGTACTTTGTGCTCCCTTTGCATTCACCAGACAGCAGGCACTTTCCGTCAGCCGCTCTGACTTTCGGACGTCTTCCACCTGATCGCCCAGAACTTCCTTGATGAGCTTCAGGACTGTGTCGAATCCCTGTGGCAGACCGGTATCGTCACTCGCCGATTCCTTCTCCGCGTCCTCACCAGGTTCGGAATCAGAAGATTCGCTGCCAGGCAGCTTGAGGTCTGCGGAATCGATGGAGACCAGCTCTCGGTCTTCAAAGCTGCCCAGCGTCGACAGCACGTACTCATCAACGGGATCGGTCAGCACCAAAACCTCCAGATTACGTTCGCGGAAGATCTCAAGGTTAGGATCTCGCAGGACGGCGGACATGTCCGCCCCGGTTGCGAAGTACACCTGTATTTGATCGTCGCCCGCACGTTCACAGTACCCATCCAATGACGCCAGCCCGTCTTCTGCCGTACTGTTGGTGGATTGAAACCGCAGCAGCTTTGCCAGGCGGTCACGATGATCGAAGTCCGCCCCAATCCCTTCACGCAGGATTGCGCCGAACTCACGATAAAATTTTGTGTAGGCCTGGGCATCGTCTCCGGCGAGCGAATCCAGATGATCGAGAACTTTCTTCGTAATCACCTTCTGCATTTTTCGGAATACGGTGTTGTCCTGCAGCGCCTCGCGAGACACGTTCAACGGAAGGTCTTCCGAGTCAACGATCCCCCGCAGAAAACGCAGGTAGTCCGGAATCAAATCGCGATTGTCGTTCTGCACCAGAATTCGTTTCGCACACAGATGCAGACCGTGCTCCGAACGTCCGAACCCCATCCGCTCCAGATTGGTTTCAGGACAGTACAGGATGCTGTGAAACTGAAACGGTGAATCAGCCGTCAGATGCAGATGCCACGCCGCATTCTGACCTGGAAAATGCGTGAGGTATTCATAGAAATTCTGATACTGTTCATCCGTGACCGTACTCTTTGGCTCGACCCAGATCGGCGGCTGGTCGTTGATGTGCTCGCCATCAACCATGATCGCATGAGGCACGAAGGTGGAATACTTCTTCAATATGTACTTCAGACGCGATGTGTCCGTAAATTCAGTCAGGTCTTTCTTCAAATGCAGACGCACTTCCGTTCCTCGAGGTAACACGTTCTGAGGCTCAGCAATTGTGAAGGACCCGTCTCCGGTTGACTCCCAGATCCAGCCGGAATCCTCGGTCCAGCTGCGCGTACGAACTTCAACGCGTTCGGACAGCATGAACGACGAGTAGAAACCAACACCAAACTGTCCGATTAATGAGACGTCGTCCTTGTTCTCAGCCTTTTGCAGATTCTGCAGGAATTCCAGTGAGCCGCTGTGCGCGATCGTCCCCAGATTCTTGACAAGTTCGTCCCGCGTCATGCCAACGCCGTTGTCTCGAATCGAAAGAACATTCTCGTCCGCGTTCACTTCGATTGTGATCGTCAGGCCTGACGCGTCAATGGTCGAATCGGTCAGTGCCGCGTGACGAATTTTGTCCAGTGCATCTGACGCATTGGAAACCAGCTCACGAATTGTGATCTCGCGGTTCTGATACAGGGATTCCGAAAGCAGATGTAGCAGGCGGCTGATTTCAGCCTGAAACGTAAACTGTTCTTTAGCACTATCAACGGTCATGTGAGACACTTCGGGAAAGAGTAAGGAGTCGTGTGTTATTGTGATTCGCCACCCAAACGGCGTTGCCTGAAACTGCCGACTGCATCCGGATTTGAGCAGACTGATTATTCGTCGTCGTTGTGAGGACTGGTTGCTGCGTGCTGTTCCGCGGTAGACGGTTCGTCCACAACAGGTCGTTTTTTGAGGACCCACAGATTCATGGTGGATTTTCGCCAGCAATCTGCAATTTTCCAGGGGTCGGAGCCTGAAAACTCAAAGTGTTCCGGGGTTCTCAAAATCATTGTTGCATCGTCAGAGGTCGCTCGGGGCCTGGCCAGCCGAACCAACGCTTTTCCAAGAACCTCGCGAGACGCCAACAGTGGGCACTGATCGTACGGTGGATCGAAGAACAGCAGCGTATACGGGAAACACTCGTCCGCTCCCTGGGGGCAGAATGATGTTCGATGAATGTTGGTTTTCCAGCAAACCGTTGGCTTCCCTGGAGCAATCGTGGCAACATTTTCAGTCAGCGATTTATGAATCGCTGCATCCCCTTCAATGAACACACACGAATCAGCCCCTCGACTCAGCGACTCCATGCCCATCGTGCCGACACCCGAGAAAATGTCGGCCACGCGAGCATTGGGAACGAGAGGGGCAATGCGATCAAAAACGATCTGACGTATGCGATCGGTATAAGGGCGAGTCGTGTTCCCATGGGGAATTTTCAGGATTCGCCGACGAAACTCCCCGCCAATAATTCGAAGTGTCATTGCCTCAGACGCAATACTTAGTGTTCGTATGTTCAGTAAACATGTGATTTTCCGGGCACTGAGATGGCCCAACTGAGCGAGGTTAGTGCGAAATGTCCCTTTACCAAAGCAAAAGAGGGTCTGTAATCGACAAACCCAGCAAATTGTGGATTTGTCGCCGTGGATAACATTGACATGTTGTCTGGCTCGCTTAATCTCCCCTTAACACATGTATTTTCCTCGCAAACTGACTGATCGTGGCGTTGTGAGGTTCACTAGAGCAGCCCAAAAGGAGTTCTCCGCCGATGGCAAAGGACAAACCCCTCTCCAAATCTGAAATTCTAAACGCACTGGCTGAAGCAACCAGTCAGAGCCGCAAAGAGGTTGGTGCAGTGTTGGATGCACTAGAGGGTTTGATTGAAGAAAACCTGACACAAGGCAGTGGGATCTTTAATCTCCCTGGCCTGATGAAAATTTATGTTCATAGGAAAAAAGCGACTCCGGAACGTGAAGGTCGTAACCCGGCAACTGGCGAAACCATCATGATTAAGGCAAAACCGGCCTCAAACGTGGTTAAAGTACGACCTTTGAAGAAGTTGAAGGAAATGATCTAGAGTTGCTCGTCTGCGCAACGGCGATTGAGTCTAAAACGCCCTTAGCAGCGAACATCCGGAACTACGTTGCCTTTAATTTCGTGCACTTCAGCCGGTTGACCGGGTGAGGGTTCACCCTAAAATGCATCCATCAACGGAAAATCCGCGGGTGCGTTTTTCTGCCGAACCTGATCGCTCGAATGGCATCTTGCAGGCAGTGAGAGGAACGTTGATTCCGGGGACCGCGCAGAGGGCGTGAGATGTTAGTTCTTTCAAGAAAAAAAAGTGAAAGTATCGTGATCAACGACGATGTTGTGGTCACGGTGATTGAAGTGCGAGGTGACAAGGTACGCCTTGGCATCAAAGCGCCGCGTGAAATTCCAGTACATCGCAAAGAAGTCGTGGACGCAATGGTTCGTGAATCGCAAGACGACAGTGCTGCGGCTAACAGATAGTTCTGCGGCGCTTTCCGTTGTGGAACAGCCGGTTATTTTGGCCGACGTCTACGATGCGATTTAACGGGAGCAAAGCTATTATTTCGAGGTATGGCTCGAATATCCTAGTGATTGTCCCGCATCGGAAGTTTTTTCGTGAGTGCCTCTGTTTGCCGAAATAATCTGTGAAGTCGAGCCGTACTGGAATCCGACAGAAGCATTGAAATGCGGCCCCATCGTCTAGTTAGGCCTAGGACACTGGATTTTCATTCCAGTAACGGGGGTTCAAATCCCCCTGGGGTCAATCAAAAAAGCCTTGGTCACGACTGATCAAGGCTTTTTTGTGCGCCATGAGTTCTATACTTCCTGTATTTTCCTGCCTTCCAGGCATACAGTAGACGTCTTTACATACTGCCGTCGCTGCACTTGGCGCTTCGTGACCACAGAGTGCAGCGTGACTTTGCCAATTCGGTTCAGGAGCGTCTTCGTTGGTTTCGCAATCACTGCCGAATCAGTATCTCGCCGACCCGGATGTTCAATTGATGATGCAGGTCATCAGTGGCGACGATTCGGCGTTCGAAGATTTGGTCAAGCGATATCAGGACCGATTGATCGGGTTCTTTTATCACCTGATTCGCGATCGGACCGCTGCCGAGGACATGGCTCAGGAAGTGTTCATGCGCGTCTACAAGGCACGCGAACGCTACACTGCCCGCGCACGATTTTCAACGTGGCTGTTCCGAATCGCCCACAATCTAGCCAGCAACCAGAAGCGTGGACTGGCCAGAAGGCGGGAAATTCCCCTGTCCGGGTCGTCAGATCCCGAGGAGGCAGTTCGTCGAGAACAGGAATTTCTGGCAGAAAAATCGGCACTTATGCCGACCAGACAGATTGATTCCAAAGAGACACAGCACATCGTCCGCAACGCCCTTGATTCACTGAACGAACGCCAAAAGACGGCCGTGCTGCTGCACAAGTTTGAAGGCATGAGTTACCAGGATATCGGCGAAATCATGGACCTGAACGTAGTTGCAGTAAAATCACTGCTATCGCGGGCACGAGGTAATCTGAAGGAAGTTCTGGAACGCCATCTTTGATGAGACAGGCGAATTGATACCAGTCGGACGTGACTATGTCGCAACAACCAGAGAGCGTGGACGAAGACCTTGACGAGAAGCTGACAGAACTGGTCAGCTATCTCGACGGTGAGCTCGACGATACCCAGATGAACGAGATCGAACGGCTCCTGCTCACAGATTCCGCAGCGCGGAGTCATGCCGACATCCTGTCGAGAACATGGGGCCTGCTTGATTCGCTGGACGACGTGTCTGCCAGCGGACAGTTTACTCAGCAAACTCTGGCAACAATCTCCGCCGAAGTCATAAAGGACGACAGGACCTCTGCGGGCAGGCGAGTGCAGAACCTGGCAAAGACATTGGCACAATACAAGATTGTCCCGTATTTCCTGGTGGGAATCTTCGGGGCCGGAGTCGGGCTGGCCATAGCGGGCATGGCCCAGGAAAAGCGGGAGGCTGAGTCAAATGTGAATGCCGTCGCCCTGGAACATATCGACCTGCTTCCTTCGATCGAACTCTACGATCTTGTGCCAAACGTGGCCACACTCAAGGCATTGAAGCTCAGCTCTGAAGAGACTCAAACGGAGCCTGACGAATGAGCAATGCGATGAAGAACAATCTGTTCCCTGTGTTGTCAGTGATTGCCGGGGCTTCAGTCACCATGCTCTGCGCCGGATGGGTGGAAAGACTGGACTCGCCGGACTCGGCGTTACGCGCGTCAATCAACAAGTTCGATCAGCTGGAACCGCGTCAGCAGCAACGCCTGCTGACGCAGGCTGCCGGATTTGAATCCAGGGATTCTGAGTACAAAGAACGGATCATTTCCGTTCACGATGCCGTCTCAGCAGACCCATCGCTGGAGTCAAAGCTGAGAATGCTGCACGATTGGTGGCGCCCGATGGATGCCACGCAGGAGGCAAAGATACGCAGCTACGAAGGGGATCCAGCCGAATGGGTGCACAAGGTCCAGCAAGCGTATGTGGCCAGCCATGCGTCTAGAAACGTTATCGTTATCGGGATTCGCGGGCTTCGGGAACCATCACGGCCACAAGGAGAGTGGCTCGCAGTGGATCTCACAGAACAGCAGTTCGAGTCTCTTCTGAATTCTCTTGTCCCGATGAAAGTTCCGCCGGAACTCAACAGCAAACTAAATGGCTTCAATCCAAATGACAGCTGTGAAATTACGCTGACGAAGATTGTGTGGGTGCTGCGTCAGGTCCGCAATTCGTTTGGTCTCTTGGGGCGTCCTGACCTGTCAGGTCACCCACCTGCAACGGGACGGCCTCCCCAACCGGCAGTCCCCAACTTCCCGGTTTTTGATTTGGTTCAGATCGCAGATGTGCAAAGTTATTTTGACACTGCCGAGTGGGAACTGTTGTCGCAGACGTTTTTCAAGACTCGAAATGATGCCGAGCCTGTCGGGGACGAAGATACCCGTCGTCGCAAGGCTTTTCTGCTGGGCAAATGCGTCGGCGATGGCTTGCGCCACTACAGTCGTGTGTTCAGAGAAAAGCACCTGGGAGACCGCAACGGCGACCTGAGGACACTGTTTGAAAATGATGACAATCTGGTGAATGTGTTTGAAGATGGCGATCGCGGCATGCAATTGGACCTTATGACGATGGATCCTGGTCGAGCGGCCGATTCACTAAAAATGGAGCGGTTAAAAACGGAACGCGAGAGACTCAGCGCCGAAGACGCGGAGGATTCGGCGATAGCGGGCTTAATCAACGATCTTACGGATCTTCAGCGGGGCTGGTCGTTTGGAGGCCGTGGAGGAATGGGTCGGGGATCTTCGTTCGGTAGCCGAGGAGGCTTCGGTCGTCCGGACAGGGACGACAATCGCGGCAGCCGCAATCGCGACGACGGACGGGGCGAAGGCCGTTCCGGGGGTGGACGGCCTTCGCGCGACGGGCGTTTGGAATTTCGATAGTCCCGCGGCCCCGGACCTTTCCGGGCCAGACCGAAACGCTGTAAGCGGCCGCGACCTCGGGGCTTAACCGCCAAACCCAAGTCGGTTCACGAAGATGTCCAGGTACATAACAAAGACGAACAGCGAAATGATAAACACAAGGCCCACACCGTGAGCCAGATTGATGACCTTGGGGCTCGGTTTGCGTCTTGCCACCGCTTCCCAAATCAGAAAGACCATATGCCCGCCATCCAGAATTGGAATCGGCAGAAAGTTCAACACGGCAAGGTTGATACTGAGGAAGCCCAGAAACATTAACAGCTTTGTGGTACCGTGATCAGCCACCATGTAACCAATACTGACGATTCCCAGCGGACCACTCAATGCCTTGACCGAGAGATTCCCCTGGACCAGTGAACGCAGCGTCATGTAAATATTGATGCCCGAGTTCTTGGTATGCCGTAACCCCAGAGAGGCGGCTTCACTCCAGGACTCAGCCATTCGGACTCTGGTTTCGCGCTCCCAGCCATTGATTCCTCGCAGCGGCATGAACCAGTCCTGTTCCGCCTTCGTCTCCTTCAGCACAGTCGCAAAACCACCGCCGTCTGCGGCAGAAGAAACATGAATGCGCACGTGGCGATCGGGCACCTGCTGAATAATACTGAAGACATAGGCCCAGTTCGGCTCACCTGGTGCCTGTTCGTCAACATCGAGGTTCTCCAGGTCAATTTTCTCAGCAGCCACATTGTCTCCCAGAATGTCCTTTACGATATTCTGCGGATCGGCGTGTTGCAGTTCGATGCTGGAAATCTTCTGATCGACTTTGAGTTTGCCATCCAGAGCCGCTTCGCTGCCTTCCACGATATGAGCAATTCGACGCTGCACATGGATTCCGGCACCGATCGCTGAAATCGGCAATGGCGCTGTGATGGACATCGGACGCTCTGACCAGCCGGGAGCGTCTGTGGGAGTCATGGTTAATTGTGTTTCGACGTCACCTTTGTCCTCTGTCTGACGAGTCACGGTGATGACAACGGGAGTACCGGCGTGTTCGGCAAAATAGTTCGGCAATCGCAGTGGATCGATGTCCTTGCTGACCGTCAGGTCGTCAACTTTCGTAATGAGGTCGTCAACTCTAAGACCAGCGGTCTCGGCGACAGATCCCTTCACAATGGAGGTGACCGGGCCAATCGCCATCCAGATCCCCAGTGATTTCATTGGTTTCGGAGGCACCACAATTTCAATCGACTCATGCTGGTCGGGCAATACCTTACCGTCACCGGATGTCAGCGGCCGCTGCACCGAGTAGGTTAATTCTTCGGACGCGAACTTCGCAGTCAGGTAGGCCATTTCGTGCAGATGCCCGACCGGCTGGCCGTTGACGGAGACAACACGGTCACCGGGCAAAAACGGGCGTGAAGCCTGTTCCGCGGCCAGACCATGAATAACGATCGATTCCGGGTCAGGAATCTGAGTCGACAGCAGCGCTGAATTGGCCGGGCCAACGCCGATCATGCGAACTGTCTTGCCAAGTTCAGGCATAATCACAGTAGAGAACGGTGTTCCGTCAGCACGATCACCTTCAATTGCCACAGATCCGCTGGACAGCACAACGGCCTGATTGATATCTGTAAAATTCTGGATGCTGTCGCCGTTAATGCTGCGAATCGTGTCTCCGTCGTTAATCCCCGCTTCCCATGCCGGTGAACCCGCATGAACATTCCCCACCATGGGAACCAACTCCACGACTCCGTAGCGATAGGCAATGGCGAAGAACAGAAACCCGGTAATGACATTCATAATCACGCCGGCCGAGATGATCGCCATCCGCTGCCAGACCTTCTTCGCAGAATAAGATCGCTCGTTTTCAGCGATTTCATCGCTGGTCATCTGGTTGGGATCCATGTCGTCCTGACCCAGCATCTTGACATAACCACCAAACGGCAGCGCAGACAGAGCGTATTCCGTTTCACCTTTCTGACGGCTCCAGATAATGGGTCCAATGCCGATACTGAAACGCTCCACATGGACGTCGCACCATTTCGCAACTGCGAAGTGGCCGAGCTCATGAAAGAAGATAACCATTCCCAGGCCAAGGACGACCGACAGTGTTTTGCCGATCCCGCCAAGACTGAGAGCTGCCAGAGTGATAACGTTAAGATCAAGAACTATGAGTTCCACCGTGCTGCTTCCTCCCGAGCCCAACTGTCGGCTGAATACAATTGTTCCAGCGTTGGCTGAGCGTCGAATGTATGGTGGTGAAGGATGTCGTGAGAAATTTGAGTAATCTGGTCGAACCGGATGTCGCTGCGAAGAAAACGATCTACCGCAACTTCGTTACAAGCATTCAGAACAACCCCGGAAGTGCCGCCTCTGGCGGCTACTTCAAACCCTAGTTGCAGAGCCGGAAAAGCTTCCATGTCCGGCGGGTGCAGTTCCAGGGGAGTGGAAATCGACCAGTCGGTATCCGGACACGGACATGGCAGCCGGTCCGGAAACGTCAGAGCATACTGTATTGGGAGTCTCATGTCGGGGGGAGACATCTGTGAAATCACTGATCCATCGTGATATTCCACAAATGAGTGAATAAATGACTGAGGGTGAATCACAACGGAAATCTGTTCCGCAGTGACCCCGAACAGCCATCGAGCCTCAATGATTTCCAAAGCCTTGTTCATCATCGTCGCAGAGTCAATGGTTATTTTCGGCCCCATGTCCCAGGTGGGGTGCTGCAGGGCCATTTCCGGCGTTACGTCGCGCATTCGGTCTCGCGTCCACCCACGAAATGGTCCACCGCTCGCGGTAAGGATAATGCGCCGCAGATCCGCCTTTCTTCCTCCCTGAAGAGCCTGGAATATGGCACTGTGCTCACTATCCACAGGCAGAATTGTTGCTCCGCAAGCTGCAGCCCGTTCCGTCACAATGGAACCAGCCACAACCAGCGTCTCTTTGTTGGCCAACGCAATCCGCTTGCCGGCCTCGACTGCCGCCAACGTCGGTTCAAGCCCTGCTGCTCCGACAATAGCCGAAACGACGGTGTCTACCTCCGGTTGCTGTACCAGCCGCTCCACGTGACCAGGGCCCGTAAACAGCTGTGTTTTGCCTGACAGCAAGTCAAACGACGTCCCGTCTGCGGCGGCCTCATCAACTAACGAAATCCAGTCCGGCTGAAATTCCTGAGCTTGCTTCAACAAAGCTTTTCCGCTGCGAAAAGCGTTTGCTCCCAACAAGCGCATACGATCAGGATGACTGCGGATAACGTCGAGACAGCTGGTCCCGATCGAACCGGTCGAACCGAGCACGACAATCGACTGAGGTGTGGTCACAATTGGGTTGCGGGCGTTAAACGACCGATTCAGTCGTAAGAACAGTTAACAAAATGAGTTACAACGTTTCTTAAAGGCCTATTTTAGACACCCAGCCGCTTCATCACAAGATGGGGTTTGGGGAGGTCGATACTCGAATCCTCAGCGGATATGACGTTTTAAGACCCTCTGAGTGGTTGCGGTGGCCCAATTCGTGCTGTAGCTTGCTCGCCACCATTGTCGCGCCTGACATAGGCAACGCCAGCGTCAAATTCGGTTGAACGTGACCGAAAACGGTATTGTTTTCACCGCGCCTGCCATTCCCTGGAAAGTGGCACCTGTTTGGGTTCGCCACCTCACAATCAGCTCCTGCATCGCGACACCAGTTGTCGCATCCAACCCACCCACTCGGAGAAGTTCCGCATGTCGTCCGGCGAAAATCGACTCGAAGAAGAACGTACACTCATCAGTGACGCTCAGGGCAAGGGCCCCATGGCAACACTCGCTGTCTACACCAAACTGTCCGGCCCCGGTTGGCTGCAAAGCGCCATCACGCTCGGCGGCGGATCGCTTGCCGGAGCATTGTTCCTCGGAATTCTGGGTGGTACCAGCCTGCTCTGGCTGCAGCTCGTGGCAATCACGATGGGAGTGATCATGCTGTCAGCGATCAGCTACGTGACTCTGTCCACTGGTGAACGACCATTTCGGGCAATCAATGAACACATCAACCCGGTCCTGGGCTGGGGATGGATCATCGCCACAATGCTGGCCAACATGATCTGGTGCATGCCGCAATTCAGTTTGTGCTTCGCCGCTCTGCAAAAAAACCTGCTTGGCAGCGATGTCGTGGACGATTCATCGCAAACGAAATTTATCGTTTCCGGCGTCATTCTGGTCGCATCCGCAATTGCTGTATTTCTGAACAGCAGACAGGGGAAGGCCGCGAAGGCGTTCGACTGGTTTCTGAAGTTTCTTGTCGGCATCGTTGTCATCTGCTTTGTGGGTGTGGTGGGCCTGCTGACGCTCAAGGGAAGTCTCGACTGGTCAGCAATCCTGACCGGATTCGTCCCGGACCTTTCACAGTGGGGCACACCAACGGGAAAAATCGCAGAACTTATTACCACACTGCCTCAGCAGTATCAGGACTTCTGGACAACAAAGGTGGTCGCCGCTCAGCGTGAAGTAATGATTGGTGCGGCCGCCACTGCCGTTGGAATCAACATGACGTTCCTTATGCCGTATTCGCTGTTGAAACGTGGTTGGGATCGAAGTTTTCGAGGACTCTCTCGGTTCGATCTTTCGACGGGCATGGCGATTCCGTACGTGCTGGTCACCAGTTGTGTGGTGATCGCCACAGCTGCTCAGTTTCACGCACAGGTCGATAGTGCTTTTCTGAGCACTGATCCTGCTATCATGCAGACCAGCAGTCTGTTCAGTGGGGCTCAGGCCAGCCTGGAAGCACGCGTCAGCCTGGATGGTACGGAAGCTGGTTCCGCTGACGAGACACTGAATCAAATTGCCGCTCTGTCAAATGCGGAAAAGACGATCGCGTCATCATTGGTCAAACGCAGCGCGTTTGATTTGTCCACCGCCATTGCCCCGCTTCTGGGCGACAAGACGGCTCGAATTGCCTTTGGGCTGGGAATCTTCGGTATGGGTTTTTCAAGCATCATCATTCTGATGCTGATCAACGGCTTCGCTGTCTGTGAAATCGCTAATCGGGATCTGGGGGGCGGCACACATGTCATCGGCTGTCTGATTGCCGGGATCACGGGGGCGCTCTGGCCGCTCTTCTGGGCAGGCGACAGCAAAGTCTATCTGGCGATCATCGCCTCCAGTTTTGGGATGATGCTGCTGCCAATCGCTTACGTCACGTTCTTCATGATGATGAACAGCACCAAGCTGTTGGGGGATGACAAGCCAAGTGGACTGAATCGGATTGTCTGGAACGTGCTAATGGGGCTTTCGGTGGCAGGAGCAGTCGTCGCCGCCACATCCGCCATCCAGTCGAAACTGAACGATGCGACAGCCGGCCCGATCGTTATCACGATGGCCGTCGTCTTCATAATCGCAGTAATCATCGGATTCATCAGGAAACAACAAACATAGGAAAATGAAGGGGGCATCAGGATCCTGATTTTCCTCACAGGCCGTTCAATTCGGACTTCTGCCGAATTGCAAATCTTATTCAGCCATTCAGGACGATAGAAAACACTGAAGCGAAGCGGGATTTCCCGTTGCTTCACCTATTAATGGTCCGAACACCGTTGAAAAACGGTTTCACTGTCGCCGTCACCGTTCAACCCCCTCTGAACGGTGACGGCGATTTGCATTTGCGGCCGCGGTTTTCACGCCTGACCGTCACCTTCCAGGCTGCCTGATGTTTACCCGTCAGGATCGCCATGAAGGTAGGTCGCAGTTACAGACGAATCTGACTCACGTAAGCGAATATGGCACGCCGAAAAAAACCACCTGCAGGAAGCCGGTTTTCCGCTGGCGAATTTCAGGATCCGGCCACATGGCTACCCGGATTCCTGGCGTACCTTGACGCGGAATGCGGTATGTCGCCGAATACAGTTGCAGCCTATCGCCGCGACCTGAAAAAGTTCTTTCAGTGGAACAGAGACAGCAACCGCCGGACCGTCCATCAGATCGACATTCCCACTCTGACGTCGTTTCTTGAGCATCTGCAGCACCACAACCTTGCCAGCACCAGTATCGCCCGCAACCTGGCCGCCATCCGGATGTTCTTTCGGTATCTGATGCTGGAAGCGGTCGTGGCTGACAGCACTGTTGACCTGATCAGTTCACCAAAACTCTGGCAGCGACTCCCAAAAGTTCTCAGCCCGGATGTGGTGAATGAATTACTGAACGCACCTACGGGAGCAATTGACCGTTATGCTCGCCGCGATAAGGCCATTCTTGCCGTCCTGTACGCCACCGGTTGCCGAGTCTCAGAAGTCACAGGTCTGAAACTTTCAGACGTGAATCTGGACGAACGCTTCGCACGCTGCACGGGCAAGGGAAACAAGCAGCGATTAGTCTCGCTCACACCTGTCGCAATTGACGCCGTGGTCAGCTACCTGAATCTGGAACGTCTGGACATGGTCCGTAGCGCTGTTGTCGACCCCGGGTGGCTGTTCGTCACTCGCAGCGGTCGCAGAATCAACCGCGAAACCGTCTGGAAACTCATTCAACGCTATGCGTCTCGCATTGGCTGCGGCACGGAAATCGGTCCACACACACTCCGCCACAGCTTTGCCACTCACCTGCTGGCCGGCGGAGCAGACATACGAGCTCTCCAGGAAATGCTGGGCCATGCCAACATCCGTACGACTCAGGTGTACACCCACGTCGATCATACGCGACTGAAAAGCGTCCACCAAAAGTGCCATCCGCGCGGCTAGCAAACGGCTCACAGTGCTTCACACCGAGCGACCAACGGGAACGTACCACCACATTCCGAGCGTCAGCTCGCACCGGCTCGCGGGCCGCCCCGCGTCAGGACAGGATGTCATGGATGACGTGACCATGAACGTCCGTCAGTCGCATGTCGCGACCACTGAACCGATACGTCAGCTTCTCGTGGTCCATACCGAATAGATGCAGCATCGTGGCATGCAGGTCATGGATTTCGACCTTGTTTTCGACAACTTTGTAGCCGAATTCGTCGGTGGCACCGTAAATTGTTCCGCCCTTCACGCCACCGCCAGCCAGCCACAGCGAGAAGCCAAACGGATTATGGTCCCGCCCGTCGCTGCCCTGTGCGAACGGAGTGCGACCAAATTCTCCGGACCACAGAACAAGCGTGGTTTCCAGCAGACCTCGCTCCTTAAGATCCGCCAGCAATGCAGCGATCGGCTGATCGACGCTTTTCGCGTTCTTAGTGTGCCCGTCTTTCAGATTGCCATGCTGGTCCCAGCGGTCCCCGTTACCGCCCGCACAGGTCAGTTGAATGAATCGAACTCCGCGTTCGACCAGCCGTCGAGCGATCAAACACTGCCGCCCGAATGTCGCCGTATTCTTAAACTCGTCATACATGCCGTACGCTTCCTGCGTCTGGCGAGTCTCCTCGGCCAGGTCCATCAGTTCCGGCACGGCCAGCTGCATCCGCGCGGCCAGTTCATAATTGGTGATCGCCGATTCAATCTGGTCGTCGTAGTCGTATCGATCCAGAGTCCGATGATCCAGTTTACGAATCAATTCCAACTTGCGTCTCTGCAGATCTGCCGATGCTTCACGACGCTTGATGTCGGCCACTGGTGGATCGCTGTTGGCAAAAACAGACCCCTGATAACTGGCTGGCAGAAATCCGCTGCCAAAGTTGTCCAGGCCACCAGGTGGAATCAGGCCGCCGTTCAGAATTACGTAGTGCGGCAGGTCCTGACATTCCGTCCCCAGTCCGTAACCGAACCAGGCGCCCATGCCCGGTCGCCCCTGCTGGCCATGGCCGGTGTGTAGAAAATAGTTGGCATTCGTGTGTTCCGGAAAGTTGGACACCATGGATCGCACGACGGCCATATCGTCAACATGACGAGCGGTATGAGGAAACAGATCGCTGACCGGAGTACCGCATTCACCGTATTGTTTGAATTTCCATGGGCTTGCCAGCGTATTGCCAATATTGTTGAACTGTGTCGGTTCAATTTTGGAAGGAAACGGCTTCCCGTTTTCCTCGTCCAGACGCGGTTTGGGATCAAAGGAATCGACCTGTGAAACGCCTCCGTCCATGTACAGGAAAATAACGCTGCGGGCTTTCGCATCGAAATGAGTCTGCTTCGCTGCAAAGGGATTCGTTTCAGATTCCACAGAGCGCGCATCGGACTGCCCAAGCAGTCCGGCCAGCGCAACGCCGCCAAAGCCGGTTGCACTCTTTCGAAGCATTTCCCGACGGGAACCTTCGAATGGCCGGAAGCGGCGGCAGTGATGAATGGTCATAGACAGTATACCGGGGTTGAATTCTCACATGAATCTAGACTAAGCATCGTATCATGGTCACGAAGTCAGGAAAATGAAACACTTTGCCCCGACTCAGGCGTTTTGTCAGCCTGCGGATTGAAAACAGCAAACGTGACAGACATCCTGTGCAGCCATGCAAACGGCTCCTATCAAACCGCTGAAACCCTGGTTTCAGGTCATCGACGACGTTGGCGATTCCATTGTCTGGTCTGAGTTCTTCGGCAACGACAATCCCGTGGAACTGGATATCGGCTGTGGCCGAGGTCTGTTTCTGTATACGGCGGCGCTAAACAATCCGGACATCAATTATCTGGGACTGGAAATCGACTACCGTGAAGGGCGACGCACTGCAGAACGGCTGAAGAAAAAGCAAATGCAGAACGCCCGCGTCATTGGTGGCGACGGCAATATTGTCCTGACAAAGATGGTCGAAAAGCATTCCGTCAGCGCCGCACACGTTTATTTTCCCGATCCGTGGTGGAAAAAACGCCATCACAAGAGACGGATATTCACTCAGCAATTCACCGAAATTCTGTCCGATGTCGTTCAGCCGGAAGGTTATGTGCATTCGTGGAGCGACGTGGTTGAGTATTTTGACATCATTAAATCGTTGATGGACGGGCAAGCTGACTTTGAAACGCGAACGCCGCCGACAGCACGCGATCCGGAACATGACATGGATTATCAGACCAGCTTCCATCGCAAGAAAAGCAAGCTGGGACTGCCGATCTATCGCGGTCTGTGGCAGCGCAAAGTGCTGACGCAATAGTCGGAAACAACCGTCTGACAGGGGCCGCGGAAGTCTCCAGACTCAGCGTGTACAACGTTGAAACGCACATTCTGAGGACTTCGGCGAGCAGTATGTCAGGCTTCCCCGGCAACATCGTTGCGCGGGTTGCGTTGTTGCGAACGAGCTAGGGCCTGCCAGACGAACAGCCAGATCGTGGCCATTGTCCCGATACTGGCCAGCACCGCGTACCAGACCTGAGGAGTCGTTCGGTCAGCCATTGTCCGTGCCGGGCCCAACACCTCTGCTCTCCGTCCCTGTACGATCACAAGCCACGGCATCTTCTCAGACTTTGTGGTGGACATCGTCGCAATCCATACATCGCCCCAGGACTTCGCGGCTACCTCGTCCAGTTGCCCAACGGGATCGGCATAGTCATTTGTCTGAAAAATACGCCCGCCGAAAAATTGACCTCCGGCGGTGTATTCCGGAATCGAATCATCGGACTCAGACAGCTGTGCGGCGATCCGGCTCCGCGTTCTATCGTTGAACTGAAGCCGGCGAAATGTCTTGTCGACCTCCTCTTTTGACCGATCACGAAAAAAATCGTCCGTCAGGTAGGGATGATCCAGTAACTGACCTTCGCGGCGGTCCGCCAAAACAATCGCCCGACGAACTGAATCGGAGCCATTGTCCTGAATATTTTTCCCTAAATCGGTCTGCAGGTCTCCCAGATGGGCAGTTCGGGCAAACACGCCAATGACACGTCCGTCTGTCGCACATACCGGCACGCTGAGAGCAACCATGTAACGTTTGGTGACTTCGCTCTTGAAAGCGAGTGAAACGTGGCCTTCCTGAATCGGCTGGATGCCTTCCGGTGCTGCGCCCTTCTGATACTGTGTATCCGTGCCGTGAAAATAATCCCGCCAGGCATAGTTCTTGCCGATTGTTGCCTCGCTGTAGTCACGACGCCAAAGCTGCGTTCCATGAGCATCCGTCAGAAACCAGCTGGTATCTTCGTTCTTATTGCGGGCTCGGTTTTCTTCATCAGCTGCCGTATGAGCGGCATCCAGTCGCTGCATCCATTCCGGGCGCTGCTCAAAGGGCGCATCATGGAACTGCTTCATCTGCAGTTCAACGGTGGCGGCCGGCTCGTTCATCAGGTGTGTCAGCAGAGAAACAATCTTCTCCTCCTCGACAACGCGTTTCAGATCGTGCAGCCGATCTTCCAGTTCCTCCTGCAACGAATTCGCCTGGCTCCGCGCGATCAGGGCGTTACCTTCCTGAGTGTCGGCGACCAGCTGCTGTTCCATCAGACGCAGATTGTTGTGCAGAGCATTGACAAAGATCGGAACCATTGCCGTCATCAGCAGAATCGGACCGAGAACACCCAGCAGCAGCAACGGTCGTCGAGAACGGTTACGTTCTCGAGTCTTCAGTTTCTCCTGAATGGCCTGTGCATTCGGCAGCCGTGCTGCCGGATCAACGCTCAGACAACTGTCGACGATGCTGATCAGATGACTGTCGACGCCGCGAACGAAATGATGGGCTCGTGGGGCCGGCGCGGCAGCGATATGATCTCGATAGATGGTCAGTCGCATTTCCAGTGATTCCGCCTGCTCCAGCTTCTTCTGAATCGACTGTTCACGGTATGGCGGCTGCCCTGTCAGCATGTGATACAACAGCGCGCCCACAGCGTACACATCCCAGCGGGCATCGGGAATCGCCTCCAGATCGGCCTGCTCCGGGGCCATGTAATACAACGTCCCCAGGGCCGGACTCTGTTCGTGCGACATTCTGGACTGGCCGAAGTCGCACAGTCGCACCTGAAACCGCACATCCAGCAGAATGTTGTCCGGTTTCAGATCGCAGTGCAGAACACCGGCACCATGAGCTTCAATTAAAGCACCGCACACCTGCTGAACAATTCGAACGGCTTCGCTGACACCTAAAGCACCACTGGCCAGATATGCGCCAAGCGATCCATTTTCGACGTACTCCATCACATAATAGGGAGGCTCTGCATTCCAGCCGACGTCCAGCAAACGCACGATATTTCGCGAGGCATACAGCGTGGCCAGCTTTTCAACCTCACGGTTCAACAACGACCAGTTCAATCCCCGACGATGTGGATAGTATTTAATGGCCACCATACGACCAGTGCGGTCTTCTCGCGCCAGCCAGACCGTCCCGTACGCTCCGGTTCCCAGTCGACGAATGACGGAATAACCTTCAATTTCGGACGGTGGAGCATTCTCCTGCAGACTCAGCTGCCGAGACCCTTCGCGCTCGTCATCGTCCTGAACTTCGGTTGGATTGGAGTTGGTCATAACCACAAAACACAGACGAAAAACGGGAATCAACGGGAACTGATCATACGCGGAATCCGCAGCAGGGGCGAATGACTGGTGGCAGACAGAGAATGTCCAACTCCCGGGTGAACGCATCAACAACGCACGCTGTTGCTGGCAGGCACCACCGCTTCGCGGTAGAAACCACGCGTCGCAAACCTGCCACACACTGCTTATTGCGCCCATCAATGCCAGACAATTCCAATCACCACTTCGAAATCACCAGCGAATTTGCACCAGCAGGTGATCAGCCCAAAGCCATCGATTCGCTGGTACACGGATTCGACGAAGGCAAGAAGGCGCAGGTGCTGCTTGGCGTAACCGGGTCGGGCAAGACTTTCACGATGGCGAACGTGATTGCCGAAGTGAACAAACCAACGTTAGTGCTGTCTCACAACAAGACTCTGGCCGCTCAGCTGTATTCGGAATTCCGGGAGTTCTTTCCGAATAACGCTGTGTCTTACTTTGTCAGCTATTACGACTACTATCAGCCGGAAGCCTATATCCCTCAGCGCGACATCTACATCGAAAAAGATGCGTCCATTAACGAAGAAATCGATCGACTGAGACTGCTGGCCACCAGCGCGCTGGTAAGTCGCAACGATGTGATTGTCGTGTCCACGGTCAGTTGCATCTACGGTCTGGGATCGCCGAAGGACTATCTGGAGATGATGATCCCTCTGCATGTTGGTCAGCAGATCGACCGCGATGCTCTGTTGCTGAAACTGATTGACATCCAGTACGACCGCAACGACTACGATCCGGGACGCAGCAAGTTTCGTGTGCGAGGCGACGTAATCGAATGCTGGCCTGCCTACGAAGAATTTGCATATCGGATTGAACTGTGGGGTGATGAAGTCGAAAAGCTGTGCATCATCGACCCGGTCAGTGGCCGGGAATCCCAGTCGCTGCAGGACATCTACATTTACCCGGCCAAACACTTCGTGCTGCCGCAGAGTCGGGTTGAAGCCGCTCTGGACGAAATTCGCACGGAGCTTGATGAACAACTGGAGGTCTTTCGCAAAGAAGGAAAATTGCTGGAAGCGCAACGCCTGGCCGCCAGAACTCGCTACGATATCGAACTGATGAAGGAAACGGGGTTCTGCCCGGGAATTGAAAACTACAGTCGGGCACTGGCCGGTCGCAAGCCCGGCGAACCGCCGTACACGCTGTACGACTTCTTCCCCGAAGACTTTCTGATGATCGTGGATGAATCACACGTAACGATTCCTCAGATTCGCGCCATGCACGCCGGAGATCGAGCTCGCAAGACAACTCTGGTGGACCATGGTTTTCGCATTCCAATGGCGCTGGACAACCGGCCCCTGCAATTCGACGAATGGAATGACAAACAGAAGAAGCTGCTGCTTGTTTCAGCGACACCGGCCGACTGGGAACTTGAGCAGACTCAGGGCGAGGTGGTCGAACAGCTGATTCGACCAACCGGCCTGATCGACCCGGTCATCCACATCGTGCCGGCAATGGGCCAGGTAGCCCACCTGCTGCAGGCCATTCGGCAGAAAGCAGACGTCAATGAACGCGTACTGGTGACAACACTGACAAAAAGACTGGCGGAGGATCTGACCGGATATCTGCAGGAAGAGGGCGTTCGCTGCCAATGGCTGCACTCAGAACTGACCGCCATTGAACGTGTCGAAGTCCTGCGAGAATTGCGCGAGGGAATTTTTGACGCAGTGATCGGAGTGAATCTTTTGCGCGAGGGCCTGGACCTTCCGGAAGTATCGCTGGTCGCAATCCTGGACGCAGACAAAGAAGGATTTTTGCGGAGTGAAACCAGTCTGATTCAGACGATCGGCCGGTCCGCTCGAAATGTAAATGCACAGGTCATTCTGTACGCAGATAAGGTGACCGACAGCATGCAGAAGGCGATTGACGAAACAAATCGGCGACGCAAACTGCAGTCCGCCTACAACGAACAGAACGGAATTACGCCAACGAGCATTCAAAAGGCCATTCGCCGCGGCATCGAAGAAGAAATTGCGGCACGTAAAGTCGAACGCGAATCTGCCGGAATTACAAATGAAGAACAGTTCGTCACGGAAGAGTTTATCCATGAACTGGAAACAGAAATGCTGCAGGCGGCCGAGAAACTGGACTTCGAACGCGCCGCTCAGCTGCGTGACCGCATTCACCAGTTGAAAAAGAAAATCGGTGAACCGGTTCCGGAAGAAAAAGGCAACGCCGCGTCCGGCCCGGCAAACAGAGGGCGACGCAGAAAGTCGACCAGAAGGTGAACGGTCGCATTGAGATCCGGGCCGCGTGCTATCGGTCACGGTGCCCCGTTTGCGGCGCTCACCAAATCAGTGTCCAGCATTTTCTGCACCAGTTCCTGAGTCACCGGTCCTGCTCCGCGACTGCCGGAGCCACCGTGCTCCAGCACGACGACAAAGGCGTACTGTGGTTCATCCGCAGGAACATAACCGACGAACCACGCATGATCGGCTTTGCCCGGACCGTTTTCCGCAGTACCGGTTTTACCAGCGATCGCAACCTCTGCCAGACGCACAGTCTTATAACCAGTCCCGTACGGTTCCTGAACCACGGCTCGAAGACCTTCACGGACTCTTGTCAGAGTTCCCTCTGTCAGCCCCGATATCCGCCGCCGTGACAGATTCTTCGGACGATCATCGATATCAGTGGCTGTGCGGGCCGTCCCGTCAAGGCTGACAACGTGCGGCGTTACCAGCCATCCACCGTTGGCGATCGCTGCCATGACCCGGACCATTTGCAGTGGTGTGACCGTAAGACTCGACTGACCGATGGCCAGTCCCAAAGCTTCACGGGCATATTTGCTTACGTCGCCGGCTTCGACAAACGCGGAACCGGGGAGATTCCCGCGCTGCTCGAAGGGCAGATCGACTCCACATTCACGTCCCAGACCAAATCGATCATACCACTCACGCAGCGGCTGGAAGCCCATCTTCTCCGCAGCAGAAAAAAAATAGACATTGCACGATTGAGCAAGCGCGCGGGTCAGCGTGAGGTCATCGTGCCCTGCCCCGTGCAGCCGATAGATCAGGCAACGATGCCGATCCGGTTGCGTCAGGAACCCCTGGCAGAAAAAGCCCTGATCGGGATTAAGGTGCCCGGATTCCAATGCCGCGATGGCCGTAATCGGTTTGATCACAGACCCTGGTGGCAGAGACATCGCTGTCATGCGAGAAATAAAGGGATGCCGCTGATCCTCATTGACGGCGTTCCATTCTGCATCGCTGCTGCCTGTGAACAATGAAAGTTTGAAGCCGGGAGCACTGGCCGCGACCAGCAACCGACCGGTGATGACATCCATCACGACGATGCTGCCTCCCGTAGGAATTGGTTGCGAAACTCCACTGTCATCACTCTCCTTGCGTGACAGCAGGTTGACCGGTGTGTCCAGCAATGTTTCGGCCAGTAACTGTTCGGCGTGTCGCTGAAGATCGACATTAAGTGTCAGCACAACGTCTCCGCCACTGACAGGCTGACGCTCAACTTCCGATTCAACAATTTCCATACGGCGATTTCGCACAATACGTCTCAGTCCGGGGATCCCCTGTAACCGATGGTCGTAGCTGCGTTCAACGCCAAATCGCCCGATTCTAGCCGTCCATTCGTGGTAGCGTATGCCCTGAGGAATTCGGTCATTTCGCTCATCATCACGCACCACAGTTCTGGCACCAACGATATGACTGGCCGTCCCGACAAGGGGGTAGGTTCTCCTATTGCCAACGACCACTCTGACGCCAGGCAAAAGATGAGTCTGTTCGTGAATTCGGGCTGCCACAGAAAATGGTGCGTCCCGAACAATTTCATGAAACGTTTCCTCCTCACGAACGACGATCCTCGCGGCAGCCCCGGCCCCCGGCGGCATTGTCAGCGCCGAACGCACAGCCGTCGCCATCCGCATCAGCAAACTGTCGGACAGTGGCTCTGCTCCATCCGCTCCTGAAGTACCTGAACTTGATTCTGCAGCAGCGATTCTGTGACGTCGGTTGACTGAATCAGCAATGCGTGTCACTTGCTTCTGAATGGCTTTCTGTTTCTTCTGAAAGTCCGGCAGCGACAGACTCGTAACTGCCATCAGATGAGCCCACATACGTTTTCGTTCATCGGTCACCTGCTGCCGGGTGCGTTCAACCAGTGCGGCGTCACGACGTTCTTCACGCGACAGTCTGCTTCTGACCCTTCGAGCGATCCACGCTTCGTCCGCCGGTTCCTGCAGCCAGCGGTAATGCACCTGGACAGAGTAGCGATCCACATCAGCCGCCAGCACGGCAGACGATTCAGACAGAATTCGCCCATCGCGGGCCGGAATCACTTCGTAGTCTGTGGACGTCGTGTTCAGAGCCGTGAGATATCGCTCCTGCAGCTGCGACTGCACCCACGCGATTCGGCCGACAACAATAACGGCAACGCCGCAGAAGGCGATCAACAGCAGGTCAAATCTAAAAGCTGTCGGAGGATCAATGAGCGAAACTCCGCCGGAGTTGCGATCAAAGAAGATAGAATTCAGCGGTTGATTGCGCATCAATTCAGAGCTTACCAGATCGGCCGGCGTCGCAGCCCGAACTGATCCGCCGTTCGAGCAATAAACAGAGTCAGCACAAGAACCGGTACGCCGATACACAGACTCGACATCAACAGCGGCCACAGCGTTTCGGATTGAAACTCCGCAATCAGAAGCGTGTGCACAATCAGCCCCGTGCACAGAACCATGGTCGGCTGAAACAGCCAGGCATATCGCGACCCGGTCGGCAACAATGTGGACGCAACGTCACTCGAACGGTCCCGAGAAATCGCGGCGCATGCCAGCAACAGCGTGACAACTACGTCAATCGGCGCAAACGTGGTGTGCAGGATCCACTGGATCAACAAGGCCGCCCCCGCCAGCAGAACGCCGGTCCCGGTTCTTAGCCAGAAGACACAGCCGACCGACAAAGGAACGGCAAGCGACCCGGAGACAAACACATCAGGTCTGGCAACCTGGAAAATAAGGGCCAGCCAGAGAATCAAAACCCAGGCAACAATGGTCTTCATCAGCGCGCTCCCGATGGGGTTCGTCCGCGCGAAATCGTGCTGCGACTCCCGTTCACGGACGGCTGAACGACAGCTACTTGATCGAGTTTCACATGCCCGGCCGCCGGCTCGACATGCACATCCCATTCTCCTCCCGCTGAGAATTCAGCCCGCACAACCTTTCCATAATACAGTCGAGGACCATTGATGCCGTTGATGTCCGCTGAGAAAACCTCGTCGCCGACAGACACCGATTCCGTATACGGAATGCCGGAAACTCGACAACGACCGTCGCCGATTCCCTCAAGCAGTCCTTCAGCTCCAAACGCAGCACCTTGTCGGGAATTCTTCACCAACTGTATTGCGGCAGAGAATTCTCCATGGCTGACGGGCTGGACTAACGCCACCCACTGCGACGTATCCGTAATCCGCCCGACGACCGCCATCCCGCTGACCACTCGCTGACCGGCGTCAATTCCCTGTTGCTGTCCCTGGTCCAGCAGTATTCCCGAACCATCTACCAGCAGGTCCGATGGCTTCAGGTTCGACGTCTTACCAGCGTCTACAATAAGCTCACGAATGTTTCCCGAAAGGCCGGTGTAACTCAGAATGTTCGCTTTAACGACGCGAAAGTTCACCAATGGAATCATGTCCAATGTACCAGCAACTGCCTGTTTCCGGCTCTTGCGAAGCTCGTTGTGCAGGCGAGCATTTTCAATGACCAACTGGCGTCTATGCAGTTCGTTTTCCAGCAATGCATTTTGAAGTTCCGTCACATCGCTGTCCACAGCACCGTCAGGTGTTCGACCGCCACGCCCGGATTCCGATGAGCCGCGATCCGCAGGCGAGACGGCGAGCACCATCAGTCGACCGGGACTTAACAGATTATGCAGCGTCATCCGCAATGTCGTAAGAGTCCCTGTTCGGTCTGCAACGACAGCAGCAAGCGTCAGAACCAGGATAACACTGGCGCTAAGCCGGATATGTTTAGGCGAGGTTGACTGCATGTATCGTGTGTGGCCGCTCACCGACCTGTTCCCGAATCCAGACGATCGTGCCATTGTTCAAGATGATCAAGGCAGATCATGGCTCCACGAGTAACCGTAAGAGTCGGTGCCTCCGCCGCGCGGACCGGGATTCCAAGACGTTGATTCAGATGGCGATCAATCCCGCGCAGCAGCGCAACACCGCCAGTCAGGACGATGCCCGTATCAGCCAGATCCGCAATCAGTTCCGGCTGGCAGCGTTCGATCGTGCCGCGTACACAATCGACAATTTCTTCCAGAGGCTCATAGAGCGCTTCACGTATTTCCTCACTGGTGATCATCGCCTTCCGGGGAATGCCGCTGGCCGTGTCCAGACCGCTGACCTCGTGACTGAGTTCATGATCCAGCGGAGCCGCGCTGCCGATACGCAACTTCAGTTGTTCGGCAGACTGTTCACCGATGCGAAGTGAATAGCGACGGCGGAGATATTTGATAATCGCCAGATCCATCGCGTCGCCGGCCGTGCGAATGGATCGACTGGCCACAATATCCCCGAGACTCATGACGGCAACTTCAGTCGTTCCTCCTCCCAGATCGCAGACCATACTGGCGACCGGTTCAGAGACCGGCAAACCGGCACCAACGCCTGCAGCCCGAGCTTTTTCAATCAGCCAGATCTGCCCTGCACCCGCTCGTTCTGCACTGTTGATCACCGCTCGCTTTTCGACCGCCGTGATGCAGCCGGGAACAGCGATAACAACTCGTGGACGCATGGCCAGCTTCTGACCTGTCGCTTTCTGAAGAAAATACCTCAGCATCGCCTCCGTCAGTTCAAAGTCACTGATAACTCCGTGAACGATAGGGCGTACGGCACGGATCCCATCCGGCGTCCTTCCCAGCATCTGGTGGGCCAGCTTGCCAACGGCAGCCCCTTTGCCAATGACACCCGTGCTGTTGCGGCTGACAGCAACAACAGACGGTTCGTCCAGTCGGATCCCATCCCCGGACAGACCAATCCGAGTCGCTGTCGTCCCCAGATCGATCGCCAAATCACAGGAAAAATATTGTCGAAGCCAGTTCAGCATCGGCTGGGAGGGAGTGCGGCGAAAGTTGTCTGGGAATTGTACTTCGCCTGTCGGAAACACCGCAAGACGCAGATTTCGGTGGTTTAACCGGGTTCTTTCGGACACAAGCCATAGAGCCCCGGTCCTCCGGCATGACCAGCTTCCTTATTCCTGACGGTCGACATGTCGGAAGAATTTCCGTACCCTGGAACATCGTTAACGGCATGCTGTAGTCACCTCGCACACACAATCGCCCCGCCAATTCCAACCATTTGAAGAGCCCACTCGCATGTACATCAACCGCCTGACGACTGTTCTTTCGCTGATCGCAGTCGTCCTTCTGACAACACCGGTGACAGGGCAGAATCCGAAACCTGATCCCAACATTGACGCAGGCAACCGTGCCAACGCAATCCTGGATTCGGCCAGCTGGACAAATCTGTTCAACGGCACAGATCTGACGGGGTGGACAGGTGACACCACAGGATATGTTGCCGAAGACGGCAAGCTGGTCTGCAGGAAGGGCGGCAAGAATCTAATCAGCGAGAAAGAGTACGGCGACTTTGCCTTTCACTTCGAATTCAAGCTGGAAGAGAGCGGCAACAACGGGGTTGGAATTCGAGTGCCAAGGGGTGGTCACCCGGCGACCGCAGGTATGGAAATTCAGATACTCGACCACAACGGCAATAAGTATGGCGGCGACGCAGAAATGGGCAATGGCAAGACCCGCCGACTCAGCTGGCTGAAGCCGTGGCAATATCATGGTTCGATCTACGGGATTTACCCATCCAGAACCGGATACCTGAAACCCGTGGGAGAATGGAACACCGAGACGATTGTGGCCATCGAAGACCACATCATGGTCATCCTCAATGGTGCAGTGATCGTGGACGCGTTTCTGGATGACATCACGCCCGTTGACGGTTCTGCTCACCCCGGCCGAAAGAATAAGAAGGGGCATTTGATGCTGGCCGGACACAGCGATCGCGTGGAGTTTCGAAATTTGAAGCTGGCAGATTACTCACCTTCGCCAACCAAACCTGCGTCGAAGTATGACAATACTGCTCCGGAAGGCTTTACAACGTTTTTCAACGGCAAAGACCTGTCCGGCTGGAAAGGTCTCGCCCACAGGAATGCAAGCGAACGACGTGCACTCAAAGGTAAGTCACTGCAGGAAGCTCAGGCTAAAGCCGATGAGAATATGCGTGTGCACTGGAGCGTAGCAGACGGCGTGCTGACCTATGACGGGACCGGCCAGAGTCTTTGTACGGCCAAGGACTACGGTGACTTCGAATTCTACATTGACTGGAAGATTCCGCCGGGAGCGGACTCAGGGATCTACCTTCGCGGAACACCTCAGGTGCAGATTTGGGATCCGTGGGATCCGCGAGTGAAAGACGGTCAGGATCCGCCGACCACCAGTGAAGAATGGGTGACTCAGTTTACGAACGGCCGCAACCTTGGCTCCGGTGGCCTCTGGAACAACAAGCGATGGCGCAATGCTCCTACCGTGCTGGCGGACAAAAAACCGGGCGAATGGAACACGTTTCTGATTCGCATGGTCGGCGACAAGGTTTCGATCTGGCTGAACAACAGGTTAATCGTCAACCGAGTGGCCTTGGAAAATTACTGGGACAAGACCGGTACAGTCCCGCTGCCGCGAGCCGATCAGATTGAACTGCAGCATCACGGCAGCGAGCTGTTTTTCAGGAATCTGTACATTCGAGAACTACCGTACTAACGCAGTAGACGCAGATGGACAGAAGCCAGCGACAAAGCTCCGGTCTTTTCAAACAACCGGGGCTCTGTCTGTTTGGAGTGCTGCAATTGTGCAGCTACCACGGCATCTCAGTCAAATCGACAATCTGACCGGCCAGTCGCTGTATGGATTCCTGCTGCGCCGTGGCCAGTGAATGCCCGACCTCAGCGGCAAAGCTGACCTGCGACGAATGCATCGCCAGTTCCTGTCCGATGGGAAATGTCTGCTGCTGCAGAACGCGTCCGGTTCGGCGATCGATCCATGAAATCTGCACACCCAGCATCAATTGCACTTCGCGAGGATCATCGAAACGAGTTTCACTGAGCGTATTCTTCCGAGCATCAATAATCCGACCTTCGAGCACGGTGTCCGCGCAGTCCGCATCAGCCAGCCGATAGCCGGTGCGAAGTTTGATTTCCTTATGAACGGCCTCCGTCAGCAGATAGTCCAGGTTGCGACGAAAGGAATCAGACTTAAAGATGGGTACGTGAACTGTGCGCACTCCCTGCACGTTCGAGGGCCCCAGCAGATAACCGCAGCCAGCGGCGCAACAGACAACCAGTCCCAGTGCGACCACCGTCGTCAGGTGTAAGGAACGGGACACCGTTGTACTCCTTAAAGACGCGTGACGGGTGACCTGCTGCCCGAAGCACTGACGGATTTCACCGACGAGTCTGAAGGCAGGGCTTCAAGCGTCTCTGGCCCAGACTCACTTACCGGTGGAAGCGACTGCATAAATTCGGCGACACCAGGCAGTCCTCTGACAACAGACGGATTGATACGACGAATTTCTGACCGAGCCTGCTCAGCATAGCGGGTTTCCGGGAACTCCGTGATGACCTGCATGCATTGAATCGCCACCGCTCGCGGGTTGTCCTTGCGGCGATAAAAATCAACTCTGCTCCACGCTCGCTGCGCTTCCAGCAGATGCAGGCGCTGCAGATCCTTGCGGATCTGCTGTCGATCTTCCGAAGCCGGAAACAGCTGCAACGTTCGCTCTTTCAGATTCGTCGCTGACACCAGCGAAGTGCCGTCATAGAACGGTCCGCGATAGGACATTTGTTTCACGTGTGATCCCAACACGTAGGCGTCTTCCAGGTGAGGACTGTCGGGATATTCGTCACGAAGAATCTCATAGTAACGATCGGCTTCGACATAGTTGTTACGTCGAAGGTAAAACGATGCCGTCAGCATCAGCGCATCGTCTGCCAGCGGTCCGGTGGGGTCGTTCAGCCAGATCGATTTCAAGGCGTTCCGCGCTCGCCCCTTAGTGTCCAGCATCGGCCGGGACTTGTCGAAGAAGTTCGGAATCAACCCGTATTTGGCGCTTGGAGAACTCGACGACGAAACCGGCTCAGGCCCTTCAATTTCGTTTTCCTGACTGACAGTTTTGATTTGGCTCTGGCCAACGGGGTCAGTAACTTCCAGCCATGTCTTGGCAATCGTGAACATTCGACGACTTGTATCAGCAACGTACTTCGTGGACGGGTAATCAACAAACAGAGTGTCATACGCGTCCTGAGCAGCAGGATACTCTCCCATGGCAAAGTGACATTCGCCGATTTGAAACCACGCTTCTTCACCTACTATCGATTCCGGATACTTTTTGGCGATGGCCTTATAACTCTTCAAGGCTTCCGGATACTTCTTGGCGTCAAACAGATTTCGGGCGGCAGTGACTCGTCGCTGGCCGGCTTCCGAGTACCGCGCACCGCGTGTCAACGGGTCATCGCCCGTGGGCAGTTGACGCGCCAGCGGTCCAAGAATGTGTTGTGTGTCACTGCCCTCGACGAAGTCGCTGCGCCAGGACGCCACCGAAGAAGGCCAGGCACGGCATCCGGCCGAACACACCAGCGTGCCAGCGAATAGCGCGATAGCCAGCCCCATTCTAAGTACAGCTTCTGCGGATGAACGCGTAACGCATTCTCCGACCAATTCATATGAAGTGGTCAATACAGCTTGATTCGTTTGTGTCCTGCAGTATGTCATGAATTTCAAAAATTCAGATATCTGAGTGTGCCGGGCTTCCTGCCAAGCACGTTGGTGATCACAGACACCGCCAGGCGGTGACATTCCATCGTTTGGTCTTTTGTCAGTCGAATTCGTTCAGAAAGCTGGGAACCTTCACCTGACATTCTCTTCAGGACGGCAACCGAACCTGCAGAAATTGACTTGCCTGAATACTCCTCACGACGACAATCTGAACAAAGCAAGCCTCCCTGACTGACCCAGTGAGCGTACTTTTTTCCGGAGGTCATCAGTTGGCCACATACGCCGCACTCAGAAAGATTGGGAAACAACCCTGCCTGTCGCAGCAGTCCGATTTCAAACTGAATAATTGATGCTGCCGGTTCCGCTTGCGGATCAGACAACTCTTTCAGCGCTGCGTGAGCCAGACGATAGACTTCAGGATCGGGGTCCTCGTCTTCTGTCAGACTGCACAACAAATCGGCAATGTAGTAACCGCCATAAAGTGAATTAAGACTTCCTGAAACAGGAGAAAAACGTGAGTCCAGGCTGGCCTGAGTTAATAGACTCAGGGTCCCGGAGGACTTACGAATGAAGACTATTCGACACATTGAAAGCAGGTCAAGAGCAGCATCGAAGGGACCTTTGAGTCTTTTCGCACCTTTGGCCAGTGCCGAAAACTTGCCGAATTCTTTGCTGAAGAACGTAACAACTCGGCTGGATTCGCTGAAATCCGCCTGTCTGATCACAATCGCCTCAGCCTTTTCTGTCGACACGTTCAACGCTTTCCCTTGCAGTTCCCCCGGTTATGACACAATGGCTGTTTTACCCGGTCTATCAGATTAAGAACAGACACGAAAAAACCGCAGCTGGACAGATTCCAGCTGCGGTTTCTATTCAATATTTGGTTCACCAGGTGCCGGCGAAGGCCGTCTCATCAGAATGTGAGAATAGCGTCCATGCCAACGGTAAACTGATCTCCGGACGGAGTCGGCAGTTCCCAGTCGTAGCGAATTTCCGGTCGAATGATCAGGTTGTCTGCAACCTTGACATTCACGCCGCCGGTTAGGGCATACTGTGATAAACCGTTGTTCTTCCACCATTCACTGCGAACACCAACACCAATCGTGTCACTGACCGTCTTGATAAGATACTGATTCACCCCAACCTGTGCAGAACCAGCACCAACACCGACGTCCAGAAGGTCACTCTGAATTACGTAGTTCAGGTCATCCGCCAGGGCCGTGTCGATCACGATGCTGTGCGAATAGCCGGTGGCCCCCGCACCACGAGCACCGAAGTTTCCGAATGTGGTAATATAGGTAAAGGTCACGTCTTCACCGAGTGCCGCGCTGAAGCCACCCAGACCGCTGCTTCCGCCGTTAACTCGGTCGAATCCTGTATCCCAGCCAGCCGTCCAGCCACCGTAAAGTGTGACATCGTCACTGGCCGTGTATGTCGCCACGACCCCCGTGTGGGTAAATGGCTCGCTGTTGAACATGGTCAGTGCATGGCTGTAAAAGAAGTTGTCCGGAGCAGTCACAACCTCGTAGCCGATCAGCGTGTAGAAGTGACCAATCTTCACGCTCCAGTCACCTGATGCCAGTTCGGAGTAGAGTTGAGGAATCGCCCAGCCATACCCGCCACCGCGGTTAAATTCACCACCATTATCCCAACGTCCCGGTCGGTTACCGAATGCCTGCGTATCTCCGGCATCCACGCCGTACATCACGTCCATGCGGAAACCCCAGTCCAGTCCGCAGGTGCCATCGGCCACTTTTTCTGCGTACAACCAGCCCTGGTGCAGGTTCAGACGATCGGGATGATTGTTGAAAGATCCGGCATCGTTGGGAGTCACTCCGTTCGGAGTCACTTTATTGTGATACCCCATCTGAAACCAACCGCCAAAGGAGATCTCGTCGCAATCTCCCGCCGCATACAAATCGTTGCAGCCGTCGCCGCAATCGGCGTCGGCACAGCTGCCATCGTCACAGCAACTCATCGCCGCCAACTGAACGGTGACGTCGCTGTTTGCGTCAGAGAACAGCTTCTGAGAAGCGTCTTCAATTGGATCCGCGGTGTAGATCTCTCCAGCGGACACGGTACTCATGACCGCCATTCCACCAGCGAGGGCTACCCCCGAAAGAAACGAACTCCATGATCGTTTGACCATTTTTCAATCCCTCGCGTACATCCTGAGATGAGAGAGTGCCTTCCTCCTGAAGGAACTGAACCTCTGCACCTTTTGAATTTTTTCGTCGCCACCCTGTGAAGGGCTAATGCAGCCTGTGGACATCCGTTAACAACGTAATCCACTCGCCAGGGATTCTTCCCCAGGCACTTCAAACTGGCGAACAATATTCCCAATCGGCATAGAGTTCACTGAATCTGAGAGAACAAGTGGAGAGATAATGGTGGAACAACTGAAATGAGCGAGACAACCCAATCCGTCATCGCTATCTTTCCTTAATCGCCAAATCAGAGTGTGCGGATTCGGTGGTAAATTCGGTTTTTCGAAACAAATGATGCGTCCAGTCATGTCAGACTGCAAACGCCGCGACGTTCGGCAATATCTGCCGCATTTCTCAAGCTGGTGAATCCTGTACCGATGAGCAGCACGACGGTGTACGTGCTGTCTGAACGGCGTTCTCTGATCATCTCACCCGAGTATCGACTATGACGGACAGCCGCGCACTTCGACAATTTCTGAAAATGATGACCGCTTCGGGAATCAGCCATCTTCCGACGGTAACACTTCCGAAACCCGCCGCGGCACCAGGTAGACAACTGGCAAACCGCCTCAAAGGAACAGATCCGGCCCCCCGCCAGGCTCCGGTCAACAAGTCAGGCAGTCGAACGCGACTGATGTCGCCGGACCGACTTGCGCCCAGTTCAGCTAAGCAGCCTGAAATCATGGAAACTACGCATGCGCTGCTGAAGCAGACGTTTCATACGGCAGAGCAAAAAGCGGAAGGCCTGAGCACACTGGCTGAAGCAGTAACGGCCTGCAGACGATGCACCGAACTGGCCGACACACGACGGCAAACGGTCTTCGGAGTCGGTAACGCTGATGCCGAAATCATGTTTATTGGTGAAGCGCCCGGCGCAGACGAGGACCGACAGGGTGAACCTTTTGTCGGTGCGGCCGGAATACTAATGGACAAGATCATTGCAGCCTGCGGACTGAAACGTGAAGAGATCTACATCTGTAACATTCTGCGATGCCGGCCACCCGGCAATCGAAACCCACACCCACAGGAAGCTGCCAACTGCCGCGAGTTTCTGGAGGGACAGATCAGGATTGTGGCGCCAAAGTTCATTATTTGCTGGGGAACCGTAGCAGCACAGAACCTGCTGCGTGAAACAAGGCCGGTGGGACGGTTGCGAGGACAATTCCTGCAACATGGCGATGCCAAAGTGATGTGTACGTATCACCCCTCTTACCTGCTGCGGAACGAATCTGCCAAGAAACTGGTCTGGGAAGACATGAAGTTCTTCATGAAAAAACTTGGAGTCGACCTCGGTTAGCAATCTCTGCGTACCGCACGTTAAACTTCGCAGCAAAATCACACAGCGGTAGCGAAGTCATGAAGTGCGTACAATTTGAATCCACAGGCGAGCCGTCACGGGTCCTGACTTGTGTCGAATGCGACAGACCGTCGCCAAAACACGGCGAGGTCCTTGTGCGAATGCTGGCCAGTCCCGTCAACCCGTCAGACCTGATGTTCGTTCGCGGCGCTTACGGCGTTGAGCCTCAATTGCCGCAGAGCCCGGGCTTCGAAGGCGTTGGCATCGTCGAAGCATCAGGCGGCGGTCTGCGAGGAAAGCTGTTCCACAGAAAACGCGTGGCCGTGCTGAACAGAGCCGGGGGTAACTGGTCTGAATACGCTGTCGTTCCCGCGGCACAGGTGATACCAGTCAGCAACCAACTGTCCGTTGAGCAGGCGGCGACGTTTTTTGTGAATCCTGCCACCGCGTGGATCATGATTCAGGAAGTGCTGAAAGTGCGAAGCGGCGAATGGCTGTTGCAGACCGCCGCAGGATCGTCACTGGGAATGATGGTCGCACGTCTGGGACACTCCCTCGGATTCAGGACACTGAACGTTGTACGCAACGAAGAGGCCGTGGCAGACCTGAAAGCGGCAGGCGCGACAGAAGTGGTTGTATTCGATCCGGCAAAGGATTCGGTGGACGAGTTGCTGTCATCGATTCGTGGCATTGTGGGAGAACGAAAAGTGCGTTACGCCATTGACCCGGTGGGTGGTGCCACAGGATCTGCCGTCGTCAAAGAACTCGGCCATCAGGGCCGCATGCTGGTCTTCGGCACGCTCAGCGAACAGCCGCTTCAACTCAATCCGCGAACGCTGATGACGCAACAGACCAGCGTCGAAGGATTCTGGCTGGGGAACTTCATGAACGACCGGAACCTGTTGTTCAAGCTGAAACTCGTCAAACGCATCACACGTCTGATTCTTGACGGAGTCCTGTCCACGTCCATTGGTGAGACGTTTTCACTCGACCAAATCAGCCAAGCCGTCACTGCGGCCGAAGAAAAGGCTCGTAGTGGAAAAGTGCTGCTGCAGATTGGTAATTAGATCCAGACGAGGGAAGCTCAAAAGGCATACTTCCCTTGCGGTAATTCAGTCGTGCGCCAAAGTCACGGCCCAGTCCTTCATGGCGATATTGCGTCTGCCGGGTTGTGTGCCACTGGCTTCGCCAGTGTTTTCGAATGCCGACAGACACTGGCGAAGCCAGTGGCACACTTGAATTCAGACAGCACGCCAACGGCGTGCCTATGCCAGTTTTTTTTCCGCGACAGTACCTTCCGGCGTGGTCTGAACATCGTAACCGGCGTTTTCCAGTTGTGCACGAATGGAATCGGATGTTGACCAGTCCTTTGCACCGCGTGCATCGTCCATCGCTTTGCACAGCGAAATAATATCCGGTTCGTCATCCGATCCGGACCCCGCGCCATCGACTGCTGCCAGAGGTGCCACTGCCAGCACATCGTTGATTCGGTCCAGCGCCGCCAGCGCCTCAGCAGGACTGTCCGGCTCAGTCGCTGCCCACGGTAAAACGACGGCCAGTGCCTTGGAAAAATTCAGGTCGTCGGCCAGAGCTTCGCCAAAGGCCTGCAGAATCGGATGAGTCAAATCGACTTCTGCCGTCGTATCACCGGCCGCCGATTCCAGCTTCTTCCGAAACTCGGTCAAACGTTTCACAACGTTGGCCGAATCCTGCAGTCCCTTTTTGGTGAAGTTCATGTTGGATCGGTAGTGTGACTTGATCAGTTCCAGGCGTAAGACGGCCGGATGCACTTTCACTCCCGTCGCACGGCCTTCCAGCACGTCACGCACGGTCCAGAAATTGCCTTTGCTCTTGGACATCTTTTCGCCTTCCACCATCAGAAAGCGAGCGTGCATCCAGAACTTTGCAAATGCATCCGCACCTGTGGCTCCGCGTGACTGAGCGATCTCACATTCATGATGGGGAAAGATCAGGTCTTCGCCACCGGTGTGGATATCAATGACATCTTTGCCCAGACGCTTACGAGCCATGCAAGAACATTCGATGTGCCAGCCCGGATAGCCAGTGCCCCACGGCGAATCCCATTTCATGATGTGAGCCTCGTCGGCCTTCCATAACATGAAGTCCGACGGGTGTTTCTTGTTCGACTGATTCTCGTCACTGATTCGTCCGGATTCACCCTCACGTAGCTGATCCAAAGTATTGCCGCTGAGTTTGCCATAGTCGTCAAAACTGTCGACGCTGAAATAGACAACGCCGTCAGGGCCAACATATGCATGGCCCTTGTCGATCAGCTCCGAAATCATCTCCTGCATCGTGTCGATATTGTCAGTTGCTTTCAGAATATTGTCGGGTTCGAAGGCGACCTTAACACCCAACAACTGAGCATCCTCAAGAAACGCTTTGGTGTAGTAATCTGCAATCTGATAGGGATCCTCGGGATTCTCAACGGCCCCATCGGGCACCTTGCCGGATTTCTTGTCCTCTTTCACCCGCTGGGCGGCGGCGGCCATTTTGTCTTCGCCTGCGCCATCAGCATTGCTGTCATCCGTCATGTGACCGACATCGGTAATGTTCATGACGTGGTGGACGTCGTGGCCAAAGAATTCCAGCGATCTGCGAATGACATCGGCAAACAGAAATGACCGAAAGTTGCCGATGTGAGCGAAGTCGTAGACCGTCGGACCGCAGCTGTACATTCGCACGACGTCACTGTCGACAGGCGTGAAATCTTCCGTGGAATTTGTGAGTGTGTTGTAGAACTTGATATTCATGGCTGGTTATGAATGAATCGGCAACGATGGGAAGAGGTTGGCTGTCGGCCAATTGGAATTGGGCCTGAGCATAGTAAACTGGCCTGAATCCGTGGAGACCTGATTTCAGAGTGCCCCGTTGAATTCCCGCAAACGCGTTGATATCTCGCGTTCGATCAGGAATCGACGCCATTTTTGACGCATCGCAGAAAGCATGTCGTGACAAATATCTTCCGTACGGCGTTTAAAAGGCCGCTGTTACAGGCGGCGACCATCGTGTTTCCGCTTTCTGCCGCATTTTTGCTGTCCGTAGCACCAGCTCAGGAAATAACCGAACGTACACCGTGGACCATGTCAAGAATCGTGGGGTCACCGGAACCACCTCCTCCGCTGAAGCAAACACTGCGATTTCCCAACCTGAAATTTGACCAGCCGCTGTATCTCGAACGCGACCCCGACAACAGCCGTCTGTGGGTCATCACTCGTGAAGGCGCAGTGTTTTCATTTCCCGACGACCGTGAGGTCTCCGAACCAGATCTGTTTGTTGACCTTGCACAGGTCTTCGATCAGCTCACACCGCACGAATCTGCCAAAGCCGTGAGGAATGCCTACGGACTGGCATTCCATCCGCAGTATCCGGAAGTTCCCGTTTGCTGGCTGACATACAATATTGTCAGCGGAATCAAGAAAACGCATTTGGAAGACGGCACAAGACTGTCCCGCTTCAACGTTGTATTTGATAACAAGGGCGTTCCTCGATGTGACATCGCCAGCGAGAAGATTGTTCTGACCTGGCCGGAAGGTGGTCACAACGGTGCCTGTCTGCAATTTGGCCCGGATGGATACCTGTACATCTCCGCGGGTGACGGCGAAGTTCCCAACCCACCGGATCCTCGTCGAGCCGGGCAGGACGTCACCAACCGGCTGTCCACGATTATGCGAATTGACGTCAATCCCACGGACGATGGACCACTCTACACCGTTCCGGCGGACAATCCGTTTGTGAAGGCAGCGAACAACGATCGCTCGGACGACGGTTCCGAACAATTCGACGCAGGCGGCCTGCGATATTCTTTCGACGAAGCTCTGCCAGAGATCTGGGCCTATGGATTTCGTAATCCGTGGAAGATGAACTTCGGTCCGGATGGCCAGTTGTGGGTGGGCGATGTCGGCTGGGAACTTTACGAAATGGTCTACAACGTGAAGCCTGGCGGCAACTACGGCTGGAGTATTGTCGAAGGACCGCACACGGTGATCCCGGACGGCAAACGAGGACCAACACCAATTGTTGCACCGGCGGTTGCTTATTCACACGCAGAAGGGGCGTCCGTGACGGGCGGCTTCGTCTATCAGGGCTCACAGTTTCCGGAACTGAAAGGCCGCTACATTTTCGGCGACTACGAGACTCGACGAATCTGGTCTGCAACCATCACGAAGAGTGAAGATGAAAGCGCCGATTCGCTGACAGACCTGACTGACCTTGTTGATCCTTCGGTTCGCATTGTGGCGTTTGGTGAAGACACTTCGGACGAACTACTGCTGTTACATTTTGACGAAGGCAGGATCTACGGTTTGGAACGAAACGAAGCCGTCGGCGAACCTTCAGCATTTCCACGGCTGCTTAGCGAGACAGGATTGTTTTCTGACGTCGGCAACCAGGTACCGAATCCGGGCGTGATTCCCGTGGAAATCAATGCCCCCATGTGGAACGACGGTGCCACCGCTGTTCGCTGGCTTGGTGTTCCGGGCACCGAACCAATTCAGGTGCTGCCCGGGCCAAAACGAATGCAGGAAAGCAGCCTGCGCGAATCCATGCACTTTCCAACAGGCAGCGTGCTGGCGCGCACTGTCAAAATCGAAAAATCAACAGGATACGCCAGGGTTGCGTTGGAAACACAGGTTCTGCAGTTCAACGGAAAAACATGGGCGGGTTACAGCTATCTCTGGAATACGGATCAGACAGATGCAGAACTTGTCCCCACTGGCGGCGCCGAACTGCAGCTATCGGATTACGACAAATCATTCGGCAAAGCAACGTGGCATGTGCATTCCCGTTCCGAATGTATTCGGTGTCATAACTCGTGGGCCGGCGGTGTCCTGGGGTTCACACTGTCGCAGCTGAACCGCCCCGTTCAATTTATCAAGAACGATGCCGGACAGACCCGCCGGTCACACCATGACCACGCAACGCGTGATGCGGCGGTCACAACAGAACTGACAACTCGCAATCAGATTGAATGGCTGCGCAACATCGGGCTGTTGAGCGGACAAATTCCCGACGATGCTCGTAACTCCACAGATCCTCGAGTGGCAGCACTATCAGGTACCCAGAACACTGAAGCCCCCCTGGAACATCGCGCACGTTCTTATCTTTCCGTCAATTGTGCTCACTGTCATCAGCGCGGCGCAGGCGGGACGGCGACCATCGACCTGCGACATGAAGCGTCTCTGGCAGAAACGAAGATGATCGACGCGATACCGGTTCAGGGTACGTTTCAGATTCCCGGCGGTGCGATCGTCTCTCCCGGAAAACCGTCACATTCTGTCCTGGTTTATCGCACGACCTGTTCAGGCCGAGGTCGAATGCCACACATCGGCTCACGGAAAGTCGACGTCAATGGTGTAAACATGCTGCGAGCATGGGTTTCGTCGCTTCCATCCGACGGAACCTCAGTTCCGATCACAGCATCTCTGCAATCGACACCTCAGGCGCTGGAAGTCGTCGCCAGACTGGACCGCGGAGATATTTCCGACGATGATCGCACAAGTCTGCTGGCCGACGCTCGAAACGCTGCTCCGGAGATCCACAATCTGTTCACCCGCTTTCAACCTCAGGCGTATCGCCAGCAACTCAACCGCCGACTGGACGCGGCACATCTGCTGTCAATGAAAGGCAATGCTGCCAAAGGGGCAGCGTTGTTCACCAACAAACGCTTTCAGTGCATCACCTGCCATCGCATTGGTAAGACGGGTGGTCAGATCGGTCCGGCACTGGACGATACAGGAAAACGTCTGAAAGCCGGAGAGATACTTGCGGCAATACTGGATCCGTCGCAGAAGATTGACCCGAAGTTCGCTGCATGGACGGCACTGACGATTGATGGCGCAGTACACTCCGGCCTGTTGGTCCATCGAACAGCGTCTGATGTCACACTGCGAACGGTCAAGAACGAAAACATCGTGATCCCAAGGACCGACCTTGAAGAATTGATTCAGCAAACCGTTTCACTGATGCCGGATCGCCTGCTGAATGACCTGACCGATGAACAGATTGCGGATCTGCTGGCATTTCTTTCGGCGCAGAAATGACACGCCCGAACATCGACGTAGCGAACCACGACAGATCGACATCCGCAGGCTTCACACATCCTGATCTTCCTGGCGGAACCAGTGTTGCGACCTGGCGCCGGTGATGCCACTTGCATGCCGAATTCAGTATCGATAGCTTACGCGCCTCTGCCAGGGCTCTGAAACCGGCAACACCCGCTTCTCGTCAACCTAAACTCCATCGGGACTACGAATTCCATGTCTGAACGCATCGTCCTCCGTACAGGTGAATCTCTTGTGGCTGGCGGCCCGCCCTTTACCGCAGCTGAGCCGGAGGTCGTCATCGGTGAACTCGATGGGCCGGTTGGCACGGCTCTGGCGACGCTCACCGGAGACCAGTCGATGGGACACTCGAAAGTGTTCGCGATTCTGAACACCGACATTCAGGTCCGCCCTGTGACACTCTGCGTCAGCAAGGTCACCGTCAAAAACACCCGCTACACTAATATTCTGATGGGCACTGTTCAGGCAGCCATCGCAAACGGGGTACTGGACGCAGTTCGCGCGGGCGACATTCCTAAAGAGAAAGCCAATGACCTCGGAATCATCTGCAGTGTCTGGCTGAACCCCGGTGTATCCACCGACGACAATCTTGACCACAAAGCGTTGTTCGATATTCACCGCAAGGCGATGGCACAAGCCATCCATAAAGCGATGGTGTGCGAACCATCCATCGACTGGCTCCTGGAGAACCAGGACAAGATTACGCACAAGTACTATCAAATGGGGCTGGACGGCAAAATTTGACAGTGCTCACCCTGAACACGCGCCTTGCGTGTTCAGTGACGTCATCCCGTGCCAGTCGGCCCGGGTAGTTTTTAATGGCTTACGTCAAGAGTGATGTCATGTGTCGATTCAGCCTCGACGCCTGGCAACTGAATGCGGAATCGAATCAGGAACGTCGGTGTTTCCTTCGGAATGGTCAGCCCGCCCTGAGCGTAGTGAGCAGGCTCCTCATCCGTCTTTGGTTCAAAGACGGTTGCCTGCTCCTCGCACAGCACGGTCTCGCCTTCTTCGGCCACAAGACTGTTGTAAACAACCGCATCCGAAACATCTTCCTCACCTCGTGAAATGCTGATGGCCGGCTCAATATCGTCACCTCCATGGAAGTGTTCACCGTGATGACCCAGGGAGATCAGGAATTCCCCTTCTTCGATATCGCTGCGCACCCAGACAAGTTTGTCTGCGTCACCATGAGTATGCCCCGTCTCTGCCGCAGCTGAATCCGGCGGAGTGGGGGGCGATTCAACGACAGGAGTCTGCCCGTCGTGGCATCCGATCGTCCCCAGAATCGCCACGATGAATGCTGTTTGAAATCCGTTGTGAATCATCGCCCGTTCGCTTTCGTTCTGAATCGAAATGCAGTGGATACCAGCCGCTGAATGAAGCGTAGCACAAGCTCTCGCATCTTTTCTTCGGTGCTGCCGCGCAGCCCGCGGCGGACAACCATCAGCACCCATTCAGATCGAACACAGCCATCGTCTCCGGCTGCGACGGCGCACTACGTTGCCGTCTCCACTTCGTCCCTGGTCAGGCACTTATCGATCTGCCGCACCGCCTGACGCAGACGCTGGCTGTTTTCGACGATGGCCAGTCGCAGACTGCCTTCTCCGTCATCCCCGAAGCCTCGACCAGGACTGACGGCAACACCACCCTCGTTGAGCAGCTTCATCGCAAATTCGATCGACCCCATCTCCCGCCACTCTGCCGGCATGTCCGTCCACACAAACATACCAGCCTTTGGCGGTGTTACGTCCCACCCCAATCGTGTCAGACCATCGCACAGCACGTCCCGACGCGACTGATACTCTCGGGTAACACTTTCCACCGCGGCGTCGCAGTGCCTCATAGCGACAATGGCAGCAATCTGGATTGGCTGAAAGATTCCATAATCGTAGTAGCCCTTAATCGTGGCCAGTGCGCGAACCATTTCCCGGTTGCCACAGCAATAGCCGATTCGCCAGCCGGCCATACTGTAGCTTTTGCTCATCGAAGTCATTTCGACACCAACGTCTGTGGCGCCGGGCGTTGCCAGAAAGCTGGGGGCCTGGTATCCGTCGTAACAGATGTCGGCATAGGCGAAGTCGCTGATCACAAGAAAGCCATGCTTTTTCGCCAGCGCGACAAGGTCGACATAAAAGTCCTGCTCGATTACTGTGGCTGTCGGATTATGCGGAAAGTTGACCACAACAACCTTGGGCTTCGGCACAAGATTCTCACACGTATACGCGATGTTCTGCAGGAACTTTTCGGGCTCACGTGTGTCCAGAGTAATCACGTTGCCGGAAGCCAGCATCACGGCATACACATGGACGGGAAAATACGGTGAAGGCACGATCGCCGTGTCCCCCGGACCCATCAGCGCCAGACACATGTGGCTGAAACCCTCCTTGGACCCGATACAGGCCAGCACTTCGCTGTCAGGATCAAGCCGGACACCGTATCGCTTCCAGTATCGAGCAGACACTTCTTTCCGCAGATTCTCGATTCCGCTGCTGACGGAGTAACGGTGGTTGCGTGAATCCGCCAGAGCCTCTTCGATCTTCTGAACAATTAATGGATCCGGCGGATCAGTGGGATTCCCCATGCCCAAGTCAATAACATCAACACCATCGACACGGAGCTGGTGTTTCCGCTTGTTGATGGCGCCGAACATGTACGGGGGCAGACGCTTAACCCTTTCCGCCACCGGGATATCGAAGGGAGTATCGTCAAAGAAAACGTCTGATTCGCTACGCATGAAACCGGGTCCGAGAATTATGTTGTCGAGCGAATACCGCTCTGATCTGACCGCAATGAACGGCTTTGCCTTTACCAAGGTCGGTTGCCACGATGCCTTACAGGAGCACCAAATTCGACGGGGGATTCGGTTTGTAAAGACGTGATGTAGTTAATTTATTGAGAAACGGGCCTTTGCCGGCCCTTCGCAACGGTGGGCCCCGGTCAGGTGCTCTGAAGCACGCTGACGCTGTACAGTGGATTCTATAGGGGGATGGCTGGTCGAGCGACGTCAGACCGACACGGAAATGAAGACATGGCATCAGAAAAGTATCCAGGTGTGCGATCACCAGGACCTGTCAGGATCAGTGTCGGGACTTAAATCCAGCATTTTTGACAAGTTGCTGTCCGTCGACGACTCGGTCCTCACTGTTTTCCGCGGGTGGGACGGAGGGCAGCACGCATGTGCTGTCTCCATGAAACGGAAAGCTGAACAAGTTTAGGCGCAAGGCCACCTTGGGCCGGTGTAGTTCCAACATACCGGACCGGATCATCAAAAGGACGCAAACAACCCAATTCTGAGGGATTTACTGATGGTCTTGTAAGAAGACACACACAACCGACGTCGTGCAATGAGTATCTTTGGCTCGGGACGTTGTGTTGCTCAAATCAACCTGGCAGCGACATGAACGACAACATCGCGTACTTGAAGAAATGTTGCGTCTTTGAGCAATTGTCGCCCGATCAGGTGCTGGACACTGAGTCACAGTGCTTCAGCCGCACATTCAATCGCGGCGAGACAATCTACCTGCCCAGTGATGTGGGTGATTCCGTTCTGCTTCTGGCTCGGGGGAGAGTCAGGATTTACCACCTGGCCAGCGGAGGCTAGCAGGTGATCCTCGGTTTCATGAAACCAGGGGAGCTGTTTGGCGAGGTCAACGCACTCAACGGCGGCCGATAAGAAGAATACGCGGAAGCGACGGAAGAATCGTTCGTGGTTTTTCTGCCACGACATGTGATTCAACAGCTCATGCTTGAGAACCCTACAGCTGCGGTGCCGCTGTCAAGAATGTCCGGACTTCGGTTGCGGCAAGTCGAACGGCCGCTGAAGTCTCTGCTGTTTAAAACGAGTCGTAAACCTGTGATTCCCCTGCTCCTGAGCTGACCGAAGCGGTTGCCGCGGGCTGCAAGACGTGCGGGCGTTGCGACAACCACATCGCCTGATTACGTTGCACAACGACCGCCGGACGTGACTGTTCCGGTCACCAGCCCAGCCACCACCGGCTGGGCTGAGCGGGCCCGAAGATCCCTTGTCTTTTGCCAGGCCCCCGGTCAGAAAGTTCGCCGACAAGCACAGTCGGTCCACGCACAGTCGGTACGACCGGCAAAAACCGTGAATTGCTGACGGACCGTCCCATATGCAGTCGTAACAGTCTACTGCAGGGCACGAATGGCAGTACGTGCGTCGGAACCAAAGTACTCCCTGCCGAAGTGCCTCAGCCTTAACCGCGATCGAGCCGCAAAATTGCTGGCCGGAACCGGCATACGTCGGTGCAATACGCACTAAACACCGGGATCCGAGCGGATCACGGCAGACGGTTTTTGACCAGTCCCACCCTCCAGAGTATGATTCATCAACTGCTATGGCTGCTTCAATGCTGCGGCAGTCTCCTTTCTAAATGTCTTTTCAGCGACGGCGCCAATTATCCTGTCTTCCGACACATCCGCCATTCGAATGACGCCTTCAACTGAATTTGACGGTTCGCCGGTGTAACATGACTCAGCAGTCAAGTGCTGAAATCGATTCGACACAATCCGCCGAGGGCGAAGTGCCTCTGCTGGATCGACCGCTCATGGCCGACGATCAGAATACGGTTGTCAGCAGTGGCACGGAACTAGCCGACAATACGCCATCAGAGACCGCCTATTCCGCAACGGCACAGGAAATCCGCGATCGTCTGTTCAGCACACAGACCGATGAGCAGAATCGGGAGCACGGGCTTCGCATCGGCCACTTCGATGTAGAAGAGCGAATCGGATCCGGCGGCATGGGAGCCGTCTTTCGAGCCGTCGATGTTGAGCTGTCCCGCTTCGTCGCCTTGAAGGTCCTGCATCCAGGAACAGCCACCGATGCGTTGCTGGTTGCCAGATTTCGCAATGAAGCTCGATCGTGTGCCCGACTGAATCATGACAATGTTGCCCGCATTTTCTTCTCTGGTGAACAGGACGGGATTCACTACATCGCCTACGAATATGCTGATGGCATCAACATCAAGGAACTGATTCAACAACGCGGAAAACTCACTCCTGTAGAAACAGTTAACTACTCCATCCAGGCAACGCTTGCGCTGAACCACATCGCGGCCGCCGGAATTATCCATCGCGACATTAAACCATCCAACATCATCATCACAAATTCCGGTCGCATAAAGGTCGTCGACCTGGGACTGGCGCGACGCGACACGACGGATTCAATTGGCGATATTACGGTTGCCGGAACAACTCTCGGTACATTCGACTATATCGCCCCTGAACAGGCGCGTGACCCGCGAATGGCCGACATTCGCAGCGATATTTATTCGCTCGGATGCACGGTGTACCACATGCTCACCGGACGGCCTCCCTATCCGGAAGGCACCGCATTGCAAAAACTGCTGGATCACCAGGGAAAAACACCTCCGGATCCGCGACTTGTGGCGAAGGATGTTCCCATCGAACTGGCAGCCATCGTGCAGAACATGATGAACACCGATGCTGACGAAAGATACCAGGATCCAGGGCAGTTACTGACTGATCTGATCAGCCTGGCAACACAGATGGGATTGCGAAGTGTTCCTGCGGAAGGAGTCGTGTGGCGCAGAATTCCCGTTCGCAAACTTCGTGAATTATCGGGAGCCATCTTCCTGACCGGTGCGGTGCTGGCGATCTGTATGACGGCGTTGATTTTTCATTTTCTTCCCGGCGAGCCAGAACCTCTGCCGGAGTGGCTGCAGAAATCGCACGCGATCCAGCTAAGTCCCACCGATTCATTAAGCATGAACGCCATCGTAGAATCAAACGGAGAGGATTCCGCGTTGACATCAGGATCAGACAGGTCGACAACGGCGACTGCAGAACTAAGTCAGACTCTTGAACAAGTCCGGAATTCCAATCCGGTTCCACTGCCCGGATTCATGCCCGTTGGCCCCATCATACCAATAGTGGCGTCTGCGGAATCAGGTGTACCGATGCCTGAAAGCATCACCACTGGCCCCATACAACAACGTCGTATTCGACTCGAAACTGCGCTCGGTGAGCAGAAATACCACAACTCACTCAGCAGTGCGCTGGCTGATGCGAAATCAGGTGACGAGATTCTGCTGCAGTTTAATGGCGTTCAACAGGTACCGTCTCTGCCAAAACTCGGGCGGACAAACGGCGAAAATATCACTCTTCGCGCGGCGGCGGGGTTCCGCCCTGTATTGGAGTTTCGAGGTGACGACGAGCAGTCCTCCGTGCCGGCACGGCTGTTTAATCTCACGAATAATCTGAGTCTGCGACTGCTGGGCGTGGACCTGAGAGTCATCGTCCGCAACGAAGTCATGTCAAATGAATGGGTCGTGTTCGAATGTAACGGTCCCAACAGAATTGAACTGCGTGACTGCACCATCGAAGTACAAAACCCGTCACAACGACCGACCACGGTGTTCAGACTGTCTGAGTCACCTGTTGCCGAAAGTTCAGACAGTCAGGTTGACATTCAGCTGTATCAGGTTGCCGTTCGTGGTGGCACGGATGTTGTGCTGGTCGACAGTCAGCCTACCGGGCGGGTAGCAGCAGAACAGTGTGCTTTCGCACTGGATGGTTCGTTGATCCGCAATGTCGGTTCACAGATGCCGGAGAACGTCGGACACCTCGACATCGCACTTGACCATACCACCACAATCCTTGCCAAACCTGTCTTAAGAATGTCAGACAGCGATGTCTTTGATGGCCAGGATCCTCAGCGAGAACTGCCGAAGCTTTCCGTAAGCAGCTATTCGTGTGTGTTCGCCTCACTGACCGAAGACGGTGTCTTGATTCACTCCCAGGGCAATGCCTATCTGGATGACCTTCAGGAATTGCTGACGTGGCATGGCAACAGTAATCTGTTTCACCAGTATAGTGTGTACTGGAAACTTGAGAGCGGCGGCTTCGATCTGGAATCGACGCTCATGTCACTCAACGAATGGAACAACACCTGGAGCCAGGGGGCCAACGCACAGAAAGAAGATGCTGTCGAATTCAGCAAGGATGTCTGGAGTGAGTCGGGCCTGCTGGAAGACAGACCGAGTGTCGATCTCAGCAACTTCGAAACGCATTTGTTTACGTTAAGCCGAGCACAATTCTATTCCGGCGACGCGGGCATGGTTCTTGATCCTGATGGAAGAATACCCGGTGTTGACGCTGCGTTGCTTAGAAGTTTCCCGGTGACGTTGCCGTCACGAGCGGTGGAGACGCTGCCCGACAGCGCCGACTGACTTCGATCACGAGTGACGTGTACCTGAATTTCGGTACACTGGGGCGTAATTCTTCCACCTCGACCGGAGTACCAGTGCCATGCGATGGTTCTGCATCGTTGCATCAATTTCCCTCCTTTCTCTTTCTGCTTCGTCGTGTATTGGTGACGACGACCGTCCTGCCCGGCTTGATGAATCCAATCCGTGGTATCCCGATCAGAATTTCCCAAAACTCGTGACTCCTCAGTGGGTCGACGAAGAAGGCATTGATGCAGTTGTTGTGCTGGCGATCGACGACATGCGCGATACAGCAAAGTACGAACAGTACCTGCGGCCGATTCTGAATCGCCTGAAAAAAATCGACGGCCGGGCGCCGGTCAGTATCATGACGTGTGATGTGAAGTCTGATGATCCGCAACTGCAAAGCTGGCTGGAAGAAGGGCTGAGCATTGAAGTTCATACTGTCGACCATCCCTGCCCGCTGCTGCAGGGAGGAGACTTCGATAAAGCCAAATCAACCTACGACCGCTGCGTTGATCTGCTCAGCACGATTCCCGGCAATATGCCCGTCGCCTTCCGAATGCCATGTTGCGACTCACTGAATACAGTCAGTCCTCGGTTCTATTCCGAGATCTTCAACAAAACGACAGCCGCCGGAAATTTTCTGCAGATCGATTCTTCTGTTATGAATTTCTTCACGTCTGACGATCCATCGATTCCTCGTGAGCTGGTGCTGGACAAGGACGGCAACGAGCGATTCTGGAAGTACAAGGTGCGGGGCCTGAAACGAGGTAACACGCAGCACGACAAGTTCGTCAACTACATCAGGAACTATCCGTATCCGTACATCATCAACAACTCGTGCTGGCAGTTTCCGTGTGTTGCACCCAGCGACTGGTCGGCCCAGCACCTGCACGGAGTCAATAACCCGGTCACCGTGGAAGACTGGAAAGCGGCACTCGACATCACCGTACATAAGCAGGGCGTCTTCAATCTGGTCTTTCACCCTCACGGCTGGATCACATCAGAGCAGGTCGTGGAACTGATCGACCACGCCACAAAGAAGCACGGTTCAAAAGTGAAGTTTCTGACGTTCAGAGAAGCGGCAGACAGGCTGAACAGATCACTATGTCAAAACAGGAAACTTCGCCATGCAGACGAATCCATTCAGTCAGCCATCGGCTATGCTGCTTTTCGGAAAAACAGCCCAGGCCCAAACACACTCCGCTCACTTCCGGACGCCATCCTGAAGGCAGTCGCACGGGGACGGCATACAGGACTTCCACCGTTGCAGCGCGCGGACGGTTCGCACAATGGAGTTTTTCTCCATGAGGGTAATCTCTGCTGGCAGAACGAAGATACGGCTCATTTGCCGAACCTGATCCAACACGTATCTGTCGATGATCTTCACGCTGCACAGCGTCGTCGCGAAGCGATATCTGCATTGCCACCGGTACCGATTGGAGCCGCAGTCGCCGACATCACCCCTGCATTCCCGGTGCGCCTTGCCGGCTATGGAAATCGGGCAACGGAATCTGAAGGAGTAGCCGCCCGAATCCATGCTCGTGCCTTGGCGATCGGCGGCGAACCTGAACGACCACTCTCCATCCTGGTGACAGTCGACAACTGTGGCGTTCCGGGGTCAGTCGTGGAATCGGTATTTGCCGCAGTCGCAGTAAATCACAGGATCAGTCGTGAACATTTCGCTGTATGCTCAACCCATACGCACTCCGGCCCATGGTTACGAAATTTCGCGCCCAATATCCTGACTGATCTTCCCGAAGAGGAAGCAACCCATCTGGAACAATACGAAGCTGAGCTGACAGCAAAGCTGGTTAAAGTCACCGACAATGCCATTGCTGCCCGCCGACCCGGAAAACTGTCTATAGCTCGGGGCAAAGTAGATTTCGCGATAAACCGCCGAACGCTGACAGACGGAAGATGGACAGGATTCGGCGAGACACCGGACGGTCCGGTCGATCACGAGTTTCCAATGATTGCGGCACACGATGTCGACGGGAAACTGATTGCCGTACTGGCGAACTACGCCTGTCACGCCACAACTGAAACAGGTCAGTTTAATAAGATCAGCGGCGACTGGCCGGGCTTTGCGGCGGATATGATCGAAGCTGACAACACCGGAGCCATTGCTCTGATTGCTATCGGCTGTGGAGCTGACGCGAATCCGACACCGCGAGGAACTCACGAAATGGCAAGGCAACATGGTCGCGCCGTCGCCGATGAGGTGGCAACACTGCTGGAAGCAGCTGCAACGGGTCAGGTGACCGGGCAAATCCGGCCTCTCGACCCTCGCATCAACTGCCAGATGGCACGCGTCGACCTGCCGCTGGGTCCGCTGCCGTCGCGCGAGGAGTGGGAACAACGATCGAAGGAACCCGGGCACAGCGGTGTGCATGCCCGACACTTCCTGAAACTGCTGGACGATGGAAAATCCATTCCCACCACAGTTCCGGAGTATCCCGTTCAGACATGGTGTCTTGGTGAAGAACTGGCGATGGTGTTTCTTGGCGGAGAAGTTGTCGTCGATTATTCCATTCGTCTGAACGATATGCTCGATAGTGACAGACTGTGGATTAATGCCTACAGCAATGATGTTCCCTGCTACATCTCTTCGAAACGAATTCTGAGAGAAGGTGGTTACGAAGCCGATCGGTCGATGGTCTATTACAAGCATCCCACTCGCCTGGCCCCGGAAGCCGAAGACATCATCTGCGACGCTGTGCAGAAGCTGCTGCCGCACACATTCTATTCCGAAGCACTGCGAGCGGACTTCCCGGGCCCGAAAACGGCCGAAGACTCGCTTGCGTGTATCACGACGAGAGCGAATCTGCGAGTCGAACTTGTGGCCTCGGAGCCGCTGATCAGCGACCCTGTCGCCTTCGACTGGGATGTTCAGGGCAGATTATGGGTGGTTGAAATGGGTGACTATCCCAGCGGCCGTCCTGACAAGCCGCTCGCTGCAAAAGACACCGACCACACCAGCGGCGGACGCGTTCGCGTACTCGAAGACACAGACAACGACGGCCGTTACGATCGGGCCACAACGTTCCTGGACAACCTGCCCTTTCCCAACGGCATCGCACTATGGAGAAACGGCGTTATCATCACGGCGGCTCCGGACGTTATTTTCGCTGAGGACACAGACGGCGATCTTGCAGCCGACCGCCGGCAGGTACTGTTCACCGGTTTCACCACAGGAAACCAACAACATCGCGTCAACGGGTTACGCTGGGGGATGGACGGTTTTCTGTATCTGGCCAACGGTGATAGTGGCGGCGAGATCAACGTCGTCAGTGCGCTGGAGAACAGCAATCCCTCTAACGCCATGGCCCGACTGAATATCAACGGCCGTGATCTGCGGATCGATCCCGACAACGGCCAGATGGACACAGTCAGCGGACGCACTCAGTTCGGGCGTGAGCGGGACGACTTCGGCAACTGGTTCGGCAATAACAACTCCAACCCGATCTGGCACTATGTTCTGGAAGAACATTATCTGCAGCGCAACCCACACACCAGAGTCTCAACGACAAAGACAGAAGTCGCCGAAGTGCCGGGGGCAGCACCCGTCTTTCCGACCAGCGAAACACTGGCTCGGTTTAACGACTTTGACAAGGTGAATCGCTTCACATCGGCATGCAGCACGGCCATCTACCGCGACAACTTCCTGGGGGCAGAGTTCTACGGCAACGCTTTCACATGTGAGCCCGTTCACAACCTTGTGTCGCGCCTGGTTCTGAAACGTGATGGCGTCACGTTTGCAGGCCGGCGATCAGACGACGAACAAGAATCTGAGTTCTTTGCCAGCAGCGACAACTGGACTCGCCCGGTCATGGTGCGCACCGGCCCGGATGGCGCCGTTTACGTTGCCGACATGTATCGTCAAGTCATCGAACATCCCACCTGGATACCTGCAGAATACCAGCGAAAGCTGAATCTGCAGGCTGGCAGCAACAGAGGCCGCATCTATCGCCTCGTTCCATCAGCGGAATGCTGTTCATCAACGGGTGACTCAGACCGGCAGTCTCAGGCAGACAAGTCTACCGTTGTTCCCTCGGCGTCTGACACAGGAACCAGCGAAGCCAGTTTCAGCGGGCAACAACAGCCTTCGCCACTGCCGGAACTGCGTGGCTGGTTCACTACATCATGGAACGAAACAATCACTGACGATCTGGTAGAACGACTTGCCAGCCCCAATGGCTGGTGGCGAGACACGGCTCAGCGAATTCTGCGACATCGTCATGATGTGCCTGTGGCACGTCTGACTGAACTCAGCCGGTCTCATCCCTCGGCAGCCGTACGGATTCAATCACTATACACATCGCAGCACGTCTCAGTAACGGGCGATGCGAACCGGCTCAGACTGTTGTTGTCCGCATTGAAGGACCAGGATTCGGAAGTAAGACGACACGCCGTAAGGCTGTTGGAGTCGCCGCTGCTCCGCGGTGACGCTCGACTTTCTGGCGAGGTGCTGAAACTGGTGAATGACCCGTCGCCGCTGGTTCGTCGGCAACTGGCACTCTCACTGGGAGAGTCCCGTCACCGCGATTCCGCAGGAGCCCTGGCAGCACTCCTGCAACAGGACGCAACTGAGCCCCGAATCGTCGATGCCGTCATGACATCGCTGACGCCGGATAATATCGCTGACGTTTTGCGGAAGACGGTTTCCAGTGGAGATGTTTCGGATGAAATCGTGGTCCGGCTGATCCATCAGGCAGCGGCAATGCAGAAATCCGATATCCTGCGGCAACCTTTGCTCACGATTTTTCAGCGACTGAATCCATCGGCCCGTCAGAATCCGGTGTTCTGGGAAACAGCAACTCAGGTTCTCAACAACGTACGACAACACGACATAGTGAACTCAGCCATAACAAGCGATGCCAGGATAGCGGCCGCCGTATCACAGGCAATGGCCAGCGCGTTGGAACTTGCAGCGGATACGGGCGCCCCCGTTGACCTGCGGGCGTCTGCTCTGCAGTTTGCGGCACTGGATAGAACACCGGATCCCGACCAAGCTGAGCGACTTGTGAAATTACTCGGTCCGGACTCACCCCCCCCCGTACAAATGGCCGCGGCTGCTGCTGTTATTCAGAATTCGCCCCGTGCCACGGCAACACTGTTCAATCAATGGAACAGTATTACTCCGGCGGTAAGGTCATCGATAGTGCATCAGCTGCTGCAGACCTCATCACAAACCAATTTGCTTCTGACTGCGCTGGCCGAAAAGAGACTGGCCGCGAGCGATATTGATGCCTCGTCACGTGAACGGTTGCTCAATCACCGCAACGAAAAACTGAGACTCCTGGCCAAACAGTTTCTGGAAACAACGGCGGTGACCGCACGCTCCATTGTCGTTGACGAATGGCAGGCACAGATCGCCAACCGCCCCGGCGATACAGCAAGCGGAAAAGTCGTGTTCGAAAAACGGTGTGCCACATGCCATCGCCTGAAGAATACTGGAAAATCCATCGGCGCGGACCTTGCAGCACTCAAGGATCGGTCGACCGGCGCCATGGTGACTGCGATTCTCGACCCCAACAAGGCCGTCGAAACAAAGTTTCTAAGCTACACTGCCGTCACAAACGATGGCCTGACTTTCAGCGGAATGCTGTTGAACGAAACAGGCAACGGTGTGACTTTGATGGGCACTGACGGAAAGGAGCATGTACTGCTTCGGATCAACCTGGAGGAACTGACCTGCTCCAATCGATCACTGATGCCCGAAGGACTTGAGAAGGATCTGACGCCGCAGGATCTTGCAGATGTCATCGCGTTCGTTCAGTCGTCAGGAGTGAAATGGAAACAGTTCCAGGGCAATGAGCCTCAACTGATCACTGCCGACGTTGACGGCACGCTGACACTGTCCGCCGCGACCGCCGAGATCTACGGACCGAGCCTGGTTTTCGAAACTAAGCACAGGAATCTCGGCTTCTGGTCGTCAACCAGCGACTACGCTGTGTGGAACATAGATTCTCCGAAATCCGGCCACTGGACAGTCGAATTTGAATATGCATGTGACAATTCCACGGCCGGCAACCCACTGAAGCTGTCCACCGGCTCACGCCTGCTGACTGCCCGAGTCCCTGGTACCGGGTCATGGGACGACTACAGAACGTGGGCGGCTGGCAGCATCGATCTTGGTCGTGGTCGACGCCAGCTGGTCGTCACAGCACCGCAAGAACCGTCATTCGCGTTGATCGACCTGCGAGCGATTCGCTTGATACCGCCAAAGTAGCTTCCGCCGACTCTGAACGTTGCAGCGCCATATCAGGAGCACATAATTCTGTACCATCGTCGTCACCCCACCCGTACAGAATGCCAGACAACTTGAGCACACAGGTCTGGCTCCCAGTCGACCATACCTGCTAGACTTCTCGTCCGTCAACAGCCACGTCGTTAGAGTCGATAGCACGTGCCCTTTATCGCTCCGTTCAGTTATCTTTTTTTGACCGACGGACCCACCTTGCGGCCTGTCGCCGCGTCGAATGAAGAGGACCAGTGATGAAGCAGATAGTGATTTGCTTTGTGTCTGCAGCCGCAGGAACAGTTTTCGGGGCCTGGCTGATCAGTGGCGGAAGCAGTCTGCCCTCAGCCGCCGGACAGCCCGCGGCACAGCAGAACACATCTGGGCCTGCCACGTCCACGGATGACAACGCCGACCTGAAACTCAGCAAGCCCCGTGCGTATCTGTCAGACGGGCTCACCCCGGACGAAGCAACATCGGCCTATGTATATGACCTGACCAATCGAAGTGTCGTGAACATTGCAACACGTGTCGGTTCGGAACGCACGTTCTTTCGTCAGAATCGCACAGAAGACGCAGGATCGGGATTCGTGCTGGATACAGATGGACACATCCTGACGAACTTTCATGTGATCGAAGCAGCGCAACGGATTCTGGTCACGTTGCACAACGGCAATTCCTATGATGCCGAACCCATTGGTGTCGACCCCATCAACGATATCGCCATCATCCGCCTGGACGTGCCACCAGAATTGCTGTTTCCGATAACGATAGGTGATTCCAGCGCACTGAAGGTGGGAATGAAGGTGCTGGCAATCGGCAATCCATTTGGGCTTGAACGGACGATGACAACCGGCATCATCTCCAGCCTGAACCGAACGTTGCCTGTGACTCGAGCACGATCGATCAAGTCTGTAATCCAGACTGACGCCGCCATCAATCCCGGCAATTCCGGGGGGCCGTTACTCGATTCTCACGGCCGACTCATTGGCATGAACACGGCCATTGCCAGCCAGACCGGGCAAAGTGCGGGAATCGGTTTTGCCATCCCGTCAAACCTGATCGCACGAGTAATTCCGGAGTTGATCGAGCATGGTCGAGTCATCCGCCCGGATATCGGAATCACGGAAGTCCTTCAAACCGAGGACGGATTAAGGATTCTGAGGATGGATCCCGAGGGTCCGGCGGCACAAGTCGGACTGAAAGGCCCGGCGATTCGCAGAGTCAAACGAGGGTTCGTGGTGTTCGAGTCAGAAGATCGCAGCGCCGCAGACCTGATTGTCGGAGTCAACGGCAAAGACACCCGGAAAGTGGACGAATTTCTGTCCGAGGTGGAAAGTCACCGCCCGGGCGACATTGTTGTAGTGCAGATTATCCGCGACGGCGAAGCCATTGAAGTCGAAGTCCAGCTCGCGAAATAATCAGTCCAGTGAGTGTACCAATAATCCGCTGCGAAGTTTTGGTTCGAACCAGGTACTCTTGGGAGGCATAATTTCACCTGCGTCAGAAACGGCCATCAGCTGCTGAATGGATGTCGGAAACATCGAAATGGCACAGGCCCAGCCATCCGAACCGACTCGTTTCTCAAGTTCCTCTGTGCCTCGAATGCCACCAACGAAATCAATCCGCGAATCCGTTCTGACATCTTCGATGCCGAAGATCGGCTCCAGAACACGCTGCTCAAGTATCGCGACGTCGAGTGATGCGATGGCATCTGAATGTTCGATCGAATCCGCAGGAACGGTGAGCCGGTACCACGAGCCCTCCAGGTAGAAACAGAACGAACCGGCAGCTGGGGGCACGGGATCGTCGGTGGCTTCGATAACACCGACATCGCGCAGTCGAGAAAGGACGTCCTCCGCTGACTGCCCGTTCAGATCTTTGAGAATACGATTGTACGACAGGATATTAAGCTGATTCGCCGGAAACAGTACTGTCAGAAACCAGTTGTATTCTTCGTCGCCGGTGTGATTCAGGTTGGCTGCCCGCCGTTCCGCTCCTGCTCGCCACGCGCTGGCAGAACGATGATGACCATCTGCAACATAAAACGCTGCCACCTCAGAAAGGTGTTCGACAAAAGATGACGCGTCGGTGACCTGCCAGACCGTATGCTGTACGCCGTCAGGGGCAGTGAAATCGTAGAGCGACTTCGACGACTCGGTTTCAGTAATAAGAGCATCAACCGCAGCGACGTCCCGGTAAGTCAGAAACACGGGACCGGTGTGAGCATTCAGGGTCAGCAGATGACGCGTCCGGTCGTCTTCCTTGACTCTTCGAGTCTTCTCGTGCTTCAGAATCAAATTGTTCTCGTAATCATCGATGTGACAGCAGCAGACAATGCCGGTCTGAGCCACACCATTCATGATCTGACGATAGACGAACAAACGCGCGGTTTCGTCGCGCGCGAGAATTCCGTCACTGATCAGCTGATCCAGGTTTCGGCGAGCTGTTTCATAGACTTCTTCGGCATAAGGATCGGTGTCCGCAGGCAAATCGATATCCGGCCGCACAACATGCAGAAAGCTGTGAGGATTGCCATCTGCGAGCTCCGCAGCTTCTGTTCGACTGACCACGTCATAGGGAACTGAGGCAACTGTGGCAGCGTTGTCTGCCGTGGGACGAATTGCCTGAAACGGTTGAATGCGAGGCATAATGCTGCTTCTGTGGGGAACCTTGCTGGACAGAGGATTCGGGATTGGAACGATTGCCTGCGGCGCATCCAAGGTCACAGCCTTGTTGCGGACAAAAATTCGGACGATTCCAGGCTGTGAGAGCCATCCTGTCGTGTTAGCATCGTGAATATGTCCACGTAAGCCAACACGTCAAACCCTGAATGAGGTCCACTACATTGTCGGAAGAAGAACGAAACCTGGGAATGCAACCGATCGGAAAGGTTCTTGAAGAACTCGACCTGAAGGCACACGATCTGGTGGCAGCGTCAACGGAACAATTGACACACAAAATGGTTTCACGTGCCGTCAAAGGGCGACGACTTACGAAGAATACCAGGGAGAAAGTCATCCGAGCATTAAACGCTGCGGCAGGTCGCAGTTTCGCCCCGGAACGACTATTTAACTATTGAATCGATCGGACAGAAGAATGTCGGTCATACAGTTTCAGCAGCCCCGGATGTATCAGCATCGTGATCCTGACTGCGGTTACCGTCACACCGCGTATCTTGCGGGTCGAACATGAGAACTCGGTTGCGGCCACTGTTTTTGGCGTCATACAACAGAGCATCTGCAGCAGAAACCATGTTATCACAACTGGCCAGCTCTACTCCGTCACTGCTTGAGACACCCAGACTGCAGGTAACGTTGATTCTGCCGGCCTGCGTCTGAAACGGCGTCGACGCGATGGCCAGCCGAATTCGTTCTGCAATGCGCCCGGCACCCCGCAGCGGTGTACGGCAGCACGCAACAATGAATTCTTCGCCGCCGAATCTTGTGAGCAGATCTGTCTTCCGCAGTTCGCCCCGGATACGTTCACAGAAAATTCGTAACACTTCGTCACCAACCAGATGCCCGTGCTGGTCGTTGATATTCTTGAAATGATCGATATCCAGCAGAATCAAGGACAATCGCTCATTCTGCTTCCGGCACAGCTCCAGTTCCTTGTCAATAACGGGAATCAGATAGCTTCTGTTGAACGCGTTCGTAAGTGCATCGCGTGTCATCAATTCATGTACAACAGCATGGTAATTCGCCTCCTCGTCCATCGACGACATAAACTTCATGATACAACCGCCCATACGAATCAGTTCACCACCCGCCAGAGGCATTCGTCCGCGCAGCAGATCGTCATCAACGTACGTACCATTAGTGCTGTTCAGATCAACCAGAAAGTACCTGCCGCCGAGAAGGTCGACGGCAGCGTGCGTTCGCGACATGGCATTGTCGTCGACTGAGATATCACACGACGGTTCCCGCCCGATCGACGTGCGTTCGCGTGTAAGTCGCATCATTTCTGAGTCGGATCGTGCCGGATAAATTTGCAGCAGGCAGGCTTTCCCAGGCTGCACATTGGTGTGGGCAAGAAACTCATACGCATCGACACAGGTCTCCGCGAGTGAAATCGACGCCCTTTCTTGATGCTCAGTCATTTGCTCTCCCGTAGACGGCCCCGCGTGCCGTTTTACCCGGCAAAGTAAGAGAATAGGATTGCTGCGATGATACGAAGCCATGCGAATTCGCTCGCTGGCCGGACGATCTGATACTGTTCTTGATTCGGTCTCGATAAAAGACAGGTATTACTTTGTTACCGGAATTGCTGAACCACAAGTCGTCAGCAGAAGCCGTCATCATGATCAATCCTCGTCCGTTCTCCTTCAGATTCGATCGATCGCTGTTGCGCAAGAGTGCGGCAGCAACGTCATCCTCAGAAGCTTCGTCACAAACGGTGACCCAGATCCTAAACGGAGTTTCCAGTTCCATGACTCGAACACGTTGCCTCTTCCAGAGGGTCTCACACGGCGAAAACAAGCCAATTCATTAAATCCCGAAGACACATCATTATTCAGCCTCGAGTCCACTTCGAGGTTTCCTTGGTAAAATGCGTTTGCAAGTACTTCTTCCACCGCCACACCGAACTGAGTTCGTGAGGATCCGCTGAGGATGTTGAAGTCGCCCACAGAGCCAATCAACCCGTCCCGCATGGCGGCAATGAAGCAAGTCTGGCTCGGCCAGGCAGCTCTTTCATACGAAGATCAGAACCTGAAACTATCCTCAACATCCTTCGACCAGGACGCGACACAAATGAGCGAGGAAAGCAGGTGCGCGTCTCACGTTAGTTCCGCCCGGCACATCGCGTTCCGCCACCAAACGTCGGACCATGAGAACAAACTTTGCTAACCCCGAAACATAGTTTCGACCGGTTCGGGACGACTTCCAAACCTTCAAACTGCTGAAATTCAGCTACGTCTGCCAGTCAGCATTTGCGGGTTATGATGAAGACTCCGCTCGTAACGGGAGATTTCCGCGTCCAAAACATCGCATCGGTCGCCAAATCCGCCCGGGCATGTCACCAGGGAAACGGCGGACAGACACATAGCAAACGCTTTGCTGCTGAGCACGCCGCCGTATGCTGACACCCTGTGGACAATGCCCTTTGACCCGGCTCCAAGACGTGGAGGGTCATGTGTACTTTGCGCAGACAGGATTACACGGGCGAATGCTGAATATTGCTGTCGCAACAATGGTACCTGCATACCGACTGGAATTCAGAAAATCACAAGGTGCGTCGCGGTTTCATGAAGCCGGGGCAGAGCCGTCATCCGGCGAGGAATGCCCGGGGCCCACCGCCCTGGCTGAACTTGCAGGAAACCACCGCGGCCAGCCTCAGGCAGGGCCGAACAAATCGAATGACTCTTTGTAAGGCGGAAGATCGACCAGAGCATTTGGTTACCTGTGGACACAGAACAAGTTACGGCAATAGCCCACGTTCCCGCAATTCATTCAGGTTGTCAGGGGCACTTTCTGTGATCCGTTCAGAGGCATACTTCAACAGTGCCAAACCAGCCAGTCCCAGGGGCGCCGTGAGTATGGCGACGCGGTCTTCTTCTTCGGCATCCAGCTGTCTGTTCAGTCGCTCAACGGCTTCTTCAATTGTATCTGTCACGATGCGTTCAGAACCCTGGTGATTGCTGAGCTTAAGATTGGAAAACGCCGCTGATCGAGCCATCATAAATTCAGCGAATCCCGCCTCCTCGTTTTCTTCAAAAAAATCACGGAACTCCGGCTGCAGACTGTCGGGAGTAATAATTCGGGCCCGACTTATCGTGATCTGCCCCTGGCGAATTCTGACAGTCGCGTCATCGCCTTCCTGTGGTGTCACAAGGAAGTAGGGCAGATCAGAATCACCAAAGGTAAACAACGAATAGGCAACAACCCGTTCGATGCGCACCGCATCCCACATACGTCGAAAATTCTGTTCCTGTTCAAATTCGTCATACATTAAGTAACAGTCGTCCTTATTCGTGGCGAAAGAAACTGAAACACGGAGCGGCCTGCAATCCGTGCGGACGTACAATCTTCTTAAACGTCACTGATTACTGAATAAAGTCAAAGAAGTTTCAAGAGCATTCGATACAAGCTGTCTACAGATGGCCGATAAGCCGGGTTTTGTCAACGACAGTTACCCGCCGCGGACGTTCATTTATCTACGATGCCGATTGCTCGACACCTCCAGCAGCTGACCCGAAGGAATATCAACCCGAACCGAATTGTGTGCGCCCGAAGACACCCATCCTTCTGCTTAGCCTTGCTCCCGATGGGGTTTACCCAGCCGACTCAGTCACCTGAATCGCTGGTGCGCTCTTACCGCACCGTTTCACCCTTACCTGGAAAGCCGTTGCCGGCTTTGCCTCACAACATACCTCGATGAAGTGCATCGTTCAGGCGGTTTGCTTTCTGTTGCACTTGCCCTGTCCTCGCGGACGGTGGGCGTTACCCACCATCGTGTCCTGTGGAGCCCGGACTTTCCTCTCCGCCAGAATCTGACGCAGCGAACGCCTGGCCATCTGCAGCCAGCACTCTCAGTCTACCCGGTCCGGCAACGCCGAGCGAAGTTATGCGGACGGAAGTTCAGGATCTTTTCAGAATCTCCACGCAGCGGCACTCAACAGCCTACAGGCTGTCTGAAATTTCCTGCGTTTTCTGAGACAAGATGTATTCTACGCTGTTACAGGAATCTGCCGCTCCGTCTGTGAAGTCGTCAACCCGACGCAGCGGACAGATGTGTCCGGGAACTACGACAAGGTTGCAGCTGGCAGTTTCCGAGCAGCGAACCAGGGCACATCAGGGTCACTTTGTATTCCGGTGTCAGCCGACAGCAACAGCAGCACCGTCCTGCAGAAGGTTAACAGTGGCAGCAAACGCGTTCCCTGCTCACGAAAGTTAATGTCGGCGTGGTCGGAATGCGCTGCCAATATCATGCATCGACCTGTCTGGTGTGATAGAGTCTGCAACCGCTGGAGTGCGAACCTTTCACGCGACAGTCAAACGAAAGCAGATGAGGCGGTATAGATGAAAACGGAACGCAAAGATCGATCAACGCATCTGTATGCGGCGACGATCTTTATCAGCGCGTTTCTGCTGTTCCAGGTTCAACCGCTGATTAGCAAGGCCATCCTGCCCTGGTTCGGCGGGGCTCCTGGAGTCTGGACAACGTGTCTGTTATTTTTTCAGTCGATTTTATTCGGCGGTTACGCTTATGCCCACCTGATCGCCCGCTGGCTTCCACTGCGTGGTCAGGTGAGCCTGCACGGGCTGCTGATCTGCGTTGCAGCACTGCTGCTGAGCATTCTGCCGGATCCGTCATGGAAACCGGAGCCTCACGACGACCCAACACTGCGAATCCTGATGCTGCTGGGAGTGACCGTTGGACTGCCCTATTTTCTGCTGTCCGCCACCGGCCCACTACTGCAACGCTGGTTCAGCGTGGCTTATCCGGGACAGTCACCCTATCGGCTTTACGCCGTATCAAATGCCGGGTCACTGATCGCTCTGCTGTCCTATCCATTTGTTTTCGAACCCGCACTGGACATGGACTCTCAGGCACAATTCTGGTCAGTCGGATTCTGCGTCTACGTATGCTTGGCGGTCGTCTGTGGAACGCAGTTGATATTACTGATGCCCTCTGCCCCGAATTCGGAAGATGAACCCGTGCAGAAAAGCCGCCAGCGACCGCGGCGATTTCGGTCATGGTTCCTGCTGGCCATGATTGCATCGTCCACTCTGCTGGCAATTACCAACACTGTCTGCCAGGACGTTGCTGTGATTCCGTTCCTGTGGGTGGTACCGCTTTCACTCTATCTGCTGTCATTTATTCTCTGCTTCGACAGCGACTGGTGGTATCGCCGCGCTGCCAATGCTCTGATTACCTGCGGACTGGTGGCCGTCCTCTGCTGGTCACTGATGTTTGAATCCAGTGCCTCACTTATCGCGCAGATCGGACTCTATTTCGCAGTGATGTTCTTCATCTGCATGATGTGTCACGGTGAGATCGCTAGACAGCGTCCTGACGCGAAACACCTGACGGCGTACTACCTGACAATGTCAGCTGGCGGCGCCTGCGGTGGTCTGTTTGTGGCCCTGGCAGCGCCAATGCTGTTTCCTGATTTCTGGGAACTGCACATCTGCCTGCTGGCGGCCGCAGCCTGTGCCGTGTGGGTTGTCTTCGATGATGGAAAATGGTTTGAAATGGGGCCCGCTGGCGCCCTGCCCGCCAACGCCGTTTCCATTGTGCTGATCGTGCTGGTCTCGACGCTGTTTATCGAATCCGCCGCAAATTACAGCGAAGCCGTTTCTATGACACGCAACTTCTACGGCGTGCTGGAAGTGGAAGAGGACGACGTGGAAAAAGCGACCATCCTGCGGCATGGCCGAATCATTCACGGGCTGCAGCTTCGGTCGTTTGGCGGGTGGGCCAGACCGACCACGTACTACGCGCGGCGCACCGGGGTCGGACAGGCCATCGAATTGTTTCAGTCTCAGGAAACGTCCGTACGCGTCGGACTGGTCGGTCTTGGCGCAGGCACACTGGCGGCCTACGGCCGTGAAGGAGACGTGTTTCGGTTTTACGAAATCAATGAGGATGTTATTGAACAGGCAAAAACTCACTTTTCGTTTCTCAGCAGTACGCCGGCCACCGTGGAAATCATTCCCGGCGACGCACGACTGTCACTGGAATCAGAACGACCTCAAAATCTGAATCTGCTGGTGCTTGACGCATTCTCCGGTGATGCCGTACCCGCCCATCTGCTGACACGTGAGGCCTTCAGCATTTACCGAAAACATCTGGCAGACGGCGGAATCATCGCCGTTCATATTTCCAATCTGTACTTCGATCTTCGCCCGGTGGTTGAAGGCGTCGCGGACGAACACAACCTTCATTCAATCGCCGTTCAGGTTCCCGACATTCGAGCACCAGTGGACCCCAGCAGTGAATGGATTCTGCTGGCAAAGGAAAAATCAACACTGGACGACGAATCCGCGTTCCACAATGTGTCTGCCCCTCAGTCTCGGCGAGTGTTGTGGACCGACAGTTTCAGTAACCTGTTTCAGATTCTGCGATAGAATATCACCCGTGGCGGACGTCCGCAAAATGCCGAAAAAGTCCAGCCCACGATGCTGGTCGTTTTCTTTGTGCCGCAAGATCGGTCCGGCGGCGGATTGTGTGGCACATGGATAATCAAAAGATCCGGCCTGTCGGACAGTTGTTTTCCGCCGCCGCAAGTCGTCGGTCGTACTTGTCAAATTGCCTCTGCAACGCCGCAAGTTCAGATCCGGGAACGAATTCCATCGTGGACAACAGCAACTGTTTATTGATCCTTAATTCGGAAGCCTTGCGGGAATACGCACTGGTCAGATGCCTGCTCTGCTTCGAACAAAGTTCATTCTGTCAGGCCCCGCGGTAAACGAAGTGGTCAGCAGGGTTTTGAAGGCATAACGATGGTGAAATTCATCCCGGTAATTCTGCAGGGCCGCATCAGAGTCCATCCTTGTACCGCAGAGGTGAGTCCGAGCGATAAGCGTAAGAACCGATTAGTCATCGCAGTGGGCACAAAACCGGAATTCCGGAAAAGGTTTCGTCAGCTTCTGTTTGCCGCCTGCGTCCTGCACTGCCATAATCACGCACGGTGGACGTCGTATGGATAAAACATTCCTCCAAAGGTGCGAGCGGGCGTTGGATGTCTGACATCCAAATACTGTTAGACAACCGACGAAAACCACAAGTTCCCGTAGCTCAACTGGATAGAGTGTCGGCCTCCGAAGCCGAAGGTTGCAGGTTCGAATCCCGCCGGGAATACTCCACACAAATTGGCCTTCCGACTCGTTCACGGGTTTGAAGGCTTTTTTCGTTTCTACACGCCAAGAACCAATGTTTGCGATTTGGTTAACGGGTTACTTTGGGGCTGGGTGGGTGACTCTGGACTGCACAACGCGACCGTGACCGCGACTCCACATATCTAAAGCTGATACAGCAGCTTCGCGTAATTCAGATCAACGACGGTACCGGAAACCTCGATTCAGACTTACGGATGCAGATCGATAGAATCCGTGATACAGATAGCAGGTTTATGGAACGACTGGAAAAGCATGGATTGCTACACAAACGCAAATCAGCGAAAACGGTGAAAGAACTCTTTGACGCTTACTTTGAGTTTAATCGTGGGACAATCAAGGACCGTAGCGTTAAAAACTATGACACCGCTGTACGCTGTATACACAGTCGGAACAGCGGCGCCGGTTCGCCTGCATCCCAGGGAACACGGAGCGTACGCAATTGTTGGTGTTCCACTTGTTGTGGCATTGGCCATTGGGGGCCTGAATTCAGTAGCGCTACTGGGTACGATTGCAACGATTGCCGGCTTTGTCGCCAACGAATCGCTAATGGTGCTGTCCGGACGTCAAGGCGAACGGGCTAGACTTTCGACGCCGGCTGCACTGTCGACATTGACGGTACTTCTGCTGATCACTATCGTCTTTGGCAGCTCGGCGTTCTGGCTCGGTTCTGAGCAAGTCCAGGTTACTCTCATCGCGTGCACATTTTTCGCCGTCGCGGGCTACGCGATGTCCGTAGCAGGCTGGCAAAGAACGCTTGTCGCACAACTAACAGGAATCGTCGGACTCACGCTGCCCAGCGCCGTGGTGCTGCTGGCTGGCGAAATTGACTCTGCTTCAATTGTCTGCTTGAGTGCCGCCTGGATCATAGGCCGAGTTGCCACAACCATCGCGATTCGAAGTGTCGTGGAATTTAATAAAGCGTCAACTCATCATCGCGTACCACTTACCAACGACGTAATCCTGACTGCAGCCGTGCTGGCCTGTGGGAGCAGTGTCTTTTGCGGCATGTCTGAATGTCTGTTAATCACGCCAGTGGTCATCTCAGCAATCTGGCTTCGCCTCCAACCGCCGCTTATCAGGCACATGAGACAAATCGGCTGGTCACTTCTGGCAGCGAATATAATCAGTGGTCTGTGGATGATCGCATGGTTCGGAATGAACTCGCCCATCGTTCCATCGCAGTAACAACGATACAACTTCCACCCTGTTTAGAAGCAAATGACGCCATCCCTCGCAGCGAAGCTGTACGCAGCCCACCACAAATTGTTCAGCAGCGATCCCTCAAAGAGGCCCGGCACCTGCTCTGCTATTTGACGTGGAGTGTCACCGTTGCCGATGTTATTGCTGTTTGATCCGGCTTGGCATCCAGTGGACCGGACGCCTGAAACGTAAGTTGATAATCCCCCGGCGTTATCATACGCGGAATACTGATCGGCACGTCGATCCGCAACTGTTCGTGGTTTAACTGTCGGACCGGCACTTCGAATCCTCCTGAGATGCTCCCCACCAGTTCCAGTTCCATGACGTTCTGCATATTGCTGGTACGTTCCAGTCTAAAATGAGCGGACACCACGTCCCCGGGGTCGCCAGCGAGCGTCGTACTGTCGGCATATAACTTTACGACGGTTGGCAGCGTCCGCAGCATATTTCGTTTTTCTGCGACAAATAACGCGTGTTGCTTCTGGCCGTGTGAGTCAGTGAATGAGGCATAAGCCTGCGTGTAAAGCTGAGACTGACTTTGAATATTGATGTGCATCGTCTCCGGCAGGAAGATGGGCATCGCAAAATCGGTCTGTTCACCGTCAACCGTGGTCTGCACGAACTCGATCCCGTCAAGATCACGATTCTGCCGGTCGCCCCGCTGGATGACAATTGGTTCGCTGAAGTCGCCCAACCGCTCAATCTTCATGGCATAGGGGTAAATCGTGCCGCGATGAGCGTATTGATAGGCCTCTTCACAATGCAGACGAAACACGGGTTTGTGCCGCACCGAAAGTGCCACAACATCCCTCCAGGCACCGTGAATGCTGCGTCCGAAGCTGTCGTGGCCACGATGCTGCAACTGAACCGGGGAAGCCACGTCTTCATTCCCGACGGAAGCGTGTCCGGTAAGTCGAATTTCATAACGAGCACTCGCCAGCGTATCGGGAATTGTCAGCTTCAACTTAGCATCGTTCCTGCCCTCCTCAATAACATCGTTTTCGATCGTCACCCCTTCCGGCAGCCCATCGATTTTCAGATCGATCGCTCCCTTGAATCCTCCCGCACGATGCGCTTTGATTGGGATCTCAATGGCACTGCCCTGAGTCACGCTCAGGCAATCACTGCCGGCCGCCAGCCGGAAGCCGGCTCTGGCCCTCCGCACTTCAATCTGGTAACCGGCAATGCGGTGAACCGCTGCCAGCCCACCAACACTCTTCAGAGTGATCGTGTATCTTCCGACTTTCGGATTCGCCAGATAATGCGACGCCTTAACGTGGTCTGACGTGAACGAGAGCTTCGCACGCCCTGCGACCTGACCATCTGGATCCGTGATCTCCATCAGTACCAGCGACAGAGCACTCAGTGAGATGGGAGCGATGACGCGAATATCCAGAGGTTCCTGGTGCTGCACATCGAGCACATAGACATCCGATGCCGATGATGACAGTCTTCCGTTGCACACCTCGTCAACGGTAATCGGCTGTTCTGTGAACCCCTGATGACTCAGTGTCTCGCTGGTCTTCGTACCGGCCGAGAGGACTCGCAGCGGCACAGCATTCGCCAGTTCAGGGTCGCGGTGCTGGAACACGCCACCAGCATCAGCGGACAGTGTCAGTTCACGTTCGACAACCAGCACATTTCCGTCTCCGGACATAGCATAGAAGGAAAACTCAGTCGGTTCACTGGCCGGAGCACCAACCGGCCAGGCGTACGATGCAACCGGTGCCATTGTCATATTGATTCGGTAGACATGAGCCGGACTGCCATGCACGGAAACATTTCCGATTTGCAGCAGATAAGTCCCGTCAGACGGCGCCTTAAAGGCCATCAAAGGATCGTCACCAGAACTGTCCCGCTGGCACCAGACCACCTGGCCGCGCATGTCAAGTATTGAGACCATCGGTTCCAGACGTGACCCCAGACGTCGTGCCAGCACATCACAGTACACAACCTGGCCTGCCTGCAACGAGAAACGAAAGTAGTCAAGATCTCGTTCACCATGAATCTGACCATTCACGGTCACCGGAAGCGGAATCGATTCTGCCAGTTGCGGAGTCGAATTCGACTCCGTTTCGATAAACTCAGGCAGACGACCGACGATGAACGGCAGGCTTCCTGAACTGCCGCCCGACGCACAGAAGATGTCCCAGTACGCCGTTCCGACAGGAGCGTCTGACGCCACAGTGACTTCGCCAGCCCATTGTCTCGGGTAATGAATGGGGACTTCAGTGGGTGCCCGCCGAGGCGAGGGCTGACCCTCGTCAAAAATTTCAGTCACCAGAACACTATCACCGGCGACGCCATCGCCGCGAATAAAAAAAAGTGCGTGCGGCGGCGTCTGCTCAACGCCAATGTGCACTTTTACGGTAGTGCCCTGTTGTGCACCAGCCGGAAAAAGGTGCACGCTGTCCGGCAGCTTGGTCGGTACGGGCTGCCCCATCGCGGAATGGCCGAACGACAGCCCCACGAGCATCAACCAGAAAATAAACCAACGAGAAATCACCATGGTCCCGGTACAGTCAATGAACGGAAGACAAGGATACGAAAATGAAAACATCAGGCCATGCGGGGCACCGTCAGGTAAACAACTCGTGCACAACATTACCGCCGTCGGCAATCGGGACCGGTCTTCCCAGGGGCGTGTGAAGTATGTTTGTGTGGTCAATCCCGAGCCCATAGAGAACTGTAGCGACCATATCTTCCGGAGAAATGGGGCGTTCCGTGACTTCGGAAGCCTGTTTGTCAGTTGCACCGATAACCTGACCGCCCTTCACACCGCCGCCGGCCATCACAATCGAGAACGCATTTGGCCAGTGATCACGGCCCGCCAATTCGTTGATGCGAGGTGTGCGTCCGAATTCCGTCGTGACCACAACGAGAGTTTTTTCCAGCATGCCACGATCCTGCAGGTCATTCAGCAACGCAGGGATTGCCTGATCGAATGCAGGACACAGCAGGTCACGCAGACTGTACGTGTTCTTTCGGTGCGTGTCCCAGTGTCCGTTCTCAACAGCAACGAATCGACAGCCGGCTTCGACCATACGACGAGCCAGCAGGCTGCACTGTCCGATACTGGTCATACCATAGGCTTCCCGAAGTTTCTCCGGTTCCCTGCCGATATCGAAGGCCTCGCGAGCTGCCTTCGAAGACATCAGGTTGTAGGCCTTGTTGTAAAACGTATCGAATGACCGCACCTGTTTGCCGATTCGCTCGGCACTCTGTTCAAACTGGTTAATCTGCTGAAGGGCCAATTGCCGCAGACGACCACGTTGTGTCGCGACGTCGGTTGGCAGAGCAATGTCGCGAACAGAAAAATCCGGTGCCGCCGGATCCGAGTCGATCACGAAGGGGCCATGCGAAGGGCCAAGAAACGACGGGCCACCACTGTTCAGAAAATTAGGGACCGAAATGTACGGCGGCAGCACGCCTGGACGGCCAAGATGTGAAACCATGGAGCCAATGCAGGGATGCTGATTGTTATTCTGATTGCCGTTAAAATCGCCAGCCCCCGGCTTCTTTCCGGACATCATGATGTGGAAACCACGACCATGGTCAGAATCATCGTGCGTCAGACTGCGAAGAATGGCCATTTTGTCTGCAACGGTAGCACACCCCGGCAGAACGTCCGAAAGTTGAATGCCAGGGACGTTCGTACTGATATTTCGAAAGTCGCCGCGGATTTCCGACGGAGCATCGGGTTTCAGATCCCACATATCCTGCTGGGGCATGCCGCCAACGATAAAAATAAAAATGCAGTTGACGTCGCTGCGGGCACCGCCGTCGGCCGCTGAAAGGTGCTGCATACGCATGATGTCGCCCACACCCAGGCCGGCTATGGATCCCATGCGAATGAAGTCACGACGGTTTGTCTTCGAATGCTTTCTCATGATCCGATTGCCCGACGAAATGAAATTCACTGGCGGAGCCAGTGGCACACAAAAGCAACTCAAACTTGGCAGGTCACCCGCTTCTACTTTACGAACAGGAAGTCATACGAATTCATCATCACCCATAAGAAATCTTCAATGCCCTGCCGACGCGAAGAGTTCTGTAGCAATCGTGCTCCCGTCTCCCTCTCTCTCTCGGTCGGGCGACGGTTGACCGTTATCAATGCAAGGTGCTCAATTAGCTTACCAGCATCGGAATCTGATTCGCTTAACAAGGACGCCAGTCCGCTGTCGCTCCGTATTTTTGCCTCGATCTCCGGCGCGTTCAGCAGGTGCAGTGCCTGCGCCATTGTGGGTTCGCCACTGCTGCCACACTCGCACGGTGATTCTCTCAGGCTGCGGCCGAATGTATCAAGGAAATAGGACGGCAGCTGGTTGTCCCAGAGTTCGATCGCGCGAGCACCAGGTGGGTGTCCAGGGTAGGGCTCCGGAACTCCGGTCACCTGGCAAATCGCATCCAGCATGACTTCCGCCGGCAATCGACGGACAAGATAATGACTGAATGTCTGGTCATCGTTGCAGTTGGAATCGGTTGACTGACTGGAGAGCTGAAAAGCAGTACTCGACAGAATATGTCGCATCAATGCCCTGAGGTCATAATCGTTTTCCTTCAGCGTCTCAGCCAAGTGATCAAGTAACTCAGGATTGGTCGGTGGATTCGTCTCACGCAGATCGTCTTCGGGTTCGACAAGTCCTCGCCCCATCAGGTGCTTCCAAAGGCGATTCGCAACCAGCCGTGAGAAAAACGGATTTTCGGGAGAGGTTACCCACGTCGCCAGTTCAGGTCGTGGATCCGTGCGGTCGTCAGCCGTTGTCGGACTGCCATCCAGCGGCCGCGTTTGTACCGGACGATTAACCACTGGCACGGAAATCGCCTTGTGACCAGGGTGATATACGAGATCGCGATTTTCGTCGAGCTTCTGTCTCGTCATACCATTGAAGTACCCTGCCAGACCGTAGAAGTCGTCCTGGCCCCATTTTTCGAAGGGATGGTGATGACACTGTGTGCAATCCATGCGAACACCCAGGAACGCCTGCGAAATTGTCCGGGTCACATCTTCAGCAGTGCGTTGACCGCGATAGAAGTTGGCTGGTCCAACCTGACCGGAATTACCGCTGGCCACAATGATGTCATAGACCCATTCGTTGTACGGACGATTCGTCCGGATCTGCTGCCGGATCCACTGGTAAAACACATAGGCACCACGACCACCGATAGACTTCGAATTCACCATCAAAATGTCGGACCATCGCTGAGTCCAATAGTTGGTAAATTCACTGGAAGCGAGCGCACGTTCAATGACGTCTGCCCGTTTGCTGGCAGATGAGTCGGCCATAAATGCGCGCACCTGTTCTGCGCGAGGCAAAGTTCCGGTGGTCTTCACCATTACCCGCCTAAGAAAGGTCACATCGTCACACAATTCAGACGGTGCGATTCGCAACTGTTGCCATTTCTTCCAGACGAGATCGTCGATCGGATTTGCACTCGTGAACCACTCCGGTCGCACAGGCACAGTTGCGCCGGACTGTGGAATCACAATTCGGCTGACATCCACGCATCCCATGTAGCTGATCGTGATGGCGGCTTCACCCGCCACTTTGCCTGTCTGGATGACACCCCTGCCGTCACAATCTGAGATTACAGTTTCGTTGCTGGAATAGGATGCGGCTCGAGTTACATCGCGAGTTCGTCCATCGCTGTATGTTGCAACCACGCGCAACTGCTGCTGAGACCGGGGCGACATGACTCTCAATTCGGGATACGCAGTAATCTTTTCCAGTTTTGCAGTCTGTTCGCTGCCCCACGGCATTCCCTGCCTGATCCACTCGCGGAGTAACTGCGCATCCTGCGAGTCAGTCGACAGGCGCTGCCCGCCGCCGTGTGCCGTAATCCCGGCGGCCTTGGTATAAATCAGGCTGCGTTCAATGGCGCCAGGAAAGACTCGCCGTCCACGACTTTCCCGTACAAGCGCGTCGTAATCGGCACGGGGATCGAACCCAAACACACTCAGCCGAAAACCGTTCTGCCCGGATTGTTTTCCATGGCAGCCACCACTGTTACAACCAAGCTTGGAAAACAGTGGCAGCACATCACCCTCAAAATGAATCGGCGGGTAATTGCGGAAATTCAAAACTCTAAGCGGAATTGTGGCAACTGAGTTGCCAGCCTCAATTCGTATCCGGGTTTCACCTTCCTGCAATCCAGTCAGCAGCGCCGCGTCAATGGTGGCGATCGACGGATCCAGCACACGGATCACAGCGCTATGTGTGAGATCCACCTGCATTCCGTCAGCGCGAATGCCTGTCACAACGAGTTGCTGCTGCCGATCCCGCCCCGAAATCGCAATGGTCGACGGCTGCACGGAAACACGCTGTATCGCCGCTCGGTCCCGCCCTATCGCATTCGGATCAGGATAAGCCAGCGCACACAGTAATACAGCAATGTATTTAAGCCGTGGTGACATACGAAAGGTACGTGCAGGAAAATGGTCAGCGGCAGGGAATTACAGGTCGTTCCTGTTCGGCAGGACAGTCTGCTTATTCTATCCATCCGCGACAACGTATTACAAATCGGTTTGCTCCGTCACAGATTGGGGCGATGTCAATCGCTTTTTCATGGCTCCCGGAACACTGAAACGCGTGTCTTACATTCGGCAATCTACCGGGAAAGTCCTTTCGTCAATTCCAATTGGGGCTTATGGTCCAGCTCCTTTTGCGGCGAAATTCCCGGGCATTGCGAGGCGTTGATCCGTCCCCGAGACCGGAACTGTGCAGGTCTATCGGCACAGTGCTCCATTCAGAACGCCCAGATCCGCCCCTGATGTGGTTTGCCACATCGACGCGGCACCGTTCATCGTTCCTGTCTCCAACTGTCCGGCATCGCGCCCCGGCGGCGGAGTTTCGTCTTTAGAATACAACATGCTGAATTATTTTCGTCAACGCTCAACGTCCATTCGCAATGATGTTTTATCCGGTCTTACAGTCGCTCTGGTTCTGGTCCCGAAGTGATTGCCTTTGCATTCGTAGCCGGCGTTTCTCCGCTGATTGGACTGTATTCGGCGTTCTTCATCGGTCTTATCAGTGCGGTGCTGGGAGGCCGCCCCGGCATGTTATCGGGAGCCACAGGCGCAATGGCTGTCGTCATTGTCGCTCTTGTTGCTGAACATGGCATCGAATACCTGTTTCCGACCGTCATTCTGTGCGGGCTGTTGCAGATCGGAATTGGGCTCGCCCGCCTGGGAAAACTGATCCGCATGGTCCCTCATCCGGTCATGCTGGGGTTCGTAAATGGTCTGGCCATCGTGATCGGAATGGCACAGCTTGGCAGCTTCAAAACGCTGTCAGCGTCCGGAGAACTGGTTTATCTGCAGGGCCAGCCGCTGGGATTGATGTTGCTGCTGGTCGACCTGACCATGGCTATTATCTGGCTGCTGCCGAAATTCACACAGGCCGTCCCGGCATCGCTGGTTGCGATTCTGACAGTGGCAATGATTTCCATTGCGATCAATCGTTCTGTTGACATGCCTGGCCAGGACACAGCGTTGGCAACTGTCGGCGACATGTTGAGCATGAACACAGCTGCTACCGCAACAGCAAATACAACAGGTGCTGTCGATGCTGCCGCAGCTGTCGGCGAAAGCACAGGTATCAGCGGGGGACTGCCGATGCCATTCTTTCTGCAGTATGACATGATTCCACTGAACCCCGAGTCGCTCAGGATCATCCTCCCGTATGCCATCATCCTGTGTGGCGTGGGACTCATAGAATCGCTGATGACACTCACCTTGATTGACGATATCAAGCAGACGCGAGATAAAGTTAATCGAGAATGCATCGGCCAGGGACGTGCAAATCTGATCTGTGGTCTGTTTGGCGGTATGGGTGGATGTGCGATGATCGGTCAGTCTCTGATCAACGTCAATTCGGGTGGTCGAGGTCGTCTTTCCGGAATTACAGCTGCGGTCTGACTGTTGATGTTCGTACTGTTTCTGGCCCCGCTTATTGAAATGATTTCAATGGCCGCCCTGACAGGCGTGATGTTTATGGTCGTGGTTGGAACCTTTGAGTGGGCTTCCATCAGGATGTTCCGACGAATGCCAACCAGCGATATGCTGGTCATGGTTCTTGTTGCCGGATACACGGTGTTTATGCACGACCTTGCATCAGCTGTCATCCTTGGGCGTGATTGTGTTGACGGGACGTCAAACACGCTCATGGTGGGAGAACGATCGGTTCTGGGGAAGGCAGCGTTGTGGCCAGGGCCACGTTCGAACTATCAGGAAAGTGATGTCCTGGCCGATGGCAGCTATGCGTCTCCGATCAACCGCAGCGAAACAGGTTATTCCAGTCGTCATGCAAACGGCATTGTCCATTTTCTCCTGTGTGACGGTTCCGCCCGTGCGATTCATGAGAGCCTCGACAGCAATGACAAGACTGATCGCAACATGGGGCTTCTGCAAAAGCTGTCAGCCCGCGATGATGGTCTGGTTGTCGGTCAATTCTGAGACACTTCTCTGGATTTTGTTTGATGACGTCGGCTCTTCGACCTCCGCACCATGTGCGGAATCCGAGCAGTCGAGCTGCTCGCTCCGCCAGCAGCCCTTCGCCCCTGGAAACAGGAAGCCTCACACGTACTACTTCAGCTGATCCAGAGCTGTCTTGGCGGCGCTGGCGACGGTCTGATTGTGATCAGCCGCGGCTGTCTTCAGAGCAGCGACTACTTCAGGGCGTGAGATACCGATGAGGCCAAGTGTATGCGCAGCTTCGGCACGCACGCGGGGATTCGGATCCGGCAGAGCCTGCAACATGAACGGGACGGCAAGCTTGTTATGTTCGGCCGACGGAGCGACTCGCGCGAGCGCCCATGCCGCGACGACTCTGTCCATGGCTGCCCCTTCGCGCGTACCCATCTTCAATTTCGCAGCAGCCACGCGTGCCCTTGTCCCCATTTTCCCCAGTAGAAACCGCGCTGAATTTCGCACGTGGGGATCGTGATCATCCATAGCCACAATCGCGACCGGCATCGTATCCTCAGAAATCTTCGGAAGCATAGCCAATGCATGCAAAGCTTCACTGCGGACCAGTGTGTCGGGATCATTCTGAGCCAGTTTGATCATGGCGTTTGCCGCGGGCTGCCCGCCCGCACCAAGTTTTCCGATAGCCGCCAGAGCTTCTTTGCGAGCCAACGAATGTTCTGAGGAAAGTGCATCCGTCAGATACGACAATACGATCGGACCATTGGCAGTGTTGTCGGGCTGCAATGTGACCAAAGCCCACGCCGCGGCCCGCAGGACCTGCGGCTCCGCGCCCTGTACTCCGCTCAGGATCTTCTTCAGAACCGGTACACACGATGGCTCACCAATGTGTCCCAGAACATAGGCAGCACCACCGCGAGAGCGGCCGGATTCCGGATCTCGCAACATCTTCATCAGTTCCGGAACGGCAGATGTAGCCGCAGGCCCGATAGTTGCCAAAGCAATAAACAATTCCCGACGAAGTTTCTCGTCGTCGGACTTCAGCAGCGCGACCAGAGCGGGCACTGCTGTGCCGGCTGCCGGGCCGATCTCTCCAAGAACGGTGACCGCCAGATCACGATACTCCGGTTTATCCAGCAGGCCAACCAACGCCGGAACCGCAGTGGCGCCCAGCTGCGACAAGGAATTTGCGGCGGGAATTGTCACACCACCGTGTTGATCGTCAAGAGCGTCCATCAACGCGTGCACAGCATCTTCGCTGTCCAGGCCAATTTGTCCCAGGGCACGGGCTGCGGCAGCCCTGACGATCGTGCTGTCATCATTGACCATCGTACAGACTGCAGGAATCGCCTTATTGGCGAGCGGCCCGAATTCCATCAGAGCGGACAGGGCAATGGCCCGCACTGAAGCCGAATCGTCAGCCAGCAGCTTCTGAAGCTCGGGCAATACCAGATCTGCGTCACTTCCAACATCTCCCAGGGCCGAGGCAGCAGACCGAACAACGAGCTCGTCTTCATCACTCAGTCGATCCACAAGTAGCGGCACCAGACTGGACGCCATGACACCCAGACGCCCCGCGACCTGGCAGGATTTTCGGCGGACAACCGCGTCACCACTTCCCAACGGCGCCTTTAGCGATGGAACAATCGATTCTCCGATTTCCACAAGTGCATTGGTGGCCGCATTTCGCACCGACGGGCGATGACTGGATAACGCACCGATAAGCCCTGGCACGGCAGCAGAGACGGCGGCGCTGTCTTCGCGTTCCATCGTGACCAGGCAACGCACAGCCGCCGTCATCACGGCAGCATTCGAATCAGCGGCCAGGTCTTCAATTTGTTCGGAAACGGCGGATGGAATTGTGCCAATCTGGCGCAATGCATCCAGGGCAGCAGTCCGCAATGGCAGGATGTCCGAAGACAGGACAGCGGATACTTCGTCAATCGAACCGGTCGCCAATGGGCCAATATGGCCTAAGGCAACAAGGACCTCGTATTGCAGGGCCGGGTCACCGAATGAAAGCGCATCAGCAAGACCGTTTACGGCATTGCCGGCATAAGGTCCAAGATCTCCCAGGCGAGTCGCGGCGTCCAGTTTCTCTGACGAGGAACCGGCTGCCAGTTGCCGCACCAGAGCAGTCGTCGCGTTATGATTGCGAGACTTCTCCTGGCCGAATGATTCCGGAATCACAACCGGATGCAGTACTACGGCAATAATCATGTATGCATGCGGGCACACGGGAGTAAACAAACGCATCATAATTCCTCCATCGCGTAGTAACCTTCGACGGAAAGGCTGCTGAGAAACTTACGGGCATCTGAATAGGCTTCAAAGCCGAACTGTTTCATCACGTCACTCATGTTTTTTTTCATCTTCTTCGCGGTTTCGTCAATAATGCCGGTAGACCTCTGATCCGGCCCGTGTTCAGCGATGAACTGCACGGATGCTTCAATACGCTGGCGATCATCGTCAAAATTCTTTCCGGTCAGACATCGTGGCCAGGAGATTTCTCCTGTCGTACGGTCCAGCTGATCAACCGCAAGTTGCGTGTACAGATCCGTCGGAACTTTGGGCTTACGACTGGCTGCACGTTGACGCTGAGCTTCCCGTTCCTTCGCCTTTCGAGCTTCAATGATTCCACGTTGTTCGCGGCGCAGTTCCTCATAACGAGCCTTGTTTTCAATGTATTGTTTTCTGGCTTTCTCGTTATGTTCATTGGCGATCGCCTGGCTTTGTGCCGCCCTTCCCCGTGCCATGGTCAGCTCAGCCTGTGATCGCACGGCATTGCCGTATGCCGTCTGGCCGCCATATGGGTAATACCCGCCGGCACCATATTGCACTGGAGCATACCATCGGCCGCCATACACCTGATTCCCGACCGACCATCGAGCCACACGTCGATTAACAAACTGTGCGTGTGTCGAAACGACGCACGTCGCCAGGATGGTCACCAGCAACCCAGCCAGCGCAAACCTGCGACCGAGCTGATGGCCTGCAGGATTCGAATTCCTGCTCTGCGGCTGTCCGGCACAGCAGTCCCCTTTCTGCTTACCGCACAGTAAACGCGACCGTTTCATGGCAATCCCTCGGTGCAATTCTGACGTGACAAACTTAATACAGATATCTGACTGGCAGCCATAACGTGCGGGCAACGTCAATAATTATCGCTGACGCCCGGCAGCCCGACATTGATCACAGTGTGCCGACTATTTCGGCAACAGTCAATGAACACACCGTGCATCGCGATTCTGAACAGCCAGCCTGACGGCAGGCAGAATGTTATCCGCGAATCAGCGCCTGGGTGCGTCCATAGATTCTGAAAATCCGCCATTTGCACAATCCCGTTGGAATCTATCATCACGTGTTTATTCGTCACCGACTTAATCCCTGTATGAAAGGAGCTGAGATCGGTTTTTCTACCTGCTACTATGCAACAGTCGGCAATACGAAACACGCTGACTTTGACTCTACTTTCGGAGCGATGGAAATGAAGTACTCTCGATTCCTGATCCTGATCACCGGACTGGCGTACCTGAATTCATGCTCCACGGCGTCTGCCGACGAACCCACACAGCATGCCGTACGCAGTGCAGTCGCAAAGAGTCTGCCATATATCGCCGAACGCGGGCAGTGGTGGATGGATAAGAAGAAGTGCGTGTCGTGCCATCGGGGAGCCTTTACGATCTGGGCCCATGCAGCTGCGGCGGAGGCTGGGATTGATGTCGACCAGGGCCAGCTGACCGCATGGGTGGACTGGTCGTTTGAAGCAATGCTCAAGAAGAATGACAAGGATGTTATCGTCACCACCCAGAATCTTAATGGTGTCGCACAGATGTTGTTCGCCACGCGCACGCTTGCCCTCACGGAGACACAGACATTGCAGCGAAATCAGTTGCTGCCACTCTTGCAGGCCGGGCAGCAGGGCGATGGTTCATGGAAGCCGGCCGGACAGCTGCCCTCGCAAAAACGTCCGCTGCCAGAAACCACTTACATCACCACAGCCTGGAATCGCTGGATGGGAGGCGCGGCCGGACTTAGTGATGCCGTGTCCACGAAGGCCCTGACGTTTCTGAAGTCAGATCGCGACGTTGTCAGTACTGAATCGCTGGTCGTGCAGCTTGTGGAGGATTGGGACACGGCACAAACACAGCTGGCGCTGCACAGCATTCTGAACGAACAAAACGACGATGGCGGCTGGGGCTGGATTCGTGAACGGGAAAGCGATGCCATGGCAACCGGCCAGGTTCTGTATGCCCTGTCGATGCGTTCGCGTGAAGGCGAAGCCACCAAAGCCATCGAACTCGCAAGAATGTATCTGCTGACAACACAGACATCCGACGGATCGTGGGAAGTCAAAGGCACAAAAAAGAACAAGCAGGACAAAATCCAGGAAACGGCAACGTACTGGGGCACTTGCTGGGCCGTGATCGGATTGCTGGAATCAGAAAAAGTTCGATAGAACGGCATACGAAACAACGTGGCTTGTTCGGATTCGTGAGAAACACACATCGCAGGCCAGAATAGGTCTTTCACGGTCATGAATCAGCGTAGTGCGCTGTGGGTCCGGCAGTACTATGGAAATGCAGCTTCCCCGCTTCCAGCCGTACGGTCGCCGGCCTGCGCAGTAAGTTCAATGGTCGCAGGTTCGCCCTGGCCGAGCAGCGGCGCCATGTCGCGGACAAAATCACGCTTTGCCTCGACCAGCACGAATACCAGCGGAACACTGACCAGCGTGATACGAAGCCAGCCGACAACCCATGGTTTCCGGTGTCGCAGTTGCGGAAGCTCGGTGGCCCAGCAGATAAGCGGGGCCAGCAGCATGATCAACGCGCTGCCCGTGGAAAGCCGACCAAAAAATCGTCCAATGAACAGCACACCAAACAGACTCACGACGCCGACCCCAAGAGTTGCCAGCGTACAATTCTCAGCCACCTCACCGAACCGTCTCGCCATCAGCCGGGCAGCGATTATCGTAGCCAACAGCACGGCAACCAGCAGCAAAGCAGCGGCGCCACCTTTGATATACCCAGCCATCATGACCGTCAGCCCCGCGCACTGGGTCGTCAGGCAGACAGCAAAGGGAATCGAAACGCCCGGCGATCGTTGAGCCAGCCGACCAAGCAATGCCCAGACCCCTGTCAACAGTGCGCTGCACGCTGCCATGACCGTAGAGGTCCGTCTCAGTGGCCAATCGTTATCGAAGCCGCTCAGGTAAACAGAACCGTACAGCAGAATCAGCGGGGCTGCCGTGGCCAGACCAATTCGCAGAGCCCACAGGAACGACAGCGGAACGCGTTGGATTCCTGCCAGCAGTTCGATGCTCAGGACCGCCGGAACGAGGACCGTCAGAAACCGATCGAGTCCGTTTGCCGGCGGCCAGACAGGCAGCAAAGACAACACACCGCAGCCGACCGCGAGACCGAAACCAATCCCCGATACGCACGCTGTATTCAACCAGCTTCTGTCTGTCTTCCGTCGCACGACCACTGTCGCCAGCACGCACAGTGCACTGACGGCGGCGGCCGATACCATCGCCTTCACATATAACCACAGATCGGGCATCAGCTATTTTCGTACACCTTCGCAGTCAATGAAAATCAGAGCTTTATCTCCGATCGGCCCAATAGCTCTCTTGTCGAAACCATAATCACTGCGTTTCAACGCAAGTTCTGTCGAGAAGGCAACACGCTTGGTCCCCTTGAAATCATGTTCCTTGCCCCCCATCAGGACAATCGTGACCTTTTGGGTTGTGCCGTGCATCGTGAAGTCGCCCGTGACTTCGTATCCACCTTCGATGACCTTTGTACTGGTACTCTTGAACTCGATTGTTGGATACTGTTTGGTATCGAAGTAGTCCGGTTGTCGCAGATGTTCGTCACGGGCCTTGTTGGCAGTATCAACGCTGTCCGCCTTGATCGTCAGTTTGAACGTTGATTTCGAAGGCTGCTGCCGGTCAAGCGAAAACTTACCGCTGACATCGTTGAACCGACCATGAATCCAGCTGATGCCCAGGTGCCGTGCCTTGAAGCCGACGGAAGAATGCACCAGGTCATAGTCATATTCGTCGGCTGCAATGGCGGACTGTTCGCCCGCACAGACAGCAATTCCGACCACGAGTGTCAGAACCCACACTGAAAACATTCGTCGCATGATATTGTTCCTTCCAAAGAGACTATGGGATTTACGTTTCGCTGCGTCATCAGCAGGCTTGACGCCATAGTACGACCTGATGGATCGTGCGTAAAGCTGGTCGCTTCTTCGCATGACGAGTATCGCGCGCGGGCAGGCATTCGTGTTCACGGCAGGAACTCCACTTGAATCAGCGAAAACGAGTTGTGTTCACTGAACTGTGAAAAGAGCTGGCCAGCGGAATCAGGAAAGGTCCAGCGGCGCCTGGCTGTCTGGGAATTCCTGATGCGGCACGCCGAGACGCTGCAGGACGGCAAGGTGCAGGTCTGACATCGATTTCTCTCGACGACCACCGACCAGCCTGCCTGAACGGATCGCCGCTGCGGCCCCCCCCGCAAGCAAGAGCGGAAGATTTTTCGCTTCATGCTCATGTCCGTCAGAAAGACTGGAGCCGTAAACAATCATACTGTGGTCAAGCAACCGACCATCGAGTTCTTGGATGTCCCGCAGCTTCTTCAGCAGATAGGCGACATGTTCAGTATGCCATGATGTTACGCGATTATACATCTCACGTTTTTCATCACGTGACGACCACGATGTAATTCCGTCGTCGTCTTCCGTCTTTCCGCTGACGTCCTTCCAGTGCGACAGAGCGTGCCATGTACCGGTGACTCCGTCGATGAAATTGAAGTACCGATTGCTCTGTCCGTGGTCCATCATAAAGGTGCAGACACGAGTCGCATCCGCCCAGAATGCCAGCACAATCAGATCCATCATCGTCCGCATGTACTGGCCGTGGTCTTCCGGGATGCCGGGTTCCGGCCGTCGCAGCGCCTGCTTCAGTCCGGGCGTCTGACGGGCTCGGGTCTGCTGCTGTTCAGCAAATTCAATGCGACGTTCGATCGCTCGAACAGAATCGAGGTACTCGTCGATCTTTTTTCGGTCCTGAGTACTGACACGCTGCTGCAGACGCTTCGCGTCCTGCAGAACCAGATCGATCACGGATCGATTGCCACTGCCCGAACTGCCCGACCGAAACATACGATCGAATACGACGCGGGGCTCAATATCGCGTGGTGCCGGCGTGACGGAATCCACCCAGGAGACTGCATTGCGAGGCAGACTGCTGGAGAATATTCCTTCGCCGCGAGTCGACAGTTCCAGCGACGTCAGCAGAGTCTGACCTTGCAAATACCTCGCTGCAATCTGGTCGACGGATGCTCCTCCGGCATCCAGCTTCCCTCCGTCAAACCCGCCGCCTGTCAACCATGTCGCAGTACCGGCGATATGTCCATTTCCACGCGGCGTCCACATATTCCGAAAAATAGTCAGGTCTGTCCGAAACGGATTCAGTGAGGACATCCATCGATTCAATCGGACCAACTGCCCCTGATCGTCAACATGTTCAGGCTGCCATGCTCCTTCAGCGACACCATTGGGAATATACAAGTACGCGACTCGTGTCGGTGACGATGTCCGATCTGCTGCTGCGGAACTCGCCCCCGCCATGACGTCCAGAAGCGGCAGAGACACTGCGGCTCCGGCGCCGCAAAGCGTCGTGCGACGAGAAATATGCCATTTGCCAAACATAGAAACGTCCGTTAATTTTCCGCCTGAATGAGAAACCTGCCGTTGCGGCTCTGATCTGCATGCAACAAACCGCGAGACCGCAGTGCTGCTTCTTTCCATTCCTGAATCACATTCGGGGCATCTGTTTCATCTGAAACGCATCACTTTGAACAATGGCATGCACCACCGCTCGCAGTCGGCGGTCGTCCTGCTGCAACTGCTGCACAAGATCACGCACCGTGGCTTCGTCATAGTATTCTAACTGTCGCCCGAGTGCATAGGACAGGATTTTTCGTGTCAGCTGAATCGTCAAATCGTCCAGTCGCTCACTCAGCAGTGTCTGACTAAGCCCCGTCAGTCCACGGAATGACTTTCCTTGCGGAAGTCGTCCGGTGGCGTCGACCGGCTTTCCCTGGCGAGTCGGCTGGTGACGTCCAAACCATTCAAATTCCTGAAGCGCAAAACCGAGCGGGTCGATCAGACTGTGGCAGGCGTAGCAATTGGCATTATCTCGATGCGATTCCAGCTTTTGTCTCTGAGTCAGTCGCCTGTTTTCGGCAACACGTTCGTCAAATTCACTGACGTTGGGCGGAGGAGGCGGCGGAGGCGTACCCAACAATCTGGTCAGAATCCAGTTGCCTCGAAGCACGGGACTGGTTCGTCCGGGAAACGACGTAACGGCCAGAATACTGCCATGCCCCAGCACACCGCGGCGAGGCGTATCCTGCAACGACACTCGCCGCATGTGTTCACCGGAAACCCCCTTCATGCGGTAATGTCTCGCAAGTTCTTCATTGACAAATGTGTAGTCAGCATCAACCAAACGGTCGATCGGATGGTCATTCTGCACAAGCGAATTAAACAACATCGCCGATTCCTGTTTCATGGATTCAATCAGCGAATCGGTGGCCCACGGGTTGTCGATCTGCCCCGGACGAACTCGGTCAAGATCAGTGAATCCCAGCCATTGCGCTGCAAAGAGGGTGCCCAGTGTCCCGGCTTTCGGATCCGCCAGCATTCGATCGACCTGACCAGAAAGCACGCCAGGCTGCCGCAATTGCCTGGTTTTGGCCAGCGCGAACAGTTCGTCGTCCGGCATTGATGCCCACAGAAAATATGACAACCGCCCAGCCAGTTCCCAGTCAGTGACAGAAAATGCAACGTCAGCCTCGGGACCGGCGCGTTCGGAACGAATAAGAAAATTGGGGGACACCAGAATCGCCTGCAGTACATCTGCAAGTGCAGCTTCGGCTGAGACACCGTCACGAACACGTTGTTCAAAATATGACAGCAATGAAGTCAGTTCGTCTCGCTCAACGGGACGCCGGTAGGCTCGCGTCGCAAAACGCTGCAGAACATTTTCCGCCGCTCCGCTGGCCGACAGATCCTGCACGTTGCCCAGTAATGTCCGCCATGCCGTTTTCTGCTCGCGGGATTCCGGTGAGACGGGCCAGGCGTCCGCCACAATTGCTTCGGCCGCCCCCACATAACGTTCCATCAGTATTGGCTGTACAAACAAACTGTTCGCACTGTTCCTGAATCCGCTGGTGGCCGTCATATCGACAGGAAAACGGTCAGCAGGACGAAGGTCGATGCCTGTCAGATCACGAATCGTGTTGTTGTACTGAACATGAGTCAACCGGCGAGCGGGCTCGTAGCCCGGCTGCCTGACCGTGGAGTAGTCGAAGTTTTCGATCGCGTTCGTCAGCCATGCCGTCAATGTTCGCCGATCGGCATCGGACGGCTGCTTCGCGTCCGCTGGCGGCATCGACCGAACCTTCAGCTGCTGAATCACATTGATCCAGTGTGATCGGTTTACGATCAGGGGCGTGGTATTGACCAACACCGAGAGGTCCAGATCACCACTCACAGAATCGCCTGCATGACAGTCAAAGCACACGGACTTCAGTAATGGGATGATCTGTCGACGAAGATCCAGCCGCCCGGCGGCACTGACCTCTGCGACAGAAAGTTGAACGGGAGACAGTAAGTCCTGTCTGCGATTCACTGACCGGGATTCACTGTCGTCTTCATCAGCGAACTCTACAGACGCGGCAAGTGCCGTCAGCTCCGCTTCCAGCTCACGTACGTCGTCAGCTTCCCCTTCAATTCGTGCCCAGTGCAGTTCAAGTCTCAGCTGCAGAACTTCGCGTTGGTGATAAAAACGCTCTTCCAGTTCTTTGATCTTCTGTTCCAGTTCACCCGCTTCCCGTTCCGGACCGTCTCTGTAGACTTGGAAGAGCTTCTTCAGCAATTCGCTGCCCTGCTCCGGCATTCCTGACAATAACGTGGCTTCAGCAAGCAATGTCTCCAGCTCTGCTTCTTCCAGGTCGCTGATCAGATCCACAATACTCCCGCGCCGCTCCAGCATCTCCAGTTTCGCATGAACGAACTCCAGCTCTAACTCTGCCTCCTCCGCGTCATCCACCAGTTGTTCTACTCTGCGTTCATCGTCGGTCTTCCTGACCTCTAGGATCCGGCGTTCAAAACGTTCCAACGCTCGCCGCAGAGTGCGACTTTCCGTCAGCAATTCAATGCGTTCGCTCGTCAGTTCAAAGCGTTTCTGCAAGTGCCGTTTTTCCCGCTGTGCGTGTCGTAACTCGATTCCGATTTCCCGAACATCCTCACTTTCCTCCTGTGCCGCAGCCTGAATCGCCGCGGTAACAAAGCAGATCGTGATGGCCACCCACTTCCAATTGATGTGCCATATCCGATGAAAAGAACAAAGCGTTGAACAACTGGCAGACACGACGTACTCAACCGGCTTTGGCTGCCTGCAGAGCTCCAGGGAACCGGAAACAGCTCCATGACCTGTGGTAATCCGAAGCGTATGCGAAGGATGTCTCAGGACTTGCTTCGTACCCAGTCCCTCGCTCACGCGTCGAGTTTTCCGATGACATGCAGCGGCGGTTTTGAAACGGATTCTAGTCATTCGGATCCACAAGATTTTTCCATTGTGGATAAACAGGCCGGTCCGTGGTGTCCCGTTTTCCGACTTCTGTCGCAGCAGGCGGACAATGCAGCAACAATTCGGACAACTGCCGCCGGGCTGCTTCGCCGAATTCACCGGCCGATCCAGGCTTCAGATTATTGGCTTCTACCAAATCTTCAGGCACATGATAGTACCGGCCATCGCGATAAAGCTTGAAGGAATCGGTTCGAGCAAACTGCCCCGGTCGTTTATTCCAATACGGCTGATAGTGGCACAGAACCCAATCTCTGGGGTTTCCTTCTTCGCCCCGTAGCTGAGGCAGGAAACTCCGTCCGTCGATCGGATCATCTCTACTGTGCTCCAGGCCGGCGGCAGCAGCCAGTGTGGCGTAGAAGTCGGTGAAGTCGACCACGTCGTCAAGCACAATTGCCCGCGGCGCGGTGCCGCGCCATGCAGCGACGAAGGGAACGTGAGTCCCCATATCGGTCATGACCCCCTTGCCCCCCCTGATCAGCTGACCATTCCATCGCGACGTGATCGAAGTATTGGTGCCGTTGTCAGCGGTGAACATAATGATGGTATTGTCCAGCTGGCCGACTGCTTTCACTTGAGCGACGATTCGGCCAACAATCCTGTCCATGTAGTTGACCATCGCCACAAAGTTGGCCTTGCGCGATTCCTTGCTCTGCGGAGCTTTATTGGCCGCCTGTGTTCGGGGCGCGTCACCGATGGTGTCCGGAGTGGCCACAAAGGGATCGTGAACCAGCACCATGGGATAATAGACAAAGAACGGAACGTCACGTTTTCGTTCTATGAAATCGCAGACGAATTCGCAGAGCAAGTCAGGGCCGTACTTGCCGTGATTTTCCTTTACCGTAACAACACGACCATTGTATTCCAGAGGCGGACTCCAGAAGCGTTCGCCCCCTCCCCCCTTGAGTGACTTACCGGTCGTCACCTGCCACAGAAGTGACTCGTCAAAACCGGATTTCTCCGGACGAGAGTGATCGTCATGGCCGGGCAATTCATTGTAAAGGCCGTTCAGCTGCCACTTTCCCGCAATCGCGGTTTTGTACCCTGCGGACTGCATCAGGTGACCAAACGTTTTCTGGTCAGGAGCCAGGTACCCGAAGTGCGTATAGTTGCGAAAGTTATACTGTCCCGTCATCAGCTTGACGCGTGTGGTCGTACAGATCGGCGTGGAATAGCAATGTTGGAATCGAATCCCCGAATCGGCCAGCGCGTCGATGTTGGGCGTTTCGTAGTCGTGAGCGCCGTAGCATCCGAAGGCCTCCCAGCTGACGTCGTCCGCCATGATGAGAATAACATTGGGTTTGTCGCTGCTTCCGCGATGTGTGACAGCCGCCGACATCACTCCGAGATCAGCGGCAAGAACAAACAGAATGACGGCAAGTCGGGCCATGCCGGTGTAACTCCACGTGATAATGCTGCAGGACGGCCCATCGTATCGAATATCTCCCCATGGCGTTTTCCCGGACAGTTCCTTTCTGAACGAATCATGCGATTCACCGTCGTACCGAACTCGTAAAGAGATAATGGCTGATTTGTCCCGAAACACGAAAACGCCCGATCGACGCATCCCAGCGGACCTGAACATGTCGGTGCCACACTCGCATGGCACCGAAACAAGCCGCCTGCACACCCCGCGATTCCTCAATTTCGGCCGGCATCTTCCGCATAACCTGCTTCGACTTCGGTGCTAGTGGCACTTATACGCGCCGACTTTCGGACATGGCCCGAAACGGTACGAACGGGCAATATATCCTTGCAATACATCAGAAAGACCTGAGATCGTACGGCATTGGGCCGAATCACCTTCGCCTCCTGTGACGAAGCTTCGTTTAACGGTTGCCAGGTCAGTGGACAATTCGGTTCAGAACATATCTCAACAGCCTGATGCTGTCGGACACCATAATGTCAACTCCAATCAACAGGACCGTGGACTGCAGATTGACATCGGGCCGGATCCTGAACATTACGGTGTACGTGAACAACAACGACAAAACGATCGTCAAGTGTGCTGTGCGAGCCATTAGTTCGCAGGAAATCGTGTTGATCGTTGCGAACGCCGCAGGTCATCCGACTGCCGGAGATTCAATAACGTTTTCGTTGTACGAGGGTGCCACGAAACTTCTGTCCGAACAGTCCGGCATCGTCCACTGGGCCACCACAGAGGGCGATACACGAATTGTGGCTCTGTTTTCCGCCAGCCGCCTGAACGAACTGCTGGCACACCGGCTGATGGACGACCGCCGTCTAAACATTCGCTATCCGGTTGATATTCAAGTACTCGTCACAGACAACTACCATGGACAGCGAACAGCCCGAATCATCAACTATTCACTGCACGGACTGTGCCTCGTAAGCCAGACTGCCCTTGAAGTGAATTGCCATTACCCCGCCACTGTTATCGGAGACGACAGTCTCATTCATCTGTCCGTCGAGCCGAAATGGGGCGAAACCACCGTAACAGAATTCGAGGAATGCGATTCTGACGGGTACGTCATCGGCTGTGACCTGCTGCCACAATATGGCGAACTTCTGGCACGTCGGCATTCCTCAAGCACCGCTGGCCTGTGACGCTGCCGGGACATTCCATGTACGACGGATGACTGAAGCAGCGTGCGTGGCGCATCAGCCAGGCACAACAACGGCAATGATCAATTATCGTAATCTATCCGTCAGCACCACCGGATTCACCGATCACCTGGGCACTGTACGTCGCAATACGATGTCCATAGCATCCCGTCGACTAATGGCGTGCGTTCGTCCAGTACGGAAATACGGTGATTTACAGACAGTATGACGTGCTCCCGGCCGATGCCCGTCCCCTGGTGAATCTTAGCGAGGTCAGGATCACCCGTTCCCGGCGGGTCGTCCAGTGCGGCAGCGAAGAACTCCTGCTGCACACGGACCGGTTTTTCAAGTGACGTATTTTCAAGAACGGACGCAGTCGCGGATCTGCCGGAACCCGGACATAAAACGGTTGGACCATTTCACCGACGCTCTCCGCGCCGCCGATGCGTTCGAAGAGAGTATCAGAACCATTTGAAATCATAATTCTTTCTCGTCTGTCTGACTGAGACACGAATTCGTTGACCAACGATCTCAGATCAGATCGTTCGCTGGATAGTCACTCAAGGTATAGCATCGCGAGACCGCACGAAATACGCAGACCGGAATCATTGAAAACGGATCCCGCGTCGTTGCGGCGAGCCGTGCGCATTGGAAGGAAAAGATCCTTCATGCTTCGAAACCGAACAACAGGAGCGGGAATCTCAGGCCAGCCTGCAGGCAATTGAGTCATTCCGGACTAAGTCTCATTGAAACGGTGATCGGTTTCTCTGTGCTCCTGACGATCGCACCGGACCGAAATTGAATTTGGTTCATGTGCTCCTTCACACACAGATCGATTCTCTGTACTGTCCGGCACCGCTTTGCCACGGTATGGACCTGCTGTAAACTGCTCGCGCCTGTTTCTCCGAAACCCAGGCAACTGGCGCGACAAATTGCATCGGCCTCGTGTAGAACGACTCGTTGCAGTTTAGCGCAAATATTTGCCGCGTACGTTAATGGAAGGGGTTGAATCGATGAACAGACTCAGGGTCAGCGTCGTTTGCTGTGACAATTCTCCGGAAAAACTGTCTGAACTTGTCGAAACGGAAGTGGATTCCGCGTTGCTGGACGGGCTTATTCTGGAAACGACTGAACAACAACTGGCTGCCGGTCAGGAAAAAGGGCTGCACAATGCCGCTCATCACGCGGATCACGGACCAGTGACTTATCTTCAGGAGGTGCACGAGGGCGGATTCTCTGTTTTCTTCGGAGCACCCGATCATCTGCAGGAAACGTTTATTGGCCCGGGTTGTCTGGTCGCTTTTATCGATGACCAGGGGCCCGGCCACGCATCCAAAGTCGGAGCGGATGGCGTGCGCCGGACATTGCGAGTCCTGAAAGGTCACCTCACACAGTTAGACTGATGGTTCTGCACATAGCGTTCAGCGACAAGTGATCTGAAGTCGATTACTGCAGTGCCTGCCGAAGTATATGCTGCACGGCTCGTCCGGTGATGGTCTGTTTTTGCAGCAATTCCCGGGAGACCATGTGAACAGCTTTCGCATGCTCTGCGGTACCAAGAATGTGTTCCGTTTTATCAACGAGGCGACGCGTCAATCGCTCGATGCTGCGATCGCTCTGTGTTCGATTTGTCAGCAACCGTTTGACCGCTCGCAGGTCCTGAGCTGCCCCTTCCTCGCAATACCGGCCCGTAAAGTGACTTTCCGCCACCATGCCTGCCAACAATATCAGTACCTCATCTTCCACCACGTCCCGAGACGCTTTAGATCGTCCTTTCTGAATTTTGCACGCACCCAGTCGACCACCGCCGGTATGCAGTTGTGCGGGCAAAATCGTGACCTTTTCAATCAATCGCCCCAGCAGCAGCGCCATGACAGCATGACCGGCCTCATGATATGCGGTTGCAGTCAGTCTGGTCGCATTCGATTCAGACAATTTACCGGAAGGCACTTCCTTTCCTCGCGCGTCGTTCTTCATGACCAGTGAAAGCTCATGGAATCAGGTGCATGACGGAGTGGTGAAGTTTCATATCATCAGCACGATGCGGAAAGGCTGTCCACGTTGTTTGTTCCAGCATCGTCGTGGAAAACATATGTCGTGAATTCGTACAGGCCGTAGTCGTTGCGAATCACGAAGTTGCGACTGACTTCAGCACACAGAAATCCTGCAATTTGATCCAGTGGCAGGTGAAACAGGTCGTCTCGCTCCCAGTCAACCTGCTTGCTGGTCGCGTTAAAGGCCATGCCTTTGGTCACCTGACTGTAAACCAGCTTCAGAATCCGCTGAACGAAGCCAAACATTTGATCGTGCGTCATGGAACATTTCGATGTAAAAACTCCGTTAATAATAGCGTAGTCGTACGTCCGCAGCAGCTCGGGATGCTGCAGCACATCTCCGGCAGTAAACTCTTCGTGCGGGTGTTTTTGACGGCAGATGTCAATGAACCGGTCAGACAGGTCAACGCCGTGGTAATCGATCTGCAGGTCGCCGCGCTGCTGAATATGTTCCAGCAGGTGTCCGGTCCCGCAGCCAAAGTCCAGCACACGAAGCTTCTTTGACGTCGGACGAATCACATCCAGCATCACGTCATAGCGTCGAACAGCATCCGGAATATTGGGCCATCCCATTCCCAGCGCAGAATCGCCCTTTCGCTCAAAGTATGACTCGGTGCAGGTGGTGATTTCGCGGTACGGTCGGCTGGACGCGGCGTCTGACATGAGGTCCGTTGTCTGATGTGAGTGGGCATTTGTAGTGCGAAGACCGAATAATAGGAGCGTCTCAGAGCGTGGGAAACCTCAACAGGGGCGTGTAATTGCGATTTCGAATACGAGTTCACCGACCGCATTGCTTCTATTGATGATCCTGAGCGACCGGGAGTAAGCAATTCGTCATGTTCAGCAGACGCCATACGTTGGGCCTTTCGCCACGGGCTGCTAAAGTGTGTTCGATTCCGCATTTCATCTTAATCATCAATGCAGCGGCATGGCAGTTGTGCAATTTACCATTGTCCCTGGCTGCAACATCCACTCACATTCACTGCATTCTGACCGTCCGGTCTGGAAAAGAGATTGCTGTACATGGCCACCAAACGCCGATTCTGGTTGTTCAAATCAGAACCCAATGTCTATTCCATACAGGATCTTGCCGCAGAAAAAGGGAAGCGAACAACGTGGGAAGGAGTGCGGAACTATCAGGTCCGCAACATGCTGCGGGACGATATCAAGAAAGGGGATCACGTGTTGTTTTATCACAGCCGCATCGCCCCAATGGCAATTGCCGGAACAGCTGAGGTGGTGAAGGACGGATATCCGGATCACTTTTCATTCGATCCGTCCCACAAGTACTACGACGCCAAAAGTGACCCTGAGAATCCTCGGTGGTATATGGTTGACGTGAAGCTGACGCAGATCTTCGAAACACCGGTCACGCGCGAGCAGTTGAAGCTGGATAAGATTACTGCAGAGATGGCTGTCATGAGTAAAGGTAATCGGCTGTCGATTACGCCCGTGACGGAAACAGAATTCAATGCCGTTCACAAACTGGCAGGGGCCAAACCCAAATAGTACGAATTGGGCGGTATGTGGAGCACGCAGCACATGCTTCCTGCCGAACAGAGTGGTCGTCGTGCCCTGTCATCAAGGAACCCCCTTATGAATCGCATTGTGCTTTTCCTGCTGGTAACCGCATCGACAGCGACGATGGCTGGTGAGCCATGGACACTGCACACGACTGACAATGCGTCACGAGGCGCCGACGGAGTACGTTTGGCTGATGTCGACAAGGACGGTCGGCTGGATATCGTGACGGGCTGGGAAGAAGGCGGAAAGATTCGAATCTGTTTTCAGTCCGATGCGTCCGTCGGTCGCAACCCGTGGCCGTCAATTCAGGTCGGCAGCGTTAGATCGCCGGAAGACGCGGTCTTTACCGACGTCAATGACGATGGCTGGCTGGACGTCGTAAGTCGTTGTGAGAGCAAACATCAGGCTGTGTTTTTCCATTTGAATACCGGCCGTGCCGTGTCGCGGGAATCAGTACGAGATTCTGCTGCATGGATAACAAAGCCCGTTCACGTGTCAGTCAACTACACACGCTGGATGTTCTGCGAACCGCTGGACGGCAGGTCACTGATCTTCGGCAGTAAAGATCCGAACGCTCAGATCACACTTTAGAACCTGGAAAGACGCGATGAAGACGCTCGGTTCCGTGACCTCCGAAAGTCCGGCTGGATCATGTCGCTTCAACGTCGACGACAACATCGTTTACTCCGACCGAAAAGGCATTTTTCGCAGCGTCGGCTGGCTGGAAAATCAGACGACCGCACAATCAGTCGTGTGGAAAGATCACCTGATTGGCGGCAAAGACCTTGAAGCCATGTTTCTGGACATCGGCAACGTCGATAACAAACTGACCGTTGCCTGTAACACCCGCAACGGCTACGTGCGGCTGCTGACGCCGGGAGCAGACCTTCCGGAACCGTGGGAATCCCCCAGAATCATTCATTCTGATGGCATCGGTGGCGGTAAAGGTACTGCGTTTGGCGACGTGAACAACGACGGCCACATGGACCTGGACTGCAAATGTAAACATGCCGAAGGGAAAGTGGGAGTCTACTGGCTGTCCGGAGCACCGACACAAACAACGAATGACACTGAGCCGCAGCATCGGGCCTTTAACGATTTCAGCGGCAACACGGCGGGCAGCAAGTTTGATCGCATTAAACTGCCGGATCTGGCCCGGGATGGAGATCATGACCTGCTGACGTGTGAAGAACGGGATAACCTCGGCGTCATCTGTTATGAAAACTCCGTCAACTGAGACAGTGCCGACCGCCAACGGATGCGAGCCCCCGCTGGGAAACCGAACAGACTCGCAAATTGATACTGTCCCGGACTCTTGGACAGCCAGGCCGGGCATTTCCCGTCACTTTTTCGGACGTCGGGCGTCAAGCCATGCCTGTTGGGGCACAGCAGCGGGGTTCTGCTTTGTCCAATCAGGAGTCTCAAACCACCTGAGACTGCTGATTCGGGGGTAGGTTTCCCAGACGTCACCGCCATCCAGGACACGAACATCTTTGGTTTCTGTAAGTTCCTTCATCAGTCGCTGATTGAGCCGCTTCTTCACAGCGGCCATTTTCGGATCAGCAGCCAGGTTGTGCAAGCAGGCTGAATCGGCTTTGATGTCGAACAGCTCTTCGGTCGGACGTTTGTCGACGGACCACCCCAGATACCTGCCGAAGTCGGCGTCGTCTCGGTTTTCGATCAGAAAGGTCAGTGAAGGACACGCATCAATGTCGTGATAACCGCCGTGTTTCGGACCCAGCCGGGATGATTGCAGGCTGCCATCATCGTTGTATACCGCTTTGCCATATTTCTGCGGTGTTCCGGCCGGCCAGCGTTCCGACTTGAAGTTGTAGATGTACAGATAATCCTGAGTGCGAATTGCTCGCTGAGGATATCCGAGCGTATTGAACCGCGACGACGAATGCCGTTCCCGGCCCACGTACACAGCGTCACGAGCTGGATCGGCGGTTCCGGATTTGTTTGATTTCAGGTCCGCAACCAGGCTCCTGCCGACGACGGGAAATTCCGTTGGTGAATCCACGCCGGCCGCTTCGTAAATTGTGGCTGTCAGATCCACGAAGCCAACCAGGTCATTCAGCTTTCGTCCGCTCGGCACACTGTCCTTCCAGCAAAGGGCCAGAGGCATATGAATCCCGTACTCGTAGCAGTTCGCTTTCGCTCGCGGAAACGGCATGCCATTGTCACTGGTGATGATCACCAGTGTATTGTCCAGTTCACCTGCGGCCTCAAGTACTTTCAGCATCTGCTCGCAGTCGTCGTCAAAACGTTCGACTTCAAAAGCATAGTCCAGAAGATCGCTGCGAATTTCCGGATGGTCCGGCAGGAACTTCGGTACTTCGGCCTGATCCAGTGCCTTGCCTTTTGCGAGCCCCGATCCCTTCTTATAGCTGCGGTGCGCATCCGAACTGCCAAACCAAAAACAAAACGGCCGGTCCTTTGGCCGTTCGTTCATAAATTTCTTGAATCCACCCACGTAACCGCTTTTCTTTTCGCCATACCGTTTACCGGCGGGATTGTGTTCGCGGCCGTTGTGCCTGTAGTCGCCGGGGCTCCATGCTTTGCCCGTGGCGCCGACAAAATACCCGGACTCCTGCAGCGCTTCCGGAAATGTCTGATACTTCGCCGGGAAGTAACTGGCATGAGTACCCGCCTCCTCAATCATCCAGATGTGACGTCCCGTCAGAAATGCGGCGCGTGAGGGACTGCAGCCAGGCGCCGGACAGAACGCATTGCTGAACAGAACGCCGTCTGCGGCAACGCGATCAAAGGCAGGCGTACTGACCATTTTCGAACCATGTGCCGAGGCGTGCGGAAAGGAAACATCATCGCTGATAGCAATGAATATGTTCGGGCGGTCCGCTGCAGAAGCATAGGGGGCGGTCAGCAGGACAAAGATCGTAACGAAGGGAAAACTTTTCATTAGTGCAATCAGTGGGCAAAATGGTCATGCGGGACATGTTGAACGCTTAACGGCAGAATCCGGTCAGAAACCATCCTGCCAGATCCGCGACGGACACATCGAGCCCGCAGGACGGACGAAAACAGGTTATGCTTGACGGATTCTCAGAGAGAATGACTATGACGTGACCTTTCCGTGTTCGCAACCGGCGGACGTGTGATTTGCCTTATCGCATTCTTCGAATTTCACAATTGGTGTTCGACGAGCCTGGTGGAATATGCGATGCTCCGGGAGTAAACACCGATCGACTTCAACTGTTGACGTTCGTAGTGACAACCGTCGCCCGAGTTATTTCAGAGAACAACACCTATGTCATTGCAGGACAAAGTCGTCATCATCACCGGGGCTTCTGCCGGAATCGGCTATGACCTCGCAAAGCGACTTGCAACCGAGAAAGCCACGGTCGTTCTGGCGGCCCGTTCTGAAGACAAACTGCAGCACTTGGGCGATGAGCTCAGCGCAGGTGGAACTGATGTTCTGGTTGTGCGGACAGACGTATCAGACCCAAATGACCTGAACGCTTTGGTAGAACAGACAATCGACCGTTTCGAAAGAATCGATGTACTGATCAACAATGCGGGGGTGGAATGCTTCTGTCATTTCGAAGAAGTCGAAACTGACGAAATCCTGCAGACCATCGAAACGAATCTGACAGGAGCAATCGTACTGAGCCGGCTGGTTGTGCCACATATGCTGCAGCAGGGCTCCGGAGCGATCATCAACATGGCATCAACGGCCGGCAAGCTCTGCCCCCCGTATGGCAGTGTCTACGGAGCAACCAAGGCGGGGCTGATTGCATTCACTCTGGGACTTCGTGGCGAATACCTGAATCTTGGCATCACCGCCACCGCCATCTGTCCAGGCTTCACGCGGAACGGTGGTATCTACGATCGTATAGTCCGGGCCACGGGAAAGAAGACGTCGTTGGCTCTGGGAGGCACGTCTACAAAAGCTGTGGCGAACGCGGTGCTGAAAGGCATTCATTCCGGACCTCCGGAGATCATCGTCAACTGGCCGCCCATGCGGCCTGCCGTTGTACTGCGTGAGATCTTCCCACGGATCGGCGAAAAGTTAACAACGGCAGTTTCCAGACGGTTTCTGCGGCGTGCCGCGAAAATGACGTCTGATGAAAAGAACGCCACCACGAGCGAAAACCCGGATCAACCTAGGGTGTAGCAAATGTCACCCTCACCGTGACCAGATCCCGCCCGTCGTTCGCAATCAGCTGAACCACACCGTCGCTGACCCCCTTCGCCGGCAGGTCCGACAGTTTTACAGTAACTTCCAGTGCACGTTCCTGTTCGGAAAATGGCCTGAGGTCACCATACGTAACCGCAAGCTCCGATGGCCACGCTGATGCATGAGAAATCTGCCACGAAGTCGGCATCACCAGATCAAACTTTGCTGCTCGACGCGCGCCCGGGTGGTCACTGGCGACTAAAGTCAACTGGGACGGACTGGTCAGGGGAGCTTCGCCGGGGGGGAATGCCGGACCATTGACCAGCATTGGTACGGTCACGACGGGAAAATCTGCATCGTCTGTTGTTGCCGTAACAAGAACATGGTGGCGCCCGGGCGGAATACGGCCTGAAACTTCTCCACGCAGTTCAACCGTTGAACCCGGTGTCTCTTCCTGATACGCCGTCTGCACGATCTGCGAGGAAGTATCCGCGATAATGTGTGCAGAAACGAACGACGCCGTGGATTCAACAGAGGTGACTCGCATTGGCGAATCTCGAAAGTCACTGATTGCCACGTTAAACGGCAACGGCTTTTCAGTTCGCTGCGAAAGATACAGTGACTTCGGCTGAACGACGACCATCTTTTCGGGAAAGACCGCCTTAATCATGAGCGTTGTCTGACGCGACGTCGTGTCGGTGTAGTTGACTGTCAACGTGTACTCGTGCGATCCCGGCGATTGATTCATGGTCTGAATCGGAACGGTCAGCCATCCCATTTCTCCCGGAGCCACCTGTTTCTGTGACACACGAGGCCGCATGCATCCGCAACTGGTTGTGACGTCGCCGATTGTTACCGGCACATCACCTTTGTTCACGAATGGAAATTCCGATTCCAGCACCGCTGACAGCTCCACTGGTTCCTCGCCGTGATGAAACATATACGTAGCAAACAACAGGGATGGCCGTGATTTCGTAACAACAAGAGGAGCCTGGCCTGACGGCGAGACCGCGAACAGACAGGCAGCCAGACAAGGCAGCAGCCCAGTACAGATGACTGCAACTGTGCGCCACGACGGTAGTTCAGGATAACCGGACGAATCGGGCTTATTATTGGCGCTGGGCGTCACGCGGATTCACTTCCATGGAATCGACCATACGGCGGAAAGAGAAAGAACCATAACGCACACGAAATTCTGCGCGAACGGCAATCCACGAATTCGCCGAATTCTGCCGTTCGACTGAGTTCGGCTGAATCGTACGGAGGGTTATGGGGCCTGAAAATCACGGGGAAGCGCTGCCGTCACGGCTTGACGTTCTCTAAGCGTGGGATGATCAAACTGCAGCGTTTCAGAATGCAACATGACTCGGCCACCCGTTCGAACAGTCGATCCATACTTTGTGTCACCAACAATCGGCAGACCGTGTGAGGAAAGTTGCACACGAATCTGGTGGCTGCGCCCCGTCACAGGCTCGACTCTCAGATGCAATCGGCCCTGTTGTTGTGCGACCACGCGATAGCGCAAGACACTTTTTTGAGCCCTGGGCGTGTCTGAACTGACGCACGATACAACGTTCTGCTGCCGATCCTTCAGCAGCCAGTCGGTGAATTCTCCGTCGGAATCATCGGGAGTCCCGGCAACCAGTGCGCGGTAGATCTTGTGAACAGTGCCGCGACGAAACTGATCAGACAGTCGAGCCGCTGCTTTGCTGGTTCGAGCAAACAGAAGGACTCCGGACACCGGACGGTCCAGCCGATGGACGACGCCTACAAAGACATTACCCGGCTTGTTGTATCTGATACGCAGATACTCTCGAGCAATGTCAACCATCGTCACGTCGCCGGTCTGGTCGCCCATCGTCAGCACTCCGGCGGGCTTGCAGACTGCCAGCAGATGATTGTCTTCATACAGCACATCGGGCTGCGGAAGGGTCATGCCGATTCTCCCGCAATTTCGGTTTCCTGATTGTCCCTGTGTGCAGTCAGAGCTTTGATCAACATCGTGGCATAGCAGCCTCGTGGAAGTGTGAACGACAGCAGAACCTTTCGTCGGCCCCGGTAGCGTTCATCAACAGCACCCGTAAGTTGCAGGTCTGTCGGAACAATCACCGTCCTTCGCTGTCCGCGGGAGAACCAGCGATCACGCGGAAAAGACAGTTTCATCTGCTCCAGAGTCATTTCGTAATGAGAAAGGGATTCATTGCACAGGTTCCGCATATCGTTATCCAGTCCTTTGCAGCGGGCAGACGGAAGTGGAAGTTCGGGCCAGCGAACGGCGGTGGTCTCATCCGGCACTGGAAACGGAAGTGCGCAGTCACCGACCTCCACGCTGAAGCCATGAGCATCGACGAGGGTCTGATTTTCCGGGCAGATCGCTTTTGCCAGCATTCGGTTCCAGACGGCACTTTGAAACGCAGACAGGTAAAGTCCTCGCAGGTTTGCATTCAGCAGGGCAAACGCTTTGCGAAAACCGACGGGATGATCAACCAGATAGGTAACGATGCTGCGTCGGTGAGAACGGTCCAGCTGTTGCTTGCACTGTTTCCATTCACCCCACAGATCTCGCAATATTTTTTTCTGCACACGTTCCGCACCATTGTCGTGACGGTTGTGTTCCGCCAGAGCCAGCCAGAGAGCCTGTTCATAATCTTTCCGGCACCAACGGGTGGCGATGAATTCCCGCGATGCGCCCATCGAACCGAATCGTTGTTCGTCGAAGTAGTTGGGAAACCCGATCGTCTGCACGAGCGGGCCTCGAGACTGAATTCGCTGGCAGTCGGGTTCAGACAATGAGCGCACGACAATCTCAAACTGGTTGCCAACGATATCGGCCGCACCAAATGCCGTTTCCGTCTGCCCCAGATACGTGAGGCTGAATAATTCGTGAATAAAATCCGACCGAGGGCCATTTCGAATTGTGACAAACTGCGACGTTACGGCGTGTCGATCCTTCAGTCCACCATGATTCAGACTTGTGGGTGCCAGATTCCAGGACCGTTGCAGTGTCTGCAGAGCCTCCAGTGTGCCGACCGAAGCCTTCTTCAGCCGATACAGTCCATGAACGCCACCGGCCGGTTTACGGTCCGAGACTTCCGTAACGACAAAGTCTTCCGGCACGCACTTCAACTTCATCTCAGAATTTCCAGCAGACATCCCTCCGTTGCATTAGGGAAGAGACGACTTCGCGTTGATTAGAACGTTTCTTCAGTGCCATCCACTCGATTGGTCCACAGCATGGCACGCACTCAGTGGAACGCGAGCCAGAAGGCTGAAAACTTAAGATCCAGACCCCGTCGATGACGACCTGGTTCCGGCGGCGAACATCTGCTGCACTACGGTACGAACTCAGACTGCTGATACAGTGCGTCAACATCGATACCTGCGCCGGCTAACGCTGTTTTCAGCTTTTCCTCAGCGGACGGTCGAGCACTTTCACGCTGCAGAATACGAACTCGTATCCCGTTGGAATCACCCTCCGCGTGCCCGGCCAGCTCCACCACCCGGTCGAGGTCACAGGGTTGGTAAACAATGTTGGCATCAGTCGGTATCCCGATCATAAAGTCGTGTTCGTCAATCAGGATCGATAAGACCCGGTCCGACAGAGCTTTCTGTTCGTCCGGTGTCAGCCCGGCAGTGGCCGACTCCGCATCGGTGAGAGTTTCAGGGGCCTCTGACGGGGAATCGGTAGTGACCATGCCGGGGGTCGTGTCTGACGAATCAGAATCTCCCGTACCTGAACCGGCTCCACGGAAAAACATCAGTGCCAGCAGCGCTGCCACAACGATAACCCCGCCAGTAGCCGCTCGCGCAGTAGACTTAACAACTCCGGGTCGTTTGGAATTCATTTCGGTGCCTTCATTCTGATGAACCAGAGCTCTGACTGAACAGCGGACCGGCAGGTCGGAACCCCATCAGCGAAAAATCAAACCAGCGAGTATTTCCAGCGTCGCGTCTGAGTTTCTCGATCAGCAGTGGCATGCCATTCACTGCTCGCCTGCGCTGTCCCGCCTGCGTGTCACCGTGCGTCAACAGGATGATGACAAGTGGTTTCGGTTCCGTAAATGCTTTACTGACCTCAAACGCCCGAGAAACGAATTCTTCGATGGTACCAAAGGAAAGCATCTGCGACTGTTCGCCGTCCGAAAACAAACCCTGTCCGTTATCCTGCAGGTGCAGTTCCCACACCGACACATGTTTCTGCATTTCATCGTACCGCAGAATGAACCGCAGCATTTCCGCCCCCCTCGTGGGCAGCAGTTTTTCGATGCGTTTGACAGCGGATTCCATGTTCTGGCCGTCTGTCACATCGCCGTTTGTCTTCAGCCGCAGGACCTCTTCCATCAACCGTCCCGGCAGATTGAAGGCCGTCGCCAGCGCAGTTCCGGCCTGCTGATGCTGCTTCACCATGTTTTCGTAGTGGTCACTGTAACGTTCGCGCAGGGCCGAAACGTCGCCACTTTCTGCGGCGTGCTGCCGTTCCAACTCGTCCCGACGGAGGTTGTACTGTTCAGCAAGTTCAGCCTTCTGCTGTTCCACTTCTGTTTGAGCAGATTCAGCCTTCTGCTGGACTTCCATATACTGAGCAAAAATGACTATCAGCAGCAGGTCCAGCAGCGGAGTCAGCTGAAATGTCATGCGGCGACTTTTCTTCATGACGGCTGCTCCATCGGTGCCATTGTCACGGCAGACGACACCGTTGCATCGCCCCTCAACGACTCAACGCCATTTGGCGCCGACGACAGTGCCAGCTCTCGCTTCGCCTTGGCGACCATATCTCGCACTTGCAGCCGACTTTGCGTCAGTCGTTCAAAACGAGTTTCCAGCAGACTGTTGACGAACATCAGCATGATCGCAGCGAACAGGCCGCAGAAAGTCGACCAGATGGCGTCGCCAAACCGTGTCACAATATCAGACATCGTGGCGGCCGCATTGGTCGCTGCGTCCGATCGCTGTAAAGCAGACCCGATGGCCAGAATTGTTCCCAGTACGCCGGCCAGTGGATAAGCCTCAATCATCGTGCGAGCAACATTACCGGCGGTTTCGAATGATAATGAATCCAGGTAGCTGCGCCGTTCATCCAGAATATGCATCCGCTGCAGACAGGCCGTGCGATCTTCGACTCGGGTCGGATCGTTAACAACATCATTAATATCTTCTACGAACGCATCAATCTGATTGGTCAATGGAGCACTGCGGCCCAGAACACTGCGATGCTTAAGACCACGAGTAAAATCATCCAGGCATCCGGCGATGGCTGACAGGTCACGCCGATACCACAGCGACAGCAGGAAAAAGCAGAACAGGTGAAGCACAGCTGCTGCAACGATAATTGTGGCCGTCAGACTGGAAAGATATTTCAGCCATGGTCCAAGTTCGGTCAGTTCTGGTACGCTCATTTGTCAAGATCCCAGCGCATGCGACGGGGCGTTGTCAGTTCTTCGAATTCCGTGACGATGAAATCCTGCACGACGATCAGACCGCCAACGCTGAAAACGACCGATTAGATCAAAATGAGACGATAAAGAGTACGATTTGTGCCACGAATCCGTCCAGAGGCATTCTCAGGCCCCCCAAGACGTAGCAATTGCAACGATTCAGCAGTGTTTACAGATTGAACCGACGCAGAAGGGTGCCGCCACCGGGAGGAACAGGAAAGGCATTCAGTCGGCAGGCAACGGTGTCTGTCAGTTCTCCTGTACCCGGTCGCCCGCGCATTACAAAGTACTGGTTTGAGGCATTGGAATTCAACGTCGCCGGGGCCTCCACTGGAATACATTAAGATCGATCCGGCCCGTCTCATTTAGTTCCACGCCTTCACTTTCCAGCAGGCAGCGCTGCAGTCCTTCGGACGCTGAATGACTTCTGTCGCTGATACGCCCATGGGAATTCACGACTCGATGCCACGGCACGCCTGAGCCTGCAGGCAGCGACTTCAGTACGGCCCCCACCTGACGAGAGTTTCGAGGACGATTCGCGAGTATCGCAATCTGACCGTATGTAGCGACGCGGCCTCGTGGAATCTTCTTTATCAGTGACGTAATCTTGAGCGCTGCGTCGTTTCCAGTCATTGTTTCTGTGAGTTAACGTTGCACATCGCGGAAGACAGGATAATGCTCGCTCAGGAAGGTTTCTTCGGCGTGTCGCTATCCGTCGACGCCCCGCGTCGGCCTCGGCGACCTTGCCCCTTATTCTTCCTGCCGGTTTTTCCTGATACGTCAGACTTTGGCGTGGCATTGCGAGCCCCACCCCTGCGGCGACGACGACGGTTCCTGCCGCCGGATCGTGGTGAACTGCCGTCGGAGTCACCCGCAGCTTCGGATTCGGACAGTGGTTCCGGAGTGCGACCGTCCTCAAGCAGCTTGAACCCAATCAGCCGCTCGATCTGCTGCAGACGAATTGACTCTTCCGGACTGCAGAAGGAAATCGCGATGCCGGTTGCTCCGGCGCGACCGGTGCGGCCTATGCGGTGCACATAAACTTCGGGTTCAACAGGCAATTCAAAGTTGATGATGTGAGTAATACCTTCGACGTCAATGCCGCGAGCTGCCAGATCCGTGGCCACAAGTACCTGCGCCTTGTCCGCGCGAAATGCATCAAGGGCCTGCTGACGAGCGTTTTGTGATTTGTTGCCGTGAATCGCAACAGCTTCAATATCGTCGCGGCGCAGATATTCGGCAACGAAATTGGCTCCTCGTTTGGTACGTGTAAAGACGATGGCCTGACCGACATCTCCGGCCTTCAGCAGCTGACTGAGTAACGGCTTTTTCTGACGGAACTCAGCAAAAATCACTCGCTGATCAATCAGGTCGACATTGGTGTGCTCTGCATCAACCTTCACCATCACCGGGCGATGCAGTAGTTTCTCAGTCAGCTTCACGATGCTGTTGGGCATCGTCGCGGAAAAGAACATCGACTGTCTGCGAACAGGCAGTGACTTGATGATTCGTTTCAGGTCCGGCAGAAATCCCATATCCAGCATGCGATCGGCTTCGTCCAGCACAAAGATCTGCAATCGATTCAGATAAATGTGCTCCTGATTCATCAAATCGATCAGACGACCCGGCGTGGCAATCAGGATATGCACACCTCGTTCAACGGCCTTCACCTGCCGACCCTGCCCGACACCTCCGTAAATCAATGCGTGAGACACATCCACGTGCCGGCCATAGGCAGTGCAACTGTCACCGATTTGAATGGCGAGTTCTCGTGTGGGAGCCAGAATCAGCGCCAGCGGTCGGTTGGCCACCGTCTTGAACGCATTGTCTGCCAGGTGATTCAGAATCGGCAGTACGAACGCCGCGGTCTTGCCGGTTCCTGTCTGAGCACAGCCCAGTACGTCCTGTCCTTCCAATGCAACAGCCAGAGTTTGCTGCTGAATGGGAGTCGGAACTTCATAGCCTTCGTCCTGTATCGCCTGGTGCAGCGGGGCAATCAGGTTGAATTGTTGGAAATCTGACACGGAATGGGTCTGGATCCGGCAACGGTGGTGAGAGGGGATTCTGTTATAAAGAGGTATCAGAGTGAACGATGCCCTGAAAACGACCAACCCGGCATTTGGCCCAACAGCGTTTGTGCAGTATAATGACGCAGCGTCAGCAAAAGTCCACAAGTAACTGGCCCGTCCTGACTGACAACGAACAAGCCACCGGTGTTTGGTCCGAGATCGAATGAAAAGTTGTGGCCACCGGGCGGATGACACACAGCTTGCCATCAACGATTCATATCGCTCATACAAAGCAACGACAGCAAGGTAACAACAGATGAGATCTTCCAATCCGGCCCTGACGGGCAGCGTCTTCCAGAACTTTGAATCATACGGTGACACGTCCACCATGACGATCACCGGAACGGCGGTCAAAACGTTGATCGCGATCATGCTGGCCCTGCTGACGGCCGGCATGACGTGGTTCAAATTTCAAGAGGCAGGTGGGGTCGCTGCCGGTGGTGTTCAGACCATCATGCCATTGATGTTTGGCGGTGCAATTGTTGGCTTTATTCTGGCGATGGTCACCATCTTCAAACCGGTGTGGGCCGCCTACACAACGCCGGTTTACGCATTAGCCGAAGGCTGTTTCCTTGGTGGAATTTCCGCCATTATCCAGTCTCAGTTCCCTCAGGTGCCCATCGTTTTTCAGGCCTGTTGCCTGACATTTGGCACATTGCTGGTGATGCTGTTTCTATACCAAAGCGGCATCATCAAGGTCACGGAAAAATTACGGATGGGTATCACCGCCGCTACAGGTGCGATTTGTTTATTGTACCTCATGTCAATGGTGATGGGGATGTTTGGCATGCCGATAGGCTTCATCCATAACGCCACGCCGATAGGCATTGGCTTCAGCTTGTTTGTTGTCGGCCTCGCCGCTTTTAACCTGCTGCTGGACTTCGATGTGATCGACCGCATGGCGTCCAACAACGCTCCGAAGTATATGGAATGGTACGGAGCATTCTCGTTGATGGTGACTCTGGTCTGGCTGTACATCGAAATCCTGCGACTGCTGTCCAAACTGAATCGTCGCAACTAGATACCTTCCGGGGTATACGGTGCATTTCGCCTCAGAAACCCGGCTTTCCAGCAAAGTCTACGGCACCCCTGCCAGACCTAGTGTTTTCATTGGTTTCCTGCGTTTTGTCGATTGGTGGCAACATCGGTGGCAACATGGATTCGGTGTCATTCGCATCGATTCGCGGTGGTTTGTTGCCACCTGTGTTGCCACTTTTTGAACCGCTTGGCGTTCGTGCGTTGAACTGTTCAAAGTGTCCATCGCTGACGATGGCGTAGCTACTGTTCTGGACTTCAAGGGTGTGACCGATCCATGCGGCGATAACGTGTGCAGGAGCTTCACCAGCCGTCAGCCAGTCGTTTTCGCATGATAGTCTCAGATTCTTGATCAGGTTCGGCCACGGTTCGTGTCCTGCCTTCTCAACGATCTTTTCGAACGTGTGGTACAGGTTTGTGACGGGAACGTACCGACCGAATATGTGCTTCTGTCCATCGCGAGCCACTGCGAACGCATCGCTTAGATACGTCTCAACGTCCCGAATCGGCACGTACCTCATTTCCCGTCCCGCATGATGTGCCGTCTTTGGAGAACGGACGCGAATCTTTCCTTCTGCCCAAAGTACGTCATTCCACGTCAATTCCATCGGTTCCATCTTTCGCAGTCCACAGTACCGCCAGAGTGCGATTAGAAGCCGCCATTCGGCGTTTGGTGCGGCTCCGATAACCTTGTCGATGATTTCGGTGGAAATGTTTTCCTTGCCGTTGTTGTTCTTCTGGTGGCTGGTGGCTTGGTTTCGGAATGGATTGTCCGATAGCAGTTCCTCCCGTACAGCGTAGGAAAAGAACGTGTTGCAGTTTGCTATTCGTTGCCGCATGGAATTCTCAGCCATCTTTCCTGTCGGCCTTCGTTTTGTCTTCGGCAGCCTCCGACGTTCCATCCACTTTCGGAACGCCTTCGCATCGGCTACAAACTCATCCAGAAATGCTGCCAACGTTATTGACAGCCCTGGTGTCGGCTCCGCTTCCACAGCTTTCGGTTCCGTCAGTCCCGCTCGGACCAGTTTCTTGTGGATGGATTCGCCAATATCACCGAGCCATTCTGCGGTTGTTCGTTTGACTGTGCCGCCACTTGCCGTGGAGCCAACTAAATTGTCTATGTGCTGCACGATTCGCCCGCCAAGCGCCACACTTTCTCACCGCCGTATACACTTGTGATCTCTTCAGCAGTTGAC
>JAQWOH010000023.1 GCA_029245955.1 Fuerstiella sp. | reverse complement strand
AAACCGGGATTGGGTTATGAATACGATGAAAAATTCGTTGTGAACCGGAAAAGATTGGCATGAATAACGAATTGTATTTCATCCCTTTGTCGTGCGGCAACGGGCGACAAAACGCTGTTGGGCTGTAACGCAAAACTTCGGCAGGCGTTCATCTGGATGATTGCATCAGCCCGACTCACGCTAGTGCTGAGCAAAGCGTTCCCGACGAAGTGACGCGTCAGATTACCAGGAGATATCAACCGTGAAAAATCTAATGGTCCCCGTCGGGGCGGTCCTCTGCGCCTCGCTGATATGCCATTGCACGTCTACTGTGAATGCCTCCGATCCGCCGTCGTTCAAGTCTCATTTGTTTGAGAAAGGGACTCTCGTTTACTCGGACGACTTTGACGGAAAACTCGATCGAGAACAATGGGGGCCACGGACGAAAACCTGGGTTGTAAAAGATGGCATGTTGATTGGATTACCGGATTTCAAGAACGTAGAAGAAGCCGAAAAGGCACTGGGGCGGAATCACCACCTGGGTCTCGGGCCGGTGATTCGGTTAAACAATCTGCCCAGGAAGTTTGTCTGCCACATGCGTTTCAAATTTGAAGGGGAAGCCTACAAGCCGGCCCGACCGAAGCTCGACATCGGCCACCACATCAATTCTCTCGTTTTCACGAAGGATGGCTATTCCCTTAAATTATCTGGTGACAAGAAGTTCGGGATCACCAAGACTGATTCGGCGCTCGGTCAGTGGGTGGACATGATTATCGAATTTGAAGAGGGAACCCTATCCATCGAAATCAATGGGCGGCAAAAACTCTTTCGGCACAATCAAGTTTCAATGATGTCCCGCGACGAATTCACGTTCAAGGCTCTTGAGAGCCCGAATAGCCGATTGATGTTTGATTATGTCAGGCTGTGGAAGGTTGATTGACCTGCACAAACTGAAATAGATAACCTGAAGTGTGGCCAAAGCTCTGACAGATGACTGTCGCTCGCTAACGCATCGGGTTACCACACTTTACAAAACCCATACTCCCAGCCCAGGTAGTCAAATCATGAAGAAAACATCTGCCTGTTTCGCGATAGTGTTGCTGATTGGATCGTCAACCGTAAACGCGGACGATGCAACAGAGAAGAAGATCCTGCTGCTTTATCCGCAAGCGGACAGTAACGGAGATGGTGTGCTCTCTGATGCTGAAGAGTCGGCCCTGAGCCGGCTGGCTCTGAAGAGATATCCCAAAGCCGACAGGGATGGAGACGGGGTTCTTTCCGATGCGGAAAAGCAGGCTCTACTTCGGGTCGCCACGAACAGGGCGGGGCGGAAGCCGGGCACGCGTGGACCAGCACCAGCCAACTCCGCTACTGCCACGACGAAGGCACCGAGTTTCTCGAACGTCAAATATGGCGAACACGAGCGCCACGTTTTCGACATCTGGCTTGCCGACACAACCAGATTCCCAAAACCGACTCCATTGGCCATCTACATTCATGGCGGAGGTTTCAAAGCGGGCAGTAAAGAAAATCTGAAGCTAAACGAAATTTCTCAACTGTTGAAGGCTGGAATATCCGTCGCCGCGATCAACTACCGTTATGTAACAACCGCCCCTTTGCCCGCAGCCCATCACGACGCAAGACAGGCTTTACAATTCATTCGCTCCAAAGCAGAAGAATGGAAGATCGATAAAGACAGGGTCGCCGCATTCGGTGGTTCGGCAGGCGCGCAAATCTGCATGTGGCTGGCCTTCACCGACGATATGGCAGACCCCGAAAGCAGGAATCCGATCGAGCGGGAATCAACCCGGCTGACATGCGTTGCGACCCATGGAGGGCAAACAACCAATGATATCGATTTCTGGAGAAACAAAATCGGCCCCCTGTTGGGAGGTGGAAACAAATTGGAATCGCTCTCCAGGCCCCTGGGGAAAGAAAGCGATCCGGAAAAGATCCGCATTGCAACCTGGGGGGCTGAAACCCTGGAGGAAGCAAATGAAATCGCAAAGCGCTGCTCTGCCTTATCGATCATATCGGCTGACGATCCCCCGATCTTCATGGGCTACGCGATGTCGCCAACCGCTAAATTACCAGGCGACCCTAAAAAGGTGCGAGGATGGCTCATTCACCACGTGATCCTCGGAATCGCACTGAAAGAAAAAGCAGACGCAATCAACGTTGAAGCCCACTTGCAATACCCTGGTGCAGAACCGAAATACAAATCCCAGGTTGAATTCTTTGTGGATAAGTTGCTGGCGAAGTAATACACATCCGAAACAACGTTTCACTCAAGGTGTTTTTCCTGTACAAAATTCATTCCAGAATAGTCGGTCCTGGCCTGCTCCACTTGCTTGTCCCTTCTTTGTACTCTGTCTTTCACCTTCGTTACAGCAGCAACCGACAACCCAGGCCAATCGAACATCGTGCTCATCTTTATTGACGACATGGGCTGGAAAGAATTCGGATGCTGCGGCAATGATTTCGTTGAGACTCCTCAGTTCGAGCGGCTCATGGTTGAAGAAGTCCGGTTCACAAATTTCTCTGCCGAAGGCACCGATCGTACCTTTCGATAGTCCTGTCACCCAACTCGACTCTCAAATCAGATGGCAGAAAAGTACTAAGGTCGCCGGTTCTGTCGGCGCCGACAGACATTTCTACTCACTCAGGCCGTTTCAGATATGAAACTCAATTACCGTTGGGTGGTGTTTTGCCTCTGCGAGTTCAGCGTATCTGTAGCGGTTTGCCCTGACACTTTTGCTCAGTCGCAGGCACGGCCCACGCGGGTTCTTGAGCCGCTGGCAGCGAAGCTCGAACCGTCTCGAAAAGTCGTCTACAAGTCGTGGGGACCTCGCGATCTTGAACTCCATGTCTTCGAGCCGGAAGGACATGACGCAGCGACAGACCGGCGACCGTGTTTTCTCATCATTCACGGCGGCGGCTGGACTGGCGGACAGCCACGAAAGTTTTACACCATCGCGGATCACTATGCGAAAAAGGGGATGCTTGCGATCAGCCTGCAATACCGCCTCATCGACGCGAAAGCCGGAGTAACTGTCTTCGACTGCGTGAAGGACGGCCGTTCGGCAGTGCGCTGGCTGAGGGCGCATGCACGGATGCTGGGAATCGATTCGAAACGGATAGCGGTAAGCGGCGGCTCGGCGGGCGGTCATGTGGCATTGGGGACCGCCGTTTTTGAAAACAGCCCCGCTGTTGATGAATCAACGGACAACCTTTCCGTTTCCTGTGTGCCGGACCTGCTGATCCCGCTGAATCCCGTAATCGACACTTCCGCAAATGGATACGGACAGGGCAAGATCGGCGAACGCTGGCAGGCGCTGTCCCCGCTGCATCATGTGAAGCGAGGCCTGCCGCCGATGCTGATCTGCCACAGTACCGGAGACACGGTAACACCCTATGTGGGGGCCGCCCGGTTTGTCGAGTTATCGAAAGCTGCCGGCAACGACTGCCAGATATTCACTTTCGAAGGTGGCCGGCACGGCTGGTTCATTTTCAACCTCGATCACTATGCGGCTCTCCTGCGTGTGATGGATGACTACCTGAAAAAACACAACTTTATTTCCCAGTAAGCCAGCCAATACAGAAATTAGCGGCGCTGATGCCGCCAACAGACAATCCAGCAAACTCAGGACCTTTCAGCCATGAAACTCAAATACCTCATACCCGCGATTCTTATCTCAGCAATCGCAGTCAACGCATTTGCTCAGCAGAAGGGCAAAGCCAAAGGCGGACCAAAGCACAAGTGGCGGGTGCAGCTCCTTCACAAAGACAACAACGAAGGTATCGCCGTTGGTGATATCGACGGCGACGGAAAACTCGACATTACGGCCGGTGAATACTGGTATCAGTCACCCGATTTCAAGCAGCGTCCGGTTCGTGGGCTCGAGTCTTTCGGTGCTGACTACCTGCAGAATAACTCCGAGCACCTTTACGACATGGACGGTGACGGAGACCTCGACGTGCTCGCCGGAGCTTTTACAAATTCCATCGTGAACTGGTATGAGAACCGGGGAGCGGGAAATTACGACGTCGAAGCCTGGCCAGTTCATCAGCTGATTGACACTGGCACGGCGCACAACGAGGCCACGTTCCTCCACGATATCGACGGAGACGGTACACCGGAGTTCATTGAAAACTCCTGGAATGTGAAGAACCCCACACAGATAGTCCGTCTCGTCAGAGGCGAAGGCGGCAAAGTGACCGCGACGAAACATCTCGTTTCTGAAGTCGGCACCAACGGACACGGCATGGGCTTTGGCGATCTCAATGGAGACGGTAAGCAGGACATCCTGTTCCAGGCTGGCTGGTACGAACAGCCCAAAGCGAATCCTTTTTCAAGCCGCTGGCTGTATCGCCACGATTTCGATCTCCCGCATGCCAGTTGCCCGGTTCTGGTTGTTGACCTCAATAAAGACGGCCGAAACGACATCGTCTGGGCGGACGGGCACAGCTACGGGCTGTACTGGCACGAGCAACTCGGTCCTCAGCCTGATGGCACGACGACCTGGCGACAGCACCTGATCGACAAGAAGTTCTCGCAGGGCCACGCGCTGGCCTGGGACGATGTCGATAACGACGGCCAGCCGGAACTCATTACCGGCAAACGCTACTACGCCCACTCAGGCCGTGACGCCGGATCTGAAGATGACATCACGGTCCAGTTCTATGACTGGAACGCGGAAACTGGGACATGGGCAAAGCATCTGATCTCGACGGCTCCTGCAGGAAAAGGCCCCGGCATCGGCCTGCAGATTCGAGTTCACGATCTGGACGGTAACGGCTGGAAAGACATTGTCGTTCCTGGAAAAAGCGGGACCCACATCATCTGGAATGATGGCAAGTAGGACTCGCCGGCCGCCTGAATCGTCCGACTTCAAGTGATGCACAAAGGAGAATACGATGAGAGTTTTAACAATTGGCTCTCTCCTTGAAATGTGCCTCTTCTCTGCGGCCTTCGCTCAGGCAAAGGAGATTGTCCCCGGTGCTGAACAAACTACGGTGTTACAAGGAGCTGCGGAGGCGAAGGAAGGAATTCGCGCCGTCACCGGCAAGACAGATGCAACGGGACATGGGCCGATCACTTACTGCCATGTTCCGTTTCAAGACGGCACGTTCTCTCTCATGCAAAGAGGAATAACCGTATGAACAATCTCGCAAAGGTTAGTTTCTGTTACCTGCTGTTATGCCTTTGTCTCTTCTCTGTAAATGCGGCGCAACCGCAGTCAGACGGAACGTCTGGTACCAGTCCGGCTCGGATTGCCCCCAACGTCCTGATGATCTGCATTGACGATCTCAATGACTGGGTCGGGTTCCTTGGAGGCCATCCTGAAGCGGTCACGCCGCACATGGATGCGCTGGCAAAACGGGGGCGCAATTTCGCCAACGCCCATTGTGCCGTTCCGGTTTGTTCCTGCTCACGAGCCAGCGTAATGTCGGGAGTCGCGGCGACGACGCACGGCAGTTATGAACTCGGCCCCAGATACGAGGAGCTGCCTGCTCTCACCGATGTTCCCACGATTCAGCGATACTTCAAAGACAATGGCTATTACACCCTGTCAGGCGGAAAGGTGCTGCATCACGGTTTCAATGGAAGGTTAGCCGGTGACATTGACCGCTCTCTGGGCCGAAAGAGAAGTCCCAGGCCCAGGAAACCAATGAACCGCCCCTCTGACTGGAGCGGTGCCTGGGACTGGGGAGCACATCCGGCAACAGACGCCGAAATGGCTGACTACCAACTTGCAAAGAACGCGGCCAAAGCACTCACGGAAGCTTTTGAAAAACCATTCTTTATGACGGTTGGCTTCTTTCGCCCACACGTTCCGCTGTTTGTGCCGCCAAAATGGTTTGATCTCTACGACGCAGAATCGTTGACGCTGCCGCGGAATCCAAAGTCGGACCTCGATGATCTTCCGAAAAACTTTCTCACCATCAATAACTATGCGGTGGCTCCGACTCATGCTGAGGTGGTCAACAACGGCAAGCAGCGAAGTCTGACACGTGCCTACCTGGCATCCATCAGCTTTGTCGATCATTGCGTGGGCGTCGTTCTGGATGCCCTGAAATCCAGTCACCATGCCGACAACACCCTGATCGTCCTGTGGAGCGATCACGGATTTCACCTGTCCGAGAAACAGCACTGGGCCAAGCGCACACTGTGGGAAGAATCCACTCGAGTTCCGCTGCTGTTTGCCGGACCACGTATCCAGGCCGGAAAAGCCTGCCTGGAACCCGCCAGTCTGCTGGACATCTACCCGACGCTGGTCGAGCTGTGCAGGCTGCCAAAGAATACGCATCTCGAAGGCATCTCTCTCGTTCCTCAGCTGGACGATCCCGCTGCTCCGCGCAGCCAGCCGGCGCTCACATCGTCGTACTTTGGCAATCACTCCATCCGCAGTCGAGACTGGCGGTTGATTGTGTACGAAGACGGGGCCGAGGAGCTCTACGATCATCGGCAGGACCCGGGCGAATTCCACAATCTGGCAGGAGACCCGACCCACAAGACGATCCGGGCTCAACTCGCTGGCTGGTTGCCGAAAAAGGCAGCCGCCGAATTCAAAGCCAAGTCCGAACGAACCCGTGTACGTGCGAAGTGATGGCAGGCCCGGTTACCACCGGTACTACTCAACGGGGCGAACAACATGATCTCACCGAGATGATTCCTGACGCGCCGCCTGACAAGCATCAGTGAAACCGGAGTGCTCGCATGGCCGACTGCCAGTCGATATCCTCTGTCATAACATCGGTGTACCGATGTGCAGCGGGCATCCTAAGTGAACAGAATAAACCACCGACATCATGTCGATACAGAAAAACTCGCCCCGGGGAGGCTTCATCGTGATACGGAACCTCCAGTTGTCTGCCGTGTTAATCGTAAGTATTGTCCCTGCTGTCGCCGATGAACTTCCGAAGGATATTTCCGCCAGACAGATCCTGCAACGGGCAATCAATGCTGCAGGTGGCGAGAGAACTCTTTCCCGACTCAAGGGCCCGACCTTGTGGATGGAACAGGGAACGTTCTACGGCATGGGCGAAGGGCAACCTTTTGTCGCTCAGTATGCGACCAACTGGCCGCACTGGTATCGTCAGGAAATTGAAGGGGCATTCGTGATCACCGCGAACGGTGATAAGGTCTGGGTCTCCGGCGCCAATGGCGTCCGCATGCTTGAGGGGGATCTGCTCAGGGACAGGCTGGGGCAAATCAAGGCAGATTGGGCGAGGATGCTGTTTCCGTTGACCGACCGTTCCTACAAGCTCAGCAGGATCAACGGTATCAAGGTCGGCAGACGGGCGACTGTTGGACTCGGGGTCAGTCATGCAGACCATCGCGACTTAAGGATCTATTTTGATCGAGAAAGCTACCGGATCGCAAAGTGCGAAACCACGATGATCGTTCCGGAACATGGCGCCGAGCCCGTGCCGGCCGAGTGGTATTGCGAGGCCCACGGTTCTTTTGTCGGCGGACTTCCGTCGAAGATTAAACTAATGGTCAACGGAAAACTGTACATCCAAATGGAAACGGTGGCGGTCAAAATGGGAGCGACCGTGGACCCCGGATTCTTCGAAGCGCCGGAATAGGCGAACAGTGCTCATATACGGTAACGGAGAGCCACGTTACTTCCGTCCAAACTCCACGTCGGAACGAGTCAGGAGACATCGGTGAACACGATACTTTTACTCTTCACAACCGCAGCGTCCCTCGCGTCAATCTCAACACTGTGTCTGGCTGAAACGCCGAGCGTTCCGACGTTTTCGGACAAACCGATCTGGGTTAGCGGCAGTTCCCGTTCAGGCGGCGATGGTAACGCGCAGCTGCTGGACGTCGACCAGGACGGCGACCTGGACCTGATTACAAGCGTCCCGAATCCACGGCGATGGGCTGTGTACCGCAACGAAGACGGAAAACTTGCGTCAAAGCCACACTGGGAATCACTTGAGACGAGCGACTGCGATCACATCTCAGTGCTGGACTTCAATCGAGATGGTCAGGACGACATTGCCGGCACTCATGAGTCACACTGCTCACTGTACATCAATGGTACGGGAAGGGGAAAAGCTCTCTTCAACGTTCGGCCTACATGGGAAACGGACACATATATCGACGCTAACCAGATCGACTTCGGCGACGTTGACAACGACGGCGATTACGACATGCTGATGGCTGCGGGATTGCCGCATCTGGGGCTGGCTCTGTTTGTGAACGAAACCGGATATCCATCAAGGACAGTCAGTCGCCGCATTGGTCCTCGGCAATACAGCGAATCGGCAATCTTCGCGGACATCGATTCCGACGGTGATCAGGATATCGTCGGAACGTATCCCAAAACGGGGACGATTATCGTCTTCGCAAACAGCGGAGACGGCAACTTTGACGAAGGAACGCTGGTCTATACAGATCAGACGGTGCGGCATGTCCAGCGGGTCTATTGCATCGACATAGACAGCAACGGCTCAAAAGAGTTATTTTGTGCGAAGGGTCCGTGGGGACCTCCCGGGCGCAGTGTGGCGTTGGGGCGGCAGGAGGGCCTGAACACGATGAAGGTCGTGTGGACGAGTGGCGCAAAGACGGGTTACCACGGCTTTGATTTTCGCGACGTGGACAGCGACGGGGATCTGGATCTGGCTGCTGCCGACTGGAGCGGGCGGCGAGTGTCGATCTACCTGCAGGACATGGGCACGCTTTCCAATTCGCCAGTATGGTCTGCTGCTACGACCGCTCCCGCACATGAAGCGGTCTTCGGCGACATCGACGGCGACGGTGATCTGGACCTGGCCGTCGGCGGCGTCGACCAGGCAATGCTGTTCGAGAATACGTCCTCCCAATGACCGCTTCGACAAGCTGGGCACCGACAATGCAACCGCTGCTTCGCGCGAGACCATCATGAGTGAACTGGCCCATTGATATCACGAGTCGATCATCTCTGGTTGTCGGCGATTCACTCAACCAGCAATGACCGCCAACCCATTCCGCCACCAGATGGGTGCGATATCACCGGCCGGACCAGACGCACAGCATGTCCTGTACCGTAAAGTACATCAGCGGATGTGAAGAGACTCGGTCCTGCGGCGCATGGCAGAAGATACCGTGCCCCAGCCAGCGCAGATATACACTGGTGACGGTATGTCATCCACCGCCGCAGACATTTCAGCCGCGTCGAACGTGGTGCAGACGGATTTCTCACCAGCTGCAGAGGGACACCAGTTTGAGGGCTCTGCGAAGTACCAGTCCAAGAGTTATGCCGGCCTCCTTGCCGAGTCGTTCACACCCACACTGAAGAGTTATCGAATATGTTTTTCTTTAACTGGATTTGTGGCGTGCGAAGTTGGAAGGAATGTTACCTTCCATCCAGCCAATTACTGAGAAGCCTCGACATTTCCACCAGAAACTGCCGGTCAGAGTGACCGTAGCAGGGGCCATTATGGCTGCGAACCGTGTCGATGCTGAACGCTGGTGCCGATCGCGGACAAGCAGCAGCACACTTGCCGTTCAGGGCTTGGAACCCCTAGACTTCGGTGAAACAGACATTTTGCTGTCGAAATTGGATGCACGGACCAGTCACCCATGATCTCACAAACTGTTGAATATGCTCTCCGAGCGATCACCACGATTGCTCAGCACGAAGGGCAGCCGTGTACCGCAAAGAAGATTGCTGAGATCACTGCCGTTCCGCTGCCATATCTTTCGAAGCTGATGCAGGGGCTTGTCCGGGGCGGAATCGTGCATTCTCAACGTGGTCTGCACGGCGGCTTTGTGCTGACGAAAGACCCTGAAGACCTCACCCTCCTGGATGTTGTTGACGTTGTCGAACCCATTAAACGAATTCACGAGTGTCCATTGAAGATTCAGTCTCATGGCGGGACTTTGTGTCCGCTGCATCGGCGACTGGACAAGGCTCTGGAGGCGACAGAAACTATTTTTCGCGAGACTGCGTTAGCAGAAATGCTGTCTCAGCCCGACAGTGTCAGCCCACTGTGCGAAGAGCAAAAGCTGATGTCACTGGACACGGGCGGCAACCGAAAGAAGGCAAAAGCGAAACCAAAGGCGAAAGCGAAGAAGAAAAAACGGTAGACACCTTACCTCTGAACGCCCGGCAGAAGGGACTGAATCCATTCCAAAATCAGTTTTACGGCCTTGGTGTCCTTCACAGACGCCCCCACCATCGGCATCTGTCCCGGTCCTCGCCAGTCGATTCGACGGAGTAGTTCCGGATCCGGTCCACGTCTTGGCAATACAATCGCAGTAGCCGGAGTTTTGAAAACCGGCGAGCCGCGCGGGGCTTGTCCGACCAGAGACGCCTGTTCCAGCAATGTGTGATATTGCAGGTCTCAATGGGCGAATTTCCGGGGCCTCAAGGTGAAAGATCGAACGTACAGTTGACGTCCAGGCAGGATCGGGCCATGTCTTCTGTGGTTGAATTCCGTGCGTCCCGCAGGGAATAACAATCCAGTTTGTCAGGACCATCAGGAAGGGCCGCGAGGAAGACACCCGGAGTCTGCAGCATCGCGATTTGATTTATGGGACCTTCCACGCACTTGTGAGTTCCTTTCAGTTGCTGAGCACTGACGCTGAGGACAAATTCAACGGCTTTTACGTAACAGGCCTGACACTCGGATCGCCTGGGGGAAGACCAGTTGCCATGTACCGTTCCTTCAGAGATGGTGATGTCCGGAGGAACCGTCATCGCAGCATCGGTCTGGCCTTCGCTCCAGACATATGTGTAGCCTTTCCAGCCGCTGGTTATGTTTACAAGTAAACGGATTTCACACGACTGCGAGTTTCCGGCTCCCCTTCCGGAAACTTCCATTGGCCGGTACCAGACCCCACTCACATAGGTTGGCGTTGAGCGGATGTGACAGCCAGTCATCGATTTCCGTGACCGGAGACGCGTGAAGTCGTTCGAGAACACAAACGTATCTGCAGCATGCACCCGGCGGCTCGCGCAATCTGCAACGCGCGGCACGCTTCAAACTGAATTCTCTGGTATTACAAACTATACGGCTGCGGAGAGATTCAATGCCCCTCGCGAAGGTATGGGACTTTTTCCGTTCGCCCGTTTTAACAAAGGCCGGGCGTTCGCGGCGGGCTGCTGCGAGATCAGGTTCAATCGGCAGAAATCGCCGGTAGCAGCGAGCAATCAGGAAATCACTAATCCATCTTGTCGCAGTTGTCCTGGAAACGTAGAACCTGCAGGCGTCCATGTACTTAGGGTGACGGGAAGGTGGATGTCGTATGAGTCGATTTCTTAAAAGGCAGCCCCGTGAGTGACCTCAAAAACGAACGGACTAGGATTGTCATCACCGGACTTGGCGCTGTCTGCTCCGCCGGTCGCACAGCCGATCAACTCTGGCAAACGTTGAACCGGAGACAGTCCGGCAACAATCATACGACCTCGGACGTAAACGAACCGGGTCATCAGGGGACTCCGGGCGTTGCAGAATTCAGCGGCACGATAAAAGACTTCGGAGACCTGCCGGATGCGAAACGAAAGTTCATCCGAAAATCGCTGAAGTTGATGAATCGAGAGACTCAGATGGGCGTTGCCGCCGGCCAGCAGGCACTCTCTGACAGCGGCGTACTGGAACAGTACGATCCTGATCGATTTGGAGTCTGCTTCGGCGCGGACAACGTTTCCATAATGCCCCGTGACTTTCAGCGTGGGATTCAGGCGTGTACTTCGCCTGACGGAACTCTTGAAATGGAACGCTGGGGCGCTGACGGGCTGGACGAAATTGCCCCCCTGTGGATTCTGAAGTGTCTACCCAATATGCCGGCCTGTCATCTTGCAATCGCCAATGACCTGCGCGGGCCGTCCAACACGATTACGCAGCGGGATGTGTCCGCGAACCTGGCGATTGCGGAGGCGTGCCGCAATATTCGAGCGGGCGACGCCGACGCGGTGCTGGTAGGCGGGACGGGAACCACATTAACACCGATCAATCACATGCACGCTCGGATGGAAGATGAAATAAATGAGAACGATGCCATCTGTCGTCCATTCGACAGGCGTCGTGCAGGTTCGGCGTCCGGGGAAGGAGCTGGCGCTGTTGTGCTGGAAGAAATGCATTCTGCCGTGCAACGCCATGCGCATATCTATGGTGAGATTATGGGGGCCGCTTCAGCTTCGCTGGTCGGAACAGCAGGACAGGCCAACTGTCGCAGGGCCCTGACCGTGTCGCTTGCTCAGGTTCTGGACAGGGCAGGATGGGCTCCTTCAGAAATCGGACATATCCATGCTCATGGCCTTGGAACATGGGCTTCAGACGTTGCGGAAGCACAGGCCATTCGTGACATCCTGGGACAGGAGAACGCGAAGACGCCCGTTGTCGCAGCCAAGAGTCATCTGGCGAACTCCGCCGCCGGCGCCGGGGCACTGGAACTGATCGCCAGCGTACTGGCCATAGAAAATGGTCATCTGTTTCCGATCCTGAACTATGAAACACCTGACCCGGCCTGCCCGATTCACCCTGTTGTCGATTACGACACGCCCGCGGGCGGAAATTTTCTGAATCTGAATATGTTTGGTCGCGGACTGGCCAGCTGTGTCGCGGTCGGTGCATATGCAGCGTAACCACTGAAAGCGAAGGAGTCGCTGGCATGAAACGGCGAGTGGTCATAACAGGCATGGGGTGCGTGACGCCGATTGGCAGCACGACAAGGGACTTCGAGACAGGGCTGCATTCCGGTCGAGTGGGTGTCGGCAGATTGACTCTGTTCGATGCCGAGCGTTTCCCGGTGCGAATCGCCGCGGAAATTCGTGACTGGGATATCAACGCTGCGGTCCGGGATGGAAGTCGCTGGCAGCGTTGTCCACGCCAGACGCAGTTCGCCATCAGCGCCGGCCTGCAGGCAGCGCGCCAGTCGGGAATTGATGACGCCGGTCTCGACCCAGAGCGATTTGGACTGTACCTGGGTTGTGGTGAACCGTTTGAGGATTTCAACGCCTTCACGCAGTGCGTGCATTCGTCACTGCAGGGTGATGAATGTACGTCATCTGCTTTTCTGGATACCGCACGGCGTATCTTTGATCCCGAGGTCGAGCGGGAGTTCGAACCGGACATGCCATCCATTCACCTGGCGGGATTGTTGAACGTGCAGGGGCCGGTCAGCAACTGCATTTCAGCGTGCGTTTCCAGCACGCAGGCGATTGGCGAATCGATGCGGATGATTCAGCAGGGCGAAACCGACGTGATGCTGTGTGGCGGCGCCCACAGTACCATTCATCCATTCGGTGTGACCGGCTTTCAGCGACTCTCTGCGCTCAGTCAGCGAAACGACGATCCTCAGACGGCCGTTCGGCCGTTCGATGCGAATCGTGATGGTTTCGTGATTGGTGAGGGCGCCGCAGCATTCATTATCGAAGATCGTGAACATGCTCTGAGACGCGGGGCGGAAATTCTTGGTGAAATCACCGGGTATGGATCTTCCCAGGATGCGTTTCGCGTCACGGATTCGCACCCGGAAGGACGAGGAACTGAGGCCGCCATCAGACGATCGCTGGCAAGCGCCGGGCTGAATCCTGAAGACATTGACTATATCAATGCCCATGGAACCGGTACGGTCATGAACGACAAGGTCGAAACGGCAGCAGTCAAAAGAGCGTTCGGCCAGCAGGCCTATCGGATCCCAATATCCAGCACAAAAAGCATGCTGGGCCACGCCACGACGGCTTGTGGAGCAATCGAACTGGCCGTGTGTGTCATCAGTCTGCGCAGCGGAGTCATCCCACCCACCATGAACCACGAAACTCCCGACACGGATTGCGATCTCGATTACGTCCCGTACAGCGCTCGTGATGTTTCCTGTCGTCACGTCTTAACGAACAACATAGGATTCGGCGGGCAGAACGCGGCATTAATCGTGTCGCGCTACGACGAGGCGTCGCCCGGCTTTGTACCTTCAGGACGAGCAGCCTGAGTCGGCGGCCGAACGTGATACCAGCACAGGATCGTCACGTAAAGCGAACACACACCCACAACGGAACAAACGGAGCAATGACAACAGGATCAGAAGCTGTTCGCAGCGTCGGCATTATCGGCGCGGGGGTCATGGGTCAGGGTATCGCCGAAGTCAGCGCGAGAGCAGGCCTGAGAGTGAAACTGCTGGATCAGGACCCGACGGTGGCTGCTGCTGCCGTTCAGTCCATCAAGTCGGCTGCACCTTGTGCTTCGGCGGTTTCGATGGCGTTGAATGAAAAAGAAATATCGGCAGCAGACCTGATTATCGAGGCCGTTCCAGAGGACCCTGCAATTAAGACTGAGATTCTGTCACGGCTTGACTCGCACCTGGGACCCCGGACGATTGTTGCTTCAAATACGTCGAGTCTGTCGATTACCCGATTGAGCGCTGCCTTGAAGAACCCCGGTCGTTTTTGCGGACTTCATTTTTGCCTTCCTGTCGCTCAGCGACCGCTGGTGGAGGTCATTCGCGCCGACGCCACCGATTCCACGACAATGGATCGCGCATTTGATTTTACTGCGAACCTGGGAATGTCCCCGATCATTGTTCCTGACAGTCCCGGGTTCCTGCTTAACCGGTTACTTGTGACGTATATGAACGAAGCTCTGGAACTGGTGCTTGATGGCGCCACTGTCGATTCACTGGATCGTGCCGCCACGGACTTCGGCATGCCAATCGGGCCATTGGCGCTGTTTGACGAAATAGGGATGGACGTGGCGATGGCTGTCGGGCAGTCATTGATTCGAGCGTTTCCGGAACACATTGTCCCTTCCGAGTTGCTGGTTGCAATGTATAAGTCAGGTCGCCGCGGACGAAAATCCTGCGGCGGCTTCTACCTGTCACGGGAGGATGCGGTACACGGCCGCCTTGATCCGGTTGTTGTGGAACTGATTGACGAAAGACGCCGGAACTGCGTGCGACCGTCGGGCAGTACGGTGATGCGGCGTCTGTTTCTTCCAATGCTGCTGGAGGCGACGCGAATGCTGCAGCAGTCTCTTGTCACGAGTCCAGTGATTATTGATACCGCGTTACGTGACGGGCTGGGCATGACACGCTCGTACGACGGGCTGTTTGACTGGGCAGATCACATCGGCGCTGCCACCATTATGGAGTGGCTCCGACCACTGCAGTCAATCGGCAAACGCTTCGAACCAACCCAACGGCTACTTGACGCGGCCCAATACGAATCGCCGATCGCTGAACACCGTGCCGCATAGCAGCAGTTTACAAATTCACGCAACCGGTTCCGATTCGTGAAGCCGAATCTTCTGCTGTCAGGACACGCTAAATGCAGTCATGAAGCAGAGATATTCCCTGTAACTCAGTTCGTTCGCCTGAATGAGTAAACTGCACAGGTCTCTACCGGACGGAAGGAATGGCTCATGCTGAGCTGACCTGCCCCCACGGATGGTGCCAGATTCCAGCCCGGATCCGATGTTAAATTTATTGCTGATAACACGGCTTCCGGTGCTGGTGGCCGGTCGTCCAGTGAACTGTGTGGACCACTTCAGGCGCCGTGGTCAGTATTCCATTGCCACAGTCGCGAAGATCAAGCACAAGCCCGTTCATCCGGTTATCGCCCGGCATGGCAAGCACCTTGTGCAACTGCGAGACGGTGTGCTTCGTGAATGCAGAGAGGTGCACGTATCCGATCCCTGCGTCAACATCGACCCGGCATTCTTCCCGTCCGTCCGCTGATACGGACAGGGGGTTGACGACCGCGGTTTGTATTGGTCCGCGAATGACCTTCACCTTCGAACTCATCAGCGGCCGCAGAACGACGGCGATGCGTCCGGTCAGCAGGATGGACCACTACTAAATTCGCTGACCCTGCCCGGACTTATTCGCCCTTTGATTACCCAGACACTAGGATGCGCCGGCCCGTTGATGCCCAGCAGATGTCCGCCAGCGATACTCACTTTCTGTGGCCTGTTGTAATCTGAGTGCAGTGAATGAAAGAAGCCGCAATGGTCCGATTACTAGTGCTTTATGGCCATCCGGAAAGCCCGGAAACATTTGACCGCTACTACGACGAGATCCACGTGCCTTTGGCAAAGCGCATGCAGGGCTTGTCGAAATGGACGATTGGAAAGGTACAGGGAACGCCCGACGGCCAGCCTTCAGACTATTATTACATCGCCGACCTGTACGCGGATTCGCGCGAGCAGCTGGAAGCCATCCTGGCCACGCCCGAAGGTCAGGCGGCAGTGGAAGATGTACCTCGGTTCGCCAATGGCGGCGTAACGTTTATTTACACCGACATTGAAACCGTGATCTGACCACCTCCACAGGATCACGGTTCGCAGGATGAGAATCCGTTGCACAGCGAAACATGTGACAGAGATAACGGTGATACGGGTCCTGAAGCCTTCTACCGCTGCCGATAAGAAGCTGGGCGGTCCTGCTGCCTGTCGTCTTTGAAACTATGCCGTCACTGCTCCACCAAGCAATCCAGGGGCAATCAGCGATCCTGTGGAATACAATGCAACTGGCATCAACAATGGATGCTTGAAGTTGGTGCGGACACCGTCTCGTTGACGGCCAGCGCTGCGTTCCGGTTCAAGCTGCTCCCTGTCCGGAGTCTGGGTCTGTGGACTCCATGATTTCGGAATGAACGGACTGGCCGTCGCCAATCCTGCAATGCCGCCGAAGAAACCACCGAATCCAACAGTTTTAAGCAGCTGCCCAACAGATGGCATCCGGAAGCGAAGTACGTATTCCCTCGTTGCTTCATAAGTCCGCGAGGCTTTCGTAACGCCCTGATCGTGGAGACTCGCTGGCCGCAGGAAGAATATGCAGCAACCCGCGTCGCTCCGGCCGTCATAACGACGGCTCCGCCGATTCCGCCAATGACCATGTGTCCAGCAATGGTCGCCGACGCCACAGTTCCCGAAACTGCACCACGGATAAACGAGCAAGCAGAATGCTTAGGCCGACCGTGGACAATCGAAGTTTTCGCATGGGTGATGGATTCGCGGCAGGTATAACAGTGAAAGTAGACCATCCACCGGCCCAGAGCGTGAATTTCATGAACGGAAAGATGATACAACGACGCATCCGCCGAAGGGGTCAGACATTTTGTGAAAATCTGTGTCGTTCGAGATGCCGAAAATTACACAGCTGCCACTGCAATGTCCTTTCAGCAATACTTCGATATATGCCTGCCTCGCTCTCAGGTGCACACCGCGCGGGCTATGATCGCATCTGTATGAGAACGGACAGACGACCAACTACGAAAGACGTGTCCGGCTCATGGGAGCAACGGAAGGGTCGTCAAAAGGTCTGTTTCGCAACCACAAATCAACATGAAACGCTGTAGTTGGGACGATCACAGATTCGGTCGATGCACTGTCGTCTTTCTATCTGGTCGGACCAACACTCTTGAATTGCTTCAAGAGAAATGCATCGATGCAATCGACCGTCTTTCCAAACCACTGCTCGTAGTTCCAGAACGGGTGTGGGCCTTTTTCCATGAGTACAAAATCATAAGCGATTCCATATTCGTCCATTTTCTTCCAGGTGCCGAGATAGCGCTGGCGGGGGTCGTCCAGTTCTCCATCGATGAAAAGAGCCGGCGGCATCGACGAGCTGATATGAGTGATGGGAGAAGCTTTGGCATAAAGATCCACGTTTTCCTCAGCAGTCGCTCCGAGGAACCGAATAACAGCGTGAACCTGTCCTCTTTCCTGGCTGCGTTTAATGTTTTCTTTCATTGTTGCGTTGAGGAAATTCATCGGGCCGCACATGACGATGACAGCCTGAACGTCGGACGAAACATCCCGATGATCGCCCGTCCCTTCGAATTCACTGAGGCCATTGGTCGCCGCAACAAATCCGGCCAGATGCCCCCCCGCAGATCCTCCCGTGACGGCGATTTTTTCCGGATCGCCTTTCAGCAGCTTCGCGGACATGCGTGCCCAGCGGACAGCAGCCTTGCAGTCATGCACAGCTGCCGGAAACGGCGCTTCTCCGGAAAGCCGGTAATTCGGAACGACCGTAACATAACCCCGACAAGCGATTGCCTGAGCTAAAGGCGTAAAGTGTCCGGGACGACCATTGATCCAGCCGCCTCCGAAATACATCACCAGCATCGGCAGCCGGACTCCCGCATCGACATCTGCCGGCCGATACGTGTCCAGGGTCAAACGACGTTTTCCTTCCGCGTCGACATGAGTGTATTGATGACGGCCAATAACCAGTCCTGCACCATATTGTGGCGGAACCAGACGGTACCGGGGTTTCGCATTCTGCTGTGGCTGTTGCGCGTTCAGCACAACAGGTGCAAGAAAGACAATGAATGAAAGGAGCATGGGTTTCACGGAAAGATGTCGCATGGGAGTGGCATTCGGATAAGTGCGAAATTACAAAGTCACCAGTTGGGTTCGTTTGCTGGTGCGAAACGCCGGTAAATCAACCAGGGTCTAAATCAACCCATACTTTCCCGCACGTGGGTTTTGTCTGATAGACGCACTAATTTTCGCCTTTATATTCCACATGCAGCTCCTGGAAGGCGGTATTCTCTCCGCCCCCAATTATGTTGACGGGCGAAACGGCCCATATGACCCAGCGAAATTCGCCGAGTGAGTTACCGGCCGCAGCCCGCAAACTTGCGGCCGCGAACGCTGATTCAGCTGATTCCCTGTCGATCGTTCCAATCGGTGTCAGCTTATCCAGTTTCCAGCCAGGATCCTCCGTAGAACGACTGCCGTAAATCGTCAGTCTCTGAGCGTCCCTTTGACCCTGCCTGTAAGACCAGCTGGTGATGGCTTTGACAGGCCGCACTCTGCCTAAATCCATCTTGTAAGCGCCATGACGCACACCATTGCCGAACACCGGCCCGTAGCCGGCAGCAAGCTTACCGTCGCCCAGCGATTCCAGCGGATCGTTGTTGGTTCTCGTGTTGGCGGTGAGTGTTCCGACCGACACAGTCGGCAGGCGGAGTTTCCTGAAACCATACGCAGTAACTGCACTCTCGACCTCAACATAAGAATGGTACCGAATGCTCAGCGCAAGCGGGCGCTGCTCTCGTACGATCTTCAGCTGTACGGGCCGGGGCCCAATCGTGGAGAGCATTTTGAGAAAAGCCGGTGTCCCTGGAACAGCCTCTCCATTTACCTGCTGAATGACGTCCTTTTCCTTCAAGCCGACCCGGGCCGCTTCAGAATCCGCGGAGACCTTCGTCAGCACAATGCCTCCGTCTTCCCTGCTCACTCCAAATGCGGAATAGGCCTTGCCATCAAGCGTCTGCAGAGTGGCGCCAAGCCAGATTACATCGCTCGCGAACGGTTCTCCTGCCGGTGAGGGTGCGTGGTGATTTGCATTCAGTTCGGGAATCACCGGTGTGCGGGCCAGGGCTTTGAGGGATGCTTTCTGAACGCCAAACCTGTCCATCGGAAAGTTCCTGAATCCAATCTTCAGTGCGGGTGACTCGTCCTTAACCCGATAGTCACCGTTTGCAGGATCAATAAACTCCGGATCGCCGACAATGGAATTCACGTCACAGCCGTTCCTCCTGAATTTGTCCCGGTCGCTTTCTCTCGTGAACAGATTCCGGTTCACTTCACTGCCCCACTGCCCCGCAGGCATGCCGCCGGCCGGCCGATAAGCCCCCATCCAGATATTACCGGTCACGACATCCATGCTGTTGTGGTACCAGACATGAGGATGGAGGGAATTATTGATGGCAATGTTGTTGTAGACATTTCGGTGGAATCCTTCGCGAAGCTTCAGTCCGCCCTTGAGGAACAGGTTGTTGTAGATCTCATAATGCGATGATCCGTCATCAAGATCCACGTCCCAGCCATGATCGCACCGCCAGCGACTGTTGCGGATCACCGTTGTTTCTGTATCCAGTCCGGACAGTTCGGGCAGCTCACCCGCCGGTGCATCCTGAAGGTGCCAGAACCGGTCTCGCCCCCACGAATTAAAGCTGCCGTGGTCACCGGTCTCGCGAACGGTGTCGAACACGTCACAAAATTCGATGACATGCCCGCCGAACGTACCTTCGCTGATGTTAATACCCGCGCGTCCAAGGTCATAAATAGAACAATGCCTGACGGTGATACCATGCGACATCGAGATCTGAATTCCCGTTGCCTGCTTTTCCACGACGCTCATATTGTGGATAAGACAGTCTTCCACCAGGCAGTCGGCGGGATAGTTGTCAGACTTCGGTCCGGCGGTCTTGTCGATGTCGTTGTACGAATACGTCTGATGATATTCGAATCGGGGGCTCCGGACCGCACCCGGATCACCAACAAAGCAGATGCCACTCGCGCCGCCGCCGTGAATGTGGCAGCCCCTGATCTTGATTCTGCGGTTGTACTTGTTGATGAATATTGAATTGCCGCCAACCTGATCGAATTCGCAATCGGCGATCAGACAATCCCGCGCGCCGTTTACCAGCACTGCTCCACCACGATAGATGGTCCAGTCGCTGCGCAGGAGCGGTTCCCTGGTCTGCATAAACGTGCGCGCCGCATGGCGCAGAATCAGACCTTCGAGTTTGATGTGTTTCACCGGCGCCGCCCTGTCGCCCTGAAATTCTACCAGGTGCTTCAGGCGAACCACTTCCACCGTGGCCACGTTGGGGTCTGCGTCGGCTTCGGGCATGTAGAAGAGTCGGCCCTCCACACTATCGTGATACCATTCGCCGGCCGCGTCCAGCTCCTCAATAATGTTTTCCACCATGCGCAAATCAGGGTGCATGCCTAATTGGCGATTGTTTTGCCAGCCACCTTCGTACATTACTTTGTGCTGTGCATCTTTACCCGTGATTCGGTAGTGAAAGCCGCCCCAGTGGTGACGATGCAGAGCGTGGATGTAACCGCCCCTCGGATTCTTCCAGTGCTGCGCACGAGAGGCAGCGAAGGCGTCGGCGGCCGTGCCGTTGTAGTATTGCGCGTGCGGATCATAGTTCGGGTATCGCGCCATGTGTTGCCGGTCGCCGTTGACAAATAACTGATCAATCTCCAGTCCCGCGGGCGTCTGTGCGACATAGGTGCCGTTCTGATATCTCTTCCAGGTAAGATCCAGCTTCACGCCACCACTGAGAACCACATTTTCATCCTGGTAGGCAGAATAGCTCACAGGACATTCGGCAGTGCCCGAGTCTTCCTGACGGAGCACCAGCGTTTCTGCCAGGTAATGCGTGCCCCCGCGAAGATGAATCGTTACCGATTCATTCCCCAGCCAGCCACTTTCGCGTACGGCATCGCGTACATGCGACAGGGTTCGGAACGGTTTCTCCAGCGTCCCGGCGTTCGCATCCGAACCATCCGCTGCGACGTAGTATTCCGCAGCGTCAGAATTGTGCATCGCGCAGAACAACAGCAGCATTGCCAACATCGACGGCTTCAACACAGTTTTACTTTTCATGTTGAGTTGAACCTGTGACCTGTTTTCAAACGGTGTGGACTGAACGGAAGCAAGAATTCGGGGCTCTCCGATCATCATCGGTTTCGCCGGCGACAGCAACTACGTTCCCGATGACAGCGGGCGCCCGGAAACGCATTGAAAACCGCAACGACAGGACCGCGCATAGAATTGAGCAGACCGCCGGGACTGGCGATCTGCTCAACATCAGAATGACCGGACTTCTCGCTCACGACGAAAAGACCATTTCAATTCTCTGCGTTGGTCGTTGTCACCGCTTTCTGGTTTCAATGACGTATTTTATCAGATCATTGAATTCCCCACGGTTCTTCAACTGCCTTGCCAGGTTGGCCGGCATCAGCGACGTTCGAGATTCAAGCACCTCTTCGACGTCCTCTTTCGGGAAGACGATCGGTTGCGGCTGAGCCAGGTTCCGCAGCACGATTTCACTGTCGCTTTCCGAGACTCGGATGCCGGTAAACTGCTTGCCCTCGGTCGTCAGTACGATGACCTGTGCAAAGTCCTTGTCGATCCGCTTTGACGGACGCAGCACAGATTCCACCAGTTCCTCGGGCTTGAGGACGGACTTGATTTTTGCCAGGTCCGGACCCAGACGGACCGCACCGGACGGTGGATCATGACAGGCAAAGCAGGCCGCTGCCGATTTGTAGAACAGGGTCTTACCGCGTACTGCGTTGCCCTTGGCAGTCGCGACGTTCACCAACTCAGCAGCGTCAATGCCGAGCAGTTCATCTTCCAGTTCCTTATTGGAGAAGCTGTCCGGATCGATGCCGATGTCCTTGAGGACCAGCGCCGCTTCCAGAGGATGCTCGGCAAGCAGGTCATCCGGATTCCAGAACGTTGTCCGATCAAGAGTTTTCGTGCGAATCTGTTTAACCACGTCGGCCGAAATTGTGGATGCGCTGTTGCCCCAGGTGTTTCGGACGAAGGTCAGCACGGCCGCGAGTTCTTCATCATTGAGCAGATTCCGGAATGCGGTCATTGGTGGTACGCCACGCGCGGGATCGTAAGTCTTGCCGTGAACTGTGATCTTGCCCCACATGCCGTGTAGAGCCATCTTGATCAGTCGGTCCTCACTGCCATTGACCCACGGACTGCGAACCAGCGACGGATAAACGATTCCGTTACCTTTGCCGTGCGCCAGGTGGCAGGTCGCACAGTGCGAGTGACGCTGGTAGATCTGCGAACCCAGTTCGTAGACCTTCTGGTCTGCGGCGCTCAGACGTTTGGGCGGATCAAACTTGACGAATTCGACTTCCGCCGGAGCCGCGAAGCCGCTGGCCCCTCTGGCATCCACGTTATGCCAGAAGTGCTTCACCGTGTTGGCGGCAACAACCGCATGCCCGACTGTGGAACTCAGCAGCGTGTTCAGCAGCTCTTCGTTTTTTACGTTGTGCTGCTGATGAAGCCACAGTGCTTCCAGAAGATGGTGAGCTTCGGTTTCATCATTCGGATCAAAGTCCGCCATCCACTTCTGCGTTGCAGCGATAACGGCCTTTGAATCATGACCGCTTAATTCCACACGAGTCCGGTGACGAATGCCGTTGACCGGATGTTTCAGGTTCTCGAGCAGCGCGGCAATCGGCTGGCCGTGAATTTCCACCGGCTTCTGCAGCGGACGTCCCTTCATGGTCAGGCGCACGATGCGGCCGTGATAGTGATCACGATTAGGGTCACGAATATTATGCTGCATGTGTCCGATGATCACGTTGCACCAGTCAGACACGTACAGAGCCCCGTCTGCACCGATGACTGCATCCGTCGGTCGGAAGTTGCGATCGCGACTGTTGATCAGCTCTTTGACCGGAGTCCCCCAGACCTCACCGAATTTCCGCTTCTTGCTGGCACCATCTCCTCCGCCGACAATTTTGACGTCGACAGCAGCGACGACATTTTTGCCGTTGAAGAATTCGATCTTGCCGTTGTTGAAGCGGTTCTCGAATCCCTTGCGATTCCATACTTTGAATTCGGAAATCTGCACGGGGGCCGGGAAGTCGCCTTTCATCCACGGGTTCTTCTGAGGTGAGGTGTGGGCAAAGTTGCCCTTGTCACCGTCAACAAGCAGGCGAACCGGATACGCACCGTTGTTGTATTCACTCGACTGCTCAAGTTTGGCCGTTTTGGCGATATTCCTGCCGCCGCTGAAGACTTCGACTTCGGCGATGTTCATCTGCTGGCGACCGTTGACGCTAAGCTTGAAACCCGTAACTCTGGCATCCTTTAACGCCGGATGGTTGACCGTAATCAGCCCGCCGCCTTGCGTAATTTCGATGTTCTTCTGAGCGGTCGTGGCCGGAGTTTCTTCCTCTTCGACCTCACCTTCACGGTCAAGGTCATACTGCTTGACGCCAAGAAACCCGATCGTATTGCAGATCAGAAAATCGTTCTGCATGTCTTCAGGAAAATGCTCTGAGGACATAATGGCGTTCGCTGCGACCGGACGAAATTCCTTGGTCAACAGCTCGTGCATCTTGAAGCCCGCACCTTCAGGCCTCACCTGATACGATCGCCCGCCAGTTCCATCGTTGGCGTAGCAGTAGCCCCAGTAATCAAAACACGTGCCGTGTGGATTAGGACTGTTTCCGGCGTGAGGAGTAATCACGAATGTGCGTGGATCAAAACGGTACATTCCTGACGCACCGATGTTGAGATTCTGTTTCCAGGGCGTTTCGTGGTTATGAACCAGAAAGATACCACTCTGCCAGTAGATGCCGCCGTCCGGGCCGAAGACCAGATTGTTAGCGGCATGGTGAGTGTCCGACGTCCCCAGACCCTGCAGAATCGGATATCGTACATCGGCTTTGTCGTCACCGTCGGTGTCTTTGAGAAACAGCAGGTCCGGGCCTGATGTCACAAGAACCCCACCGCCCCAGAATTCAAAGCCAAGTGGGTTGTGCACGTGGGCGAAGATCTTTCGCTTGTCCGCAACACCATCGTTATCGGTGTCCTCAAAAATCATGAGGCTGTCGTTCATCTTTTTCAGCGGTTCCCACTTCGGATATGTGTTCCAACTGGCGGCCCACAGGCGACCTTTTGCGTCAACCTGCATCTGCACAGGATTGGCCAGATCCGGGAACATTTCCTCGGAAGCAAAGACGTTCAGCTCATAGCCCTCAGGCACGGTGGCCTGTGCGACACTGTCTTCGGGGCTCGGGTAGTCAGTGCTTCCCTCTTTCTCAGCATTCGAACTCTTGCTGCCTCCGCCAACGTTTGAGATCACCTTCACCGGGGGCGGAACATTGCTGTCGTCGGCCTCAACCTTCCGACCTGCAGTGGCGGCCCAGATCACCTGGTCTCGATTAGCTGTCAGGACGTCCAGCATCATCAACTCATGCTTCAGAACGTCAGCGTTGCTCTGACCATCGACAAACGTAAGCGTTGACCGGCCGCCCCAGATATCATTGCCATCGGTGGCCCGGTAGCGATTGTGCCAGTGCCAGTTCTTGTCCTGAATGGCAGCGTACAGACCGGAAAGCCGCGTATCGGCGGGCGCCGGTTTACCCAGCAGTGCCCGCGAAATAATTCCGGCCAGTCGACGATAACCTTTCGCATTCAGATGGATTCCGTTAAGCGTGAATTGTTCGTCGCTGGATGCGAACAGTTGAAATGTTCGCGAGTAGAGATCAACAAATGTTGCACCTGATGCGGCGGCCGCTCGCCGAGTGGCTTCCGTGTATGCTGCCAGATTTCCGTTGAGTTGCGTCCCGTCCGGAAGACCGGGATTACCGGTGTTCTCATACGCAATCGGGCTGAACAGAACAAACCTCGCGTCGACTTCTTTTTCTTTCCGCAGGGCTCGGTACTTTTCGACCAGTTTCGCCAGCTCAGCCTGATAAGCATTTGCCCCTTCCGGCCCGGCGAATGATTCGTTGTAGCCATACATGATGAAGACCACATCGGGCGCAACATGTTGCAGATACTCCTCATCGTTGGTGAAACCCTTGTTGCGGGGTCGCCGGTTGACCATGTCTCCTGAGAAACTCATGTTCCGGAAGCTGACGTTCTTGCCCTTCAAGTGACTTTGCAGGACGGTCTCCACCCACGGACTGTGCTGCATTCGGTCGGCAAGCCCGTTGCCATAAATCGCAACCACGTCGTTCTGCGTGAACTCAAATGGCTCAGCACTGTGCACTGCCTGTCCAGCCAGCACGGCCGGTAAGAAAAGAAACAGCATTCGACGGATTTTAATTTTCAGCAGGGAATACGTTAGGTGTGTCATGTTTTCAGGTTTGTCCTGGATTTCGTTCATCATTGAAGACAGTCAGGCTTTCAAGAAATCAAGAAGCATGCTGGTTGATTGTAAATCACCGGGCAGCGAAGAGTCACCACACGCGACAACCGCAGGTTACGAACGCAGGTTACGAACGCAGTTTTCGATAAATGGGGCCATGCGGCCTCGTGGGACAGCGAAACTCACACTTGGAAAGCTGCACGCTGCGGCCGCAAATCAGCGTAAACGGCGTACATACTCATCATGCATCATTGCCGACTCGCTGCTTTCTGATGGTGAATTATGACAGCCCCCGACAACCACTCTTCGTCCGGATTGTCATAGATATAGCCAATAGTCCTGCGGTGTGCCAGGACAAAGTCTAATCGGCCGTATCTGGCAAGTCAGTCGTGACCTGAAATTCGGCGGATTTTTTCTGCCCTGCTGGTTCAGGCCAGAAACTGCTCAATCGGACCCGACTGGTCGATTCCGTACTTGGCCAGACCGGTGTCAAGGGCCCCGTAATGCGGAATTGGGTTGCCGTAAGCGTTCAGGATCGTGGTGTACCAGTTCCCAAGAGTCTTGTGGCCGTGCTGGCCGTAGTAAGGCAGGCGAATGTACTTACCCGAAACATCCAGGCGGACGTTACTGCCGGCCATCATGATGAACGGCCATTCGGTTCCATGGCTGTGGTGTGTTTCGCCGTTGTCGGGGAAGTACAGCAGGACTGTGTTGTCAAACATGCTGCCGGCTGCCTCCGGAACGCTCTTCAATTTCTTCACCATACGATCCACCAGGGTCATGTGATAATGGCGGAGCTTCTCACGGACTTCCTCAGCTTTCAGTGACCCGACCCCTTTACCGTGTCCGACGTCGTGAAGATTGACATTTTCATTTTCGATCGTAGGGATCCCAGTGTATCGCGTACCGAGCTCATCAATCGTCAACGTAACGACGTTGGTCATACCGGAGATAAGAGCGGACAGAAGAATCTCAGTGTGGCCCGCCTGTCGGTCAATCGTTGTGATGTCGTCGGCAAGAAATTTCCTGTCCAGTTGTGGAATGTGCTGCTGAATGACGTCAGCCATTGCGTCAACTTGGTGATTACGCTTGCGGATCGACTGAATGGAGTCCGCGTAGTTCAGCACTTTCAACTTTTCGACGCCACGGAGATTCTGACCACGATTTGACTGCCCGTTCATGGCGAACTCCAGAACCTGCCGTTCCAGTTCGTATTTGATCTGGTCACGCTTGTCCTTCGAAACGGATTTAAAAAGTTCCTGGATAGCGATCTTCGGTGAACCAAACGCGTAATTCGGCTGCTGCGGACCGCGAGCAGAAAAACCTTTCTCGATACCGTTGATGTTGCCGCGCGCGTTACCTCCATCGCCGGGAAAACAGGCCAGCTCGATGTGTTCAAACGGCGAAGGGAAAAGCCTGGCCAACTCGAAATCGACGGTCGCCCACTTGATGGAACTCAGACGTTCGTTGGCTTTGTACACACCGAGCGATGACTGCCACGTGTGGTGTCCGGTAGTGCACATTTTTCCGGACAGGCCCTGAACAATCGTCATGTTCTGTTTGTGGTCATCGAGAGGACGCATCCATGCCGGCAGCTCGTGCTCGGTCAGAGAGACTTCGAAAGATTCTTTCCTGTTCTCCTTTTCCATGTCCTCGCTGCTGAGCGAGGATGGCACCATCGCTTTCGGAAACAGGCCGTTCCCCTTGTGGATAAAAATGAAGCGCGTCTGCGGTTTGTTCGCAACTTCACTGGCGAAAAGTCGTGGTGCCAGTGCCGCAGCGCCGGCGGTGCACAAACCCGTTTGCAGAAACTGTCGGCGCGTCGTCATGATGGTTCCTTTAAGTAGACCTGCCCGACTAAGGGGCAACTGATAACAAGCCGGTCGCGGCAAAGTGTCAGGGAAGTTCTTTGCGGTATATAAACGAATCGGACGTCAGCAGTGAAACGACAACCGCTCTAAAGCTGCCAGCACTGTCAACATATGCATTGTCGGCGGCAATCAGAGTCTGCGAATCAGAAAGTAGTTCATTTCGCCCCATAAAAAAGCGGAACGCATGCCGGATAATGGATTGGCGGACCCGTTCGGATCGTGCCAGCCTGTCAATCAGGTCAAATGGGTCCTGTACTTCGCCATCCAGTTCCTGATTGCCCGTGCCTCGAAGTTCACCAAGAGTGCTGACCGATCGAGTCTTGAAAATGTCGGCACGATTACCTGATTCGGAAATCAGCTGCTCTGGATATTCCAGCGGTTCGTCGTGCCGATATCTTCCGAAATCGTCAAACACTTCAAACGGAAAACCCAGCGGGTTCATGTGCTGATGGCACTTCCGGCACTCACTTCCCTGCGTCACACTTTCGACTCGCTCGCGAAATGTCCTGTGAGGATCGTCCGGAACCTGTGCATCGACGGTGATCGGTACATCGGGAACGTGACCAGCCAGCAGTTTTTCGCGGATCCATCGGCCTCGCCTGATCGGGTCAGTGTGGAAGTTTGAGGAATGTGCGATCAGCCAGGCGGGATGAGTCAGAATGCCTTTCCGATTGGCAATTCTGAACGGCTGTTCAACGGGATAGTCCCAGAACTCGACGTCATCCAGTCCCCTGAAGTTCTTCTGTTCAATACGTCCATAACGGAAAATGCCGGGCGTCGGCGGCAGATTGTAAAATGGCGAATGATTGTAGGTGTATCCATGTGCAAACGACACGGTGGTAAATGGAGTTCGTCCCTTGCCGATTGTTTCACCGAAAAAATACATATGCCGCAGGAATTCACGTCTCTGTTTTCCGCCGAGAATACGGAGGGACTTTCTTGACTGGATGAATTTAAGATTCTCCGCGATCACACTTTCCGGATTCATCTTCCAGTCTGTGTCCTTCAGCGTCTCCCACGCTTCTGTCCATTCGACAATGACTCTGCGACCGGTCTCGTTATCTTTGTCGTGATAGACAAAGAACTCGTCAGTCGTGAGCAGATTTTCGAACACGGCTTTATCGCGCTGCAAGTGTAAATCAACAATACGGTCCGCTTCCTTGATCAGAAAACCGGGCGTGCCGGCAGTGCCCCGCGAGGGATTCTGATAATAACCGTCGCTGCGTTTCTGATCCTTGAATACCCGGACAGCGCCTGGATAGCCAAAGAACTCGCGAAAGAATCGCACAAGTTTCGGATGGGTGGTGACATGGGACTGCATGTTTTTTCCGCTGAGTCCCGGATCAACCGGACCGTTGTAGTATTCCGTGTCAGCAAGCAGTCGTAATACCTCGCGTCTGAAATCTTCCGGCGAGGAAAGCCGCCCTTCGCTGGCCGCCTGCTGTAATTCAGGGTCAGGCCCCAGATCACCCACGGCGTAAGAAATCGACTGTGCAGCCTCGAAGGGCGACAACTTTCTTCTGCCATACCGATCCGGCTTTCCCGTACCGAATTCCTGCCGATAGAGGAATTCGGATTCCAGCAGCACACTGACCAGCATTTGTCGCAGGCCTTCTGTGTTGCCGCCGACCTCAATCGTGGATCGCAGCAGCGGCAGGTATCGCTGCAGTTCGGCGTCACTGGCGTCCCGTCGTAATACACAATCAAACTGTGCATGGATGGCGGCGACCATTTCCGGATCTGTGGGACTGGTTTCCCGTCTGACGATCGTCACAAACGCGGTTGGTGAGTCCGGAGGATACCAGCGGTCTTTAGGATTGGGGTGTTCAACCTGTCTGCGGTCCGTTCCATTATGAACGGCTGCGAAGATCTGTTTCTGAGAAATCCACTGCGCATTGCCCAGCATCACCAGCAGGTGTCCGCCGTCGAGTGTGGTGATGTCATAGTCGCGAACGCCTGAATGTTCCGGCAGAACGAACGGATTGGTGACGCCATAGAAGCTGCGCTGTCGCCCTCGACCCGTCAGCTTGAAGACATCGTTAACACGCTCGTGAAAAATCTGCGGACTCACCAGCCACTGGCGAGCAGGCGTGAATGGCTTGTCTGTAATCTCTTCACTGAACAGATTTTCATGGTTGACGTAGTTGCCGTATGCCGGATGACGTAACTTGGCGTCCAGCTTCGACGCCTTGTGTTTCAGCAACTCGCTGCGCATCCAGTCGACCAGCAACTTGCGTTCTTCCCTGCTCGACTGCTCAGATTCTTCTGGAGGCATCAGCCCGAAGAACAGCTGGTCCTGAGCCTTGTTTAACAGTTCCAGACGCTCAGGCATCGATCGCAGCGCAAGATTGTCCAACCGCACATCGCCTTCGGTCGTGCCACTGCCATGGCAATTCATGCAGCGGCTGTTCAGCACGGTCTGTACGTCACCCGGAACAGCGAAGTGGACGGGCAGGCTTTGTGCAGACGCTGACGTCGCAAAAGCAACGACGATGATTACCGTGGAGAAATCACGGGCGATTCCGACTCCCTTCGACCGCCCTTCACTGAGTTCCTGTCTGAAGGTTCTGTTCGCTGAACACATGTTTGAACTCACCAACATTCCGTAGGTCAATTTCACCGGCTGGCTGCACGTTGGTGATTGCCACAAATATAGCCTTCATGTGCACAGAATCAAGATGGTTTGACGCTCTGACGTGCCCCCGGAGAACGAGGAGGACAAATCGTAAGAGATACAGATGTCGTTCCGGTGATGCCTTAGGAACAACTCGACTTTTCAACCACAACAGGTGTAATTTTATCATGTCTTCACTCAAGATCTCCGGTCGACACCATTCTGACGCAGATACTTTGATGCTGCTGAACGAACTCTTTCCGGCTCGTTCCTTCCAACGGTGCATCCACAACAGGCCTCAGATTTTCCCCTGGACTTCATGTAGCAATTTCAGCCGACAAAGATCGACAGCCGCGGGTAAAGATCGAGAAGTTCGAAGACGGCTTCGGTCTGAATGACCTGATCAGTATCCTTGCGGTATACGCTTCCATCCATACCGCGATCTGACAGAACCGACCGGACCAGGGACACCTCTTTTGCGGCCATTCTCTGTTCATGCGATGCCCCAGTCGACGTAAGCCAGCCGTGCGATTTGCTACGTCACGACTGCCATGTTAGGGTATCGGGCGACCGTTGTCCGCAGGACTAATCTGGATCAACAACCGTGAAAAACACCACCGTATTACTCTACATCCTGACTCTGTCGATACCCGTCAGCCAGAGTCCCGCAGAGGAGCAGCCGCAATCTCATGCTTCGATGCAGGATCTCGTCAGGACCAGCGGTGTCACCGGCGGGCTTGTCGTTCATCTGGGAAACGGCGACGGCGCTGCAGCCTCTGACCTGTCCAGCAACGACCGCTTTGTCGTTCACGGGCTGTACCGGAATCACAAAGCTGTTGATGCAGCGCGACAGCTGCTCAGACAGAAGAAGGTTTACGGACAAGTATCTGTGCAGCATTGGGACCACGCTGGTCTTCCGTATACCGACAACCTGGTGAATCTGCTGGTCGCAGAAGAGCTGGGTGATGTCCCCATGCAGGAAGTCCTGCGCGTGCTGGCCCCACACGGTACGGCCTTCGTCAAGTCAGGCAGCACATGGCAGAAGACCGTCAAACAATGGCCGGCAGAAATCGATGAGTGGACACATTATCTGCACGGCCCGGACAACAACGCTGTTGCTCAGGACGACGTGGTCGGTGTGCCCAGACACGTGCAGTGGGTCGGTGATCCCAAGTATGCCCGCGGCCACGAACAACTGGCCAGCGTCAGCGCCATGGTGTCCGCCAGCGGACGACTGTTCTCTGTCGTGGACATGGGGGTGACAGCAGATATTCGCATGCCGGCACGCTGGCAGCTCGTTGCTCGGGATGCCTTTAACGGTCTGGTCCTGTGGAGGCGAAACATCGATCAGTGGCACAGCCATCTGCACAGTTTTCGCAGCGGCCCTGCGGACCTGCCGTTTCGACTGGTGGCCGTTGGATCGCACGTATACATGAGTACGGGTGACGACAAGCCAGTGCTGGCGTTAGACGCAGCCAGCGGAAAAGAACTGGTCACCTATGAAGGGACCGAGCAAACTCGCCAGATCATCCGCGCCGACGACAAGCTGATCATGCTGGCCGGAACCAGTCAGGTGGAAGTCCGCCGCAACGGTCCCGAGACGGCGCGGCGAACCATCGTCGCGGCGAATGCAGAAACAGGTGACATACTCTGGCGCCAGCGCGTCAGCGCAAACACGCTGATCCCACTGGTCGTGTCAGGCAATCGTGTTCTGTATCAAACAGATAAGCATCTGGCCTGCCTGGCGCTGGGCTCCGGCGAGGAAGTCTGGAAGGTCGATCATCCTGTGAATCTTGGCAAGAACAAGAAGACAATATCCTGGGCCAGCCCCACGCTGACAGCTCAAAACGATATCGCCTACGTGGCCGACTTCCGAAAACTGTCTGCCGTTTCAGTTACGGCCGGCAAGATCCTCTGGACGTGTTCCGCTCGTGAAGGGTTTAGTTCGCCGCCGGATATCTTTGTCATCAATGGACTGATGTGGCGGGGCTATACCGGGCAGCGAGGTGGCACGGACTTCGGTGAAGGCCTGAATGCGATTACCGGCGAGCTTGAGAAAACACTCGAAACGTCCAAAGCCTGGGAATATCCGACTCTCGCACATGCTCGTTGCTACCGACCGAAAGCCACAAACCGTTTCATCCTTGCCAGTCGCTCGGGCGTCGAGTTCATCAACGTCGATTCCGGCAAAGTAAATCTCAACCACTGGGTACGTGGGACCTGCCAATACGGGGTAATGCCCTGCAACGGTCTGTTGTATGCTCCGCCGCACTCCTGTGCCTGCAATATCAAGAGCATGTTCCGAGGCATGTCTGCACTGGCCCCGGCCAGTGCGACTCGCTCCGGCACTCCCGAAAACGACGTACGTCTGGAAAGAGGACCCGCCTTCGGCAGGAGTATCGAGTCAGATGCCCTTGTGGCATCTGCGGGCGACTGGCCGGTCTTCCGTCACGACAATGAACGCAGCGGCAGCACTCCCACGAAGGTGCCCCGCGAACTGAAACAAACGTGGCAGGCGAAGATCGGCGGACGGCTTTCAAGCCCTGTCGCCAGCGGCGGTCAAGTTTATGTTGCTGATATCGATGCCCATACGATCCATGCCCTCGACGCAACAGACGGCAATCCCGTATGGCAGTTCACCGCCGGCGGCCGCATTGATTCGCCTCCCACGGTGCACAATAGCAGGCTGTTTTTCGGTTCTGCAGACGGCTGGGTCTATTGCGTGAACGAAAGCGATGGTGCGCTGGCCTGGCGTTTCCGCGGGGCTCCCCGGGAGCGACGAATTATGGTTCGTGGTCAGTTGGAATCCGCATGGCCGGTCCATGGCAGCGTTCTTGTCGAGGACGGAACTCTGGTTGTTGCAGCCGGACGATCCTCTTACCTGGATGGCGGCATCTACATTCACCGGCTGGATCCGGCAACGGGCCGACAGGTTTCGGAAACCATCATCGACAGCCTTGAAGAGAGCGGTGACCAGCCGGCTGGTGGAGTGGATCTTCGCGGCGTGTTGAACGATGTCCTTTCCGTGTCCGAAGGCTCTGTTTACATGCGGCACCTGAAGCTTGATTTTGAGACAGGCGATGACCTGACAATAGGTCCGCCGCACCTGTTCGCACCCACTGGGTATCTTGACGACAACTGGTGGCACCGCACTTACTGGCTGTTCGGGTCCGACGCCGTCTGCATGCCTCCTGTCAACGAGTCCGGCTGGCAGATCTGGCCGCGCGTGGGCAACATGCTGCCGTCCGGACGCATCCTTTCGCTGGGCAAGCACACCGTATTCGGCTACGGCCGCGACAAGTACCCGGCTGGACATTCAGGGCAGCGTCGTGGTGGTGAGCAGTATCGTTTATTCGCCGCTGAGAAACTGGGGGAGACACTGCCCAGTAACAAAGAGGACCAGCACCTTCGCAGTTTTAATTCGGGTCGCCGCCGCGGTCTGGAAGTCACCGAACGCGATCGACAGGGTGGCGGGGCGAGTCTGAACATTCATCGCTGGAGCCAGACAACACCGATTCTTGTCCGTTCTCTGGTACTGGCAGACAACACTTTGTTTCTGGCGGGCCCGCCGGAAACCGACGATCTGCGCGGCAGCGAACTGACGCTCCCGGACGGAAGCAGGTCTGAAGCTGTGTTCCTGGGAAAAGCAGGCGCATCGCTGTGTGTTGTGGAATCCGAGCACGGCCAGCAACTGGCCCAGCACGAACTACCGGCCGCGCCCGTCTTCGACGGCATGATCGCTGCCCGGCGCCAGCTGTTTCTATCGCTGCAGGACGGATCACTTTTGTGCTTCGGCGAATGATCCAGCGCCTCTGTCCCGCAATACTACTCAGCATCACTCAGTGACTTCCATTCGATATAAACTTCTGGTTCTGGGCCTTGGCCTCACTGCACCAGATCCCGGCGCGAACGCTGCAGGGACACGCCAGACCGATGCCGCTCCTGTGAACATTGTGTTCCTGCTGGCTGACGACATGGGCTACGGCGACCTGGCCTGCTTTGGTTCTCCTGTCATTCAGTCTCCGAACCTGGACAGGCTGGCAGCACAGGGTATGAAGCTGAACCAGTGCTGCGCCGCCAGCTCGAACTGCTCCCCCTCCCGTGCCGGCATACTCACCGGGCGCAGCCCCTACCGTGTCGGCATGTACGATTTCGCTCGTTTCAAACCGCTTCATATACCGAAGAGTGAAACGACGGTGGCCGAAGTGCTGCAGGATGCGGGCTATCAAACGATGTTCGCCGGAAAATGGCATTGCTCAGGCGACTTCACCCCCGGTGTTCAGCCCGATCCCGGTGACCATGGATTCGATTACTGGCTGGCCAACGTGTCGAACTTCGGCAAGGATCCCACGACCTTTCTGCGCAACGGTGAAGCCGCCGGCCCGATTGATGGCTGGATGAGTGAACTGGTTGTCAATGAAACTATGGAGTGGCTGGATCAACGCGATCCTGAACAACCCTTCTTCACCTGCCTCTGGTTCAGTGAACCACATACTCCTGTTCTGGCGACCGACCAGTTTCGTGCACTCTATCCCGCAGAGACGATTACACATCACGTGAAACAGCTTGCTGTTTCCGGTGGTGCTCAGGTTAAACGCAGAGGTGCTCTGAAGAACCCGGATCTTTACTTCGGTTGTGTCTCGATGCTGGATCACCACATCGGTCGATTTATGAAGTACCTGGCCGACAATGGCCTTGCCGAAAACACGCTCGTCGTCTTCACGTCTGACAACGGTCCCGAGCACCGCACCGCGACCGCTTTTGGCAGTTCGGGGCACTTCCGCGGCGCCAAGGGACACATGCATGACGGCGGCATTCACGTGCCTGGTATTATCCGCTGGCCGGGCAGGATCGAAGCCGGGGCCGTCAGCGAAGAACCGGTCAATGGCACCGACTGGTTGCCGACTCTGTATGCCGCTGCCGGTGTTACCCCGGATATCGATCGCCCACTGGACGGTGCCAATGTTCTTCCCGCTCTCATCGATCAACAACCGGTCGACCGTCCGTATCCCATGATGTGGTGGCTCTGGCACGCTCGCGGAGGTTACGAAGTGGCCATGCGCGACGGCGACTACAAACTGCTGGCAACCATGCTGCCGCAGAACAATCCCGGGGCAATCAATGACGCCGTGCAACCGGATGGCTGGAGCATCATGCAGTTTATCAGGCACGCCGAACTGGATAATTTTGAGATGTTCAATCTGGCGAATGACTCTTCCGAAACCACCAACGTCGCCAGTTTGCAACCCGAACGTTTTGAACGTCTGAAAAAACACATGATTGATCTTCATGCGGAAATTCGCGCCGAAGGTCCCGAATATGAACTCGGCAGGACCAGAAACAAAAAGTAATGAACGCACACCGGAGAATCAACAGCATGCGCCGCATTATCCTGCCTGTCTGTTCAGCGATCGTCTTTCACATGGCGCCGCTGCTGGTTGCCGCACCGATCAATATCGTCTGGATCGTCATCGAAGACGCGTCGCCGCATCTCGGCTGTTATGGTGAAACCGCGGTCAGCACACCCATCATTGATCAGCTTGCGCGAGACGGGATCCGTTGCACCAGCGCGTTTGTGACGGCCCCGGTCTGTTCGCCCAGCCGCTCTGCCATGGTCAGCGGCATGTATCAGATGACGCTGGGTGCTCATAATCACCGCAGCCAGATTGAATCCGGGAAAGGCGGTGGCAACAGGCTGTATTTCGACAGCTACCGAGTGCCACAGACGATCAAACTGATTCCGCAGCTGTTCGCCGAAGCCGGTTACTACGTCACCAACAGGAGTAAGACGGACTACAACTTCGTAGCGCCGGAAAAGCTGTATCGCAGCAGCAACTGGAAGGATGCAGAGGCCGACCAGCCCATCTTCGCGCAGTTTCAGCTGAAGGGCGGGAAGAACCGCAACGCTGCCAGCTATGCTGATCCAGCAACTGTCACTCTGCCGCCGTACTATCCCGACGATCCGGTCCTTCGCCAGGACTGGGCGAAATACCTGGATTCATGGGTGCAGACGGATAAGGATGTTGCCGCGATTTTATCCGATCTGCAGGCCGCCGGTCGTCTTGATTCCACCGCCATATTTCTGTGGACCGACCACGGCGTCAGTCACGTGCGGGGCAAGCAGTTTCTGTATGACGAAGGCATTCACGTACCGATGATTGTCCGACTGCCTGGTAACGCCAACGCCGGTACGTTGCGTAACGATATTATCCAGCACATCGATGTGGCGGCAGCATCACTGGCACTGGCGGATATTGACATTCCGGATTACGTCCAGGGTCGTGACTTTCTGGCTGCTGACCACACTGCTCGGCAATTCGTTTTCTCGGGTCGCGACCGCTGTGACGAAACGGTGGACATCATTCGAGCCGTGCGCAACAGTCGCTACAAATACATCCGCAATTTCATGTCGCATGTCCCGCAGACTCAGCCGAGCCAGTACAAGGATGGCAAGAAAATCATGCAGACCATGCGCAAGCTCCACGCCGCCGGCAAACTGACTGACATTCAGGCACGTCCCTTTGCACCGCAGCGGCCACCGGAAGAACTTTATGATCTGCAGAAAGATCCGCATGAGTTGGTCAACCTTGCCACGTCGCCGCAGCACGCTAAACGCGTTACTGCAATGCGTGGTGTGCTCTACAACCGCATGCTTGATATACGCGACATGGGGCTGATTCCGGAACCAATTCTGGAAGATGCGGGACTGCATGCCGGCAGCAAATATCACGCATTCAAAGGAGAAGGCAAAACAGCACAGACGAAACGCCTGATTGCGGTCATCACCGCCGGCGAAGCCGGTGATTCAAATGCGTTACTTGAATTCGCCGACTCACGGGATCCGTCGACTCGCTACTGGGCAGCAGTCTGGCTGGGTGTCAACAGAAGTGGCCGAGGGACTCTGCAGAAGCTGATCGCCGATGACATACCGGCTGTGCGGGTTGCTGCGGCTCAGGCCCTGGTCAAACTGGGTGACAAAATTCAGCTGCGACTTCTGATCGACCATATTGACGACCCCAACCTGCTGGTTGGTATGTATGCCCTGCGCGCCGTCGAAAAACTCGGCGACGCCGGAAAAACGTACCGGGCGCAGATTGCAGCCGCCCAGAAATCTCCCTACGAATTCTCTCGGCGCATCGCTCGCCGGCTGACGGGAAAATGGAAGTAGTGCGGTCCGGTGTTGCGCGGGGCGGTCCGGCTACGGTATCACTGCGATTGCCGCCCAGCGGCCATGCTCAAAGGCCCAGCCGGTGGGCTGATTCAGCAGTTCCAGAGCAATGGTGCGGCCGGCGTAGCTTGAAAGGTCGATATCGATTTCCATCCAGCCGTCTGTGGTGGTGTCGCTTCCGACTGTCTTCGAAAGCAATTCTTTACCCTCGGCTCGCACGATCAGCTGCCAGTTGCCGCGTGGATCATGTCCCAGAACCAGTCGCAACTGAGGCTGCCCCGATGGTACTGCCAGTTGTCGAGTCAGCGTACAGGCGGCTGCCCGTTTGAGGGGATGAGTGACAAGAACGTCTTTCCGTCCCTGCAGCGACGTATGCAGTCCGACGTTGGCATAGCGCCCGCAATTTTTCACGACCCATCCCGGAGCGAAGCGGTCGACAGAGGACTGCAGGTCGATGCGTTTTTCTCGACCACCGGGAATCGGTGTCGTCGGTTCAGTCTTCTTCTCTGTGCCCGGCCGCGGGGCCACCTGCCAGTCGCTGTTACTTCGCCGACCGTAATAGGGGTAGTAGTCCCAGGGTGCGTCCAGACCCAAAGCACGAGGGTCTTTCGTCGCCACAAGATGGTCCTGCAGAGCTTTTGCCTGACGGCTCCTGATTGCCTGGTATTTCGGGTCGACAGCCAGGTTCACCAACTGCCCCGGATCATTGACAACATCGTATAGTTCCTCAGCCGGACGTTTACCAAACGCCAGTTCATGAAAACGTCGAAATCCATCCTTGTCGGCATTGTCCATCAGCAGTTGTTTGGTTGGTGAACTGTCGACTTCGCCAAACGGAATGTCACGGGCGCAAACAGTCCGGTCCGGATCGCCGGCCGGCCAGCGGTCGGGTTCATAGTTCCTGATGTACAGAAAGTCGGCCGTCCGAATCGCTCGACACGGATAACCTTTGCCCCCTTCGCGGCAGCCGTCATGGCGTTCCATCGCGGTAAACGCACTGGAACGCACCTCTGCCTTTGCGGACGCGAACACGTCCGTCAGACTGTTTGCGGTCATCATGTCAGGTGCAGTCAGTCCCACCGCCTGCAGAAACGTAGGTGCCACGTCGCTGAGGTTCACCAGACCGTCGTACACTCGACCGGGCGACGTGATGCCGGCCGGCCACCGAATGGCCAGTGGCACATGAGTGCCAGCATCGTACAGACTGGCTTTGGACCGGGGAAAGGGCATGCCGTGATCACTGGTGACCACGATGATTGTGTTGTCCAGCTGCCCGCTTTTTTCCAGCAGTGCGATCGCTTCGCCCACGTGATGGTCGAAGTGTTCGATCTCGTGGCAGTAATCCAGAATGTCGTCACGGACGATGGGGTGGTCCGGGAAGATAGGCGGGACGACAACGTTGGCGGGGTCTTTTCCTTTTGTCTTCCACAGGCCTTGCGCATATCCTCGATGAGGTTCACTGGTACCCAGCCAGAAGCAGAATGGTTTGCCATCAGGACACTGGCCCAGAAAGTCGCCGAAGTTATGCGAGTAGGCGATCCGACTTGCGCCGGCCAGCGGCACGACGTTTTTTAGTTCTCCGCGTCCGTACACGTAAGTTTTATAAGGAGGACCTGCGGCGTTTTCGGTGCGGCCGCCAGGTTCGTCCCGCCCCGGACTCCAGCCCTTGCCTGTGTGACCGATAAAATACCCGGACTTCTGCAGTTCTTCCGTGTAGGTCGCGAACTTCACCGGCAACGTACTGTGAATATTCCCGGCTTCTTCCAGACGCCAGATAGGCTGCCCCGTCAGGATGGCGCTGCGCGACGGCCCGCAGGTGGGTGCGTCGCAGAAGGCACGCGTGAAACGGATGCCTTCACGAGCGACACGATCGAACGCCGGAGTCTTGATCACTGGATCACCGTTAGCGCTCGCATGCGCATAGCTCTGATCATCGGAGATACAGAACAGAATATTGGGCGGCTCCACGGCTGCTGCAGAATTTGCCAGCACGATGCCGAAGAGGATTGCAGGAATGTGTTTCATCGGGTCGTCTTTTTTCTTTGTGCAGCAACTCATGTTGTGCAGGGATCTTCTTTCACCGCCCACGTTTTCCTTTAGAAAGAACGCAGCAACCGAGTAAACGATGACAGCTGCAGAACGGCTGGCCACAGAGGAACACTCCGTTCAGCTTCCCCAATGTGCGTCCCGCACCTTCAACAACTTCGGATAATCCTCGTCTCGATCACCGTATTCGTACTTCAGCTCAAGCAGCCGCCGCTTGAGGCGTCTCGCGATCGACGCATATGCGGGATCTCGATAGACGTTGTTTGTTTCCTGCGGATCGACTGCAAGGTCGTACAGTTCCCATCCGGCGGTGCTGGGCGGAAATGTGCCCTTGCCCAAAGTCGCATCCAGAGGCAGACCATAAAAGAAGGCCAATTTGTATCGTCCATCGCGCACACCGTAGTGGCCGGGAATGTGGTGATGGGCAAGATGCATCCAATACCGGTAATAAACGGCGTCGCGCCAATCGTCAGGAGTTTCGCCAGCCAGCAGCCCCCGCAGGCTGTGACCCTGCATCTGTTTGATTTCGGGCACGTCATCGGCTTCAGCGAATTCCAGAAATGTCTGGGCGAAATCCAGGTTCGAGCAAAGCTGATCTCCATTTACTGAACCAGGTGGAATGGTGCCGGGCAGACGAGCGAGGAATGGCATCCGGAAACACTCTTCGTAGATCCAGCGTTTGTCGAAATAATCATGCTCGCCAAGAAACATGCCCTGATCCGCCGTGTAGATCACCAGCGTATTGTCTGCCAGGCCCGACCTGTCGAGATAATCCAGAACGCGGCCCACGTTTTCATCGACCGCCTTCACGCATGCAAGATAGTCGTGCAGATATTTCTGGTAGGCCGCTTTGCCCTTTTGCTTCTCTGTCATGCCGGTCATGTCGACAGAGCCTGCGGGCCAGTTGGACTTCTGCACGTCGTCGACCATCGTACGGCGACCGGCCAGTCGACTTGTGATGGACGTCCCCATCTTTCGTGTCGCTTCGGACCGGTGTGAGAAGTCTTCCCAGAGTGTGGCCGGTTCCGGAATCTCGACATCCGCAAGATAATCGTGGTGGCGCCTGGCCGGCTCCCACTTTCCATGCGGTGCTTTGTGATGAAGCATCAGAAAAAAAGGTTTTTCGTGGTCGCGATGCTCAAGCCAGTCGACGGCGTAATCCGTGACCAGGTCGGTGTAGTAGCCCTGCGTTCGCGGTAGTTTCCTTGCAAGCCCCGTTTCGTAGGCCACGCCATCGGTCGACGCCACGAACACAGGGTTATGGTAGAAACCCTGACCCGGGCCGACCTTCCAGAAGTCAAATCCCCAGGGCGGCGAACGCAGATGCCACTTTCCGATCAGAGCGGTCTGGTAGCCCGAACGATTGAGAATCGCGGCAACATTTGGCGTACCGGATTCGGGACCCGGGAACGCATCCAGCAACGTACGAACACCATTCACATGCGAGTGCTGACCGGAGAGTATGACCGCACGACTGGGCGTACAGATCGAGTTTGTGACGTAGCACTTGTCCAGACGAATGCCTTCCCGCGCGATACGGTCGATATTCGGAGTGGGAGCGACCTTCGCCAGCCGGCCACCATAGGCGCTGATCGCATTACAGGCGTGGTCGTCCGACATGATGTACAGAATGTTGGGTCGGTCGGTCGCGGCATTTTCCGCCATCGAGAGCAGCATCAGTAGAACGGCTCGGAAAAGCGTCTGGTACATTCTGTTTGTTCCAAAGCATCGGGCAGTTGGCATTATCTCAACGTGTCATGCAGACGAAGGGCGTTGTCCGAATTGACGCCTGCAACATTCTGTCAGTACACGAGCGACCCGCAGAGTGTCAAACAGCTCTACGTTAAGCAACTCATCGCGAAATTTTTCCATTGAAGGATTCGACAAAAACGAGGGCCGACGACTACCTTCTTCGGGGCCGCATTCACCGCGGGTTCGTATGTGTCGCTGACGGTGCCGCGGATGGTTTAATGGGTGCTCGATGAAATCGTGCCGGTCGAGCTGTAACCTTTGAACCCAGAGTCGTCACGGAGGCGAACACACATTTGCGGCACGATCAGCGAACGGAATCTCAGGAATTCCGCGTATGCACCGTCGAACCAGAATCGGACACGGAGAGGCACACCATTCTGAAATCCAAAAACATTCCTGGGACACCCGCAGTATTTTCCTTTTCTTGCCGGATATGCTTCCACAGTTTGCGTTTTGAAGACTGAGATTGATTGGCAGGAATCCAGACGAAGCGTCCATTAGGTCTCCTGCCGCGCATTTCGCCTCAATGATTTGTTTCTGGAGAACTCTAATGCAGTCACGAGGTTTCACATCGGTGTTCCGGAATACACGCACCGGCTTCACTCTCATTGAGCTGCTGGTCGTGATCTCCATTATCGCCACGCTTATGTCACTGATTCTGCCTGCCATTCAGAATGCTCGCAGTGCCGCACGACGTACACAGTGCTTGAATAACATTCGCCAGGTGGCGTTGGCCGTACTTCAGGTGACAGAACGCAACGGGAAACAGTTTCCCGCTTCAGGGCATTTTCGCACGGTGTTGCCAACATCCTCGATGTGCCCTCCCGGCACGCCGGAAGAAATAACACTGGTTCGTTTCGGCGGCAATGCTGGTATCAATTGGGTGGTGGAATGTCTGCCCGAACTTGACCGACAGGATCTTTTCGATCGGTGGCAGAGGACGATACCGGCTGGCAGCTCAGCAAATGTTTCGCTGGCCAGAATCCATCTCAGCATTTTGGCCTGTCCGGACGATTCATCCGCTGAAGGACCTGGCGGACTCAGTTATGTGATCAATATGGGATATGGCGATCTGTCACAGTTTCAGACAAGAACAGACCGGCTGACACGGGGACAGCGATTTCGGCTTATCGACCTGCACTCGCCGGGCGTGATTCCATTCGACTGGGATGAAGACTCGCGGCGGCCGGGGCGAGTCAATTGCCATTCGTGCGACTGGTCCGACAATGTTGATTCTGACCTGACCCGGGACACGGGAATATCATGGCCATCGCTTTCCGGGAAAAACGGCAGCCTGAGAGTGAGTCAGGTCTACGACGGTGGTGACAACACGATTCTGATTACTGAAAACGTCAATGCTGGCTCGGCCGGCCTTTTTTCTGACCCTGAACCCAGAAACTGCGGCTTCATTTATCCTGTCGATCCAGCCGTTGCCCACGGAAGGAACTTCCCGTTTCCTGCCAACCCTGTCGGGCTCAGCGGACGTCCGAATGCGGGCAGATTCCTCGGCGAAGGAACGCCTACTCCATCTTCAGACCATCCCGGTATCATCAATGTCGCCATGGTGAGCGGTGCGGCACGGTCACTCAGCGATTCAATTGATGCTGCCGTTTACGCCCAAATTGTCACACCGCGCGGCTCAGTCCTGCGAACGGTACGCGGAGTCACATGTGACGGGGCGATTACGGGACAGAGTTTTCGCCCACAGCCCCCTTTGTCGCAGGATTTTTGATGCTGCATGGGATGGTCACCGGGACACATTGGACATTCTGCCCACGAAGCAAACGGACGCGACGCCGCGGACAGGTACGACCATGACAGCAATGGGCTTATGCCACGAATCACAGTGCTGGCTCTATCGGTGCTGTCATGATCATTTTGTATCGGCTGCTGACGGTGCCGTGGCCGGCTTAATTCGTGCTCGATGAAATCGTGCCGGTCGAGTCGTTGCACCGTGTCCGCGCAGAAACGGCAAAGGGTCAAGCCACGGTTCGAACTTGTCGGTGTGTCCAGACAGCGAAAATTCGGGACGAGTCATCACCCAAAGGCGTCCTGACGGAACCTGTCGAAGGCCAACATTGGCTTCGGAGACGTCGATTCCACCCGGAATGACGACGCCCGCTGGAACCTGAATCTCTTTGCTCAGATCCAACTGCACAGTGCTGGTTTCCGGACCGACTTCCCTGAGAATCAGCGGATAGTACTTGCCGTTGACAGCGACATACGTGAGAGCGGAACCGGGCTCGGCCATGCGTCCTTCGCGAATTCCGAAATGCAGATGAGGGACATAGCCGCCGTTGACGTTGACATCCTTTCGCCCGATCTTCCCCAGCATCTGACCAGCCTTAACGACATCTCCGGTCCGGACCAGGCGAGCTGAGTCCAGGTGACCATACACCGAGGTGAAGTACTTTTCGTCGGGAAATCGATGTTCAATGACTATAAAGTTCCCCCATACCATGCCTGTGTTCGTTGGCGCCTGTTTGTCCGTTGATCTCCGACGTGTCGCCGGTTTTGGGCCCATGGAAACTCTTACGACCCCAGCCGCAGCGGCGTACACAGGTTCGTTTACTCGATAAAGGCCAACATCCACGCCAACGTGCACAATTCTATGCCCACCCCCTTGTGCAACTCTTCCATAACCACCATTGATCTCTGTCCGATAGGTCTTTGAGCCACGTTTTAAAATCGTATTGGCGGCATCAAAAAATGCCCTCTTCGTCGGCGGAGCAACCTTCTCGACCGACGGATAGTCGACGACCCACAGATCGGGGACGTCGCGCATTTCCGGGACCCTTTGAGCGGGCAAGACCTCAGGCAGCAGAATCAGGCAAACGATTGGAAACTTACGAAACATTTCAGCCTCCCATCACTACAGCGTATTACGCTGACTTGTGGTCGCAAAAAACGTGTTCCGGCCTGCGATGTGTGTTTCCCACGAGCCCGAACGAGCTTCGTGTATTCGAAAACTGCACTAACCGATGCAGACTGCCTGTTCGGCTACACTAACACGGGACTGCAAGTAAATCCACTGACCGTCGGGAAACCTCAATTGGGTGACGGGTTCAACGCCTGTGGCAAAGGGATCTGCTGATCCAGCAACAGCGCTCTGACGAACTTTGTGGGGGGAGATCCCCAGGACAGTACCTTGTCGTGATACGTCTTCAGATCGAAGTCCCTGCCCCAATGTTCTTCTGCCTCACGGCGGAGGGCCAGGTGTTCCAGGTATCCCACAAAATACGTGGACAATTGAGCAGCCGTCAGTTGAGCTCGCGTCCATTTGCCGGCCGCTTCGCGTTCCTCCTGGAACGCCTGTTCCACCATCAGCTGCATCCCATCGTGTCGTGAGATTCCGTCGACGTGGACAGCATGGTCCAGGATGGCGTTTGTGACGTCCCGCAGATACCACTTAAGTGTGATCAGTTTCAGCAGAGGATCGTCGTCACGAAAGCCTTCTTCGCACATCATCCATTCGGCATATACAGCCCAGCCTTCGACAAAGACTCCCGACTGAAACAGGTGTCGCAGCTGGCCCGGATAGCGATTTGCATGAGCCAGTTGCAGAAAGTGCCCCGGCATCGCTTCGTGAATCGTCAGTACGTCCATTGAGCGTACGTTGTACTCACGTAAGTGCGAGCGGACTTGTTTCTCCGTCCAGTCGGCCGGGATTGGTGACACGGCGTAAAAGGTTTTCTGACCTGTTTCCAGTGCTCCGGGCGCGTCGCAGTAGGCCAGCGAAACGCCGCGCTGAAACTCAGGCATGATGATGATTTCAAGGGGATCAGGCATCAGCGTGATTAGGTTGTTACGACGGATGAATTCGGTGGCTGCCGCGACGGACTCCCGCGCAGTCGAGACAATTTCGTCGGCCCTTGGCGCCCTGGCATATGCCTTCTCCAGCCCGAAGCGGATCACCGCACGGCGGAACTCATCCGGCGGCTGCTGGGGGAACTGAGTCAGCGGATACTGCTCGCGATACAGCTCTTTGGCAATCTTATACATCTGTTCGTGAAGTTCCTGCACACGCCGGGCGGCCAGATCGCGAATTTCTTCTCGACTCAGCGGTGAGTTGAGCGCGAATCCCAGCTTCTTTTCGTAAAGGTCGATGCCAAGTCGTACGTCGCCCTTCGCTTTTGGAACGAGTTCCGAATCGAGCCACCGTTGCTGTTCGCCGATCGCCTGCTCGGCGACACCAATCGCACGCACAAGCCGTTCTCGTTCCCGATCAGAAAGGTCGCCTGTGAGTGGTCGAACCAGGTGATCAATCGTCTTCAGCACACCTCTGTTCTGTGCAGCGGCCGTCCTGGCGTGCACGGCTGGCACGCGTTCGACGTCCAGGGTATCGCGTACCTGTTTCAGGAACCGGGGAAACTGCTCCAGTCGCAGTGCGACGTTATTAAGCCGTTCGCGCTGCGGGGCGAATTCACGGGCCATCAGGCCGTAGATCGCATCGCCGGCTAACCCTGTATAGATCAGTGGATTCCACTCCCACTCACGCAGTTCCGTGAGCTTCCAAAGCTGTGCGTCCAGCGCATGTTTCAGCAGTGCGTAGTCGACCTGGTTACTGCGCGACAGTTGCGAAGCATCGATCTGTTCAAGTTGCTGGTTGACTCCGCGAATCCACTTTGCCCGTTGTTCGCGAGCGTCCCTGTTAACTTGATCAAGTTCGCTGTCGAAGCGATGATCGCCCAGCCTCGTAGCATGGACCGGTGAATAGGCGGCGAACTGGTCGATGTACTGTTCGCCGAGTCTTTCAAATTCTGTGTCCATCGCGGGCTGATTCCCGGCCAGTGCTCGTGTCGTTATCAGCAGCAAAAATGCAGCTATAGCCGTCCGGTGAAAAGTCATGATCAGATCCAGGTGAGTTCTTCACTGAGTTTATTGAGGTTGGTGCAACCGTCTTTTGTGACAACAACCATATCTTCGACACGCACTCCGCCCATGTCGCGACGATACAGCCCCGGCTCGATCGTCAGGACATCTCCGACCAGCAATTCCGGGCCCTTCATATCGAGCAGCGGAGGCTCGTGGACGTCCAGGCCGACTCCGTGACCCGTGCCATGCGTCATCGCGCAGTAGGAGTCCGGCGATTGGTCACCCGGAAGTCCGACACTGAACCCGTTGTCCTGGATGACCTGAATCGTGGCACGATGGACCTGCTCGCCCGTCACGCCGGGTGCGGCCGTGGCAACACCGGCGGCCTTCGCTTCACGGACCGCTGCATGCATCGCTTTGATTTCGTCCGGTATGTCGCCGTGAACCACCGTGCGAGTGCAGTCGCCCCAATACAAAGTGCTGCGACTGCGGGGAAAAATGTCGACAATCACGGGCAAGCCGGTCAGCAGTTCGCCGGACCCGATATCGTGGCAATCAGCCCCCGTCGGTCCACCAGCGACAATCGAAGAAGGATTGGTGAAACCCTGATCCATCAGAAAATGGTCAACCGCTGTACGGACACGTTCGGATGTCAACGGACTACCGTCGTGATAAAGGACGCCACCGGAACGAGCTTCTGCGCCGGCGATCATTTCGCAGGCGAACTGCATCGCCTGTTCGGTCACGTTCTGGGACTGCCGCAGATGCTCGATTTCTTCTTCGTTCTTCTGGCGGCGTTCGCCCACCCACAATTCCGTATCGCACTGGACTGTAATTCCGGCGCGTGACAGGAACTCGGCAAAGATCAATGGCAGGGTGCGGTCTGCCACAACATCTGTGACTCCCTCACGCCGCAGACATTCGGCCGCCGCCTGAGCTGTGGCGGTCTCACGGTCTCCGGACAAGCCCCCTTCCGGTGAGAAATCCGCCGGGCAGCCCACCTCATCCACGTTTGCAGATTTCCGGGCCCGCTGCATTTCGATATCACGCAGCAGCAGCGTGGATCGTGTTCCGTCACTGTCCGGTAACTCAAGCAGTGCCACGGGATCACCAACCATAAATCGGATCCGCCACAGCAACGTGTTATTCATCGCCGGTACTCCGGCACAGATTTTCGCGATCTTTCGGTCAGGCATTATTTACAGGCTCCCTGGGCTGTTGCGAATCGGTTGCGGGGCAATCGTCTGATGGACGAGTGATCAGGCTGACTATGACCAGCATCGTAACGGACAACGTGATTGCGGGAAGGACGGCGTCCAGATCGGCAAACGATGCAGGCAGGATATCGCGCACAAAACCAAGCTCGTTCCACGCGAGCGTCACAACGGCCCCACAGCAGATTGATGCGATGGCACCCTGTTTTGTGGCTCGCTCCCACACCAGCGCAGCCACCAGCGAAGGTGTGATGCAGGCCCCGTAGATGGTAAATGCGTACAGAGCCTTCTGGAAGAAGCCGGTCGACTCAGAAAACAGGAATGTCACGACGTACGCAATAACCCCGAAGACGACGACCAGCAGGCGATTAACCCGCACGATACGTTTCTGCGACGCACCAGGATTGATGTACGGGAGATACAGATCATTCACAATGCTGGTCGCGGGCACGTGCAGAAAGGAATCTGCTGTGGAAATGATGATGGCAACGACCGTCACCATAAACAGGCATCCCAGCGGCAGAGCGAGGTAGTGGCGAGCCGCATAAATCAGGATGTACCTGCCGTGTTCGGGATCGGGAGTCAGGCTGCTGGCGATCCACGCGCAGGCAATAATCAGAAGTTCCACGGCAAACGCTATGACAATCATCATGTTGACCGCCGTCTTCGCACCTTTGGCTGTGCGACTGGCGAAGATCCGTTGATACTGATTTGCGTCTCCCAGCACCAGCAGAAAGACGGGCAGAATATAATTGACAAGTTGCGTCGGCGAGTAGACGCCCGACAGACTCATGTGTGAAGCTCTTCCGTCGGCAAAAAAGCCAGCCTCAATCCCCGACCATCCCCCTGCCTTGAACCAGTAAATCGGAAAAGCGATCACCATGGTCAGCATGATGATGCTGCCGGTGACCAGATCCATCCATGCCAGGCTCATCAGGCCGGCCAGGGCCGCATAGCTGATAATGAAGGCTGCGGCGATCATGGTTGCGGTGGGCGCGTCCAGGATCGTTTTGTCACCCACGATCACTTCCAGCACGGCACCCCCCGCGTTGAACTGATAACTCACGATCACCATGTAGGCGATGACCAGCGACAGCAGCGACAGATTACGAGCCACGGGGCCAAAACGACGTGCGATAATTTCGGGCACCGTGTTCGCTTCGACATTGCGGACTCTGGACGCGATTAAGGACAGCAATGCCATGCCGGCCAGAGTCCCAATCGGAAGCAGCATCGCCGCCATGCCGGTTTCATATGTCTGCTCAGCATTACCAACGATGGATCCCGTTCCGATCCATACCGCCAGCATCGTACACACCATCATCCACGGCGAAAGCGAACGGCCTGCGACGGCAAAGTCGCTGTGGTCCTTAACCTCACGAAACTTCCAGAGCGCAATCCCGGCCAGCAGAATCAGATATGCGATAACACACGCCAGATAGACCATTCTTAATCCTCAGGCGAATGTTCCGGATCGCTCTGTTCAAATAACGGAATAAGGTGTTCCAGTGCAGCCTGTAGCGGAAGCCCGATGCCCTTTTTATTATCTGCTGTTGCCACCATGACAATATTCAGTTCGGGAAAGGTTGCCATGTACTGACCGCCGGCGCCAATTCCGCTGATGAAGTTGATCTTTCCGTCTACGGCTCCCTTGCTGCGGTTATGGAAGAAATAGAAGTAGCCCGGACCTTTGCCGGTATCCATAATCAGTTTGACGTACTCGGGCGAGAGCAGTTGTTTTCCGTTGTAGCGGCCGCCCTGAATAATTGCCGACCCGATTTTCAACAGCGACCTGGACGTGAAGTTGCTACCCGCGCCGCATTTCGGGATGCCGCAACCCTGATTACCCCAGTTGTAAACTGCGTCGAATCTGCCCGCAACTTCTTTGGCGATGAAATCCTGAGCGGAGGTATATCGTTTTGAGTGCTGCGCTTTGATGTCGATGATCATCATGATGATCGAGGGATCGGTTCCGGTGTATTTATATTCCTTTGCTGCGGGCGTTACCCGGACGGTCTTTTCGAAGAGTTTCTGAAAGTACTGCTGGTGCGAATACTTTTCGCCAAGCTCCCAGGTAAGGTTCTTTTGTTTGAATCGCAATCCCGATTTCATGAACAGTGCGTCTCGCAGAGTGATCGTCTCCACGCCCTGCTGGATCTCTGAGCGATCAATCTCCGGCATAAAACTGATGACTGTTTTTTCCAGATCGGCCATGTTCAGCAGGCCCAGGTGAATTGCTCGTGCCAGTGTGACGGACGTCAGTGTTTTTGTAACAGACATCGCGTAATGCGGACCGTCCACACGCCCGCCTCGGTTATACATCTCGAAGACCAGCTTCCCGTCTTTCCACAGAAGAAGGCTGTCGAGATTCTGGTACTTGCCGGCCCGGTCGTCTGCGACCAGCGCCGCAACCGCTTCGTTCGTTCCCGGAAGATCAAGAGTACCAACATGCAACCCGTCGCCCAGATCTTCCGGTGAAGTGCTGACATATGCGGCCGACAGGTCGCGCAACTGCTTTTGCGCCTGATAGGTCTGTGTCTTCGGGTCCCGTTCCTGGTGTAAACGAGGCAGTTCCTGCGCAGTGAGCCCCGGGCATGAAACAGCGATGCCCAGCAATAGAATTGCAGTTGTATGTTTCTTCATATTGTTCTTTCTGGTCCTGTTACCTGCCGTCAGATCAACTTCGTTACCACCGTTTCGTGCTCCGACTACGAACGTCCCGCTTTCTCAGTTGCTGTAGTCGTGAACAACGGGCTCGAATGATCTGCGAGCCTTCAGCACTTCGGTCTTCGTGGCTGCCCATGCCGGATTTACTCAGGCTTGCCAGATGCGAACTCTTTTGATTTCGTGCCAGGTCGTTCCCATCGTCAGTGAGACCAGATTCCTGGGCACGCAAATCCGCTCTGCCCTGGCATAGGCCACATGATCGCCCATGCGAAACAGTACCTCATCATTGATGATTTCCAGCATCGCGGCGTGCCAGATATTCGATTTGACGGCGATCGGTTGATGATCCGGAAGTATATCTTCAAATAATCTGCTGCTCCGGCGTCTGGCGGATGTGCTGCAGCAGGAACCCTGTTTCGATGAAATCATTGTTCGGATTGGCCATGCAGAAACGATGTATCCGGTAACTTTGAGACGGTCGTCCGCGGCAATACGGGAGCACTGGTTGTGCCATGGCTCGGTCATACTGCTGCAACGAAAGGTGACTTCGACGATCAGGTTGTCAGCTTTGAATCCCTGACACGACGCAACAGAGAGCTGCCGCAGAGACGCAATGCCACGGGGAAAAACGGATTTGTGTGTTTATTGGTTGTGGCCTGAGGGGAAACGTCTGTTTCAAGTGCGTGTTCAATGGCCGCGGCGGTCGTGCAGGATGCCCAGCATAAACTTCGCGGGAAGTGAATGACCGGCCCTGAACACGAAGATTTTAGAACTGTTCAAAAAAGAAGAGGCTTGGTGCATGTCAACGTTCCACAGCCGAACAGTGCCCCGGCAGCGTACGTTCAAGCCTTACCGTTTGTGCCACCTGAAAACAGGAAACCGTTGCCGGTTCGGCCGAGACTGCGGCTGATCACAACATCATGTTCAGGTATCGCAGGAAATCCGAGATGATGATGAAACGGCTTTGGGCGTGTCTGGCTATTTCCGTGGTTTCCGCAGTCTCAATTTGTCTTATCGGACGCGCCCGTGCTGGACGCCGAAGGCGTTTTGATCGACGAGGCAGCGTCCACGCCCGTTGAATTGCAGTTCGACCCGGAAGTTGAGGGCGGTGCCTACGTCAGCAGGGCTCGCGATCGTGAAGTGTTCAGGCGAAGCCGACTTGTCTCGCTGGCCACGGGCGGAAGATTCGTGGGTACGTTCACCGGACGTCACGGCGAAAACGCAGACGTTGAGTCACCGCAACCAGGCCTGTGGACGCTGGAAACAATTCAGGAGCAACGCGGCCGACAGCAGTTTCCCATCCTGCATGAAGGTAATAACACGCTGGTCGTGAGTGGCCGCAACTTTGATGACTACGCCAGTATCTATGTTGACGGTCGCCGAGTAGAGGGTGCCATCACGCTGGAAGAGGACGAACAGGAGCAGGTTATCATTGAACTGGATACGCAGCCGGAAGACGGCATGCACACGCTGCAGGTTCAGGCGGAAAACGGACTGTTCAGCAACGATTTCATCCTTCACGGCGCGGCTGACGAACAGTCCGCGATCGCACTGCAACACAGTATTGATGAGGTTCACGTCGATCTGCGGTCCGTCATCGCACGGGCCGTTGCCAGCAGCGACCTTGATCGCGTGAAGAGGGCTGTCACAGGCCCCCGTATCAAACTGGGCGCTCTGACGGACCAACACCGCTAAGCAGTGCGGCGCTCCGGGGTCACACGGACATCGTTGCCTTCCTGGTAGAACAGGGAGCCAACGTAAAGGCCGCCAATCGAGACGGCAATACTCCGCTGCACGTTGCCGCATTTCTTTGCCGAACGGAAATCGTCAAGTTGCTTCCGGGAAAAGTCGCCCCTGCTCTGAATCAGAACGGTCGCAGTGAGACACCGCTTGATGTCGTGTCCCGGGACTGGAATGACGAATTAGCGGACACGTATACAGGAATTAGCAATGCTGTCGGCATCGAACTAGACTTAGAGGCCGTCCGGCAGCAGCGTCCCCAAATTGCGAAACTACTCAGGGAAGCCAGGCAACAGCCGGAATAAGGATCGAGTGGAAATTCCGTGTGGAACGTGTACCCAGCGACTCTGCGTGTCGCAACAGACAGACAGGCGTCACCGTTGGAAACGCAACATCTGACGGGAACCGGCAGCCGGCACTGCGAACGAGCAGCTCGTCAGCGCTGGTTCCATGCTTCGTCGGCGGGCCGCTACCCGTTGATATCTGTTATCGTAGGCTGGTTCTCAAAACGCCGTGACCATTGAGAATCTGTTTGGCACCCATGAGACTGAAGACATGTGTCACACACAGCCCGTTTCAGCAGAAAGCATTCCTGAACGATGAGCATGAGACCGAGTGATCAGACTGACAATCTGACAGATGCGATTTCGGAGTTGCTTTCAGAAGACGTATCCATCAACCAGGTCGAAAGCCAGGTGCGGGATGGCGTCAGACTGTCTGTTGTCGAGATGAGCTATTTGCGATCGAGCAATTCTTCCAACCACGGCCCCACGCGGGTACAGCAGACGGGCGTTGTGCTGGAGGACGAAAACCTTCGAATCCCACACTTCGCTCTGTGGCCTCACAGCAGGGGAATCGCCGGAATGCTCATTTCGGCCGTTGGCCACATGCCGGACATCAATTTTGAAGATTCACCGGGCTTCTCAAGAGAGTATCACCTGCTGGGCTGGAATGAAGAAGCGGTGAGAGCTCTGTTCACTCCGGAAATTCGAACCCACCTCGCAGAACATCCAGGATGGAGCGTTCGTGGAAACCGCGGTCGAATTGTGGTGTTTAAGAAGGGCGAGGTCCGCAAGTCGGACGATCAGTCGGAGTTCGTCACACAATCATTTGAAACGCTGATGCTGTTTCGAAAAGGGGAAATACGTCTTGACGAACAACCGCAAATCCGTCGTTCAACGCAAGTCGAAGATGCAATGGCTGCCGCCGAACGCATGGGAGGAATTACAGGCAGCATTCTGCGCAGGGCACTGAATCGAATCGCATTGACGGGCGCTGAAATCGATCAGTTTCTGGCGCAGCCAAAGCCCAGACAATCCATTCCCACAGGTCTTCGTCGTCAGTACGTCGGTGACGCCAGACCGCTGATCGCGCTGGGAATCGCATTACTGTTCGTCGCGATCGCGGTGCCTATCGTGGTCGCCCTGGCCTTGACCGGAAACGATCGTTATTTCGGTATTCCGGTGGGCGCCGTGTTTCTGCTGGCCGGGGGGTTAACTTTGTTTCTTTCCATTCGAAGCAGTCGCCGCAAGCATCGTCTCGTCTGCGAAGGAGAACTAACGCACGGTCAGGTTACTGCCGTCAAGCGAACCAGCACTGAGATCAACGGACAGAGGCGGTATCATCTGCATCTGACGTACGAAATGGCAGGCCAGACGCACAAGACACGGACCAACATCTATTCCGGCATAGAACAGGCAAAAGACTGCGAGGAAAGCGGAGAGCCTGTTCGTATTCTGGTTGATCCCGTGAATACCGATCGCGTGCTGTGCATCGACACGCTGGTCATCACCGGGTGAAATTCCTGACGCCCGGTTTTTCCCGGAGTTTCGTTCGAGCCTGTTCGATCGCGTGTCGCGTATTGCCCTGTCGCTCGAGAGCCGCCGGTTCTCCTGCAAAACTTTCATGCGACGTTGATGCTGCGGAACATCAGGGACAGGTGTCTTCGGTCGTCCGAGCCCCGTCTTCTGTTGCGGGCAATTCCGGAACATCGGCCGGTGGTGGCCGAAAGTGCTGCCCAAGCAGGCGGGGCTCGTTAACCGACGGGGCGTTGTAAGCGGCAACACCGGAACTTAAAAAACGTGATAAGCTTTGGCGTCCCACTCTTGTTCCAGCGAAGGGTCATTGGCGCGTTCCAGCAGATCGTAATAGCTGTACGGATACTTGAAGACATGGCCAAGTCCCACCGCACGATCCCCTCGCCGCTGCCAGTACGCAGCGTCAGTGGGCCGCAGTTTGCTGGGCTGATGATCCGCAATGCGCCTGTCACCCTGCTGTGGTCCGCGGCGCGTAACGGTTACATATTTACGAAAAGCCGTGCGACAACCGTTGGCCCATTGCTCATCACCCATCGCTGCCAGCTCGACCAGCGACTGCCCAAATGTCAGCATGTGTCCGGCGAAGCCCTGACCAAAACCGACAAACCTGTCTACCGCATCACTGGCCTCATGCAGGATATATCTTGACGCAGCCACCTGATCAATGAACGGAGGAGGATTCACGTCCTCGTCAGGTGCAACGTCACGCCACGGCGTGAACGACCGAATCAGTTTGCACACACCGTCAATCCGTCGGGGCGTTGCCGCGCCGGGCAGCATACGGAACGCCTTGATCGCCAGCATTGCGAAAATCGCGTTGTGGCCCACCTGAAGCAGCACTTCTCCTCCCTCCATCAGGGCATCGCCAATCCTTGCGACTGCGGCGGGTTCCGGCTGTTCATCCGGAAAGGGTTTGCACAGTGCCGAAGACGCCCAGTTAATTTCAAACAGATCCTCAATGCGCGAGGTCGCCGCGGCATCCAGGTCGTTGTCAACACACATCAGATGGGCAGCCACGAAGCTGGCGCCACGATGTCCGTCTGCAAAATAATTCAGCTCGTGGGCACGAGCCAGCGCATTCAGGCCCAGCAGCACAAGCCGGTTGTCGGTCTCCTCAGAAACCTGGCCGGTTAACGCCCCTCCACCCGACAGCGGGCCTGCCAGCAAAGCCCCGGCAACTGCTGACGTCCGCTTGGCAAACTCTCTGCGGTCAATGTTTCTGACCATAATCTGACTCCTGTTGTGTGCGACAGCCAAACGTATTGAATTCGCCGGCGGCGCCGCTGCCGGAACGGGAGTGAATAAATTCTGCCAGCCGCGAGCAACGGCACGAAAACTTGGGAATCGCTATTTCTGATACAAGAGCCATGAACGTGCCATCCAACTAAATAGAATTCAGCGATGTCAGCAATCGATTTCAGCGGCATTCGCCGCCCATCGGCATATCGACCTGCCGGCTGATTTCGCACTGGCGTTTGGTTATAGTCTGTACTGGACATTCGTCAGCGCCAACCGTGCATACCCAGCGGAGACCTCATAATGCGTCATCAGACAGCGGTATATTGTTGTACAACTCTTGCGGTCTTTCTGTTTTCAGCACCGCAGTCGCCGACGCGCGTCCACGCCGGCGACAACGCACGTGTAATGGTGTGGCCCGAATATGCTCCGGGCGAAACGTCGCTTGACGAAGGAACCAACCAGCCGCATCGCCCGGGCGAAATTCCACCCGTCACCCGTACAATCAAAATACGCCGTCCAACCATCGACGTGTTTCCGGCCGACCAACCAAATGGAACGGCCATTCTTGTGCTGCCGGGCGGTGGGTTCGGAAAAGTCGTACCGGACAAGGAGGGTTCAGAAGTCGCTCCATGGCTGAATCAATTCGGGATTTCAACGTTCGTTCTGCGATATCGCACTAACGAGGTAACGCCCGAGACAGAACCGGCATGGCGGCGCCCGTTGCAGGATACTCAGCGAGCGCTTCGTCTCATTCGCACGCGTGCTGCTGAATGGCGCGTAAAGGCTGACCGACTGGGAGTGCTGGCCTTTTCGGCAGGCGGTCAGGTCGGTTCCATTCTGCATACGGCCGAAGGAAAACCAGCGTACAACGCGATCGATTCGGTAGATGAGCAAAGCTGCTCGCCTGGTTTTTCGCTGCTGATATATCCATGGAATGTATACGACCCTTCGACCGATGGCCTGTTACCGGAAATCAAACCGTCGAAAACATCGCCACCGGCCTTCATCGTTCATACTCACGACGACCGGTCCTCGTCACTGGGCAGCGTTCTGATCTATGCCGCCCTGAAACGGCACAATATCCCTGCCGAATTACACGTCTACGAAAACGGTGGTCATGGGTACGGCATGAGAGCGGTCGCCGGGTCACAAATCGGCACATGGCCGGACCGCGCAGGGGAATGGCTGCGGCTGCGAGGTCTGGCCGAACCTCCGGTTCAACAATAGACAGACGGGGACGTTTCCTATAGCCCACGGTATGTGCAAATTCAGCAATGGTGGGCGCCGTCGAGCCGGCTTCTTTCTGTCCTGCTCGTTAACAGATTGAAAGATTACCTCATGATGGCCCGGTCAAAGACAGCCTGTTGTTATCAACGGCTGAGCGTCTGTCTTCTGTTGTCACTTCAGGCTTTCCTGAGCAGCACCGTCTCAGCTCAGTCCCCGGATCAGTACAGCGTTGGTGTCGCAGTTGTGGACATCACTCCGGACTACCCTGTTCGTCTGAACGGATTCGGCAATCGGCGGGAAGAATCGGAGCAGGTGTCTCAACGGATATACGCGAGAGCCCTTGCCATTTCACACACCGATCAGGCGCCGCTGGTTCTGGTGACACTGGACAGTCTGGGCGTGCGAACTTCGATGGTGGATGAAGCGTGCCGTCGCTTGATGAAATCGCATCGGCTTCCGCGACGGAATCTTTCTCTGACTTTTTCTCACTCACACTGCACCCCAAAAGTCAACGGAGCATGTGATAATATTTTCAGTACAGCAATTCCCACAGAGCATCAGAAACATATTGACCGGTACACACGGGAACTGACAGACAATATTACACTGGCAGCCCGTAAGGCGATCGACTCACGATCACCGGCCCAACTGGAATGGGCCGTGGGAAAGGCCGCCTTCGCAAAGAACCGTCGCGCAGCGGGCGGTCCGGTGGATCACGATCTGCCAGTGCTGGTTGTCCGGGATATTATCACCAGCAGGCCCAGAGCGATTTACGTTTCGTACGCCTGTCACTGCGTGACGCTGTCGTTTAACAGAATCAGTGGAGACTGGGCGGGACATGCGGCCGCCATGATAGAACGGCGTTTCCCTGACTGCGTCGGCCTGGTATCCATCGGAGCTGGTTCGGATCAGAACCCCGTCAGTCGAGTCAGCGGTGACACTGGTGACAATGTTGCGGCAGCTGAACAGCAGGGTGTTGAAATAGCCACCGAAGTTGAACGTCTTCTGAGTGGTCGCATGAAGCGCATTTCCGGGGCCCCAAAGGCCGTGCTGAAATCAATCGACCTGCCTCTGAAGGAACTTCCCGGTCGGGAGCAGCTGGTTGAACAAACCCGTAAAGGCCGGCCAACCGACCGCTACAACGCAACAACTCAGCTGGCACGACTTGATCGCGGTGAGAAGCTTATTTCTGCAATTGATTATCCTGTTCAAACCTGGTCGTTCGGGGACAGTTTCTGCATGACCTTTCTGGCCGGAGAAGTTTGTGTTGATTACGCACTGCGACTGAAATCAGAAATCGATCGGGAACGGTTCTGGCTGAATGCCTACAGCAACGACTTTGGCTGCTACATTCCGTCGGAACGGCTCCTGGCAGAAGGAGGATACGGCGGTGGTTCTGAAGTGCCGTACTTCGCACTGCCGGCAACCCTGCAGGCGGGGCTGGAAAAACTGATTGTTGAAGAGGTGCATCGCCAGGTACCAAAAGCATTTCATGTGCCAAAGGGTACTCAGGGAGTGGCACCGAAGGCACCATCAGAGTCGTTGCAGTGCATGAAGACTCACGACAAACTTGATGTTCGTCTTGCAGCTGCAGAGCCGCAGGTCACGGACCCCGTCGCCATCGACTTCGGTCCCGACGGACGATTGTGGGTCGCAGAAATGAGCGACTATGGTCGGGACATGTACGAGGAATTTGAACAGACCAGTCGCGTTCGGTGGTTGCGGGACGTCGACGGTGATGGCTATTTCGAAGAAGCAAAAACCTTCGTGGATGGGCTGCGATTTCCGACTGACGTCAAGGTCTGGCGAGACGGCCTGCTGATCTGCGACGCGCCCGACATCGTATTTGCCCGAGACAAAGACGGCGACGGAGTCGCTGACGTGACAGAGAAACTGTTTTCGGGATTCGAAATCCGCAACGCTCAGGCCAGAGTCAACAGTCTTCGGTGGGGACTGGACAACTGGATCTACGGCGCGTGCGGTCTGTTCGGCGGGACGATCACAAGCCACCAAACCGGGGAAATCGTTAACTGCAGCAACCGTGACTTTCGTATGAATCCGGACTCCGGCGCAATTGAACCGGTGTCCGGGAGAACTCAGCAGGGACGCGACCGTAATGACTGGGGTGACTGGTTCGGCTGCTCCAACGGAACATTGCTGCGAGCAATTCCTTCTGACGACCGGTACGCGCAACAGAACCCGTTCACCACATTGTCGACGCCACCAGGGCTGGTGGCGGACTCAGCAGCCCATACCCTTTACCCTCCCGACAGTCTGGTGACCTTCGAGCTGTCCGGCGCACCTGGGCGTGCAACCTCTGCGTGCGGACTCGGCATCTATCGTGATTTGCTGCTGGGTGCCGATTTCACAGACGACGCATTCACGTGCGAACCGGTGCATCAGTCGGTTCATCGAATCAATCTGTCACGCAGCGGTCACGGGTTCAGCGGAAAACGCGGTGATGGTGAAGAGTCAATGGAATTTCTCAGCTCTACCGATCGCTGGTTTCGCCCCGTGCAGGCGCGAACGGGGCCGGACGGTGCGCTGTGGATCGTGGATATGTATCGCTATGTCATTGAACACTCACGATGGATACCACAATCAACGCTGGCGGAACTTGATGTCTTTGCCGGTAAGCGACGCGGACGAATTTATCGTGTCATTCCAAAACGACGCAGCAACCTCCCGGAATCAGCAGCAACACAGCCGCTGATTCCGGAACTGGACGGCTTGACTGACAGCAAACTTGCAGAACAACTCGACTCTTCCAACGGGACGCTTCGCGATCTTGCTCACCAGATGCTGGTCTGGCGATCGGCAAAATCGGTGGCTCCGGTCATTCGCAGCATCTTTGGAAAATCGAATTATCCGGCGGTACAAATCCAGGCTCTGGCAACGCTGGACGGCCTGGGACAGGTGGCACCCGCCGATGTTGCGACAGCACTGGACTCCGACATGCCGGAAGTCGTGCGGTTTGCTGCGCGGCTTTCTGAACCATTCCTGGAAAACAATTCTGCTCTCCGGACTCGATTTGCAGCCCTTGCGGACAGCGAAAACGTCCGAGTACGACGTCAGATCGCACTGTCGATCGGCACAGGGGGAACTGACAAGCAGCCTGTCCCGGATGTCGCTGTAACGTTAAGCACGCTGATCGGCGCCGCAGACGCTGATGCCTATGTGCGGTCGGCCGCTCTGAATTCCGTCAGTGCGGGCAATATCAATTCGGTCCTGAACGCCTGTCTGGATCGTCCTGCTGCGGAACAAATCAGAGGCATTCGGCGCAACCTCGTGTTGCTGGCCGTCCGTATTGGAGATTCGGACGCGGTTGAGCAGGCGTTACAGGTATGCCTGCAGATCGCCGGCAATGAAACGTTGTCGCCTGAAAGTGCAGAACTTCTGGCCGCAGCTTTGGACACCCTGGACGCACGGCCGGCAACGGCTCAGTTGCAACTCACCTCGGCCACATCTGAACGCGTACGGTGGCTGCACGAACAGGCCATGAACACGCTTACAGCCAGGAACGAACCTGATGATGCGAGAATAGCAGCAATCGCGCTGCTGGGGCGAGGCTATGGTACCGTGACGACACACATCGTTAACGATGGCACGACGGTCGACTCCCTCCTGCCGGACCATCGGGCAAAGGCCATTGCCTCACTGATATCGGCACGACAGTCAGCAGTCATTCAGCGAGCAGCCATCTTGGCGCTGCCCAGCGTTGGCGTCAAAGGCAGTTCGACAATACTGCTGAACGCCTGTTCTGCGGTGGGAGCCGAGTCACGGCTGGCAATTGTTGATGAACTGATGAGCCGGAACGACAGTGTGCTGGAACTACTGTCGGCCATTGAATCAGAAAACATTCGGCCGGAAATACTTGACGCAGCACGCCGCAGCAAAATCCTGTCGAGTACGAATGAGGACGTACGCACCACTGCCAATCGAGTGCTCAATGCATCCGATACGTCAAATCGGGCTGCAGTGCGGAGGTCATTCGACAACGTGATCGGCATGCACGGTGATGTGTCTCGTGGCCGAGACGTCTATCGAAAGCGATGTTCCACCTGCCATAAGCTTGAAGAACATGGTCATGTGGTGGGACCTGACTTGCTGGCACTCACCAATCGCGACGTAAAATGGCTTCTGACAGCGATCCTTGACCCGAACAAAGAAGTTGATGCCCGTTACGTAGCATGGACGGCCGTTACCGTCGACGGCCGGACAGCGAGCGGCATGATCGTCAGTGAATCCGTGGATTCAATTCTTTTGCGAGAAGCCGGTGGAAAGGAACACGTGGTTCCTCGCAGCGAGGTCGAGGAGTTTCGATCGTCGGAACGTTCTGTGATGCCGGAAGGTCTGGAACGTGATATGTCGGCTCAGGATTTCAGCGACGTCATCGCCTATCTGGCGGGCTTCGAATTGCCGGCAAAACGGCTGCCGGGAAATAAGCCGGAACCGATTGCCCCGAATGAACAGGGATTCCTGTCGCTGACCGCTGCTACCGCTCAGATTCGTGGAATCGATATTACGTTCGAAACACCGTTCGCGAACATCGGGTACTGGCATCACCAGGAAGATTCAGCGACCTGGAAAGTGCTGCTGCCGAAGTCGGGAACGTTCGACGTGTACATTGACGCATCCTGCGCAGCGGCTGCGGCTGGCAACGGGTTTCGGATCGATGGTGTCGCTGAACCGCTGGTTGGTACCGTTGCGGCAACAGGAGGCTGGGACCGATTCCGACAGCAGAAAGTTGGAACGACTCAACTGCATTCCGGAGTCAATGTGGTCGTCGTGCGACCAAACGGTCCGGTAAATCAGGCGTTGTTTGATCTGCGCGAAGTCCGACTGGTTCCGTCGGGAATGCAGCCAGCGTTTACAGCAACAAAGTCCGAGGAAAGACCACTACCAAGATACCCGCCGGAAATCACCCCCTTTCTGCTGGACGAATCTCAGCCCGTGGCCCGCCGACAGAAAGTGATCGACCAGCGACCGGGCATGGGTCCCGGGATCATTTCGCTGCTTGCCGCGGGAATCAAAGCCGGTGATGTCGATGACGAGTATCGCCGCATTCCGTGGCTGTGGCGAGTGGCCATTGCTGTCGGACGACGGAACGACGGTGGCGAAATCCGTGACGTTCTGGAAACCAGCGTTCCCGCTGAAGGCAGTTCACTGCGTGACTGGCAGGCTGTGGTGCTCGGCGGCGGTCTGATCAATGGTGCATCACAGCTCGGCTTCTGGCCGAAACGCCGATTGTCTGAGATTCTCCGGGGTCTGCCTGTCGCCGAAGCGCGCTGGCCTGCCACGTTGCAGCTGGCAGCTGCCATGGCGGACGATAATCGGGTTCGACTCGGGACGCGGTATGACGCCTTGCGAATGGTCGCATTGATGGACGACGAAACCGCGATACCACACTTGTTGAAGTACCTGTCGCAGGACACGAATCAGGAACTGCAGATGGGCGCCGTCAGTGGTCTCGCGGACGTTGAATCAACCGATGTCATCGCGCCATTGGCAGAATCGCTCACGTATCTGGAGGGGCGCAATCGATTTCTCGCCATCGAAGGATTGCTGCGCACGGACGAACGAGCGGCCACACTGGGAATAATGCAGCAGGACGATAAGCTGGTACTGCAATCGCAGGAGCGTCATTTGTTGCTGGACCACAAGATCGGACAAATACGCGCACGAGCCAGGAAACTCTTTGTGGAATGAATACCTGGCCCTAAAGATTCAAAACTGACAGCCCGTACTGCAGACTCAGGACTTCTTACCGTGTTCCGAATCCGATTCACTCCGGCAATCTGTGCAGTGCTGTGGGCGAGCCTAATCGTCGGCAATACGACCGGTTCCGCAACAGACTTTATGCTGAACGAAGATCAACAGGGGTACCAGTCGCACCCCGACGCAGTGTTGACTTCGAACGGGAACATGTGGGTTGCGTGGCATACCTATTCCAGGGGTCAGGACCGCATCGATGTTCGTGAGATATCCGCTGACAGCAGGTTGCAACCCGCGACAGCCATCAGCAACAACGAAGACATCGCCGGGCCTCCGATTGTTGTCGCCGGGCACGATGGTTCTGTCTGCGTGATCTGGTCAGCACGAACCGACACAGGCTGGCGGATTCATGCACGGGAAAACCGTGACGGTACGTGGCAGTCAACAACAACACTGTCAGACCCCGCCTCAACGGCGATATACCCGGCAGCCGCGACAACTCCGGAAGGCCAGATCGTGGTGTCATGGAGCCGTAGAATCGCCAACAGATTTCGAATCACCGCGCGTGTCTTTAATAACGGAGTGTGGGGCGCACCGCTGGAAGTGTCAGATGGCAGGTCAGAGGCATACCGGTCAACGATTGTGACCGACGGGAGTGGGACTTCGTTTGTATTCTGGGATGCCTATGAACACGGAATATACGTTATCAAAGGTCGACCACTGCTGCCGACAGCTGGTCCGGTGCAACAGGTTTCTCCCAATGGTCACCATTGTCTGAAGCCGACGGCAATTGCAGCGCAAGAGGGCCTGTGTGTGGCATGGCTGAACAAGCAGGATGTGATCGGCGGGCCCGGCGTCATCAGCCAGTGGCACATTCTGCAGGCCGCGGTCCGCACTGATGGAAAGTGGCAACTGGTAACAGACTCGGCCGGAGACACAACGGCCGCTGAATTGACTCACGGGCTGATGGGGCAGATGGAACCTCGTGTCGTGGCGACGGGCGGTTATCTGGGCCAGCGGACACAGCCAATGTTAATGCGAAATGGCGATGACGTGTGGCTGATGTGGGAACGCAAATCGGATCACGAAGGCCGCACACCAAATGTTGTGGGTGATCTGGCTGGTCGCCGGATGCGCAACGGACGATGGCAGACGCCGGTTCTGCTGCATCACGGCCTCGTCGACTATCACCTGCCTCACTCAACTGCGATCACAGACGGACGTTTCAGAATTCTCGCTTCGCGTCTGCCCAGAGATTCGAGACGTATCTATAAATGTCTAAATCTGAACCTGGCCGAGACCAGCGAATTTCAACAGAAGAAATGGCCCGGCTGGGAACCTGTCGACCTGCCGGTGCGCGACGAACTGACGCCCCGCCAAAACGTAACGATTGCCGGAAAATCATACCAGTTGTTCTGGGCAGACATGCACTGTCACAGCGGCCTGACATGCGATGCGGAGGGAGAAGCCGACGAGCTGATGCATTATGCTCGGGATCGCGCAAAGCTTGATGTCGTCGTTTTCACGAACAACGATTTTCTGTACGACGCACCGTTAACGGGTTACGAATACGCACTGAGCAACGACTTTTCCCGATTCTATGCTCGCCCCGATTTTCTGGCTCTGCCAGGTTACGAATGGACGTCTCGCGTCCCCGGCCGCGCAGGTGCACGCGATGATGATCCCGGCAACTGGACGCGTCCGTATCAGAATCGCTCCTTTCCCAATCACCGCAGCGTGGTGTATCCACCGACGGGCGGGCCCATCGTTCGTTTTCCGGAAGTCAGCAATGATATCAGTCGGCTGAACAGCGCCGTTGCAAAGGCGGGCGGCCTGACCTTTACACAGCACGATAACTTCAAAGTGTCGGGCCATCCGGTTGAAGTCGGGATGGAACTGACGTCGGGCTGGCGAAACTACATCGCTCGTGTGCCTGAACTGTTCCATAACCCACTGAACGACGGGGCGCGACTGGGCTTTGTCGCCTGCGGTGATTCGCATCGTCGAGCACCGGGACTGAGCGGTGCGTTAACCGGGATTTACGCAGAAGAACTGACAGCCGCTGCAATCTTTGATGCGCTGCGAAAGCGGCGCTGCTTTGCAACGAACGGGTCTCGGATCCTGATCGATGCTCGCGCCAACGATGTCTTCATGGGCGACAAGGCGACCGTAAGTAACTCGCGGGTTAGACTGACACTTAGCGCTGTCGGGACGCGTGCGATTACTTCTGCCACGCTCATCCGAAATGGTGTCGAAATCCATCGTGTTTCCGGCAACGAAGACCGCAGTTTTCATGTCGAACATACCGATAGGCGTCTGCCAGCGGGGACGTACTGGTATTACTGGCGGGTCACACAGGCACGCGATGCACCGGTCCTGCCTGGCAACCTGATGGTCGCACACGGCCATGTGGCATGGTCAACACCAGTGTGGGTGACTGCCAACTGACCACGTACAGTTGGGTCCCAACTGAATATTTTGCTAGGATCAGCATAGATCGTCTGTGACTGCAGCAGACAGGTTTTCACCACGAACACGGAATCTTCAAATGGCCATCCGACGACGAGACTTCCTGGCGGCATCAGCTGCCGTGGCGGCTGTTTCTCCATCTGTGCTGACCGCCGGTCCGGCAACAGCTGCCGCCCGCATGCTGAAACTGGGTCTGGTAACGTACAACTGGGGCAGAGAATGGGACGTGCCGACGGTCATTCGCAATTGCGAAGCCACAGGCTTTGCGGGAGTCGAACTTCGCAGCACTCATAAACACGGCGTGGAAATCAGCAGCGATCGGAAGCAACGGTCGGAAGTGCGCCGACTGTTTGAAGACAGCAGGGTCGAGCTGGTGGGATTGGGCAGTGCGTGTGAATATCACGCGGTAGATCCTGTCGTGCTGCGGAAGAACATCGATGAGACCAAACAGTTTGTCCGATTGTGTAAAGACGTCGGTGGAACCGGCGTGAAGGTGCGACCCAACGGGCTGCCGAAAGAACGGTCCGTTGAGCAGACTCTGGAACAGATCGGACGTTCGCTGAATGATGTCGGCCGGTTTGCAGCGGATTACGATGTTCAGATTCGCGTCGAAGTTCATGGACGGGGTACCAGCGAGATCCGTCACATGCAGACGATCTTCGAGATCGCTGATCATCCGAATGTCGTGGTATGCTGGAACTGTAATCCGACAGACCTTGCAGGCGACGGGCTTGCCACCAACTATCGCTCGCTGCAGAAGCGGATGGGCACCATTCACATTCACGACCTGCGAAATAATAAATATCCGTGGGAGGAACTGTTTCCACTGCTGCAGAACACCACGGCAGATTCATTCACAGGTTGGGCGCTGCTGGAAGAAGGGTCTGTGCCGCAGGACATTGTGCCGGCGATGAAGGAAAACCACGAACGCTGGAAGATTCTGACGTCCGCTTAGCCTCACTGTCTGCCGCCGGGACTGGTACGAACGTGATCAGCGGCGCAGTGCTCGGGGACGTGACAGGATTTCGTTAACGATGATCGCGTTACGTACGCCTTCCGGATTTCTGAGCATTTTCGCGACTGAAGCTGCGGCCGATGAAGTTGCTACGGAACTGGTCGCCATCGTCGGCATCTCTATGACTCGGCGGCCTAAATGCTCGTCGACGCTGTCGACAATGGTGGCCTCGACGTACTCGTCCACATCATGGTTAATATGTTCGGATACGTGCTTTCCAATGAACTCATCAACGTGCGCCGCAACTCCGGAGCCGACCTTCCGCTCTCCCCGGTGACGGGATTTTGACGTCGACGCCTTTTGTTCCCGACGCACAGATTTTTTCTTGCCATCGCCCGGGCGACGCTGCTTTTCGTCACGCTGAAGACGCTTTGTCTCCGCGTTGCGCTGAGCCTGCCGCTGCCGGGCAAGTTCAGCATCGTCTCTTTTATCAGGCTGCTTACCGCCGGTGACTTCGGACAGAAACGCTTCAATTTCCGACTGCACTCGCCGCTTACGACCAGGCTCTGCCTGTACACGCTGTTTCTGTCCGTTCTGATTCGCGGCCTTGGAAATCGAAAAGACGATCCGCAGAACAATGAAAATGGTAATAACAATCCACTGCATTTGAGCGTGGCTCCGGAGACTCGGGCGGGCGTGATGATCTTATATCAGAAATTCCTAATCGCCGGTGGAGGGACTGGCTCCGGCAATTGACTGTCGCATGCTGGTGTCCGCCTGAACATTCTTCAACTCATAGTAATCCAGCAGGCCCAGCCTGCCGGTGGCAAAAGCATCTGCGACCGCCTTGGGTACTTGTGCTTCGGCGAGCACGACCTTTGCTCGATTCTGCTGAATACGAGCGATCATTTCCTGTTCGCGAGCCGTCTGGTCCGCCCGCAGCTGTTCTGCCTTCGCCTGTGCGACCCGCATGTCTGCTTCCGCCTGATCGGCCTGCAGACGAGACCCGATATTTTCACCGACATCAATATCTGCAATATCAATAGAGACAATTTCGTAGGCGGTATTTCCTTCCAGCCCCTGTCCCAGCACGATCTTGGAAATATTATCCGGATTCTCAAGCACGCTCTTATACGAATCCGTAGAGCCTATTGCCTGCACGATTCCCTGACCAACTCGAGCAATCACTGTTTCTTCCGTTGCTCCACCGATGAGCTGCGCAAGGTTTGTTCGCACCGTAACACGTCCTCGAGCGCACAGCTGAATGCCATCGCCGGCGACTGCGTCCAGCGTTCCTGCCGACCGCTTGGGATCCGGACAGTCAATGACCTTCGGATACACGCTGGTACGCACGGCATCCAGAACGTCGCGGCCGGCAAGGTCAATTGCCTGAGCCGTTTCCCAGTTCAGGTCGATTTCCGCTCGCTGCGCCGCTATGAGTGCCCGGATGACGTTGGGAACGTTTCCGCCCGCCAGATAATGAGCTTCCAGTTTACTGTGCGTGATCGGAAACGTCTTGGTTAACCCGGCCTGAACCGCCATGATCATGCTGCGAACGATGACTGTCGGGTTCACCTTTCGAAACCGCATTGTGATAAGGTCAACCAGGCCGATGCCGGCTTTCGTCATTTTGCACTGCAGCCACAGGCTTGCAAACTGCGCGAAGATCGCCAGAAAGATGACAACGAACAACAGTATGATCACGATGCCCGCCCAGGCGGCCGGGCTCTGAGCAAATATCACCAACGCAGGAATGATGTTCATTTCGTGAATTCTCCGTTCATCATCTGACACTCATAATTCTGATTGGCACCACGCTCGCTGCGATATGATGCTCAGGTAACGGCACACAACGCCTTCCGGTCCGGACCAGAATCCTTCGGAAATTCAATTGTCCATTGCTCTCAATTCTGCAGCAATCTTCGGAAACAAACTGGCCGACCCATCCATTATTTCGTGATTGGCGACAACTATGCTGTAACTATCCGCTACCGGTATAGTTCTCAGGAATCTCAAAGTCAAGGGGGTTGGACTTGCCGTCAATTTGTCCCCGTTCAGCAACCTTCATGTCCTGCTGTCCGGTTGCACCGGCCGGTGGCTCACGTAACTCCGTTTCCGGTGGTCCGACAACGGTTGCCGCCGGTTCGCCGGACGACAACAAACCTGGTGAATGCGGATCTTCGATCGGGCCATCAGATATCGCGCGGACGACCAGCCGGTTTCCCCTGGCGGCGGTCACCAAAACGGGGCTGCCCGCGTCGATGGACATGCCGGATGACTCCGCATGAAACCGTTCTCCATCGACCGTGACCATTCCCCCGGGAGTCAACAGCGATGACGCATGGCCTGTCTGGCCCACAAGGGCTGCCAGGCCGCTTTGCGACGCAGCAGTCGCATCGCCGGATTCCCGGTTTGGACCGCGCAGCACGATTCGATCTCCCAGGGTCGTGTTTTCAAGCAGGAACAACATGCCGCCCAGAACGGACGGAATCCCCAAGACCCAGAACCCGGCATATGTCCAGAAGTAGCCGTGATTATCGGAATTAGGCCACCATGCCTGCCAGGCAGACCATGCCGAAACCAGCAGGCAGATTGCGGACATAATGCCCAGCATACCGAAGCTGGGAATCATCAGTTCCAGGGCCAGCAGAAACAGCCCCGCGATCAATAGAATTGTTGCAAGGACGCCTGGATCGGGCATGATACTCACCGTTCTGCGGCCAGGCCGCACCGAAGACTGAGCTTTCACTCAAAGTTGTACACTGATCAGATGCTGTCAAAGTCAACAACCGTCTGGAAACGTTCCAACGTGCTTATTTAAGTATTGTTCGTTGGTGACGAGGTTCTGTCCACAGAACAACCGTTTTCTTCGCCTGGCGCGGTGACGCCGTACTGAAACGCTCGCTACGATGGCAAATCGCTAACTGGATTCGTGTGACACCATACGACTCAGATTCCGCAGGGCCATAGAGTGATGCAGACCTGTTTTCATTCCGGAAAGAAGCGACTCCTTCAGACCATTTGCACAGTGACTGGCACTGAGACCCCACCCTTGCTGTTGCCATACCTGACTCAACGACCACATGTTCTCGTGAATAAGCGTCTCTGATGCGTGAAACCGTTCTGTGTAAAGATACATCGATTGCCGCCGAAATGCTGCGTCGAGGCCAACTGGTCGCATTCCCGACGGAAACGGTGTACGGACTCGGTGCGGATGCAACAAATTCGGAATCTGTGGCCGGAATCTTTGAATCCAAACAACGACCGGCGTTTGATCCGCTGATCGTGCACGTGACAGACATCGTCGCGGCACAGCAGGTGGTCGTCAGTTTTTCCGAAGTCGCACAGAAGGTGAGTGCAGAATTCTGGCCCGGGCCGCTGACCCTGGTGCTGCCGAAGCGGCCTCAGATTTCTGACCTTGTCACTGCGGGTCTGCCTGGTGTCGGCCTGCGAATTCCAAACCATCCGCTGGCAATTGAACTGTTGCAGGAGGTCGGACGCCCCGTCGCTGCCCCCAGCGCGAATCCTTTTGGAGGCGTCAGTCCGACCACTGCAGGGCACGTCATGGATGGTCTGGGCGGCAGGATCGATGGGATTCTGGATGGTGGTCCCTGTGAGGTTGGCCTTGAATCGACTGTCCTGTCGCTGATGACAGACCAGCCGACGCTGCTGCGGCCTGGTGGACTGCCCGTTGAAGACATCGAAGCGGTGATTGGTGCGGTTCAGCGAGCCGTCAGCGACCCAACTCGGGACGAGGCCGCTCAACCTGCCCCTGGCATGTTGAGCCGTCACTATGCGCCTGCAACAACCCTGCAAACGATTGCCGTTCATGATTCCGCCGTGCCGGCCGAGGGCAAACGCTGCGGTTTACTGACCCACGGAAAACATCCGTACTCGAAGGAATTTGAGCAAATTGAGCAACTTTCGGGCAACAGCGACCTGCGAACGTGTGCCGCAAACTTTTTTGCCGCCCTGAGAAGTCTCGACTCAGCGAATCTGGACGTTATCATCGCCAGAAGTTTTCCAGACACCGGGCTGGGAATCGCCCTTAACGACCGGCTGCACCGCGCAGCTTTTGTGTGACTGAATCCCATGAAACATTCTCAGATATTGGTTATCACGGCAGCTTGCTGTGTCAGCGTCGCACTGCGTTTTCTTGACACTCCATTGTTGAATTTTTCGTCGGTTGTGGCACTGTCTCTACTGTGCGGTTCCGTAACTCGGCACCCCGTGGCATTCCTTCTGCCACTGGCTGTTCGAGTGCTCACAGATGCGTTGCTGCACTTGACGACAGGTCACGGATTCTTTCCCAGCTGGCCATTCGACTACTCGGCCTATGTACTGATTTTCCTTGTCGGACGTCAGGTTTCGCCAAGTCGTTATTCTGCCGTCCTCGGCGGCAGTATCGCCTCAATTGTGATTTACTTTCTTCTGAGCAACTTTGGTGTATGGCTTATCTGGCCCGACACATACCCGCGCACCGCTGCGGGATTGATGGACTGCTTCGTCAAGGCAGTTCCATTTGCCCGCGGTACGATACTGGGCAACCTGATTGCTGCTCCCGTTTTCTTCGCCATGTGGAACGCGTTTGCCGTAAGGGATGAAGGCCGTTTGCCGGTGAAGCAGGGTGAACCGTCGCTGGCGGCAGCTGACGATCAATAGGTGCGACCAGGTCTGCAGTGCTTCAGCCTTATCAGCAGAACCTGTGTGCCGTTTGTCTTTGTCAAAGCGAACCATTCTTATGAAACTGTCCTGTCTGAATTTGGTTTCGTATCTGATTTTCACGATCGGTCCGGCTGCCGCCTCAGCAGATGTGACGACCGTGGCCGGCAACAGCACAGACGGTCATTCCGGCGACAACGGACCGGCGGACCGAGCAGCGGTGTCACAGCCTTTTGGAATTGTGATCGGTCCTGACAAAGCGCTGTATATCTGTCAGGTCGGTTCTCATGTCATCCGCCGAGTGGATACGACGACCAGCGTGATCACAACGGTGGCCGGCAATGGGCACAAAGGCTATTCCGGAAACGGCAGCCGTGCGACAGCAGCGGCTCTTAATGAGCCGTACGAAGTCCGCTTCGACAGAGACGGAAACATGTTCTTTGTCGAAATGCAGAACAACATCGTCCGCAAGGTGAATGCAGCCACCGGAATTGTCGAACTGATTGCCGGCAGCGGCGTGAGGGGATTCGACGGCGACGGAGGCCCGGCCACTCAGGCGCAGCTCAGCCGGCCGCATTCCATTGCTCTGGACAATAACGAAAACCTCTATATCTGCGACATCGGAAATCACCGAGTGCGAAAGGTAGATCTCACGACCGGGATCATTTCCACGTTTGCAGGAACCGGCGAACGCAAGCCGACACCAGATGGCTCTCCCGTCAAAGGAACTCCCACAAACGGCCCGCGCGCACTCGACTTTGATGGCCGACACAACCTGATTTTGGCGCTGCGGGAAGGCAACGCCATTTATCGCATGGATCTGAAGTCAGATACGCTGCACCATCTGGCCGGTACCGGGCAGAAAGGCTACTCGGGTGACGGCGGCCCGGCCACGCAGGCTGCACTCTCCGGCCCGAAAGGAGTTGCTCTGGGACCGAACGGAGATGTTTACTTTGCGGACACAGAGAGCCATACGATTCGCGTGGTCCGAGTCTCCACGGGTACCATCGAAACTATTGTTGGTGATGGAACCAGGGGCGACGGCCCGGACGGTGCCGCTTTGTCGTGTCGACTTGATCGACCCCATGGAGTGTTCGTCGGCGACGACGGCCGAGTCTACATCGGTGACAGCAACAACCACCGTGTTCGGGTGCTGAACGTCAACTGAGCTTGGCTCAGACGTGCCTGCATGATGCGGCGCATCTGCAACTGAAGCCCAGGATTCACGATTTCGTAACGCAGAGCCTGACGGGCTTACCCGCCATCCAGAGGCCGTTTCCGGAAAAGTCCGCGTCAATCAATGAAGCTGCCTGGCGGTTTCAGCATGGATTTGGCAACAATAGACAAGTCACACTCGCGCAGCGCACCGAGCGCTGCATTCTTTCACACAGGAGATTTCCAGGATGAAACAGTTTTTCGCCTTGGGTCTGGTCGCAGCCGTAATGGCAGGAGGAATAAATATGTCCAGTGCCGCCGATTTGAAACCCGGGGACGATGCCCCCGATTTCAAGCTGAAGGGCAGTGATGGGAAGACCTACAAACTTGCAGATTTTAAGGGTAAACAGGCAGTCGTGATTGCCTGGTACCCCAAAGCGTTTACCGGTGGCTGAACCAAAGAATGCCTGTCGTTCCGTGCGAACGGCGAAGCCATCCGCGAATTCAAAGTTGCCTATTTCACAGCGAGTTGTGACAGTGTGGAGGACAACACAGCGTTTGCGAAAAAGCTGGAGCTGGATTACGCAATCCTCAGCGACCCCGGCAAGAAAGTCGCCGAAGCCTTTGGTGTCGTTCACGATGGTCGCAGCGTTCCTGAACGATGGACCTTCATCATTGGTGACGACGCAAAGATCAAGCATGTCGATAAAAGGGTGAAAGCCGGCAGTCACGGCGAGGATCTTGTTGCGAAACTGGCAGAACTAAAGGTCCCGAAGAAATAGACGCTGGGATCTCGCGTTCCGGACGCTACGGCTGTCCGGAACGTTTTTATTTGCGGTCAGAAGGTCTGCATCGCACGACGATGTCACGGCCGTGTCACTTACGTCACCGACGGCACTTCGGCAGACACGCCATTCTGCTGTGGCTGCTCTTCATCCCAGTCTTTTCGCTCTTCACCGATCAGAGCGAGCTGGCGAGCACGAGCCAGTGACGTGTCCAGAATCAGACGAATGTCCGCCGACCATGTACCGTCGTCTGCTGCAGCAAACTCCCAGTGCGGAACCACGGCGACGCTCTGATGCACAAGTTCGAATCCAGACTCAGACTGACTGATCGTTTCGATCGGAAACGCCCAGATGCCGGCCGGCCGAGACAATTCCAGCGAAACGTCCAGCCCCTGCCATTCGTCCACCAGACCAATGCGGTCTGACTCCACCAGCTGTTGCTGAGAATCCAGAGTTCCCAGTTGAGTGCCTGTCGTGTCGTAGAAATAGCGATCGGACGCACCACCGGGCATCGTGGCAAAGTTGAATTCCGACGCAAAGTGCAGCGGCACATTCCTGGGCAGTCCCTGCAGCTGGTACTGAATACGAATGTCGTTGGGACGCGTCTGTGAGACCGTCACAGATTTCTGTACCGTCACGGCAACACCACCGACATCTCCACGCCCCTGCATCTGCAGAACAATTTCCGTGTCACCTTTACGGACAGACGCTTCGTAGGTTGACGTTGCGAACTCGCCAATAACTCCGTCACCGCGATGGAAGTCATCAAATGACAGACCCGGCTGCAGAAAGTGATCCACCAGGCTTTTGCGAGGCCACTTATCGTAAGCGATCTTCTTGTCCAGATCCGGTTGCTTGAAGCGAACAATGTCGTGAATGCTGGCGACGTCTTCGTGCAGGTCATGGCCGCGTTCGGACGCCTCACGAAGTTTTTGTGCGTGGTCCAGAACGCGCTGGTGGTACGCTTCCGGACGCCGATTCAAGGTTGCCAGCAGATTGGTCCGGCAGGTCCGCACATCCAGCTCATACAGATGCCCGCCGCAGGCTGGTGCGAACAACGCCACCAGACGATGGTTGCTTAAACGTACTTCCTGTCGGGCATCCAGGTTGAAATCTCCCGTACTGACATCCACCCATTTATCAACATTGCGAGTGATGTCTTCCAGGATGCCGTCAGCTTCGATCAGATTTGTGTAAACCGCATTTCGCAGGTGTGGCAGGTACAGACCACCAAACGCACCATGCCAGAAACTGCAGTTACACTGAGCTCGATACAGACAGCGTCGGGCATCTTCCAGCAGTTCACGCTGATCGTCGCCAAGTTCGCTGCTGGCGTCCAGCTGGGCCACGCGCGCACTGACTTCCATAGACCTGGCGTACATCTCGTTGCTCTCAGCGTACTTCACACGGAAGTTGCGCCAGAATCCGCCGCTGGAAAACTGCATCAACTGCTGCCAGTCGGGATCATGTTCCCGATTCAGACGGGTAAGTCGCTGCAGCTCAGCCTGACGTTCCGGCGGAAGGGCCCATTCTGTCATTTCCCGGTAGCTGGCATCAGGAATGTAGTACGTTCCCAGCGGCTTGACGTGATCAATAGCCTCGGACGGCGTTGTCACTTTCAGCCATGATGCGTTTTCCCCAAGAGCCTGCAGAAATCTTTCCAGCCAGCGGTCTTCATAAACGTGTTTATGCGTGTCCGGCCAGGTGCCGAATTTCTCGCCGTCATCACCAAACACAACAATCGGATCATCATACTGATTGGCGATGTCGCGAAGGTATTCGACTGTTTGCTCCGGATCCTGAAACGGAATCAGGTAACGCAGGCGTTCACTACCCGGCAACACAGAAAGAATTCGGCCCTCGTCTTCCGTTGCATAGTAGCCAAACAGATCTTCCTGTGGCATTCCCCCTGAACGAAAATGATGGTCGTCCAGAATTGTGTAACGGATACCCGCCGCCGTAACATCACCGGCGAAAGACTGTTCCCACACCCGTTCCGGCATCCACATGCCTCGCACTGTTGTCCTGAACAGACTTTCCAGATGATCGGTGTACAGTCTGATCTGGCCAACGCGATCGCGGCTGGGAATGTTCGCCAGAATCGGTTCGTAGTATGCACCGCCGATGATTTCTATCTGATTCTGAGCGACCAACTGTCGAACACGGTCAATGTATTCAGGATGAGCGTGCTCGATCCAGTCCAGCAGACTACCGGACGTATGCAGAGCAAACGGAATATCGGGATATTCGCTCAGCACGTTCAGAAACGGCAGGTAGCTTTCCTGATACGACTGCTCGAACACGCCGTCGAAATTGCCGACGGGCTGATGATTGTGAAACGCCAGAATCAGGCGAACCGTCCCTGCCATGGGTGAAAACTCCGGATCCGCCATACGGCAGATGATGCGAGCGACTGCTCAAAACAAAATGATATGTGCCTGGAAAATTTAGCTTCTATGATGCAGGTGCGCGCCAACCTGAGTTTCATAGAAAGTCTGTACGACTTTCTATGCACGGTTGAAGTCGCTATGCGATTGGATTCTCAACGAAATAGGACACTTCGTCGCAATCTGCAAAACCGGACAGACGTAGGCTAACAGATTTCGCAACCGAACCGGTATTCTCAATGTGCACGTGACGCGCACTAAGAATATCGATCGAACAATGACTGAGAATCCAGCACCAACGCTTTAAAGGCAAAAGCCAACGCCCGGCCCCTGAGTCCCGCATGCTGCGCATATTAACATCCCGCAGCTGCTGGAAACGCCGGGCCAGTCGTCAGGCCTATGCTTGCGGCCCCCTTCGTAACTCATGAACCGACAAAGAATGTACACGCTGTTTGTTGTCCTTGCAGGGGTCGTGGCGACCGCAATCGCGGGCACGTTCGTGCTAAGCCTCACCGCCAGTCGCCCTTCTGGTCTGGGCGTCCACAATGGCCGCCTCTCCGACGCTCCATCGTCACCGAACTGCGTCTCGACATATGCATCCACCGAACTTCACAGTATCCAGCCCCTGGTGTTCGAGGGCGATCCGGCGAACGCCCTGGCGCTGGTCAGAGACGTCCTTTCCACGATGAGCCGTACGACGCTGGTGGACACGAAGCCCGACTATCTGCACGTCGAATTTCGCAGTCCGATTTTCCGATTCGTGGACGACGTGGAATTTCTTGTGGCCCCCGGAACAAATCAGATCCACTTCCGCTCTGCGTCGCGCACAGGGTATTCAGACATGGGAGTCAACAGGGCCAGAATGGAAAACATTCGAAAGCTGTTCAATTCACAATAAGCGGACCTGTGTCCGGCACGTTCTGTCGCGTTGGTTTGCGGAGACGGGTTCCCTTCGGCCGGGCAAACTCGCGGAAGAATTGTGTGCTCCGCTGAAATCCCTGTTACATTGACAATCGGGAACCACGGCCGTACCAGCCATGACTGCGATTGATCAAATGAACTGGCTTTCAGAACAACTTGATGAATGTGGTTATGTTGTGCTGCCGGACTCTGTCGATCGCGACCTTCTCGGCCGACTGAACGGCCGGATCGATGAATTGTTCGCCGCAGAAGGCGAAGCAGCGGGCTCGGAGTTCAAGCAGGAACCGGGCAGTCGCCGACTGGCCAATCTGGTTAACAAAGGAGACGTCTTTGCTCGAGTGGTCACCAACGCAAGGGTGCTGCCCTTTGTGGCCCATGTGCTCGGTGACTACAAACTCAGCAGCCTGAATGTACGCAGTGTTGATCCCTGCAGTGACGTTCGCCAGCCGCTGCACGCCGACATGGGAGCGATACCGGACGAACAGGGGTTTTGGGTCTGCAATGTCGTGTGGATGCTCCAGGACATCACACTGAAGAACGGTCCACTGCGTGTGATCCCCGGAACACACCTCAGAAAACAACTGCCTCAGGATGTGCTGACCGACCCCTTGGCGGATCACCCCGACCAGGTCATGGTAACCGGCAGAGCCGGGACAATCGTGGTAATGAACGCACATCTCTGGCATGGAGGGCTGGAGAATCAGTCGCCGAGCCCGCGCACTGCACTGCACGCATTTTATTGTCGCCGCGACAAACCCCAACAGCAATACCAGAAGGTGCTCGTTGCCGAAGAAGTTCAAAGCAGACTCACGCCTGAGCTGCGAAACCTGTTAGCGCTTGACGATCCGAAAAATGACCGAATCAGCAGATGTGTCAAAACCACAAGCGGCTTCATGAAATGATTGATCATCACGCTGTGAAACGACCATCCGTCAGGAACTGCCTGTACTTCTCCTGCGGCGTTCCACGCTGACTTGCGCCCGCAAAGAACGTTTTCATCGCTGTTTCGTTACCCCACCAGCCAGCAGCGTCTGCGACAATAAGTAAACTGGTCTAAAGCGGCACTAGACCCGGTTGACGAAACTGTGGGAAAGATCAGCATAGCGGATCACAGAATGGGCATATGAACAAGTTGAGAGGACCAACGGGCAGGTCTGGATCAGCGATGCAATGTTCCCGCACTGGGGGCCGATATGGAGAGAGTTGCTGGTGGCGTGACCGGCAGCCCAGATTTATCTACCGGTCTGCAACAGGGCCAGACTCGTCTATACGATAGAAGTAAAACATTCCGTCAAGCTTTGCCGCTTTCCGCCACGCCACGCCCCGACATTGGATCCATCTCGTCATTCCCCTCAAAGCTGAACTCGGCAGCAGGTTCTCCATCACGCTCCACTTCCTGCCAGTCGATGTCGCAACGGACATTGCCGGATTGAAAGTCGCCCGGCCCATCATCTGCAAAGTTGATGTAGCGGGGCACTTCGGCGTCAATGAAGTGCACCTACATGTCCATAAATGCCATTCGCCTGCGACCTGCGTTTTACCATCGTCCTTGAGGCTACTCCAGCGGATCTGTAATTCGGCCAAGGAACATGATCGCACCATTGCGATGGTCTCGAATCATAAACACAAACGGGTGGTCGGCCCGGAACACCGAAGGCTCCTTCGGTGCCTGAATGGCGGCAGATGGAGGTTTCATGACGATGCCGGTGGCCGCAGCCGCTTCGGTCCCCTCTTCATTCACATCAACGAAGGCTTTGTGGATCACCACCGAGAGAAACAAATTACGGCCACCGGTCATGCCAGAGAAATCTGCTCTTTCGCCATCGAAGGCCAATTCCATCCCCATCGACTTTAGCGTGTCGGCCATCTGAAATTGCGAAGTCGTCTTGAACTTCGGGAGGTAGACCTTCACCTTGTCCTCGTACTTCACACTCGCCATCCACCGTTGCAAATTCTGGAGTGTCAGCCTGGATTCAAGGTCAAGCAGGCCATCGATTTCCCGGGGCAGAAGGACGACCATCGACAAACTGCCATCGCCATATGGCAATTCAAGAATCTGCAGATCGTCCGCAGCGCCATACCGGAACTTATCCCTGCGGTGCATCATCGGAACTTTAATTTTGTCCGTTGTCGTCAAGTGAAAATCCTCGTCCTTCGTGCGGTCCTTCTCAAATGGATCAGACCAGACGCCGTGGAAATAAACGGCGTTAGTCAAAACGAGCTTCGTCTGGGCTGAGATAACGCCTACGGGAAGGAGTTCTGTAATATTGTCTTCCGTCTGATCCTCCACCCAACCATTAATGGCCTGTCTAGCGTCTTCAGTTTGAGCGAAATTGAGACGGGCAAGTTCTGCGCCGTAGTTGTCACGAGTGACGGTCAAGAACTCCGGCAGGAACTCGTAGCCTTCATTACCCCACAGACGATTTGCCAGGTTGAGTCGGATGTCCTTCTGTTTGTCAGGCATCGTCCAATACGCTTGCAGAGCGTGCATCCCGTCATGAAGTTGGTCCTTTGGCCCCTTGAGATGCAGTGTCTTCGCCATCTCTGCTTCCGTCTCGCCAGCGGCACCAGCGAAGGTCATTGCCAGGGCAGCCGAGATGCTGCCGGGCGAAAAGAAGAGGTTTCCTTCCTCCGACCGCAGTTTTTGATACAGATCAAAAGCGAACTGGTTGCCGCCCTTCACGATTCCGGACACGTCTATGGTCGTACTCTCCTCTTGTCTGACGGAATCGGCAGCGATGTATACCTCAATACCGCTCTCTGGTTTCACCAACACATAGCTGCCAGCCATCTCGACCACACTGACTTTCGTTCCTCGTGGTAACTTGCCGTCTGGCGGTCGGCCTTGTTGCGGGCCGGTTGTGTAGTATTCCGTCTCGGTGGCGATGACGTGCGAAACCTCCGGTTCAGCGGACGTGTACGTCTCGTGGTCGTTCTTCAAAGCAGATTCGATCTGCTTGAGATTATTCTCAACGGCTTTCCGTCTCGCCTCCTCGGCACGGTTGCAACCAAGGCATATCACACTCATCAGCAAGACAACGAGGCACGAGCGCATGGTACTCTCCTTTCCAGAGGCCGTTTCCGAGTTCATATTGTGGGTGTCCTGAGCCAAAAAGGGAAACCCGTCAGATGTTCGACGTGTTCAATTTGTTGCCATCCGTTCTTCCCCAAATACGCGATTCGGCTCATCATGTGTGAATCACGATGAGAACTTACGCAACAGAAGTCGATTGGTGGATCGGCTCTATCCTGACCTTCACTAGTCACCGTCCTGGTCGGAAGTGCATTGCCGTTCTTCCTCGGACCACCGGGGCTGGGCGTCCACAATGGTCGCCTTTCCGACGCTCCATCGTCGCCGAATTGCGTCTCCACTTACGCATCCACCAAACTTCATGGAATCCAGCCGCTGGTGTTTGATGGCAATCCTGACCGGGCGCTGGAGAAGGTCAGAGCTCTCGTTTCCACGATGCGCGGTGCGACGCTGGTGGAAGCGAAGTCTGATTACCTGTACGTTGAGTTTCGCAGTCAAATGTTCCGCTTCGTGGACGACGTGGAATTTTTCGTGGACGCCCGGACAAATCAGATCCACTTCCGCTCTGCGTCGCGCACCGGACACTCAGATCCAGGAGTGAACCGCGCCCGAATGGAACGGATTCGCAAGCTGTTTGAGACCCGTTCGCGTGATTTGTGATCACGACCACTCGGCGGTGTCCTGTCACCGATCGAAGGACTTGCGCAGATCGACTTCTTCAGTGGCGCTTCGATCACGCTGTCGGAGCCAATCGAGTTGCAAAGTCGCGATTTGGCGATCCTGCACAGCGGAAGTCGTTGTGTTTGATGGCGAAGTTCGTGTCACTGAGCACGGCGGCGAAGAGGTTTCGCTGTTCGCCGGAGACGCCGCGTAACCTGCCGACGGCCACGCGACCACGTCATGTCATCACCCGTCGCGCAGACGGTCGGTACCCGTAGCAGTTGTACAGGGCCATACGGCTGCCGTGACAACTTATCGCTGTCGACCTGCGGTGAGCAAAGCGTTTGATTCAGCGACAACACACATCGTCTGATCGCTGTGTCCCGCCGCCCCCGATGAAGTGGCAGAGGTGTTTGCCCCTAAGAATTAGCTCGCTGAAAAAAGCATCAACACTGCAATTTGATTGCGTCTGTTGAAACATTTACCACAATGGCCTCCGATCCTCGTCGTCACTCATCAGACAACGGGCATGTCATGAAGTCTGTCTAGAAAAGGCAATGCATGCGTCGCGCAAAACAAGCCCACCGCTTCCGGTCAAGCTCAGAGTCTCTGGAAATCCGCACATTACTGGCGGCTGATTTCGGGGACGCGCCAGCCGACTATGCCGTTACACTGGCCGACGATGGCGCCCGGCACGAAACCCCCAGTACTCAGGGGTGGGCATTACTGGGACAGGAAATTGACGGTGACGCCTCTCTTGAACAGACGGGGAAATCGGTATCGATCAGTTCGGACGGTCTGACCGTTGCGATCGGTGCACCTGGTCACGGCAGTCAGTCCTTCCAGTACAACGGGACGGTCCGAGTCTATCGCTTGAACGTTGGTACGGGCGCATGGTCACAGCTTGGCCCGGACATCGATGGCGCAGATCTTAGTTTTTCCGGCCAGTCCGTCTCCCTGAGTGCCAACGGCAATGTGGTTGCCATTGGAGGACCCTCAATCGTCAGCTCCGAGCCCGGTCGGACACGCATTTATCAGTTTGATGGTGTGTCTTCCACCTGGACACAGATGGGCGGCGACCTTGTTGGTGACGCCGCGGGTGAACAATTCGGGTCCAGCGTATCGCTGAGTGACGACGGACAGACGGTGGCGATCGGTGCACCTTACAGTGACGTGCCCTCCGACAATGCCGGTACCACCAGAATTCATCAATTCGATTCCGGCACGCAGGCGTGGGCGCAGCTGGGACAGTCGATTCCCGGAGACATGAGCAGTCAGTCCGGCAGCTCTGTTTCGTTAAGTGGTAACGCAACGACCGTTGCCATTGGTGCAACTTACCTGGGCAACGGACACACCCGAATTTATCGCCTTTTGAACAGTTCGTGGACCCAGTTGGGGACAGACATTTCCGGCGCAGCCGTATCTGGCGAATTCGGGGCCGCGGTATCCCTTAGCCTGGATGGCAATACGCTGGCGGTCGGTGCGCCGGGAAATGATTCTGCCGGAAATGCGGCCGGCCACGCAGCAGTCTATGCGTACAATGGCACCGCATGGCAGCAACGGGGCGACGACATTGAAGGAATGGGCGCTCTTGACGGCGCCGGACTTTCCGTATCACTCAGTGACGACGGCGGCACACTTGCGGTGGGCGCTCCCGAGGCAGACGGTGCCGGACCCGGGAACGGTTACGTTCGCATTTTCCAGTACAGCAGCGCAAACAGTTCCTGGCAGCAATTGGCCGGTCCTCTTAACGGCGAAGCTCTGAGCGATGAATCCGGTTATTCCGTCTCCCTGAGTGCCAACGGTACCACGGTAGCCATTGGCGCTCCCGGGAACGATGGCAATGGAAACAATGCCGGATATACACGTATTTTTGCCTTGTCCCCCGCCGAAGATCCGTTATCGCTGGGCAGCACCCGTGATACCGAAGCAGACGGCATGCCGTCTGCCAATGCGGATGGGGATGGTGCCGATGACGACGGCATCCAGTTCAACCCGCTGCAGTTGGTCGTTGGTCAGACCGGATCCGGAGTCACTGTGAACGTTCAGAACGCGGTGCCCGCCGGCGCGCGGCTGGATGCCTGGATCGACTTCAACGCGGATCAGGACTGGGACGATCCCGGTGAGCAGATTTTCACCAGCGAAGTTGTCAACAACGGAGACACCACGCTGCAGTTTGATATTCCCGTGACCGCTCTGCCCGGCACGACCTTCACGCGCTTTCGACTCAGTACGGCCGGCGGCCTGGCACCGGAGGGACTGGCCAGTGACGGCGAAGTCGAAGACTATCAGATCGACCTTCTGCCACGGGCCGACTTCGGTGACGCGGCGGCCGGTTATCCGGTCCTGCGGGTTGACAACGGGGCGCACCATCACAGCCTGCTGGCCGATCCTCTGCGTCTGGGTGCCACTCGTGATGTCGAACCGACGGGCGTCCCTTCCATTGCAGCCGATGGGGACGGTTCCGATGAGGACGGCGTCGCCTGGCCTGCCGTGCTACATCCCGGAGCCACCCACCAGGTGTCAGTGGCTATCCAGGGCGGCAGCGGATCCGGGAATCTGGATGCGTGGATCGACTGGAATCAGAACGGGACCTGGGACGATCCCGGGGAACAGATTCTGGATACGCAGTCCGTCGCGGCCGGGGTGTCCAGTGTCTCCATCGCTGTCCCGGGCAATGCCGTCTCCGGTTATACCTACGCCCGTTTCCGGCTGAGTACGGCCGGCGGCCTGGCGACTACCGGCCCGGCGACCGACGGCGAAGTGGAAGATTACCGGATCGTGATCAACACACCGCCGACGCTGGACGCGATCGCCGATCTGACCATTGCTGAAGATGCGGGAACGCAGACGGTCGACCTGACCGGCATCACCGCCGGTCCCGGCGAAACACAGACCCTGCAGGTCACCGCCATCAGCAGCAATCCGGGACTGATTCCGAATCCAACCGTGACGTACACGTCTGCGGAAGCAACGGGCAGCATCACCTTCACCCCGCTGACCGATGCGAACGGTACTGCGTTGATCAACGTATTTGTCATCGACGCCGGTCCCGACGGGGACCTGTCGTTGACCGCCGACAACGCTTCGTTCAGCCGCACGTTCACCGTGACGGTCACACCGGTCAACGACCCCCCGACCATGGCCGCGATTAACAATCAGAGTGAAGAAGAGAACAGCGGCGTGCACACGCTCAGCCTGACCGGCATCACACCCGGA
>JAQWOH010000021.1 GCA_029245955.1 Fuerstiella sp. | reverse complement strand
TGATCAAGCATCAGTGGCTGTTCCTGAACACGTTGGACACTGTGGCCAGCGTGAGGAAGCTGGTGGCATTCTACGTCGAGCAGCACAACAGCCATCTGCCACACTCGGCGTTCAAGGGGCAGACGCCGGACGAGATGTACTTTGGAACGGGAGATGGTATTTCGAAGAAGCTGGAAGAAGACAAGTTGCAAGCCCGAGAACTAAGACTGAAGACAATCCGAAAGAGGAACTGCCACGTCTGTCTCCAATCAGCATCTGCGAGTTGCTGATCACAATCACAATTTCAACATGGTCACCCTGCGTGTTAACCGTCATGTGGCTTTTGTCGACACCGAAACTGGCACGTCCATTGCATGAAGCCAGGGTTCTGACACCGTTTCGCCCACGACCATCAGCATGCCAGCTGTCGTCTCGGCATGGTAATGACCAGTTGCGAACCAAGCGGCGAGTCCTCGCGTCCAAAAGTCCCAAAGGTTGTGGTAAACAGCAGGGCGACGTCGTGAATCAAATTCATGCTGTGTTGTCGGACCGATGACCACAGAACAATCCTTTTCACACTTCGATCGTGACCACCGAAGCACTTAACTAAGAAGCTCAACGCTGCACGGGAAACAGGAATATTTTTTCCTCTTTGGCGCTAATTCTTCTTCGTATCCAGCATCCTTTTCACGCGGGCCTGCTCTTTTGTCAAGGCTGTGCCCGTCACCGGATAGGGCTTGAAGGCAGGGTCGGCAGTGAGCCGTTCATCGATCGGAATCTCGCGCCAACGGAGCGATCGAAACCAGACATCCTGACCGTGGTCCTGCAGCCAGAGCCGTCCGCCGCGCCCCGTGAGATCGCCGCCGCGAATGTCGAGCAGTTTCACATACTCCGCCCATTTCCGATCCGCGTAGTCGAACGACAGTACCCGCTCGCCGTTGAGCCAATGCTCGATCACCGTGCCTTTGCAGAGAATGCGCGCCGTGTTCCACTCGCCAAAGGGTTTTGTTGCATCCCTGGATGGTGCCATGCAGAAAAAAATCGACGCGGCTGCCTGACGCGCATTCTCGCCGTAGGGACTGTGCATGTTGTCGAGGATCTGGTATTCGACTTGCCCAGGCCGGTAATAAACACCCGAGTTGCAGCCCTTCGATACTTTCCAGTCGAAGCGAAGTTCAAAGTCGTCCGGGACGGTTGAAGCCGTATAGGTCAGCGAGCCGCCGTTCTCTTTTCGGTAGAACACGTCGTCCTCGATCACCCAGTTGCCAGCATGTTCCCAGCCCGCAAAAGTTTTTCCGTCGAACAATGACGTAAAGTCTGCATCTGTCGTTTGAGCATTTGCGGTAGCCTCAAAGCAAACGACGGATGTGCAAAGGATGGAGAACGTGATTTTGATCATTTGATTCATGATGGTTTGCTCGGTGGTTTCGTTTTGGCTTTAGTGGGTCATTACTCCATTACGACCCATTTGTTTGAAGACGAATTCGATCTTTCGCGCCACACGCGGCGGCACTCAAACAAATAATCGGTCAGCATGCCACCAACGGCGGCGCTGCGGACCGGCTTCCAGGTGACTTCGCTTCGCCGCGACGGTCCTGAACCGGCATAGTCGAACAACATCTGCTTGTCATGCCAATGCAAGTGCATGATTTCCTTTGCCATCGGACTGAACGATTGATTCGTTACCGCACATCGGCCGCCGGGTTGTGTCGTCAATTTCGAACATGAAGATCACGCAAACAACGAGGTCCGTGGCTGACCGCCAGTGGATTTCACGATCTGAACACCAAACAGTCCGATTGCTCATTATTGTGACAGCACGGTGCCCGATCTGGGATTTGGCATTCGTTGTTTCCTGTCAGCATCGGTGGTTTCATGGTTGTGGGGTCTGCGGATATGATGAGGCGTTTGGTGGAGTATGATCTTCTCAATTCAGTTTCCAGCATCTCACTATCGCATGAACGCACCCGGAATGATGTTCGCCGTCTTGAATTTGGTTTGCCTGGTTGGTGTAGCCCAGGCAGGTGCCGAAGATGAGGTCTTGTTGAGTGGCATTCAGGTCACGAAATATGCGCCGAAGATCGCTTCGTTCCCAGGATGCACACACATCGCCTTTGGGGGCAAGACCGAAATTGTGACCGCGGGCGATCGGCTGTTCTATCGGAGCGATTCACAGTCACCGTTTCGCGAGTCGGCCATCAAAGGATTGAAAGACGCACATTCGGTCGTTTTCAACCCGCACAATCGACTCTTCTATGCGACGGACACGGGGAACCATCGGCTTATCACTTTTCGTGACCCAGCGAGTGCCCAGGTACAAAACAGTCTCATCTCGCTGGCAGAGGTAAAGCTCCAACGTCCGCACGACATCGTGTTCGATCAATCCACCGGCTGGCTCTACTCGCTCAACCCAGACAGTAGTCAGGTGTTTCGGTTCAAGACCGCGGGCGAGACAGCAGACGCGCTGGATCTGTCCCGGCACCTGGGCTATTCACGCGCGCTGACGATCGTGGACGGCAGGCTCTACGTCATTGGGTCAAGTGCTGGTGCTGTGGTCGAAGTCGTTGACTTCGGAAAACAGCAGTACCTAATCCACAACAGCTTCGAGAAGAAGAAAGATGCGCCGGCTGGCAGTTGGAAGTCGACCGGTCTGGTGTTAAACGATGTGGACTTCTTCAACGGCCACTGGTACGCCACATCTTATTTCTGCCCCACCTACGCTGGAAACAAAGACTACGACGAGAACAAGTTTATTCGCTTTAGAACCTGGCAGGACTTGAAAGAAGGAACCTGGGATGATCTCAGTCAGTTTCTTCCCGGCAAGGTCGTCCCGTACTACCTGACGCCGCGCAAAGAAGCACTTTTTATTGCGATTTTCAACCACGAAGATCCGGGTACGTTCGACAATGTGTACCGGCTGACAATATCCGAGTAGACCAGGCGTCTGCGCAAACACGTTACATCTCAGATCGGAGAGGAACATCCCATGCCTGTTTTCGCTCACAGATTCCACGCGCTGATGCTGTGGGCAGTTATCGTCAGCCCGGTCATGCCATGTGTATCAGCTCAAGACGTGTCAGAGTCGGTCAGACAATCCACGCGATCACGGCGCGTGCTCTACAACTTCGACGGCGATTCGTGCCTGTCGACAAAGGCCGGCAGCAAGGGACCAGTGCCCGTCAACATCGACGACGTGAAGCGGTTGATTGAGGAAGTTGCTTATGAAGGGAGCTGCGTTGATACGGTGCTGGTCTGCATTAACGCCCAGGTGATGTACTACCCGACAAAGGTCGGCACGATGCGCGGCACGCAGTCGACGCCTGACGAGCGAGCGAAATGGTCCGAATCGGAGAAGCAGCGTTTTAAGAATCTCAAAGCCTTTTTCGCCGCGGGAGTCGATCCCTACGCGGTCATGCTGGCCGAAGTCAGGCGGCGCGGTTGTGAAGCCTTACTCACGTTTCGCATGAACGATGATCACGGCGTTGATTTTCTCCGCACGAAGTTTCTGGTCGACCATGCGGGCTGGCGTCTGGGCACAAAGCAGTATCAGGGGAGCGGCGCGATGGACTTCGCACGCGACGAGGTCCGCGATTACACGTTTCGGCTGATCGAGGAAGCCGTGGAGCGCTACGACTGCGATGGCATTGAACTCGACTTCAATCGTTTCCCGCGGTTTTTTAAGGACGGCTCGACGGACGAACGTGTTGCAAAGATGAACTCCCTGGTCGAGCGAGTTCGCAAAATGCTTGACGAGGTCGGACGCCGGCGCGGTCGGCGATTGGTGCTCTCGGTGCGTCCGCCGTCGAACTTCGGCAGCACTCCGCCGACGCCCGAAACCGCAAGAGAACTCGGCTGCGACGTGCCGGCGTGGGTGAAAAACGGCTGGGTCGATTTCGTCACGGTTTCTGAATTCCTGTTCGAACGCGGCGATTTGCCAATCGACAGGTGGAAGCAGGCCATCACGACCGTACCGGTCTACGGCGGCATCGAATGCACGAAAGGCGGCGGGGCGAAAAACCTAACCGCTGACGAATATCGTCACGCAGCGAATCAGCTCATCAAAGCAGGAGCCGACGGTGTTTACCTGTTCAACTTCTTCACATCACGTGAAGGCGGCAGGGCGGCTTATGAACCCCCGTTCGAAGTGTTGCGCGATCTGGCCGTGAAAAGGGAAAGCGACCAGACGGCTTCCTCGCGAACGAACGGCTGGCAGCCGCACGAAGTCCGGCAATTGACTGGCAAGGCCGGGACCGTTCGGCTTCCGGCGAGATTTCAGATCGTCACTGAGAGTTGGGATCGAGTGGTCGCCGTGCCCTACATGGTCAACATGCCGGAGAAGGACCGATTGCTGATGCTGGTCGGTTGTGACTATCCGCATCGCGCCTTTGTTCTGACCAGCGACGACCGCGGAGCGACGTGGACGGATCCTCGTCCCGCGCGCAGCGGCGATGGAAAAGCATCGATTGGTCTGGGCACGAGCCTGGCTTATCTCGGCAAGGGTAAGTTGGTTTTCTACGAGACGGGCAGCGTCGGGACCGGACACGCCTCGCGCTGGTTCAGCTCGGACTATGGCCAAACCTGGGGCGACCCCGTGGCGATTGCATCAACGTCAGACGAGAAGCCCTGGTCCATCTGGGATTCACCACTGGTTGATCGTCATCCCAAAACCGGCAAGATCACACAACTTGCGGAGACGGGCTACGCGCAATCAGGTACCAGTTCGCAGGCCTGGATCCGTTTCAGTACCGATGAAGGGCAAACGTGGAGCCAATCAGTCAAGGTCCCGCAATGGCAGGGCGTTAATGAAGCGTACTTATTTCGCGCCGGCAACGGCGATTTACTGGCGGCCTGCCGCACCGACGTTCCGCGACGGCTGAAGGGAAAGACTCTGGACCATTACGAAGGGCTGGGAATCTCAATCTCCAACGATGACGGCCGCACGTGGTCGACGGTCAGGAAGCTTTACGACTACGGCCGCCATCATCCGTCGTTGGTTTTGATGCCCAACCAGGACGTCGTCATGACCTATGTCGTGCGACTGGGATATGTTGACGACCGGAACGGGTTTCCCCGGTTCGGCATCGAGGCGGTTGTCAGCCACGATCACGGCGTCACCTGGGATCTCGATCACCGGTATCTGCTGCATGTCTGGTCTGGCGAACGTACGGGCGAGACCTACTGGTGGCCCAGCAGTCAGGCAACGTCGTCGACGCTGATGCGAGACGGCGCGATCCTGACAGCCTTCGGAACCGGATACCGCATCAAGGCTGGTAAAGACAGTCCACAGGCTCCGCGTGACGTCGGAATGATCGAGTGGCGGCTCAACACAAAGCCGGTCAACACCGAAAGTACAATCCGAGACGCCGCCTTCGACTCCGATCTGCGTAACGTTTTCGATCCGACGGAGTAGGATCATGTTTCGACAGGATAATCGGCTTCGGCCCCCAAGCGCAGTGACGCTCGTCGGTTCGAACTTCGAACGCGATGAGCACTCCGGCCGGATGACACGCCAACTCAAACCGACGTAGTTCTCTGAGTATTCCCAAACCGCATCGGTCACACCCTCCGCAGTCACGAAGCATGAACGCGCTTCGCCATTGCAGTCATCATTCCGACGACACATTCTCGCGTTTCGGCCCACCTCAACTGAATCGTTTCGACGTGCTCTCGGTTTGTCGGACCGGAGCGTTGAACGGTTGCGCGATTAACTCAGGCTACGCCCATCGGCTTACTCAGCATTCTTTAAAGATCCCAGCCATGCCACCAGGTCTCGCAGGTCGTCCGGCGTGAGTGAACGCGCCAGACCTCTGGGCATAATGGAAACCCTGGATGGCACAATCTCATCAACGTCGTGACGCGGAATACGGATAGCTTCGCGTTGAGTGTTGTAAAGTGTGATCGTTTCGGCCGTTTCGCTTCGAATCACCCCGGAATAGACTTTGCCCGCTTTCGTGACGATCGATTTCGATTCGTAGCCGCGGGCGATGGACGCACTGGGAGCAAGAATTGCTTCCAGCAGATCGCGAGGACTTCGCACTTCGCCGATCCGTCGCAGGTCCGGGCCGATGTTATTGTCCTTTTCCGGACCCGCACGATGGCAGCTTGAGCACAGCGCCTGCTTGCCGTAAAAGATCTCCTTTCCTCGTACCGGATCTCCGCCAACAAGGTTAAACACTGTCCGCAGAACCTGCCGCAGCGACGTGGCATATTCCGCCTTCAGACGCTGGATCAACGACTCCGCCGCAGGCCGCACATCGGTAGGCGATTCTTTAAACAGACTCGCGAGTTCCTCTTCACTCAGACTGGCGAATCCAGGTGATTTTTCAAGAGAGGCGATGATTTGGCGACCGGTGTCAGCCGTCGCGTGCTGCCATACCTGCGCCAGCGACTGCAGAAGCAGCGGCAGTTCCGTTGGCCCGGCCTGGGCGACAAGGTTGATCACGGCGTCCAGCTGAGTTGGCGTGAGCTGCGAGTCGCTTATCGCGCGGGCGGCTTCGGCTCGGGTTGTGAAGGCCGCATCCGGACGAAACTGCCCACTGACAAGCTGGAACGCTGTCTTTGAAAGTTTCGGTTGAGTACGAGTGAGAGTCCTGATAGCGGGCACTCGCAGGGCAACAGGCCGAGTGCTGTCCTTCACGAAGGCCGACAGCCCTTCTTCAAACTGCCCACTGCGCGTCGAATCGATGGCCACCAATGCCTGGCGGGAAACGTGTTGGTCAGTCGAACGCAGACTATTGAGCAACTGCTGCTGCCAGGAAGCAGGAAACTCACGAAATCCACTGTCGGCCATCACTTGAAATATGAGAATTTTTGAGTCCGGTGGCGTATCGGCCTGCGACAGTGCATCAGCCATCAGGCGTTGACAAAAGGACTCGCGGCGCATGCGGTACAATGCACCTCGCAGCAGTCGACGTCGATCGTCGCTGATCTGCGGTTCGAGCAGCCATTCGGCTATCAACTCGGCGACGACCTGCCCCCACTCGGGCCGGTGACTGACGATGTCAACAATGGATTCCTGCAGAGTCGTGTCGTCAGTTTTTACCAGAGGGGCGACTAACTCCTGAGTCAGGTTGCCGTCATCCATCTGGTCCAGGGCAATCGCAGCGGCACGGCGAATTCCGGAAGAGGCATCGTTCAGACCAGACAGTGTTGCGTCGCGACTGCCGATTTCAATCATCGCGAAGATCAGGGCATGTTCCAACATCTGATCACTCGCTTCATCAAACGATTTCAAGAGCGGCTCGACCGCCACAGGATCGCCAATTCGACCAAGAGCTGCGGCAGCCTGTCGTCGTACTGCGTGTTCGTCGTCCCTTAGAAGGGGTAGTAGCTGCCTGGTGGCATCCGCATCGCAGTGAGTGGCCGCACAGCGCGCCGCGACCATTCGAACACTGGAATCAGCGTCGCTCAGCGCCCTGCGAGCAGCGGCGCGGGCGGCGGCGGTGCCGATGCGATTCAGAGACCAGACGGCGTTACGGCGAGCACTCACAGATCCGGAATTCAGCACTGTACTAAGTGAACTCACAGCTGCGTCGCCGCGTTTTGCAAGCGTCGCGATGGCTCGGTCTCGGACCGCAGGTCGATCGTCATCCAGTAGTCTGACCAGTTCTGAATTGTCTGCGTGCCACGCAACCTGTAGTCCACGGGGGTCTGCGATCGTTTCTGCGTCCTTACGTCGCACACGATAAATCGCGCCATGGATCTCGGGCTGCTCATTGGCTGTCGGACAGCCGATCTTGAACCAGCCCCCGGTATCGATTACCAGCAGACTTCCATCAGCATCTTCAATCACGTCACACGGATGAAAGTCGGGACTGGTGGCCAGAAGAAATGGCTCGATGTCCGCGTCAAAGGTCGATCCATTGCGGCGCAACTTCGATCGCGTCACACGTCGTGTGTTGAAGTGTGAAATGAAAACGTTGCCCTGAAACTCCTTGCCGAAGGCGTCACTGCGATAACACGTAAGATTCGACGGAGCACTCATGCCGAGCCGCACCAGTGGTGGCAGTAATGGCCCGGTGAGTTTGAACTCATCCCGCAAAACACTGACTCTGCGCGGGTAGACGCCGCCATAGACGCCGTGAAAAAATGCATCGTGTCGAATACGATCCTGGCTGTTGTAATAAAAAAAGGTCGTCGCACCGAACAACTCGCCCTCTTCAGTGAACGTTGCTGCCACCGGGTTTGCCATACCGCCGCCGCAGAAAGTCTGTAGATCGCTGCCGTCGGGATTCAACGAAAAGATCCTGGCCATGTTTCCTTTGCTGATGATACCACCGTCTTTGTCGTGGATTTCGTGACCAATAATCCCGTCAAGGACATAGAGTCTGCCGTCCGGTCCCAGGTGCGGGCCATGCACGTCGCCAGCGTGACCGTGAAAGTGAAAGCCAGTAATCAGCTCATCACGCCGATCCGCTATGCCATCGCCATCTGTGTCTTCCAGACGCCACAGACTCGGTGGGCTGGTCACGTAAAGAGCGCCGTCGTGCCACAATGCACCGGATGGCAGCGTTAACTTGTCCGCAAAAACGGTACTCTTGTCGAACTGCCCGTCTCCGTTGGTGTCTTCCAGTACGCGGATGAAATTCGGCACCTGTTTCAGCAGTTCTTTGTCATCCAGATTCAGCCCGGCACTGGCACACACGAAAAGTCGCCCGACATCGTCGAACGTCCCCAGCATGGGATACTTCACCAGTGGTGGCCCGGCAACCTGCTGGACTTCGAAACCGTCGGGCACTCCAAACGTGTAGCCAGTGGACGGTTCGTCGGCCACCGCATCGCTAACGTGGAACGGCAACAGACAGATGATTCCCGGCATTACAAACAAGTGCATCGTTTTCATCGTGCTCAGCCTGCAGACTTGATGAAGTGCCCGATTCCGCAAATGTCAAGTCGCAATTAGCGAACACGAGAAAAAACTCTATACCTCAGACGTGCTCACTCAATGGCGACCGTCTATCGAACATACTAAACAAACTCCTGGCGGAAACAACCTGGGGGTTTCCGTGACTG
>JAQWOH010000005.1 GCA_029245955.1 Fuerstiella sp. | reverse complement strand
TATCATGTGGCCACCGACAAACGAATCGATCTTGCCGATTTTCATTTGCCAAAGGCGTACGCAGGAGAATGGCGAGTCGACACCCATCCCCGACTCAGTCGTGACGGCCGTACGGTGTGTATCGATGCCGTTGACGGAACGGACGGTCGGCAGTTATGTCTGATCGATATCAGCAGCATCACGGACAAGTAACCCTGGTCGCCCGTGGAATGGAGATCTGCTGATGTCCAGTCCTCACGGTCTGCGGCAGTCGGCTTCCGATATTGCGTAAACTCTTACCGCAATATCTCGTGCGACGTTAAAGTTCGGGCAATTTGGAATTCCAGCAGAGACGGAATTCAGCCTGATCTTATTTCTCTTGGCTGCGTCCCCGTATGCCGTTACTTTTTGGACACGTTTCTCAGTGAGTCTGACGGTTTTGGGCTCATAAATTCGTACCAATTAGCCGCACATACTGATAAAAGGTTGAATTGTCGGTGACACTTCCGTGATGTGGGTCGATGTTTGTGGGTCGAAGGGGCTGTCAGACTGCAAAGACGTTGTTTGTGACAGGTGGTATGGGTTTCCTGAATGCGTGTGAGAGTAGAGAATCGTCCCGAACAGTTAATACTTGCATGGCCGCTCCTGATCCGAAAATTGTTATTCGGATGGGCGACATTTGCACTGATCGAATAATCTTTGCCCGCGCCGGTGCAGTCTCTGATCGTCTTTTGATGACGGCATCCGACCCTGCTTGGTGAGTATGAATACTGACTCCAGAATTTACGTTGCCGGACATCGGGGCATGGTAGGCTCCGCCGTGGTACGCCAACTTAAGAATCTTGGCTGCAATAATCTGCTGCTGCGAACGAGCGACGAAGTTGATCTGGTTTCGCAGTCTTCGGTGGACGATTTTTTTGCAGAACAACGCCCGGATATTGTGGTGTTTGCAGCTGCCAGAGTTGGAGGCATACACGCCAACAGCACGTATCCGGCGGAATTCATTTATCAGAATCTGGCGATGGCAGTGAATGCCGTTCATGCTGCTTGGCGACACGGCACCACGCGGTTCCTGTTTCTTGGCAGTACCTGCATCTATCCTCGAATGGCACCTCAGCCAATTCCCGAAGATGCTTTGATGACTGCGCCGCTTGAGGCAACGAATGAAGCCTATGCTGTCGCCAAAATAGCAGGATTGAAGCTGTGCGAATTCTATCGAAGACAATATGGCGTGTTGTTTCATTCTGCGATGCCAACCAATCTTTATGGTCCCGGCGATAACTACCATCCGGAACACAGTCACGTCCTGCCCGCACTGATTCGGCGATTTCACGAAGCTAAGATATCTGACGCGAAGTCTGTGACAATCTGGGGGACTGGTGAACCACTGCGTGAATTCCTGCATGTTGATGATCTGGCTGCAGGGATCATACATCTGCTTTCACTTGAACATCCTCCTGACTCTGTGAACATCGGCAGCGGCCAGGAAGTCAGCATTCTTGGTCTGGCCAGGATGGTTGCTGAAACTGTCGGATTCACTGGCACGATTGATACCGATCGGAGCAGGCCGAACGGTACTATGAGGAAACTCTCGGATATCAGCCGGATTCGAGACACCGGATGGACCCCGAAAATCGGTATTCTAGAAGGGCTGCAAAGAACCTACGATTCATTTCTTCGGGAAGCAGAAAACGACACGCTTCGCGCTGTGTGAGAACGACGCTACATTTGACTGAGAAACTCTATTCATGACGAAAAAAGCACTGATCACTGGAATTACCGGACAGGATGGATCGTATCTGGCAGAACTGCTGATCGAAAAAGGGTACGAAGTTCACGGGATTGTGCGACGGTCCAGTACTTTTGGAACGGAACGAATCGATCACATCTACAAGGATCCCCACAATGTCGATGTTAAGTTGTTTCTTCATTATGGAGATCTGACGGACGGTCAAAGTATCACCAATCTGGTGCTGAATATCGAACCGGATGAGATTTACAACCTGGGTGCTCAGAGTCACGTTCGTGTTTCGTTTGATCAGCCAGCGTACACGTTTCAGTCGACGGGTGGAGGAGCGTTAAACGTTCTTGAAGCGGCTCGGCAGCTGAATAAGCGAAAAACCACAAAAGTCTACCAGGCATCATCAAGCGAGATGTTTGGTGATGTGCTTGAAACCCCTCAGACGGAACTTACACCGTTTCGTCCGCAGAGTCCTTATGCCTGTGCCAAAGTGTACGCCTTCCATCAGACTGTCAATTATCGTGAGTCTTACGACATGTTTGCCATCAACGGCATTCTGTTCAATCATGAAAGTCCCCGCCGTGGCGAGACGTTTGTGACCCGTAAGATTACGCGAGCAGCCACTCGTATTAAGCTCGGCCTGCAGGATAAGCTGTTTCTCGGAAACCTCGAGGCCAAACGGGACTGGGGTTACGCCAGGGATTACGTGGAGGGCATGTGGCGGATGATGCAGCATGATGTCCCGGAAGATTTCGTACTGGCGACCGGGGAAACTCAAACGGTGCAACGATTTGCTGACATCGTATTTGAGCAACTGGAACTGGCTCCGGCTGATTACATTGAAATCGATCCTCGTTACTTTCGTCCGGCGGAAGTCAACCTGCTGCTCGGTGATCCGTCAAAAGCCAATGAAAAACTGGGCTGGTCGGCAACGACTTCTCTGGAGGAACTGGCCCGGCTGATGGTCGACAACGATCTGGAAGTGGCCCGACAGGAGGCGGTTATTCTGAGCAGTCAGGGGGCTTGAACGACGGGCAATCTGCGGGCTCAACCGGCGTTTTTCGTTTGCTGGGAAAAGGATCGCCTATCGTCCCAGACTGACAGGAAATTGAAGGCTGCGAACATTGTCTCCCACTGCACTCATCACCGGGATCACCGGACAGGACGGCTCCTATCTGACAGAACTGCTCCTGGATAAAGGATACGCAGTTCATGGTCTGGTGCGTCGATCCAGTACGATGGAACGTTCGAGGCTGCGACATTTGTATGCCGATCCGGAGGTGTACGATCAACGATTGTTCCTGCACTATGCGGATCTGGATGACCCCACGACGATTCGCCGGGTTGTTTCCAAAGTTCAGCCCACTGAGTTCTATCATCTGGCCGGACAGTCGCACGTGGGACTGAGCTTTGATATCCCGGAGAGTACCTGCGATATGACCGCCATCGGCACGCTGCGAATCATGGAGATTCTGCGTGACCAACAGTCGCCGCCGCGTTTTCTGCATGCCAGCAGCCGTGAAATATTTGGAACTCCGGACGTAAGTCCGCAGGGTGAGACCACACGGATTGAACCTAACTCACCGTACGGCTGTGCGAAAGCCTTCGCCACACAGATGACTAAGATCTATCGGGCAGCGCACGGCCTCTTCTTCTGCAATGCGATTTGTTACAACCATGAATCACCTCGCCGAGGTGAGAACTTTGTTACACGGAAGGTGACGCTGGCGGCAGCGCGGATCAAGGCGGGACAGCAGAACAGCCTGTCGCTCGGTGATCTGGACGCCGCCCGTGACTGGGGTTACGCTCGAGATTATGTCAACGCCATGTGGCTGATGCTGCAGCAGGATGTACCGGACGATTACGTACTGGCCACAGGCATTTCACACACGATTCGCGAATTGCTGGATGCAGCATTTACACACGTTGGCCTGAACTGGCAGGATCATGTGACGATCGATGAACGTTTTAACCGTCCTGCGGACGCGTGCCAGTTGCTGGGCAATCCGACCAGGGCGGAATCAGTTCTGGGATGGAAACGCACCATCGATTTTCATCAGCTCATTCAGTTGATGGTTGATTCCGATCTTAAGCGAGTGAGTGATACACCTTGAAGATTCTCATTACCGGAATCTGCGGTTTTGTCGGCAGCGAGACTGCCCTTCAGCTGCGCGAACATTCGGCTGCTGAGGATTTGCAGATTGTCGGTATCGACAACCTTTCGCGCAACGGCAGCTGGCGAAACAGGGAGCGACTGGCTGCACGGGATATGGCAGTTGTCCACGGTGATATTCGACAGGCGACTGACCTGGATGCTGTTGGCGCAGTTGACTGGGTGATTGACGCCGCGGCCAACCCGAGTGTACTGGCGGGCGTGGACGGAAGGTCGAGCAGTCGTCAGCTGATTGACTACAACCTGTTGGGTACTGTTAATCTGCTGGAGTACTGTAAGCAGCACAAGTGCGGGTTCGTGTTACTCAGCACAGGCCGAGTGTATTCGATACCTCCGCTGGCTGCGTTGTCGGTGACGCCCCACAAAGATGCCTTTTGCCCCGATAAAGGGGCGTTGCCGGTGGGGCTTACCGGTCAGGGAATTAGTGAGCAGTTCTCGACGACCGCTCCCGTTTCGCTCTATGGTGCGACGAAATTGTCGTCCGAACAGCTGGCTCTCGAATATGGTTTGACATTTGATTTTCCTGTCTGGATTAATCGATGTGGTGTGATGGCCGGGGCAGGGCAGTTTGGCAAGGCCGATCAGGGTATCTTTGCCTTCTGGCTGCACAGCTGGAAAGAACAGCGTTCGCTCAGATACATAGGCTTTGGTGGCCATGGGCACCAGGTTCGTGATTGCCTGCATCCTCGTGATCTTGTGCCGCTGTTGCTGAAACAATGTGCCGAAGGAAACGGTGACCGATCTCCGGTCGTGAATGTTTCTGGTGGTGTAAAGTCAGCAATGTCTCTCGCCCAGCTCAGTCACTGGTGCGCGGATCGCTGGGGCGAACGAGACGTCGCGGCGGACACGACTCCGAGACCTTTCGACCTGCCATGGGTCGTCCTGGACTCTGCGCTGGCTGCCGAACAATGGGGTTGGGAACCCGCAACTTCGGTACAACAGGTATTGACGGAAATTGCGACGTTTGCGGAAAGTCAGTCTGACTGGATTGGATTCTCGAAGTAGTTGCCCGAGGCCGATGAAGATGGCATGAAGAAACTACTTGTCACCGGTTCGTCCGGACTGATTGGGTCAGAGGTGTGTATCTACTTCGCCGCTGCTGGCTGGATGATTCACGGCGTCGACAACAATCAGCGAGCCGTCTTTTTCGGATCGCAGGGGGATACTCGCTGGAATCAACAGCGACTCGCCGACCGGATTGATGGATTTGCACATCACGAGATCGATATTCGCGATCGTGAGGGCGTGCTCGATCTTATGAAAACCATGCGGCCGGATGCGATTGTGCACACGGCCGCTCAGCCAAGTCACGATCGAGCCGCCGCGATTCCGTTCGACGACTTCGACACGAATGCCGTTGGCACATTGAATCTGCTTGAGGCCGCCCGACAGGCCTGTCCGGAGTCCCCGTTCGTTCACATGTCGACCAATAAGGTCTACGGTGATCGTCCAAACACGATTGCACTGAAAGAACTGGAGACTCGCTGGGACTATGACGACGATGCATTCGCCGATGGTATCTCTGAACAGTTTTCGATTGATCAATCCACGCATTCACTGTTCGGAGTTTCAAAAGTAGCAGCAGATGTGATGGTGCAGGAGTATGGCCGCTATTTCAACATGCCAACGTGCTGTCTGCGCGGCGGTTGTCTGACCGGGCCCAATCACAGCGGTGTCGAACTGCACGGTTTCCTGAGTTACCTGGTGAAGTGCAATCTGGAAAGACAGGAATACAAGGTCTTTGGATACAAAGGTAAGCAGGTCCGAGACAATATCCACAGCCAAGACGTCGCTCGATTCATTCATGCTTTTGTCGATGCGCCACGTGTGGCTGAGGTCTATAACATTGGCGGTGGACGGGACAACAGTTGCTCCATTCTGGAAGCCTTCAAAATTGTGGAATCCTTCAGTGGCCTGCCGCAGGTATACACCTACGTCGAAGAAAATCGCGTTGGCGATCACATTTGCTATTACAGTGATCTGGCAAAAATGCGGCAGCACTATCCTGGCTGGGACATTTCTCAGGGGCTGACGGACACGATCGGTCAGATTGTCGAAGCGTGGATACAGAGAACTGCACGAGTCAGTGGAAAGAGCTTGGCTGACGGACACCCTGCTGACACCGGGGACCTGCGGAACCTGACGCAAAGGTCGCGTTGACAATTGACCGAGATAGCCTCCGGCAGGAAGTTATCCTACATTTGCGTTTGGCGACTGCTGATCTGTCTTTGGTCAGCAACATCAATGATGCATATGATCTTAGTGAAACCAACTGTTGCAGACTCGGCCGTTTTTCTGCCCGATTCGTGAATTTCGCCAGGTGGCCACAGGAAGTCAATGACCACTATTCTCGGTATCTCTGCTTTCTACCATGATTCAGCCGCGGCGCTGGTCATTGATGGTGAGATCGTGGCCGCGGCACAGGAAGAACGGTTTACTCGCAGGAAGCACGATTTCGGGTTTCCTGTCAATGCTATCGACTTTTGCCTTCAGCAGTCCGGTGTGGTCGCGAAGGATCTGGACTATGTCGGCTTTTATGACAAGCCGTTCACCAAGTTTGAACGACTGTTGGAAACATACCTTGCGTATGTCCCTCGAGGTTATCGATCATTTCGTCAGGCTATTCCGCTGTGGCTGAAGCAGAAGTTACATTTGCCCAGGGAGATCCGTAAAGGGCTGGGCGGCGAGTACGATGGGAACATCGTCTTCACTGACCATCACGAATCTCATGCCGCCAGCGGTTTCTTTCCTTCGCCGTTTGAATCCGCCGCGATCATGACGCTGGACGGTGTCGGCGAATGGTCGACCTCCTGTATGGGTGTTGGAAAAAACAACCGCATTGAACTGACGGGCGAACTGCGTTTTCCCCATTCGCTGGGGTTGCTCTATTCGGCTTTCACGTACTACACCGGCTTTCGAGTAAACAGCGGTGAATACAAGATCATGGGACTCGCTCCCTACGGAGAGCCAAAGTATCGCGACTTGATACTTGACCACGTGATGGATCTGAAGGAAGACGGCTCGTTCCACATGGATATGAGCTACTTCAACTACTGTCAGGGTCTGACGATGACGTCGAGCAGGTTTCACAATCTCTTCGGCGGGCCGCCGCGACAGCCGGAGTCCGAGTTGACTCAGCGGGAAATGGATCTGGCGGCGTCCGTGCAGGCGGTTACTGAGGAAGTGATGCTGAAGTCGGCTCAGCATCTGCACGAAACGACCGGCGAGAAGAACCTGGTGATGGCTGGGGGAGTTGCTCTGAACTGTGTCGGCAACGGACGCTTGTTGCGGGAAAGTCCGTTCGATGATATCTGGATTCAGCCTGCAGCCGGCGACGCTGGCGGGGCACTCGGTACGGCCATGTTTATCTGGCACCAATTGCTGGAACGCCCACGGCAAACAGGGCTGTCGGACATGCAGAAAGGGTCGTATCTCGGTCCGTCATATGATGATGGAACGGTCGCTGACTATCTGAAGTCCGTTGACGCGGAGTTCACTACATGTACGACAGACCATGAATTGTGTGAACAGGTCGCTGAACTGATTGATCGCGAAAATGTGATTGGCTGGTTTCAGGGACGGATGGAATTCGGGCCGCGCGCATTGGGCGCTCGCAGCATCATTGGTGATGCTCGCAGCCAGAAGATGCAGTCCGTAATGAATCTGAAGATTAAGTTTCGGGAATCATTTCGACCGTTCGCACCAATCGTGCTGAAGGAACACGTTCATGACTATTTTGACCTGAAAGAAGGTCAGGAGTCGCCGTATATGCTGATCGTGGCGGATGTTCTGGAAGCACATCGCCACTTACTGCCGGACGATTACGAACAGAGCTTTGGCATTGAGAAACTTAATTATGTGCGGTCCTCTCTGCCGGCAATTACACACGTGGATTATTCGGCGCGCATTCAGACGGTGGGAGCAGACCGGAATCCGTTGCTGCACCAGATGATGACACAGTTCTATGAAAAGACGGATTGTCCTGTGATGATCAATACAAGCTTTAACGTCCGCAGCGAACCGATTGTCTGTACTCCTGAAGACGCCTTCCGTTGCTTCCAGATGACCGACATGGACGTGCTTGTTATCGGGCATCACGTGATCAGGAAAACACAGCAGGTCAGTCAAGTGGATGAAATTCAGCGCGAAGAACACTTGAAACAGTTTCAACTTGATTGAGGCGGAGCGGCCCGCCAGCCGATGCGAACTGCCGCCTGGTAATCGCCGATTCACTCTTATTTCACAGCCCCGGAAGTCCAGCGATGCTGCCGGAACAGTTTTCGAAAACATGTGGTTCGTGCGGGGGCGTGGAAAGCAGACATTGCAGCCTGGAACACAGTTTTCGCGGCCATGAATCAGCGTAGTACGCTGTAGGACAGAATTAGTTATGCCCTTAGTCGAAATCAACTGGAAGCCGAGCGATCGTCAGCTCAGACAGTTCGGTGGCATTTCTGTTATAGCGTTGCCGCTGTTGGCGCTGATCTGGCGCGCATCGACGCCGGTCATCGGTACGATGGCGGGCATCGGCTCCGCGATTGGTGTTGTTGCATTTCTGATTCCCAGGGCTGTCAAACCACTGTTTATCGGGTTGTCGGTTGCCGCGATTCCGATCGGCATCGTAATGGCCGAGGTGATTCTGTTTTCGGTGTTTCTGCTGGTCTTTGTACCGATGGGAATCGGGTTTCAACTCATGCGCCGGGATTCTTTGAGGTTACGGAAAACCGCGAATGAATCGTTCTGGCAGAAGAAGAGTCAGCCTCGCAGTGCAGCCAGCTACTTTCGGCAGTCATGACTTCCTCGACGTATCCGGTTCCCGGCGGATCGCATGGAATCCGGAAGAATGATTTCCGGCTGGTCAACGCAGGATGTCATGAATCACATTGCCGTGGACGTCGGTCAGCCGGAAGTCTCGTCCGGCATAGCGAAACGTCAGTTGTTCATGATCCATGCCCAGAGCATGAAGCATTGTGGCGTGCAGGTCATGTACGCTGGTGGGTTTTTCTTCGGCTTTGAATCCGATTTCATCTGTGGCTCCGTAAACTGTACCGCCTTTGATACCGCCACCGGCGAGCCACACACTGAATCCGTAGTGATTGTGGTCGCGGCCGTTTATCGGCTTGCCGTTGCTGGCCAATTCTACCGTTGGTGTCCGCCCGAATTCGCCGCCCCACAGCACAAGTGTGTCGTCCAGCATTCCGCTTTGTTTCAGGTCGGTCAGCAGGGCAGCGATCGGCTGGTCAATCTGACCGGAAAGCTTCCGGTGGTTTGTTTCGATTTCACTGTGGTTATCCCACGGCTGACCGGCTCCGTGCCACAACTGCACAAAACGTACTCCGCGGTTGAGCAGTCGTCGGGCAATCAGCGTCTGTCGGCCATGAACGCCCGTGCCGTACATTTCCTGCACATGTTTTGGTTCTTTGGAAACGTCAAAGGCCTCAGCCGCATCCTGCTGCATGCGGAAAGCCAGTTCATACGACTGAATTCTGGCCTCCAGTCGGCTGTCGTAGCGGTCCGTTTTGTGGCGCGCATTCCATTTCGCCAGCAGGTCCAGCTGTGTGCGCTGGGCCCGTCGTGAAATATGAGGATGTTCGATGTTTTCAATTAATCGGTTCAGTTCTTTATACTGCGAATCAACATACGTGCCCTGAAACGAACCGGGCAGAAAGCCTGCCTGCCAGTTTTCAGTATCCTTGATCGGCAGTCCTCCCGGACACATCGCTACAAATCCGGGCAGGTTCTGATTTTTCGTTCCCAGACCATACAGAGTCCACGCTCCGAAACTGGGCCGCGTCTGCACGGAATCTCCGCAATTCATCAGCATCAGCGAAGGCTCATGGTTCGGCACCTCCGCGTACATGGATCGAATCACCGCGATGTCATCAATGTGCGCTGCCGTTCTCTGAAACAGTTCGCTGACTTCGATTCCCGACTGTCCGTACCTGCGGAAGCGAAATGGAGATGGCAGTGCTGCTCCCGTCTTACGTTCTGTGGCCGGGTTATCAGAGACCGTTCGACCGGAGTAGTTTTTCAGGATCGGTTTTGGATCGAATGTATCGACATGAGACGGGCCACCGTTCAGGAAAAAGTGAATGACTCGTTTGGCTCGCGGGAGAAAATGGGTGGGTCTTGAGCTGAGTGATGTTGTCAGCGCCCGTTGCTCAGTGGCCGCCGTTTGCTCAGACTGCAGAGCGTTGATGAGTCCCAGTGAACCAATCCCCAGTGCCGATCGTTGCAGTAACGAGCGGCGAGACACTTCGGTGACTGAACGAGCGGTGCTCTGCTGGTTTGTTTGTGGTTGAGTCATTTGATTATGTGGGAGAGAACTATTATCCGCCGGAACCGCGTTACTCAGTTTCCGGCCACTGCTTCAATCTACAAACATGAACTCGTTCGTGCACAACAATACATGTGCCAGTTGTTCCCATGAGGAAAGCTTCCGCACCGTGTTACGCGCGAAATCAGTCTGGGCATTCCAGTGTGAATGACCGGTGTCCGTCTCGTTGATGTCGGCGATTGAGATCTGCCACAGGAACTGATCATTGTTCAGCACTTTGTCGATGTCCACAACAAAGTCGACTGCGTCGCCCGTCTTCACTGATACGGCGTCCGTGTTCAGGTCGACTGTCTGCTGATGAGCTTTGACTGAATGCAGGCCTCGGTTTTCTGACGCCAGCACGAACACTCGAATTCCGTCTCCGGCAGCCGGTTCGTGGGTGAGTCTTGAAGTGATTTTGACAGTCATGTCACGGGGAGCCGTCCAGCGGCGGACGCAGGCGTGCTTTCGAGTGTTTCCCGGATGGCCTCCCATGGCGGTCAGGTTGACCCAGCCCAGCTTCGCATCCGGCCATTTCGCTCCGCCCTGCCAGGCTGTGCCTGTGAAATGGGGAGTGGGTGTGAAGTCGACCAGTCGATGCTCCGCTTCATTCACTTCACCGTACCCGTAGCTCCAGTCGGCGACTGTCGGTGGCACTCGCTCGTTGACTGATTCGTCGGCAGAAGATATCAGTTGCAGAGCATCACTGACCTCAGGCGATGTCGGGGCACGTTGCAGGATACGTTGGAACAGGTGACGCACACGAGTCGTCGATTCATCGATTTGTGCGGACTTCTTCGCTAACAGGCGTACCTGCTCAAGAACCATTTTGTGATTCATGAAAAACAACGCCTGCTGCGGGACTGTTGTCTCGGACCGCCGAGCGATGTGCAGATCCGGATTTGCAAAATCAAACATCCGTAACGTGCCGGGCAGGAACTGTCGGTCGATCGTGCCGTAGATTGTTCGTCGTGGAATCTGGCCGTCTGATTTGAACAGATCGAAGGATTTGCCCCCCATTGTTGTCTGCAATTCGCCGGATGCCTGAAGCAACGAGTCGCGAGATTCCTCAAAGGTCAGGCGACGTGGTGTCTGGTGCCACAACAGTCTGTTATCCGGATCAATCAGTTGAGCGGTCCGGGCCACTTCGTTGTCGAGACCGAGTGCAGCCTGCTGGAAGACAGCGGAATTCAGTAATAGTCGGTGTAGTTTCTTCAGACTCCAGTTGTTGTCCACAAACCACGACGTCAACCAGTCCAGCAGCTGTGGATGCGACGGGCGCTCCGCACGCAGGCCGAAGTCACTGGGAGTACTGACAAGACCTCGACCGAATAGGTGAGCCCAGACTCGGTTAACCATGACTCTTGCCGTCAGGGGGTTCTTCGGGGAGATGATGGCGTCGGCCAGCTCACGACGGCCACTGCCGACAGTGAACGCCGTTCCGGTGTCCGTCGACAACCGGGTAAGAAACTTCCGTGGCACGGGCGCGCCCAGGCTGGTCGGGTCGCCTCGACGAAAGACTCGCGGCTCTGACGGAGCACCACGATCGACGAGTGTCATGGCATACGGGATGTTGTACTTCGCCTGAATAATCCAGCGGTCGACTTCGCCCTGTTGTTTCCACAGTTCGTTGACGTTCCCGGAGCTGAACATTGTTTCTGTGTTTGCTATATGTTCTTCAGGGATTACGCAGGGCGAACCGACTCCGTACAGCACCTGTCGCAGTTGTTCTTCGTCCGGGTTCTTCAGTGTCTCTGGCACCGACCGTTTCTGATCAACTGCCAACTGCACCATCGCGACCCATTTGTCGTTAACCTTTGATAGCAGGTCTGCATATCGGTCGACAACTTCCACAAATGTTTCGGGAGCTGTGGAGAACGCTGCGGCGACCAGTGGGTTTAGCTGTTGGTCGGGCAGCTCTGCTAATTTTTGGGTGACTGATCGCGACGCCGTGGAAAAGGACTCTGCAGAAAGCCGCTCGAATTCGTGCCATGCGCGAAACACGGGGTCGCGGCGCTGCTGAGCATTGTAAAGCCATGTCTGCCACTGCGACACGAGCCTTGGATGCAGGTCGTCCACGGCGATAATCTGATCGAAACCGGCTGGCGGATACTTGTGCAGTTCGGTCTGAGCGAACAAATAATCGCCAACGCGTTTTCGAATTCTTGCCGACGTCTCCTCGCATCTCTGCTGCCGGGTACTTACCAAAGTTTTCACCCGTTTGGCCAGTTCATCTTCGAAAGCCTTGTCGCCGATCGGCTCGTGGTTAAGCGGCACTAATTCTTCGGCACAGCTATCGAAGATACCGTACAGCGAATAGTAGTCAGCCGTCGGAATCGGATCGTACTTGTGGTCATGGCACCGTGCGCAGCTGACCGTCAGCCCCATGGTGCCACGACAGACAACGTCGATGCGGTCGTCGATAATGTCGTGCTTCAATCCCAGAAATCGTCGACCCAGCGTTAGAAATCCCATGGCCGCCAGATCCCCTTCGGCACGATCTTCGACCTGGTCAGCGGCCAGTTGCAGCAACAAAAATCGATCATACGGCATATCATCGTTAAGAGCGTTGATGACCCAGTCACGATACACCCACGCGTGCACCCAGAAGCGTTCTTCGCGTGCATACACGTAACCTTTTGTGTCCGCATATCGAGCGACATCCAGCCAGTGCCGTGCCTGGTGTTCGCCGTAGTGTTGAGACTCAAGCAGACCGTCGACGGCTTGCTGCCACGCGTCCGGTCGTTGATCATTCGCAAATGATGCAACAGCTTCCGGTGTTGGCGGCAGTCCGGTGATGGCGTAACTGGCACGCCGCAGCAGTGTCCGCCGATCAGCCTGCGGCGCAGGTCTGAGACCGTTTGCTTTCAAGGCCCGAAGGATAAACGCGTCAATCGGTGTGGTGCCCCAGGAGTTCTCGTGGCGGGGCACCTCCGGTTTGTGAACGGGTTGAAACGCCCAATGATTCTTCGCAGAACGATCTGCCATCGATTCCAGCTGCGCCGAACTTTTGGGCCATACTGCTCCGCTGTTAATCCATTTCCGCAGCGCGTCAATCTGAGGTTTCGTCAGTGGCTTGTCGGGAGGCATGGCCAGGTCCTCGCTGCGCACGACGGCTTGCATGAGCAGGCTTTGGTGCGATTGTCCCGGTACGATCGCTGGCCCGGAGTCTCCGCCCCGCAGCAAGGCCTTCAGCGAATCGACTCGAAGTTCACCGCTCTGTTTCTTATCGCCGTGACAGGCTGAGCATTGTTCGACCAGAATCGGGCGAATCGTGCGTTCGAACAAATCGTTCTGTTCATCGGCACGACAACTGAGCGTCGTTACTGCCAGAACCGTGAGTTGCAGAATTAAATGCTGGAAAGTCAGTTGCGACATTCGATCGATCCGCACTTCAAGCGTCTTTGACGACCCATTTTAGCTGCCCGGGGAATCTATTGGCAGCGACCGTTGATCTTCAAACAGTGTACGGTGCAGATCACTGAATTTGAAGAGGTAGCCCGAAAGTGAAATCGAGAGGGCCCAGCCAACCATGTACGGGTCAGTGCCGGTCCTGCAAGAGCTCCCCAGGAGCTTTGAGCGATGTGAGACACCGCACAACGAAACAGCCGGTTTCGATTTGTGGAGTCCGGCTGCCCCACTGATCCGAATGACAACGGGCTGGTCCCGTCGGCCTGCGGATGTCAGCCGTGGAATCCGGGTTGGTGTCGTTTGCTAGGTTTTGGCGGTCGATTGCCCCGAGGGAAATGTCCTGATTGCGGGGCGATAAATGATTATGCGGCAATGGTTTCCTGATTGGCGTTTACTGCTCGACCTGTATGCATTCTTGCCCTATCCGGCTTTGCTGACGACGTCCGACTGGACAAGTCTGCTGTATTCGGGGCTGTTCACCATGAGTTCAGTATGAGTCCCATTGGCGACGATCTGCCCAGCCTCCAGCACAACGACTCGGTCAATCAGGTCCACAAAATGTTGACTGATGACATGAGAAATGATGAATACCGTACGACCCTTGGAAAATTCTCGCAGTACTTCATAAATGACGGCTTCACTTTCTGCATCGATGGCGGAAGTCGCTTCGTCCAGGATCAGGATTGATGGGTTGCGCACGATGGCCCGTGCCAGAGAGATGCGTTGCTTCTGTCCGCCCGACAGCTTTTGGCCTTTTGCGCCGACGCGGGTGCTGAGCCCCTGCGGCAGCAGCGAAATGAATTCAGCGGCGTGTGCTTGTTTGATTGCCGACTCAATTTCCGTTGCCGTTGCCTGTGGATTGCCGTACAGCACGTTGTTGTAGATTGTGTCGTCGAACAGCATGGTGTCCTGAGTGACCAGGCCAATCTGCTTTCGCAGGTCTTTGAGCGACAGATCTCTTATGTCAACTCCATCGATTCTCACCGTACCTATTGCCGGATCGATCAGCCGCGGCAGCAGACTGATCATCGTGGACTTGCCGGAGCCGTTTCCGCCAACAACAGCGACGACTTCTCCAAAGTTGACTTTAAGACGTACCTCCTGCAGCGTCGGGGGATGGTCCAGAAACGTCTCTTCACTGCTTTCGTACCGAAACGAGATGTCGTCAAACAGAATTTGTTTCGCATGCGTCACGGCCGGTACCGGTGTCTCTGTTTCGGGGACGTGAGTCAACTGGTCAGTGACGGCGAAAATACGTTCTGCTGCCGCAGACGCACGTTTCATGACTGGAAACACACCCGACAACTTGCGGACGGGATCCAGGATTCCGGCCATCAGCACGTACAACGTTGTCAATTCGGCGATGCCCAACGGGCCGGCCGCCAGTTTGATTCCGGCGATCTTGTCAGTATTGTTCAGGACCAGGTAGGCACCAGGAACAAGGATGCCAATAAAGCCAATGATCGCCAGGAGTTCCGTGGCCGGTCTCATCAGTGCACCGACGCGGATCAGTTTCATGGATGTGTCGTAATAGTCTTTGTTTGCGGACACCAACTGCTCACGATGGTGAGGCTGCCCATTGAACGCGATGACCACTCGCGTGGAGTCGAATGTTTCAGATATGCAGTGATAGATATTGCCCATTGTTTCCATGGTACCGGTGGCAACGCTCCGCAGGATCCGTCCTGCGCGATAGAAAACAATTCCGATCAAAGGAAGTACCAGCATGGAAATACAGGTCAACCGCCAGTTGAACAGCATCGCAGCCAGGATACAGCATATTGCCTTCAGCGGTTCCCGTACCAGTAGCGACCCACTCAAACGCAGGCCCTCACTGAGGATGTTGACATCGTTTGTCAGGCGTGAGGTCAGTTGAGCGCTACCCAGTGCCTGAACGGATTGATAATCCAGATCCATGACGTGTTCGAAACTGTCACGCCGTATGTCATTCGAAGACGCGTAGACCACGCTGCCGACAAGCAGCTCTTGCGCGTATTGAAACGCACCTTTCATGACCGTGGCCATGATTACCAGCGAAAGTATTGCCAGAATTGTGTTGAACTTGCTCGATGGGATCCATGGCAGAACCGCAGTTCTGAGCCACTGTTTGAAGACCAATTGCTGTGAGGCGTCGTTCAGTTTACGCTGTATGTTGGCTCGGTGCGACGTGTCGGACTCGTCGGCTTCTCTTAGTATGTCGGAGAATTTTTCTATTTCTGCTTCAATGCCGACAATCTCTGTGTCCACGTAGGTGTGCAGGCTGTCGTTTTCGAACAGGACGCGGACGATGGGGTACGTGATGGACAGATTCAGAGACCACAGTGCAGAGACGAGCACCGCACAGATGACTGACAGAAAGATCCGCTTGCGATACGGCCAGAGCGTGCCGCCAATACGTAGGAGAGTGCCCATAATGAACTTGTGTTGCAGGAACCACGGTGGAAACGAAGCGGCAAATCACCTCAGTGAACCAGGAAACTCATTTTTCCAGTGATAACACGAGCATTTTCTGCCGCAGAAGCAATGTTTGAAGATCAAGGAATCTGACAGAAACGGCGAAACCGCACAATATCGATAATTCCACGGTCGGGTCTGCCTTATGACCACCGCTTCAATGGATGTTGCGGGCGAATTGTCAGACGATTTCTTGCGCATGCGCGACCGTCGTTTTGTGTAACGGTCTTCCACGAATTGCCCAGCGTAGCAAGTGGAATGTAGACGCGAAGAACAGCCACGGGTCAATCATACAGTCCCACAGATTCGCAGATTCACACAGTCGCCATTGTTGGGCGAGTACCGCCGTCACAAGGCACACTGCCAGCAGCCAGTGTCGTAGCAGGGCTGCAATCCCGGAGACGGCCAGAACTATCCATGACATCTGAGTCTGATAACCCAGGGCGTAGAAATCCTGCTCGACGATCCCGAATGTCGACGCGTATATCACGCCGCCAATCAGGAACCAGACCCCCATTAACACCCGGTTTTCTGCCTGGCTCAGTCGTTTTGCCGGTCTCAGCTGAATGGAAAGGTTCTGCAGCAGCAATATCATTGTTGATGCACTAAGTACGCCAATATGCCCCAGCACCACGCCCGACAGATCCAGCTGCTGAAACGGCAGTATTGCCAGTACGACAATGGCACAACAGCATAGAGTTTGCGTGGGCACACTGCTTTGCCTGCGAATTAGTCGGCAAAGAACGACTGCCACCAGTAGAATGAAGGACAGGTGCGACCAGATCCAGAGTCCGATACTCACAACTGATCTCCCAGCCACTGTTCGTTAAACACAACGTGTCGCATTTTTGTTCGTTTCCACGTGTAAATCAGGTGATAGTCGCCGCTGTCTCCTTTGATCAGGTAGGGGTACGAGAACTCGTCGGGCGGTGTCGAGTCTTCGATGTCGTGGATCAGTTTCCAATTCTGACCGTCTGTCGACACGGCGAGACTGAGTTTGTGTCGGCCCACACTGGTTGGATTGCACACCATCAAGAAACCGCCGTTATGTCTTCGGACCACGGCGACGGCCGAGTCCGGGTTTGGAATATTCGTGGCCTCGATGGCTTCACATTCTGCGGCAAAGACGTTGGGAAGCTCATTGCTGAGCGTCGCATGCGAAGTCCCTCCCGAATTTCGATAGAATGCCCTGGACCGTTGTTCGTCAAGAGGAACGAGCCAGGGCTGGATGGCCCCGCCGAGGGCTGTTAGTCGGGTCTTGTTGACGACCTGTCCGTTGCTGTCGATCGTCAGTACTTCACCGAATTTTCTGACGAATTCGTGGTACACAGGTAACAGCAAATACCCCGATTCACATTGCGCCGGGCTGCCCTTTACCAGCGTGCTGACGTTCAGAAACGGAGATGTCACAAGACGATTTGCGGTGGACCACGTCTCGCCGTGGTCGTCGGAATATCTAACGGTGATGCTGCTGCCGGACCATCCTCCGACGGAAACGGTGACGTAAAACAGCCAGACGCGCCCATTTGAATCCGCGAACAGGATCGGATTTCCCAGCTTTTTGATGTATCGATTGAGGTCCGTAGTCGTTTGTTTTCGCGATGCAATAATCGTTGGGACTGTCCATCCCTGAGACGGATTCAGGCTTCTGGAACAGTAGATGTTGACATCTTTGGCTCCTTCGCGAGCGCCGCCAAACCATGCCGCCAGCAGCTGGCAATCATTCAGCTGCGTGATTGTCCCGGCGTGGACTGATGGCGCTCCGCCCACCGGCTGCACAAATGAAACTTGATACTCCGGCACCGTTTCCGGAGGAGTTGTGAACGCAAATTCACTGGCTGCAAACTTGAGGTCAGCGGGTATGCCGCTGCCTCCCAGGAATAGCTCCACGCTGCACATTGTCAGCAGGATCAGATAGAGGCCGGGTAGCGGCAGGAACCTGGCACGCATGAATCTTCCGTCGCCTGGAGACGTTTTCAAAGACATCACTCCGTTTCGCTTGTGTTTTTGCAGCGATCAACGAGAGCGGAAAATCTGGTCCGAGGGGCAGCTCAGATCCGATTGCGACGAAACCGCCTCAGGAAGGCGGCTGTCGGGGGCGAGGCTATCGGAGGACGGCCGAAGTCGCAATATCGATTAGACTTTGACTGGCACGCGTTTGGTGGACGATCGGTGCCAGGCAATGACCTGCCATCGATGGTCAGTGCGGATTCCATTGCATTTCTTACAGAATTGGGGCCGGTAGGCGATTCGTAGTCGTGAAATCTCTGGGTGTCCGTGTTCACAGACGCGCCAGGCACTTACGTGTTGCACTGCAGACACGATCTTGTGACCGTTCTTTTGCAGCACTAGACTTCGAATGTGAAATGTTCCCTTGCCTTGATTTATTCGGCCGGGATCTGCGTGGTTGGAGTTTGATGCTGCGGGCACGATGCCGATGTCGGGAGTTGTCTTTTTTGGCATGGCCGCGATCAGGTTGCCAGCCTACGTACAGTCTGACGTTCGTTTTGATACGTTTTCCACATATTGCGCACAATTTGTTGAGGTTGAAATGTCAGATCGCGAAGATCTGAATCTTGTCGTGACAGACCTGCACCGTCGAATCACGGGGGTTGGCGCGACCGTACGGACATTGATTCCTTACATCGCCTCGGAAGAGCCGCTGGCTCTGGTGTCGCCGCATCCACATGCGGCTGTCAAGTCGATTGGGCTTTGGCAGGCGTTCAAAATGTGTGCGAAACTACCCAGGGGAAAGCCATTTCGGATTTGGCACGTTCGGCGTAACAACGAAATGCTGTGGGGCCTGATCTTCAAACACCTTTTTCGTTGTCGACTGAAGCTGGTGATGACGTCCTGTGCTCTGCGCAGGCACTCATGGTTTCCTCGGAAATTACTGGCCGCGATGGATGCGATTATCGCGACCAGCGATGATGCGGCTGGGTTTGTTGACAACGTTGTTGCCACTATTCCTCATGGCGTTGACTGCGATCGATTTCGTCCTTGTGCAGATAAGACGCGGGCAATGAAGGAGTTTATGATTCCCGGTACCTATGGCATCGGAATCTGTGGCCGCGTTCGACCGGAAAAGGGCACAGACCTCTTTGTCGATGCCATGATTCAGCTATTGCCACGGTTTCCCGATTTCACGGCCTGCATCGCCGGTCGAGCCTCGCTTGAATTTGAGTCGTTTCAGCGAGGTTTGAAAAAGAAAATTGCAGCAGCGGGACTGGAAGACCGAATCATGTGGATGGGAGAAATCGACTATGAACGGATGCCACGATTTCATGCTGCGATGGGCCTATGCGTTGCTCCCGCAAGATACGAAGGCTTTGGTCTGGTACCGTTAGAGGCGATGGCTAGCGGAGTGCCCGTAGTGGCCAGTCGGACTGGATGTTATCCAGACGCCATCATTCCCGGACAGAACGGCGACCTGTTCCCCTGCGGTGATCTGGCGGCGCTGGTGACCGCTCTTCAGCACATTATGTCCGCGCCTGAGCGACTATCGGCGATGGGGGCAGCAGGATGTCAGCAGGTACAGCAACACTTCTCGGCCAGGTCAGAAGCTGATCGGATTGTTGATGTCTACCAGGGCATTTGGCAGGACGCCGCGTAACGAGGCGCCGGAGCATTGTCGACAGCCGAGCCAAGACCAGTCCGGCGTCAGCCTGCGTCCGTCGACCAGGATATTGGCGCAAATGGACTCCGCTGTGATCCAATGTTTGGAGCCGGCCGTCGTCAATAGTGCAACGAATCGAATCGTAGCAGCGGCTGACAGAAGGACCAGGAAAAAAATGGTGGAAATGTGAACGATCAGGCGGTCGTGATAAGTCTGGAACGAGCCACGGAACGATTTGCTCATGGGGCGACATTGTTGCCCCAACTGCCACGGGCAGGTGAAGTCCTGCTGGCGGTTGATCGCAATGCGATGTCCCCCGACGAGGTCTCGCAGATGATTCGTCCGGGGCAATAGTGCCGAATTATCTCTTCGAACTGCGGAGCGGCGAAGTTCGCTGCAGTTTTTGTCACCGTCATGCCTGGAGGCAGATTGTTGAGCGAACACCTGATGCCCCATTGGTCCTGGAAGACGACGTTTGTATTGATCAGGATGAGTTTGCCGATGTCGTTGGTTTTTGCCGTGAAGAGTTGCCCGCCAGGAGGTGTTCCTCAGCTTTCTGTCAGGCCAAGTGTCCTCAAATGGTAACGAAATTTGTCTGCGGTAGTCGTTGCCGGATGGTATGTCCGCTGGTGACTCTATGTTCAGACATCCGGTCAATGGGTTGCACGACGGGCGGCGGAAATGCTGTTGGCAGTCACTGAGAGAATTGATCGACAGGTTGACTCCTTCTTACCAATTCGCTGGATTACCGAAGTACGGGTTCTGGCCATTCAACCGTTAGGTAATTCAGATTTGGGTGCAGTACGATTGGCATAAATAAGTCACGGAAACGAACGTTTCACAGGCTGTTACGAGAAATGAGCGGTGCTTGCTACGGTTGGCGAATTGCTTGTCTTTCCGCTGGTGGGAGTCGGTAGAAACAGATCGCCAGGATTGCCAATAACGAAAGAGGCATGGATGCCTACGACATTACCCAGGTGGCTGACCAAACCAGCGACAAAGTTTTACAAACGGACGGTTCTGAAGGATCCGTTTCTGGTTTCGGTCAAACGGTGGAAGCGTGATCGGGGCGACACGACATTACGTCAGGATTATTCGCTGAATGAAAACAGTGTTGTTCTGGACGTTGGCGGGTATCAAGGCGATTTTACGCAGGCGATGATCAATCGATTTGGTTGTCGTGTGTTCGTGTTTGAGCCAATGCCGCTCTTCAGCGAACAGTGCACTCGGCAATTTGCCAACGATCCACGTGTCTCAGTGCTTCCCTACGGGCTTGGCACAAGCGACGAACAGCTGTTTGTCAGCACTTCTGATGACGCTTCAAGTTTCTTTCGGCACCATGACACCAATGAATCGGTGACGGCGCAGATTCGCGACGTCTCTTGGGTCTGGCAGGAACTGGACCTGGAACACGTTGATCTCATTAAAGTCAACATCGAAGGCGGTGAATATCCGCTCTTACGTCGCCTGATCGAAACTAACCTTATTCGTCAGGTTAGCAATATTCAGGTGCAATTTCATGACTTTGTCGAAGACGCTGAGCTCCAGCGAAACGAACTGCGACAGCGATTGCAACCGTCGCATGACGAAACCTGGTGCTACGAATTCGTTTGGGAAAACTGGTCTCGCAGGGCGACCGCTGCATAGTAGCGGTCCAATTCAATATTCAATGAATAAGGGGATTTGCTATTTCACTTGAACTTACACGCAGGCTGGGAGTGGTTTTCGGCCAGGGACGAAAGTACTTCGACGACTTCAATTGGGATACATACACGAAGGACAAGTATGGCCCTCAGCAGCAGCGAATGGACGTGGACCGCGATCCTCGCATTGACGAATCGAGTCTACTACGATCGCGATGTAGCAGAGCTGAAGGTAGGCGATGCGTTTGTCCATCCGAACCATCATTCCATTTATGATATTGTCGGAAAGCTGGGTGTCACTAGCGTCTTCGAAGTTGGCTGCGGTGGTGGCGATCATCTGCGCAACCTGCATTTGCTGTATCCGGAAACGACTGTTCGAGGTGGTGACCGATCAACTGAGCAGCTCCGTTTTCTGAAGCAACGCAATCCGGAAGTTGCTGAGCAGGCGATGTTGCAGGACATTACCATGCCTTTCTCGACGCAGTGGCCCAAAGCAGAATTGGTCTACAGTCAAGCCGTCATCATGCACATCAAGACGGCCGTCAGTCATCTGAACGCGCTGGCGAATATGTTCAAACTGGCTGAGAAATACGTCGTGTTGATGGAGAATTACGGCTGCCATCCGTTTGTCGATGACGTCAAACGACTGCATGAAGGCGGTCATATTGGCTGGAATGACGTTCACTTCCACGTCCACCACCACGGAGGCAGGCCATATTGTCTGGTCGTGAGCAAAGAGCCGTGCTTGCTCGCCCTGCTGGACGACTATTTCGAACTGCCGCTCGCAAAAAAAAATTCGCTACTGAATCGGCCGTTATCTTTAAGGTGCAGAACGGCTGAAGGGGAGCGTGTCTGACTGCGCCCCCCCCGAGGGCTTTCGTGGCAGGCTTCGTCACTGAATGTTCTGGCATGAAGCCGAGAATCTGAAAACAGGGGATGACAACGCAATAGTGTGCACATAGGACACGAGTGAACGCGATCTTGTCGTGCCACCGCAATTTGTCGTCTCTGATGCATCCAGTCACCAGTTATTTGGCCGTTCAGGGCTTGCTGGCGTCCGATCGGCAGGGTTTCTGGCTGCCGCCGTGAAATTCAATTCTATCTGGAGACGCATGCTGCTATTTCGCAGTTCGTTCCGAGCCCTCCCTGTCCAAGCCGGAAGGCACTGGTTTCGTGTGGAAAAACACGATCTTGTGATGCTTTTTGGCGGTGGTTAAACTGTCGCCGTTGGTCTTTTGAATGCCCTCGTTTGTCGTGCGACTGACTCATGCCCCGAAAGTCGTGTGTTTCCTTTTGGGGACGACGAGAATTGACAGACACAATTATTCGTCTGCCGGTAAGCGTGCTTCTTCTACGAGAAGCTTTCAGAACCAGCCGAAGGCCGACAACTCATCAGTTGCCGTCTTATCGTAACTGACACGATTTTGCTTGCGAAGGATTGCATCGATGGCTGTGGCCTACCTTCCCTATGGACAGCCCCAAAAACACTTTTCGGAAATCGGCGATGTTTCCCTTGCTGACGTGGAATGGCCACTGAATGATCGTCCGCACGGAGATCATCTTTCTGATTTGTCGGAGGATGATCACGTTCTGATGATGTCCAGTTCGCGGGTTCTGTCGCTACGTCAGTCCAGACTGAAGTGTCCCGTGTCGGTTCTGCTCGGGGAACCACCAGTCATTCAGCGGCGTCTGTACGCTGCACTGCCATGGTTTGCGTCCAAATTTCAGCACGTGTTTACCCACCACACGGAAATGCTGCAGCGGCTTTCCAACGGGACATTTCTTGCTTTTGGTGGCACTTTCATCCCGGACGATCCGATAAAGCCGTTCCCTGAAAAGCCATCTCGTATCTCGTTGATCGCGTCGAGTAAGAACTGCACATCAGGACATCGATTGCGGCATCGCATTGTGAAATGGTCGAAGCGCGAATCGCCGGATCTGAATGCATTGGGGCTTGGCTATCAGCCCATTGAAGACAAGGCGGACGGACACTTGCCGTATCTCTTTTCCGTAGTGATTGAAAACACGCAGTCGCCAGGGTGGTTTACGGAAAAACTGATCGACAGTCTGTTGTGTCACAGTCTGCCGATCTATTGGGGGGCGCCTGATATTGGACACTTCTTTGACCCCCGTGGCATGATCCGGTGTCGAAACGAGTGGGAACTGAAGAAAGCTATACAGAGTTTGACTCAGGCGGATTTTGACCGTCGCAGACGATATTTGGAGGAGAATCGCCTGCGGGCCCTTGAGTATCTGGATTACCCGTGCCGTGCGGCTGAGTTTCTGGCAGGGGCCGTTTCCGGTGGTTCGTCTGTAGGCGGCGTCGGTGAGCTGGCAGATCGAGCGGCTTAAGGCAGCGTCAAGAGGAGGGATTTGCCAGCAGGGCATGACCGACGTGACCGATATTCTTCCACCATGTTTAGTGTGAGACACCACAGGCGGGTAAAAACAAAGCAAAACAATTTGGGTAGTGGACACGTGAATTATCAAGCATTTGTTATTTGTATGGAACGGGCGACTGAGCGGCTTGCGCATGCACGGGCGACGTTGACACAACTTCCGTTGCCGGCGGAGATTCTTCCCGCGATCGATGGTCGTGCGATGCCACGTGAGGCCATTGACGCGGTCTATCACCGTGGGCTACATCGTCCCAGCTATCCGTTTGAACTTGATGCGGGAAATATCGGCTGTTTTCTCAGTCATCGAGCCGCGTGGCAGCAGATTGTTGAACGCAATCTTGACGCCGCGTTGGTGTTGGAAGATGACGCCGACGTAGACGAGGCGATCCTTCGCCGAGCTGTTGAGTTTTCAGCGGCACACTGCCCACCAGACGCCTATCTGCAGTTTCCCGTCAGGCCTCTTCCTGCCGGCAGTGAGAACATCATTGAAGGTGATGGAGTCAGAATTGTTTGCCCACGCGTGACGCCACTTCGTACGTCGGGGCAATGGGTTACGCGCGGGGCTGCCGAGAAGTTGCTGGACGTCACGCAATTCCTGGATCGGCCGATTGACACGACACTGCAGATGCGTTGGGTTACTGGAGTTTGTATGCTGGCGATCGAACCCTCTGGGATCGCGGATCGGACTGAGGCGCTGGGCGGGAGTGTGATCGGTGCCGGGAAAGATCGTCGATTGACCGTTCAAAAGCTCATGCGACAGGTCAATCGGGTGCGGTACCGTTGGAAAGTCGCACGTCTGTCGACTGCGTGTCATGATATGACTATTGGCCAGGCACGAGCGGCGTAGCACACTGGTGACGGTTCTCACAATCATGCTGCTTTAGCTCGTAATCCGCGACGCTGTTTGTCCAGAAACCTGCCCAGCATCGGAACCGAATACACAATTCGATCGCTGCGTCGTCGTCGTAGTACTCGTTTCGCCATGTCTGCGATTTCCTGAGTCGGAGCGACCTTTCGATGCCGTTCGAGATACCAGTCGAATTCAATGGCCTTGGTGACTTTGTAGCTGCGGGGATGCCGCCGCCGTGATTTTGACCGTTTTTCTGTGGGAATGCGCTTGTGCAGGTGGACGGCATCGTGGGTTACGATGCCGTGACGACAGAGAAATGCAAACAGGAACACGACGTCTCCTCCGTGAGCATCAAAACCTGCGTCATCCCAGCAATCTTCAATGCACCCCTGCAGCGACTCTGTTCTGAATAGTCCGTATATCAGATTCGCTTTCCCCATGATTTCGGGATCGTCCAGGAAGGTCCAGACGTCGCTATTCAGATTCCCGGTGGACGAAAAGCGTGAAAAATCCTTCAGTTTGCGGATTACGTGGTCGTTCACGTTGATCATGTCTACGGAACAGAACGACATTTGTGCACTCGGTGTTGTTCTCAGATTCCGCAGATTGGTGTTCATAAATTCCGGGTCCCAGAGATCATCGTCACTGGCCCACATGAAGAATCTTTCTGTGGCCGATGTTGCCGCAAAGTGGAAATTGGCTGCAGGCCCGGAGTTTCTGTCATGGCGACGGTACTGGCATCGTTCGTCTTCGCGACAGAATTTTTCAGAAATTTCACGCACTCTTGAATCAGTGGATGCGTTGTCACAGATGAGCGCAGTCCAGTTGCTGTGTGTCTGTTGCTGAAGACAGCGCAGTGTATTCTCCAACCCGTCGGGACGGTTGAAACACGGTATGCCTACAGAAATACAATCGCTGGCGGGCGTCATGGGGCGGAAATACCTCTGTTGCAGGAATTATCGAAAGCCTATATTGTCAGTCTGGCTTACTTTTAAGCCAATTGCATGACACGCACAAGGAGGGATTCTGTGTCAGTTGTCATCCTCGCTGGTGGACTGGGAACACGACTTCAGGAAGAAACATCGACTCGACCAAAGCCAATGGTCGAGATCGGCGGTCGTCCCATTTTGTGGCATATTATGAAGCAGTTCGCACATTATGGTGAGGACGACTTCCTGATTGCTTGCGGTTACATGGGAGACTTTATCAAGGGGTATTTCCTTGACCAATACAACCTGAGCGGCAACCTGAAGATCGACTTCGGTCGGAATGTGGTTCAACGTGAGGAATCAGAGACAGAAAACTGGTCGGTCAACCTTGTTGACACCGGTCTGATGACTCAAACCGGTGGTCGTTTGCTGCGTCTAAAGCGTTGGCTGGATGGCGGCACTTTTATGCTCACCTATGGCGATGGTGTCAGCAATGTCGATATCAGCGAACTGCTGGCCTTCCATCGGTCGCACGGCCGGATCGCAACGGTGACGGCCGTCCGTCCTCCAGCCCGTTTCGGTGGACTGGTCATGGAAGGAGACATGGTCCGTCGATTCACAGAAAAACCGCTTTCTGGTGAGGGGTGGATTAACGGCGGATACCTGGTGTTTGAACCAGAGATTTTTGATTACCTGAGTTCCGACAGCTGTAGCCTTGAGACGAATGGACTGGAACGTGTTGCTGCGGACGGGCAACTGGCTGCGTATCAGCATGGTGACTTCTGGCAGTGCATGGATACGTTACGTGACAAAGAGTATTTGCAGAGGCTGTGGGACGACGACGCTGCGCCGTGGCGGTGCTGGGACGCAGGTTCTCAGGGAAATAGATTCAGACAGCTACCGAATGATAAGGCCGCGTGACTGCGATTCTGGAATCACACGGGCGAATACAAACCGACTGATGGGGAGCGAGAATGGATTCTGGCTTTGATTCGAAATTCTGGCAGGACCGCCGTGTTCTGGTGACCGGTGGCACCGGACTTGTTGGTGGTTGGGTGATCAAGCGGCTTCTGCAGGCGGAAGCTGACGTTGTCTGTCTCGTTCGCGATTGGACACCTCAGTCCGAGCTTGTCAGAAGCGGTGACATTAATCGGGTGACCATTGCACGGGGCGATATTTGTGACCAGGCGTGTCTGGAGCGAGTTCTGGGCGAATTCGAAATCGAGACCGTTATAAATCTGGCAGCTCAGACCATTGTCGGCATCGCCAACCGAAATCCCGGTTCCACATTTGAAGCGAACGTCGGTGGTACGTGGAAACTTCTGGAAGCCTGTCGTCGCAGTCCTGCCGTAAAGCAGATTGTGATGGCGTCGTCTGACAAGGCATATGGCGCCGCAAAAGTTCTTCCGTACACGGAAGAGACGCCGCTCGCAGGAATGCATCCTTACGATGTCAGCAAGTCCTGTGGCGACCTGATATCTCAGACGTATGCCCACTCCTACGGTTTGCCTGTCTGCATTACTCGCTGTGGCAATTTCTACGGTGGCGGTGACCTGAACTGGAACCGCATTCTGCCCGGCACCATTCGGTCTGTTCTGCGTGGCCAGCAGCCTGTCATACGATCCGACGGTTCCTTCATTCGCGACTATTTCTATGTTGAAGACGGAGCTGCGGCTTACATGCATCTGGCTGAACAGATGGCGCTCAAACCCGAACTGGCTGGCGAGGCCTTCAACCTGTCGACTGAGATTCAAGTGTCCGTTCTGGAACTTGTCCAGAGAATACTGCAGGTGATGGGGTCGACGCTGGAGCCAGTTGTTCTGGGCGAAGCGAGTAACGAAATCAAGCACCAGTATCTGGATGCGGAAAAGGCCCGGCGAATGCTGAACTGGCAGCCGCTGTATAACCTGGACGAAGGATTGAACAGGACCATCGAATGGTACAAGAATTACATCCAGTCAACTGCGAATCACGCGAGCCATGCCAGTGTCGATCATGCGGCAGCAGCAGCCTGAGTCTGGTCCTGTCGCTCGGCCGCACTCCGCTGGCCAATGCGTTACTGACGGAAGATCAGTTGGGTGAGCCAGAGGCAACATGGCCGCTTGATTTGGTGCGTTGTGAAGATTGTTCGCTGGTTCAGATCACGGAGACCGTTCCACCGGAGACTCTGTTCAGTAACTACGCGTACTTTTCGTCGTTTTCAGACACCATGGTCGAGCACGCGAAGACGATTGCCGAACGTCTGACAACAGATCGGTTGCTAAATGGTGATAGCCTTGTTGTGGAAGTCGCCAGCAACGACGGTTACCTGCTTCAGTGGTACAAGCAGGCAGGCGTGCCAGTGCTGGGTGTGGAGCCTGCAGGGAATATCGCTGCGGTTGCAAATGATGAAAAAGGCATTCCCACACTTAACGAATTTTTTGGCAGCGCCGTCGCTACTCAGATGGCGGAAAATGGTCAGCAGGCCGATGTGATTCATGCCAACAACGTGCTGGCTCACGTGGCAGACCTGAATGGTGTGGTGGCCGGATTCAAAACAATCCTGAAGCCGGGCGGACGGGTTGTCGTGGAGTGTCCCTACCTGAAGGAGCTCGTGGACAATGTCGAGTTCGACACGATCTACCACGAACACCTGTGCTATTTTTCTCTGACGGCACTGAACCATCTGTTTCGGAATCACGGACTCGATATCGTGGACGTCGAACAGTTGGAGATTCACGGCGGGTCTATTCGTGTTTATGCCGCGCATGCAGGCTCAGTTCAGCCTTCTGATACGGTCACAAAGATGCAGGCTGATGAGGCGACATGGGTAAACGATATTGAATCCTACAACCGTTTCGCGTGCCGCGTTGCCGAACTCAAAACCCAGCTTGTGGAAAAACTGGACGAGTTAAAGGCGTCCGGACATCGAATCGCTGTCTACGGTGCGTCAGCAAAAGGCAGTACTCTACTGAATTACTTCGGTATCAATCGTTCGACAATCGACTATGTCGTTGATCGCAGTACTGTGAAGCAGGGACGTTATACGCCAGGCACACATCTCAGAATTTTTGACCCGGAGCATCTGGTCCGGGATCAGCCGGATTATTGCCTGTTGTTGACCTGGAATTTTGCGGATGAGATTCTCAGGCAGCAACAACAATACCGGGACGGTGGCGGCCGGTTCATCGTGCCCGTACCTGAAGTTCGTGTGGCTTAGAGAATTCATCAGGTGAAATTCACGCCAGCCAAAATCGAAGGAGCCTGGATCGTTGAACAGCAGCGGCATGTCGACGATCGTGGCTTCTTTGCGCGCTCATGGTGTCAAGCAGAGTTTACTGACCATGGGCTGAATCCGGATCTGGTGCAATGCAACGTCTCGTTCAATCGCAATAGAGGCACTGTTCGCGGTATGCATTTTCAGACAGCACCGTTCGAAGAGGCAAAGCTGGTACGGTGCACGTCAGGTGCGATTCAGGACGTGATCGTTGACCTGCGTCCTGACTCTCGTACTTATCTGAATACGTTCAGCGTACTGATTGACGCGGCCGAGGGAAATGCACTGTACGTTCCGGAAGGCTGTGCTCACGGGTTTCAGACGCTCGAAGACGATACTGAAGTCCTGTATCAGATGACCCGCGAATATCACGCAGAATCGGCACGTGGTTTTCGGTGGAATGATTCGGCAGTCAGGATTGAGTGGCCATTGTCGATTAGTGTGATTTCCGAAAAAGACCTGGTGTTTCCCGACCTTGTCTTACAGAGGGCCGTCGCATGAATCGCGTTCTTGTGACAGGTGCGTCGGGGTTCGTCGGGCGACACTGTCTTCCGCTTCTGGCGAAAGCTGATTGTGATGTGTTGGCGGTGTCACGTACACGAGTTGTCGATGCGGCAGACGTCACGTGGGTGCATGCCGATCTTTTGTCCGATGATGTGGAGCATCTGGTGGATGATCTGCGTCCCACACATCTTCTGCACCTTGCATGGTGCACGTCGCCAGGAAATTTCTGGCACACTTCTGAGAATGTCCTCTGGCGAAGGGCGTCCCGACGCCTGTATCGAAGATTTGTCGACGCCGGTGGTCAGCGGATAGTGGCGACCGGAAGTTGTGCAGAATACGAATGGTCCGGTAACGCTCTCGACGAGGATGCAACGCCTTTGGCTGCCGACACATTATATGGCCAGACGAAAGTCCGAAGCGCACTCGATCTTGATGCCGCCGTGGATGGAAAAACCACGAACGCCGCATGGGCACGTTTGTTTTTTATGTATGGTCCGTTTGCCAGCGAACAAAGAATGCCAGGTGTTGTGATTTCATCGCTGCTGAGTGGGAAGATGGCTCAATGCTCTTCCGGGACTCAGAGGTGTGACTTTGTTTACATCAAAGACGTGGCGTCAGCATTGGTGTCATTGCTGCTCAGCAATGTGTCCGGAGCATTCAATATTTGTAGCGGACTTCCTGTGTCCGTCAGAGAAATTGCAGAGTTTGCTGCGGCGCTGGTTGGCCGGTCAGATCTGGTGAGGTTTGGAGCCGTCAAAACCGGTCTTGAACCGCAGGCGATTTTTGGAAACAACGAACGAGTTCAGCGAGAACTCGACTGGCGGCCAGCCTATTCTCTGGAACGCGGGCTTCAGGAAACGATTGATTGGTATCGTGAGAAACAGATAGGACATGCTGCCTGACCCGAATTAAGGATCATGAAGCCAGGCCGAGAACACGTGACTCTTGGTCTGAAGGAACAACGAACAAATCACTTCTGTGTGATATGTAATTGATGATTTGAAAGGATTGCTCAGATGAAATTGACAATTGACACGGACAACGGAACGCTCACGCAGTCCGGTGTGAGTGAACAGACAATGGATCTGTATTCCAAGGATGCCTTTGAGATTCTTTCGCGAGAATGGGTCCGAATCGGCTGGGATCAGAAATATCCGTACACGTTTTCGTGGATGGGGCGTCCGATTATTCAGCTACCCGAGGACCTGATCCGAATTCAGGAAGTTATTTACTCCGTGAAACCTGATGTGATCGTGGAAACCGGTGTGGCGCATGGTGGTTCTCTGATCTTCTATGCCGGGCTGTGCAAAGCCATGGGGCGTGGCCGTGTGATCGGTGTGGACGTCGAAATTCGGCCTCACAACCGCACCGCGATCGAGGCGCATGAGATGTTTGACGCGATCACACTAATCGAAGGTGATTCTGTTAGTCAGGAAGTTGTGTCCCAGGTTCAGTCGAAGATTAAGCCCGACGAAACCGTGCTGGTGATTCTGGATTCCTGTCATACGAAGGATCATGTTGCCAGAGAGCTGGAGGCCTACTATTCGTTGGTAACACCGGGGTCATACGTGGTTGCTACGGATGGTGTTATGCGAGACGTGTTTGACGTGCCCCGCGGTGTGCCGGAATGGAAGAACGACCATCCCGCGGCAGCAGCAGAAGAATTCGCAGCGCTGCATCCGGAGTTCTGTCTGAAGCAACCGGACTGGCCATTCAACGAGAGTGAGCTGTCAGAAAATATCACTCATTGGCCCAGTGCCTGGCTGCAGAGAGCTGCTTAGAATAGGACAGTACGACCGTTCTTCAGAACTTGATGCGGAAGTTCTCGTCTGCTTGAAATTGGCGTCGTATGCTCGCCACACAGGTTTTCTGGAAGAGCGGGGATGGAGGGGCGGTTCAGCTGTCTTGCCGCTTGAACCAAGACCCTCTGAGACTTCGATTTCGACCACCTAATAGGGACGCCTGTCTCTGATCGTGTTTCCGAAAACGGTGATATTGTGATCATTTGCAGATTCTCAGGAGGCATCGGTAATCAGATGTTTCAGTATGCCACCGCTCGTGTGCTGGCGCTGAAACACCAGACCGATTTACTGGCGGATTCCCGGTCATTTCGCACGTATCGCCTGCATTCGTACTCGATCGATCGTTTCAATACACAGATGGTGGAGGCTGACGAATCCAGTCTGAACGGGTTCGTTCTGCCACCCGAAAAACGAGGGTTATTGAGTGTTCCGTGGTGGCATCTGAAAAATCGGGGACGTCTGAAGTTGTTTCATGAGTCGGGGTTTCAATATCAGCCGGGTTTCGAGTCTCTTGGTGATAACACATATCTGCGCGGGTACTGGCAATCAGAGAAGTACTTTCGTCATATTGCCTCGCAGATCAGAGAGGAACTGACCCGGCCGGATCCTGTGGATGAGCAGAACCAAAAGGTACTGGATGAAATCACGTCCGTCATGGCGGTGTCGCTGCATATTCGCCGTGGCGACTACGTTTCAAATCTCAGAACGATGAAGGTTCACGGTGTTTGTTCGCTGGATTATTACGAGAAAGCTGCCCGACACGTGGCTGATTGTATCGAGGGTTCGCCAGTCTTCTTTGTTTTCTCAGACGACCCGAAATGGACAAGAGAAAATCTTAAGTTGCCGTTTTCGATGCGATTTATTTCTCACAATTCTGTGGCCGATCCCTGGCCCGATCTGAAACTGATGAGTGCCTGTCGGCATCATATCATCGCCAATAGTAGTTTCAGCTGGTGGGGAGCCTGGCTGAACCCGTCGCCCGACAAAATTGTTGTGGCCTGCCGACGATGGTTCGCTGATCGCAAAAGGAATGATCAAGACCTGGTGCCTGCAGACTGGGTTCGCCTGGGACCCGCTTAGAGAGATTCCGGGTCCGTGTTACGGCAACAACGGCCGACCTTACGTGACGTTGTTGGTCCTGGACAATCAAGGGCATCTGCCAGTGCAAGTATGGCATTCGTGGCCTTTCTTACGCCGTCTACTGGCCATTGACGGTGATTGGGGGGCAGGGCACGTGACGAGCAGTGAGGTTGGTCTTGCTGCCGAAATCTGCTTCTTGGTACTCTTTACACCATTGCCGCCCTACAGCGCGGTGTCCTTTCGTCCCCTGCAAAGGTGCGTTGCAGGATTCACGGAAAACTATTCATGGATGAAAAGATCTTTGTTGCCGGCCATCGAGGTATGGTGGGGGCGGCTTTGGTTCGTGCTCTGCAGCAGGCTGGGCATCGTAATCTCCTTCTTCAAACCCGGTCTGAACTTGATTTCTTGGATGCGGATCGAGTTCGCCAGTTCATGCAGGCGGAGCGACCGGAAACTGTGATTCTGGCTGCTGCGCGGGTCGGTGGAATACAGGCAAACCTGGATGCCCCGGCCGATTTTATCTTTCAGAACCTGCAGATTCAAAATAATGTGATCGACAGTGCTGCTCGTTGTGGAACCAGGAAACTGTGTTTTCTGGGCAGCTCCTGCATCTATCCACGAAATTGTCCCCAGCCGATTCAGGAAGAGTCGCTGATGACCGGTCCAGTAGAACCGACAAACGCCGGTTATGCCGTTGCGAAGATCGCCGGGTTGACGATGGCTCAGGCTTATCACCAACAATACGGGATGGAAGTTGTGTGTCCGATGCCGTGCAATCTATACGGTCCGAACGACAGCTTTGACTTGCAAAAGTCGCATGTGCTGAGCGCCCTGGTACGGCGGTTCGTTGATGCTCGTGACAGCGCGACTGAGTCGCTTACGCTGTGGGGGACTGGCACGGCGCGTCGAGAGTTTATGCATGTGGACGATCTGGCGCAGGCTGTCCTGTTTGTCATGGAGCATTGGAAGTCTCCGGAGATCATAAATGTGGGAACGGGGGCCGATGTTTCCATCAGTGAACTCGCACACCTGATCGCCGAATGCACCGGATATCGCGGCCGCATTAAATGGGACACATCAAAGCCCGATGGAATGCCGCGCAAGTGCATGGACATTTCCAAACTGACGAATATTGGCTTTGCCGCTCAAATCTCGCTCCGCGAGGGAGTCCGGCAGATGATTGCTGAGTATTCACGGGGCAAGCACTCAGAAACTGACTTAAAGGATGAAGTCAATGATTCCACTGATGAAGAACGCGTTTCACAGAGAGCTGGAAACGCGGCGTGAGTTGGCAGAGTTTATTCTGGAAACGCCGCGGCTTAGCATGGACAGCGAGTGCTTCCGATTTGAAGCCTCGTTTGCTGAGCACCAGGGACGCAAAGATGCTGTGCTGTTTAACAGTGGCGGCAGTGCTAATCTTGCGCTATTGCAGGCGCTGAAGAATCTTGGTCGCCTGAGAGACGAAGATCTGGTTGGGTTCTCAGCATTAACATGGGCTACCAACGTGATGCCCATTATACAGCTTAACATGCAGCCGATCCCTGTGGACTGTGATCCGCAAACGCTGAACTGCATGTCCGAAAACCTGCTCGAAAGATTGCGCACGACTGACCTGAAGTGCTTCTTTCTAACGAACGTGTTGGGATTCTGCGGTGATCTGGAAGGTATCCGGAGCATTTGCGAAGAGCGTGATATCCTGCTGATTGAAGACAACTGCGAATCTCTGGGAACGCAATTGCAGGCAGGAAAGGCGGGCAGCTTTGGTGTCGCCGCAACCTTTTCGTTCTACGTGGCTCACCATATGTCGACCGTCGAAGGTGGCATGGTGTGTACGGATGATGAAGAACTGGCGGAGATGCTGCGCATCGTTCGTGCCAATGGCTGGGACCGTAACCTGAAGGCCAGCCAGCAGCTGAAGTGGCGCGCAGATTACGGTGTGAAGGGCGAATTCGACGCCAAGTATGCGTTCTATGACCTTGGCTACAATTTGAGACCGACTGAGATCACTGGATTTCTCGGCAATCGTCAGCTGCAGTTTCTAGATTCGACCATTCAGGCGCGGGCCGCCATACATGCTCGCCTGGATTCGATTGCGGGTACCAACCCGGATCTGATCCAGCTTGATCATTCACATATTTCGGTGCTGTCCAGCTTTGCGTTTCCGGTCATCTGCAAGAACGAAGTCATTCGCGAACGATACGTTTTTCAGTTTGCGGGTGCTGGTGTCGAGATTCGCCCGATCATCGCCGGCAACATGCAGCGGCAGCCATTCTACGGTCGTTACGTCCAGCGAACGTACGACCTGCCAGGAGCTGATTTTCTGCACAGCAACGGCGTCTACTTTGGTGTGTATCCCGAGCTGACAGAGGCCGATCTGAATATTCTGGGCGGCTGCATGACCAGTTACGCAGTCCCCAAAGCTGCCTGATTGCGGATTTCCGGAAATCAGACGTGGCACAATTGTACGGCAACAACGCTGGCGGATTGAAACTGTACTACACCAGTTCCGGCATGGGAGTCGTTTTCTCCAGCAGGTACTGAGGCCGGCCTGTGAGATCGTTGAGCTTCAGCGCGTCGGGATCAATACCAAGGTGACGGTACAATGTCGCGATGACTTCGGAGAAATGCACCGGCCGGCCGGCGATTTCTCCGCCCAGCCGATCGGTGGCCCCGATGACCTGACCTGTGCGGAAACCGCCTCCGGCCAGCAGGCCACCGCCGACCTGAGGCCAGTGGTCTCGTCCGGCGTCTTTGTTGATGCGAGGCGTGCGACCGAATTCGCCCCACGCCACAACGGCCACGTCGTCTGCCATGCCGCGATTGTGCAGATCTTCGATCAATGCCGACAGACCCTGATCGAACTGTGGCAGGTGAGTGTCTTTCATTCCGTTGAAGTTGTTGCTGTGGAAATCCCAGCGACCGAAGTTCAACGTGACGACTCGGCAACCGGCTTCTACCAATCGACGTGCCATCAGGAAGTGTTCCAGATTCCGCGGAGCCCCGTCACCATATCGTTTCGGGTCGCCCTTTCCATAGCGTTCGCGTATCTCTGCGGGTTCATTGGATATGTCCAGGGCATCGGCCAGAGAGGTTGATGTGAGGATATCGAAGGCCTGCTGAGTCAGTGTGTCCAGGCCTTGCAATGTCCCGCTGGCATCAATGTCGCGGCGCAGGCTGTCAACACTGGTCAGCAGGGCTTTGCGGTTGTCCAGCCGTGAAGTATCGATGCCCTGCAGTTTCATGTCGTTTTGCGCGGGGCCTGATGGACGAAACGCAGAATGAGCGACTCCCAGAAATCCAGGATGTCCCGGAGAACCATACGGAGGATGTCCGGCATCCGGCGACAGGCCGACGAACGGTGGCACGGCTTCGTTTCGAGCCCCCAGTACTTTCGATGCGACACTGCCGACCGACGGCCAACCGCCAGCCGGTTGATTGGGCACCTTTCGACCGGTGTAACAAATGAACGAATCGTGAGCACCACTTGGTGAGCCATACACGCTTCGAAGCGGTACGCACTTATCCATGATGCCAGCGAGACGAGGCATGTGTTCACAGATTTCGATTCCGGGTACGTTTGTGGAAATCGGTTTAAACGATCCACGAATTTCTGCCGGAGCATCCATCTTCAGGTCATACATGTCCTGATGCCCGGGAGCACCACACATGTAGATCATGATGACGGCTTTTCTTGAGTTGCGAATTCCGGCGGCCTGTTCGGCCTGCAGCAACTGTGGCAAAGTTAATCCGCCAACCGCCAGCGTGCCGGCTCGAAGTATGTCGCGGCGAGTTACACCGTCACAGAGTCTGCTGGCGCGTCCGGATGCGTGATGTCCAGAGATCGAAAGCATGGCAAGAATTCCAAAGGACTGAAGGCGGGGAGCGGTTCGTGGCGAAGATCCGCCGGGGGGTGATCACTAATCAACCTGCGAAGTCTATCATACGCGTCGATTGATCGGTAATCCTGATCAGGAAATCGTAGTTTTGTGCGGCATTCGTACATAATCGTCCAGACATGTGGGGCGTATTGAGTGCGTTGTGTCGGCAATGATGTCATTTGATCCAACGGCCAGCTCAGTTGCTTCGTAAAACTTCAGTGTCCCAAAGTCATTCGGAAGTCTAAGGAGCCGACGATGGAATTGACTGATTGCGCTGAGGTCGCGACGGATTCGCAACCGCTGCTTCCCGAATTGAGGTCGCGTGAATGGCTGGACTATTTTAGTCGTAACACGCAGCAGTTGCTGGATGTTCCCTGGCAACTTGGCTGCGAGTTATCAGACCAGGAAGTTAAGGCGATATCAGCGTCGGTGCAGGGGTTTCAACTTGGTGAAAGTTCTGAAGGAAAGCACCTGGTTCATTGTGCAAAGTTGCATTCAGAAGAGACCTGCGACCCCGAATATTTTGATGCCATTAAACTGTTTGTCAGAGAGGAACAAAGGCATGCTCGCGATCTCGCACGATTCCTCGACCTGAACGGAATTTCCACATTGAAAGCCGCATGGCCGGACAGCGTGTTTCGGTTTCTTCGACGAGGCGCGGGGCTGGAACTTTCGATTGCCGTCCTGGTGACGGCCGAAATTATTGCAGAGGTGTACTATCCTGCACTTCAGGCAGCTACGAACTCTATTGTGCTGAAACGTCTCTGCGATCAGATCATACAGGACGAAACGCCGCACGTGCGGTTCCAGTGCGAACGGCTGGCGATCTTGAGGTCACGACGATCGCCGCTGAGACGCTACATGTCCTGTGCTGCGCAGCGATTTCTGTTTTTTGGAACGTGCCTTGTCGTCTGGATGAAACATGGCCCTGTCTTTCGCCGAGCGAAACAAGGATTCAGGACGTTCTGGAACGCTGCATGGCAGGAATATCACGTTGCCGAAGAAATCATGCGAAGAACGCCAAACTGATCTGCTTCTGATGACAGCCGCCATCTCCCCTGAGCGAGAACACCGGTTCCTGCTGATAGACTCACAGCGTGCCCCGCTATCGTCAGTTCACTTCGGCCTTAACCGCCGATGGCATCAGACAGTTGAGTGAACAGCAATATCGATCGATCGTATCGGCGCCCGTGGCTGTCATTTCCAATTTCTGTTCGAACATAGATCAGGCCGTTTTCCCAGTTTGCTTCTTCACCTTCCTGACGAGCTGACAGTACGACGAAATAACGTCTTTCCGCATTTTCATTGCCTTCGCTGCCCATGATCGCTTCTTCGATTCGACATGACGTGAGAGCGCTGAAGGGCAGGGGCCATCGATTCTTGTCTCCCTCGAAACGCAGTATCCGTTGACTTCGATGTATCTGCAGAAATCCGAAATCATCTTCCATGCCTGGTTTGGTCCATTTGTCGGGGCCGTACAAATCGACGGCGACCAGATCGTCTTCCAGTCCACTGAACAGTGGATCCACTCGGCTCTGCATCGACGCTCTGCCCAAACATTGATCGTACACGCAGAACTCACAAACAGACCGGTCTTGATCAGGTACAGAAAACCGGCCACCAGACCAGCGAATGCACCTTCGCCACGCAAAGATCTGATCACGACATTGAGTGCATTCCAGTGTTGTTACAGCTTTATACGATCATGACAGCGCCGATCAGGTCGAGTGACGTCCGTTGTCAAAAAATTAGGTGGCCGGAAACATCACAGTCACCACCACAAAGGCGGTTGCCATGCAGGTCACCCACCCGCGAGATTCACGAATACGATTCAGGAAGAACCACGGTTCATAAAGGAAATCTGCGTTGTCGAAAACAGTGCCATTATCTGCTCCGAAGATACGAACATGTTCGTGATTCGCCAGTGTGGGCACGAATGCCCACCGACGCAACCGTCCGCCCTGCAGTCGACAGTTTACCAGCATCTCCTCGCAGTGACCCCTGGCGGTGGAGACACCACTATCAATTGCCAGTGGCGATCCAGATCGTCGTCATCACGTCACCAACCCTGCCAGACTTTGCGTCAGCCGGCGGCGTGGAAGTGAAGCCAATGGAATGGGCCAGAGTTTCCCCGCAGATGTATTCGCCCCATTCGGCGACCATGGCCTGAACAACGTTGTCTTCGGAGTGGTATTCGATGCGAATACGGTCCTGAATGTTCAGGTCGGCGTCTTTTCGAAGTTGCTGGACGTGACGGACAAAGTCACGCGACATGCCTTTGCGAATCAGGTCGTCGGTCAGCACCGTGCTGATGGCGATTTGAATTCCGGAATCATCTCTGCACACCCAGTCTTCGGCCTGTTCCGTGCTGATAAGTACATCCTCAGCGGTCAGATCGATGTTGTTGCCGTCGATTATGATCGATACGCTTTCACCACGACGCAGCGGTCCCAGCACGGCATCACCGAGTTCCGGAAATTTGGTTCGCAGCATGCCGAGCAGCTTGCCATATCTTGGGCCGAGCGTTTTCAGGTTCGGCTTGTAGCTGTAACCGACAAGGTCATCAAGGTTATCTCTTTGGGTCACCTTCTCGATGTTCAGTTCTTCACTGATGACGTCGGTGAGTTGAGCAATGGCCGCGGCAGTTTCGGTATTGGCAGCAGCGAACTGAAGTTCCGCCAGCGGCTGACGTACCCGCAGCGTATTCTCTTCTCGCAGTTTGTGGCCCAGTTTCACCACCAATTGAGCGGCCGCCATGCGTTTGTTCAACGCTTCATCCAGCAGCGATTCGTCGGTTGTTGGGTAGTCGCACAGATGGACGCTGCCTGGCAGATCTGTCGAATCAGGCCGGACGTTCGAGGCGGATATGTCAGTGCCAGAGACAAGATTCTGATACATTCGCTCCGTCAGAAACGGGATGCAAGGTGCCAGCAGCCGACACAGCGTTACCAATACTTCGTAGAGTGTTTCGTAGGCGGCCGTCTTGTCGGTATCACTGGCGTCCTTGCTGCGCCAGAATCGACGACGGTTGCGGCGAATATACCAGTTACTCAGGTCGTCGATGAACTGACCAGCGGCCTCACAGAAACCGGCCACGTTGTAGTCAGTGAATTCCCGATGAGCCGTCCTGACCAGCGACTGCAGGTTCGAAAGTATCCAGCGATCGATCTCTGGCCGGTCCGCGACGGATGTGCAGCCAGCGTTCATTGATTGACGGACGGACTGGGCAACTCGCTGACGCAGGGCATCAGATGGTTCGAATCCATCCGCGATGGCGTAGTCGATGAAGAATTTGTAGCAGTTCCACAGCGGAATCAGAATCTGACGACGCGTTTCATCGGCCGGGCCGCTGGTGACCGTTGCTGTTGGAACGCCTTCCTTGGTTTCGTTGATGTGGCCTTCCGGCGTGTTCAGGGTCACTGGCTGATCCGCATGCCGCGTGCCGAATCTCAGGTCCGTTGCGGGATTCTGAGCAAGGTACATCCAGCGCATTGTATCCACGCCCAGTTGTTCTGCGGCTTCTTCGAACCAAATGGCCGAGCCGTCTGATTTGTGCATCGGTTTGCCCTGTTCATTCTGAACAAGACGATGTCCCAGCAGCGTACGGAACGGTTGTTTTTCTTCTGCTGTTCGTGTGCCGGTGGGATCGAACCGCATCATCGTGGACAGCGACAGCAGCGAGTAGAACCAGTTACGAAACTGGCCCGGGAAGCACTCGGTGACCAGGTCGGCCGGATACCAGTCAGCCCATTTTAGATTGTCCGTGCTGTAGCGTTCATTGAAGTTCATTGTACTGAACGGAACGATTCCTGCATCCAGCCACGGATTCCCCACGTCTTCGATGCGATTCATCAGGTTGCCGGTCTTCGGGTTGCGGATCCTGACTTTGTCAATCCACGGTCGATGAGGTGTGTGGCCCTTGAATCTATCCCAGCCGTCTTCAACGGTCTGTGCGTCTTCTTCATGTCCGTCGGCGCGGAATGCAGCAGCGTCTTTTCGGACGCGTTCCTCCAGGCTTCCGCCGCCATCGTTTGGTCGTTCGTGAAGTGATCCCATCACTTCAAAATCTCCGGTCTCGTCGTCGACCCAGACGGGCAGGGCAAGTCCCCAGAATCGCTTTTTGGAAATCATCCAGTCACTCATATTGGACAGCCACTCGACTTCTCGGTTTTGCCCGTCGATGCTGTCCGGCAGCCAGTGAATCTGGCGAGTGACGTCCTTGATCTCTTCCCGCCAGTCCATGTTGATGAACCACTCGTCGACCAGTCGAAAGACCAGTTCGTCCCCCGTTCGCCAGCAGTGCGGGTACACGTGTGGATAAGTTTCGACAGCGACCAGCAGGCCCTTTTCCTTCAGCTTTGCGAACACCAGTTCTGCTGTTTCCGAGGCAATGGCTTCCCTGCCTGAAAATTCGCCGAACACGTCACTGTACGTGCCGTCTTCCTTTAGTGGTGCGATGATGGGCATGCCGATCGACGCACCGATCCTGTGGTCCACGTCGCCACAGCCCGGAGCCATGTGAACGATGCCGGTTCCTTCCCCCGCCACAACGTGTGCAGCGCCGCGGGAATCGCGACCGCCGTCAATGACTTTGTGCCAGCCGGCACCGTTCACGCCGAGATTGTCTTCGTCAACGGGAAAACCGCCATCCATCTGTTGAGCGGGCAGGTCATCGAACGGACCTTCGTAGGACCAGCCGACCAGGTCCGCTCCCTTGACTGTTCCGACTTCTTCGAAGCCGCCCTGTTCCTTGAAGATTTGAGCGATTGACTTCAACTTGCCGACGTCGTCCGGCCACTTCCATTCGGGGCGGCCGAAGCCGTCTTTGAATTCTGTCGACAGTCGCTGAAAATTCAGGTTGTCTTTAGCGAAGTAGTAGACGGCATCGTCTTTGTTGGCCTTGATTCTGACGTAGTCCAGATCTGTGTTGACGGCGGCGCCGACGTTACTGGTCAATGTCCACGGAGTCGTTGTCCAGATCAGCAGAAATTCGTTGTCGCGATCTTTCAGCGGAAAGCGAACGAACACCGACTTGTGTGTCGTCAGTTTGCGGCCTTCGGCAATTTCCATCTGCGAGTACGCGCTGCCGCCTCGACCGGACCACGGCATCACGTCATGACCCTGGTAGATCTTGCCGCGATCGAAGCACTTCTTAAGAAAATCCCAGATCGTTTCGTTGTTCTCGGTGCTGAATGTGAAGTAGCTGCCGCCCCATTCCGGGTTCCCCAGTTTTTCCACCAGTTGATGCGAACTGGCAGTTTCCGTTTTCCCGCTGGGCGCGGTGAAGGAGACTTCGGTATCGGTCCCCAGGTGATCGGCCAATGTGCGCAGCTGATCGGGGTCGTCCCAGTCCATCCAGTAGCCAAGTCGCTGCGACTGTTCCGTCTGTCGAGCCGCGAATCGGAGTACGCGGCGTTTGCATTCGTTCACGAAGTTGTCGATTCCGTATTCGTTCACCGCCGTCTTTGTGCCCAGTCCCAGTTGCTTCTCAACCTCAACCTCGACCCACAATCCCTGACAGTCGAACCCGTTCTGATATCGCTGGTCGTGACCGGTCATCGCGAAGAATCGCTGGTACGTGTCTTTATAAGTTCTTCCCCACGCATGGTGCACGCCCATGGGGTTGTTGGCAGTGATGGGGCCATCCAGAAAACTCCAACGCTTCTGACCGCGATTTTTTTCTCGCAACCTGCGGAAGGTGCTGTGCTGAGTCCAGAAGTTGAGGACGAGGTGTTCGCCGGGAACGAAGTTGCTGTCGGAAACAGATTGAAACATGGGTCAAATGCAGTTCATGCGGCTGATCTGGCCGCGTAGTGGTACATGGTGGGGCTGAAGCGGAGAATTCTAGTTGTCTGTGCTGCGAGTCGCAAAGTGCGGGACCCGGTTAACTCTGTGAAATCGCCGCGGATTAGCCTCGGTACAGGGTCTGCCTCAGTTCTGCGGGCTGTCGCGCTGACTGCACTGCTGTTCTGACGGTCGCGGACTGGAGAAAACGGGATTCTGCGGGTGACCTGACTGCGGTGCGGTTCGTTCGCTCCCGGACAGGATGACCGTCGACAAAACTCCTTTACGCAGCGGCCGGCCGGGACGGGCCGATTGATTTGGCTTTACCCTGATCGGTGCGTTTCTTCAGATCGAACAGCCCAAAGATCTCAGATGCGTTGAGACCCAGAGAGACGTTTTCGTTGTCACCTTCGCCAAGAATCGCTTCTGCCAGTTCTCGTTTTTCACGCAGCACACGGTCGATGCGTTCTTCAATCGTGTCTTTGCAGATAAAACGTGTCACAATGACCGGTGCGGAAACGCCGATCCTATGAGCTCGATTGATGGCCTGGTCCTCAATTGCCGGATTCCACCAGCGGTCGTATAAGAAAACATAATGGGCAAATTGAAGATTCAGTCCCACGGCCCCGGTGCCGTAGCTCATCAGGATGATATGCGAGTCCGGATCTTCTTTGAACTTTTCCAGAATCGGTTCGCGTTTCTTCGTGGGGACGCCGCCATGGTAGATCAGCGGATTGAACTGCTGCAGTCGTTCGGCCATCCAGTCGAGCGTTTTGGTCCACTGACTGAACAGGATGGCCTTGCTGCCACTGGCGGCAATTTCTTCCATGTCCGCGATCAATCGTTCCAGTTTCGCGCTTTCATTTGTAAGTGGATCGTAGTTCGTGATCTGCTTCAGACGCAGAACCAGTTCGAACACGTGCTGTACGCTGATGGAATCGCCGAGTTCATTCAGTTGAATGATTCCCTCTTTCTCTGCAGTTGTGTAGGCATACTGCTGGGCCTGTGTGAGTTCAAGTTCGGCGTCGCGGTCGATTCGTGGTGGCATGTCCTTCATGACCAGATCTTTGGTCCGGCGCAAAATGTGTTCATTCGCCAGCGTTGCCAACTGCCTGAGATCCGGTGACGCTCGTGGCGGAATGACTTCCATGAACTCAAACAGCGACGCCAGCTCTTCCGGGCGGTTTTCTATAGGTGTGCCTGTCAGTGCCCAGCTGCGCCGACGATTGATGCTTCGAGCCGCCTGTGCAGTTCGCGAGTCGCGATTCTTGATGCGTTGAGCTTCATCCAGTACCAGCAGGTCAAACTTTGGCTGTTCGTCTTCCGAAAAATCGGGCAGATCCCGGGTCATCGACTCGTAGTTAGTGATCAGGATCGGCACGCCCGGCATCGTCCACAGCATTCGACGGCGAGCCCCGCTGCCTTCAATTGTCACGATGGGCAATTCTTCCGCCCATGTGTGAAACTCTCGCTGCCAGTTGGGAATCAGTGGTTTTGGACAAATCAACAGAATGCGATTGATCTGGCCACTGCGCAACAGCAATCGTATGCCGGTTATTGTCTGCATCGTCTTGCCGAGTCCCATTTCATCGGCCAGCAGTGCAGAGTGCCGCGCGAACATCCACGCAATACCTTCGTATTGGTAGGGAAACGGTTCGAACGGCATGATCAGTTCCTGCCCCGCCAGCCATGATTCGAGTGGTGGTTGCAGCAGGTAGAACAAGCGGTCCTGCAGTGACAATGCGTTTTTCGGCGGCTTGATGCGGGTTCGTCGTGTTTTTTCGCGGCTGTCGCTGGTGATTCCTGTTTTCTTAGGGCCGATGACCTTGAGTGCGGTTCCGTCAGACGCGGTTTCATGTTTTTCTTCCGGCGGCTGAAAGGCTGCACCTTCCGGCAGTGTCAGACCAATGCACTTCACCCGTATACGACGTGGTTTCCACGAAGGAACGAAGTCCAGACGCTGCTCAATGGAAACCGAAACGGCATCGATTTGCGGTTCGCGTTTCAGTGCCGGGTTGAAGCCGGCACTGGCAACATCGACAGACGTGGACAGATCAATGTTGTGAACGGCAGGTTGTGACGAGCAGACCGCGTCGGGCAATTCTGACAGCTCGCTCTTTTTCTTATCGTCCACTGGCAGTCCTGGCTCAGAACCCCGGCGATCGACGGAACGTTCAGCGGACGAGTGGATGTTACTCATCGCGTCAGCACCGTCTTGATTGTTTCGTGCAGAGCTTCGTGAACTCGTTCCAGTGGTTCCTCCAGATCAGCCAGGCCCGGAATCAGGTGCAGCTGTTTCTTTACGAAGCCGCAGTCATCGAGATGGCTGTTATGAAACTGTAGATGGCGGCCACCGAGTTCCGCAGTCTGGCCTTTGGAATGTCGTGCAGCGTCAATGTTTGATGACTGCTCGGACGTGCAGGCCACTGGTGTCTGAGTGTGATTGCGCAGTTCCAGCAGATCCGGATCGCTGGTGACAATCAGTTCAGGCTTGATCGCTACGCGATCAAGCAGCGTTTTTCCGATGAGTTCGCCCAGCAGCCAGGGTCTCAGCATTCTGCCATAAAGGATCTCCTGGGTTCGGTCCGGTTTTACAGGGGTCGTGCACTGAAATTCCAGTGGCCGCCCGTTGTGATTCGTGACCAGCAGGCCACCGACACACCCACGGCCGTCGACTTCCACAGCCGCCATGAATCCCAGTCGCAATTGATCTGAATGTCCCGTTTTTGACATCCGTTCCGTCTTCAAAAGCTGGCGCCGACCCTCCAGAGTCGAGCATGAAAATCATCACATCAGGTTTGGCGAGGCCACAAAAATGGCCGAGATTCGACTCTGGAGAGTCGAACGGCACACAAATGCAGATTCTGCTGCAGAATCTGCCGATTCCCGCCGTGGAACTGTATCGCTCACCGAGGTTCCTCATCGACGCAGCGATTGGGTTGTCTTTAACGATCGTCGGGAACGTTGGTCTGGGGCAATTGAAGTCTCGGGCTGTCCCCCGTAAAACGCGGTGTCTGGCGCGGCGGTAAGCGCACGTAGTTCGGCTTCTCGGTTTTCTGAAGGGCAGCAGGCCGTGCGGAGGATCAGCGGCAGACTGGTGCTGTTTTGGTCCCTCTGACGGACAGTTGTCTTGGTCGGCCGGGATGCACGGCATCTCCGAACGTATACAGGCTGATTGACACAGTAACCACATCGTTCAAAAGCAAACGGACAACTGCATTGGAAACTTACAAACAGAATTTCATTGAATTCATGATGCGTGCCAACGTGCTGACTTTTGGCGACTTTACCACCAAGAGTGGCCGTAAGACGCCGTTCTTTATCAATACGGGGCGATATCGTACGGGTGACCAGATGAACCGCCTCGCCGGTTTTTATGCAGACGCCATACAAGCCCAGGACGTCACTTTCGATTTTCTGTTCGGGCCGGCATATAAAGGCATCCCTTTGGCAGTGGCTGTCGCGATGGAACTGAGTAATCGGGGGGCCAATGTGCCGTTCTGCTTCAACCGCAAGGAAGCGAAGACTCATGGCGAGGGCGGTACACTGGTGGGCCACCAGCCCGAATCGGCAGAACGCGTTCTGATTGTGGAAGACGTGACGACCGCGGGTACATCGATCCGTGAAACAGTTCCCGTCCTGCAGGCTGCTGCGGAAATTCAGCTGGCAGGACTAGTTGTATCCGTCGATCGTATGGAGCGAGGGCAGGGCGAAGTCAATGCGCTGACAGAACTTCGTGATGAGTTTTCAATGCCGACGTTTGCTATCGTTACAATCTGTGAGATTGCCGATTACCTGCATGGAAGAGAGCTGGACGGCAACGTCGTCGTGACGGATGAACTGTTTGCCAGGATTCAGGATTATCGTCAGCAATACGGCGGGACTGCCTGAGGCGGGACTGCTCGCCGGCTGGTTGAACTGACACACGGAAACTGCCTGTGTGTTCCTGCCGGTCGCTGCGGCATCCACGTGCACTGTTGCATGAGCTACGGCATCGACACGATGGAGCAGCTCAGTCCGCCAGCGGCCGGAATATAGGTGTTTGACGCATAGTCCATCACCATGCGATCCGCGTTGAATCTCCAGCCGAGTGTTCTGATCGCTCGTTTCATCTGGGCAATCCATCCCTGCGGCAAATCATCCGCATCGCGGTTGAAATACAACGGGATGACTTCTTCTGTCAGTACGCGATACAGGTCCTCACCGTCGCGTTCGTCCTGTACGTTCTGGTTGGAATGGGTTCGGCCGTTGCCGATGGCGAAACCGTTTTTACCGTCGTATGCCTCAGCCCACCAGCCATCAAGGACGGAGCAGTTCAGGCCTCCGTTTAGAACGACTTTTTGTCCACTGGTTCCTGATGCTTCCAGCGGTCGACGTGGGTTGTTCAGCCAAACGTCGACACCCTGCACAAGTTGTCGGCCCATCGCGATGCTGTAGTTCTCGAGCACCAGAATTCGCCCCCGAAACGAGGCTTCGTGAGTCAGTTTGAAGATTCGCTGCAGAAGTCGTTTTCCGTTTTCGTCAGCCGGATGCGACTTGCCGGCGAAAATAAACTGAACGGGACGATCCGTTTCCACGATCAGTCGTTCCAGTCGTTCCAGATCTTTGAGAATCAGGTCTGCCCGTTTGTAGGGGGCAAACCGACGAGCAAATCCAATGGTCAGAGCCTCGGGATCGAGGACATTGTTCATGTCCGCGATGACGGACCTGTCGTCGCCTCGGCGAGTTGCCTGTTCGACAGCTTCCCGTCGCGCGTATGTGATCATCCGATTCTTGAGTGCCTGGTGAGTTTCCCACACTTCACCTGGTGTTACGCTCTCAAAGCCGCTCCACACTTCAGGTTCGCCGGAACGCAGGAACCAGTCTTCCGGCAGGACGCGGTCGTACAGAGCCCGCATCTGTGCTGCCAGCCATGTTGGCACGTGAACTCCATTCGTGATGTGGCCTATCGGAACCTCTTCAGCGCTGCGCCACGGCCACAGACCGGCCCACATCTGACGACTGACGACACCGTGCAGGCTGGAGACTCCATTGGCGATCCGACACATCTTCATCGCCAGGACGGTCATGCAGAACGATTCCGTTTCGTTCTGTGGATCAACACGTCCCAACGCCATCAGACCGTGGTGGTCCAGCCCGATGGAATCCGCCAGTGGTCCGATATGTTCTTCCACCAGACTGGAGTCGAACCGGTCGTGACCAGCCGCCACCGGTGTGTGTGTCGTAAACACGCAGCGACTGGATGTTTCTATCAGGGCCTGAGCGAACGTTAACGAGTCGTCATGCATGCGTTCACGAATCGCTTCCAGAGGGGCGAATGCCGAATGGCCCTCGTTCATGTGGATCACGTTCGGTACGATGTCAATAGCCTTCAATGCTCGCAGACCGCCAACTCCTAAAAGCAGTTCCTGTCGAATTCGAGTCCGCTGGTCGCCCCCGTACAGACGGGCCGTCAGCTTTCGATCCTCCTTTGTATTCTGTTCGATGTCTGTGTCCAGCAGGTACAGATTGATGCGGCCTACTGCCAGGTGCATCACTCGCGCAGAGATCGCGCCCTGTCGTGTCTCGACGGAAATAATCACCGGCCCGTCTGCATTCTGCACTTCAGTCAGAGGCAGTGATTCCAGAGGAAGACGCGGATATTCTTCCTGCTGCCAGCCTTCTTTGTCGATGGCCTGCGCGAAATACCCTTCGTGATAGAATAGCCCGACACCCACCAGTGGTATGCCCAGGTCAGAGGCGCTCTTCAGGTGATCGCCGGCAAGAACGCCCAGTCCACCGGAATAAATTGGTAGTGATTCGTGCAGACCGAACTCTGCGGAAAAATAGGCGACCGGCGCCTGGCCCAGAATTCCGCAATGGGTCGAACCCCACGTCGATTCACAGGTCGTGTATTCAACGAATCGACGGTACGCCCAGTGAATACGTGAGTGCAGAACCGCCGCCCGGGCCCGTTGTTCCAGCAATTCGGGGGTGTACTCAGCCAGCAGCTGGACCGGATTGTTGTGCAACTGGGAAAAACGGTCCGTGTCGATCAGTCGAAAGACTTCAACCAGTTCAGGATCCCAGCTCCACCAAAGATTTGCGGCAATCCGCGAAAGCTTGTCGTGGATTGTCAGTTCGCCAACCTTGCCAATCATGTGCGGAACCTCTGGTCGTTTCTGGATTTGGCGCTGAACTCCGGACTTGACGCCGAAGGCTGATCAGGCAGGAACCGAGAACGCAGCATACGGGTCCCTTCAAGGCCTTTAAGTCATCATTGTCGGCAAATGCGGCTGCTATATAGTGAAAAAGTGAAAACCAAATAACAGCGCGGCCGAAGTATAGCGACCGTACGAAGACGGTCGAGCGGACTGCCTTGCAGGTCACAAATGAAAAAAGCCCGTTTCGAACGAAACGGGCTTTAGATGCACAAGCCAGGAACACACAGTCTCAGCCGCATTAGGCCAGCATTAGGCCAGCATTATCAACGTGACAGCTTCACGTGACGTCGCTTCAATTTGCGAGCCTTGGCGCTGGCGGGGCGGCGTCCGTGATTAGCTTTCGTGAGTTTTCTTTGCGTCTTGGCCATTGTTCTGTGTTTCTGAAGTAAAGTAGGACGCCCAGGAGGTTGGGGCAGTTTTCTTGTGAAACGTAGTTTTGCAATACTGGTCGTGGTGCACTGCAGGTGCGCCCTGTCGATTCTCCAGCAATTCGTGGAATATGCGCTAAGTCGAGGACTCGGTACAATATCGGTGAAAATGGCGAGAGAACAGCCTGAACCTCAGGAGTTTTCACGATTCTCAGGCAGTTTTACCGGTATTGGCCGTAAGTTGGCGACCAAGCTGTATCACACCCCTTACCAATGACCGAAAAAATAATTTTCTTCGACATCGACGGTACTCTGCTGAACACCGGCGGGGCAGGGCAGCGAGCCATGGAGCGGGCTCTGACTGCAGAGTTTCAGATCGATTTCCCGTTCGAAGGCGTGCTGACCGCTGGTCGCACCGACCGCGGAATCACTGATGAAATCCTTGAGCGTTACAGCTTTGACAATACCGCCGAAAACCGTGCCCGATTTCGCGAGGCGTATCTTGCTCAACTGCCCATGAGCCTGACCGATTCACCGGGGCTGCTGTTGCCGAAAATCCGCGAACTGTTGGAACGACTTACACAGCATCGTCACGTGACGCTGTCACTGCTCACCGGCAACTACGCTGAGGGAGCGTGGATCAAGCTTCGCCACTACCAGCTCGATGACTTCTTTCGATTCGGTGGATTTGGTGATGATGATGCCAACCGCAACGATGTCGCGCAGGCGGCCATGAGGGTGGCGTCGACGGAACTCGACCGCGCAGTGGACGGTAGTGAAACCCTCGTGATCGGCGACACCCCGGCCGACATTCACTGTGCGCAGGCAATCGGAGCGAAATGCGTTGCCGTTGCAACCGGCGTTTATTCCTCTGGCGAGCTTAAGCCCCACAATCCCGATCACCTGTTTGAGGACTTTTCTGACACGGACCACGTTGTCGACAGCATTCTGCAAATGCTGTAATACGGTCCGTGAATCCGGCAGGATCCTTCAGCGAACATGACTTCCGAATCTCAACAGACCGGTCTGACAGACAAAGGCGTCCTGCCATCTCAGGGGCTGCCGCGCCGCACAATCCTTTGGCTGCTGATTCATGCGTTTCTCTACCCGCTGTTCCGACTATGGTGTCGCACCGTTGTGATCGGACGTGAGAACATCGACAACACACAGGGCGGCATCTTCATTGTAAATCATCAGAGTTTCCTTGACCCGTTATTTGTCGGTGTGCGACTGACGCGACCGGTGGCCTACATGGCTCGCGATTCTCTGTTTAAGCTGCCGTTTATCGGGTGGGTCTGTCGCTGGACGCACGTCATTCCGATCAGCCGGACGGCTTTCCGAGGCAGCAGTATTCGCACGGCGATCGACCGTCTCACACAAGGATTTCTTGTTGGCATCTACCCGGAAGGTACTCGGTCATCTGGTGCTCCCAAAGAGTTTCGGCCCGGTTTTCTGTCACTCGTGCGTCGAGCGGAAGTGCCCGTCTACCCAGTTGCCGTTGTTGGCGCGGACCGGGCCATGCCGAGGAATGCGTGGTTCATTCGTCCGGGCAGGGTGACCGTTGTTTTTGGCAAGCCACTCACGGACGAGCAGCGTCAACGATTGCTGGAAAACGATGTTCGGGCAAGTGCCGCTGAAATCCGGGACATGGTCGCAAAGCTGTATGAACAGGGTCTGAACGACTGAATCCAGGCGTTTTTACCCTGATCTGCGTCGCGATATCTGTTTACTGAATCTGCAGTATTACATAGATTCTTTGCTCTTCCAGACGCGCCGCACGACGAACGGAATCCACTGCGATGAACGCACTTCCTCTAAAAACGCTGGCTCAGACATTTACTCCCGGCACTGCTGCTTCAGCTGCACAGACGACCAAAGCGGCAGCACCAGGCCAGCATCGGAGTTTGATCGAAGCTTCTCTGGACTGGCTGCAGTCTCACCTGACGCTTGGCTGGCTGATTGAGCAGGTCGTTCTATACGGTCCGAAACTGCTGTATGCGACTGCAGTCTTCGTTGTCGGCCGATGGCTGGCGAAGGTCGTAACCAGTGCGATCATTCGGGGGGCCGGAAAAGCGAAGGTTGACGAAACGCTGCTGGGGTTTCTGAATAACGTAATCTATATGCTGTTATTCACTGTGGTCTGTGTGGCTGCGGTGGAATCGCTGGGTGTCGATACCACAGGGCTGACAGCCGTCCTTGCTGCGACGGGATTTGCGATCGGCTTTGCCCTGCAGGGATCTCTGGGCAACCTGGCAGCCGGTGTTATGCTGGTCTTTTTTAAGCCGTTCCGCGTTGGCGATGTGGTTGAAATTGAGTCATTGATCGGTACCGTCGTCGAAATTCAGATATGCAACACAATCCTGCTCACGCTCGACAATGTCCGGATCATCGTGCCGAACTCAAAGATGACGGACGGCACCATCAAGAATTATTCTGCGGAACCGCATCGCCGTATCGATCTGGTCGTGGGGTGCGGCTACAACGACAATCTGAAGGCCGTGAAGAAAGTTCTGCAGGACCTTCTGACGGAAGATAGTCGCATTCTGACAAGTCCTGAACCCGTCGTTGCTGTCTCTGAACTTGGCGATAGTAGTGTCAATTTTGTGGTGCGTCCCTGGGTTTCCAGTCACGAATACTGGGCGGTTCGTTTCGATCTTACAGAGCGGATCAAGCTGGCATTTGACGAATGTGGCTTCACGATTCCTTTCCCGTCGCAGGACCTGTTCGTTCATCGTCCTGATGCGTCGGATCAGCCGGCCGGAATTCTGAAAGCAGCGTGATCACGGAGCGATGTCTAAGGCCCTTTTTGACTTCCTGAAACAGTGTCTGACCGGCGACCGTCTGCAGCGATTTGACGAAGTCGTGAACTTTCGTACCCGTCACCTGACGGTTGTTCTCGAAAATATCTTTCACGAACATAACGCCAGCGCTGTTCTTCGAACGTGTGACTGTCTGGGCATTCAGGATGTACATGTCATTGAGTCTCAGAATGATTTTGCTCCTAATCCTGAAGTTGCTTTGGGGGCCAGCAAGTGGTTGACAGTACGTAACTACCAATGGGATTCGGAACCAACGGAAGATGTTGTGCCCAACGCTTCTGTGGACTGCATTCGGCACCTTAAAAGGAACGGGTACCGAGTCCTTGCTACCTCGCCACGACAGGACAGCATTCCAATTTCCGAAGTCACAGTTGAGAAAAAGACAGCGATTGTTCTGGGTGCGGAGCAGATTGGTGTCAGTGACGCAGCGATCTCAGAATCCGATGACTTGATCCACATCCCGATGTACGGGTTTACGGAGAGTTTCAATGTCTCTGTTTCCGCTGCCGTTATTCTTCAGCAACTGACCACACTGCTGCATGCTTCGAACATTGACTGGCAGCTTACGGATGCGGAACGCGACGAGTTGGTTGAACGCTGGGTGCGGCGGAGTCTTGGGGCAAAACTTGAACCACTCATCCGCCGATTCTGTGACCGATAGACAACGCCTGCCACGAATCGAGCCGTGAAATAATAGCGGCCCAAACTATTCTGCATGGGCGTTATTGATGCGATTCGGTCACTTGCTTGTCTGAGTCACGCAATGTCAGCTGCAGGCAGACGGTTTCCTGATCATTCCCGATGTACAAGCAATGGTCGACAGGAACAGGGTGGTTCCAGGTCTTTCTGTCAAACGCAGCCACACTGCTCAGTGGGTGATGTCCTGAGGCGTCCGGTTTCAACAGGTTCAAACGACCTCGTTTTTCCATCACTATCAAATGCTCATCGACTTTCAGCATCTGTCCGTGTCTTCAAGGTCGTTTGCCGCTTACAGTGTCGACACTTTGCCTGATACGGCTAGCGGCGATTCGGGGATCGTTTCTCGTACTCTGCGCCGGGAAAATTCAACCGCTGCATCTCCCGTACGTCCCGTGACATCGATCAGGCTCCACTCCCGGTGCGGCGATGCCGGCCCCAACCGCCACGCCGCCTGTGTGAAAGAAACTGAACGCCCAGACAGACCATGGCGTCCCGGCTGCCTACAAGCTTCCGAGACTGACCTTCGGGACAGTCTCGGAAGCGACTATTGCCAGTTGTACAGATTCATCACGACCCACAGCATAATGCCCGCGAGGCGGAACAGCGTTTTGCGTTTCACAGACTGACCGGCCAACTGACGATATGGCCGCTCCGCGCTGACCCTGAGCACGGTGCCGCCGAACAACGCGAAAGCGTGTTCGACACCGTCTCCCGGCAGACACCGAATTGTTACTTGCGCAGCCGCATACGGTGCGGCAACATGCCAGCAGGCAGCGGATGGCCGAGGACTTCGAAATCTGTTGGTGCATGTGGTGTTCAACGTGCCTGCTGTCGTCTTGCGGCATTATGTCTCTTCTTCAGGTCAGTCGGGCGTCTCTGGCCTGTTCAGCCCGTTGTTCGTCGTCAGGGCGAATATTATTTGCCACCGCTCTTTGACCTGTGCCTCGTCTGTTCAAGGAACTCACTGCGGATCGATCTGGCTTATTGCCCAGCGGGCAGCTTCACGAACAATTTCTGACTGGTCTTTCAGAAGTGTTGTCAGCTGAGGAATTGCATCGGTACAGCGCTGATTGCCGGCGACGATTGCGGCGTTTCGGACGATGGCGTGGCGACCGGTACGTTTCAGTGGCGTGTCACCGAACTTCCGCTGGAACAGGTCATCATCCAGTGCAAGCAGCTGCAGCAGGTTGGGGGCAATCAGGTCTTCACGCGGTTCGAATGCACGGTCGCTGTGGTTTGGGGCGAATCGGTTCCATGGACACACATCCTGACAGATGTCGCAGCCAAACAACCAGTTGCCAATGCCGTTTCTGAGGTTTTCGTCAATCGACTTGTCTCGTCGTTCGATGGTCAGGTAGCTGATGCACCGATTGGAATCGAGCACGTGTGGTTCAGGGAACGCATCGGTGGGACAGGCCTGCAGACACTTCGTGCACGTTCCACAGTAGTCGCCGTCGAATGGTTGATCGTACGTCAGTTCAGCAGTGGTCAGAATGGCCCCCAGAAAGAACCAGCTGCCGATTTCGCGACTGATCAGCATTGTGTTTTTGCCGACCCAGCCGATGCCGGCCAGTCTGGCGAAGTCGCGTTCCAGCAGCGGTGCGGTGTCGACGACAGCTCGCGTGCGTTCTTCCGGCCACGTTGTCCTAAGTGACGTCGCCAGTTTCTTCAGCCGCTGCCGCAGGAGCGTGTGGTAGTCTTCCGAACCCCATGCATATCGAGCGATGCGCGCGGTCTCCGGCTGAGGATTTTGATTATGGTAGTTCATCGCAGCGACAACGACGCTGCGTGTACCGGGGAGAACGCCGTCCGGGTGCCGGTACGCGTCCTGGCGATGTGTGATCCAGTCCATGTCGGCCGCGTGACCGCTGGCGATCCATTCCAGCAGGGGGTGGTAGCCGGGTGGAGACACCGCTGGTGCGATGCCAACGTGTTGAAATCCCAGTCCGGCCGCGTCGTGTTTCAGCGATTCGGTAACTTTGGTTATTTGACGCAGCCGAGAGTTCAACGGGCTATCCTTCACAGCACACGGAGTACCAGACCGAAGCTACGTTGTCCCGTTAGTCCCGGGGAACCGTGTGGAGATGAAACTGAACGGCGATACCCATGTTCCGCGAATCTTACAGCGGTAGCGCCGGAAGTTACGTCACTACCGGTTGATGCCGACGTAAAAGCTGAAGATACGCTCCTCGTCGAACTCGCTGCTCTTGACCGGGAAACCAAAGTCGAAGGCCAGCGGAACCGGGCCCATGGCAGGTACGACGACTCTCAGACCAACGCCGACGGTGACCCGGAAGTTGTCGACCGACACGTCAGGTTCAACCGTTCCGAAATCGCTGAATGCGACAATGTTGATCATGTCGTCGGCGGTGACGGGAACGCGATATTCCACTGTGCCGAGCATTTGCCAAGTGCCACCCACGGCGACGCCACCGACTCGTGGTGTGACACCACGAAATGCAAAGCCGCGGAAAGACTGGAAGCCACCGGCGAAGTAACGTTCGAAAACCGGCGTGCTGTCACCGCTCCAGCCCAGATTTCCAGCGAAGGTCATGACCTGGCGTCCACTGCCGTCCGGGCGGCTGTGCATGGTGATGTATTGCCGCATTTCTGCGTCAAAGCGAGGATAGTTGAAATCTCCGAAGGCCTGTTCATAGGCTAGATCGGCAAAATGTCCTTCTCCTGGCATCAATGTTGAGTCACGTGTGTCGTGAGCGATGGATGTTCGGAACGTAGACAGGAAGTTGCTCCCGACCACACTGGACAGATCAGGAGGCGTTGGTACGGTGACGCGAGTGATTTCCACGTCTTCCAGACGCAGGGCTCCATTGATGGACCACTCCGGTGTCAGTTGCTTACCGAGCGCGACTCGGCCTCCCAGTCGGGTTTCGTCCCAGTCCGGATAGAAGCGGTTGAAGTAAAACCCGCTGAGGCTCAGGCTGTAGTCGGTGTACAGGAAGTAGGGGTCAGTCCAGCTGAGTGCATACCGACTCACTTGATCTCCCGGTGCTGCTTCTGCACGAAATCGCTGGCCACCACCCCGCCATGCTCGTCCTTCAATGATATCGGCGAATGTTCTGGGGGGGGCAAACAGGTTGAAGTTGCGTTCGTCCCAGACAAATGATCCCACAATTCCGGCATCGCTGTTCACGCCCGCACCGAACATCAGTCGTCCGGTCCGGCCTTCAGCGGCATCAATGTTGATATCCACCCAGCCAGGCGGCAGGGCTTCGAATTGATTGTTGTACGGACTGCCTTCCAGCATGGCGTTACCCCGATCTGGTTCCGGGTAAAAATCGCCCTGTGGGCTCTGACCCCGTACGACGACGTCGTCGTGTGTGCTGCCCGGGAACGACGACACAAGCAACGACTTCTGTGGCCGGTAAAACATCTCCGTCGGCGGCGTTGTGCGATATCGAACCACCGACGGCATGTCGGGATCGTGCAGCAGAGAAACCTGTTGATTGACAGTCTTCCCCGACGTTCGCCGCTGTTCCTGACGTGGCTGCTCCGGTGCCGTGGCTGGTGACGGAAAAGCATGTCCTCCGGGTGTTTGGGTCGGTCTGGAAATCGGCTTCGAGACATCGAACAGCTGTGTCCAGGCCGGCATATAGCCTGCTCCGGTCTGGCCACGAATGGTACGAGACATGGATGCCGGCATCGTCTGATTCGGGTCAACGGGAATAACTTCGACCTGCACACCTTCAAACAGTCCGCTTCCGTTAATACGACTTCGACCTCGACGGATCAGCCTGGGATTTGCCAGATCACCCGGTTCCATCTGGAACTGATTCAACGGGACGACTTCCATGGTGTGTGGATGGTCTCCCTGCAGACTTGGATTGATGTTTCGAACATATCGGGGGCGGTCTTCATCGATTTCGAAGACCAGATCCAGCTCGCCGGATTTTTCAGTGAACTGCGGCACAGGCACCACAGATGCAAAATAGTGGCCACGGTCACCGTACTGGTCCAGCATGTGCTGTACATCTTTGGACAACGGCAGCGAATTGAAGTACTGGCCGGGGCGCAGCTCTGCTTTCTGCCGCAATTGTTTTCCGGAAAGGACATTGTTGCCGTTCAGAGTAATATTGCGGATCCTGAACGGAATTCCTTCGTTGATCGTGTATAGAATTTTGACGCTGGAACGGTCAGGTGAAAACAGAGGTCTGGCTTCAACTTCAATGTCAAAGAATCCCAGACTGCGATAGTACTGCTTGAGGCTGGCGATGTCCTGCTGCATCGTTTCGGGTTTAAACAGACCTCCAAACAGACCGAACAACGCCTCTTTGGTTTCCAGCTTTGTTCTCAGGCGACTTGCCGAAGGCGAGAGTCCCACGGATCCATCCTGTGACTTTCGCCCCGATACCAGCGAACTCAGCTGTGAGGTCATGTCGCCATTTCGTTGCTGACCCTTGAAGTGAAATTCCCGGTGCTGCACACGAACCTTGGGGCCTTCGATGATGCGAAAGATGACGTCCCGGTCAGACGGGTCCCCACCGGTTTCGAGCGTGACCTTCACATGATTGAAGCCGCGTTCTTTGTACTCCTGTTCGATGCGATGGACGGCGTCACGGTTCGCCACATGATCAAATGGACTGCCCTTTTTTAAGTTTGTCCACGACGCGAGTTCTTTGAGTTTCAACTTCTTGATTCCACGATATTCGACACGCCGCACGATAGGGCGTTCGTGCACCGTGAAGATCAGGGTGAAACCTTCATTCGTCTGTTCGAAACGTTCGTTGACGTTGTAGAACCAGCGCGTACTCATCAGGTTCCGTTTGTCTTCGCGAACCTGTCGGTTTGTGACGGGGCGTCCAGGCTGCGTCGTGATCTTTGCCACGATGGCGTCCTGGGGAATCGTTTCGTTTCCTTCGATTCGAATGGCGACGATAGTTTCCGGCAGTTCTTGCGCGCAGAGTGCTGTGGCCGTGCCGAAAACCGTTGTCAGCAGCACAGCGATGACGTGCAGAAATGCAAACGCTCTTCCGGCTGATTGTGGTCGTTGGGGTGACGAAGACAGATTGCTTCTCATGGAGCTATACCTGGAACCGCCGTGTTAGATGAATGGCGATTGGAGGAGTCTGAGCGATTGAGCCAACCGACTACAGGGAGTGAGAGAGGTGTTTGACAGGTGAACAGAGATTTTTTCAGCAATGAATATGCCGAGTGAGAGAAGAGATGTGTCTCGAGAAAAGAGTCTCGATGACCGTAGCAATAACGGATTCCCCGAATCGCCTCAATATGAAGTCCGGGACAGCACCACGCCCGCTCACAGTGCATCGGCAGAATCTGCCGAATGCTGGCTCATCCTGCCTGGGAACGAAAAAAACGCGGCGAATTGTCTGTAACGCAGGTGGTCGCTCGTTGGCTGCCTGCACGACGGCACGGCTGCAGTCAGAGTCAGGCGCGTTGAAAGACGGGGCCGAACCGATGAGGGTCAGGCGTTTCGCAGGCAGGGAAGTTGCGGCCGTTGACTGTGTAATCCGATATACTAACGAATTCACTGCCGGCATCCGAACTTTCATACGACGCCATCAGCACGGCCATTGTGTCCCACGCCATCATGGCTCCTGATTGCGGATACCGATCAGATTCCAGGGCACAGTCAACGGCGTCGCTCATTTCGTTGACGTAACCGTGAGAGTAAAACTGATTTGGTCGCGGGAAGCTGGTGCCCTGTGACGTTGGCAGCTTTTCACGCACAAGCAGATTACCGGCGTTTGCAGCGTCGGGCAGGAACAGTTCGTTTTCGTTGTTCGGATTGACTCGCAGATCGTACTGAGCGAAGTCGGTGATGACCGAGAATTCGTTGCGAATTCCACTGATGCTCAAATCGTGTCCGATGACCTCCGCGATCGTATCATCCTCGAATATCACCGTGATTCTGCCGAAGTCGTCGACGTTCTGCATGACTCGAAAATGTTCGCCGCTGCTTTCCGGCTGGTGTTTCAGAATCTGCATGGCAGCCGCAGAAACACATACCGGTCGAATCGGTTCTGTGCCGGCCAGAATGCCTTCTACCTGTTTCAGAAACAGTGCCGGTCCCAGCGGGTGGCAGGCTTTATTGAACAGCGCACCGCCACCGGATTTGGACGGAGTGTCGTAGGCCGGAGCGTGCGAACCCTGGTGGGCACAGATGCCTCGCTGATAAAGAACCTTGCCCTTGCCGTTGCTGCGGGCTTCGATCAGTAATTCGACAATTCCCTTGATGCCGTCGAAGTATACGAAGTCCTCTGCGTAGAGAAGTTTCGACCCGCCGGCCCGCACCGCATCAAGAACCTCTGTTAGGTATGCCATGGTCTCGTGTTTTCGCGTACTCGCGTCCGCCGTTCGACCATCCGGATAACCCGGCCATATGACCGGGGGCTTCTCCAGCACGATTACGGGAACGCCAGCCTTTGCGGCTTCCACGCTGTACGGACCATGAGCAAAGTTTGCACAGCAGATGTTGTCGATGTCGGGCTGTGCGGTGTCCAGCATTTCCCGATGCGTGGAGTACGCGTGTCGGACGTTGTGTTCTTCAGCAAAACGTCGGGCGTTTTCCAGTCGCCCCGAGACAACGCCGGCCAGGTCGACCTGAATGCCGTTCTTGTGCGGCATCATGGTATACGTGCGAGCGGTGTAGTCGCCCGCAAACCCCGTCCCGCTGATTGCAACCCTGAGTGTCTTCTGACTCATCGCACACCCAGCCCCGGTCTGTCAGCGAATCTCATCCGTCGACTGACGCAGTGTTGGATTTGACACATGGAGCCACCGCTTCAGGAAACTTTCGGGGTGATGACGGCGAACTTCGCTGACTCGTGGCCGCGGTTCACGGGGCTTGGCAGCCGATTGCCTGCAGCCACGAGCCATAACCCGGTTTCGTCATTTCGTCAACTGCACTAGTGTTCGGTATGATCGGACGTGTTCGCCGACTGTCCATGGTTTTCACTCAGCGAACTATACGTCCACCATGTGACAAACGACATCGCCAGAACTGTATACAGAAACAGCACGGTAAGCATTTTTCCGATCGCAGTCCCTGCGACCACATCGTCGGCTTCGAATTGCTGGACCTCAGTCGCTGTGAAGAGAGGTTCGTTTTCTGTGGTAGCTGTTTCGGTCATGGCTGAGAGGGACGGATGAAGAAAATGATGCGGCAATCGGATGGACACTAGTCGGCTGTCGTCACAAGCATAGCTTTTGCCAGCGGCCACGTCGAAGTGAGGATGATGGTTCCATGCAGTTTTTTAAAGTTCGGAAGCCATTTCTGTCGCGTTTTACAGCGAAATCTGCGATTCGAGCAATTCCTGCAGCAGGTTGTCGGTGGGGTGAGGGTGTCCTTTGTACTGCCTGAATCCTTCGGCATGTGCGACACCTTGCTCTTTTCCTCGCTCTTCGCTCCAGCGGCGACAGGCGTCCAGATACTCGTCCATGCCGTGTTGTCGACGCAGCCATTCACGCTGGCTGGCGTGGCAGGCGAGCGATTCGATCTTTCGTTCAAAGTGTTCAGAAACGTCGACGACAAAATCGATGGGATGGCGATTCCCGAAATGGTCGGCCCCTTCGATTGCGTCAACGTAGTACAGATGCGGGATCTTCTGCATGGGCGGGGCCGGATCCCATTGTCGAGTCCTGTAATTCGGCACGGAAGCGTTGAAGCAGGCATCGCGAACCAGCATGCTGGTCATTTCGTGATCATGCATGTAATCAACCGGTGGTGCCGTCAGGATCATATCCGGAGCGGTACGACGCAGGTATTCCGTCACGCGGCGTCGGCTGTCATTGTCAAAGCAGATAGACAGGTCGCGGAATTCGAGGCATGTGTATTCGGCTCCTATCACGGCGGCGGCGGCGGCGGCTTCGGAACGTCGAACGGCCGCAATCTCGCTCTGCGATAACTCTGCACTGCCACAGTCGCCCGGTGTCATCGTGGCGACAGAAATACGGCAGCCGAGTTCCTGCAGTCGAAGTAACGTGCCGGCGCACTGGATTTCGATGTCATCCGGATGGGCGTGTATGGCGGCGACGTGAAGTTTTTCGGGGTCGGAGCTCATTCAGCCAATCGCCTTGTGGTCTTGAGTCTTCATACTAAGGAACATTAAATTGTTTCCAGGCCGGCCATTGTCCCCGTTGATGAAGCGAACGTGTCGGTTTCCAGACCGAGTCGCTGGAGCATCGAGACATACAACCTGGGCAGTGGATAATTGTTCGTTCGATCGAATGCCAGATGCTGACCGTGTCGGAAGCCGCCTCCGGCCAGCATAATGGGCATGTTCTTCGTGTCATGACTGCTGGCATTACCAAGATTTGAGCCGAACAGCACCATCGTGTTGTCCAGAAGTGAGGAACCTTCCTCGTGTGAAGTGGCAAGCTTTCCAAGAAAGCGTGCCAGAGCGTTCATGACTTCCGTTTCGACAACCGTCAATTGAGCGATCTTGGTCGGATCTTTGGCGTGATGTGAAAGCATGTGGTAATCCGTGTCGACACCCTGAATGGTGGGGACCGCGTTCATGCCAGTGTCATAGAATGTAATGAAACGCGTGGAATCGGTTTCGAGCGCCAGGTGCATCATGTCGTACATCAGTCCGATACGTTCGATCATTTTTTTCCGGTCCGGTTCGTCGCGTGGCGGATCGACACCAACTTTAGGCCGCGGCCGCTGCTCCCAGGCCCGGGCTTTGACCAGCCGCTTCTCGGCTTCTCGAACAGCGTTGAAATACTGATCGATCTTGTCGCGATCTCGTCCACCCAGACGTTTCTGCATTACGGCGGCCTTGTCCAGCACGACGTCCAGCACACTCCGGCCATCTTCGAGTCGCTGGATTTGTCTGGCCTTTTCACTGGGCTTGCCTTCCAGAAACAGCTGCTGAAAGACTCTGGACGGCCTGACTTCGGCAGGGATTTCCACACCTGAACGTGACCACGAAAGTCCAGGTCCCGAGATTGTCAGCGCAAGTGAGCTGAATCGTGTTTCCGCGCCGAGTCGTTCGGCCGCATACTGGTCCAGCGAAATAGAATTCCTGAAGCCAGCGCTGTTGGGGTGTTTGGCCGCGGTCAGGAACGACTTTCCTGACTGATGTCCCCCGCCGACGTCCGGGTGTGACGTGCCGGAGATGAATGTGAACTGATCACGAAACTGTTCGACTGCTTTCAGATACGGAGGCAGTTCGTAATCCCGACCAGGCGTACCGGGCACGATATTCGGTGCGTGCAGACCAAGTCCAACGTTGACAGCCACCATGCGTCTGCGCGGTGACTCAGCAGCCGCCATTGCCTGCGGCTGCAGGGCGTCCAGAAAAGGCAGGCCAACGGCAACGCCGGAAGCTCGAAGAAACGTTCGTCGCGAAGGTGTTGTCATATTATGGTCTCTGAAATATCTCACTTTGAACGACTTCGTGAATCAGCGAACGGAAGCCGTATCCCGTATCAGTGACGTTTCTTACGATGTTCTGTATGTCCTGCCGGTCCGAGAAACCGATGCGGCGACCCAGCGCGTACGTTGTCAGTTTCTCAGCCAGACCGGTCACCACTCTTGATTCTTGTCTGAGTAGCAGTTGTTTGAACTGTCGAATGTCCCCGAACGACTGACCGTCGGCTGTTTTGCCGGTGGCATCCACTGGTCGTCCAATGCGGTAGCGGACCCAGGCAAAGGTGAGCGGGTGCTGCGAAATTCCAGGGTGATCTCCCTCGCCGAGTGTCCGGTAATGATCACGCCAACCGCCAATCACATCGAAATTTTCCAGTGCGAATCCGGCAGGGTCGAGCTTGTCATGACACACCGCGCACGAGTCCTCGTTGCGGTGTCTGGCGAGTTGTTCACGCAGAGTTGTGGCGCCGCGAATATCCGGTTCGACCGCCGGGACATTCGAAGGGGGCGGGGGAGTCGACTGGCCCAGAATATTTTCCATGACCCACACGCCCCGCAGGACCGGGGACGTGTTTGTCCCATTGGCGGTGACCTTCAGCACGCTGGCCTGAGTCAGCACGCCGCCTCTCACACTGTCAGGTGGCAGTGTGATCTTCCGAAACTTCTGCCCATGGATATCGGGGACGCCGTAGTGTTTCGCAAGCCGTTCGTTGAGAAACGTGAAATCCGAATCGATGAAGGTCAGGACGCTGAAATCATGATTCAGTATCTCCCGGAAATACTGATTTGTTTCTTCGACCATTGAGAGTCTGAGCAGTTCATCGAATTCCGGATACAGATTCATGTCGGGTTCGGTGAAGTCGATGTCCCGCAGATCGAGCCACTGTCCCACAAAGTTCGTCGTGAATGCCTCGGCCTTCGGATCGCTCAGCAGCCGTTCAACCTGTTCCCGCAGAATACCAGGTTGGTTCAGTTTGCCGGCATCGGCGGCAGCCAGCAGTTCGTCATCCGGCATGGAAGACCAGAGGAAGTAGGACAACCGTGACGCCAGAGCATGCTGGCTGACGACCTTACGGCCAGGTTCGTCAAGGAACAGAAACTCGGGTGAGCACAGTAGGCCCTTTAGGCCCAGTCGCAGGGCCTCGTCGAATGGGCGGCCTGCATTCATCGCCGATTTGACGAGGTCGAGGTAGGGATCTACTTCTCCAGCGTTGGTCGCACGACGAAATGCCCGCGGCAGTATACGGCGCAGGACCGCTTCAGCGTCGTCCAGCGTGCCCCTGTCGATTTTGACGTCCTGCAGCAGCTTTTCGCGGCTGCGGGGCGGCCACTCTTCCAATGGACCTTCGATCGTGATGTCGCCGATCTCAATGCCCGGTTCCGGATAGGTGTCGGCGTCCTTGCGGGTATCCCGTGTGCCATAACATTTTGGCTGATAAGTCCCGCCGTCTTCGACCAGTCTGTCCGTGAATTCAATCGTTGTCCATTCACCGGGTGGGATGTCGTAATAACCCACCAGGTGTTTTTCGCGTCTGCCGACAATCGTGTCGCCACCATAAATTCGCAGTGTGACCGGGGCTTCACTCTGAATCGCTCTCGCTCGAATCGTACCTCGATAGGTGCCGGCTGTGGGACGCAGCCTGGCCAGGTTGACCAGGTTTGTGGGGCAGTATCTGGACTGGAAGATGACCAGTCCGTCATCCGTCTGCCGAAACATCTTCCCGATGTGATTCGTCAGGCGAGGCGTGCCGTCGTGATTCTTTTGATCAAGTAGATTTGTTCGATGGTCGATTCGCTTTGGCGGCTGTGTCGGGCCGAAAACAGCATCGAGCGTCGCGTCGGCGGCCATCAGGTAAGCCTGTGCGGCTTCGGCGGAAACCGCCAGGCCTTCGCCAACGTTGTCGAACCCGGATACCGAAGCATCCTGTGGCAGGTGCGACTTCACATCGACATATACGTCGAACAGATCACGTACGGTGTTCTCATATTCATTTCGGTTAAGACGTCGCAGCACGACGTCACTGCGCGCCTGATCTGCCTTTGTTAACGCAGCGGCAAGTGTCTCCAGTACCCGGGATTTCTTTGCAGTGGAGGGACGCGGCTGATCCGCAGGCGGCATTTCTCCGGCGGACACACGGTCGTGTATAAGCACCCAGCGACGCATGACTTCCGTGTCGGCCAGGTTAGTGCTGAGCCCGGTAAGATCCAGTTCGCCGTCAGTCTCTGTACTGTTGTGGCAGTCCATGCAGTGTGCGTTAAGGAACGGCAGCAGTCTGGTCCGGAAAGTCGTCGTGTCAGAGGTGGCCGCCACCTGGCTGGCGGCGATACAGAACACGATGGCAGACAAAAATACAGGTCGCGGCGTTGAACGCCTATGCGGCAATCGTCTGTGTTGCAGACCCGCGGACGGGGCGACTGCTTTCATGTGACCAATTCTTTCGCGAACCGAATAAAACATGTTCTGTGACGACTCAAACCGTCTCACTGCCTGCCAATCACTCACAGTGGGACCCGATTGTACAGGTTTGACGGTCAGAAGGTAGAAAAACACGCGAGGTATATTATCCAGGAGCGGACGTCATTGACACCGGTGGAAAGTGACGATCTGAGGTCCGCCGGAAAGCAATCATGAGAGTGGCTCTCATTTTTCCCTGGGGACTTGGTATTATTTGTGTGTGACTTTTGATCTCCATTTCTGATGTGATGTCCGGCCCCATGAATAGTCGATTGTTCTGCCTTTGGATGGTGCTGTGTGCAGCAACGTCTGTCATGGCAGAAGAGTCGGATGATGACGCACAGGGGCGGTCCACCGAATACGATTTCTTTGAAACGAAGATTCGGCCGGTGCTGGTGAGGCATTGCTACGAATGCCACTCGGCCGCGAAAGCGGAAGGTGGTCTGCGCGTTGATTTTCGGGATTTCATTCGCGATGGTGGCGATCGGGGTCCGGCGGTCGTGCCGGACCGTCCGGAAGCCAGCGTGCTGTTGACGGCAGTGAGGCACACGGATCCTGATCTGAAGATGCCTCCGAAGGGGCCAAAGCTGTCGGATCTGGTGATTGGCAACTTCAGAAAGTGGATCGAGACGGGGGCTCCCGATTCGCGATACGTTACGGGTACGGCCACGAAGAACTCGGTTTCCCGCCCCGGGGCTGCCCGAGATCACTGGGCGTATCAGCCACCGACCGCTTCGACGCCACCTGTCGTTGAGAACGCGGACTGGTCACACAGTGACGTTGACCGGTTCGTGATGGCGATGCTGAAGGAGAACGGCATGCAGCCATCACCTGATGCACAGCCTCTAACGCTACTGCGGCGCCTGCATTTCGATTTGGTGGGCCTGCCCCCGTCACCTGCGGCTATTGACCGGTTTCTCACCGCCCAGCAAAAGGACGGGATGGATGCTGCTGTGGAGAAGGAGGTTGACGAACTGCTTCAGTCGTCCCGTTTCGGTGAACGCTGGGGACGTCACTGGCTGGATGTGGCACGTTTCGGTGAGTCGAGTGGTGGAGAGTCGAATATTTCCTTTCCGTACGCGTGGCGGTACCGTGACTACGTGATTGATGCCGTGAACACAGACATTCCCTTCGATCGGTTTCTGACAGAACAGATTGCTGGTGATCTGCTGCCCAGTGATGACGACGCAGAACGAGCTCGCCTGCTGACTGCGACAGGGTTTCTGGCTGTCGGGACAAAGAACCTTGGTGAAAACAACGAAAAGAAATTCCGAGCAGATCTCGTCGATGAGCAGATTGATTCTCTGACTCGCGCTGTCATGGGCAGTTCTATTGCCTGTGCTCGCTGTCATCACCATAAGTTTGATCCGTTTCTGATGGAGGATTACTACGGCCTCGCCGGCGTATTCGCCAGCACTGAAACCTTCTTCGGCACCTTCACCTCGCCTGCCAACAGCCGAAGCGGTAACCCTTTAGTGCTGCCGCGAGTTTCCGGTCAGAAGATTCTGCACAAGTCACTGTCGCCGAGGAAATTCAGAGAGTTGAAGGCGAAGTTCGCTGTGCTGGAGACCGAACGTCGGGAAATCGAAGCATCGCAGAAAGCTGTGTTCGCCGGCAAGGAGCCGAAGAAACGGTATACACTGCGAGAAATTCTGACCAACTTGTGGCGCAGGGGGCCGGTTGAGGGCAAGTTGGAGACTCTTGACGACGAAGGCCAGGCGTTGCCACTGGCCATGGGAGTTCTTGACGCGAAAGAAATCGTTGACGTGCCACTGCTGGCTCGAGGGGAACTCGGTCGGGAAGGAGAAGTCGTTCCACGAACCTTTCCCCACGCACTGTCGCACACAGGAGCGATACCAATTCCAGCTGAACAGAGTGGCCGTCTGGAACTGGCTCACTGGCTCACTGATAAAAAGCATCCCCTGACCGCCCGCGTCTTCGTGAATCGTGTCTGGTTACACCTGTTTGGCACAGGGCTGGTCGCGACAGTCGACAACTTCGGGACCACAGGAGCTGCTCCCAGCCATCCGGAGCTGCTGGATTTTCTGGCGGTCCGATTTGTCAGTGATGGCTGGTCATTAAAGCGGCTGGTGCGTTCACTTGTTTTCTCGCGGACGTATCGGCAGGCGTCGGCGTATGATGCGAACGTCTTTCAGCAGGACCCGGACAATCGTTTGCTCTGGAGAATGCCGAAGCGACGTCTGGAGGCGGAAGCGATTCGTGACGCAATGTTATCTGTCACAGGCGAACTGGATGTCTCGCGGCCCGCAGGTTCACTGGTCGCGACGATGATTGGTGACCGGCCCATATCGCTGGTCGGACTCGACAGGAAACTGCCGCAGGATCTGGATGGTTCTGTCTACCGCTCAGTGTATCTGCCGGTGATTCGGGATCGATTGCCCGACGTGCTGAACCTGTTCGATTTTGCTGAACCAAGCTATGTGACCGGTGATCGAGATACAACCAATGTGCCCATGCAGGCACTCTATCTGATGAATAGCTCCTTCGTGCAGGACCGAGCCCGGAATCTGGCAACGCGACTGAAACAGGAGTCGTCAGATGATGATGAACTTGTGCAAAGGGCGTTTCGATTGTGTTTCGGCCGTGAACCTGATGCAGACGAGCAGCTTCGTTCGACAGGCTTTCTCAGCCAGAACCGCTTTGTCGTGGGAGCCGGGAAGACTGACGGTGACCTGGCAATGCTGAGTTTCTGTCAGGCAATGCTGTCCACAGCCGAATTTCGAAATCTGGATTAGAGCGGATCGCTGTTATGGCTGTCGGGTGAGTCTTTCCATGAACGTATTCAGGTGATGTCGTTATGTTGAATCGATTTTCACGTCGCGCCGCTCTGAAATCGACTTCTTCCGGTTTTGGGTACCTGGCTTTCGCGGGGCTTGCTCAGCAGTCCGCTGCGCGTGATGCCGCGCCGTCGGACAGCAGTCTGGCAACGAAATCGACTCATTTTCCAGCCAAAGCAAAGCGAGTCATCTTTCTTTCCATGAACGGAGGGCCGTCGCACGTCGATTTGTTTGACCACAAACCGGCGCTCGCCGATCACGAGGGCCGCAAAACTGTGGAAAGCGCTATTGCCGGAAATCAGGGACTGATGGAGTCGCCTTTTGACTTTGCACAGCACGGGGAGTCCGGTCTGTGGTTTTCAGAACTCTGTCCAAACCTGGCGAAGCATGCCGATGATCTTTGCTTCATTCACAGTATGCACACTGACCTGCCAAATCATTCGCAGGCGTATGTTCAAATGCACACGGGCAGCTTTCAGTTTACTCGACCATCACTGGGAGCATGGTCACTGTACGGTTTGGGCACCGAAAACAGCAACCTGCCAGGATTCATCACGATGAATCCACCATCGGAAAACGGTGGAGCCCGAAACTACGGCAGCGCGTTTCTTCCCGCCGTCTATCAGGCGACCAGGATCGGCACAAACCAGATTCCTGAGTTCTATGCGAAACTTCTGGGGGTCGATAAGGAACCTGGGGAACAACTGCGAAACATGGAGAATGCGCTGTTAAGCACGGAACAGCAGCGTCGGCAGCTGGATCTGATTCGAGATCTGAACGCGCACAAGCTCAAGCGTGACGTTTACCACCCGGAAATTGAAGGTGCGATTGAATCGTTTGAACTGGCGTTCCGGATGCAGGACGAGGTGCCGCAGTTGCTCGATCTGTCGCCGGAGACCGAGGCAACATTGAAACAATACGGTGTCGGTGTCGGTCAGTCGACGGATCGGTTTGGCCGCCAGTGTCTGCTGGCTCGTCGCATGGCCGAGGCGGGTGTCCGCTTCATTGAGCTGACGGCACCGATCGGCTGGGACCACCATTTCCTGCTGAAGACAGCATTGCCGGAATCCTGCGAAGCGACCGATCAGCCCGTCGCTGCTCTGCTGGCGGATTTGAAATCACGTGACATGCTCAAGGATACGCTTGTCGTGTGGGCGGGAGAGTTTGGTCGCACGCCCTATGCTCAGAGTGGCACGGGTCGCGACCACAACAATAAGGGATACACAATCTGGATGGCGGGCGGAGGAGTCAGGGGCGGCACCGGTTACGGAGCTACCGACGAGCTTGGTTACCAGGCAGTCGAAAATCCTGTCCACATCCACGACTGGCACGCCACGATGCTGCATCTGCTGGGTCTCGATCACAAGAAGTTGACGTATAATTACGGTGGTCGGGATTTCCGTCTGACGGATGTTTACGGTAATGTGGTGACGGATATTATCGCCTGACGATGGGGGCAGTCCCCGTCTGACTTTTTGTTGTCGGAGATTTCAGGATGAAGCCAGGAACCCGGATCGCGCTGACACTCTGTGTGTTCGTTGCGTGTTGTTCAGTCCCCGCGGTGGCAGTGGAAAACAATTGGCCACAGTTTCGGGGTACGGCGTCTCGCGGCGTTTCAAGCAACGAAGGTCTGCCCGCCAAATGGTCAGCGACGGAAAACGTTGCATGGAAAACAGATCTGCCCGGGCGCGGCTGGTCGTCGCCAATTGTCTGGGGCGATCGTGTCTTCGTTACGTCCGTGATTAATTCGGGAACGTCCGAAGAGCCGAAGAAGGGGCTCTATTTCGGCGGCGACCGACCTGATTTGCCGGGTAGTGTTCATCAGTGGGTTGTATTCTGCCTGGACCTGATGTCGGGGGAAGTACTCTGGCAGCGACAGGTCCACGAAGGCAAGCCTCAGACTGCAATTCACCTGAAGAGCAGCTATGCGTCAGAAACGCCAACTACGGATGGCGAGCGTGTCTATGCCTACTTCGGAAACGTTGGCGTCTTTTGCTTCGATTTTGAAGGTGAACTTCTCTGGGAAAAACGTCTTGAACCGCACAAGACTCGCAATGGATGGGGCACGGCGTCATCTCCGGTGCTGCACGATAATCGTCTTTATCTTGTAAACGATAACGACGAAGACTCATTCCTGCTGGCTCTCGACAGTGAGACGGGCGATGAAGTATGGCGCACTGCACGTGCGGAAAAAAGCAACTGGGCGACGCCGTTCATCTGGAAGAATGCTCACCGGGTTGAAATCGTAACACCGGGCACCGGACAGGTACGATCATACAGTCTTTCCGGTGAGTTGCTCTGGCATTTTAAGGGGATGTCGAGCATCACCATCGCCATGCCGTTTGAGCACAACGGACTTCTGTACGTCAGTTCCGGATATGTCGGGGATCGAAAGAGCCGCCCGATCTACGCAATTAAGCCCGGGGCGGAAGGCGACATCACGCTGGCAGAAGACGAGGTGTCAAACGACTCCATCGCATGGTGTCAGAAGATGGCGGGACCGTACAACCCTTCGACTTTGATTTACGAAGATCGCCTGTATGTGTTGTACGACTTTGGCTTCATCGCCTGTTTTAATCCGGCAAGCGGCGAGCCGGTTTTTGAAAAGCAGCGCATTCCGCAGGGCAGGGCCTTCACGACTTCGCCATGGGGTTACGGCGGGATGGTGTTCTGTCTGAATGAAGACGGTGTTACCTACGTCATGAATTCAGCTGACGAACTGGAAATTCTGCACAGGAACACGCTTGCTGAAGACGACATGGCCATGTCAACACCGGCAATCGCTGGCGACCGACTTTTGATCCGCACATCCGCTCGGGTTTACTGCATCCGGAACGGAGTCGGTGTCAGCAGTGCGTCTAACTGAACCTGGTCAACCGGTTCTCGAATTATGACTCAGCCTTACTTACAGGAACTACGAAATGATCAGAGTGGCCTGCCGCAACGTGATTGCCTCAGTTGTTTATGCGGCTTTATTGCACGTGTCTGCAGTTGCGGCTGAGCTGGGAGAACACGGATTCGCGAATTCTGGTGACGTGAAGATACATTTCGTCACAGCCGGCGAAGGTCCGTTGCTGGTGATGATCCATGGATTTCCGGATTACTGGTATACGTGGCGGGCACAGATGCCGACTTTGGCAAAACAATTCAAAGTTGTTGCCATCGACCAGCGCGGCTACAACAGGAGTGACCAGCCGGAGGGCGTGGAAAACTATGCGATGCCCAAACTGGTCAGTGATGTGCAGGCTGTCATTCGACACTTCGGACGGGACAAAGCTGTGATTGTCGGGCATGACTGGGGAGGGGCTGTCGCATGGAAGTATGCCATGGCTCATCCGGAAATGACCGACCGGCTTGTCATTCTGAATCTGCCGCATCCGTATGGTCTGCAGCGAGAACTGACCAGCAATCCGGATCAGCAGAAGGCATCCGCTTACGCGCGCCATTTTCAACAGCCCGGGGCCGCATCAGGATTGACTGCCGCCGGGCTGTCGTTCTGGGTTGAGGACGAACACGCGAAGGCAGAGTATGTCGCCGCATTTGAGCGGTCTTCGTTCAAGGGAATGCTGAACTACTACAAAGCCAACTATCCGCGAGAACCGTACCAGTTACCTGCGGATGATCCGCCAAAGGTGAAGTGCCCGGTTCTGATGATACACGGTCTGAAAGACACGGCTCTGCTGCCTGGAGCGTTAAATGACACCTGGCAATGGCTGGAAAAAGACCTGACGCTGGTCACGCTTCCCAATGCCGGTCATTTCGTCCAGCAGGATGCTGCTCAGATAGTGACTCAGACAATTTCGAATTGGCTGACCGTTCGGGGATCTGCGAAGTAGACTGCGTCTGTCCCCGGTGAGACCGTTGATGCTCCGCTTCGGCAGCCTGATGCAGTTTATCGCGATGCGTTCTGACGTCGTGCTTTGCCAGTGAAGTCTCTCGGCTGCTGGATCAGTGCAACGAAAATTTGTCGCGAATGAAACTAATCATATCTGCCAGGTCCTGCGGCGTCAGGTCTTTCTCCAGTCCTTCCGGCATCAGTGACTTGCTGGAAGCCTGAAGTTCATCAATATCGCTGCGCAGGATACTCTGACGTTTTCCTTCGGCCGCAAGCAGGGTGATACTGCTGCCGGTTTCTGTGGCCATTATGCCGTTAAAACTTCGCCCGCTTTGTGTGACGGCCACATAGCTGAAGTATTTTGCATCAACGGCCACGTTCGGATCCAGAATCGAAGTCAAGAGCGATTCTTTCGTCTTGTTCGTAATCGATGCAAGGTTCGGGCCCACTTCATGGCCTTCGTCTTTGACTTTGTGACAGTTCGAACACAGTTTTCGGAACAGAGCTGCGCCGCGCATCGGGTCGCCGGTCAGCGTCAGTGCAGGCCGGAACGAAAGCAGAGTGTCGGCGCGATTTGCCGAGGACCTGACGGCCAAAACCTGTTTCCACACCGAGGTATTCCCGCCTGCGACCAGCAAACGCTGACGCACCGCAGCACTCAGTTCCGAGACTTGAACTGTTCCGGATTCCAACTTCTGTCGCAGGAACTCGACCCACGGTCGACGAGTCGGTAGTACACTCAGAATCTCGTTTCGGAGTAGCGGACTATGCGATCGCCAGCCGGACAACAGAATTTCTGCGACATCGAGTTCCGAACGTTCAGCCAGCCTTTGCACAACGGCACGCTGAACGGCGACTGGCGACTGAGGGACCAGCAGTTGTTCCATCAGCTGAAAGTCAGCCGACAAACGATCAGCTTCGCGTGCCAGCAGCTGGACGGATGAACTACGAAGGTCATCGGCCTGGGTTTGAGTTGCGGCCGCAACACGGGCATCCTGAATTGTCATGGCGATTTGATCGCGGTGAGTTTCTGACAACCGGTCGACACGCCAGCGACGTCTGGCCAGGCCGTCCAGGGTCTGCGCAAGTGCGTTATGTCGCCAGGCATTCGCCCCTGTGCTGCTGACAGTGCACGCGATTCGGATAACTTCGCTGATTGCGTCGGCGTCACCCATGGCCACAGTCTGTCTAATGAGATCGAGCACCAGAGGTTGACTTTTCGAATCTGTTGAATTTACAACTCTTCTCAGGACGGTTGCTGCATTGAGAGGAGTCAGTGAACTCATCACCGCGGAAGTAATGTACGGTTCGTCTGTCGACCTCAATGCCAAATCAGCGAGCGCCTTACTGGCTGTCTCGTCGTTGCAGGCTCCCAGGGTCGATGCCAGTTCGAGTCGAACTTTGGCATCGGGATCGTCAACCAGTTGCACCAGATTATCGACATCAACGTCTGCGCCCGCCGCGAGCCGCACGGCGTTTCGTCGGACGCCGGCGTGACGGTCTGTCAATGCAGCTTCGAGCGTGCTGCGATCCAGTGCGCCCAGACCGTCGAGCGTCCAGATCGCGTGCAGCCTGGCAAATGACCGCTTGCTGCCAATCGCCACCGTTCGCAGCAGTTCGACGGAGGCATTCTGCCGGTTCCTCACGATTAGTCTTTGGGCCGTGTCACGGTGCCAGCCGTTGGTGTTCTCCAGGGTTCCGACAAGGTCCTCGGGCGAAAGACTGTCAAGCTTTGCAACTGGTTGCACGGTCCGGTCACTGCGGACGATTCGGTAGATACGTCCACGGTTCTCACCCGACCGGTACCATGGACGCAGTTCGTCCTGCCCCGTTTTCGGCAGCCACTGTGGATGCTCGATCATGTAGCGATACATGTCGACGATCCAGAGTGCTCCATCCGGCCCTGTTCTTACCATTACGGGACGACACCAGCGGTCTTCACTTGCGAAGAAGTCAAGCTCTGATTCGGCCGGGTCTCGACGGGATCGAAAGCTGACACCGTTGCTGGTAATAATGTTGTGCTGAACGAGATTGTGAAACGGCTCGCAGGTAAACGCGTGCTGATCCGGGCCGCGTTCAAATAACAGTTCATCCCGATAGATCATTGCCGAACATGCTGATGTGAACCGCCCCGACTGTTCGAAGCTGTGAAACCGCTTCTGCCGTTTGCTGGCCGGGTAAACCGGTGGATTGGTAGGCGTTATGACCTGTTGCTTCGGGTCCGGCGGTGCATAGTGAGAGTTGCGTCGGATATTATGATCTGCCAGCACGTAGTGCCACAAGGGATGGCTGTTCTGTACGCCAAACCAGTTGCCCCAGTCGTCCCGGTTGCGGCCGTATTGAGACGGTCCGCTCTGAGCGTCGATCTCCCCGGTGTCCGGTCGAATGCAAAAGTCACGGCTCCCGATCTGATGTTCTCTGCCCGTTAAATGGGAAACGATACGGTTCTCTTTACCGTAGCCAGCGTGGTGGCTGCCGCTGGCGCAGTAGACCCGGTTGTCGAGCCCCGATCGCAATCCGTTGACCCGCAACTGCTGATTTCCTTCAAGAAATCCGGAGTACAGAATGCGGCGTACATCGGCTTGACCGTCGCCCGTGCTGTCCTCCATGTACGTGATGTCAGGTGCAGCAGTGACCAGAATTCCGTTGCCCCAGGTCAGTACGCCGTTAGGGAAACTCAGCCCTTCAGCGAACAATGTACTCTTGTCGTACTGTCCGTCATTGTTCGTGTCTTCCAGAAACCGAATACGACCACCTGGCTTTGCTTTTCCGTCGATACCCAGAGGGTAGTCGGCCATTTCCACCACCCAGAGCTTTCCATCGGGGCCCCAGTCAATCGCGACCGGATCCTTGACCAGTGGTTCTGCGGCGACTAGTTGCACCTCAAAACCGTCCCGCACATGGATTGTCTCGAGAGCCCGGGCAACTTCTGTTGGCTTTGGTGTGTCCGTGGCATTAGTCTGACTGACCGCACGTTTTTCCACCGGCTTGACGGCCGCTGCAGCGAAATGAGCCTGCACCTCGTCGGGCGTCAATACCCGATCATAAACTGCGATCTCTTCAAGCATCCCCTGCAGGTTTGCGAAGTTGTCATTCCGCCCTCCCAGCAGCATGTCTGCACATTCCGTTGGCCATGTGATCGGCAGGTCGCCTTCGATTTCGGGTTTTGGATCCCCGTTCAGATACACCGTGATCTTCTGATTCTGCCGCACCATTACGACATGCGACCAACTGCCCGGTTCTATCTGCGTCATACCGACAACGGACTGATCCTGCTGATTCCCATTAAACACGAACAGCCGGCCGCTGTTCATGTGTGTGCCGCCGATGCCGAGGTTGTCGCCAGGTGCGCCTTCAGCGCCAGTAATGCCGCGGGAAAACAGGTAGCAGGTCACAGGACGCGAATTGTTTGGTAACTCATTTCGGACCCACAGTTCTATGCTGTAGGTGTTTCCCAGTTGCGGTACGTCAGCCCTCACTCGGCCGCCTGTGAAATTTGAATGGGCAGTTCCCGGTGGAAGAGGCGATGCCCCTTCTTCGTACGTTGCCGGAAATCGGCCGGTTACATCCTCAGCAGACTGTGCGGACTTTTCATGAAGTCTCCAGTAGGCGATTGGCTTCGACGTCATGACGGCCTGGGCATACTTCTTCAACGCATCTGCGTCTGAAGGCTTCGGGCCCAGCAGCACTGTTGGTTTTGGCCGAGGGGGAGGTGTCATTTCAGAAACGGTGTAAAGGTCTGCGATGTCGATCGCTGTAAACGCCCGGTCGAACACCGCGATTTCGTCAATCTTACCATCAAACGTCGTTGCACTGTTTCCTTCGCTGCCAACCAGGATCTTTTCGGAGACGTCCGCCTGCCGGGTCTGTGCATCGATTTCCGGTTCCCCGCGCCCGTCCAGGTACACGCGCAGCCGCTGCGCTGTTCGTGTGATCGAGACATGATGCCATCCTTTCGTGGCAACCGGTGTTCTGCCGAACCGGGAAGCTGTCTCCGTTCGAACAACTAATCGTCCCGCCTGGTCGCCGTCCGCCCTGCCCGCGATCTGCAGCACGTTTCCATCGACCAGGAGCAGCGTTCCGGTGACATCACGAGCTGCCGTGGGCAGGCCGTTCCAGAACCACATGGATACGGTGTAGTCTTTTGCAGGTTCGGGCAGATGTCCCTCCAAGTGTCCTCCAGCCAGGTAAACGCATCGGTTTCCGTAGCCGGACGTGGCGAGCCCGGATCCATCCGGCCCCGGAAGAAAAAGTGCAACACCACCCTTGTACTCTGCGTGATTCTGGCCAGCAGCGTCCCGTACCTGTGTCGAATACATGTCACCCAGTCGCCAGTATGCGACCGGACTCCTGTTCGTCACCGCATCTGAGTAGTCTGAAGCCGGATCCGTCAGTGTTTTTCGCTGTTGCTCCGACACCGATTCGAGCAATTGCAAAAGCGTCTTGACAATTTGTGGTTCTGCCTGTTCTTCCAGGCCCGCCGATCGAGCAGGCCATGTAGTGTAACCGCCGAGCCGATGCTGTTCCGGCGGCGGTATGTAGCCCGCACCTCCGTTGGCAAGTTCCAGGTTAAATGTCACCGCCAGTGGGCTCTGTCTTTTTAGCTTCAAGCCCGTGATTCCAAAAACTTCGTTCGGAATGGCAGTGATTCCCAATTCACCGATCCGCACGGCCTGCAGCACAACTTCGGTATCGGGATGTTGATCAATCCACTCGGCCTGTTGCGCGTAGACTTCAACCTGGTTTCTCGGTGGAATGTCGCCTCGGTTCCGGTTGATTGGGCCAGCCCACTCCAGTCGCTCTGTTGACGGAATCCGACGCCTGATCGTGAGTCGTTTTTCGGCCATCGCCAGGGGGACGTTCTGTCGATGTCTGATCGTCTTCCACGCCTCAAGAACGCGATCGGCCACGCCTTCGGCGTATTGCTGCCGATTGATTCCTCGACGTGGCTTACTGTAGTCCATCCAGTGCTGGTCGCCGCTGGTGCCCTGCGACATGATGCCGACAACGTCTGGTGCCTGCGTGCCGCTGATCTTTCCAATCCGGGCTTCCAGCAGCCGCGCAACTTCCCCGAAGTAGTCAGCGGAAAACCCGGCGCCCGCGCCGAAATAGTGCATCGACAGATTGGCCATCACGCAAATCGGCGTGTTATCCTTTGCAGACACCACACTCAGGATGGACAGCCAGGGATCAATGGGGCCCGCCGGACTGACGTAGCTCAGATTCTGATAGCCCGGATGCATCATGGCTCGTACCGTTCGTCGTCCGAACGGATCACTGCCCATTCGATCGCTGCGGGTGATCCAGCGCCGGCAGCTGGTGAAATCAGAGCCATCTACTGCCGTCCAGCCGATCTTCGCAGGCCGCAGATCTGCCTGTGCATCCGCAATCGCCTGAGCTACTCCAGCCGGGACGAATTTCACATAAGATTCGTCGCGCCCGCATCCCAGACAGAGGTCTTCAGCCGACGGGGCAGAATGAGTGTGCGTCGCACTGATCAGTATGCGATCGGTTGGGATGCCGGTCCGCTCAGTCGCCAGTCGTTTTATTTCGTCGCATAACGTTCGCGGGAACATGCACGAATCGACGATCACAATCGCAATTGTCTGGGCGCCATCGTTCAGCGCCAGACATCGAGCATGCAGTGGATCATCAACACGATCAGAACTGGCCTGCAGGAAACCGCCGTTTCGCAGTGCCGGCAGAGTTGTCGGTGAGATCTCGACAGCAGCGGAACCCGCTCGCAATGAGCTCCCCTCATTATCCCGTGATTGAACTGCCCCCGCTATACTCAGATGCAGGACAACCGACAGAATTAAGTGCAGAGGACGCATGTAACATTTCGTTTCAGGAGCAGCATGCACGCATCAGAGACTGCCAAGTGTACCGGACTGTTATCATGGTAGCGATAATCTACTGACAGAACACTGCTCGGCAAGTGCCGGAACGTGTTTGCCGATGTGCCGTGCGGTTTTGCATCGGGTCGTGCGAACGGTGTAACTTCAACTGTTGCAACGATTACCGTACGGGAACAGAGCGATGACCGTTCACTTTTCGAATTTCACGGCTAGGGGATCTCGTGTAGAGATAATCGTTCTTTCAGCAATGCCAATGCTGCACCCGCCATGTTAGAATTGCCAGCCTGAACGCTGATTTGATATTCCGGAGTTGTCGCGTCGAAAATAACTGAAACGACGTTAACGCTGAGCATGTCGACGGTCAGGATATCGACGTTGCTGACGTCTGCCGAATCGCCGCGTTCACGACTGTACTGCGCGATGAGAACTCTCTGACCGACAGGAAGGCTGGTCACGTCATGGACCGCATCAGGGCCGTCGTCGGTTGCCGGGGCGGTTTGCTCGGTTTGCATTCCGTTGAATCTGACATGTACGTCTGTGGCCTGCAGGACGTCAACCAGATTCGACAAAACGCTCGAGAGCATTCCTGGCTGCCACTCCGTTCTCTTAAAGCGGCGAGATGCGTTAGTTTTAGAGGGCATGTGCAGGGCCAAACAAGAATGTTGCGAAGGAATATTGGAAGAACGGTGTTTTCATGAGGGTGTGCAGGTGCGTAGATTGCGACCGTTGAGCACAGATTAATTTGTTGACGCGATACCTTCTACTGCTGTTGCGGTATTACTTCGATACTGCAGTTCCTGTCTCCGGTGATGCGAGTGGATCGATAAATCCTGTTTACTGGGCTGTGGTCCATATCGGCTTGCCACGATAGACCGTACCAATCTGGTAACGCGCATTCGGTGTTACAGCCCGATCCATAATAATGCGGATGCGTTCCACGATTCGGGGGTGCGCCACAGCAACATCGTTGACTTCTGCTGTGTCCTGACCGAGATTGTAGAGTTCAATCAGACCGGCCTTTACGTGGCGGATGCCCTTCCAGTCACCCAGTCGTACGGCCTGGACGTACTGCTTCCCTCGGCAGTGCCCGTAATCCCAATACAGGGGGGGGCGGGTCGGGCTCGGTTCTTTACCCTTCAACGCTGCGATCACCGACACGCCGTCGACTTTCAGGTGTTTGGGCACGACTGTGTCTGCGAGTTCCGCGAACGTGGGCAGCATGTCCTGAAAAGCGATAACATCTTTGCTGGTGACGTCGGCTGGAACATTGCCCGGCCAGCGGGCAATGAAGGGCACGCGGATGCCACCTTCCGTGAGTGACCGCTTAAAGCCTCGCAGCGGCCCGCTGGTTTGGAACTTTGCTGGAACAGTCGCGTGTCCTCCGTTGTCACTGGTGAAGATAATTATCGTGTTTTCTGTCAGTCCAAGTTCGTCAATCAGGTCAACGATGCGGCCCACGTCTCGGTCCAGCATGTGTATCATCGCGGCATACTTCTTTGACTTCCGGTCCCAGTCGCGGTCTGAATACGGTTGAGTTGAAGGCACGGCGAGGCCGTCGCTGTCTTCTTCTCTGGCGGAAAAATGAGGCAGGGCGAACGCGGCGTACAAAAAAAATGGGTGCTCACGCGATTCACGAATAAACGTCAGCGCGCGTTCGGTCAGCAGATCGTGGCTGTAATGTGTCCGTGAAGATGTATTGCCGGAAAGTTCAAGGCGTCCTTCGTTGTCGTCAAGATATTCTGTGAAGTAATAGTGAGCGTGATCCTGGTTCAGGTAACCGAACCAGTTGTGGAACCCCTGATTTGTGGCTCGGCCGACCGTCCCCGCATCGCCCAGAGACCACTTGCCGACTCCACCGCACAGGTAACCAGCGTTGTTAAGAAGTTCGGCCACGGTCACGTCGTTTTCATACAGATACGAATGATAATGAGGAACGTTGTCACGAGCCGGTGTGTGACCGGTGTGCAGGCCGGTCATCAGAACGCTGCGTGATGACGTGCAGACGGGGCCACCGGCATAAGCCTGGGTAAATCGTGTGCCTTCTGAAGCAAGCCGGTCGATTCGCGGCGTTGCCATTAACCGTTGGCCATAACAGCCGAGGTCTCCGTAGCCGAGATCGTCCGCCATGATGAACACGATGTTTGGACGTTCGGTCGCGATGGCATGTGATTCGTATGCTGCGACGGCCATAAATGTGAGCACGGCCAGCGCGAGTGATTTTTGTATTGTGGCCTTAAGCATGGGCTTAGTTTTTCAGCAGGGCATCGATGTCGTCGAGTTGGACGCGGAAGACTTCTGTCTGCACCTTACCTCGAGAAACAGCGATCAGGATATGTTCGTCATGCTCAATGACGTGCGGGTACTGAAGACTCGCAATTCCGGACTGAAATTTCTTCGTAATGCGTGAAACGGCCCCCGGTACGGATGATGGCGACGGGATGTCCAGACGGGCGAGGCGCGTAAACGACTTCCCGTTCCCGCTGACTGCCAGATGCAACTCGCGGCGCCCGACGGACGGATTCGCGTTGAGGACAATGATGCGGAAGCCGCGACTTGTCTGCATCGAGAACAGCTTGCTGCTGGAATTCGGGAAATTCGTCAGGACTGGTGTATCCCACGAGCGTCCGTCATCGTCCGACGCTGAATGGAACAGACGCTGCGACCCACCATTGTCTCGGAAGAGGGCGAATAGTTGTCCGTTCTCAAGCGGCCAGAAGATTGGTTCGTCCGGGCGAAAGCCGTTGACCTCGCCTGTCTTTACAACAGGAAATGCCTGCCAGTCGTCGATGGAACTGCGGCCGCCGATCAGCACAGTGACGTTGAACCGTGAGTCTCGTCGAGTGAGGATCCAGTCACCTGATGACAGTTTTTGCGGAGGGAAATTGTTGATCGCATTGTCGTAGAGTTTGCCGTGTTGTATCCATGTATGCTGATTATTGTCGTAACGGTATGCCAGAAGTTCGAGCTGCTTCTGGTCCGGCGCTCCGAATGCTCCCTTACCACGGTAATGAGCCGCTAACGCCAGGAGCTGACCGTCTCGCACCCACAGGCCTCGAGCGATATACGCGTGCGGTTCCTGTGGCGTGCCGGTGAGGCTTTTCGCAGCACTCCAGGTCAGGCCGTCATCGCTGGTTGCGTATTTGATTTCCTGAGTCGGCCAGTCTTCGATCTTTGGCCCGTCGCTCCAGATACACCAGAACCGGTCATCGCAGTGAACAAGATAGTTATGCAGGTTGAGCCGCAGATGGTGCATGTCAATGCTGTCGGATGCCGCAGTGTGCGGTCCCGGCCTGACTGGATTGATGATGGCGTGCTCGCCCTGCAGAGCAGGCAGTGCTGCATAATCGATGGCGTCCGGATTCGTGCCTGCATCAGGCAGATTCAGTATGGACAGAGGAACGTTCGGTTGGTTTTCGGAATCCTGTGCGGCCTCCGAGGATTTTTCACTTGAGAGCGTCTGCTCCAGTCGCTTCGCCAACTCAAGGATAGTTCTGCTGTGGTCAGGATGCTCGGCGATGTTCACCGTTTCCAACGGATCGGTCTCGTGATCGTAGAGCTCCCTTGCCTGTGCTTCGGCAGTTTTGAAGTCCCGCCACTCTGTGTAGCGAAAACGATTTGTGCGGATGGAATAGCCCATCATCGTTGGCTGCTTGCCACGCAGATAGTTCGGCCGCGGTGTCTGTGTCAGGCCGATGAATTTGACGTTACTGTCGGGGTTGATCAGTAAAGGTGTCAATGGTACGCCTTCGACTTCAGGCGGTACTTTCAACTGGCACAGGTCTGCCAGAGTTGGATAGATGTCCAGTAATTCCACAAGGGCATCAGTTCTTTGTCCTGGCTTGTAGCCTGGAGCCGCTATGATCACGGGTACGTGCGCATCCAGCTCGAACGCCGTGGTCTTGCGGGTAAGGCCGTGTTCGCCCAGATGCAGGCCGTGATCAGACCAGAACACGACAATTGTGTTTTTCCAAAGGCCCTGCACATCCAGTTCGTGCAAGATGCGTCCGATCTGCGCGTCCAGATAGCTGATGGCCGCAAGATGGCCGTGGTGCATCTCGCGCAGTAACTCCGAGTCCGGTCCACCGCGATAACGTGCGCTCGTCAAAGCAATGTCGGGAACGCCGGTGGGCGGTGTGACATGCACCGGTACGGGAACGTCCTGTCGGTCGTAGAGGTCCCAGTATTGCTTTGGTGCGTTGAACGGTGTGTGCGGCTTCCAGAAGCCGACGGCCAGAAAGAATGGCTGGTCTCGTTGTCCGGCTTTGCGAAGTGCTGCGATGGCGGTTTCAGCGACGCGTCCATCAAAGTACGCACTGTCCGGCACGTCGCGACATTCGACACCACCTTCGCCCGATGCCAGATTCGGCGGTATCTCTCCATCGACCAGCGGATTGTCATGGCTGTGGCTGTTGTAGTGCAGCACGGATGGCACGCTCCATGACGTCGGGTCGCCCTTCCAGTTGTCCTGTCGCCAGTTGTGAAATATCTTACCGACACACTGAGCGCGATATCCGTTGCTTTTGAAAAGCTGCGGCAGCGTGACGGCATCAGGGTTGTGTTGACGGAAGTGAGTGGGCAAATCCCAGATTCGCAGGGTGTCGGGCCGCATACCGGTCAACATCGAAGCTCGCGAGGGATTGCAGACTGTCTGCTGGCAGTAAGCTCGTTCAAACACTGTGCCGTGTGAGGCCAGTCTGTCGATGTTCGGAGACTTTACGTGGGCACTGCCGTAACAGCCCAGTTCGACGCGCAGGTCGTCAACGGCAATGAACAAAACGTTTGGTTGTTCTGCTCGAGCAGGCATGTGCACGACCAGAACGAAAGACAGGCAGCAGAACCATTGAAAAACGTGCTTCATGATTTGTCCTGATCAGCGTTCGACGTTAAGTTCCCACTCAGCGAGTGCATTCTTCAGATCACTTAGAACCATCGGCCGACTGTCGGCGAGATTGTTTCGTTCGCCCACATCGGTGGCGAGGTTGTAGAGTTCCGGTGGTCGGTTACCCCGCACGCACAGTTTCCACGTGTCTTGTCGTGCGGCTTTACTAGATCCCATACGCCAGAATAAGGATCGTTGCGGCAAGCTTTTGCCGTCGAATAGTATCTCGCGCAGATCCATTCCGTCCAGCGTGGCAGAGTCGGTGTTCGTACCCGCCAGGGCAGCGAACGTGGGGAAAAGATCGAACGTCATTGCTGTTTCGTGACTGACTGACGATTTGATTCTCCCGGGCCATGAGAAGATCGCCGGCACGCGGTGCCCGCCTTCATAGATCGTGGCCTTTTCACCGCGCAGCTGTCCCATGTCAGAGATGTTCTTAAAGCCGCCTGCGTAGTCCAGATAGCCGCCGTTGTCTGATGTAAACACGACCAGCGTGTTATTGGTCAGTCCCAGCCGGTCGAGTATCGCTACCATCCTGCCGACACTCTCATCCAGGCTCTCAATCATAGCTGTAACATGGGGACGTACGTTGCTTCGATCCGGAATGACGCCCCATTTGTCCTTGCGGTAACTGGTGCCGCGTTTCCGATGTGCCGGATCTTCCGGCCCCTGCCACGGAAAATGTATCGCCAGATGGGGCACGTACAGAAAGAACGGTTCGTCCCTGTGCCGCTTGATGAAGTCAATGCTGTGCCGAGTGATCAGTTCGGCTGTGTAGCCCTTTTCCATCGAAACGGATTCGCCGTTCCACCAGTCTTCGTTACCTGAACGATCGATCTGAGTGTGATGATCGCCATCTCCGGATACCAGTCCGCGGAATTCGTCAAAGCCCTGATTGGTCGGCAGCCACGGGGCTTCATAGCCGAGGTGCCACTTGCCGTACATTCCCGTGGCATAACCTGCCTGTTGCAGAACCTCAGCGATGGTGACGGCGTTCAGCGGCAGCCCGGGGTCGCGGCGAGAACCACTCAACGCTGACTCAAAGCGGCGACCGAAACGGTTTTGGTAGAGCCCGGTCAGAAATGCAGCTCTTGTCGGCGAACACATCGGCCCGTTGCTGTGAAAGTCCGTGAACCGAATTCCACCTGCAGCCAGTCGATCCAGATGGGGAGTGCGATTAATCGCTGACCCATAACAGCCAATGTCTCCGTAGCCCAGGTCATCGGCCAGGATGAAAATGATGTTAGGCTGTCGTTGCTCAACCGCCCGCAGCGAACCGATCATGCAAATAATCACGGCAAAAATTGCGAAAACCTTTATTCTCATAGCTGGTGTAAGTTCGAGTAAGCATGCTGTCACAATCGTGGCAGCTATAGGTTATGATCTGTTTTTCTGAACACCGAGGACTACGATAACGTGATGCGAGTGGTATGCCAGGCAGTCGCCGAAACGGCTGTAGTCCGCTGAAAGTTGATCCTGATTTCGGCAGTTCATCGTCACATTATTTCTTGTCGTTTTTCGCGAACACCGTTGAAATACTCAGACTCATGAACACAGGTGATTCCAGCCGACGCGAATTTCTGCAGGTCGCGACAGGTGGTCTGATCGTCTCCGCAACACTGGCGTCTGCTGATACGAAGGCTGCGGACGACGTTAAGTCAACCCGTTTCGCGAATCCCGTAAGCGGTGATGTGCTGCGAACACAGGGCGAACTTTCAGAGGATGGAACGCAGCTTGTCGAGCATCAGAGGGTGATCCCGGTGGCTGGCAGATCTGAGGTACTCGTCTGCGGCGGCGGCCCGGCGGGAATCTCGGCTGCTCTGGCCGCTGCGCGGGCTGGTGCGTCTGTCCAGCTGATCGAAGTGGCGGGTTGCCTGGGAGGCGTATGGACTGTCGGTCTGCTGACCAAGATTCTGGACGCCGAAGGTAAGTCCGGTCTCATGGCCGAATTGCTGCAGGAATTCGCCTCACGAGGAAGTGCAGTCGCACAGCGATCGAACGGTACTGTCTATGATCCGGAAGTCGTTAAACGCGTGCTGGAGGAATTGTGTGTCGACGCGGGGGTCAGGGTTCGACTGCATACGCGGCTGGTGGGGGCTGTGACCGACCAAAACAATCGCGTTGTCGCCGTGTTGACCGAATCAAAATCCGGACGGGAAGCATGGCTGGCCGAGCGGTTTGTAGACTGCAGCGGAGACGGCGATCTGGCCGCCCATGCCGGCTGTCGTTTTGATCTTGGAATCGGCGGGGCGTGCAAATGTCAGCCGATGTCGATGCTTGCGTTATTGACCGGTGTCGACCCCGATGAAATTCAGCCATATATCCGTGAGACGGGTTCTGAAGCAAAACGTCGACTGCTTGCGCTGATGGAAGACAACGGCGTGAAGCCTTCGTACCGTGCTCCGACGCTGCGGCATCTGCACAGCGGGATTTACTCGATCATGACCAATCATGAATATGGCGTTTCGGCATTCGATGCAGATGCCATTACTCAGGCCACCATTCGTGCCCGTCGAGAGATTCACGAGATCGTTGACGGACTGCGAAACCTGGGCGGTCCATGGAAAGACCTCTCCATTGTTGCGACTGCCGAACAGATAGGAGTTCGAGAAGGCCGCCGCATTCGAGGTCGTTATACCCTGACTGCAGAAGACCTCGCGAATGGTCTCCGACATGAACAGGCCGTCTGTCGGGCCCGGTTTTCAATCGATGTACACGCGTTGGATTCGCTTGGTAATAAGGAAGTCAATCGTCAGTTTAAGAAGGGGGGGATGAAGCCCTACGATATTCCCTATCCTGCTCTGATCGCCGCCGACGTTGACGGACTATTGATGGCTGGACGCTGCATCAGCGGCGATTTTATTGCGCATTCCAGTTATCGCGTTACGGGAAACGCCGTGCCTCTTGGCGAAGCCGCTGGTCGGGCAGCAGTTGTTTCAATTAACCGGAAGGTTATGCCGCACGAACTCAACTGGCGCGAAATCAGTTCCCTGTGACGACGTTTAGAGTCCCGGTTCTGAGTCATTACATGGACTCCTTCCCGACTGTACTGTTTCGCCTCCGCACAGTGCGCGTTTGAAATCTATTCATCGTGTTGGCATCGATCGGGTCACTGATCGGCAGTTAACTTAATCTCAGCATGATAGATCAGGCACCGTCGATAGCTGTGAAACGTGTCTGGCAGACTCTCCCTGAGATTGTGCTTACTGTGTTTCTCCTTCCCCGAAATATACAAAGGGGCAAGAAGGTGAGCATCTCCGGATGCAGCCAGAGGGAAATCTGGCTTACGTTTTCTGTTTGTACGGTGTTCCGTCTGCCGCGGTCAAAATGTGTGTCCGCCTCCATGCCTGTTGTCGCTAGTCGTGGCGGTAGTATTTCACCAACCTCAAGAACATATTCAGCAGACTCTATGGACACTTATTCATCAGGCAGGTATTCGATAAACTCGACGTGGTTTAATCCAACAGTCAAGTAGTTCTCTTGACCGAGGGCATTCCATCTTAAATGATGACCAGTTGCCCGATTTTATGGTGCCTTATATTTATATTGATCGGGGTAATTCTTTATAGTCGTGTTTCGGATCACTCTTGCGAAATTAAACTCACCTGAAATGGCAGATTGACCTATGTCAATAGATTGGAGAGCAAACGCACTCGACAATCTGCCGAAGACCGGTTCCAGCGCTTCAGCCCTGCTTAGAAAATTGACTGACTATTCAGTCATGATGCTCAAACAGGACACCCTTGACGACATAATCTGGAACATCGTTGATTACATCGGCGATAAGTTCGGTTTCGAAGACTGTGTGCTTTACTTAAATGAACCTGAAGGACTGGTTCAGAGGGCAGCTTACGGACTTAAGAACCCGGAGGAGCGTTCGATTCTCCATCGAATCGTCATTCCCCGCGGTCACGGCATTGTGGGTACCTGTGCCGAACTGGCAAGCCCCGTGCGTGTCGACGATGTGGCACAAGACCCACGTTACATTCTTGATGTATACAGCGGCCGCAGCGAACTGTCTGTGCCTATTACCTTTGAGGACCGACTGCTCGGCGTGCTTGACAGTGAAAGTAAGGACATTGCGTTTTTCGATGAAACTGACGAGGCGCTGTTTGTTGCCGTCGCAACGTTGAGTGCGCCACGAATTGCCTCGGCTCTCGCTCAAAAACGTGCAGCCGAGGCAGAGTCCGCATTAGCAGAGGCATTGGAGGCTCAGTACAGGCAAGAGCAAAACTATCAGAATGAATCTCTTGAGTCTCTTGGTCTTCTGGCCGGTGGTATCGCTCACGATTTTAATAACATGCTGACTGCCATACTGGGTAATATCAACCTCGCCCAAACAGACACCAGCGGCGACTCCATACTTTTTCTGGAAGAGGCCGAAGAGGCGTGCCTGCGTGCGCAGGGACTGACCAAGCAACTGCTGACTTTCTCCAGCGGCGGTCAGCCGGTGCTGCAACAAGGAGATATGCTCTCTTTGCTGATGAAATTCGGACAATTTACGGCCCGTGGTACCCGGTTACAGCTCCACTTTGATTTTCCCGACACTCTGCCGCCTTGCGCTTTTGACGCAGGTCAAATTGCACAGATTTTCCAGAATCTTATCTTGAATGCCGCTCAGGCCTGTGCCGGACCCGGCACACTCCGAATATGTGGCGGAGTGGAAAAACAGGCAGGTCTTATCAAACTACGCTTCCACGATGACGGACCGGGCGTTCCGAAGGACCTGCACCATCGTATCTTCAACCCTTACTTTTCGACTAAAGACGAGGGTACAGGTGTTGGTCTGGCGACTTCTTATTGGATTGCCCGCCGGCATGGCGGCAAACTCGAACTTGACACCGCTGTTACCCACGGCGCTTGCTTTGTACTGACTTTGCCAGTGGGCAACGTAGCAGAACAGGACATCCAGGATATTCAAGAGGGTGAAACGCCAAAAACACTGCGCGTACTCGTCATGGAAGATGAGAAAGTTATTCAGAGAGTGCTGAGTCATTCACTTGCGTCGCTCGGTTATCAGGCTGACATTGTCGATGATGGTCAGGCCTGCATCGAACGGTACCGGCAGCAGCTGGTCGCGGGGGACCCGTACGACCTGGTTCTGCTTGATTTAACTGTCCCTCGCGGGATGGGCGGCAAGGAAGCCATGGAGCGACTTCTGGAACTGGACGCAAATACGAGGGGCATCGTCACCAGCGGATATTCTGAAAACCCGGTGCTGGCCCAATATCGCGACTATGGATTTTGTGCCTGCCTTGAAAAACCCTTTACTCGTGATGACCTGCAACAGGCAATCGCCAGAACAGTCAGTCTGACTTAACAGAGAAATAAACTCTATCACTTCCGAGGACGGCAACATTCTCAACGCAGAGTGATATGACCGGTGGCGCCAGGATGGCTCATTAACTGTTGCAGAATCGAGCCCCGTGATTCTTATGAGCGATCGTCTAATGACTTGCAGGCATTGGGTGTACACTGCGCTGGTGTGACAGAACGCCTACCCGTGTAAACTGGCATTACATCGGGAAACAGCATCTTCATGGCCGGGGTGCAGTGACCGCCACCAGGCAAAGCGTGCTTACGTACTCCCCGCCTGGGGGCCGGCGCATATGGAATTCCAATACTTACGTGAGCACTGGCATGTCCAGTATTGGGCTATCGCGGTTTTCTTCATTTTAGTTTTACGAGATGTTCGTAATGGTTGCGGTAAATGATTCACTGGTTTCAAGGATCGAAGGGCCGAAATTTACGGAAGAAGAATTCGATAGCCTCATAGGTCTGTTCACGCTGTGTGCCTGCATGTTTCAAAATTTGAAAGCGGTTTATGCCGCATCGCGGACATGAATCGTAGGTTGGGTGACTGGTCAATATACAGAAGCAAGCGGCAAGCGTTGAGATATGCTGTATCGTCCCCATTCTGTGCCTTTACTTTTTCTTTCACTTTCGTGGGCCTCTTGCCATCGGCTTGTCGTCATTTCGGTCAATGCTCTTCAGTTATCAGCATAGGCGAATGACGAATCTGTCTCGTCGGCGATCTGAAATGATCCTGGACATGCAATGGAATACGCTATTGCGATAGGGAGCCCTTGGATAGTAGGCTGTCGTCCATGAACGAACCGACCGAAAATCAGCCCAGCAAATTGGTGAAAATCGACCATGTCTTTCTGAGTAATGTGCGTCGTATGGGGATTATTGAGGGGGTTTCGACGCTGATTTTGTTTGGTATTGCGATGCCGCTGAAGTACGTGGCCGGCATGCCCATGGCCGTTCGCATTGCAGGCTCTGTTCATGGTTTTCTGTTCGTCGGCCTGGTCGCGATGCTGATCATGGCGGTGAAACGCATTCCGATCTCAAACAGAATGGCGTTCGCTGGTATCATTGCCGCTGTTGTTCCGTTTGGGCCGTTCGTCTACGACCGCTGGCTGACAAAGAAGTCCGATATGTGATCTGAGTACCGAAGCGTTCCTGTGGCTGATATCCATGAGCAGGATTGAGACGCAGCCCAGCGGGCCCTGACTTATGTGGCTTTTGTGCGGGTTACTGTAGAAAGTTGTGTTTGCTGAGAGGTTGAAAGAGGCGGCGTATTTCGAGATGAATTGATCAAAGACCAAAGATCACAACTCATTTTGAAAGGGACGCCACCAGTGATAAAGACGTCTCAGCACATTCTGCGGTTGGTCAATCAGCGTGGTAACCACGCCACATCCAGACCAGCGTATCAGCGAGCGTTTGCTCAAAGACCCTGCGATCACAGTGCCGCGTCGCGCGACTGAAGACGTAGCGGTAGTCATAGCCCTTGGCTTTCAGGGCCGCTGCCGTTCGCTTGTTGGCCATCACCCAGTTGTGATAGGTGTCTTCCGGATCCCTGGCACGATTGTCGTTCTCAGATACGTGCGTGAAGATTCGCAGCGGTTTTTTCTCTGCAGTTTCGATCAGTTTCATGCTGGAATGGTATTCCCACGCGCCCAGCGGGAACGCGGCCTCTTCCGGGGCGTCGTCGTCCTGCTGGTCGACAAACGTGCCGGAATAGGTGATCAGGCGACGAAACAGGTCGGAACGAAACCAGCCCATCGTGAGAGCCGCTGCCCCGCCCGAGCTGCAGCCCATCGCGGCCTTGCCCCAGGGATTGTCTGTAAACGCAATGTTCGGATACGCGGCTTTAATTTGAGCATTGTGCAGCACGGCCGGCAACACTTCGTCGTTGATGAATCGTGCGAAACGGTCGGACATTGTGTCGTATTCCAGGCCACGTTCACTGCCCTTGCTGTCGTCGCCACCATTTTGCACGGCAATCGCAATAAACGCAGGCAGTCTGCGTTCCGGATCCTTTGAAACTGTCAGATTGTCCAGTGCGTTCCGCACCAGATTCAGGCGACTCGGGCCGTCGTGAGTCACAAGGATCGGCGCTTCAATCCCGTCTTTATATGCTGCAGGTATGTAGACAAAAATCTTCCGCTGTTCACGCACGTCCTTTTTTGCATCAAGTGTGGAATCGTCACCCCGGAAGATTCTGCTGTCAGCCAGACGCATCGAAAATTCAAAATACTTTCCTTTGGGATTGCCCTGATCCGTCAGGTCAGGATCGATTTTGTACTCGGGACCAATCGTGAAATTACCGTTGCCTTCTATGCCCGGGGTTTCTGTGTATCCGTCGTCGGCAAAACCACGACCGGGCACGACGCCACTGCACACAATCAGGCACAGACAGGAGATGCAGAGTGTACGAGGGATTAAATTGATTAACATGATTTCGGTGGGTTCCGGAAGCTGAGTCGGGAGTCGGACGGCCTGGGATGGTGGCAGCTTGACACACGTCAATTGCGTCACAGGTTGTCTCAGAACCCCGACGGTGCGTCAACGAACGGGCATTTGTCTTAACGGATTGACGCTGCTGGCGGTCAGATGGTGTATCTGCAGTGAGAATTGTATTCTGTCGTGGTTGCCAGGGCCATCGTTCCGCAGGCCAATAAGACAGGGCACTCGCGGGTGGCCGGCATCCGCGACCCAGATTGTTTTTGTCCTCATTCCATCGGCGGCTGTCCCCATGATTTATCGTAAAATGAAACGACTTGTCGTTGTGTGCCTGACGTTCGCGGCCGCGTATGGATGGCCTGCAGGCGAAGCGTCAGACATCACCGTCCGTGAGTTGAAACGGACTGTTGTTCCTGAAGCTCACCAGGCCGTTGCTGTTGATGCAACATCGTTCTATGCAATTGCCAACCGCACGATTGGCCGTTACGAGAAAGAAACGACAAGGCTGCGGAAGAAATGGACGGCTCCTGCCGGGTCCCCTATTCTTCATCTGAACAGCGGCATCGTGATTGACGGTCGTCTGTACTGTGCCAACTCGAACTGGCCGAAGACTCCCCGGAAGAATTCAGTCGAAATCTTTGATGCCGCAACACTCGAGCATCTGGAGAGAAAAGAGTTTTCTGAAACCGAAGGGGCCATCAACTGGATTGAGCGGCATCAGAGAGCGTGGTGGATTGTCTTTGCGTTCTACGGCGATGCGGATGTTCGTCGAACGCGATTGGTGCGCTACGACGACGAGTGGCAGGAGACGAAATCCTGGACTTTCCCTGAGACTGTCATTCAGCGCTTTCTTCCGAACAGTAATTCCGGTGGAGCATTCGGACCCAATGGGCGACTGTTCGTGACCGGACATGACCACCCCGAACTCTACGTACTGGAAGTTCCGGATAACGCCACTGAACTGAACCATGTGGCCACGGTGACCGCTCCGATTGCGGGGCAGGGCATCGCATGGGACCGCAGCGATATTGGCACTGTGTTCGGGATTCAGCGCAGCAGCCATGAGGTGGTCAGTATGCGGCTGTCGCATGCTCAGGAGTACACAAAGCTGAAGCAGCCGGTCGAATGGATTCGAGGCGATCACAACCCAATCCTTACGCCGCGCAAAGGCGAATTCGATTCGACTCGGTGTATGAACCCGTGGGTCGTGCGAGACGGACAGGCGTATCGGTTGTTTTATTCCGGCGGTGGGGACGATCAGAAACAGAAGATTGGTGTTGGCACGGCCGCCATTGATGATCTGTCGACGTGGAATCGAGTTGGACCGTTGTTCGACACTGGCGCACCGGGTGCGTTTGATGCCCGCTGGTGTGTGCTGCCTCACGTGGTTCGGATGGGTGATGATCTTTGGCACCTGTATTACACAGGCAATGCTGGTCGGGGTTCCGGCCTGAGTGCATTTCCTGGCATGGGTCTGGCGACCAGTCGAGACGGAGTGACTTGGTCGCGTTTCGGTGATCAGCCGGTACTTGCCAGCAGCGGTGAAGATGGAGCCCCGGATGCGGTCGGGGTCGCCGGAGGATCTGTGCTGCGAGTGCGTCAACCGGGAGGCTCGATGCACTGGAGATTCTACTACACGGGCTGTCCAACGACTGGTACTCCGCATGCTCTCAATCAACAGAAGACCATTTGTCTGGCTGTCTCCGACGATGGCATACGTTGGGAAAAACGAGGGGCCGTGATGGTTCGTGATCCTGAACGCGACTATGAAGATATTGGTGTGGCCGGTCCGGTTGTCCATCAGCAGCATGATGGAACGTTTCGCATGTGGTACTCGGCCATCGGCACACGCTGGGGGTACTACTCGATATGCTATGCCGAATCTGATGACGGGATTCACTGGCGACGGGGCGCGCGCACCGGCGACAATCTACAACTGACACCGACCGGCGATGGCTGGGAGCAGCAAATGGTTGAATATCCGACAGTCATTCGCGAAGGAAATCACCTGCGGATGTTCTATTGCGGGAACGGTTATGGCCGAACTGGTATTGGTACGGCCGTCTCAAAATAACTCAATGTGTCGATCACAACAGAACGCTTTATGTACTGGGCGGCGCTGATTTTTCAGAGCCGTTTTCGAATCAGCTGATAATCCAGCGCGTAAGCGAGGGGTGGAGTGAAGACGTCATGTCTTGGTCCCTCGCGTACGCTTCGGGATACCTATTTCTGTCCTGAAGGTGGTGTAAAACTGCTTCTAATCGAATTTCAACGAGTACAGATCGGCATCCGACATCTCGAAACGCAGCTGTATCGGCTGACCTTCCAAGGCACTGATATCGGATTCATTATTCCAATTTACCGTTCGCCCGATGTGGTCACCGTAGATCGGCTGGCATTCATCAAGAGTGAAACCCGGAACGACATTCCCGTCTGCGTCCTGGATTTCGACCCGCAATTGTCCCGCAGCACTTGTTGAATAGTTGATCTCCAGTTTCGTGCCGGTAAACTTCAGCAGCCGGGTGATGAATTCGCCGGTGTCCAGCGGTGCATTGACGGATACAAAGCCGTCGATACGCAGTGCGTAGCGTCTGCCACCGGTCAGGAACAGCGATATTTCTGTGGAACTGGTCTGATGGATGCCAATGGCCGCGTAATTTGCTCGGTTTGCCCAGCCTTCAGCCCCGATTCCCGGTCGAATAAATGACTGGGTGAATTCACGATCGAAACGATCGCCGCCACGAGTGCTCATCATCAGAATGTCGGTGGCAGAACCGCGTTTGGCCATGAAGCGTGTTGGCAGAGCGATATAAATGTGCGGCGCTCGGTAGTACGGTTGAGTGCAGGGCGTGTAAAGGTGCTCGTTTGGAAGATTCGCTTTCATTTCGACAAAGGGAGTCCAGTTGATGAAGTCCTTTGACGTCGTGCGGGCGATCCCGCGATACCCGTTGATGAAGCGGCGAAAGTAGCAGACGTAGGCCTGCTCGGATTCTGACCAGAACGCATAATTCTGTGAATCAAAGTACTTGCCCCATTCTTCCGGCACGACGGGCTCGTCCCTCAACTTTTTCCAGTGAATCCCGTCAGGTGATGTGTACGCCTTCAAGCCGCCAGGACCACGCCGCTCCCGGACTTCAAGATGTTCTTTATGCGGTTGATAGGCCAGGCCACCGAGCGCCTTATAGCGTTCGGTGGTTGGAACACCGGGGCGAGTGTCGACGAACGGGGTGAAGTTGTGAGTCACAAGGAACTCGTTCATCAGCACCACGTTACCGGCGGGGAATGTGGGATGGTCGTCGTAGATGTCCAGTCTCGGCAGTGTCCAGTTGATGCCGTTGCTGCTCTCTGCATACAGCGTGACTTCTCCTTCGTGATATTGTTCCCAGCCCTTCTTCCAGTGATTACCAGGCTGCGTATCCCCGCGGTAATAGAACTGAAATTGGTCGTCTGATCTGAGCACGGTGGCGTAGTGTCCGTGAGGTCGCGGCGGCGAGATCGGCGGCATGAGCTGTGGTGCGTGAAGTTTCAATGCCGTTCCGCTCAACTTTTGCACGATGTGCTGATCAACGAACAACTCGCGTCGGGAACCGATATCGACGACGTGCCGTACATCGTCGGTTGCGGCTACGTGAGTCGAAGTCATGGCGACTGCCAGAGCGAAGCAGGTGGGAGACACGAACCTTAATGTAACGCAGCTCATGATCTTGAAATTCCTCATTTTCACGCCGATCTTCACGGATGGTGCGGTGCCAGTGGGCTGCGTCCGAAGGAACGAATGTGGGAGCTTGCGTTGAGTATAGGTCATTGACCTCTCAAACATATGAGTTACAGGAGTCTCAATGCTCGGTCGCTAAACTAAAGTGATTGCCGATCGATTGTGGAGGCTGAATTCAGGTAGTAGTATTCACGCAAGTTGCTTTTATATAAGTACTTCCGTTCATTGATGGGTGATGAGAGTATGAGTGATAAATGGATTGCAGATCGCATGCATCAGATCGATGCATCGGGGATCAGAAAGGTTTTTGATCTGGCTGCCACAATGCAGAATCCGATCAACCTGAGCATCGGTCAACCACACTTCGACACTCCTCAACCGGTCAAAGATGCGTTGTGCAAGGCCGTCCAGGAGGGCAGGAATGCCTACAGCCAAACGCAGGGCATTGCTCCGCTGCTGGAACGACTGCAGCATGACGTTGATGCTGCGTACCAACATGAAGATCGCCAGGTGTTCGTTTCGTCCGGCACCAGCGGTGCGCTGATGCTGGCGTTGTGTACGCTTGTTAATCCTGGTGACGAAGTGCTGGTCTTTGATCCGTGGTTTGTGATGTACAAACATCTGGTGACGCTGGCCGGTGGTAAAGTCGTTCAACTGTCAACGTATCCGGATTTCCGAATTCGCCCGGAGGCCGTAGAAGCGGCCATTACGGATCGTACGAAAGTCATTCTGTTCAACAGCCCGAGCAATCCCACAGGAGCCGTGGCATCTGCAGAGGAAGTGAAAGCTTTGGCGCAGATTGCTGCTGACAACGACATCGCATTAATCAGTGACGAGATTTACAAGTCGTTTTGCTTTGACAGTGAGTTCAGTAGTCCGGCAGAATGGAATGACAGTACGATTGTTATCGACGGCTTCAGTAAATCTCACTCCATGACGGGGCTGAGACTTGGTTATGTTCACGGACCGTCGGCAGTCCTTCAGCAGATGATGAAGCTGCAGCAATTTACGTTTGTCTGTGCGCCGCACCCAATTCAGTGGGCGGGACTGACGGCCTGGGAACTGGATCTGTCCGAGAACTTTGCGGACTACGGTCGCAAACGCGATCTCATCGTGTCCGAGCTGAAGGATCACTTTGAGATTCAGGGAGGGCAGGGTGCCTTCTACCTGTTTCTGAAAGCGCCGTGGGGAACGGGGACTGAGTTTGTGACCGAAGCGATTCGCAATAATCTGCTGATCATTCCCGGGAACGTATTCAGTTCGAGCGACACTCACTTTCGACTGTCGTTTGCTGCGGCCGATGATCAGTTGCGGCAGGGCGCTGAGATTCTGCGCAACCTTGCCGATTGTGGAGGAGGGGCAAGCTGAGGTACGTCCCAGAAAGGCTCTGCCTGAGCCATTTCTGCGATTGATCCTGTATTTACCTGGCCGTCATTCCTGTTTACTCAGTCGCTTCGGCAAACGCATCCTGACCACCGACGATCGGCAATTCAATGCTGGTCGCGTCCAGGTCAATTGTTAACTCCGTTCCCGGGGCCGGCCACAGTGTGAATTCGCGGTCAGTGGAGAAGATCATCATGCCGATCTGCTGGCCGGACGGGATGATCTGGTCGTCCGGCTGAAGATCGAAGGCCAGATCGTAGTATTGTCCGGGCACCAAAGGCTGACTTTTCGAGCGCGACTCACGATTCTGCGGATCGGCCCAGCCACGGGTAATCACGTTCTCATAGATTTTCGTTTTTTCGCTTGTGGACCATGGCAGTGAAACCAGCCATACCGAAAAGTTAGCGGCAGGCTTGTTGCAGGCCAGGCGAGTTCGCAGGCGAGCGATACCGGAAATATGAATCGGTTTCTTCAGTGTCTCAGTCACGTACAGCAGGCGGTGATCGGTCCAATCTGCCTGAGCCAGCGTCTCACCGTCGAAGGAAAAGTTGTCCTTCAGTGTTTCGTTTCCCTGCTGCGTTTTGCTGCGGACGCCAAGTGAACCTTGCTTCTTGCCACCGACTCCGGGATGCAGTGTGACTGTCGTCGCGGCAGGATTAGGGTAGTCGGCATACGATGTGGGTTTCTGCCTGTCTTCATTCTCTCGCACGATCCACGCCTTTGGATCTTTTTCCACGCCGTTTTCAATGCCGTAAAGATATCGCGTGAACCAGCGATTCATCATTTTCAGCGGAGGCTGTCCTCCGTGCCCTCCCTGGTGAAAGTACGACTGCACCGGCACTCCCTTTGCCTGCACGGCTTTGTAAATGCGAACGCTGTGCTCCGGCATGACGTTCCAGTCGTTGAAGGCATGGGCCATCAGCAGCGGTGCTTTTAGCGGACCAAGGTCGTTGAGATAATCGCGTCCCGCCCAGAACGAATTATAGTCGCCGGTAACGCGATCGAAGCCTTCGGCCATTTCTTTGTCACGAACATTGCAGTTGCAGATCTCGCGGCGTTCCGGATTGCCACTGTTAATATAGTTGTACAGAACGTCGACATCTTCACCGATGTATCCGCCCGGATGCCGTACCAGTCCGTGCGAGCGATAGTAATGATAATATGACGTGTTCGGTGCGATGGGAATGATGGCTTCCAGTCCGTCGACTCCGGTTGTTGCCGCTGCCAGCGGAATCGTGCCGTTGTACGAAGTTCCGGTCATGCCCACTTTTCCTGTACACCAGAATGCTTCGACTCTGTTGTCGCCATTCGGTGTCGTGAAGCCGGAGACGCGACCGTTCAGCCAGTCAATGACAGCCTTCGGTGCTAATGATTCGTTGTCGCCCCCGATGGTTGGGCAGCCTTGTGACAGGCCTGTGCCAGGCGAAGCTGAATGAACGACCGCAAAGCCTCGCGGAACCCAGTCATTCCAGTGCGACTTTGAAACAACGACTCGCCGCGATTGATGCGCAATTGACGGCGGCTGGGCGTGTTTGTCGGGGGGCTGGCCGAGTTCCTGACGTGGGTCCCAGAAGAAGTTTCGAGTCCCGGACGCCGTACCCGAAAAATACGGGCTGGACACATAGACGGCGGCCACTTTAAGACCCTCGGTGTCGGTCTGGCGTTGGCGAGTGACACTGACGTGCATACGGTCCAGCCGGCCATCACTGTCGGAATCGAATTCTGTTTCCACCCACAGATCGTGATGGATCCACTCGTTCTGTTCTTTGAACGCGTGGACGATCTGTGCTTCGCCCTCGGCGAAGACCGGTACTGCCTTCCTGTCCGAAGGCTTTCCGCGTGGACGATACACGGGCGTCAGTCGTTCTATGTCCTGCTCATCGGCGACTTTCAGCATCTCACTGAGCTTGTCCACAAGCGGGAATTCCACTCCGGCTCCAAACAACGCTGCCACTTTCTCTGCCTCATTGGCGCAACAGTAATTGATGCGAACATCTGCTTTGCTGAGTTGTTCTGTCAGGGCAGGATCAACAGCATCACCACCGTACAGCTGAATGAAGTCAGAACCTGCTGTGATCGTTTCATTCACGTACTGCTGAGAGTTTCCCTGACGTTCCATGTTGCAGAGCAGAATCTTTGGCTCGGTCGCTTTGGCAGCGACTGCCGCATCATGTCCGCAAGCCAGGAAGCACTGATGGATTCGCCCCGTTTCGGAGATTAACGATGCCGTTCTTCTGGCCAGCTCTGCGCCACCCTTCAGATGAACGTTCAGCCAGATGTTGTCCGGCATCATGGCTAACGCTTCGGTCAGAGTGGGAATGCGTTCATCTTTGAATTTCTTGTCTTTCCACGAACCGGCATCAAGCTTTCTGAGGTCATCAAAGGTGCTCTGCGACACCGGGCCTTCACCATTCGTTGTACGATCCAGAGTGCTGTCATGCATCAGCACGAGCCGTTTATCGCTGGTCAGCGCGACATCAAATTCGATCATCTGCGTTCCGAGCATGATGGCTTCTCGGAATGCAGAAAGTGTGTTTTCCGGATGAGTGTCGCTAGCCCCTCGATGAGCACAGATGCCACGGGCCGGCATTGTAACTGGGGCGGACTCGTCTGCATGACTCGGCGTGACAAAGACAGAACACGCTGTGAGTACAGCAACCGGCAACAGACAAAAAGGTGAAGGGATTCGCATGGCTGATTTTCTGGTTTCGAAACGGGAGTCCCCACGACGCAGACTGCACGTTATTCTGAGGTCACACGCGAACGGTTTATTCTTCCGTGCGTCGTGGTGCCCTGCGTCAGGGCGAATGGTACCGCGGAATGTAGCGTGCCACAGAGTGGAAGAAAAACCATCCGGTCAGTCGGAGGTTCTGTTATCCTGCGAAGGGAATCCGCATCGACTGCAAATCCGGGCGGGAAGTTGATCCGCGCCGGGTATCACGACACTGCGATTCAGTCTGCAGCGACTGTTGAATAATCGTGTTGATGTGCAGAGCGTCGAGCGCATCTGTGCCTTGACCGCACATTCATTGACGCAACAGAGCAGTCAATGACAGATCTCCAACGCCTGCCAGGATGGCCGATTGTCAATTCCTGATGTTGGCGAAAAACGGCAGGCGACGGTGTCACGATCGATCTTGTGTTTTCCGGCTCTCACCCTGCAATAAGCACGCTTTAGGCTCAGTGGTATGCGCAGGAGACGGGATTTGACCGCGGTAATGCAGACCGGTTGGAAGCCCATGTCGCCAGTGAACTTTCAGGGGCCAACATCGACCGCCAACACCCACGTGCAACCTCTCAGTATTGACTCGCGTACCGCTGCGGGTTGCCCGAGAAGATTGCCTGAGTTTCGCGTGATCGGAACATGTACAGGCGGTCACGATACCACAGTGAAAAGTCCAGAATTCCGGCCACTTCTTCGTTCGTATTGACCAGCAGCACAACATCACTGCCAGCTCCGGCAGGAGCATATCGCGTTGGATTGGCTTCGAAGGCTGCCTGGGCTTCCGGAGAGCTGAAGTCGTATGTTCTCAGACCGTATTTTGAACTGTACTCTGAACGACCATCGAGCAGTTCGCGGCGGTCTCGCAGAGCAACCGGACAAAATCCCTTAAAACCGGCCTGTCCGCTACGTGAACTGATTCGGTACAGCTGTTCTTCACGGCGAGCCTGGTCGCTCAGCTGACGATGGCGTTCCGGATCTGGTTTCAGTTCAATGGGTGTTTCCAACACTCGGCCCCCGGCGACAGCCTCTGCTGACGGCCTCCATGCTGCTTTTGACGTCGTTTCGGAATCCGATGTACCGATTGGTTCTGACTTGGCTTCATCAGCGAATTGTGATTGCTTCGCAGTGACTGATGATTCTTCCGATTCATGCTGTGTTTGATTCGTTGTCGTTTCCGAATCTGTTTCCAACGCAATCGTGCGAGTCGGCTGGATGTCTGTTACGACTTCTTCTGTCTGTGCCGAAACCGTTGACTCTTCGGTAAGCTCTGCAGCGATATTGCCTGTCGCATCTGACTGACGTGCCACCGGCTGCTGCTGCGGCGACGCTGCTGCAGCTTCCTGAACGAACGGATTCTGATCGGCTGCCAGTTCAGATGCGTCTTCGGGAAGTGTCGGTAACGGGGATTCGATGTTTTTAGAAATAGATGTTTCGATAAGCAAATCCAGGTCAAGCAACGTATCATCGTCGCTGGCCGGTACTGATTCGCCAAACGGATTCACGAAGCCATCGTCAACAAGAACCTGATGCTGAGTCGGGTGTTGGTATTGAGAGTCGCTTCCCGCGGGCTTTTGCGCCGGTTGATTGCCCTTGGGTGACTCTGCGGGAGCCAACTGTGTTACTTGAATCAGCGGCTGCGCCAGGTCATCATTCGATGTTGTCGCAATACGTGACTGGCTGATACCGAACATCGACTGACCATTGCCTTTCTGGAATCCTGTGACCCTTGCTGGCACAGAATTTCCGGTACTGCCCGATCGAGTGTTCGAGCCCTCATCGAACACAATTGGTGGCGGCGAAGGAATCGCGGGTGCGGCGGCCTGGCCCGGCGACAGGAACTCGTCTTTGTCTGACGGTTTTGCCTTGAATCTGTTGAAGAATCTTTTCAGCAGGCTTGGTTTCTTCGCCTGTTCTTCTTGCGACGACTCAGGTGGCTCAGGGACGTCTTTTCTGTGTCGAACCATGCGAATTGCCGAACTGTTGGCATTTGGCAGGTCTCGCGTCCTCATTGACGGCATGGGACGGCCGTTTTTCTGGAAGAGTTTCCGCAGTTCGCCGTTCACGGTTGAGGTTTTGCCGTTCGTCCCGTTCAAGCCGGGCTGGTACTGGGTGAGTTGAATATCGGATACACGTTTGGCGGGTTGCGGCACTTTTCTGAGAGCGGTTGCGACGATCGGCCACAATGTTGTCCTTTGTTCCTGAGGCGCAGTTTTTTGAACGGAAGGAGTTTCTGCTCCTGCTACGGAAAGCGGTGTTCCGGCAAGGGTTGCCACCAGCAGGCATCGTCGAACGCATTTTCGAGTTTTCATTTTAATCTTCCCGATTCCATTCAGGTATTGCAATTCTGCTGGCGCTCGTGGATCCAGCCGGTTCAGCCGTCCGTGAGGACGGGCGAACCTGGCATGCGCAATGCAGGTCTCCGTGATCCGTATCGACTGTTTGGAAAATCGGATTTCTGACGGAAGTCATCGAAAACTGGTGTTGCGACGGATAGGACACCTAGAAAGCGAACAGATCTCCAGACCGGATTAGTCCGGCCAGGCTGCCTGTCTTCACATCTGCCCGGCTTTACACCAGAATGCGGCCGGTCACAGTCGGCGGACAGGTTGCGTCGTAACACGCATGTACGTTGAGAATTTCACGTTGAAAAATGCGGGGCGGGTGAGACACCGGCGCCGTTCAGGAACCAGGCAAATGAGTACCGAAGAATCGATGTCCGTTGGAGAAACTAAGTCCGTTGCAGCGAATTCTGTGGTTATCCGGGTGGAGGCGGGGGAATCTGCTGTGCGGGCTGTCGGTCGCCGAATTCTGGTGGCCATGCTGTTGGCGTCTGTTTTCATGAACATGATGCTGTTGCTGAGTACTGTGGTTGATGCGACTGCGACGACACAGAGCGTTCAGCAATCGCATCATTCCGGTGATAAGTCGGCTTCCGCAAAACTGGCGGTGATCAGTTTCTCCGGCACCATCATGCCTCCGTTCACGGCGCGATGGCTGACGCAGATTGAACAGGCTCAGCAGGACGATGCTGTCAAGGGTGTGTTGCTGGCTATTGACAGTCCTGGCGGTCTGGTGGCCGACAGTCATCAGCTGTACCACGAACTACAGAAATTGGCGAAGAAAAAACCCATTTACGTTGCCATGAAACGACTGGCGGCATCGGGAGGCTATTACCTGGCGATGGGGATTGGCACCGAGGGCCGCATCTTTGCGGAGCCGACGACCTGGACGGGATCGATCGGTGTTATCATTCCCCGTTACAACGCTGCTGAACTTGCATCAAAGGTCGGAGTGACCGTGGAACCGCTGGTGACCGGACCGTTGAAGTCATCGCTGAATCCGTTTCGCGATCTTTCTGATGAGGAACGTGAGGTCTGGGCCGCCATCCTGAAGGACTCATTTGATCGTTTCATTGGCGTAATTGAGCAGAACCGTCCAGCCCTGGATGATGAACACGTACGTGACCTTGCGACCGGGCAGATCTACACTACGAATCAGGCCATTGAAAATGGTCTGGTCGATGAAGTCGGTTATGAGGAAGAGGCGCTGGCCGCACTTGCTCAGTCACTGGGGCTGTCGGAATACGAGGTTATCGAATACTCGTCGACACCAACTTTGCTTGACGTTATTCTCAGCGGATCCGTTCAGGCGAAGCCCGGTTTTTCGGAAGAGTTGCTGAGTGCAACAGTCCCCAAGGCGATGTATTACTGTTCATGGAATCCGTGGGTGCCCGGATACGGAAAGTGATCGGGCAGGGTTACTTCGGTAATATTCGCTTCAGCTGTTCCGTCAGTTCCCGCCGTGCTCGAAAGATGCGACTGCGAACTGTACCGATCGGTATGTCCAGGATTTTTGCAATGTCGTCGTAGGAAAATCCATCGATTTCTTTCAGCACCAGAGGCTGACGGAACTCTTCCGGCAGCTTCATCAAAGCGGTTTGCACCAACTGCACGCGTTCCTCACTTACGAGCCGGCGTTCAGGATTCGTATCGCTGTTCACATCGACCGGAGTGTGGCCGGACGCAGCGACGTAGCTGTCCAGCGATGTGGTCGGCAGACGCTGCTGCCGTTTCCGACTGATGGCTGCGTTCATCGCGATACGGTACAGCCATGAATAGAATGCGGCATCCTGACGAAAAGAGTCCAGACGGCGCCACGCCGATACGAAGGCCTGTTGAGCGATCTCCAGTGCGTCGTCGCGGGACCCCAGTGCCTGTGTCAGGCTGTGAACAAGCCGGTCCTGATAACGGATCACCAGGGTGTTAAATGCCTCCGATCTGCCTTCAACTGAAAGCTGAATCAGTTGATTGTCGGGAAGGTTGTCCAACGTCTGAAGAGTCCGTGAGGAAGTGAGGTTGTCGAGTCACTCGCATTCTCGCACAAAGTCAGACGCCGTCGCTACCCCACGAATGCGCTGAAAAGTTTAAACTGTGCGGCTGGACATCTCCCGCCCCGGGCTTTCAAAATGGGAAACTCTGCGTCTCTTTGCGACGCATGCTTTTAGTTTGGGGGCGAATTTGCGATGCTGTTTGCCTTATGCTCGTCATCCTCACCTGCACATGAAGCCTGCCCGATGAATGCCCCAACGTACCGTCGTCTGATTGGAACGATTCCTGCGCTGTGTCTGTTTGCGTGTGACAGCACAGCTGTGGCGGTCGACGCAATTGAAGTTGGTTCCCGCCGCGAACTGTTTGTCGATCGGCATCTGATTGATTCCATGTCGGATGGTGTGCAGCTTCAGGTTCAGCAGCCTGAGCCTCAGCAGGTCGTCCTTGTCACTGGCGAACCATGGGAAGGTAATACGTGTGCGTATTACTCCATCTTTCAGGATGGCGACATTTATCGCATGTACTACCGCGGGTCTCATGCCATTGACATGAAGTCGGCCCATCCTGAGGTTACGTGTTACGCCGAAAGCAAGGATGGGATTCACTGGACGAAGCCGAAGCTTGGACTGCATGAATGGGAAGGGTCAAAGGAAAACAATATCGTGTGGAAGGGGATCGGGACCCACTGCTTTGTTGCCTTTCGCGACGCGAATCCCGACTGCTCGGCGGCCGCGCGGTACAAGGCCATCTCGAGAGGTCGACCGCTGGGACAAAAGGGGTTGTACGTATTTCAGTCCCCCGACGGCATTCACTGGTCGCTGATGAAGGACGAACCGGTCATCACGCAGGGCTACTTCGATTCACAGAATCTCGCCTTCTGGGACCCGGTAACGAAACAGTATGTGGATTACCACCGCACCTTCACCAACAAGGTTCGTTCAATTTTAATGTGTACCTCTGATGACTTTGTGACATGGTCAGAGCCTGTCCCGCTGACGTACCCGGACGCTCCGAATCAGCATCTGTATACCAATGCCATCCGTCCCTATCCCCCAGCGCCGCACATTCGGATTGGATTTCCAACTCGATATATGCCAAAGACGCAGCAGGTGGAACCTGTGTTCATGTCAAGTCGGGACGGAGTCACCTTTCATCGCTTCAGTGACGCCGTCATTCCGCAGACGGCGCCAGAAGACCGAGACGGTAACCGCAGCAACTACATGACCAACGGCCTGGTTGAATTGCCAGGCCACCCGAACGAACTGTCTGTCTATGCTACGGAAGCTTATTATACCGGTCCCGACAGTCGAGTGCGGCGTTTTACGTACCGTAAGGACGGGTTTGTCGCTCTGCACGGAACCGGCGATGTCCTGACCCGGCCTCTTGTATTCGATGGCAATGTTCTGTCGCTCAATTATCGTTGTGCTGCAGGAGGAGCAATCGGCGTGCAGTTATGCGATGCGGGTGGAGTACCTGTTCCCGGTTTCAAATGTGCCCCACTGACCGGTGACGACACCGATCATCGAATTCACTGGCTGTCAGGACAAGCGTCTGGCAAGCTGGCTGGGAAGAAGATTCGACTTCTGCTGACACTGAAGAATGCAGATGTGTTTGCATTTCAGTTTGTTGATGAATAGGACTCGGGCTCGTGCATCTGTCCCTGCCGACAGGACGACCGGGGCAGTGGGCGTCAAAGAAAGTCGTCGGATGTGATTCAGCGACTACCGATCTGAAGTGAAAACAAATTACCTGGCGAAAGGTATCGACGATGTCTCGAATGCTGTCCGTGTTTTACTTGCTGCCGGCGGTTGCCGTTTGCAGTGCTGACGAAGATGTACAGACGAAATCTTCGACGGTTGAACGACAGAGTCAGTACGAAGTCGACGACATCACAGTCCCCGCTGCATTTGCGGACGAACAGCGACGTGAGTTTTCTATTGACCGGGCAGCAGATCACCTGGAGGACGGGGCGGTCGGGTGGTCAAGACAGAAGAAATGCATCACCTGTCACACTAATGGCACATATCTGCTCATTCGGCCGCGTCTGACCAGTTCTCTGGGGCTGCCGTCAGAGGAAGTGCGTCAGTTCTTTCTCGATGAACTGGCAAAACTGCAGGCGACAGATCACAAACGGCTTAGGAGCGGAACTCGGCCGGCTCAGGTCATTTACGCGGCGGCCGGACTGGCGGAGTGGGACGCGCATGTGTTTCATCAGGGGGCTGCGGAAACGGACGCTGCTCTGAAGCTGATGTTCCAGCTGCAGGACGACAACGGTACCTGGACGTCTCTTGACTGCTGGCCTCCGTTTGAATCGAGCGCCTACCAGGAGGCCACGATGGCTGCAATGGCGGTCGGGGCCGTTCCGCAGTGGCTGCCTTCGATTGAGGATCCCGAGCTGCTGGGGCGAGTTGAACGTTTAAGAACGTATCTTCGTGATACAGAGCCACCGCATGAATACGCGAAGGTTCTGAAACTCTGGGCGTCAACCCGCTTCGACGGAATCCTTGGTGCTGATGAACAGCAGAACATTGTTTCCATGATTCTTGAGCAGCAGCAGCCCGACGGGGGCTGGAGTCTTCGCAACTTTGCGGCTCCTGAGCAATGGGGACGTGGCAATCGCGCAGAGAAGGTTCGTGCTGAATCCGATTTTGACTCGCCGCAAAGCGACGGCCATATGACCGGTCTGGTTCTTGTCGTTTTGCAGCAGAGCGGCATGCATTGCGAATCTGATTCTGTGCTTCGTGGGCTCACCTGGCTGAAGCAGAATCAGCGCGTTTCCGGCCGCTGGTGGACGCGTTCGCTGAACACCGAAAAATGGCATTTTATTACGTACAGTGGAACGGCATATCCACTGCTGGCACTTCAGTTGGCGGGCGAGCTGTAAGCACTGTGCCTATGTCAGCGTCTGAAACATGTGGCTTAATGAAAACAGCCGCATCCGATTAGGCTTCGGATACGGCTGCGGAACTGCGGTGAGTCTGAACCGGGCGGACTTTACGAATCAACTATCGTCTTCCTCCGAGTCGTCGCTGTCGTCTTCGGATTCTGCAGCAGGCTTGTCTTCTGCTTCCGGTGCTGACTCTTTCACGATGTTGAAGCCGGCCGACGTTCGTTTGCCCACAGCCGGCTTCAATTCACGCAGCCAGATGTTACGAAACTTGACCGGGTCCCCGTGAAACTGCAGCGAGATTGGTCCTGTTTCGGCATGAGGCTCGTAGTGCGGTGCAGCTACGTAGCTGCTGGGCCCCAGTAACTCGAAATGATTCAGCGCCAGAATGCCGTTGTGAATCAAGGTGACATATCCTGGCTTTTCGACATCGCCATTCACTTTGAAGACGGGAGCAGTGAAAAAGATGTCGTACGTGTTCCATTCACCAAGCCTTCGCATGGCGTTGGCCATCGGTGGAGTCTGTTTATACACAGATCCGGCCTGTCCGTCGAAATATGTTTCGTTCTGGTACGAGTCCAGTATCTGCACTTCGTACCTGTCCATCAGATAGATGCCGCTGTTACCGCGTCCCTGTCCTTCGCCTGTGATTTCGGTGGGAGCCGACCACTCCAGATGCAGCTGAATATCGCCGAACTGCTGCTTTGAAGTGATTGCTGTCTGCCGAGGAATCGCGACGCCATCCTGAATCAGCCATTGATCACCGTTTTCAAATGCTGCCAGGTCCCGACCACCAAACAGCACGATGGCGTCTGACGGTGGCTGGTCGTTGGTTGCCCCGGGGGTGACGATGGGAGGTTGCTGCCACTCCACTTTTCCATTCCTGAGCAGATGAGGATGACGTCAGGGACAGGGCCACGGCAGAATAAATGCAGAATAGACGAACGAACATCTCAGGTTTTCTCCGGTTGAGTGCAATGTCTTGGCTTATGGGGTATATCGTGGCGATCAACCAAAGTGGTTGCAATTGGCGAAGTCTGAGAATTACGTGTGTTCCGGATCTCGGTTTTGCAATCTTCTGAACGTCCTCTTCGCGGCCGCTTGTACTTGTGATTGGTGGCTGAAATACTTCTGTCGACGCAGCCAGGATGCCGCAATACGCGATTCTGCCAGCAATGCGTGTACTTTTTTAAGGCCGGGGCTCTGCCGTGTTGTTCCGGTGTACGGATATCAAACTGACGGACCATTGAAATGCTTTGGGAAGTTGAAATTCTGCCGACTCAGGATGCTCGTGACCACGAAGGCCTGCGCATTCTTGCCGATGCCAAAAGCCTGGGAATCGACTCCCTGGCTGACGTGCGGTCTGCCCGGTCATTTCTGATTCAGGGGGAACTGACAGAAGCCGATGCCGGCAAAGCCGCGGAAGTACTGCTGTGCGACGGAGTCGTCGAGCAGTTTCGAGTAAACGGCCTGCCCGAAACATCGTCAACCGATGGTGGTTGCGTGAACGTGCTGCTGCATCCTGGCGTCACTGACAGCGTCGCCGACAATGCAGCGAAAGCGCTGGCTCAGCAGGATCTCGATGTGACGGCAGTAGCGACGTGTCGCAAGTATTGGCTGACGGGAGAACTTTCAGCTGCCGAGCGTGCCCGGGTTTTGTCCAAAGTTATTTCGAACGATGCGATCGAATATGTCGTCAGCGGTCCGCTGCAACTGACAGATCTGCACGTTGGCACGGACTACAAGTTTGAAATTGGCTCCGTCGCTATTCGTGACATGGACGAAGACGATGTTCTGATGAAGCTTAGTGCTGAAGGGCAGCTGTATCTGCAGCTTGCCGAAATGCAGACGATTCGTGACTACTTCAAGTCGCTGAATCGAGATCCGACCGACATCGAGCTGGAAACCATTGCTCAAACGTGGAGCGAACACTGTTCTCATAAGACACTCGCCGGTCGCATTCACTACGTCGAAACAAAAGGTGGTGAAACGGTTCGCGAAATTCAGTTCGACAACATGCTGAAGGAAACGATCTTCAACGCAACCGTCAGCATTCGCGAGAACCTCGGTGACGATGACTGGTGCGTCAGTGTCTTCAAGGATAACGCCGGCATTGTGACGTTCGACGAAAATCAGGACGTGTGCATCAAGGTGGAAACTCACAATCACCCATCCGCTATTGAACCTTATGGTGGGGCCAACACGGGCCTCGGCGGCGTCATTCGCGATCCGATGGGCACTGGTTTGGGAGCTCGCCCGGTCTGTAATACCGACGTCTTCTGCTTCGCTCGCCCCGACTTTTCAGCGGACGAACTGCCGCCCGGTGTTTTACACCCCAGGGCCGTGATGGAAGGCGTTGTGTCCGGCGTGCGGGACTACGGCAACCGCATGGGTATTCCTACCGTCAACGGCGCGGTTTATTTCGACGATCGCTATTTAGGTAATCCGTTGGTGTACTGTGGCAACATCGCCATGATTCCTCGCGACAAAAGCGAAGGCTGTGTGTCACCCGGCGATCTGATTGTTGCGGTCGGCGGACGCACTGGTCGAGACGGAATTCACGGGGCAACATTTTCGTCGGCCGAACTTACCGAGGAAAGCGAAAGCATCAGCGGTGGGTCCGTGCAGATCGGCAATCCCGTCACGGAAAAAATGGTGCTCGATGTTCTTCTTGAAGCTCGTGACCGTGACCTGTACACCGCCATCACAGACTGTGGTGCGGGTGGATTCAGCAGTGCTGTTGGCGAAATGGGTGAGGAAACCGGTGCTGAAGTGTGGTTGGAGAAGGCTCCACTGAAGTACTCCGGCCTGTCATACACGGAAATCTGGATCAGCGAAGCTCAGGAGCGAATGGTACTGGCGGTTCCGGAAGAAAATATCGCGGAATTCGAACAGCTGTGTCTTTCGGAAGGAGTCGAGAGCAGTGTTATTGGCAAGTTCACTGACACGAAAGAACTGGTGCTGAAATATGAAGATAATCTGGTCGGCCAGGTGACCATGGAGTTTTTGCACGATGGACGCCCACCGGTGATTCGGGAAGCGACGTTTGAGATCGCCGATTCCTGTGCCACTGGCTCTGCCAGTGCCGTGTCCGAATCAACAGACTTCACTGAAGACCTTAAGAAGATCCTCGGTTCACTTAATGTCGCCAGTAAAGAGTGGATCATTCGACAATACGATCATGAAGTGCAGGGCGGCAGCGTCGTCAAACCGCTGGTTGGCGTCAAGAACGATGGCCCATCGGATGCCGCTGTCGTGCGGCCGGACCTGACTTCCAATCGAGGTCTGGTGATCAGCTGCGGTATGAATCCGCACTACGGTGACATCGACCCTTACTGGATGGCCGCTTCTGCCATCGACGAAGCGCTTCGCAACTGCGTGGCTGTGGGAGCCGATCCGTCAAAGATTGCGATTCTCGACAATTTCTGCTGGGGCAACACGGAGCGTCCGGAAACACTGGGCACACTGGTTCGAGCCTCTCTTGCCTGTCAGGACATCGCTGTTGCATACGGAACGCCATTTGTCAGCGGCAAAGACAGTCTTAACAACGAGTTCAGTTACGAAGACAGCAATGGCGAACGCCAGACAGTGGCTATTCCGTCAACGCTGCTGATTACTGCGTTGGGGCAGATCGATCATATTGAACAAGCCGTCACGATGGACCTGAAAGCTCCGGGAAACAAACTTTGTCTTGTCGGTGTCACGCGAGACGAACTCGGCGGCAGCCACTACAACCTGATCAAGGGGCTGACCGGAGGTACCGCGCCCAACGTCTGCACCGACCAAGCGGTGAAAGTGTTTTCCGCCATTCACCAGGCCATCAAGCAGGGGCTTATCCGCAGCTGTCACGATCTCAGCGAAGGTGGCCTTGCCGTTGCTGTGGCCGAGATGGCGTTTGCGGGGGGCGTAGGGGCGAAGATTAATCTGACGGACGTTGCCGCACCGTCCACTGAATCTGGCGCTGATGCATCCGCATTTTCCAGAGGGCAGGTGGCTGATCCGACTGCTGTGTTGTTTTCCGAAAGCAACACTCGGTTCCTGGTCGAAGTTGAGGAGGCGAACGCTGCTGAGTTCGCGGCGGTTATGGAAAACATCCCTTATAGCTGCGTTGGGGAAACGACTGCAGACGATACCCTGCAGATTCTTGGCAATAACGAGAGGCCCATTGTCAGCGAATCGCTCGCAGCCCTGAAGGAAAGCTGGCAGGCACCGTTGAATCTTTGACCAGCGCTCGGTTCGACTTAGTCCGAGTCAAACCATGTGGAATTGGCAGTCTGCTCTCACGCAGAATCGGAGGGTGGACGTCACCAGATGATGTACCAGTGGCGGAATATGTGTCGACGCTGCGATATTGAGTCGATAAACTGACTTCCCCACCAAACTTCTCCCGCCCTCTTTGCTGAGTGTATCTATGCTTTCTGTGCAGGGACCATCCGCGTTTCAACGACAACTATGCAGCGGTGTTTCCCGTCGGGATGCTTTGCGTGTTGGTGGACTGGGAGCTGCCGGTCTGAGTCTGCCCCAATTGTTGAGAGCTGAAGCTTCTTCAGCCGCCGCAACGAGCAAGCGTCATAAGTCGGTGATCATGATTTACCTGTGCGGTGGCCCGCCGCATCAGGATATGTATGACATTAAAACGGCAGCACCCACTGAGATTCGGGGGGAATTTCAGCCTGTCAGCACCAGTGTGCCAAGCATCGAAATCTGTGAACTGCTGCCGGGCATCGCGAAGAATATGGACAAGTTTGTTCCGATTCGATCGATGGTCGGCGCGAAGGATGCTCATTACTCTTATCAGTGCATGACCGGCTATCACGAACAGAATGCTGCGGCCGGTGGCTGGCCACACTTTGGTTCAGTCGTGAGTCATTTTGAGGGACCGGTGACTCCCGGGACGCCACCGTTTGTCAGCTTGTGTTACACCACCAGGCACCGTCCCTACAACGAGCCCTCTCCTGGATTTCTGGGCCTTGGCCATTCGTCTTTTTCGCCGAAAGGGCCAGGCCGAGACGATCTGGTGCTGCAGGGAATCACTGCGGATCGACTGGGACATCGTCACCAGCTGCTGACGTCGTTTGACAGGTTTCGACGTGACTGCGATGCCAGCGGGAAAATGGAGGGGATGGACACGTTCACTCAGCAGGCTATG
>JAQWOH010000087.1 GCA_029245955.1 Fuerstiella sp. | reverse complement strand
TTCAGCAGAATCGCTCACAACCACAGAACGTCTCAGGCTGGAGGACGGTCGGACGGCTGCGGTCATCAGAATCGAGCAACTTCCCGGCACTCAGTCCGTCTACAACCTCGAAGTCGACGGCGAACACGTCTACCATGTCGGTCTCAACGGCGTGATCGTGCATAACAGTTGTGGGAATGCCCCAAGGAGTGCATTAACACGTGGAAGCAATCCGAGCCGACTTGTAGTCGAGGGAATGGAATTCAGGGCGGTGAGAAATCTGTCGCATGTTGACGAAAGTACGTTACGGACAATGGCAAGGGACGGATTCGCAGCGAAGGACATTAACGGTAAGAAGTTGCACCTCCACCATCTGAACCAGAATCCGAATGGGCCAATCGTCGAAATACCAGGCTTTCGACACAACGCTCACAATCCGGTTCAGCATCCGCTCGGCACAGCACCAGGCGTCGGACTGACGAAGGCTCAGCGAGAAGCATTTGACGGCGTGCGAGTTCGGTATTGGAAAGAACGAGCAATCGAAGAACTGTCGCTCAGAGGATTGACACCATGATCACTGATACGAAAGAAAGGCTCGAGGAGAGGTTCACAGAGTCACCGGTATTAAGAGCCAGCACCACACCATCCGATACGGAAATCAACGAGGCTGCGCAAGCCCTCGGTGTTTCATTCGACTCCGACTATCGCGAGTTTGTAAAGTTATACGGTGGTGCAATGGTCGGTCCGTATCCTATCTTCGGCCTTAGGCCAGTAGAGGTGATGGACGATGAACTGTGGTCAGTCGTAACAGTGACAGCGCGATACCGCGAAACCGGAATCGCTGACGTAGTTGGGTGGTACGTCGTGTCAGAGGATCACGCTGGCAACCCTGTCGGCATTGATGCGGAAGGCAAGGTCTGGACCTACGACCACGATTTCGGAGGGCCAGCCATCATTGCTTCCAGTTTTGAGGAATATTTGCGATCGAAGTGCCTGAGTCTCAGGGACTAAACTGATGCCCCAAACACGGGACTAAGACTCAGTCAAGGCGCTTCGGTCGGGCCTTACGTCGATGCCGCCAAGATTGAAAAGATATTAATAAATAAAAGGTAAGAAAAGCCGAGTAGGGTCCGCTGTGCGGACCACGTTTGGTTCTGCCACTTCACCAGGTGAGATCGCGACGCACTTGGGTGCTGGTCGATCTGCCATGCTGCCGTGCCTGTCGGGTTCGACGCGGGCCCATGACCGTCGTTGACTTCGCGGTGGTTGAGGCTCAGGTAATGACGTAGTCCAACGCAGGTCTCATCCAAACCTAACCATAATTAACACCACCACAGCTTAGCGCTTGTGCAACTGCAGAATGAGCTGAGCGGCCTTCAGGCAGTCTTTGTGTTTGCGGTCGACCGCAATGCTGGTGACCACATCCATGACGTCACGTGCCCTCTGCAAGGCTGTGAGTTGTGACTGCTTCTGCAGCGACTGCACGGCATGTCGGTAGGCATTGAGAAACTCGCCGCCTTCGTTCAGCTGGGTCCACAGCCATCGCGCTGATTTGCCGGCTGCTTCGGCGGCTTCCGCCTGGGACGCGCCATTCATCAGCGCGTCCAGGGCACGCACCTGAGTTGGTGTGAGACGTTGGCCATCGCATTCGGAAACCTCGTGAAGTTTCAGCCGAGTAGGGTCCACTGCTGCGGACCACGTTTGGTTCTGCCACTTCAGCAGGTGAGATCGCGACGCACTTGGGTGCTGGTCGATCTGCCGTGCCTGTCGTGTTCGACGCGTGCCTACGACCGGCTGTATACACCACCGATGCGTCAATGAAAGTGGCACCAACGACCGTCAAAATCCCTGGACGAGATGATCCAGACTGGTTGCCTTCACTCAGTCTGGCTGACCGCAAGTGTCGAGACGGGGGAAGGCTCGCCAGTCAGCACAGCAGACTTGATATTCGTCAGCTGGAATTCGATCCGCATGAGTTGCTGGTCGTGGGCGGAGACGCTGGCCAGAAAGCTGAATAGATCGTTGATTCGGTCAGTTAACTCCACGCGACAGACCAACTTGTCTCCGTGACGTGCAAAATGCCGATAGCGAGCGTTCTTAACTCTTACGAGTACGCCAAGTGCATACTCGTTGGCAAACGGATCATGAGTGTCAAATGTTTTCATCGGATTGAAGCGAGCCGCAATTAGAATTCCGGCACTCTGTGTGGCTAACTCCTGCATCATCGCTCCTGGCACCGTCGGAGCTCCGGGGAAGTGTCCGTTCAAAAAGAATGCGTCCTTTGAGACTTTTGTGTGAGTCACGATTGCCGAATCATCGATCGAGATGATCTTCTGCACCATCAGGTAGGGCAGACGATGGTGAAGGTAGTCTTCAACGTTTTCAAACTGATGGTGATAGTCGGGCATTTGTCTCGTGACCAGGGCAGAATCATATTCTTCGAGTGGACGGAACGGGGCCGTGCGTCTACTGTGATAGATGAGTTGTCCGAATCGGCCAGCTAACTTTATCGCTCCTGCAATTCGGCATCAACCAAAAAGCGTGTCGCGAACAGAATCGCTTGATCGGGAACTTCGGTGACAGACCAGAACAGTACGACCTTCAACGTTTCAGCAACAGATAATCCCTTTGCTGCGGAGAGCATTGCACCAACGGGTATTCGATCCTTGCGAATCTGGCCTGCGATTCTTCTTCTAAGCGGAATGCTGGTCGGCCGGTATTTGAATGGTGCTGTTGAGGATGGTCCGGCATATCTCTGGATGGTTTCCGCATTTGGTCCGATGTTGTGTGGGATTCTCATACTTCTGTGGTGGCTACTGGCCAGCCGAGCAACGTGGAAGGAACGAGTTTTGGGTTTTGCCGGAGCAGTTTCTGCATTTGCTTTGACTATGGTACTGCTGGACAAGTCGATGCGTGGACCGGCGATGATGGGCCTTACAATTCCGATGGGCACAGCTGGCTTTGCCCTCGGGGCAATTATTGCTGCACGGAGGCCGGCGTTGCGCCGAACTTCAGTCGCGCTTGGTCTAGCCACTTTGGGATTCGGGTTTTCAACCCTGCTAAGCAGCGATGGGATGTGGGGTGACTTTGCCGTCGAACTCCGTTGGCGCTGGGAAAAGACCGCTGAGGAACGCTTGCTTGAAAATGCAGAGCGTCGCATTCTGGATGATTTCGAGGCTCAAGACCTGCTTTCAGAGTCGCTGTTATCTCCGGAGTGGCCCGAGTTTCGGGGCATTGGCCGGACCGGTCGCCAACGTGGTCCCAGACTGAATCGCGACTGGAATGCCAGTCCTCCGCAAGAAAGGTGGAAGATTGATGTTGGCCCGGGCTGGTCCTCGTTCGCTGTCGCAGGGTCGTCACTTTTTACTCAAGAGCAGCGCGGAGCGAACGAAACGATTGTCTGCTACGATGCAAACTCAGGACTCGAGATATGGACTCACGCTGTCGAAGGTCGCCTCCAGGATCCACTCGGAGGCCCCGGGCCAAGGGCAACTCCCACTCTGTCTGAGGGTAGGTTGTTCGTTACATGTGCAACAGGCCCAGTCCTTCGACTTGATCCGCTGATCGGCAAGTTGGTCTGGAAAATCGATCTTCGAGAGGTCGCGGACCGGAAACCTCCGATGTGGGGATTCTGTTCGTCTCCACTGGTCGTCGGGGCCGCCGTGGTGGTTCATGCGGGCGGCACAGGGGATAAGGGGACGATCGCGTTAAATGTGGCGACGGGAAAAGTCGAGTGGTCTGCTCCGGCCGGCGAACACTCTTATAGCTCTCCCCAGCTTAGTATCGTTGCAGGAGACGAGCAGATTCTGATGCTGACCAACGAAGGTCTTGATCTAATCGATCCTGGTTCAGGCGCGATCCGCCTGAATTACCCGTGGAAACACAAAGGTTACCGATCGCTGCAGCCCCCGGTGGTGGATGAAAATTCAATTCTTCTTCCAACCGGAGCAGGCTCCGGGACTCGGCGGATCCGGATTTCAAAATCCGGCAGCAGCCTGCAGGCCAAGGAAGTCTGGACGTCCCGACAGTTGAAGCCGGACTTCAACGACGGCATTGTTTTTGACGGGCACTACTACGGATTTGACGGATCCATTTTCACCTGTATCAACCTGTCGACTGGTCAACGTACATGGAAAGGTGGTCGGTACGGAAAAGGCCAGGCACTGCTGCTCGAGAATTCGCGGATCGTACTTGTTGTCTCAGAAACAGGTGAGGTTGTTCTTTTGAATGCTTCGCCAGATTCTCACAAGGAACTCTGCAGATTTCAGGCTATTGAGGGCAAGACCTGGAATCATCCTGTGGTTGTTGGAAATTTACTTTTCATTCGCAACGCTCAGAAGGCAGCATGTTTTGAGCTTGCGGTCACTGATTCGTCCGGTTGATGATGAGCAAAGTCCTCGATTCCGAATCGATATTTCAAGGATGAACCAGACGCCGGGTTGCCGTGTTTGCAGTTCGACGACCGCACCGCAGAAAATTCAAGCGGTGGCCTGTCGTTGCAACTTGAATGCGACACAACACACCGGTGCCCCTCAAGTCAGGCGCACGTCAGATGTGAGCTTTCGAGTTCAAAAGGTGCCACAATTCGGCAGTGCCCTGCAGTGATTGACCGGAATTCCTTTTAAGTCAGCGGCTTACCGCATTGCAATCGTGGGCCACTTTCGCTGTATTCCTGTTGTAATTGCCGGCCGGTCCGACCCCCGTGCAAACGGTGTGTTTCGGGCTACAATGGATCGCTAAGCACCTCGACAAGACTTGTGCTTTTTATGAGAAAGCGGCTGGTCCGTCGGCAGATGCCAGCTTTGGTAAAGGGATCGAGCGAAGGCCACCCCGGTTCTGACGGGATAATCAGCGCAATGGCAACTCAGAGCAACATTCAGAAAATGCACTCAGCCACGCGTAGAATCAAAGTCAACATTGACAACGCAGTCCGAATCCATCGGATGTTTTCCGCTGGCATCGACCGTTTTTTGGTCGTGGCTGTCCCGTTGGTGTTTTGCTGGACTATGCCGGTCGATGAGCGTGTGGAAGCCGCGCAGCCAAATGTCTTACTCATCATGTGCGACGATCTGGGATATTCAGACCTTGGTTGTTACGGCGGCGAGATTATGACGCCTCATCTCGATCGACTCGCTGCGGACGGGATGCGGTTTACACAATTCTATAATTGCGCTGTCTGTGTCACGACTCGGTCGGCGCTATTGACGGGGTTGTATCCTCGGCAGGCACAGCGACCTCGATTGCGGACGAACATGATCACGCTGGGTGAGGCCTTGCGTCGCGCCGGCTATGCAACATCGCTTACGGGAAAATGGCATCTTGGAAGCGAGCCGCCGCTGAGACCGATCGACCGTGGTTTCGATGAGTATTACGGCGTACTTGACGGTTGCTGTAATTTCTTCAATCCAGCGAAACCGGATCCCGTATTCTACAACGGCGGTCGGTCCCGTCCATTTGCGCACAATCACGAGCGAATCACGGAGTTTCCGGAAGGTTATTACACAACTGACGCGTTCTCTGATCATGCGGCAGAAACAATCAAACGCTTTGCGCAGAGAGAGAAGCCGTTCTTCGTTCATCTCTGTTACACCGCGCCGCACTTCCCGCTGCACGCGTATGCTGAAGACATCGAGCGATATCGCGGTAAGTACGCAGACGGCTATCTCGCGATGCGCCAGCGACGGCACAAGCGGCAGGCCGAGCTGGGACTATTCACTTCGCTGCCGATACTCTCGGCGGAAGAGGACAAAAAGGGCAACTACCGCTACGACTACGACGTGCCGGACTGGGAACAGCTTTCCACTGCCGAACGAAAACGCGAACAAGCTCGCATGGAGACTTACGCCGCAATGGTGGACCGGATGGATCGCGGTATCGGGCGAGTCCTCACAGCACTCGACGAAGCCGGAGTCTCAGACAACACCGTGGTGATGTTCCTGTCAGACAACGGTGGCTGTGCGACATGGCCGAGTGGCCGACCTGGACAGGAAGAAGGCTTTCTTAGGTACAACAAAAATGTCCCCGTCGGCGATGGACGCGGTTATGAGTTTGTCGGCAAAGGCTGGGGCTGGGCTCAGAACGCGCCATTCCGCCAGTTCAAGACATGGTGTTACGAAGGCGGCATCGCTACACCAATGATCGTCCGCTGGCCGGGAAAAGTCGCGCGCGGATCAATCACACATCAGGTCGGCCACATTATCGACTTCATGCCGACCGTGCTCGAACTGGCGGAAAGTGATTATCCCCGTGAGTTCACTGAGAACGAACTTCTGCCAGTCGAAGGCAGGAGTCTGTTACCTGTCTTTCGTGGAATACAACGCGACGGGTATAGGTCATTGAGTTGGGAGTTGTATGGCAACCGCGCGATTCGGCAAGGCGACTGGAAACTTGTATGGGGAGCCAGTGAGAAGCAGTGGGAGCTGTACGACCTGACGACTGATCGCAGCGAAACGAAGAACCTCGCCGCAATATTCCCCGAACGTGTGACGGCGATGGCTCGTGACTGGGAAGCATGGCGAGAGAGTGTGGAAAAATGAGAGTGACAGATGTTGTCAGACTTCAGGCGAACTGCTGAACTCTCGCCAGTCCAGCCACAAGAAGAAATTTCTAATGTCAAATAGCCACTACCTGAAAAGACTCCTCGCGTCCGTCTTCATGCTGACCGCCACTGCTTCATGCGGTATGGCTGCCGAGTCATCATGGCGAGCTGGCGTGGCTCGGACGAAGATTACTCCCGAAGGGTCCTACTGGATGGGCGGCTATGCAAGTCGCAAGCGGCCGTCCGAGGGGACTTTCCAGGATTTGTACGCCAAAGCAATCGCTATCGACGATGCCGGCGGTTCACGAGTTGTGATCGTCACCACGGACCTGCTGGTGATCACTCGCGATCTCGCCGAAGCTGTTAAACGCCGCGTAGCGGATCAGCATAACTTGCCGCCCTCACGTCTGTTGCTGAATTGCTCGCACACTCATTGTGGGCCGGAAATTCGATTGTATCGGGAATCGCTGCACAATATTCCGGCGGATCTTGCAGGGAAGATGCATAAGTACGCCAGGCAGTTGGAAGACAGGCTGGTCAGAGTTGTTGGCGCAGCGATCGCGAATCAGACGCCGGCTCATCTGAGTTATGCCGAGAGCCAGGTCGCGTTCGCCGTGAACCGTCGCAATAACCGGGCGGCCGATGTGCCGCGACTGCGGAAAGAAGACAAGCTGATTGGCCCGGTCGATCACTCGGTTCCGGTGTTGAAAGTGACCGATACCGAAGGCCGGATGATGGCGATTCTGTTTGGCTACGCTTGTCACAACACGATTATGTCGTTCTACCAGACGTCTGGAGACTACGCCGGCTTCGCCCAGCAATACATTGAGGAAAAACATCCCGAGGCGGTCGCCATGTTCGTGATGGGCGCGGGTGGCGACCAAAACCCGGAGCCTCGCCGCAAAGTCGAATATCTGCATCAGTATGGCCAGGCGCTGGCTGACGCCGTTGATAAGGCCTTGACCGCGCCGGGCCGCGAAGTGTCCGGTTCAGTCCGTGCGGCGTTGGCTGATGCGCCGTTGGAATTTCAGCCGCATGCCGATGCAGAGACGCTTCAAGAACAGACCAAATCGACAAACCAATACGAGCGTTGGAAGGCAAACTTCATTCTAAGCGAATTAGAAGCCGGACGGTCGATTCCACGTCAGTACGGATTGCCGATACAAGTCATTGCATTTGGCGACGATCTGATGATGGTTGCCATCGGTGGTGAGTGCGTCGTGGATTATGCCTTGCAGACCAAACGCCGATACCGTCATGCAGACGGCCCGGCTATCTGGGTTGCGGGTTACTCGAATGACGTCTTCGGTTACCTGCCGACGCTTCGAGTTCTGAAAGAGGGCGGCTACGAAGGCGGCGGCCACATGGTCTATACAAAGTTTCCCGGGCCGTTTACTGAAACTGTCGAGAAACGCGTGTTCCAGACGATCGAGCAACTTGTCAAAGAGGTGAAATGACGGGTGTTCGATAATAGTCTTCGCTGAATGCCGGAATCCATGAGAATCACCACTTAACAAGTATTACCAGCGGGGGCAGGTCAACAACACGCCAGCAGCAGAATCTGTCTGACGGCTGCCACTTCGGTCGTGAGTCGTCATTAATCTTAAATAGACCACGGCTTATCGACGAATCTTCCCGGCGCCGACTTAGCCTGGTTCGATGCTTGCGGCCAACGCTGCGCCACAGAGCTTTGGTCACCCGTAAACGTGTGAATGAACTGGACTTGCGCAACCGAAACACCCAGGGCGAATGACAGGAAAATCGACAGGTATTGGCCGAGAGAGTGTGTCCTCTTTCTGTCCTCAATCTTTCTGTCCGCCACCTTCGAACCAATCCAGTATTCGCCGCAGCTTGTCAGCTCGGTGGCGTGGCTGCGCGATGGAATGGCGTTCATTGGGGTAGATAACCAGTTGCGTATGCACACCGGCTCGCAGCAGCGCCTGATGAAAAGCTCGGCCCATCGGCAGCGGACAGCGGCGGTCGTTTGCTGAGTGCAAAATCAACGTCGGCGTTTTGACTTTGTGGGCGTGTGTCAATGGACTGTGCTGACGCATGGCATCCGGAATTTCCCATGGCTGACCGCCGAATGACCACTCCGTCCAGCTTTGCAGATCGCTGAGCGTCCACATCATCATCAGATCAGTGACGGCATTCTCGGCGACCGCGGCCTTGAAACGATCGGTCTGGCCCACCAGCCAGCTCGTCATGTAGCCGCCGTAACTGACTCCGTAGACAAAGAGCTGATCCCCGTCCACGACACCTTTTTTGATCAGATGATCCACACCAGACAGGATGTCGCGCATATCGCCGCCACCGAGATCGCCGCGGTTGGCGTCAAGGAATCGCAAGCCGTAGCCGAGGCTGCCGCGAAAGTTCGGTTTGAAGACCGCGTATCCCCGTGACGCGAAAATCTGATCGTCGAAACCTGCTCCCAGTGAAGCTCGCCAATGCGGTCCGCCATGGGGATTGACGATCAGCTTGTAAGGCGGTTTGGCAATGGCAGAGTGCGGCGTAATCAGGGCCCCGTCGATTTTCATTCCCTCGCCATTGTCCCACTCAATGCGTTGGCTCTTTGCGTTGAGCCGTGCAGGCGCTGACTTGCCGCGTGGACGGAAACGACTTTGCAGTTCGCGGCGTCTGGAGAACTTTGTATTCGCCAGGCCGGATTCCGTGATCTCACCGGAAACGACGTTCAGTAAGAATCGCTTAGAGCTGAGACCCACATAGCCGTCATAGACGATGTGGGATTCGTCTTCCCAGCAATCGGCGTGTGGCCGGGAACTTGGGTTTCCAACAGCTCGATAATCGACGTCAGTAGCATGAAAGTCAAAGGCCAGTCGCGACGTCGGATTTCTTTCCGTAGTTACGAGGCCAAAGCTGTAGATATCGAAATGCGGGCCGCGATGGCGTGGCGACGTCAGATAGATCAGCCGCGAACCGTCGGGCGAGTAACGAGGAAAGAACTCCGGTCCCGGCCCGGTCGTGAGCTGCCGAATGGCGTGCGTCGCGATGTCGATGTCCCAGATGTCGAGATTCTGGTTGAAGCTGTAGCGGATCGATTCGCGCTCTGCTGTGCGATTGGCATGGACAGCGATCTTCTGTCCGTCGAGCGACCACTGTGGCTGTCCATACCAGAATTCATCGTCGGTCAGTCGGACGATTCGATCTGCCGCATGGTCGTCCTGATTCTCCGCCAGTTCGGCGACCCAGACATCACCGGGGCCAAACCCTTCGTAACCTTCCCCCTGATCTTCGCGCACGACCGAAACGTTGGCCGCGATCTCTGAAGGGGATCGAGGGTCGTCGCCATCGTCAGCGATAAACACAAGCTTGCGGCCATTGGGCGAAAACGCCAGGCGTCCGTAGTTCTGATCAGGATAGACGCGACCGTACGGTTTCTCCGGACCGGCGAGCGGAACCGCCGTTTCGCCATCGGCGGGAATCAGCCAGATATCAACGGTTGGTTCCGAGTACACCGGTGCCGGCGGTGTCTGCTCCCATCCCCCGGGACGCGGCCGAGTAGAGAGCAACGCAATCCACTTGCCATCCGGCGAAATCAACGGCGCGCGAGCATCCGGTTCCCCCGCTTCCATTGGCCGGGACTGCAGTGGATCACCCGAAGAAATCCACAGTGAATGTCGTGGCAATTTCGTCTCTGCGTCGATCCAGTGACGCACCGCAACACCGAACGTCTTATCCGGGGCAACTGTGACTGAACCGAAACTCTCGTCACGATACAGATCGTCGATGTCCCAGGGCCGTGGTTCGTCCGCGACGGCGGAATGCTGGCCGAACAGGACGATGAAACCAAGAACCGAATAAAACGATAGCCGCGTCTCTGGAAACATGTTATTGCAGGACAGGAAGATTGAGGATAGAAAAATGCGTGGTTTGTCTTTCATATATTCCTGTCTCCACATGAATTCTGTGAAGCAACTGCGTCTCTGTTCGGTGACCAAAGTCTGAATGAATGCCACCTGAAGTCTGCTCGTGGTTAGTCGGGCAGGTCAATAAAGTGAATGTGCAGAGGAAGACAACCGCAGACCCCAAAGTAACATCTATTCGTTGATCTAAGGATCTTTTCAGACGTTTTTCTCTCCGGCTACTTCTCGACTGGCTCAAGCTGGCGGCTGCGTATTCGTGGGCAAATCTCCTTGCCATCGGCCAGGTCGGGTTTCGCCGGGATCCCAAGCTGCGACGGGGATTTTCCGACCCACTGGCTCTCACGGCCCTTCACGTCGATGCGTCCGCTGATCGGGTCGATCGTGAGGGTTGTGAAGAGGCTGTCGCGGTAGGGGCAGGTGTACTCAATCCAACGAAACCTGGAGTGGACTTCAGCCGGGTAACTCTTATTGCGGTAGGAGCCACCGACCCATTTATAGGAGGCCGAGTTAACGTGCAGGTAGGAAATCCTGCCCACGCGGGCCACGTGGTCTATGTGGGTGTGCCCGTTGACAGCCAGCAGCACCTTATCGGCGGCCGAATCCAGCAGAGGCTGGACTGCCTTTGCGTTGTCGATGCTTGATGGGCCCGCCAGCGGCTGATGACAAATGACCAGAATCGGACCCTTCAGGGTCTTAAGCTGTTTCGCGAGCCACTCAAGCTGTTGCCCCCCGATGTGCGCCGGATACCCACCCTTGTGGTTGTTCGGCTTCTCGTTGCCGTCAAGGACGATCAGGTCGAGACCGTTAACGTTTTCGGTGTAGTAGCGTCCCTTCATTCCCCAGAGTTGCGCGACCTCGTCGAAGGAATGCCCATCATCAATTTCGTGGTTGCCGAGAACATGCAGGGTTCTGGGGTGGGCGTTTTCAAAAGCCCTGGTGACTGCCTCGTTTGTCTTTGTCGGATAGGCGAAGTCGCCGAGCTGTAGCAGGGCATCCGGTTTTTCTTCCTTCATGGCATCGAGGAAGGCCTTCAGTCTTGCCGGGCCATCGTGCATCACGTCCTGGTGCAGGTCGGCGATCATGCCGAGGCTGATACTCTTTTTCAGCCTCCCCAGACAGGCCATGACCTGCCGGGGCAGGATGATTGACGTCCCCACGGCCCCGGTCGTCCGCAGGAAGTCACGTCGGGATGGGATGAATGTTTGGCTTTTGATTTCTCGATTCACAGGTAATCCTCGATTCGCAGTTCATGATGCTGAAAGAGTAACATCTTGTTTCGTCTTTTCAGATCGTGTTGGTCTCATGGATATGGCTTTTGTTTCCGTATCAGCAGGTCAGGTGATCGCACAGCCCTCGAGTCACATTCGATAAGTGCGTGAAAACCACGGCAGTCTGACGGCGAAGCAGCGATGACAGTTGCGGAGCAACATGCTTCAGGAACTGGAAGCTTCATCGGGACGACCCTCGAATCCGTTTGCTGCAGGTATTTGCTGCAGGTAAAATCCGAACTTACACTGTGTAGCCATTAAGATCGATCGTCAACCTGCAGACACTGATATTGCGAGAATGGCATGCCGACTCGCGAATTAACCAGCGTCACCATTTATCCTGTAAGCCGTTCCAATGAAAACTTTTCAAAGTATTGAATTGCCTTTGTTCGCTGTCCTGTTTTTTTCCATGTTCACCGCCCCGGTCTTCGCTGAAGGACCGAAGCAGGGTGACACGAAACAGTTGGATCTTGGCAAAAGTGTGGCCCTTGAGCTGGTCTACATCCCGCCAGGGAAATTCATGATGGGCAGCACGGACGCGGAAAAGAGCTGGGCGACGGGCATCGAAGGCGGGGCTCAGCCGGGAACCGTGCGCGAAAAATATGAAGGAGAGCCTCGACCGATGCAGGTCAGCAAAGGATTCTGGATGGGGCGCACTGAGGTCACAAGGGGACAGTTCCGGCGATTCGTCGAAGAGTCGGATTACGTTACGGATGCGGAACAGCCCCGCGGGGTAACGCAGGTCTTTAATCATGAATGGGACCGATATTATTACGGAACCCAAGTCGCGAACCCGTGGCAGTCGGTGGCAGTCGGTGGCAGACAAGAGCTGGCGCGATTCAGGTTTTGGAATTCCGATGAAGGACAATTACCCGGTTGTCTGCATCAGTTATCGTGACATGAAAGCTTTTTGTCGCTGGCTCACGGAAAGGGAGCGTGCGGCGGGCCGCCTGACCAGAGAGTTGGAAATCCGTCTGCCCACCGAAGCCGAATGGGCCTATGCCTGCCGTGGTGGAAGTCAGAAGAGTCATTATTTCTGGTGGGGAGATGATCTGATGGAAGGCAAGGGCAGGTTCAACATTTCCGCCGTCGACTTTCTTCCCGGACGGGACACGGTCTGGCCCCTGGCAAATACTCCGTGGAGCGACGGATTCGCCTTCCTGTCACCAGTGGATCACTACGGCAAGAAAGGACGAAACGGCTTTGGCCCGGCGGACATGTGTGGCGGTGTGTGGGAATTCACACTGGACCATTTTGACCCTGAAGGTGGACACGAAGACGTTTATTACCAGGACAAGGAGCGTCTTTCGGTATCGCGTCCCGTTTGTCGCGGCGGCAACTATTTTGACGTGCCGGGCAATGCGCGATGCGCCGTCCGCCTGGGTATATCGGGTGTTTCATATTCCGATTCGCGCGACGGATTCCGAATCTGTCTTGGTGTTCCCCCAAAGACTGTGCCCGTGCCTGGAAAAAAATAGATGTGGATGTGAAGTACAGACTCGTCGAACAAGACTCAGTGATACTGTCATGACAATCTGCGTATCATGCTCTCCTGCCATGGCAAGCCACGCTTCCGATGCGTGTCCTGGACTGTGAGTCAGAGATTTCGCCTGCGTGGGCCACCGCCGGTCTTATTAAAGAACGCTTTCTGACTTCGGTTGCATCGTCTTCTGCTGATTGTGTTTGTAGCTCACGGCGGCGGTCCCTGAGTACACGAAGCGATGGGCGCTTTCTCTGTTCACTTTTCTTGGTGGTTTGCCGGCGAATACTGCCCAGGTGTTTCGCCGCTTCGGAGGACAGGTCCATTTGGGAATGGGCTTCGAAGGTCTGGTAAATTGGCGTCATGTCATGAACACTCGCCTAAAGCCCGAAGCGGATTCTGAGCGACTACTTGCTGCTCAACCACTGGTATTCATGTTGTGGCCCGCGGAAGATAGTACCCCAAGGGTTATTTCATGTAACGATCAACCGTAATGCTCGTCACGTACCGACATAAGTATCATAATTGCGAAAGTGATCCGCTCGATTCGGCCCGCTTGCACCTCAAGGTTAATCCATGCCTGAAATCATTCTCATTGCTTCCATGCTTCTTGCGGCCGAGCCTCAGGTCTTTCACGCTCACGGAGAGATGGCGGGGGAGGTCACGCCAACGAGCGTGATTCTTCAGTCACGCCTTACGGCCACGCAGAAGCTGACTGATGGCGATGTTCCCGGAACTGTCGGGGCGGCCTGCTTTGAGTTGTCTGAGCATGACGATTTTCGTCAGTCGCGCACGACAGGCTGGCTCAAGGCCGATGCGGAAAACGATTTTATCATTAAAGTCAGGGTGGACGATCTCACCTCGGCAACACGGTATTACTACCGACTGATTTATGGTGCGGATCAGAATGCCGTTCAGGCGGGCGAGACATGTTCATTCCGGACATTACAGGGGAGCGATGGCACGGACGAGGTCAGCTTCGTTGTCGTTACAGGCATGAACTACATGTCCTTTCATTACGGTAAAGTGAAAAACGGAAAGCGAACCGGAGTGGGTGCCTATCAGCGCGACGACAAGCAGCTCGGTTTTCCGGCACTTGCAACCATCGCAAAAATGAAGCCCGACTTTTTCGTCGGGACGGGCGACAACGTTTACTACGACAGCCACGATGATCAGGAAGCCACCGAGCTTAAGGACCTGAGGCGGAAATGGCACGAGCAGTTCTTGCAACCGCGGTTTGTTGAACTCTTTCGGAACGTTCCAACTTACTGGGAAAAGGACGATCACGATCACCGCTACAACGATTGCGACTGCGAAGGGAATCGGGCTCCGCTGAGCGACCTGGGAATTCGGACGTTTCGCGAACAAGTGCCGGTTGTCGATCCGCTCGATCCAGAGGCGAAAACGTATCGAACTCATCGCGTCAACCGTCACCTTCAGATCTGGCTGGTGGAGGGTCGCGATTATCGCAGTCTTAACAAAATGCCGGACGGACCGGACAAGACACTGTGGGGCGCCGAGCAGATTGGCTGGCTGAAGCGAACGCTGCTCGAAAGTGACGCCACGTGGAAGTTGCTCATTTCACCGACGCCGATGATTGGTCCCGACGATGCGTACAAGATCGACAATCACACCAACCACAAGGGCTTTCGTCGCGAAGGGCGTGCTTTCTTCGACTGGATCAAAGCGCAGCAGCTCGACCGGAAGGGCTTTCATGTGATCTGCGGTGACCGACACTGGCAGTATCACTCGATCGATTCAACGGGAATCGAAGAATTGTCCAGCGGCGCCCTGGTTGATTCCAACTCTCGTCTTGGCCGGGATCCGGGCGATCCGAAATCAACGGATCCGGAGGCGAAGATCAAACAACTTTATTCTCAAACAATAGCCTCGGGCGGATTTCTCAAAGTCAGTGTGGCAAAGGATGGCAGCATCCGCTTTGAGTTTTTTGACGAGCATGGTGAGAGCCTCTATCACACAGTCAAACGCTCACCCGACTCGCTGTCGGTACTGAAGGAAGACGGCGCTGGTCTGCTGCGCGACTATTTGCAGCGGCGAATTCACGAACAATACGACGCACGGCGGCGTGATGTGGAACAAACATTTTCGTCGCCGACGTCACTCAGGAAACGGCAGGCTGCTCTCCGACAACATCTGCGGACCATCATCGGTGAACTTCCGCAGAAGTCGCCGCTGAACGCAAAAACAACCGGCACGCTCAAGGGTAACGGCTTCCTTGTCGAGAAGGTGGTTTTCCAGAGCCGTCCTCAACATTATGTAACGGCTAGTCTCTACATTCCCAGGGGCGATGGTCCGTTTCCCGGAGTGTTGATTGCCTGTGGTCACAGCGGACATGGTAAAGCGTACTCCTACTATCAGAAAGCCGCGATGCTGATGGCTCGCAGCGGCATGATGGCTTTGGTTTACGACTGCATAGGCCAGGGAGAACGGCTTTCTTACCTACAGGGATCCAGCAACGTCGCACTCCAGCACAAGCGGGACAATGTGAATGCGGTGCTTGTTGGCCGCACGGCAGTTGGATACCAGGCATGGGACGGCGTTCGCGCTGCCGATTACCTGCTGAGCCGGCCCGAAGTGGATCAGAGCAAACCGCTTGGCATGACAGGCAATTCCGGTGGCGGCGCGCAGACGATGTACCTGATGGCGCTCGACGAACGAATCGGACCGGCCGCGCCGTCGTGTCACATCACTACGCTCGAACGAAATTTCGAGCTGGGAGGAGCCGGAGACGGTTGCCAGTCGTCACCTCTGACTGGTGCACTGGGCATCGACCACGCCGACTTCTTCGTGATGCGTGCGCCCAGGCCGTCGATCATTCTTTCTGCCGAACGCGACTACAAAGACATCGTGTTCACGCGGAAGACGTACACAGAGACACAAAAGGCGTACGCCCTGCTCGACCGGTCTGAGTGCATGCAGATGTTCGTATACAACGATACGCACTCGTTCAGCCAGCCGCGTCGAGAGGCTGCCGCTCAGTGGATGCAACGCTGGTTGCTGGGTAAGTCCGACGCGATTCAGGAACCCGAGCTGGTTCCGTTTGAGCGAAAAGAACTTCAGGTAACGGAGTCCGGACAGGTACTTCGCGAGTTTTCCGGTGCACTCTCAGTGTCAGACCTGAATCTTCTCCGCGCGAAAAAACTCACATCGGCTCGCCGGAACTTCTGGCAATCCCGCAATACGGAGGAGGCGCTGAAAAAAATCTGCGAGTTGTCCGGTGTGGAAGAAACGGTTCCGGCTGCGAAGATTGAACGCCGCGGTGTAATTAACCGAGGTGATTACCAGATCGAAAAACTGATCCTGCGGAGAGAAGGTGAGATTCCGGTACCGGCCCTTTTGGCTCGACGGTCGCAGGAAGGCGGTAAATCGCATCCTGTTCTTTATGTGGATGGTCGCGGAAAGGCGACCGACGCTGGTCCGGGTGGCGCTATTGAGGAACTGGTTCGATCCGGCCACACAGTTCTCAGCATTGATTTGCGTGGCTTCGGCGAAACGACGGACTCAGTATCGAAAGTCGTTTATGTGAAAGGCGACCATCGAACCGCGATGTGGTCGTTGCACCTGGGAAAACCGCTGCTCGGGCAGAGATTGGAAGATGTGCTGGCAGCGTTGTCCTGTTTCCCCTTTCTTGTATCCGCCCATCGTGCCGTGGAAATTGATCTCATTGGTGTGGGTCGTGCGGGTCCGATCGTGCTGCATGCCGCGTCTCTCAGCGATCACGTTGGCCGAGTCACCATTCGCAACTCCATTCAAAGCTGGGTGGATGACGTGGTCGCCAGACCTCTTGACATCCACGCCATAAGCCACGTCATTCCATCGGCCCTGGCCACGTACGATCTGCCGGATCTTGCCAGACTGCTTGGGGACAGACTGACCGTAGAGTGATCCAGGTCTGAGAAACAGCCACAGTTGCATCGGCAGATAAAAAGGGGCAGGACTCGTTGTTTTGGGTTTGAGCCGCGTCCGGACTCTGACGAGTGCAGCTTCAGCTGCAGCTGGTTGCGAGCGCAGGCCGCAGGCCATTATGCAAAGAAGGCCATAGCGTTCGAAAAATCAATGTATGATGGATGGCCATGTTTGTTCTGTTTCACAACCAGATACAATCAATGAGAAAATGCCGAATTACTTCAACGATCGCCCTCGTTCTGCTCTTACCAGCATTCGTCGAGGCACAGTATACGGTTCCAGCACATGAATTCGTCGGCAAACGTTTTGTTCCCGGTGTCATCGATTTCGGGCACCCGGTTTATGAAGCATCATTTGACGGTTCCGGTAATCTGGCGATGTTGCTCGTGTGACCGACGGCGGTACTCCAGAGATTTTCCTGAAAGAGCAACGCAAATAGTGGAACTATGAGAATCACCTTAATTACCGTTATGGTCGCGACGGCCTCTGTCTGCGCTGCCAGCGACGATGACCGCGTCTGGAAGTCGGAACGAAGCGACTATCGCGACGAAGTCACCGGCACCGAAGTGTGGCGGCTGACGACGGATCCCGAGGTCGAGATCATCCCGGACCGCATCAAAGATCCGTGGTCCCCAGATGGTTCGCAGATACTGTTTCGATCGAAGCGGACGGGTGCATGGCATTTGTTCGTGATGTTGGCGGACGGATCAAAGATGATTCGCGTCACCGATCGTAAAGGACCGTCCGTGTATGGCGTGTGGTCTCGTTCTGGCCGGGAAATCGTATGTACACCGCTGATCGAGAACAAATACGAACTTCATGAAATTAATGCGAAGACATTTGCGTCACACCGCATTGCTGGCCCGTATGAATCGCAATTGAACAAGATGGGTGTCAGCCCGGATGGCCAGAGCGTTCTGTTCACTCGTATTGTCAAACAGCCCGACGGCGACAAGCAGGATGTTGTGATGTCCTCATTTGTGAAGATGGACGGTACGGGTCTTTTTGATTTTACTGGGGAGACAAAACACGGCCGAATCGGCTGGATTCCGGGACGCATAGACATTTGTCGAATGAAGTCATCACGGCGGCAGTATGTGGTCCTTCCGGACGGCTCAGGAGCACGATTGATCGGTGAGGGTGGGCACGAATATTTTACGCCCGACGGCCGACACATGCTGATCTGCGATCCCAAAGGCGGCGATCCATCGAAATGGCTCGGTGAATGTTCCGCGGGTCTGTACGACATTGAAACCGGCGTGCGACGAGATGTCACGAAGGAACTAACGTGGCTGGGGAGCCATCCCGCGATCAGCCCCGATGGCCGGCACGTCGCAGCAGACAACGCCGGACACAGTTATCCCGGAGCGATTGTGATCGCATCCATCGACGGATCGGACCCGGCACTGCGTGTGCTTTGCTACCACCATGCCTCATGGGAGTCGGGCCACATTTCGCATCCCACAGTCCATTGGAGTCCGGATGGGACCAAGCTGCTGTTCATCTCCGACAAGGATTCACGGGATAAGAAGAAAGGTGACATGTACCTTGCTGTCGCCAAACAGCCGGAATCGCCGCCGCAGCCAAATGTCGCCAATAACCTCGCCGTCGGGCCATTGCTGACATGGCAACCGGCACGTCGCCATGCAGAAACGAAGGAATACATCATCATGCGCAGCGTGCCATCGCCGCGCCCGAACCTGCAGGGACTCAAACTGGATCGAACGGGCGTCTTTGAAGAGATCGGTGTCGTTCCTGTTGTCGATACCATCCTTGCCGGCGAACACCTTGACGCGCAGACCACGACACTGACCGTTGAGTCCACGGACGGATTTCCGACCAGCGGCCGCCTTCTGATCGCCGGCAACCATTCGATGGCTGGGCCGGAAATCGTGACTTACACTGGCAAGACCGAAACCACATTTTTCCAATGCCAACGCGGCGAGGAAAACAGCCAGCCGGCTATGCACTGGAACGGCGGGCGGGTGTGGAGTCTCAGCGCGATGCAGTTCATCGACAGGAAAATCCCCGACCTCAGACGACAGTACTATTACAACGTCCGCGCCCGCGAGCATTCAGGGTTGATCAGCCACTACTCGCGAATCAGCAATCCTGCGGTTGTGGTAAGTGATAGACTGAAGGATTGAGGACAGAAAGACAGAGCACCTCGCTTGCTGACGGGCTGTCATGCCTGGTCGCAGGCGGGAAGGTTATCGGTGAAGACGGTGACGGCCGAGCGGACCGGCGTAAGAAATGCCCGAAACTAAGGAGGTATCCGGTTGCCTGAATGAGATCCGTGGGCGGTTCGCGGGACCGGACGACAGGACCGACTGGTGCAAAGATGCGGGCACGACGGCGACGTTTCAGGTCGGTAGTTAATGCGTCCCCTCTGCCGATGGCGGAAAACGGTACGTCTACATGTGGGCCGACGGCATTCACTGCAACGTTCACATCAGGGACAACGAAGGTCGCACGAAGGACCTCAACGCTGTTGTCGGTGGTCGCCCCGCGAGCGGATTATCGTGGAAAGAAGTGTTGCTCAGCCTCCAGGCACGAGGCGTGGTCTACGCTCCGGAATCGACAATCGGTGATGGAGAACACTTCGGAGACACCAGCACATCCCGGACTCCATACGGGAAGTCAATTTCATCGACGGAGTCAATGAACATTCACTCACGGAAGAAGCCATGAACCTTCACTACCCGACCAGTTCAGACCGAAATTGTCACCTGAACGGATTTCTTTGAACACAACATTTGACAGTAATCCACGTTTGGCTTCTGCTTAACTAACGTCGTTAGTAGCTTTTGGAGGATGCTAACTGCTGTTGCCAATGAGACAACACTATTTTCTATTTACCAGGCATAACCCAGCCATCATGGACACACCGCGTGAAACAGCGGACCAGCCCCATGCGTCGCCGCCGGAATACTGGCCTGGTCTTTCCGCACTGCGCGGGTTGGCAATGCTGTTGGGAATCACGCTCCATGCTTCTGTCGCGTATCTTCCGACGCAAATGGATGGCTTGATCTGGGTCGTAACAGAGTCACCGGCGTTTATCTGCGATTTGATGTTTTGGTGGGTCCATGCCTGGCGACTACCCCTGTTCTTTTTTCTTTCGGGTTTTTTCGCAAAACTCACGATGGATCGGCGCGGACTACGGGAATTCACGAAACATCGTATTCGAAGGCTGCTGATCCCTTATGTCGTGGCTGTGTACACAATCTGCCCGGCGGTGTACTTAATTTTCTCAGGCGGATGGTACCTGACGGGCCAGTGCACATTGGAGCAGATGCTTCCGTACGTTCCGTTTCCATCGGAACTCCAATCGCAAATATTTGGACCTGCGCATCTTTGGTTTCTTCAGGATCTGCTCATCATGAGCGGTATGTATCTGTATGTGGTGTATGCGTTTACCGGAGGGACTCCGCTTGCGAAGGCCGCGGAATGGACGACTCCAGTGCCCTGGTGGATTCCCATGGTCCTTGCGATTCCATCAGGGCTGTTGCTATGGGGAGATCTGAGCCCTGTTATCGCGATCAACAACACATTCTTTGTCGATCCAGCTCGTCTTTTGTATTACAGTCTCTTTTTCATCGGCGGTCTCGCCTCGTGTCGAAATCGCAGTTGGTTCGTTCTGGCCGTGGGGTTTCCGAGAATACATCTCCTGCTGTCGTTGCCATTCAGCGTTCTGTACATGTGGCTGTTGAGGTCCGGCACAATCGATATTGAATCGCTGCATGGGCGATTAATTTTTGGCCTGACGACCGGGCTAGTGGCGTGGCTCACCGTGTACGGACTGATGGGGTATTTCCTTTACTGCTGGCGTTCAGACAACGCTGTGGTGCGCTACGTGGCTGATTCTTCGTATTGGATCTATCTGTGCCACCTGCCGATCGTTGCTGCAATGCACCTCTCATTGCATTGGTTGGAGTTGCCAGCGGTAATGAAGTTTCTGATTACAGCTGCTGCCACGTTGGTCATCGGATTTGTCAGTTATCAGGGGTTGGTGCGCTATACAATTATTGGCCGATACCTCCACGGCGTAAGACGAAAACAGGGAACAGAACCCCTGGAAAACGCCGCTACGCTAACCGCGCAAGCAAATGATTAAGTCTTGCAGATCCCCCCCAATCAGTGATGGGCGCATTTTCAACGTTGTTCACCCCTCAACAGGGTCCCGTTAGGGCGTCTGGTTCGCCGTTGAGGTACTGAATAACCTCTTTGCGGGTGACTTGTTATCATCCCGCACCGATAACGCCGGGGCACTGAGCAGGGTTCAGATTACTGCCCGGACTTTGCCAGGACCTCATGGTATTCCTGAAACGCAGCCGCCTGAGTCTGCCGCCTGAGTCTGCCGATTGAACCGGATTGATTGTCGAACTGTCCTGATTGAAGTTGGTCTGCAGAACGGTTTCATGGTCCGCACGCTTGCTCACACGGTGCTTCATAGCGCGGCTGCCGCATGGGCGTCTGCGATTGAAGGAAGGTCCGTGAGTCCCAGTGGCTGGCTCCGGACTTGCTTCCGGATGGAGGAGCAGCAACGTTGCGGATGCTCCTGACATTTTGCGGAATGCTTTGGAGTGATACGATAAATCCATTGTAAACCGGCACCTATCCCCGACTGAATTCACCTGACAAAAGCAGGAACGTATTGTGAAAGTAAATTCGACAGCCGTAATATTCGCGCTGATGATGTCCGCGCATACCGTAGGTGGTTACTCGGCCGAAAGACCGAATGTTATCTTTATCATCTGTGATGACCTGAACGACTACGTCGAAGGTTTTGACGGGCACCCCGATGCTGTGACCCCGAATATGGCTCGCCTGGCGAAGACCGGGGTGCGGTTTACTCAGGCGCATTGCAATATCCCGATCTGTGGTCCGTCTCGCGCGAGTCTGTTTACAGGAGTCTATCCGCAAAACTCCGGTTGTTACGGTTTCACCAAGTGGGATACGTATGAGGTTCTCAAGAACTCGCGGACGCTGATGGATCACTTTCGGGCGAATGAATACCACACCCTCGGCACCGGTAAGCTCATGCACCACATGGTGCGTCAGGAGTGGAAACAATACGGTAACCGAGCTGACTATGGACCATTTGCTTTCGCGGGGGGCGAAAAGGTTGCTCATCCGGATGTGCCCGCTCCCTTTCGAGACATTGGTCCGGTTGACGGATCCTTTGGCCCTTTTGTCAGCCTGACAGGTCGAAAGACACCTGATGGCAAGCCGCTGCGGTGGCAGAACGGTGGCTGGGGGAATTTTGCTGAACCGCTGCGCGTTGATTCGCAGGACAACCGTGACCTGACTCCGGATGAACTCAACGGCGACTGGACGGTAGAAAACATCCGCAGGCTGGCAGAACATCCCGGTCGTCAACCGTTCTTCATGGGTGTCGGTTTCATCCGGCCGCACACGCCGTTGATTGTGCCGCAGCGATTTTTTGACCTGTTTCCACTGAAAGAAATCGACCTTCCGGCCATTCGTCCTGGTGATGTCGAAGATACACACGCCCGTTCCATCCGCGGCCTTCCCAGCGGCTCCGAGCCAACCTCGTCACGCACGGAAGATATGGGAACGCGACTGTTCCGGAATCTGGTCGAATCCTACCCGTCTGGTGACGAGGCGCTCTGCCGATTCATTCAGGCGTACCTGGCGAGTGTTGCTTCAGTTGACGAGCAGGTCGGTCGCATTCTGGATGTGATTGATCAGTCGTCGTTGAAAGAAAACACCATCGTTGTGCTGACCAGTGATCACGGCTGGGGTATGGGCGAGAAGGATTATCTCTACAAAAATTCGCTGTGGCAGGAAAGTACGCAGGTGCCACTGATTGTGCGAGTCCCCGGCATCGCGAAACAGGACGCGGCCTGCAGCACGCCGGTTTCGCTGATTGACCTGTACCCCACGCTCGTTGATCTCTGCGGCCTTACCGGAGACACAAAGAAGAACGACAAAGGTCACGCACTGGATGGGCACAGTCTGAAGCCGTTGTTGGAGCAGCCAGATGCCGGCCAGTGGTCCGGTCCATCAGAAGCACTGACGGCTCTTTACAAGTGGCGGATGAAATACAAGCCGTCACGCGAAAGCTACTCGCTGCGTTCGAAGCATTGGCGCTACATCCACTATGAAAACGGCAAGGAAGAACTGTACGACACAACCAGCGATCCCCATGAATGGCACAACCTGGCAGACAAACCGGATCACGCGGATCGACTCGTCAGCTTCCGCAGGCGTCTGCTGGAACGTATACCAGACACAGGCACAATTCCACCTCAACCAGTGTGGCAACCGAAGGCCTCCAATAATACGAAAGCCAGCGCTGAGGTGTGGAAAGCCAAGTACTTCGTGAAGCATCCCAAAGCTGACGCCAACAGGGATGGCAAGCTGACATGGCCGGAATACAAGGCGTACCGGGCAAAGTTCGATCCCGAACCCGCGAAGGCAAGCAAGCAGGATGGCAAGATATGAGTGAGCGTTTCGCTGCCGTGTCAGCCCGCGTCGTATTCAAGCGAATCATTTACTTTGTGCGTCGTTACGTTGTCCATTGCTGGCAATTTGCGTGCTGATGAACCGATCATGTCGAACGGGACGGCGACGAACATCATATCGCACAGATCCTGGTCTGCCCGGAAGGATACCTGGGCAAGTACCGCAAGCATCACCCGACCGGACCAGAACAGTCCTGTGGATTCGCGCCCGGCCAGTTGTTCCCAACGTGGGATGTCGACGGGTTTCGACTGGGCATCCTGATCTGCTTCGATGGCCGTCATCCGGACACGCTGGAAGCCATGAAACAGGCGGGTGTCGACATCATCCATCATCCGCACGGAAACAACGTCGGCGGCCTTGGGCGAGAAGCCGAAGAATGGGCGCGCAGCAAGATGGTCTACTTCGCCCCTCGTGCTGTGCAGTCACGAGCGTACATGCTGGTCAACAATTCGGCGGAAGACACACTGCATCCGGGTGGCAGCATGAAATATTCCAGCAGCGCGCTGGCGAATCGATTCGCTCGGGCAGGTGGTCACGCGAACGACGCAGCACGATCGTAGTGAAAAGATGGTGCTGGCCACATTGACGAAACCACAGGAGCTGATTCCCGATGGCGAATTGCAGCGATTGCGCGCCGCCGAAATCTTTAACAAGCGATTCGAGTTGAACTCATCACCATGTAAATAGCCAAAATGTTATTTGGTTACAGTAATTGCTGGTTCACTAAGGCAAATGCTGCCAGAAAAAAGTCGCCGAGCGATAGAATGATTGCTGGCTGACAACACCCAACTTGCGACAAACTTCCTTCACAGACGTTCCCGACTCGGGCTGACGCAGCGCGAAGGGCGTCCCGCCAAATGGACAACAGGCTCACTCCAGAATCGGCCGTTGAAACCGATCATTCCAATTCGGCCGGACTTTCGCCGATGCAGTAGAGGAACTCCTGTCGAGCCGGGCTGTTCCCTGTGGCCACGCGCGTGATGATTTGCTTGTCGCAAACAGCGAACGATTTTTCACCCAGCCGGTTTTGAGCTACCTGCGTGCAGGCAGCAGAATTCGCTTCGAAAACCCAAGTGGTGCCGGATTCGTTTGTGGCATAGATCAAATTGCCGACCAAAACGGGGGACGCACAAAGCGACGCAATGGTGCGGACATACCGAGAAAATTGCTGAAGCCCATTACTGCGTGCTCACCACAGATGCGGTGAGCCCGGCTTCTGAATGGGAGAGTGGTGCACATTTGGTGCAGCACGTCGCAGATAGTGGCGGTATTTCATCGCAGCAAAAAAGAAACCCCAGTGTTTGCTGGGGTTTGCGAGGCCCTGCCTGATGCTGCAGGGCTATCTAGTGGGGCCAGAGGGACTTGAACCCCCAACCAACGAATTATGAGTTCGCGGCTCTAACCAATTGAGCTATGGCCCCGTGTCAATGCTTTTGCTTGCGATCGTGCCAATCTGGAGTATGTTGCCTTTTTGGAGTTAACCCCATTGTTAATCCCTCAGGCGCAATGATGGCCAAAAAGCCAGCAAAACCGTATCCAGATTACCCCCTGCGTTGGCACCCACAAGGGTACTGGGTCAAGAAGATCAAAGGACGTGTTCATTACTTCGGTGAACGTTGGGGCGGATGGGAAGCCGCCTTGGACCATTATAATCGCATGGCTGCAGATCTCCATGCTGGGCGTGAGCCGACGCCAGAAGGGTTAACCGTTAATGATTTGTGCGACCTCTTCCTGAGGAATAGAGAGACAGCAGTGGACGCTGGTGAGTTCGCTGAACGATCATTTCGGGACTACCGCAGAGTCGGTCAAATGGTGGCCGATCACTTCGGAGACCGTGAAGTCGAGTCGTTGAGGCCGATGGATTACGGCGAATTGAGAGCAACAATTTCCACTGGCCGGAGTGTCATTTCGACGGCGAATCTCGTTCGTATTGCCAGGATGATATTCCGCTTCGCTGAGACGGAAGACCTTATCGACGGCCGAATCAAGTTCGGCTCGCAGTTCAGTGAACCATCAGCCTGTGCGAAGAAAAAGCACAGGGCGGCCGTTCGTCGTGTCGACGGGTTGCGGATGTTCGAGCCTGCTGAGGTTCGCACGCTTCTTTATGAGGCTGGCCCCGTGTGGCGTGCGATGATTTACCTAGGCATCAACTGCGGTTGGGGCAACACTGATCTTGCACAGCTTACGATTCGCCAAGTGGGCCCTGTCGTGGACTACCCACGACCAAAGACCGGTGAGACGCGCAGGAATGTACTGTGGCCTGAGACATTGGCGGCGGTTCAGTTGGCCCTTGAGTCACGACCATGTCCCCGCACCCGATCACTGGAGGATCACGTGTTCTTGACGAAAACCGGTCGGGAGTGGGTGCGGACCGATGCTACGTACGTCAATGACGAAGTGTCAAAGCAGTTTTCCAAGCTTCTGAAACGGTGTGGACTGAAACGAAACGGCCGTGGATTCTACGCCCTGAGGCACACCGTCGTGACTGTTGGTGAAGAGATTGCCGACAAGCCAGCAATGTCGCTCATCCTCGGTCATGCTGACAGCAGTATGGCCGCATCATATCGGGAACGCATTGATGATTCCCGTCTGCAGATGATTAGCGACCATCTTCTGAGTTGGCTCGCGCAGCCTTAGAGACAGTGTCGCCCCGATGTCGCCAGTCAGAAAAATAAAAGATTTTCTGGCCCCGAGAAACGCTGGATTTCCTCTGAAATCGCGTGAGCGACAATGTCGCAAATGCTGTCGCTCCCCTGTTCTTTTAAAGGAACAGGAAATGAACACAGCACAAAGTGACACTGTACTACTCGTGGAATTGACCGTCACAAGACAAGCGGCGCAATTCAAGAGATGCCTTCAGGAGTTGCGACAACGGGGATGGGACATTGGCAGAACACCCAGAGACGGTGAATTTCGAAAAGGTACTAACCGGCCCCGAAACGTTCCGAGTACTGCGGATTCGTGATTCTGACGGATACCAGTTACTTGAGTCGGGGCAGCTCCAAGCCCGCAAGTTGCCAAATGGACGTTGGCGGATTTCGCAGAGTGCCTTGAGTGAATACCTGCAACCTTCACAGGCAGTAACGAAGAAGCGCCGAAAAACGAAGCCTCTGAGAAAACGCCGATTTATCACTTAACCCCGACGATGGTGGAAAGTGCTGGTGAGGCATTGAAGGACTGGCGTGCGGCGGTGAGTTATGCCGCGGCGAAACAGGACGCACTGATCGACGGTCCCGTTCGCGTTTCGTTGACGTTCCGTTTTACTCGGCCGAAGTCTCATTTCGGCACGGG
>JAQWOH010000077.1 GCA_029245955.1 Fuerstiella sp. | reverse complement strand
AACACGCCTCTTTGAGGTCAAGCTCTTAAGCAAATGCGTCAAGTGTCACCTCATGTGTCACCTAAAACGCATTTCGACCGTCAATGTTCTGGGCTAATGACGATCTTGAACCCTTGTCATTTAGGGTATTCACAGGGTGGTCGAAACCTAGCCGAAGGGTTCGCCGGTTGATTGTAAGCCAGGGACGCAATCGGTCGAGTGTTACCGGACCGATTCCGTCGACGCGGGTCAATTCGTCGATTGTTGGAAATGGCCCGAATTCCTCTCGATTGGCCACAATCCGGTGGGCCATCGTCTGGCCGATTCCTTCCAGTTGCATCCATTCCACCCACGTTCCGGTGTTCACGTCGACACGATAGAAGCTGAATGCCGGGCCGCGCTGCCACGGCAGCGGAGGCGGCCGATCGAATGCCACAATCAGATACTGGACCGACAGCACCACAAAAACGAGCCAGCCGAGCAGAGCCAGAAATCGATCGGGTTCACCGGCCGGTCCGGAGTCGGGCTGAAGATTGCCGGTATCAGCCTGCAGGGCGGCCTGTGACGGGGCGGGATCGAATGCCGGCGTAACCACGGAGACATTGGGCGCCACGGAAACCGATTCCGCACAGGAATCCGAATGCCTGTCGCTGTCTTCGCTATGCTGGAGTGAATCGGCCACCAATGACACCTCCCGACCGGCTGCAATGAAACGGAACCCAGGGGCATTTAAAATCATGCCTGAATGGTGATGTCGATGTCAAGTCTGGCAGTATGACGAATCTGTCAACCGCAACTCTGAAATGACCAGAATCCCCTCACGCTCTGGCTGAATGCTCCGACCAGTCACCCTTGCGGGTATAAAATTCCGGCGGGTGTCGCCATAACTTGAGTTTTTCTATATATTTTACGGAAATAACAGGACAAACAGTTATCGCGGGCACTGTGCTCTGGTCTAGGCTGCATGCATATACAATCGATCTGATCATGTTGTGCGGTCATATGCTGCGCGAAAGGGCGACTACATCCGCCATCACCTCGAAACGCGTTCTCCCGAACACACCGAGGTGATTTGTTTCGGCACGTCGTTTAAATGCACTGGCGGTCGATACCTCATGTCTTGCGAGTGTTAGCGATCGTAATAGCAGCACTTCAAAACAGACGCCTCGGGTTCTCAGTGGTTTTTAAACTGCTATTTCATTTCTTTGAAATAATGGATTCTGCTGTGACAAAGTGGAGACTCGGCCCTACTTCTGTAACAGGCTCGTCATTAATCAACGCACGGTCTTGTGCGATCTCTTCCCGTTTTCTCGTCGAAGGAGAATCTCATGTCACGCCCTTGTTCGCTGCGGTTTAAACGCGGATTTACGTTAATCGAGCTGTTGGTGGTCATCGCCATCATCGCCATTCTGATTGCGTTGTTGCTACCCGCTGTACAGCAAGCCCGTGAAGCCGCCCGGCGAACGCAGTGCAAGAACAACCTGAAACAATTGGCACTTGCCTGCCACAACTATGAGAGCACATACGGGCTGTTCCCGATCGGTCATCAGTACATTGGTGACTGGGACGGAAACTCAAACAACAATCGGGGAGGCACTGGATTCTCGTGGGGTGGTTACATCCTGCCCTTCATTGACGGGGCCGCCATCGCAAACCAGTTTGACTATGACTACCCGATTTCCGGACTCGGACAGAACCCGCGAACCAACCATATTACGGCTGGGTCGCCTGTTTCGTCGTATCTGTGTCCATCAGACATCGCACCTTCTAAAAGGAATTACTATACGAATCAGCCATGGGGCTATGAAGCTGCATTGACCAGCTACGCAGCCTGTGCCGGTGCATTTCACAATCCGTTCGTGCCGGCAACTGCTGGCAACAGCGGGCAACGACGCAGCAACACAGGTATGTTTAATCGTGACATCGGCATTAAGTTTCGTGATGTTACCGATGGCACGTCAAATACATTGCTGATAGGCGAACAAACATTCAAGCTGAAGAATCAGCCCGGCCAGGGCGGTGCCGAAATGACGCTGGCATTCGGAGTCATTCGTCAGCAGAGCGGTTGGGCTCAGGGACGTACAAGCTTCGTCATGATGGGTGGAGCGTATCCCATCAACCAGCTTCCTGACGGTACGGGGTGGGGCCCTAAGCAAACATCGGCCAGCAGTCTGCATACAGGTGGGGCTCAGTTCGGACTGGCAGACGGCAGCGTGCGGTTTATCAGCGAGAACATCCAGCACACGTGTCGCGGATGTAAACATCGTGGAGGCTGGGGCGCTATCTGGACAGGAAACAACACCACCGACGAGTACGACGACAGCAACGGTGGTGCTGATTTCGGACTGTATCAACGGTTGTTCGCCCGATCTGATGGCTTCACTGTGGGTGAGTTCTAAGCGATTTCTGAACCTGAAGTGGTATTTCGGACGCGACCAGAAGCCGGGCTCTGCGATTCTTCGAAGCAGCCCGGCGGCTGTGTCTTTGCCACCAGAGTATTCGTCACCAGTTGCCGTCGTTGTCACCGTTTTTCCAGTTGTATCTCCAGCGCAGTTAGCTTTTTGATTTCAAAGTACGACTTGTAAATAAGGACTACCTCAATGCACCGTTGTGTGATCATGTTGTTCTGTGGGATTTTGATAACTAGCGGGGGATGTGGCGGAGGTGCTGATGACTATCCGGATATGGGAAGGGTCCGCGGTACCGTGACTTTGGGAGGCAGTCCCCTGAGCGGTGCGTCCGTGGCATTTCAGCCCAGCGCAGCAACAGGCGGACGTGCGTCGTCAGCAGTCACGGATGCCAACGGGAACTACACACTGAAGTACTCAGCAAATATGGAAGGAGCCAAAGTCGGTGAACATACTGTACGGATATCGACGTACCAGGAAGCCGGACCGGGCGAAGACGGAGAAATCGCCGACGCTGTGCCCGAGACAGTTCCAAATCAGTACAACAGCCAGACGACACTGAAGCAGACAGTGGAACAAGGGTCAAATACCTTCGACTTCGAACTGAGTGCGGAGGGTGAAATCGACGAACACGATGGAGGAAGCTACGAGGAAGGCGAATAGAAGCCAGCGACGTTGACCTCCCGCTAAGGCGATAACAGCACTTCTTCGCAGTTCCCTGAAGATCGCTTATATTGCCTGATTCTGAACCGGGCGATTGTTTGGACCTCGTGTCCGGACAACGCCTTTTTTCTTTGGCGTCCGTTGTGCTCAGTCATCCCCGCCATCGTGTAAGGCAACACTTGAACAAGACGATCTTGATACTGACGTCGATGGCAGTCATCGGAGTTGCGTTAATCGCGCTGTGTATGAATCACCAACCGATGGTCCAGTCACTGCCAGTACGGAATTTAGGCACAAGACTTGAAACGGGGCCACTCACGTTTCTGCGTGCAAACAACGGCGCAACATCAGACGAACGACCACGAATAACAAACGTCAACATCACGGACCTGGACGCAGACGGAACGCCGGATCTGCTGATCTGCGACGCGGTCAGGCACACCATCTGGTGGCAGCGGAGAACTGCCGACGACGGCTGGACAACAGTGCCGCTTGTGCCGGAGAATTCTTTGTCGGCGCCTGCCCATACCGCCGTCGCTGACATTGACGGCGATGGCGACCCGGACGTTCTGGTTGCCATTCTGCGCGACGTCTGGCCAACGGATAGTCGCCACGGACAGGTCGTGGTACTGATTAACGATGGAGAATCGAAATTTGAAGTCACGGTGATCGCCGACGATTTGCGCCGAGTTACAGACGTCCAGCCCGCAGACCTGGATGCTGATGGTGATATTGACCTGGCAGTGGCGGAATTCGGCTACATGCATGGTCGAGTGTTGTGGCTGGAAAATCTCGGAAAGGGCGTATTCGCCGATCATGAACTGATATCTCTGCCCGGGTGCATTCACGTACCTGTCGACGACTACGACAACGATGGAGATCCCGATATTGCCGCACTGATCAGCCAGAACGACGAAGAGGTGCTGATCTTTGAGAATCCGGGAAATGGATCTTTTCAACCAGTCGTTCATCAGGTCTGGGGCACAACCGATTTTGATCTCGGGCTGGCCGGAATGGTGAAATGTGATCTGGACAAGGACGGCGATACAGACTTTCTGCTGTCCGCAGGTGATAATCTTGAACTGACGTATCCATGTCCTCAGCCAGGTCACGGCTGTATCTGGCTGGAAAACCGAGGTGATCTTGAATTCCAGTTTCATCGGATCGCCACTCTCGGCGGCACTTACGCCGCTGATGCAGCCGACATGGACGGCGACGGAGATATCGATGTTGTCCTGGCCAGCATGTTTAACGACTGGAAACAGCCAGACGTCACAAGTCTTGCATGGCTGGAAAACAACGGTCATCAGACGTTTTCGGCATGGCACGCTGCCTCCGGCCCCACTCATCTGTGTACTGTCCGCTGCGGTGATCTTAATGGCGACAGCCTACCGGACATCGTGGCCGGAAGCCTTCAGATATACCCGCCGTACAACAACGAACATGGTGCAGTGGCGATTTGGGAAAATCAGGGGGTGACGCAATGAGACAGTTGCGACACCTGTTGATTCCACTTTCTGCCATGGGGCTGGCAGTTGTCATCTGGTTGATGTTTTCCCGGCAGCAGACCTTCAAACTTGCGGAGCCGAATCTGGCGGGCTATCCGGCTTATACACGAACGAAGATTCAGGAGGCGATTGCCGTCGTCCGACCGGAAATCGCACTGGACTGGCACGACCTGGCCGACACGCTGTTCGCCGGTGGATTCTATGCAGAGGCGGAAACCTGCTACCGTCATGCCAGTACGCTGAACCCCATACATCCTCGATTCCGTTATCATTGGGCGTTCTGCCTTTCGAGCATCGGAGATATTGCACAGTCGGATGAACAATTCCGTCATGCGATCGATCTGGGACATTCGCATCCGGAAGCGTGCCGGCATTTCATCGGCCTGAATGCACTGCGAGAAGGACGAACGAAAGACGCTCAGCAGGCATTTAACGCATCGTCCGAACTGGCGGTCTCTCGTCTGCAACTGGCCAAACAGGCTATCCGCGACGACAACCTGCCCCACGCCTCAACCTTACTCAACGAACTCCTGCAGGAGCAGCCAAATGCCTGGCGAATCTATCATCTGCTGGCCGTCGTCGCTCGACAGCAGGGCGACACGACCACTGAGCAGCATCACGCTGCGTTCGCAGACGTCGTCAGCGAACATGTGAGAGGACCATGGCACAGTCGCGCCGCATCGCTGCAGAAGCTGTCAATGGAACTGGGCGTTGAGTATCGCGTCAACATGGCAGTGAAACAACTGCGGCGACCGCAGAACCTCAATCGCGTCGCCGACATGATCCTTGCTGAAAACAGGGAGGCATGGGATCCGTTGCTGGAGGACCTGCTGTCGAACATCGACCTTGCGCGCGATGACGGAGAATCACAGGTCGCCAGATTGCGGAAGACCATCGCAAAAGATGGCGTGGATTCTTACCGGGCGGCAAGACTTGGGTTTGCTCTGCTGGGTCAGCAGAAAATCGCCGATGCAAAGCATGTGTTCGAAACGGGAATACATCTGTTGTCAGGCGGGAAAAGTCAGCAGGTCATCGATATGTGCGGGGCACTTGCCGAATTGCGAAGGAATGCTGGCGAAGTGACTTCCGCCGACCACATGGAGGCGTGGGGTGAGTTTCTGAAAGGGACTCTGTTACTGGAGCAACTCGCAATTCCTCAAGCTGCCGCAGCATTCTTACGGTCCGTTGAGCTAAACAATTCGCCGGCACGCACCTGGTTCTGGCTGGGTCGTTCTCAGCAGTTGCTTGGTGAAGCCGAGTCGGCGATCAGGGCCTTCGATGAATGCCTGAAACGAAATCCGGACCACCAGCGAGCACTCCGATACCGAAGTGCGTTGTCAGCGTCGAAGGCTGACATCCCCAACACGCCTCCCCCCCGGGAATGATCTGCAAAGCGCTGCTCACCGACTCACAGCGCCGGTTTCCCTTCCCTGTTCTGTCAGCAACACACCACACCGCCATGGAAACCTGAAGGTAAACACAATGGACGGAATGCCAAAGAACAGGCTTGGCAGTCTTCCAGCGGTTCGGCTCGTCGTGATCAAGCAGCCGCTGAGCCAGATCGGCCCGTTCCGTCGTCTGAAGACGGTCGCACTGGACTGTCAGCCGCATTTTTCGGCTGCGTGTTAAAGTTTTTGTACTCCGGCAGTCATTACGATGCAGCGTTACATGTTCGTTTTCGTGTCGCCGCCGGATCCGCCTGCGACTTTCAGAAGAGCCGCGCTGATTTCCCGATCGTGACCGTGATCTCGACTGTAGATCCGGAAAATGATGAAGCTGGTAGGCAGACTGCGAAACAGTTCGTCATCGTCAAGCTCATAGGATTCGCCACTGGCGGGATCGAACCAGAAGTTCTGCTTACCCGCCGGCCGCCGGGCACTGGGACGGTGATAATGCTTCGCCACGTCAACGCGCAAAGGGATGTCACGCAGGCCAGCCGGCAGAAATTCGCGTACCCGTCGTTCGACAAGGTCCGGTTCGGAAAAAATCGTAGTGCTTTCTGCCTGACCATCGTGAAAATGCATCGTCCGTTCACAGGCCATCCGCCACATCTCGTCTCGGTTAATGATCGAACGCCAGTGACGTCCGAGTTCGCTCAACTCAGGGTCATCACTGTCGGCCCACCGAGTTACGTCAACCAGAAACGACGTTTCAGTCAGTCCCTGATATGCCTGCAGATGCTCCAGCGGATTGCCGGGAAACAACCTTTTCATCGTGTCCGCAAAGTAATCCTCCAGCGCAATATCGATGCCGCGCACCGTGCGGTGAAAGTAAATTGTGCGAAACAGATTAGCCCGCGTTTCAATAAAATTGATCAGTGTGGGCAGACCACGTGCATGAATGGTTAACCCTTCAGTCGTAAAAAAGCTGTAGTGAATCAGGCGAGAGATGTCGAAGGCCTTGGTATTGTAGCCGGACATGTAGGCGTCGCGCAGAACGAAGTCCATGTTGTCAACGGTATAAATCCCACTGAACAGCGAACGCAGTTTGCGTAACCAGTCAGGATGGCCTTCTTCATCTTCAGGCCTGCCGCTTGGACGACGAATCAGCCATGCGACCTGCTTCGCATCCAGTTCTTCCAGCGGCTGCAGCCGACCGTTGGGGTTGCGCCGAATGCGGCGAATGATGTCGCCCAGTTCATGTTCGATAATGTGGCCGCCGATGTCCTCGTGCGTCAGATCAAACTGTTCCAGATAGTGATCATCAAAAAAATGACCGAACGGCCCATGCCCCGAATCGTGCAGCAAGCCCGCGATTCGGACCAGACTCTCGACGTAGGCCTTCGATGGAACACTGCGACAGGCTTCGGCCAGAGACTCGTACCATGCCGTCACCGTGACACTACCGAGATGCATGACACCCAGCACATGCTGAAATCGCATATGCTCCGCTGACGGAAACACCCACCATGCCGTCTGCAGCTGATGAATCTGTCTCATCCGCTGCACCCACGGATGATCGATCAGTTCCTGCTCCGCCGCTTCATCATCGGGCAGACCGGCACATGAAATAAACGGGATATAACCGTGGATGGGGTCGTGAGAAAGACTCTCAGTTGTAAAATCGCGGACCATCGGCAACCTGTTTCGCGAGGAATTCGAACACGTCGTGTGCGTTCAGAACTAATGATAGCGAAACAGTGGCGAAGTCCCCAGACGTTCTCCGGAGATCAGTGAGCACTCCATCGCCCTCACCAGGAGTCAGCACCGCGCCCGGTCCGCAGGACCAGATGCCTGCAAGTGGCATGGTTAGCTGATGTCAGTTTTGTGCGGCACGTGCAGGCACGCCTAAAGACCGAACAGCAGATCGGCAATCACCAGAAGCGGTGAATCCGACTGGTCGTTGCCATCGGATGATTGTGGTATCGGTGTCGGAATAATAGTCACTCCACCACCATCGTTCAGGTACAGCGGCATGACCTCAGGCTGGCGACCGCCTTCCGCCTGTTCGACTGTGCAAAGTTCGCCATGGTCCAGCCAGACATACTGACACTGCGGACACGAGTCCATGACGATGTTACCGGGCCCGTAATACGGATGTACTTCCATCTGCGCTCGGCAGTTCGGGCAACTGATCTTTCGATCGTATTCGCCCGGGTTCAATGGACGGCAGGCCTCTGCTTCGAGACCAACCCGTCGAGTCCTCCGGATTCGAGTGATTGCCCCGAAATCCTCATTCTTAAGCAACAGTCCGTAACAGTCGTCACAGTACAACACCGGATGCTCTTCAACCTGTCCCGTGCACAGCGTCTCCTGACACACCGGGCATTCCGTCTCGAGGTCACCGCCGCTGGGTGTCACGCGATCAACAGTGAGCGGGTTTTCCGCGGTGAACACGAGAGACCGACAGTACTCACACTGCAGATACTCTCGATCCTGCACAGACACAGCCCTGCCGCCACACTGCTGGCAACAATATGTTGATTTGGAAGCAATCATCGTCCACCTGCTGCAAACAGAGAAAAGCGAGACACTTTCTATGGTAGCTCGCGTGCATCAGATGCGCAGCTGATTCACAGCAGGATTGCCGTCACACAGGTCTGCCTGGACCATTTGGTTGGATTTTGTCGCTCAATCAGAATGATATGACGCATGATTCGCGGTGGTGAAACGGACTGACATGCGCCGTATATCACGAATAACTTGCACCATCAGTTCTCGCTGTCACCCGTTTCAACGTCTCCCAGCAGTTCCGCCAGCAGCCGGTTCAGCTCTCCACCACGAGCTGTCATGGAGACGACTTTGCCTTCTTTGTCAACAAGAATGGCCGTGGGGATACCGCTGATGCCGTAATGCACAGCGAGCGGACTGTTCCACCCGCGTTCGCTTTCTTTCTGACTCATCAAATTGACCCATGTCAGCTCTTCGCGGTCGACGTAGTTTTGATATTCGTTGATGGTTCTATCCAGGTTAATCCCGACAATCGCAAATCCCCTGTCCCCGTATTTTTTCAGCTGAGCCTTCATATTGGGAATTTCGGCGCGACAGGGCCCACACCAACTGGCCCAAAAATCCACCAGAACAACTTTGCCACGATACGCCGACCAGTCGAAGTCTTCTCCTGCGGCCGTCGTCCCCGTGACTTCCATGAATTCCCCGGGCAATGACAGCCGTCGTGCAATCGCCTGCATTCGTTGAACCTGAGACTCCAGCGCAGGATTGTTCAGTTTCATGAGTGCTTTCGCCAACCGGTCATACACCACAGCGCCCAACTGTGGTGTTGCCGATTTCTCAAGAGCTTCACCCAGACTGGATGCGATGCTGACCGTTCGCTGATCCAGGCCGTGAGCGTCGATAAACAGGAACAGATCGTCGACAAACTTTGCCTGAGCAGCGTCCGAGGTTCTGAAGAACTCACTGGCATGCTTTTGCAGCCTCAATCCACCGATCAACTGTACAACGGCGGGCCGTTCGTCATTCTCGTATTGTTTGAACAGTGCGTTCAAACGTTTTGCTGCAGACTCATCAACCTGCGACAGGACGGAATATCCTGACAGCCGCTCCATAAGAACTTTCAGCTGCTGCGGTTCATCCGGATTTAATTTCAGAATTCGGTCACAGACGGCCACGACAGCTTTCACCTGTGCCTTCAGATGAGCCACGACCGCTTCCTGAGTTCGTTCTTCCGGTGGCGTCATCTTCACTGTGTTGATGAACGTAAACAGTTCCTCAATTGTGCCGTCCGGAATCGGAAACATTTCTGCTTCCACCGCAGGCCGGGGCTCATCAGCAGTTGTTGTCATCGTCAACGACAGACTGACGACCAGAAACAGCCCAAACAAACAGGAGACAGTCTTCATGGTCACACCGAATAGATTGTTGTCAGTTCGCATTGTCAGATATTTTCTGGTTGAACACATGTTGCTGTTCCAGACCGACTCAGTAAATCCGCAGAAGAGACTGCCCTTCACTGTTTATTTTCCGGCACCTCACCGGGAGATGGCGACTGGGCCTCTTCGTAGAGCTTTGCCAGCGGCAGAAGAATCAACTCCAGCTGCCGCAGATACTCCTTTTCAGCAAGTTCCGACTTTCGTTCTCGCAGCAATTCCAATTCGCTTTCCAGACGATCGCGTACCGTCCGCTGATCCGGACTGAGACTGCGTTCCGCTGCACTTCGCACAAGGTGCCAGCGTCTTGCCAGCCTGCCGTCCAGAGCATCTTTATTCTTAACACTGTCTTTGATGCGGACACCTTCAAAGACTTCCGCTCTGGTTCCCTTACTGTCACCTGTGTCGTCCAGCAACGAGTGTTCCGTCGCCAGTCTGCCGTCCGATTTGTAGTACTCATTGGTCCGGCGAGACGCGAACAACCATGCCTCCAGCAAAGATGTCTGTCCGTCACGATCAATATCCGCTTCCAGATTACCGATCCCGTCGGCTATGTAACGGCCAAATCGAGCAAACTGTATCTCACCGCCGTCTTTCGTTCCGGTAATGACAGTTCGGTTGTCCCCGCTGAGAGCGTTAATAAACGGAGCGCTGCACGAGGAGCAATTGATAACCGCCACGGGTCGCTTTGACTCAGCTAACAATTCTGCCGCACTATCTGCAGATAGATCGGCCCCGCGCAGGTTGAAGCGTGCAACTCGTCCGTCATATGTGCCGTGCCCGATCAGCACAAGCCAAAGCGGCTCTGTACTATCCACCCCTGCCACTTCTGAGAGTTTTTGCTGCAGTTGTTCAAGACTATCGTCACCATTGATGATTTCAAACAATGCATCCCCCGCAGTCGCGGCGACTTTCCATTGATCGGACCATTCCGCAAACATCTGCCCGTATTCGGCAGTTCCTTCTGCACCTATTACCACGATGACGTGTTGACGATCCTGAGCAATGCCGGCACCACCAGCACACAACAATGCAAGCACAAATGTGTGGACACCTGTCATAGCGACCGCTTTTCGGGAAGGCGACTTGGGGAGGATCACGGATCGGACATGGGAATACGGTACATGAGCATTGCAGATCTCCGCTCCGGATTCCATCGAATTCAGTATATCGCGGTTCCTGAGTACCGCCGAATATTACGGCATTGGAGATATTCCCCGGAATGCCCGTGGCTTTTCTGTGTTCTCAAAGCTCAATCCACTGAATGGCTGGTCATGCCCCGGTTGAGCCGAATGTGAATTACCTCACACGTCCATCGCCGTTAGTGCGAATCTCACGGACGTGCCGTGGTGGCGGCGACCAATACTGCAGCTGAACAGTGGCGAGAGTCACAACACATCGGTGATGCGTGTTCTAGTTCTATTGATCACCGGACAGCAGCGACAGGTCCATTGCAAACAGAATCCTTCCCGTGCTTTTAGCGTCTGCACTGACGGAAATCACGAATTCATCCGGAAGTGCCGTGTAGATAAACAAACGTATCCGGTCAGACGGCAGTTCATATCTGACCACGCTGTTCACGAGATCATCCAGCAGATTGCGCTGCACCAGAGCGGGCAGCGATTCATCATAGAAACGTTCTTCCGGAGAGCGCAGATCCTTTTCCTGTGGCTGGCCCCAAGGTGTTGTATACTGAAAGTCAAAATTTGGCTGACAGTATTCTGCCAGCCGTCGTTTTGCTCCAAACAACAGCAGTTGTCGAGTCCTGTCGTCATACTTCATTTCGTAGAGACGACGCCCGGCAAGTACGAGGTATTTATTTCCTTCTGCGGCAGGGAAGTTGTCACCCGTCTGAATGCTGAGATTCACAAGTCCGGACAGCTGCAGATCAATACTGCTGATCTGCAGACGCCAGTCAGCAGAGGCCAGTCGACGTCGACTGACAAACGTCTGGGAAGAAAATGGCGGTATCTGCATGGTGATACCACCGGCGTTGCCCGGTATGATCTGCGCCTCTGCCTGACCTACAGTTTCACCTGTTGAGTAAACAGATTGCTGATCGGGTGCTGTCGCCTGATAGCTGTCACCGGAAGTCACGAACAGAGCATTCCACTGCATGACGCTCCAGTGAGTATTGTCTTCGGCCCGCGCCACTGCCAGCGTCTGCAGAGTTGTGGATTCTCCATAACCGCGCTGACCGATAGCCAGAAACAAAATACTGAAGATCACCGACAGACCGGCAAGAGCACTATACGTCGCCAGAAAATGCAGTTGTTTATTCCTGGACAACACAAAACAACCGGGAAAAATGAGCCCGATGTAACACAGAGCCAGCAGAAAGATCAGCCACCAGGCATGGTCCGGCAACGTCAGTTCTCGCATATGCCGGAAGAACTGGTCATCGATCGACGATGGTTCCACGTCGATCAACTGGCCCACTCCCAGGCCCTGCTGTTTCTGCTGTTGTAGAAACTCCTCCAATTCCTCGTCTTCATCATCCAGAGAATCAAGAACCACAGCGTTACGCACCATCGTTTCGGTCAGGCCTTCTCGCTGCACATCCATTCGGTTGACAATACCGTTGCCGATGGAATAACGCTTCAGCGGCTGATTAAGATCCGACAGTTCTCCACTGAATCGAGGATATTCACCCCGCCGATTTACTAACAATTGCAGGCGACCACCCAGTTTCAGCCACGAAATAAATGCCTGCTGTCGGGGCAGTTCCCAGTCAGGCACATGATCCATGAATACTGTGTGCAAACCAACAGTTGCGGTGGCATACGGTGGAAAGATGTTTTCCGGAAGATGTTTGACGGTCGACGGACGGCTGGAAACCGTTTCCACCCTGTCAAGAATGATGACCTGAGGCTGTTGCTCTTCCTGTTCAGATTCCAGCTTGTAGGCAGGCCGCGGCTGAGTGAACTCGCCGATTCTTACTCCATCAAAAGACAGAACCCATTTGGACTGATAGCTATTAGCGACGTAGGGATAAAACTGAATCCAACGTCGTGCCGCCGGGGCAATGAATACCTGTTGCACATACTGGCTGCCCGACGGACTCAACAGTCCCTGAAGTCGCTGCAGAGTAGCTGATGCGTCAATCGCTTCAGCCGTCTGATTATCCAGCAGAATCGACAACGGATTGAACTGCCCCGGCTGCACGCGTCCGTCGAATCCCCATGTGTGCTCAACCACTTTCAGCGTCGGCCCTGATTCAGCGACCGCCGCAGAACTGCACAGTACCATGACAACGGTCACGAATATCGTTAACCAACACTGCGCACGCGTAGTCGCTGTTTGTACTCGGCACCGAAGCCGGCCACATGTTTCAGTCACGTCTGCGGCGATCATCACGGCATCCCTTCAAGCACGGGAACCTGTGTCTGAATCGCCACCGAAACGGGCGTTAAGCTGGCCGGGCTTTCACGGCGACTTAGAAGCAAAGGACAGATTCTACGTACGACCTGCCGAAGTATCAGCATGAAACCCGCATAAAAGACAATCGTACCACAGGCCCAGGTGAGTCCGGGAATGCTTTCTGTCAGTCCGTCCCGATTATAGCGGATCAACATATAAGGTTCCGTCAGATATTGCTCTGTCGCCGCTACTGCGATGGACGGCGAGAACGACGAAACAACTTCCAGTTCAGGCGAATCGAGCTGAAAAAACCGAACGAACACCAATGGGGTGGCGATCCATGTAACAATCACGGCCACGGACGCCAGTACCGCTTTCGTCGGAGAGTGGATTTTCAAACCAATTCCCGCGGATGTCCAGGTCACCAGATACAACAGAACAAAGGCCGCACATGTGCTGAGCAACAGATAAACTGCTGGTCGGTGTAATGTAATGACAGAGATGTTCCTGAAGTCGATTTGCAGCATGAAATGTGTCAGATTGACGGTCAGAACCGGCACGGAAAGCACAATCAGCAACCGACGCATGCCGACGACCTTCTGACTGAGCAATTCCACCCCCGACATTGGAGTCGCCAGCAGTGGCTCAATCGTCTGTTTGCCTCGTTCCGAAGAAAACAGCGTGGACGCCTTCACGACGGTGACCAGAACAGCCAGCGTCCAGATCAGTCCCTGCAGCATATAGAGTCCGTCAAACTGGTTTCTGGCAGAGACTGTCGCCGCCATCATGCAGATGAACAGTGTCGGAATTTCCATCACCACAAGGACACGAAACAGGTACCGAGCTTTTCCCAGCGACTTCTTGTTCCGCTCTCTCCATGCGACCGGGTCGTCACCAGGAAGCGGATTACTGTCACGAATAAGTTCAATCCCACCAGTCGTTCGCTCATTGAGTGCGGTAAAGAAAACGTCCACCACTCGCAGCACTCGAAGCAATGCCGACGCCTGTGATACAAATGCGCGACGAACAAGCGTCAGTCGGGCAAATAACAGAAACACACCGGTTACAAACAGTGCGGGCAAAGACTTCGAAATTATCATTAGTATGTTCGACTGGGCCGTAACGGAACCTACGCCAGCCGCATTAAGAACGGCCATCTGCGACCTTGCAATGCCCCATTGGCTGTCCATGAATGCCGATCGCCAGATCGCCGAAGGAACAAATGTTGTATAACCCAGACTCAACGTCAATGCGGCCAGAATTCCGATCAACACATATGACCAGATAAATGCGACAACGGTGGTGGTAAACCAGGTCGAACACGCGATCGCGACACTCGCAAACAGCAGACATTCGCAAAACAGCAGCCACAAGGTTCCGATCAGCAGGTCCGTGTCGACTCCTCCCAGCGTGTGCACGTGGGCCAGTACTGGAAATGTCAACAACAGCAGAGTCAGCATTGGTATCAGGCGACTGCCGAATTTTTCCAGAATGATCGTACCCGGCCCCAGGCGAGTCAGCATCAGCGTGCCCAGCGTGTTGTTTTCTTTCTCAGCGGTAACGCAGGCACAGCACAATGCCGGCATCAGGATCTGAATTGTGTAAAACAACAGAGGTATGATTTGCGAGAAGACGTCGCCGCCAACCCCCATGTACCGCATGGGCCCCATTGCGCCGACGTTGTTCATGAATCGCTGCCGCGCGCCCATTGACTCGTTATAGGCCAGAAACACAAAAAACAGTAAGATCACCGCACCCACGACGCGCACGATATACGTCCGACGGCGGTTGGCAAGTTCCGTTAGTTCGCGGCGCAGTAACGGTAATTCAGGGATCCAACTCACGCAGTTTTCCCCTCTGTGAGTTTCATGAACGCTGTCTCCATGTCCATCGCTTCCGGCTGAAACATCGTGACACGTGCATTTTGTTCGACCAGAGCCTGATGAAAATCGGCCACAGAAAGTTCGTCCTCACGCAGTCGAATGGCCCATCGATCGACCTGACTTTCTATGGAATCGACACCAGGAATATTTCGTACTCTGCCTTCCAGATCTGCCGCCGGTTCCTCCAGTCGGATGTGAATGATTCGCTTCAACTGCAGTTGCTGGAAAATATCGTTCAACGACCCCTGAGCCACCATTTCTCCGGTCTCGATAATACCGATTCGGGTACACAGCTGACTGAGTTCATGCAGAATATGACTGCTGATCAGAATTGTCTTGCCCATTTCCTTGAGCGCTTTCAGCAGTTCCCGCACCTCAATTCGTGCACGAGGGTCAAGGCCACTGGCAGGTTCGTCCAGCAGCAACAGGTCAGGATCATGCAACAGTACTCGCGCCAGCGCCAGTCTCTGTTTCATGCCACGCGACAGACCGTCAACCGGCGAGTTCGCCTTGTGTCCCAGATCCGTCAGCGCCAGCACATCGTCAATTACGCCCTTGCGACGGTGACTGGGCAATTTGTAAGCCGCCGCAAAAAAGTGAAGATATTCCAGTGCGGTGAGGTCTTCGTACACGCCAAAGAAGTCCGGCATATAGCCGATCTTTTCGCGAACCTGCTGAGGCTGCCTGATGACGTCCAGACCACCCACCAGGGCCATTCCGCGGAACCTGGGCTGAAGCGTTGCGAGAACGCGTATCGTTGTCGATTTTCCGGCGCCATTAGGGCCGATGAATCCGAAGACTTCGCCTTTCGGAATATCCAGAGAAATGCCCTTCACGGCTTCAAACTTGCCGTAATTAACGCGCAAATCACGAATGCAGACTGCCAGTTCGCTCATAGTGCTGAGTTTCCCGGTGAATTACTCACCCGATAAAGTCGTCGATACACAACAATACGGTTTTCTTTTCCCTTTACGGCAATCATCAGGAGCCACTGACTGGCGTCCGTCGGATCCAGAATGGGCAGGTCTTCAAGAGACGCCGACCCCTGTGGTGATACCTGGGAAACAAGACTGAAGTAATCACGTGTGCCGGTGCGGCAAGCTGATTGCAGCAGTCCTACAGCCGTCATACTCGGCCCCGGAGTTGTGATGTATCGTCGGAATCGGATATCGGAATTCACCCATTCATCGCCGCGCCTGATGACATTGGGGGGAAACAGAAAACCTCCGTTACCGATCGGAAACCGGTCGTCCTGATGCAGGACGACTGCAGCGATCGACGAGCCGGCCGGAGCCGCCTTCTGCAGATATTGTTGCAGTTCCTGTCGCCCCGAACTGGTCGTGACCAGGCGGGCATCGTCCCACGGAATATCCAGTACGCCACGGGGCTCTGGTGCAAGAGTCATGCTGCGCACAATTTGTGGTTCCCATTGCCGCAGACTGTGTTCAATATTATAGGCCTGTGGAAATCTGCCGGAATAATGTACCCCTGTGCTGATCGCACGCGGCCCCTGCGGTGTTCCGTACTGCATGTTCGTGGCGACCAGCATCTGAGCCGGCACGACAAATGCCTGCCCCACCTGTTCAGACAACGTTGTCTGTGAAGCATAAAAATGCATCTGCAGATCGGTGCGGCGGGCGGGACGCCCGTCACGGGTGACGTCAATCACCGAGATGGCTCCACCGGTGTCCGTGCTGGCCATATACTGATGAGCAATGCTGACGGTGAGCGCGGTAAACGCTGCCGTGACAAGCGGAAACACCAGCCACGTGTACTTCCTGGCCTTAAAATACCCGAGTACAAGATAGTCAACCGGGCCGATGGTGACGACGTAGGCGATCAGCAGCAACGCGATGATAGACGTTGGTACCATTTCAACACCGTCGGGCAGCAACGCTGTTTCAGCAGCCGACACCAGTGGACTGCCTTTCGGCTGCAGCTCATAGCTCATATCGAAATGTATCGCCATCTGGGACAGCGTGCTGAAATGCTGCTGCTGCCCGCGCAGGTGTTGAGGCCCACGGTTGTGGACCACGGAAAACCCATTCGAATTCTTTGTGACCTCGATTCCTCGCTGCTGCAACAGCGACACAACATCCTGCGTCTGCCATTTCTGACCTGACATCACGGGTGAGTCACTCCTGAGTTTCCACAGATGGCCGACGACCCGTCCGAGTTCTGCTCCGGTTAATCGCTCGGACAGGTCTGTGACGTTCGGCAGCAATGTGATTCGTCCAAACCCGCGATACCGATTGATAACCGGGTTATTCTCATCGCAGATCACCAGCAGCGTGTTGTCATCAGCCAGAGAAAAGTGCAGACCTGCTGACTCATCGGTACGAAACATGTTTTGTAAGAACTGAACGTGCTGGCCGGTCAGTCGATTGCCGTCTGCCAACAGGCAAAGGCTGCCGCCGGCCTCCACCCATGTCGTGAGGGCCTGCAGTTGCAGTTCCTCCAGTCGACTAAATGCTCCGTCTGCCAGCATCACAATGTCGAAACAGCACAGGTGCAGCGGGTCCTCGGGCAGATTGAACGCATCCCAGCTGACTGAGTAATTCCGGATGCTCTGAGATTCGAATGAACCAGACCCCGTCCGCATTCTCGAATTCTGCGTAGCCCGCCGATTCAGAACCGGCGAGTAATTGTCCAGCGACAGGGCGTTGTCCAGAAAAGTCCGGTTGGATGAAGGCCTCTGATAATCGCTCTGGCCGGACACCGAACAAATCAGCGTCGCGCGTTCGAATGAACCGATGGACAGCAGTTCGTGAGGCTCCGGTGGATCGACCAGTTTCGGATCAGCTGTCAATGGAATCCGCTGATCGTCAGTCTCATACCAGCCTACAATCAGGTACTGCTTCTGATACGAATGTTCAATCGGCGGCAGTACAGTGTTGAAAATATAGTCCGTATCCTGCAATACGATCCCTTCATAGCGAATCGTCGCCATAAGATCGTCCTGGGAATAGAAGCTGTTATAGATCTCAAGAACCAGATCGCCCTGCAGCATCCGCGGCGAATTGTACTCCAGCTTGATACGGACCGGAATCGCGCTGCCGGATCGGCCGCGAATCGACAGAGGTTCCAGTCTCATGCGAACAGGAAGTCCTGGCTGGCCAGACGCGACCGTGTCGTTCCACAGCAACAGGCACAACAACGTCGCACGCAGCAGTATCTTGAGTAACAGCGGTCGACAATTTGTCGGTCCCGAAATTCGATCCGGAACCGCAGTTCCACGCCACCCCGCTTCGCCGACCTGCGCCGAACACAGGCTGACCCTGTCCTGGTGTCGATGGTCCTGTCCGGTACGTCTCGTCACGCCACAGCTCCCGTCTTCATACGCTGGAAGTACCACCATTCGGCCAGCAGAAAAACAAAAGCCATAAGTGCCAGCGGCCACCACAGGTGTCGGTCAGAATCTATAATTTGTGACTCGCTGGTGGCGACGTTCAGTTCCGTGAACTGCAGTTCGTCGACGGCGCGCAACGATGTTTCCAGAGGACTGAGCAGTCCCGTCCCCACCGATGCCACCGATATGCCCGCATCAGTGATGTTGTACTTCCCAACAACGTCTGCCTGGATCCCCGTCAGCAGTCCGCTGGCAGTTGAGCGCACCGTGTCCGATTCACCGGTCGGCCCCTGCACCACATACTCTCGATCCGCTGCCACATTCAGTGCTGGCAGAACTCCGGTTGGAGCAGCAACAACTTCAGACAAAGACGCCTGCTGCATGGCAGTTTCAATTACGTTCGTCACCAGAATCGGAAATGCCACTCGATAAGGCAACGTCGAGCGGTCTGTATGAAACAGAAAATAGTATTCGGTTTCCAGCCCCCGCCGACGCTGCAGCATTAACGGACCTTCCGCTCCATGAACCAGAACTTCAAATCCACGTTCCTCCAGATCATGGGCGTCGGCACCGGCGGCAAACCGAGCTTTCTGTCCGATCTGCACGTCGCGTAACTGCACGTGACGCAGCAAAGGTGTTGTCTTGACCCAGTCCACAATTCGCACAGGAGTTTCATCAACATCTACGTCGCTGACCGCTATCAGATCTTTCAGTTCTTCAGGCACAACACCACTGTAAATCACAATCGGAGCGGCCGCGCCGCCCAGATCGTATGAATCTGTGATGATCAGGTCGTATGAAGGCGTTGACGGCAATTCTCCGCTGTCAACGTCCAGATCTGATTGTACGTTCAACGCGTGCTGCCACGAAAACAGGTCTGCAGACGTGCGGATCCTGAGCGGTCGCGTCTCGGGCAGATTCAGCCAGACCGTATTATCAACGTCCAGCGAATCGAAACCGTCTACTTTCAGCGTTGCCTGCAGCAGTGATGATCCGTTGCTGCCGACAGAAAACACAACTCGTTCGGAATCCTGATTGGATGCAACCACGGGTTCCCGCCCAACGACCTTCCCGTCCTGAGTCAGTTTCAGTTCCCCGTAGGCGGGCTCTGATGTCGAGCCGGCCACGCGGACAAAGACGTCCCAACTGTCGGTGCCACTGCGACGAGCGTTCATCTCTGTGATACCAAGATTGTCACCACCTTCGTCAACTCGACGGATTTCCAGCGCGAACGGTAATTCAACATCGACATGTTCCTTCAAATTTCCGTCTGTGAATACAATTGCTCGCTGAACGGGCAACGTGCGCGCCACCGCGCCAACCATTCGCAGCACTTCATCCAGCCTGCTGACTCGATGCGTTCCCTCCAGCCGGTCCAGAGCGCGGTTCAGTATGCGGCGGTCGTCGGTAAATTCAGTCAGCCTTCGACCGGTATTGGAGAATGCGTACAGTCCGATTTTGCCATTTCCTGAAATCTCCCGGATCTGTTCTTTTGCCTGATCCAGGCGTGTCTGGTCTTCCCCTTCCACCGTCGCCAGCATACTGGCGGAACAATCGATCAGAATCGGCAGATAATCTTCTTTCTCCGGGCCGGCGGTGATGAACGGCTGCATCAGCGCCAGAATAACCAGACACAACAGAATCAACTGCAGCAGCAACAGCAGGTTGCGACGGAACTTCTGAAACGGCGAATTCACTCGCTGATCGTTCACCACCGACTGCCAGAGCGCTAACGACGGTATCTCCAGTTTTGGCCGTTTCAACTTCAGGAAATACAAGACGACCAACGGAATGAGCGACAGGAAAAACCATCCGCCAAACGGGAAGCTGAAGCTGGGCCAGTTCATCGCAGCACCCATCCCTGTCGACAAAGCACGTCGAACAACACAGACTCCAGCGTCATGGATGAGTCAACCGACGTAAACCGACCGTTGCGACTGCGACACTGCTGATGCAGCATTTCTTCCTGCCAGACCCGATGCTCGTGGTACAGACTCAGCAATTCTCCGGCGTTGGTAACATCCAGTGTTTCCCCGGTTTCGCTGTCAACAAACCGCAGATCACCTTCCAGATTAGGACTGATCTCCGATTCTCCCAGAATCTGCAGCCCCCAGACTTCAAGACCGGTGCTGAACAGCAGATTCATGGACCGAGAAAGATTGGAGAACGTCAGAAAGTCCGACAACAGGATAGCCACGCCGCGTCCCCGATGAAATCGCAGCATGGTTTCGATTGCCTTCTCCACTGGCACGTCGCCGCCACCCTCAAGGTTTTCCAGAAACTCCAGCAGTGCACGAATTCTGGTCCGTCCGGTCCCGGGGGGCAGCATCCAGGATTTCCCGTCCTGCTGATGAAGACCGTAAACGCTGACACGTTCAACGTTCAGCAGCCCCATAATCCCGAACGCCGCCGCCAACTGCCGAGCCTTCAGCAGCTTGTCGTCAAACAGCATGGACGACGACGCGTCCACCATAATGACGACATGCAGTTCTTCTTCGTGCAGAAACTGTTTGATATAGGGACGTCGAAGTCTCGCAAAAATGTTCCAGTCGACGTATCGCATATCGTCGCCGGTGGCGTAGTCGCGATAGTCCGCGAAATCCGTACTGCTGCCACCTTTGCCAGCCAGATTTTCACCACGACTGCGGTTCGTCAGGCGACGCAGCGGATTCAGCCGCATGCGTTCAATACGGTTCAGTGTGCTGTTGGAGAACAGCGATGTGAGTTGTGAAGATGTTTCAGCGGTCACGCTTATTTCAGCCCTCCGTCGGCAGGCTGCTGACACATTCGGCGATGATCTCCTGCACAGAGATATTTTCGGCCTGACCGTCGTAGTTCAAAAGAGCCCGATGTTGCAGTACATCATTGGCAAAATGGCGAATATCTTCGCACGCAACATGAGGCCGTCCCTGCCCCAGTGCTCGCACTCGGGCCGCGCGAATCAGCGACTGAGCGGCCCGTGGACTTGCCCCCCAGCGGAGAAACTGTTTCGCTTTTTCCGGCGCATATTCGGTATCAGGGTGAGTCGACAGGACCAGCCGACATGCGTAGTCCCGCATCGGATCACTGACCACAACGCGATCCAGCACGGCCCGCAAATGCAGAATTCGCGGACCGTCTATCACGGTATCGACATCTACCTGCTGGCGCAGAATCGTGCGACTGACAACTTCGTTCAATTCATCGCGATTCAGAAATGGCACAACCACCTTAAACATAAATCTGTCCAGCTGGGCTTCGGGCAGCGGAAACGTGCCTTCCTGTTCAATCGGATTCTGCGTTGCCAGCACGAAAAATGGTTGTTTCAGATGACGTGTTTTTCCGCCCGTTGTCACGGTACCTTCCTGCATTGTTTCCAGCAGTGCAGACTGCGTCTTAGGCGTAGCTCGATTGATCTCGTCGGCCAGCAGCAACTGAGTAAAAACAGGACCTTCACGAAACTCAAAGTTATAATTTCCGCCTTCGTCAGCCGTCATAATGTTCGTCCCGATGACGTCCGCGGGCATCAGGTCAGGCGTAAACTGAATCCGACTGAAATCAAGTTTAAGGACTCGCGAAAGAGCTTTTACAAGTTCTGTCTTGCCGAGACCGGGAACTCCTTCCAGCAGCACATTGCCACCGCACAGAATGGCGGTCAGCGTGGCTTCAACGACATCATTCTGCCCGACGATAACCTGACCGACAGCGTCGCGAATCGTCTGAAACTCTGCTTGAAATTGATCAGCTTCTGCCTGAAGCTCGGCCGGACTGACGGTTTGTGACATGATTGGGGCTCTACCTGCGTGTTCAATTCGTTGTGATGTGGGACCATACGGTGTTGGTCAAAACTACAATTTCATCCGAAGCAACTATCTGTTCGTTTCACGTCGTTTCCATCAGGCCGCGTCCTTTGATGTACTGCTCGGGTCGCTGCCTACGCGGTTAAACGCCCCGCCGGATGTGTCCGGTTGACCTTTCCTATTCTTCTTTCGTTTCATCGTCTCGTTTCCGTTTCATGGCCAGCAGTCGAGACGTCGTACCGCCACCATCGACCGACGATTCTGATTCCGTCGCTGACGGTGTTGCCTGCGGCTGAGTCGCGGCTTTGGTATCCTGCTTCGAACGCGGCGGAACTGTTCTCGCCTGCATGGGGCGTTCGACAGGTTGTTTTCGTGATTTGATTTCCGATTTCTGCCCCGTCATCGTTGAGCGAACCGACTCTGCTTTCTGCAGCAGAGCCCCCATAGTCGCGGTCGATTCGTTCCTGCGCCGGGAGAACAATCGTTTGAGCCATGTGAAATCCAGTTGAACTCGCCGGACCGCGACATCCAGGGGAATCATGCAGGCCAGCGCCATCAGGAACCAGTCAAACACGGACCGGGTGCTGCGTTTACTTTCGCGACGACCGTAAATCTGACCGGCCAGTTCCTGTGGTTCGAGTTCCGGATCCAGTTCCTGGCCTCCGGTCTGCTCAGCAATTTCACGAAGGACAATCGGATTGGCCTGAAACCGCAGGTATTCCGGCGAGTATGACACAATAAAGCCACCGTAGGCAATTTCCTGACGATCCGTACCGTCAGCGGAAATCTGAACCTGATATCTGGCTTTGCCCTGCAGTGGAATCGTCGTCTGATAGCGTCGCGGCGCAATTTGGCGGACGGCACCAGAGTACCTGAAATCATCGCCTGCACTGACCGTCACGTTCACGTCCAGCAGTGACTCTTCCGGATGAAAGTCCTCCACAACAACAACGCCTTCGTTGCCGTTGACATAGGTGTAGACGCGAAGAAACTGTTCACGACGAACCCGGCTGACGCGGGTCATCATCTGAGTCACCAGTTGCTGAAACTGAGACCAGCGAATCCAGTCTTTGCCCCAGTCTTCCGTCAGGTCTGACGTAAATGCGGCAGTCGCTCCCAGACCGTAGCGCCAGACCGCCAGAACGGGGTCCACATCACTGTCCTCAGCGACCATATCCGCTTCATTCGGCGGAGCCGACAACAGAATCGTTGCTCGCGGGTCCTCCTTGGGTGACGTCAGGACATAACCGTGCAACGGCGGCATAGATCGAATATCCCGAAGGATCGGATCGTCATTCATCAGCATCGGCGTGAACGTCCGCTTCTGAATCTGACTGCGGCGCAAAGTCTTTGCTTCCTTGATAAAAATGGAAGGCAGTTGGTTTGGATCCGATGGAAAATAAAATCGCCCTCCGGTGGCGCTGGAAATGGCATTCAGCACCTGAGCGTCGCGCGGATCGTGTGGGAAAACAGCAACGGTGGAAACTGTCGTCTGAGAATCCCGAAACTCTTTCAGAATCTCCGGTGGCGGCATCGGTGGGTCGCCGTCAGAGATGATGATCATATGACGACTGGCAGCATCACTCTTAACGAGACCTTCCAGTCCCAGCTTCATCGAGCTGGTGAATTCCGGCATGTCACCAATCTGCGCACCGTTAACCTGTGTCACCAGCTTGTCGTATTCGCTGGCGGGTGTCAGTTCAAAAATCCATTCGTCGCCGTTCGCGTTGTAGCCGATGGCACCAACCTCGTCTTCAGCACTCAATACGCGAATCGCCTCTTTGGTGATCCGTTTCGCCCAGGTGTTGCCCTGAGGAAACTCGCACGTGTGCAAAATGATGGCAAGGGCCCCTTTGGGGAGAATTTTTTTCTTGCTGATCTCCATCGAAATCGGAAGACAGTCTTCGATGGGCGAATTCTGGTAGCCGCCTGGCCCAAAGCTGTTTGGCCCGCCCAGCATGGCAAATCCGATTCCAAGATTACGCACCGCATCGTGCACGGCCTGCACCTGGATCGCCAGCAGGGTATCCGCCGGCACATTGGCAAACACGATGGCATCGTATGGCATTAGCTGCAGCGGATCACTCGGAAACTCTCGCGCGTTCACCGTCTGAACTTCACGTTCACCCTGCCTGAGCGCCTGTTCGACGTACCTCCACTCTTTGGGATTACCATTGGGGTCCGTTACAATCAGGACACGGCCAGGACCGTCAATGTAGATGTAGTTTCGAACTTCATTGTTCTCGACACGATTATCCTTGGACGCGGGCACCTCGATGCGTGCCGTGTATTCATAGTAGCCCGGGGCTTCAACCTTAATCGGAACAGCAAAACGATTCTTACCAGCACGGAATTCGACGGGCAGGCGCTGCAACTCTTCGTCGTTCTGAGTCAGAACCAGCGTACCGGCTCCATCCTTCAGTGATGTCAGAACAGTTGCCGCCTCATAGGTTTCTCCAAGCCGCACGAACCGCGGCAGGTCCAGTCGCTCCAGCAGCACTTCCTGGTCGTACTGATAGTCGATGGGTAAGACATCAACCTGAACCCCTCGCGCCTGCATTTCAGTAACCGCGTGCTTTAATTCTCCAACGGTTGCCGTACCGTCGCTGATGAGCACCACGCGGCCCTGATTTTCCTCCGGCAGCATGGCCAGACTCAGTGACAGCGACTGCTGCAGATTTGTTGCGTCCTTGCCAACCTGTGAATTGAGATATTTCTCAAACGGGAACGTCTCACGTGGCGGGTACTCAACAGCCGGCGTGCGTCCAAACACGACCAGACCAGCCTGATCCGTTATCGTTTTCTCCGCCACAGTCGTGGCCACGATCGAAAGCGCTGTATCTTTCGCTTCGTTCACCGAATCGGAAACGTCAACATTGTAAATGACTGAAACCACATCGCTGGTTTTCACAGCGCGAGGCAGCGCCAGGACCGTCACCAGCAGACCCGCGATGACCAGACGAATCAACAAAGCCGCGTTGCCGCGACTGGCCGTAAGCCCGGAGTAACCGGCTGCCTGCATCCACCAGACCCAAGGAGTCACCCCCAGCAGACAGAACGCCCACGGATAAAGAAAATCGATGCGATTCGTGAACAGCAGAAACAGCATAGTCGATGCGAAGACTGCCAGAAACCCGACCAGCGGAATGGCGGCCGGCCACCGGACCGGCCTGCGTGGCGGCGGAAAAATTCTCAGCAAAATTGCCCTCAGCCATTGCATGCGATTACTTCCCGACTGCCAGTTCCACAATCCGGTGGTTGCCGGTATCCGCCACCAGGACGCGACCATCCGACAACACAGTCAGGCTCCACGGATTGAAAAATCCGTCCGTACCGCGACTGGGATGTCCGTATCGACCATGAACTGTTCCGTCTTCCGCCAGAACAGTCAGCCGAGCCGCCTTGTTTTCGATCACGTACAATCGACCGTCTGCCGTGCCTCGAACATCGTAAGGAAACTCAAACGGCGCAAAATTGTCTGACAATTCGACGATCCGCAGAAACGCGCCGGAATCGCTGAACACCTGAATTCGATTATTGAATGCATCCACAGCGTAGATACTGCCCTTGCTCCACACAATTCCGCTGGGTCGCTGAAACTGACCAGGCCCTGTTCCGTGCTCTCCGAACTGAGTGACATATGTTCCATCAGGTGTAAATTTTTGAATCCGCTGACGGTCGCCGTACTCACCCACGTAGATGAAGCCAATCGGATCCTGAGCGATCGACACGGGATACACAAACTGGCCCGCGTCCACCCCTTTTTCACCCAGCATCGACTCGACAGCTCCGTCCGGGTGAAAGAAGACCACACGGTGGTAATGAGTGTCTGCTACGGCAATGCGGCCGTCGATCAACTTAACGACGCCTTCCGGTCGACCGTTCTCGTAATCGGGCATGTGCCATGTATTCAGTACCTCTCCCGCTGATGAATAGATGAGTACGCGGCCGGCATCATCCAGCGCGTACACGGTGTCAGTTTCATCTGCGTACAGAGCTCGCGGCGCTGGAATGCGGCGGCCATCGGCGGGAAGCTTCCACGCATTGAATTCAGAAACCGGGAACGTGTCGGTGGCCAGTTCCGCACAGCCGCACGTCAGCAATACAGGACCAGAGGTGATCAGCATCATAAGCCGAAAACCGACGATTGGAAAATAAGACGGTGAAAAAGTCACGACAGGTTTCCCAGATTCACACGTTGCCCGGCATGATGTACGTTGCCGGACGGCCGGTGGACGATCTTCTTTTCCTTCAAGGACGACAGATGTTTCAAATCAGTTTCAGCGTAACTGCCAAGGAAGCGAAAAGACAGGATCTCGATATCTCCATTTTCATCTGGGCTCACCTCCACTGATTCCGGTCGCAGACAAAGGTAATTGTCCTGAGCCGAATATTCAGGAAGCCACGTTGATAACTCGTCCGCAGCAAACCAATTGGCGGGGCCCAGAAATGCCGCAGTCTGTGGATCCGGTGGAACATCATACAGATCAGTGACCAGCCCCGTGTACATGACTCTCCCTTCATTCAGACAAATCACTGAACCCGCTTCACTAATGACAACTTCCGGCTCATGGGTTGAAAACACCAGAGATGCCCCGGTTCGTTTCAGATGCTTTCGAATCACTGCCCAGTACTGAGGTCGTCTGACCGAATCCACATGGGCCAGCGGCTCATCCATCAACAGCACCGCTGGATTTGCCGCCAGTGCCCGTGCAACGGAAAGTCGCGACTGCTCACCCTTTGACAAACCGCCCGGAACGGCTTCCTGACGATGAGTCAGATCAAACTGCCCCAGCAATTTGTCTGTTATTTCACGACTTTCGTGGCTCGAATCAGCAGGATCACGCACGTGCACAGCAGAAACCACTTCCAGGTGACGGCGTGCGGTCAACTGAGGCCACAAACCGCCATCCTGGGGAACCCAATACAATGGCAACGAAAAGGCTGTTTGTGGCCCCGTATTGTTGCCTTCGATGGAAGTCAAAATCACACCTGATGACGGCTTTTCCATCCCGGCCAGCAGATTCAGCAACGAAGTCTTGCCCGCTCCCGAATAACCGATGACCGCAGTGACGCCGCCAGTGATCGTCAGCGACAGGCCGTCGACTCGGTTGCTGGTATCGCCGGCCAGCACCACCTGATTCAATTCCCACATCACGTCAGCCATTGTCGATTGTTCCACTGCTGTCTATCTGTGCGTCGCTGGACAAATGCGACAACCCAACCGTTTCTCCTCGCGTGCCGATCCGGAATCGACCGTCATCATATTTCAAGAATCGCGATCCGGCAGTTGCTTCCAGATGATAGCGACGGTTGCCGTCAACCCCGCCGGAACGGCCAATGCCAGCAGCGTAATCGCCACCAGCGTTTCGGTACCCCGATAGTGCATTTCATTATACAGCCGAACCACGATGGGCTCGAAGCGAACGGGCCGCAGCATTGAGGCCACCGACACATCCCAAAAACTCCAATGTGCCAGCGCGGCCGTCGCTACCAGCCAGCGGAGGCGAACGTACTGCCAGATGAGGTTTCTGCCGTGAACAGCAGCGGCCCCTCCGGCCGCTCGCAGCAGACGTGCCGAATGAATCGATGCGGGAGGACTCAGAACCTCCAGCAACACGATCAGCAGCAAAGCCCGAGGCAACATTAACAGCGTGGCCGCAACGACCATTGGCAACCAGGAATCGTAGACCACATTCAATCCGGGTGCCTGAAACACGGCCAGCAGCGTCAAACTGACAACCAGCGATCCACACAATCCGGGAACGACAGCCAGCACCGTCAGCCATCGCCGGCCAAAGCCCCGCACACCAATCGCCAGCTGCAATGCTGTGACAGAAGCGATTGTCGCAACCAGCGCCGAATACACGATCTGCTGAGACCGCAACGCCAGATCACTGCGGCCCGTCAGAAACAGCTGAGTTTGTTGCGTCAGATCGCCCTGCCCTGCCAGAGCGCGGAGTCCGCTAAGAGCATCACCGCCATTTGTCCACACGGGCCAAATGACAGACGTACCGACCGCCGTAAGCAGCATAAACAGGGCGCACGACCGCGCGACCGGATTGTTTTTCGATGCAAAGATCAGACTGGTGCCTGTTGAAGACTTCAGTCCACCGCGTGACAGCAGCAGAATGATCGGCAGAAGCAGGACGACCTGAAACACCATTGACTCAGACGCAAACTGCAACGATCGCGCAAGTGGCTCACCGGACGCATGAGCATCAAACAGCCACACAGACCACGTGACTGGATGTCGATCGATCTGCAGCAGTGCGGCGGTTTCAAATTCCTGAAAACAGAATAACGCTCCCCCGACCCACGCAATCAGTGTTGTTCTCAATGGCCCCTGTACATGCAGTCGGAGCCACGACAGCCACCAGCGTGCACTGCCATCCTTCACCAGCTTCCACGAAAACAATGCTTCAGCACTGACTGATGACGACGGAAGAATCATCCGCACGGCAACCTGTAAGGCCTGAATCCGAAACAACAGCAGAGCGACATACAGCAGTTCCGTTACAAGTTCACTGTGAATCAGACGGGCTGATGTCATGCGATATGTGAAACCGATCAGCAGGTCCGGCACAAATAACGGCATCAGCGCGGCAATGACCGCAAGACGGTGGAATGTGCGAAAGTGCTCAGTGCCTGAGATTAAACGCCACACGGTCAACGACACCGGCAGCGCCACTGTTGTCACCAGGATCGAACGCCCGATTGACCAGGCCAGGGCAGTTTCCAGCGTCATCGCCCTGTGTACTCCATTGTGAGCCAGTCCAGTACCTGCTGATTGACGCTGGCGGCACCCTCCAGCATCACACCGTCGGCGGCCCACATCTGCAGTCGGCGTAATTCCGATGGCAGCTGCAGCTCGTCAACTGGCCCAAGCGGTATCTGACGTGCGGATGAATTCGCCATCATCAGTTCAGATTCCGCCGACAACAAATAGTCGATGAACTTCTTCGCGGCGGCCGGATGGGAACAATTCCTGATCAACGCCACGGAATTCGGCAGACAGACTGTCCGGCCGCTTTCCACTCGCACAGGAACAATATCCACAGGCCGGCCATCGTCCATAGCGGCAAATGCGTCATCGGTATCAGTGAAACCGATATCGCAGATACCTTCGACAACCAGATCCCGGGTCATTGAGTTGCCGCGAACTTCACGAATGCCACGTTTGTGAATGGAATTATGCCATCGCTTCAGCCGTTCCATCCCCCACTGATCCATCAGCACGGAATAGTGCGACAACGTCGTGCCGAACAGCGGCTGAGCAATTGCGACTCGCCGCAGGGAATCGCGATTCAGCGCTGCAGCAACATCGTTTTCAGTAGCTGACAGATTGTCCGTGTTTACGATGTACACGCGCAATCGCGCTGCGAATCCAGTCCAGTAGCCATCTGCATTGCGAAAGTTATCGGGAATTCGATCAGCATTGACGCTGACATAAGGCTGAAGCACATCATTGGCCATCAGTCGGATTGTGCCCAGCGTCTGGTTGTTCCAGAACACATCACAACGTGGATTCGCTTTTTCCGCAATCAGCAGATTTGTCAGCCCCAGTGACTTATTGGCTTCTTCGTCAAATCGCACATCGACCAGAATACCAGTTTTCCGTTCAAAGCGTCGGATAACGGATGCCGCGTGCGTTGCATCGTGAGCGCAATAGACAACAAGCTGCTGTGTGCCGCTGTTCCCGTCATTCGACGATGGAGGAACGACCGTCAACGCAACCGCAAGCAGAACGAGCACACATAGAACAACAACTGAAGACCCGGGCTTTGGCATGGCAGCGGCCGTTCCTGGCCTCAGCGGGCCGCGCTGTGAAGAACTCTCAACAGCTGTACCTCGATCCAAACGAACTACCGACGTCACCTGGCCTTCAGCTTGGGATCCACATCTTCGATCTTGTCGAAATAGCCCTTGATGCCGTCAACATAACCGGGCGGGATTTCTTCGGAATCTATGGCCGACTGAACGCTCGATTTCAGAGACTTGACACTCTTCTGATACTGGCGAATCTTCTCCGGATCGAAATCCAGTTCTTCGGCATACTCTTTTGTCTTGATGGAAAGCAATATTTTCCCGGCCTGAATCTGAAGCTTTTCTTTTTCCTTTTTGTAACCTTCAGGATCGCTGTCATCTTCGGCAGACTCGCCCCCGCGCCCAACACCACGACCGCCATCGTTGACATCCTTATCCCCCTCACCCGCACCTTCGCCCATCATTGCCGCATACATTTCGGCGTAATCATCAAGTGATTCACAGCCCTCGCACTTGGCACCGTCAAGCTGACCCTTGTCGTTCAACTTCTGAGCCTGTTGCAGCGTCTTCATGGCATCTTCCAGCTTCTTCAGGTCTTTCGCTGCCTGAGCCACCTGCTCCATTTCCTTTTCAGATAGTTCAAGCGACTGTTTGAGTGCTTCCATGGCATCCTTGCTGAGCTCCAGTCGCTCAGAATCCTCACCCGGATTCTTCGCCGCCTGCAGCGACTTCATCGCCTTGCTGAGCGCCGATGCAAGCTCCTTGGATCCCGCCTTGTCCTCGGCAAATTTCTGTAAATCCTGAAGCTCCCGCTGAAGCTCGCTGGCCAGTTTTTTCCGTGCTTCAGGATCTTTCGCTTCCATCATCGCCTGCATTGTCTGTTGAGCTTTCTTCAACTCCTGTTGCAGACTTTCCGTCTTGCCTTCCTGCAGGTCCTTCAGCCACTCATTCATTTTCTGGCTGCGTGATCCACCAAGCTGCTGTTTGGAAATCGGCTGATTCATCATGCGACGCAACTGATCATTGCTGACGGACTTCCACATGTCTCCAAGATCCATGCGGTGCGAATCCAGCACCCTGGTATTGGATTCCACTTTCTTCGGCTGCATCCTGCGGAAGTCAGACTTCATTTCGTTGATGCGGTCTTTGATCTCCCCGGATTCCTCTTCCGAGCGTTCCGCTTCCTTCTCTAAACGATCCGCTCTGGATAGAGCCTCCTTGTGAATCGCTTCAATTTCCACCCGCTGCTTCTCAGTTTTTGTTGCGGCCTCTACTTTGCCAAAAGGATCCAGCTGCGGCGTCAACCATACTGACAGAGCAAAGGCACCTGCGACAGCGACCACCCTGGCAATTCGTTCACCAAATCGAAATGGAACCACATCGTCAGGAACGATCTGCTCTGCACGCTGTTCCGCAAATGATCTCACCAATGGCTGGTACTCGCCCGCCGATGACGACAACGATGACAGAGTCAGAAACAAGTCTTTGGTTTGGGCATGTTCGTCCACCGCACGAGCAGCTGTCTGCTGCTCCACCCGACGGTGAAAGAGGCCGGCCAGCAGCACAGCAAACGCCGGTATACTCATCAACCACAGCGGTTGCTCCTGAGACTGAGGTATCAGCCCCAGCAAACGGCTCAGCAACACGGCTACGACGGCGACTGCCAACACAGCAATGCTGGCGACGTACAGAGCCTTAGCCACGGACACGACCTGCAGCCGCGTCTTCACTCGTCCCAGCAATGTTGTTGATTTCGGTGCGTCAGCCATTGAGTAACTCCGAACGTCCAGTGAATCCCGGTGGCATTGGTATTTCTGTTAACGTCATTCTGAGCAATTCGGTCGCAGGCAGGTCTCAACACCAAACTCTGAATGTTCGTTTTGTCCTGTTCGTTCCAGCAGACCGGCGGCCTCAAATTGTGTGATTCCGTCCCTGCCGTCTCCGACAAATCGCGCCTCGTTGTGAGACGTCGCACAAATTGATAACCGTTTGTTAATTCGGAGCCACAGCCCCTTCGCCTGTATGCCCAGTCTACGATCGATATCGGAACTGATCAATGAGATCTGAAGCAACGACCCGATTGTCTGCTGTTTTCACATATTTCGCCCGTTCTTTGTAACCTGTGGCAAAACCCGACGATTCCACCGGTATTTGTCCGATGTTAACTCGTTTTCACACAAGATGGCACGATTGTTTTGTTCTGCCGGTGAGCAGAATGGCCGTATTCCATCGTTTCTTAACGACATCAAGAATCCGCTCAAAATCGGCTAGTGATCGCGACAAATACTGCAGCACAGCCTGCCACGCCATCACTCTTCGAGACGTCTCGGCCAGGTCAGGAGGCTTCTTTCAGCAGCGACGCATCGCCTTTGTTCTTCAGTTCTTCAAAGACTCGCAGAACAGCGTTGGCCGGAATGGCGTAACTGGTGATCCGGGCGGCACGAGCGATGTTCAGCCCGACAGCGTTGCCCGAGATATCAAACAACGGACCACCGCACTGATGAGGAAACAGATCCGTGTCGTGCTGCAGCACCTCAGGGAAACCGGAATTATGAGCACTGGCAAACTTACCAAGATTCTCCTTCTTCCTGTATCGGTCCAGCATGACGTCGCCGTCAGGTGATACGAACTGCGGAGTCAGCACGATATTGACCGTCCGCACCTTATCACCGCGCTGAAATCTTAATGAGATCTTCTGATTCGGTGCCACCGCACCAACAATATTGCTCATCTGAAAGGTGTTACGAATCTGGGTTCCATTGATGGCCTGAACGATATCGTCTTTCCTCAGACCATTTCGCTCGGCAGCACCACCGGGAAGTACTTCGGCAAGCAGCACGTACCGTGATCTCGGCACCATGTCCATTCGCACTCCCAGAAATCCTTTCGATGACGTTGTCAGCGTTCGGGCTGCAACACTTACAACACCCGGCAGCAGCGGCGTACCTCGTGAGTCCGTGGTTATCAGTATGCGACCAGCCGCCGGTGAGCCTGCCTTCGACCACTGAACCGGGTGCAGATTGTTCGCGTCCACTTTCACGAGCATCAGATCAAATGCGCGGTCAACGGCCACTTCCTGCATCTTGAGACGCCGACCGTCGGACAGGATGCATTCGGGGTCAATGACATTTTCCAGTTCACTGGCCTTTGTCAGGATATAGCCGTCGGCGCTCATCACAGTCCCCAGTGCAAGCGTCTGGCCGAGTTCGCGAAATTCCACGACACCGCCGGTTGCCTGCCCGACCGCCGGCAGAAAACGGTCCAGTTCTTCGGTGCTGCGTTTTTCGTAGGGCCCTACCCGACGAAGGGAGGTCAGTTGATTCCTCAATTCCTTGACACGTTCCACTTCGAGACGCGTAGGGCGGCGGTCATCGTCGTCCCGCTGAGCAAGCTCTTCATCCGTCGGTTTATGACCGGTTGTCATCGCAAGGTCTGTTTCCCGCCCCACGCGGTCGATACGAACTTTCACGTGCTGATCTTCCGCAACGTCAGCCAGCAGCGTACTGAGCGCCAACGGGTCGGCGAATGCCTGACCGGCGAACCTCAGCAGCAAATCGCCAGGACGAATTCCCGCTTCATCAGCCGGACTATTCCGCACCACGCTTGCAACTTCGGGAGTGAAGTTGCGCCAACGCAGAACCATGCCGACAAACGATGTCTCAACCAGATCGTTATCATGCGCGCTCAGCTTGCCCCAGCGCTCACGGTTTTCCATCCGATCACGATCACGGCGGAACGCATCGACGGCCACATGGCGGTTTTCCACGATCACCTCTGTAATCATGCTGTGGATGCCGATCAGATCACCTGAAAGATCAAACAATGGACCGCCCGAATCACCCAGCACAATGGCACAGTCGGACACGACGGTACGATGGCCGGCCGAAAGAACACGACCAAGCCTTACCGGGGCCGGACGCTCCTTCTGGTATCCACCGGGATGTCCGAGAGCAAAGCACCAGTCTCCGCGTCGCAGTTCACCGGATTTTCCGAGGTCCACATGAGGAAACGATTTTCTCTTGCGAGGTCGTTCTGTGATTTTCAGCATCGCAGCGTCAACTGATCGGTTCATGCCGAGTAGTTCAGCTCGATAGACACCACCGTCCGGAAACACGACGTGCAATCGACCGGAAGAGCGACCACGACGACTGTCGACCACATGGGACGCCGTCAGCACAATTCCGTCCGCGGAAACGACAACTCCACTACCGGCACCATGACCATCCTGCACAGCAACCAATGCGGGCGACACTTTGCTGAGTGCGCTGTCAAGCTGCGACTGCCGAGCGGCCAGTGTGCCCTGATCAGGGGCCGCATCCGCCTGTATTGTTCCACAAATACAGCATATCAGCAGCAGAATTCGATTCATTGTCGAGCCTGTTCGTCCAGCATTTTCAGAACCTGTTACCGATTCTACGATGGATTGTACCCTGAATTCCAGTCGTCAATATTTGTAACGGCCCGTCCGCGACAATCTTGTCGGAATGATCGGTAATTCCCTCGTATCTTCTTCCGTTGACGTCTAATTCAGTGAATTCAAACACGATCCGTCCCGCACGTGACTGCCGACAGCGGAGCGATTGTGCCACACTACGACGTTCCTGATATTGTATTAACGTAATTACCTTACTGTGGTTTCGGGAGAAAAGGTTGTTTTCTTCACATCACCTGCAAACGTGGCTCCGCGGCCGGAATTACGGTTCGCCCCTCCGTTATCTTTCTCTTGTCATGCTGTTCACGTACTGTCCGTCATTCGCGGAGGCGTTGCAGCCAGCGGGACATGAACCTGCACGATCGCCTGCTGGCGGTGCTGACAAGAAGCCGGAACGGTCACTTCCTGACTTGGCAAGAGAGGTGAAGCAGTCATTGGTTGTTGTTCACGCCACAGGCCGTGGTCCTGGAAGTTCCGGACAAGGGACCGGCTTTGTCATATCGTCAGATGGACTTATCGCCACCGCTCGACACGTGATAGGTGATCGCCGCCCGATTCGTGTCGAACTCACAGACGGCACGTCGTTACCGGTAACTCACGTCCATACAGCCACCGAACTGCTTGATCTTGTGATACTGCGAGTGGACGCCACCGACCTGACTCCGTTGCAACTGGGCGATTCACAGAACATCGCGGTCGGCGAGTCCGTTGTTGTGGCCGGACACCCTCGGGGATTCAGGGACAGTGTCCACGCCGGAACACTCTCCGGCCGGGACGATATTAACGGGCTCTCGATGCTGCAGCTGTCTGTTGCTATCGAACCGGGAAGCAGTGGCGAACCGGTGATCGACCGCAACGGCAGTGTCATCGGAGTGGTCACGCTGAAGTCAACGAAGACCGGCAATCTGGGCTTCGCGATCCCAGTCCGTCACCTGAAGGCGATGCTTGAAGCTCCGGTGCCGATTCCGATCAAACGGTGGATGACGATCGGTGCGCTTGACCCGAAACGCTGGACTACACTGTGGGATGCTAACTGGCGGCAGCGCGCCGGTCGAATTCTGGTAGACGGTTATGGCACGGCATTCGGCGGACGTTCACTTTGTCTTCAACCGATGGCTGCCCCCGATCGCCCTTACGAAATTCAGGTGGATGTCAAACTGGATGAAGAAAGCGGAGCTGCTGGCCTTGCGTTCCATGCCGACGCTGGCCACCGTCACTACGGATTCTATCCCAGCGCGGGCAAAATTCGTCTGACACGATTCGACGGCCCCGACCTGAACTCGTGGACGATTCTGCACAACGAACCTCATACCGCCTATCGGCCGAAGGACTGGAATACGTTCAAGGTGAGGATAGAAGACAATCTGTTTCGCTGTTATGTCAATGATGAGCTGGTCGTAGAGTCCGGCGACACTGATATTCCTCCCGGGCGAATCGGCCTGGTGACATTTCGCGGTACTTCCGCGGGTTTCCGCCGCTTTATTGTCGCGCCGTCCATTCCATCCATTCGCCCCACAGACGATCAGAAAATCGCAATCGCCCGGATCCTGGATCATGTAAAATCCGTTCGCCCGGCTTCACAGCAGACGATCGAACAACTGATGCCGCTGGAGCAACAGTCTACGCTGCTGATTGAACTGCAAGCCAAAGCACTCGAGCAGAAAGCGACTTACTTGCGTCAACTGGCCATCGATGTGCATGCTGCAAAAGTCAGAAAACAGATTCTGGCAGCGTTGGGGCGACCGGCCATGTCCACAGGTACGCGTAACGGAGCAGACGATGGCCCGGCAGACACTTCGAACCGGAAAACAAGTGAGCAATCGCCTGACCTGCTTAAGGCGGCGCTGCTCATCGCTGTCCTTGATAATGCAGAAGTCGATCCGGCAGCCTACATCGCCAGGGTTGATCAGCTGGCAGACGAGATTCGGGCTGAAGCCGGTACAGATGCGACAGAAACTGAACGTCTCAGTACTCTGGACCGGATTCTGTTTGAAGAATACGGATTTCACGGCAGTCAGTGGGAATATTATACGCAGTCCAACAGCTATCTGAATGAAGTCATCGATGACCGGGAAGGCCTGCCTATCACACTGTCGGTTCTCTACATTGAACTCGCGCGGCGCCTTGACCTGAAAGTCGTTGGACTGGGATTGCCCGGCCACTACGTCGTTCGTTTCGAACCGACAGACCCTGATGCGGAAAAACCGATCATCGACGTCTTCAACCGCGGCAAGCGACTCAGTGCTGCGGACGCAGAACAGTTGATCAAGGAAGCAAATTATCCCCTGCTTCCGGAGTTCTTTGAAGAACAGGAGTCTGTACAGATCGTAAAGCGAATGTTGACCAATCTGCTGGGCCTGGCAGAAAGTGAACGGAACGACGAACGCGTACTGCGGTACCTTGAAACCCTGGTCGTGCTGGATACCAGTGAACCACAGACAAGGGCCAGGCGACTGGAACTTCGGGCCCGGACCGGCCGTATCTCGGAAGCGCTGGAAGACGCCAACTGGTTCATCAGGGAGCAGCCGGAGGGTACCAACACGGACCGTCTTTATGAGTTGCGTGCAGAGCTGCAGCGGCAGCTGAAGTCGCAGTCCGGCGGGGAAACCCCTGAATGATCAAGAAGAGAGAAAAGGGCCGTCCCTGGCCATACCCTCTCGGGTTCCTGACAAGTTCCATTCCGTTCAAACTTTCAATGTCAGAAGGCGGGACGATAGACAGTCTCGCAAACCCTGTCAAAGGATTCAGTTGCGCAGATCCACATTACCGGGTAAGTCCCCACAGACAGTCCTGCAATTCTCCAAAATTGCCCAGTAGGTATTGCTGCCGAAGATCGTTTGCCCATAGATTTCACCGTGCTGAAAATTTCAGTCCCTCTAAAGGTTGACGTCCGCGCTGTATCAGCGCTCACTTTTGCGCAACACAACCATGTTCAACACAGACCGCAACACGACCAGCCCGGCCGCGAAGGTGTCGAAAGCGATACTTCTGAGTGTTGTGTGCGTACTTATGAGCGGCTGCATTTCTGCGATGAACACCCGTTTGCCTGTCGCGTGGACGGGCCATCCGCGTTCGGAGTCACTAGCCTATCAGCAGCAGGATCCGTTTCTTAGTCCGGACATCGGCCCGGTGGATTCAACCCGCCCGCGGGATTACGCCCGGCCACGCACGGAAGCACGACAGGCTGCAGAACAACGCCTGCTGAACGGCCTGTCAACACAGCCGGAATCGATCGCTCCCAGCCCTCCGCGCAGTGGCCTGCACCGACCGGCCGCCGTTTATTAGGCAGCCCGACCGGTTCGTCATCATCGTCGACGCTGGTTGACCGGAAAAATTCCGGCATCACAGATGCGGCGACCGTGCATCTGGTTCCAGCGACAGAAGACATCTTTGTCAGATTTCTCGGTTCATTGTTTGTAGGGTGCTGTGTACTGCCTACAGAGCCGTTTCATAAACTCTCCCGAAACCGTCAGCAGCACATGCTGAACCAGGTCTTCTGCGTCCGCTTCCTGTAGACCCCTGAGCACAGCGAATCGGCAGCGAATCGGCAGCGAGCAGAGTTTCGCACCTGGCTGCGCCGAATTTTCAGGCAGTGCAGCACCACCGTCTGAAAATTGGTGAAACAGACCTTCGGGAAGTGAAGTCCCAACAACAACGACGAGCAGCGATGGCGAAAGGAATCATCGAACGGTGTATCGAGGATCTGTCCTGGCGACATGCGTCAGACCCGGATACGACTCACTTACAACAATATGCATCTGAAAGACCCAGGCATGTACCGGAATATTTCGAAGAGTGTGCGAGAAAACGAGATTATCACCACTACGCTGGACCGTTGACGGAAGATGCGGTCCTTGGGTCGGCTGGACTACTGCTGCAGTCCGCAACAATGATGTACACGTTTTCGTCAATGGGGGAACTTGCAGAAGACTCCCCTGACGTCGCTGCCATGATTGCAGCCTCATAGGCCCTGGAACGCCCAAAGCATCCCAACCCGTCGGCAGTTGCCACCGCACACCGGCAACTTTCCCGCTCGATGTTCCTGCGCACGCTGGGGCAGCAGTCAACAGGCATGTCTCCCCAGTTAATCTATCGAAAGCTGCAGACACCGATCCGTGTCCTTAAAGACCCACGTCTGTTTGTGGTGCAGATGATGAAGGCTGTACCAGCCCTGAACGGCGATCTCGTAACCTTTGTCCGCAATGCCGCCACCGACTGGAACATTCGTATCCGTGAGGACCACGCCAGTGCCACAAAGACCCCTGACACTCCGAACAACAACCCTCAACAGGAAATCAGACAACAACAGGTCCACGGCATCTGGCGGCTTTCAAAGCTCTTCACCGATGACACTTTCACCGCTTTTAGTGCCCCACCACAGACAGTACCCAGTGCTGAATCGTTGCCCGCCGAAGCAGTCGTCCCGTCCATTAAAACCTGACTGCGATTGCTGCCGCGTTCGACTGACAGTTGTTTACGACGACTTGTGGCTACGACAAACCTGCTGCTCCCTGTCCGAGTGGATTTCCCACGAACCCCGCGACTATATAGCTCGGAGAACAGCCTAAAACAGCTCGTGGATTTCCCGGTGACCAAAGTCGACCAGTGGATACGGTCGCCCGGCCGGACCAGGCAGGTGTGATTCCAGTTTCATGCCGAGGCTGTGGAAGATCGTAGCCACCACATCGGCGGGCTGCACCGGCCGGTCAGCGGGGACACCGCCGATCGGGTCACTGGCCCCGACAGCCTGCCCGCCCTTGACTCCGCCTCCCGCAAAATACGTCGTGAAACACTGAGGCCAGTGGTCACGACCACCTGCGGGATTCACTTTGGGCGTACGACCGAATTCTGCGATATTACAGACCAGGGTGTTGTCCAGCATGCCACGCTGCTGCAGATCACTGACAAGAGCCGCATAGCCCTGGTCGTACATCGGCGCAACAATATCCCGCATGCCGGCTATGGAAGTGAACGGCTTTGAACCGTGGATGTCCCAGGTAACTTCGTCAAAGACGGTCAGGAAAGTATTTACGGTCACGAAACGCACTCCCGCCTCAACCAGCCGCCGGGCCAGCAGGCAACACTGTCCGAATCGATTCATGCCGTAACGGTTTCGCGTGTCATCGGATTCCTTCGACAGATCAAACGCATTACGCGCCTGTGAACTGGTCATCATGCGGTACGCCACCTGAAAGTTTTCGTCCAGTAGCGCTGCGTTCTCGGTAGACTCAAAATCCCTGACCGTATCATCGACCAGGTCGCGTAGTTTCTGTCGGCGACTGAGGCGAGCTTCTCCAATCGTTTCCGGAGGCAGTAGATCCGGTACCTGAAAGTTCGGCTGCGAAGGATCCGCCATCAGGGCAAACGGGTCATGCGTCTTCCCCAGAAACCCGCCCGCCTGACCGTTCGGCAGGTTACCGCCGCCTCGTCCCATAATTTCAGGCAGCACAACAAACGGTGGCAGGTCAGTCCGCCGCCCCTTCAGAAAACTCATCACGGCCCCGGCATGTGGTGTATCGACACCACCCGTGAACTGTCGACCGGTCTGCATCATCTGCCAGCCCGCGTCGTGCACAGCAGCCCCGGTATGATGACAGGATCGCACCAGCGAAAAGTGTTCAGCGATCTCTGCATGCTTCGGCAGAATCTCTGAGATCTGAAAGTCACCCTTTGTGGCAATCGGCTGAAACGGACCGCGAACTTCCGCAGGCGCATCAGGCTTCATATCGAAGGTGTCAAGCTGACTTGGCGCACCCAGATTGAAGATCATGATGCAGGATCGCTCGTCATGCCCCGGTGCGACCACACCTGCTTCTTTAGCCTCCGCATACTGCACCATAGATAATCCGGCAGCCCCCAGAGACCCCACCTGAAGAAAGTCACGGCGCGTGGCGCCGCTGCAGGTGTGAGCTGTTCCGCGGCTGGTGAGATTAAGCATGTGCGACTCCACAGGTCCAGGACAACGTGCTTGCGATACTCACTGAGTTTACTCAGACGCCCCACCTACAACAATGCCCCCGACAGTATTCGCCCGAAGTGCAACCGCTGGCTTCCAGCAGCAGGAATCAATTACGTCGTCTGCAGCTGCGATAAATAACTCTCGCGGCATACGAGTTTCGCGGCCATCAGACCATCATAACTGCCTGTCACGTCCTCCCCGGCTACTCGACAAACGGGTCAAACCCGTCGCGAATCGCCTGCAGCGGGTCGGGAATCTGTGTCCCGGTGTTGGCGCTCCCGTATTCCCTTTTCGACGAGTCCACAGAAGACATCGATGATGCAGGAGCCGAAGAGGAGTCCTGCGCCGAGTCACGAACGTAGCGATTCGCCGAGTCGGTAGAACGCAGGGAGGACCGGCTCGACGGCTGTCCGGAACCGGCGCGCGCTCGCTTCAGAGCCTGTGCAGCCCGGTTTTCCAGTACACTTGTGATGTCTTCAAAACCATTGTCAGCCGTGTCCGCTTCTTCCATCCCGGACGTACTGAAGGAACTGTCTTCATTTCCAAACAGCATTTTCTCAAGCTGATCTGTTTCCTGCTGAGCAGAGCCGCCTCGTGCACTGCCGTATTCTGTTGCAACGGCAGAGTTCTCTGTGCCATAAGTCGATTGGCGTGAATATGCTTTTCGCCCTGACTCAAACACATCGTCAACCGACGGAATGTTGCGTCGCCCCGTCGGAGAAGGACTCGTCGCGACTGAGTCATCAGCCGATCGATATTCCTGTTTCGAGGCAGATTCGTGAGCGTTGGAATGGATGTCTCTGGATGCAAGCGATGGTCGCTTTGCACTGTTAATGGTGGACGCTGCGTCCCTGCCGGGTTTTCTGCGAGCATCTTCAAACGGGATCGTCATCAAGTCCTGACCCTGCGAATCCGACGGCCCGCTGATTGGTTCGAAGTCTGAGTCGTTAAATAGTGAATCCGCATTACCGGTGTCCGACGATTCGTTCACGAAGCCACGGAGTCCATCAAGAATTGCACTCTCCGACGAAATCGATTCCGCTAAACCTTCGGTGACCGATGAAGCCACCAAATCAGTCGAACCGTGAGCCACGAGTGCGCGGGCAAGCTCGGGGCGATCCGCCCACTGCTCGCTGCCCCAGTTGCGAATATCAACATAGGCCAGGCCGATGGCGTGCTGCGGCGTGCGCGGAACCACACGAACGCCCTCGTGAGACTGCACGATGTGATACTGCAACCCGACGAACACGGTGCCAGCGCCAAACAGCGCACCAAACAGGAATGGTTTGAACTTACCCATGGCAGGAGCCCCCGATAGGTGGGAGGAATTCAGGGATGGAGGGAACGTCTTTCATCTGACAAAGCAAACCTATCACGTGTCAGATACGGGCTCCTGCCTGTTTGCGATAGCGCCCCCAGAATAAACAGCGTTTAATGACACCCATCGGAGTGCCTTTCGTTGTCGACAATCTTTGCCCAACCCTTCATTTCGTCGTACGACGGGCCACCCGCAGAAGTTAAGGCAGCCGCCGTCTGGCTGAAGTGCGAAATCGGCAAAATTGGAAAAACCGGACCCGCTACAGTTGCCCATGCGCGCAGCAGTGCGTAATGTCTTAATGTGGGTCCTGTACCCAAAAAGTTCTTTGAAAACTAATTGAAAGTGGATCCTCTGCCCATTACGGTGGAAGCTATCGTTTCCAGGTTAGCTCGCAGAATCCTCCGGCACCAGTGCTGCCTGACTTCGAACGTCAACAACACGGGCGGGTCGGCTGGAGTCTAAGCAGAAAGCGGCTTGCGGACCTTCCCGCGCAAGGCAGACAAATGTTTATTTCCGGCGAATTCAGACGCATCGTGGACGAACGGTTTCGTCTTACGCTGCCTCCGAACTTCGTGGAATGCGTCGCCGACGACGAAGGCACGGTCATTGTTGCCAAAGAGCAAACAGGGTGCATAAGCCTGTGGCGTTCTGACGAATGGCAAAAACGTCTCGACAGTGGAGTCTCTCTGCTTCGTCAGAAAATCGATTCCGGTCGTATGGAAGGCCGGTGGAGCGACGTTCAGCGACTGGGTCGATTGCTGTCGACTCGGCACCAGCAGGTGACTCTGGCCAAGCGATCTCGGCTGTTAGTCCCCGAAGGCTTTCGACAGTTCCTTGGCGTTAAGCCAGGACAGGAAGTCGTCATCGTGGGTGCTGCAGTCTGTGTGGAGATCTGGCACCCGGAACGCTGGCTGGACATATTAGAATCCGAAATGCCTGAGTTCGGCGATCTGTTCAAGACACTGACAGAGTAATGACCGACAGCCAGCTGGTTCTTCAGCGATGGCTCAGTTCAAGCAGACTCAATAGATACAACGGATGCAGACGGATCGAATGAGAGAGGGACGACTTACTCACTCAACACGAACCCTCCAGACGGTGGAATTCGAGGACGCTAACATCCGAGCTTCCATGGATGGCCATTCGGCAGGGATGCCGTCCTTCTCTCTTCGATCCAACTTTCAATTACCCAACGAGCTTCCGCCAAACTCAGGAACAGTTCACCATTAAGCAATTCATCACGAGGCTTGCCGGTGAAGTTATCCAACTAACCGTTTTCCTAAGGGCTGCCTGGCGCAATGAACAACGTGTCGACAGCGGCCTGTTTCAGCCAGCCGGTGAGTTTCCTGGCGACGAATTCGCGGCCGTTGTCGCTACGAATATGCCTGAGGGATCCGCGTACGGCAAACAAGTACTATAACACGTCAAGGACTTGCATTACGGTGAACGATCGAGCGACTTCGATGGCCAGGCGTTCTCGGGTGAATTCATCGATGATCAACAACAGCCTGATCTTTCGTCCGTCTTCAGGACGATCAGCAACGAAATTTCACGACCAAACGTGGTCCTTGTGTTGGGCACATCGACGGATGCAACTGTTTTCGACGCCGTGTCAAGTTAACCGTCTGCGACGGTGCCGTTTTGTAGGCACCTGCATGTTCTCTTCCCTTCAGATTCGCTTGTGATTCACACGCCAACCATCGGCACGTAACTCGCGATACACCCGAGGACTGCCGAACCGACCGCGGCGACGGGCAATACTTCGCATCCCCTTAATCACCCTGCGTTCGTCAGCCGGACGACGCGGCTGGTACCGCTGTGTCGCCCTTGACTGACCAGGCACTCGACACGCACACCGTTGTGAAATTTTATCGAGCCTCAGTTTGCGACGCACCTCGTCCACTGCGCGGCGACGTCGCTCGGGGCCTGGAAGTTTCCCTTCACCGCTTTCTTTCATCATCCAAAGCCTGGTCCGCTACCAGTTGCTTCAGCTGAGCATTCTCTTTCTGAAGAGCCTTCAGCTCCTTGGCCATTTCCGGAGCCATGCTGCCGTACTTCTGACGCCAGCGGTAATAAGTTTGCTGGACAATCCTCAACATCTTGCAAACCTCGGGGACCTTCCCGGCCTTACCGGGTTCCACGTCGGCACGGCGCAGCATAGGAATGATCTGATCAACATCGTAACGATTCTCTCACGCTGGCACCGTTCACGGGGGTAACGTCAGAAGTATGGGCGGGCCCTGGCCGTCCGATTGAATAATCGGATGTGCGGCAGTGACAATATCATTACGAGGCAACGGCCTTACGTCAGGGAATTCTGGCACGATTTCAGGACATCTTTCTGATCAGGCTGCAGACCAACACACAACACACTACTGTCAGGCACAGGAAACTAAGAACGCCGAATCGGGCATCGAGGGCAGAAGATATAACTTTGCGTGTCACCCTGGATTCACGGCTGTTGCGATCTGTCGGGTGGTCTGCCAGGCCCGAAAATTCGGATTTTGACAGAGATTTTCGACCGTCGGTCCGACGACCGCTACCAGCGGAACGCAACTCCAGTCGTCTGAGACAAACAGCCCGAAGACGCCCGCACTTTGGCGCAGAATGCCTTTGGCGTACACTGTTGACGAGTTGCGTGCACCTTACAGATTCAATCATGGCCGCAGCAGGACGACTTTTTATGAGGCAGCGACATGCAGTGGATTGACCGAAACAAACTTCATACACAACGGCTGGCGGGGACGTTCCTGAACCTTGGCTCGCCCACAACGGTTGAGATCGCCGCAGACACAGGCTTTGACTGGCTGCTGATTGACCTTGAACATGGCTCCGGTTCGGAAGCGGACTTACGCAACATGCTGCTGGCTTGTCGAGGCTCGTGCGCCGCTCCGATTGTACGACTTCGATCTGTCGATACAGACATCGTGAAGTTCGTGATGGACAGCGGTGCCGCAGGAATCATGTTCCCTTATGTCAGCACGGTCGCAGAAGCGGAACGCGCCGTCGACTGCATCAAGTATCCACCCATGGGGTCTCGCGGCGTTGCCGGCGCCATTCGCGCAACCGATTTCGGTCGCAAATGGAAGCAGTATTTTGACGATGCCAACGACAACGGCCTCGTTGTCGTTCAGATCGAAACACCGGAAGCTGTCGAGGCTTCGGCGGACATTGCAGCGATTGATGGCGTTGATGTCCTGTTTGTCGGCCCACTCGACCTGTCAGTCAACCTTGGCTGCCCAGGTGACTTCAGCCAGCCACATTTTGTTGATGCGTTGAAACAGGTCATCAAATCCTGTGACGACAATGGCAAGACACCCGGAATCCTGACGAAGACCGGCTTCGAACAACAGCACAGCAAACTCGGATTCCGATTTACAGCCCTCGGGTCAGACTCTCTGTCCGTTGTGCAGGGAATGCAGAGCAACCTGGCAATGCTGCGAAACTGATTCGCCGCAGCATGTTGCCTTTGCTGGAACACACGAAGGAAGAACCAGGCGTATCACGATAGAAATCTAGTGCAGATGGGCAGGCTCGAGCAGTGTCACTATCCATGCGGTTATGATTCCTAACGCCAGGGCGATCGTCAGTCGAATTTTGTTGTGAGAATGAAACTCCATTTCCGGCAACAGGTCACTCAGAGCGATGCAAACAAAGACACCTGCCGCGAACGCCAGCGAAGTGCCGAGGATTTCCTGCTGATAGCCGGGGAAACGACTGATGCCAAGCAGGAACAGCACAGCGCCGAGCGGACACATCATCGCAAATCCTGCGTTGACCAGAGTCATCGACTTCTTATTCCAGCCTCCGGCCACCATCAGCGATGTAATCGACACAGCATCCAGCGGCTTGTGCAGCAGCACGGCAAGAAACGTCCCGAGACCGAACAACCCAATGCCAGTGGCAGATCTCGCATCCTGTTGCACACTGGCCCCCAGCGCCAGACCATCAATTAATGTGTGCAGGCTCAGGCCAATCGCAATCCCAACCCAGCTCAAACCATGTGAATGGCCGTGCGAATGACACTCACCGTGACCGTGCCCTTCTCCGGTCGCCGACTGTTCCAATCCGTGTTCCGGTCCGTGATCGTGATCGCAGTGGTGAGAGTGCGCTGCGCCTTTGCTCGCAACAGGCTCATGATTGTGAAAATGAAACAGACGGATAAGTACAAACATCATCACAATTCCCAGCATCATCCAGTGAGCCGTGGCATTCGGGTCACCTAGCTCCCGAAATGCATGTGGCAACAGATGAAAGACGCCGATCCCCAGCATCAGGCCGCCGACGAAACTAATGACCGTCTGCATTCGTGTGTGCGTCATCTCAATCCAGGATGGCAACCAGCCCCCAGCCAGCGACGCGGCAACAATCAGCAGACAGTAAAGGCCCAGGACCATCAGAGTTTGTGGCTTGCCTGCACCTGACGTTCCTGCCACGACCAGATCTTCAATACCGGATTGCGAAGACCGTGCCTCAACACTTTCAGCAGAATTGCTGACGTCCGTTTCATCAACAGCAACGGCTGAACCTGCTGCGAAGCAGGTTGCCACGACGGCCACAGCCAGAAACAGGTAATCGCGGTAGAGACAGAACATTGACGCGTTGAATTCGCATGGAGGGGTGACACCGAGGCCTGGTGAAACACTGCGACAGTAAAGTAGAGCGGATAAATTCGAATTTCGAGCCGCGACGCATTCTTGTTTGCAACTTAGTTGCAAACAAGAAAAATTTGAAACACTCCTGTCACCGCAACAGGCTGACTGGAGTTCACGCGATGACCAAGGGCAGCAAGCCGCGACGACTGACACTGGAAGCTGCAAAGTCCGTTTTGCGCGGCGTTGGTATGCGCTGTACAACGGCGCGGATTGCCGTGATTCAGTCACTTGACGCTGCGGAGTCACCAATGACTCCCGCAGGATTTGTCGATTCCCTCTGCGAATACGGCTTCGACAAGTCAACAATTTATCGTTCACTGACGGAGCTTAACGAGTCTGGCGTTGTGGTTCGTCTGGATCTGGGCGATGCGGTCCGCAGATTTGAGTTGCTGCCGCTGAAAAATGACGGAGCGTCAGGGCACCCGCACTTTATGTGCGTTGATTGCGGTAAGGTGGTGTGCATGTCCGGATTCGACGTAGAACTGAAGGGCCGCTCAAGGAAGGCTCGGGAACCGGGGATCATGTGTGAGATTCTTGTTCGCGGGCATTGCCACGAATACGCAATCTAAGTTTCAAAGCATGCCATTCGGGGTCCGATGTAGTTGACGTGCTAGCTGTCGGTTCCATTAAAACGATGCTATGGTTTCCACGGAATGCAGTCCGTTGTAGCAAGTATCAAAACGTGGGATAACCATCTGCTTTAAGTTCTGAGTTCTGCTGGAAGGAGAGAATTGATGAAGGTGCGGATCACGTATTGTGTCATGTGAAATTACACCCCCCAGGCCACCAGTTTGGCGGCCGCAATCAGACAGGAAACACAACTGGACGTTGATCTTGTCGAAAGCAAGGGCGGCATCTTTGATGTTGAGCTGGACGGCAAACTGATTTACAGCAAGCACCAGACTCTCAGGTTTCCATCACACGAAGAGATTCTGGAACAACTGAGAACCTGACACAGAATTCGCGAAGATTGACACTGCGACCACGGGGCCCATCCCGCCTATTCCCCGCTCGCCGCTGAAATTTGGCAAATGCTATGTGACAAATGTGCGTAGAAAGGTCCACAGCGGTGGAAGTGCGCGCTTCGGCGGCTGCGTTGAAACACATAAGTCATTACATAATATAGTCTTGCGACATATTACTGTCGCCAAGGGTCCATACCGATGAGTCAGAATCTACCTGTACCGAGAGTCAAGGGGGGGCTACCGCTGTGGCTGTGGGGCATGCTGCTTGTAGCCTCTGTTGCGGTGGTTACAGGATTGATCGTCAGTGTGGTTCCGGAAGATCCGGCACTGACGTACGAGGAAGCGCTGCAGCAACTGAATGGCGGAAGCAAAGAGAACTTTCAGCGTTCACTCGGTCAATTGAAGCAGTACCCCGAGTACGCCGACCACGTCACGCTGCTTAAGGGCATTCAGGCTGCTCAGGAATCACGTGACCCGAAGGCCATTGAATTCTTCGAACAGGTCCGAACAAATGCAGAACTGAAGCCGCTGGCATTGCAGAAAATAGGCGAGTCACTGACTCGCATGGGAAACTTCCGCGAGGCGATTGACCGATTTGAAGAAGCTATCAGTGCTGCTCCCGAGACCGCAGATCAGTCGCGACTGCTGCTGGCTCGCCTCTACCAGGTAGTTGGTGCATTGACACTGGCAGAATCGACGCTGACGGAGATCATCGCCGTCGGCGACGTGCACATCGAAGCACATCGTATGAGAGGTCAGTTGCGGGCGAGTCTGTTTCGGTTTGCGGAGGCCGTTGAAGACTATTCAGGAACTCTCGCCACACCGGGAGACGTGGCGGCCGCCAGTCCTGACGCCATCGGCCAGTATGCCATCTGTCTGCTTAAATTAGGCAACACGGAAAAGTTGGCTGAATTCACGAAGCAGAACATGAACCTGTTAAGTGAGAACTCGCTCAAGGCACGACTGCTCTTCGAAGCCGGAGACCTGGAGGGTGCCCGAACAATAGTGTCCGGAGCGCCCCCTGACGAATTCACCAGCCAGCCGGAAATGTCAAAGCTCCGGCTGGAGATCTCCCTGAGCGACGGAGATATGGCAGCTGTTAAAAAGTATCTGCCCGAAGGTCTCGCGCAAATGCCCCGGGACGTCGAATTTTATGAGATTGCGACGACCGTCTATAAGGCGACAGGCGAGACTCGAAAGGCTGACGTGGCTGAGCAGAATATGCGACAGCTCGAACAGCTGCAAGAACAGCTGCTGGAGGCACTGGCCAGGGCCGGCAACAACATTGACAACGTGGATGCACGGTTTGAAGTCGCAACTTTGTATGCGAAAATCGGTCGTTATTCGGATGCACGTCGGTGGTTTCTGACCGGAGCCAACATCGACCCGGAACGGACCAATGAGGCTCAGCAGCTGATGCTGGAGCACCTCCAGATGATGGCCCCGCTTGTCCAGGTGGAGGATAACGTTCCTCCGCAGACGACGCCTGCCGAAGAAAAAAACAATGACGAAACAAAGAACGAGACCGCATCACAGGACGCGCAACCTGAGTCTCCGAAAGACGATGAAAACTAAGTCGCTGTGACTCAGAATAATCGCGCCCTGACGTGAGGCCATGTTGACAGTGTGGGTCGGGTTCAGCAATGAAGAATCGAAAAAACGGCGTCCAGCCGCGATTTCCCTGACCAGTGTCCGAGTACGTGCCGGACTACGTTCACTTATCGCATGACGACACCATCTTCGCCTGGATGACAGACCGCAAACTGCTGTAGTGTCGCGATACCCGGAAACGTGAAACATATGCACTGGAAAACGCTGTGGTGACCGCCGACTGTGGATCTTACGACATGTCGAGCGACAGTTGACACACGTGCCTGAACGAACGTAGTCTGCCCGGCCTCGTGAACTTGTATTCTGTATTCTGTCGAGATCAGAATTTGAGCACAGTCCGGGCAGATCTGTAAAGATGTTCGGCACATGCAAATACAGTCCTTCGTACTCATACACAGCGAAGCACAGGGTAATGCTGCATTCACATGGTAGAACGTCGTGGCTGACCACATCGCACAAACGAACAGCAGCAGTCATCGCACTTGCGATATTGGTACTGATGGGGAGTACGTGTCCGGCAGAGAACAAATCGAACCGACCGGAAGCTCAGAACAAACCACTTCTTCGAGTCATTGACCTGTCAATTGGTGAAACGCAGTCAGTGCGGATGTCCGATGGCACACAGTCCATCGTCAAGCTGGTCAGTATTGACGAACATCGAGATTCGTTGAGGGGTGCGGTACGACGTGCCGAGGTGACCGTAGAAGTTGATGGTCGCACACATCAACTTGTATCCGCCACCTACAACCTTCCAACAGTCACCGGCAAGGTCCAGATCGATTGTTCGATCACTCGCGGATACAACGCGAACGGAACAGCATCCTCGTGGGGTTTGCAGAAAGATGCACGCTTACGGCTGTGGCCTGCGGGTTCGCCGTGGATTCGACCGAATTCGTTCGCCTATCCCGTCAGACAGCGATGGTTTGCAACGCATACACAGATGGCAAATGTACCAACCTATGTTGACGGTGGTGAAAGCCCTGAACGGAAAAACATCTACTACCACAGCGGGCTGGATATTGGAGGTACCGAGGGTCACGCTGAGGTTATCGCATCCACAGATGGTCTTGTCGTTTCGGCCGGACTGGATGTGCTTCCGGAACACAGGGACAACACGCCGGTTCGACCTCGCTATGACGTCGTCTACATTCTGGATTCGCGAGGCTGGTACTATCGATACAGTCACCTGAAGGAAATCGACGAGCGGATCAGGGTGGGACGAATTGTTTCCATGCGAGACCGAATCGGCCTCCTGGGCAAAGAAGGCGGCAGCGGTGGCTGGTCACATCTTCATTTTGAAATCAAAGCACGACAACCATCGGGCGAATGGGGCACACAGGCCGGCTATGCGTTTTTATGGCAGGCTTATCTTGAGCAATATCAACCGTCGACCATCGCCGTTGCCCGACCGCACCATTTCATCAGAACCGGCGAGTCAGTGACTCTGAACGCTTCCAAGTCGTGGAACTCATCAGGTAACCCGCTGGCCTACAGGTGGTCGCTGCATGATGGAAAGACGTCAAATGAGCCCCAGCTCACCAGGAAGTACGACGTGGCAGGAATGTACAGCGAAGTCGTTAAAGTCACCGACGAGAGCGGCAACGCGGCTTACGACTTCGCCATCGTTCAGGTTGTTGATGATGATGAACGGACCGACAGGCTGCCGCCCACAATTCACCCCACATACGCACCAACATTCGATATTCGGCCAAACGACCCCGTTCGTTTTACAGTGCGTTCATTCCGAACCACTGCCGGCAGAGAACTCTGGAATTTTGGCGACGGCAGCCCCAACGTATCCGTGAAATCGGATGGGAACAGGGTAAAGCTGAGCCCCGACGGATATGCCGTTGCGACTCATCGGTTTCGTGAATCCGGTGACTACATCGTTCGTGTCGAACGAACAAATCAATTCGGCCTGAAAGCCACGGGACACATCCACGTGCGCGTCGAATCGGCCGAACGAAAGGTTCGCGTTGTACGAAACATCAGATTTCTGGGCAAAGACCGTCAGGAAAAAATGGACCTGTACCTTCCGGACGAAGATTATGTCATTGCCCGGCCGGCTGTCGTGATTATTCACGGTGGCGGCTGGCATGGCGGAGACAAGGCTGCGGAACGAGAAAAGAACATCGGCGGTACTCTGGCAGCCGCCGGTTTTGTCTGCGCGAGCATCAATTATGTTCTGGCTGACAAGAACGACCGACTTGACACCCGTCTTGAGCAGGTGTGGCCTCAGAACCTGCATGACTGCAAGACAGCTGTACGGTTTCTGCGCAGACACGCTGCTGAATATCGCATTGCCCCGGCTAAGATCGGCGCCATTGGTGGTTCCGCCGGTGGCCATCTGGTCGCCATGCTGGCCACCACGAATCCGAGCGATGGACTTGATCCGGCAGGCCCGTACGCAGATACGTCATGTCGGATTCAGGCCGTCGTGCCGATGTACGGCGTACACGACGTTCTGCAACATGCCAGGAGCCGCGGCACCTTCGGCCTGATGAACGCAGCCCGGCAGGAACTCTGCAGAAATGCGTCGCCGGTGAACTATGTTTCATCAGACGATCCGCCCGCACTCATTCTGCACGGAACCAAAGATGCACTGGTGTCGGTTCAACAGTCGAAAATTCTATTCGAACACTTACGACAATCGGGCGTGGAAACGGAACTGCAGGTCATTAAAGATGCTCCTCACAGTTTTCACCTGCAACCCGCACAACAGGATCTCAGAGCCACAGTCATTGATTTCTTTGATAAACATCTGCGCGAAAGGTAAACGTCAGGTGCCGTAATAATGCATGCAGATGAAAACACCCGGTGATCTCAGCGATGAGACCTGTTCGCGGTCAAACGAAGCGGGCCACTGAAATCAGCCGTCAGCCCGCATCAGCTGGCGGGGTCTCACGCGTCAGGATCTGATGCAGAGGATTCAATCCGGTTACTTTTTCCCAGTATGCCAGAAGCTCCGGCATCACCGTTCGGCTGCCTACACTGCCAATGACACGTCGGTCAATAGAGCGGACGCGGAGAAGTCCCGATGGGGTTGAGGACAGAAATGCTTCTTCCATCATGGGTACTTCTTCAGCAGGGATGCCACGTTGTTCGAATTTCAGTCCACACTCTGCAGCAGCATTCCGGACCATCCGACGACTCAGGCTGTCCAGAACCTGACTGTGCGGCGTCACCAGTGCTCCTTCGATTACGGCAAAAAAACAAGCAGTACTTGTCTCCGTGATCAAACCGTCTGAGTCAAGCAGCAGTGCTCGACTGCCGGATTCCTCAGCGTCAGCTTCTCTGTCAGCCAGCCACCAGTGCAACCGGTTTCTTGTCTTATGGTTCACGGGCAGACTGAATTCCGGAATCTGTTTCCGTTTTGGTATCGTCAGGCGGACTCCGTCTTCAGCGGCGGAACGCCAGAGTTCAAGGGGAAGTCGATATGTATGCACGACGGTCGTCCCCCCAGGCAGATTCTCAGTGCCCAGATAGGTCGGATTCGCTCCGGCGGTGACAAATGCGACGATTCCAAGGTCGTCGTTCTCGTCGATCAATCCGATATTCTTCAGAACCAGGCGTTCTGCGACATCTGCAAGATCAGGGATGCGAAAAGGCATCTCGAATCCGAGTTCGACGCATGATGCCTCCAGACGCTGCAGGTGCAACGACAGTTGAAACGGCTCATGGCAAAATGTCCGGGCCATCTCCGTGACACTGGCGCCGGCAACGACTCCAAGATCCCAGACCGGCAGCGCGAGCTGCGAAAACGGTGTCTCGCGACCGTTTATCCATGCCTGTGACTCATCCATTCTGATTGTTTCCTGCCGGGTGACGGTCAACAGGGACCTCACCGCATGATTCTGAAAGAAGGTGGTTCAGCAGCCCTCGACCGAGACGACTGTTTTCCGATATCGTATCTGGTATACGCATCAGCATTATTTCCGGAGTTTGTTATGAGATTGACTTCACTGTGTCTTGTGTGCTGCCTGGCTGCCAACTGCCTGGTCACTTTCGCATCCTCCGTCGCCGAGGACGAAGGTGGCAACGAACGTGAACGTTATGAGCTCCTTGAGCTGTTCGCGGAAACATTCCAGCAGATAGACTCGAACTATGTACGGGACGTGGACCGACGAGAGCTGATGGAAGCTGCCATTCAGGGGATGCTACGTCATCTGGATCAGTACTCAAGCTTTATTCCACCTCCGGATGTGCGTCGATTCACTCAGATTGTGGAACAGGAGTTTGGCGGAATCGGAATTACCGTCAACTCTCCAGGCCCGGGACGACTGATTGTTGTCAGTCCGCTGCCCGGAACCCCGGCGTACCGAGCAGGTGTGCGAGCAGGCGATCTCATTGTGGAAGTGGAAGGCGAATCAACGGAAAACCTATCTCTGTCAGACGCGGTCAAGAAACTACAGGGACCGGTCGGCCGGCCCGTCGTAATCAAGGTCGTGCACCCGGGCGAAGATTCGGAGCCGAAGGAAATACGACTCGTTCGGCAGGTGATCAAAGCACCAACCGTCCTTGGTGACCGTTACAGCGACAAGGATGAGTGGGACTTCATGTACGACGACGAAAAAAAAATCGGCTACATTCGTCTTTCTCACTTTAGCCGATATACGGCTGAGGAAGTGAAAGCGGCCCTGGATAATGTCTTCGAACGAGACGTACAGGGTCTGGTGATAGACCTGCGGTACAACCCAGGAGGGTTACTGGAAGCTGCAATTGAAATTGCCGATATGTTCCTTGATGACGGCAATATTGTCAGTGTTCGTGGTCGTAACGTTGCTGAGCGGTCCTGGGATGCAAAAAAGCGTGACACGTATGAGAAGATCCCGATGGCTGTACTCGTCAACGGATTCAGCGCGTCAGCCAGCGAAGTACTGAGTGCCTGTCTGCAGGACAACAAGCGGGCCGTAATTATCGGTGAGCGAACCTGGGGCAAAGGCAGCGTGCAGAACATCATCCGCATGGAGGAAGGCGAGAGCGCTCTGAAGCTCACCACTGCCAGTTATCACAGACCCAGTGGCGTCAATATCCATCGTTTCCCGGATATGAACGCTGACGACGAATGGGGAGTGACTCCGAACGAGGGCTACCTGATCAAGTACAACCGTCAACAACAGACGGAATGGCAACGCTATCGAAGAAAAAGAGATGTGCTTCGGCCTGCAGCAGATGTCGCCACAGATAACAGCGGCGAAGCAGAGGAAGTCTTCAGCGATACTCAGTTGGTGGCCGCTGTTGATTACCTTGCCAGCCAGCTGAAGAAGCCGGAAGAAACGGAGTAGACGCTATCGGGATACCGCACCAAGCTCACGGTCCATTAACCGAATCAGTCCCGCGAGACTGTTTACAGCCATTTTCTTCATGGCCTTGCCGCGATGCTTTTCAACAGTCTTAATGCTGATCCCCAGCTGAATGCCGATCGACTTGTTGGTCTCCCCTTTGTAGACAAGATCAATAACCTGGCGTTCGCGACCTGACAACCGATTCAGATACAGTGTTCCGTCAGGCAGAACAGCAGGCAGTTCCTCGTCATCGATTACCGCCCGGGCAAGTGCGACGAAAGCATCATCCAGTGACGCCAATAGCTGCTCTTGATTGTACGGCTTATCCAGAACAGTGACAGCCCCCTGTCGCATGGCTTCAACGGAAACCCGAGTTTCGGGGTACCCTGACAACAGAATCAGCTGAAATTTGCCGGAGAACTTTCTCAGCTGTTCCTGAACCTTCAAACCGCTAACGCCGGGCATGCGCTGATCTGAGATTACGACGCCCGGAGGCAGCTCGTGAATTTTCTCAAGAAACTCTGAGGAATTGGCGTAAGTGATGACCGTGTAGCCAGCCGCGTTCAACTGCAATTCAATGACTTCCAGGATCTGAACCTCGTCGTCAACGACATAGACCAAACGTACGGCCGGAGATGCTTCCAATTCCGCCACAACAACATTCCTGTCATAATGGTTGCACTATCAAGACTGACAACTGTTGACGTCATCTGCGCCTTCGCCAGACAATCCGCCGCACAAACTACCAGCAGATTCGAAAACGGACCAGCTAAACAATAACAAATTGCGCCCACAAAAATAATATTCACCCTTATGCAAAACCATGGCAAGACTGCGAAATTCCTCTGAAACACCTCCTCACCCCAGTCACCAATCAGGATTGCGTGAACAAGTTCCCATACCTGGAGCAGTTTTCAAACCGGTATAGTCGCGGGGCTCGTCGGCAAACCGCTCTCGTAGCGGGAAAGAAGTCTTCCGCGGCCACCAGTCAGCGTAAAACGTTGTGATGCAAAAGTATCACCTGTTACGGCACCGAATTCGCTTCGTTTGAGGACTGAACTCAACCCCGCTCATCAACTTGATTATTAAACCAGCGTGTGTTGTGTATAGCTTTGCCGACATCAATCTGACGACACCAGATAACATTAGACGGCTCAGAAATCATTCAGGGAATGCCTGCGGGCACCTTTAGCTTTAACCAGAAAGCAATCCACGATAGCTTATGCAACAGGTTATGGTCGCTCGGAACAGTCCGCCGCCGATGCCGATTGTGACTTCTCGGCATTCATCCCGTTTCCGTTGTCCGTCACAGAGTTGCGCAGGACGGGGGGCGGTTTCTGCCGGACAGCTCAAGGGCGTTGTCCTTCCCCAGTCCTGAACATTCGTGATGTCCAAACAGTATAACGACGATGACCAGCGGATGATTCGCCTTCAGGAAGGCGACCCGAGTGCGTTCGACGACATCGTTGACACATGGGAAGGGCCGCTGTACCGATTCTTTTTTCGCAATACGCGCGATGCACAGCGATCTGAAGATCTGGTGCAGGAAACACTGCTTCGACTGTATCGCAAGGCCTGGAATTACGTCCCGACGGGCCGATTTAAGGGTTGGCTGTTTCGCGTCGCCAGAAATCTTCTGATTGACAGTGTTCGACGCACATCCCACGACGCCCTGATCCGACGAGTGACAGTAACTGCCCCGGCTGACGGCGAGGCGGTTGACCTGTTGAACCTGATGTCCGGGGACGACGTATCAGCCGAGGCAAAAGTTTCACAGCAGGAAGCGGTCGCGGTCGTACATGAATTGCTTGACGACCTGCCGGAAGAACAGCGCCAGACATTTCTGCTCCACCATTTTGATGCACTCACCCTGTCGGAAGTCGCTGACGCGATGAACACGACGCTGCCAACGGCAAAGAGCAGATTGCGACTGGCCAAGGAAAAACTTCGTTATCATCTGACCTGTCGAGGTTTCGCGGAAGAAACTGTTTCCGAAATGAATTGATCCGTGGATCCGAATCATCCGTTCTGCCCCAATCAGGAATCGGGGTACATTAACCACAAAATGCTTCGCACAAGAACGCTTTGACATTCACCTGACACGGGACAGGACATCCTGTTCAATGCTGCGTAAGAGAAACTGAACATGCCTCACTTCAGCCGCCTGACCGATATCGTGACCTGCAGTCTGACTGAGATTCTGGAGTCTTCTGACGATCCGGCTGCAACATTGCGGGAAGTCGTAGAGGAAATGGCGGAAGGCCTTACCTGTGCTCGTCGGGTTGCACGAACATCGGGTTCGAACCGTGACCGCCTGCAGAAAGAAATCACGAGTCATTCGACACAGTTGAACGACTGGCTGGCAAAGGCGAAAACAGCGTTATCCGAAGGCGACGAAACGACGGCTCGCGAAGCGCTGACGCGAAAGGTCGAAATCGAAGACCTGATTGAAGGCCTGACTCCGGAACTGGAGGCCGCCAATACAACATGGCAGAATATGTTGCGCATCCAGAAGGCACTGGAGGCTCGACATGCTGAAGCAATACGTCGAATGACCGAATTGACGGGAGAGACTCCGACAGTTCTGCTGGAATCCGAAACCGCGGCTCACGCAATCACACAGTCTCAGCAGGAAAAAAACACGGAAGTGGAAGCAGAACTGGAAGCGCTGCGTAAGCAGCTTGGCAGCTGAGATCGCAGATACTGATGCGTAAAGTGCTCAGATCTGTTCGGCTCCTCTTCATTTCCGTGCAGTCAGGGCAGGACAGCGGCGAGGTAGAACAGCGGCAAATTGTGCCAACAATCAGAACGCGCGCCGGCAAAACGTCTGTCCCGTGACAACTTGCTGACGGCACGCGCAGTTGACTAAATATACCGGCCGGTACGCTCCCTTTCGTTAGATACACAGAAACTGATGATGTCCACGCCAGCTGCACCTGCATCGTTTCATCACCGCCTGGTAAAGACACGAATTATCGCTACCATGGGACCGGCCTGTGAAGACGCACAGACGATCCGGCAGTTGATCCTTGAGGGCGTGGATGTTTTTCGCCTGAACTTCGCTCACGGCAGTCACGAATGGCTGGAAGAAGTACTTCATAAAATTCGGGCCATTTCAGCCGACCTGAAGATCCCCGTCGGCGTACTGGGCGATCTTTCCGGCCCGAAAATTCGGCTTGGCCAAATTCCCGGTGGCGAGCTGAGGTGTGGCGAGCGTGACACAGTTCGCTTTATTCGCGGCCGTGAAGCCGACAGCCCGCAAGATCTGACGTGTACCTACGAAAACCTGATCAGCGACGTCGACACAGGTGACCGCATCCTGCTGGCTGATGGCACCGTCGGTCTGATGGTAACGGGCAAGGCTGATGATGACCTGTCTGTAACATGCGTCGTGACAGAACCCGGCGTGGTGCGCAGCAAGCAGGGAGTCAACCTGCCCGGAGTCGTTTTAAGTACTTCCTGCATCACACCGAAGGACGAAGTGGATCTGGCATGGGCACTTGAACACCAGCTTGATTTCATTGGCCTGAGTTTTGTCCGAAGTGCCGACGACATCATACAGCTGAAAAGCATGATTCGTCAGCATGGATCGGATTCGCAACCGATTGTGGTGGCAAAGATCGAAAAGACGGAGGCAATCGCTGACCTGGAACGCATTCTTGAAGCAACCGACGCCGTCATGGTCGCTCGCGGAGACCTGGGCGTGGAAGCGGAAATCAGTCGCGTTCCAATCATGCAAAAGGAAATCATTCGTCGCTGCAATCAGGAACGGATCCCTGTGATTACGGCCACTCAGATGCTCGACAGCATGACCATCAACGACCTGCCGACTCGTGCGGAAGTCAGTGACGTGGCGAACGCAGTGATCGACGGAACCGACGCCGTCATGCTTTCAGGAGAAACGGCCATCGGCGAGCACCCGGCAGACTGTGTTCGTATGATGCAGAAAATCGTTCACGACGTCGCTCCTCTTGTGATCGGTCGAGGTGTCGAAGATCCGCATACTCACGAATCACGCCGTGCCAACCCTGTTACGGAAGCAGTTTCACTGGGCGCCACTGTCGTCGCAGATAAGCTGAAGGCTGATCTGATTGTAGTGGCGACCGATTCCGGACGCACTGCGCTGGCACTGTCCGGACGGCGAGGTCGAGTTCCCATTCTGGCAGTCGCGCATCGACAGGACATCGTACGCCGACTTTGCCTGTATTGGGGAGTGACATCCATTCAGAGCACACTGGTTCGTCAGTCGGCGGACGCACTACTGCAGTTTGTGGTCCAGTGGGGGCTGGACAATCACATCCTGAAGTCCGGACAGAAGATAATCGTGGTGGGTCACACCAACTGGCTGGGTGATGATCACGATCTATTGATGGTTCACGTCGTTCCATGATGGTCCGGAGCGAGATCCCGCATCGCCGCTGAGTGCGAACACGATTTGCGTGTGGCGACCAGTGTTTCTTGACGATAAACTGACGCTCTTCCGCCCCTGCTACCGTTTCAGGTCCCGCCATCACCATGCTTCGCCCACTGCTTTTGTTCCTTCCCTTCAGCTGTCTGTATGCTGCTGACGATCCAGATATGGCTATGCCATCAAGAGGCGCAGACGCCGAATTTTTCGAAGCGAAGATCCGGCCGGTTCTGGTGAAACATTGCTATAGGTGCCATTCGGCGGAAGCCGAAAAGGTACACGGCGGACTGCGGCTTGATTTCGCTGACAGTACACGAATGGGTGGCGAGTCCGGCCCCGCCGTCGTCCCTAACAAGGTGGAGGACAGCCTGTTGTTGTCTGCCTTGAAACACGAGTCCTTCGATATGCCGCCGGACCGCCGCCTGCCCGACGACATCATCGCGAATTTTGAAAATTGGATTAAGAACGGTGCCGTTGATCCGCGCGGCAACTCCGGTACAACAGTGAAGCACTCGGCAGCCGACAGCGTTGATATCGAAGCGGGGCGCACCTTCTGGGCATTTCAGCCGCCGCAGCCTGCGAAACTTCCGGATTCGATTATAGAGTATTGGCGCCGCATCGACACGCTGGTCCAACAGCAGCTTGCTGAAACAGGGATTCGCCCGAACCGCAGAGCGGATCGGGCGAATCTGCTGCGTCGACTTTCTTTCGACCTGACCGGACTGCCACCGACAGAAAAGGAAGCCAAGGCATTTATCGCCGACGACAGGCCGAATGCGTATGCGATGCTGGTCGAACGCCTGCTTGGATCGCCTCGATATGGAGAACGCTGGACGAGATTATGGCTGGACGTTGCAAGGTATGCAGAGGACCAGGCTCACATTGTGGGCAGCAACAAGTCACTGTTCTATCCCAATGCGTATCGTTACCGCGACTGGGTCATCGATGCGTTCAACGAAGACCTTCCCTACGATCAATTTCTCAGTCAGCAGATCGCTGCCGATATCGTCGAAGGCGGATCAACAGATGACATCGTTGCGCTCGGGTTTATCGGACTGGGGCCAAAGTACTATCGGCGAAACGACCCGGAAGTCATGGCTGACGAATGGGAAGATCGCGTTGACGTCGTCAGTCGCGGGCTGCAGGGTCTGACGGTTGCATGCGCTCGCTGTCATGACCATAAATACGATCCGATTACGACAGAAGATTATTATGCTCTGGCCGGCATCTTTGCCGGAACAGAGATGTACAACAGGCCATTGTCCGATGACATTGAGCAGGACAAATCCGGAAAATCAAAAAGCCCGGAAGAATCTCTGCACATCGTACGAGATGCGAAGCCTCAGGATCTGGCGGTTATGATTCGAGGCGACGTGAACAACAGAGGGAACGTTGTACCTCGCGGTTTTCTGCACGTTATGTATCCAGGGCCACGTCGATCGTTTTCGAACGGCAGCGGCCGCCAGGAACTGGCTCAGGCGATTACGGATCCCGCCAATCCATTGACCGCTCGAGTAATGGTAAACCGTATCTGGCAGCAGTATTTCGGCAGAGGCCTGGTGGCGACTCCCAGTAACTTCGGCCGACTCGGAGAACTCCCGTCACACCCGAAACTGCTTGACGATCTGGCTGTCGGATTCATGAACAACGGGTGGAGTATCAAATGGCTGCATCGCCAGATCGTTCTTTCATCAACCTATCAACGATCCTCGACCCGAACGGCAGCATCTGTCGAGATCGATCCCGTCAACATATGGCTGTGGCGGGTACCGCGGCGACGGCTTTCTGTCGAAGGCTGGCGCGACGCCGTCCTGGCGGTAACGGGACAACTTGCGGAGCAGACCGGTGGCCCATCGATGAAGCCGGATGATCCCACCGAACTGCGACGGACAATTTATGCCGAAGTCAGTCGGTTTGAATTGAACCCGATTCTGTCATTGTTCGATTTCCCCGATCCCAACGCCCACTCTGCAGGACGTCTGGAAACAAATACGCCTTTGCAAAAACTGTTTCTGATGAACAGCGATTTCATCACGGCACACGCTGACGTGCTGGTCACTGATATCGAGGCATCAGAGACGACAGACGTCGAGCAGTCTGTCGCGGCAGTATTCCAACGGGTTTTTCAACGTGCTCCGGACGAAGAGGAACTGCGGGCTGCAACGGAGTTTCTTTCCGCTGACGACAACAATCTGGCACTCTTTGCGCAGGCGTTGCTGATTTCGAACGAATTCTGGTTCGTGGACTGAATCCGGCAGACTACGCCGGCGCCGCCAGCATTTTTCTTACGACGACAACCACGAATACCAGATACAGAACGCAAGCCACAATCAGCGGATATATCAGTGCAGGCATGGACGTCAACAGTCCGTCTGCCAGCCATGCCTGCGTAAAACACAGGGGCGCCATTCCGATGCCTGTGGCGACCGTCACTTTCCAGATGGGAATACGTGTCAGCCCGGCCGCGTAGGAAATCATGTCGCTGGAGGTCAGCGGATTGATGCGCAGCAGAAAAACCAGCCACATTCCGTGCGACTCGACCTTCGCCTGCAACTGCTCAAGCCGTTGTTCCTCAAAAAAACGACAAAGCCACGTGCGACCCAGAATTCTAGTAACGGTACAGGCAATTGCCGCACCAATGACATTGCCCAGCAGCGACAGTGCCCCACCGGGAAACGGCCCAAAGATGATGCCTCCCGGCGCATACAGCATCAGACCGGGAATGGGAGCAACGACCACTTCCACGGTAACAAACACCACATAGACGAGCGGTGCAAAGTTTCCGAAGCTGAGGAAATACATTTTCAATCGCTCAAGCTTCACCGCTGGATCAGAATCCAAGCGCATCAGATCGTATACAATCCCGCCACTATGCCACGAAGCCGCCACCACACCCACGACGGCACAGACCGCAAAGATCATCAACAGCTTTGCTGTGCGAAAACCGGTTTGTCGTACGCTGGAGGTTACGGGTGGTGCCACATTGTCTGTACCGTGACCTGCAGTAAGTAAATCCCGTTTTCCTGAATCATCACTTCGATTCCAATTCACCGATTCCATCGAAGTGTCCGGTATTGAGCATGAGACATCGTAATCTGCATACGTGTGTTTTCCTGCGAGTGCCTTGATGTCACTGACGAAAAAAACTCCGGCCGATCTTCGCCGACAAGACGGAATCGTCCCGGTACGGAAAATACGCCGAACGTGACCCGCAACGAACACGAGTCCCTCTTATTCGAAGTGAAATTCTCGTAGACTGGCGAAGCAAATTCCAGCCAAATGTCGTCACACTTCGGACCCGCGCATGCAGCCTGACCGAGTTGAAGTCCCCACACTTCGTCGTTACCTGGTGCCGTTTGACCCCAAACGCGTACCCCATTTGTTCGCTGATGTACTGATTATCGGAGGCGGCATTGCAGGTACGAGAGCCGCTCTGGAGATCGCCCCTTCACTGCGAACGATTGTAGTCACGAAAGATCAGATCTCTCAGTCCAACAGCGCATGGGCACAGGGGGGAATTGCGGGAGTACTGGATCCCCTTGATGATTTTTCCAGTCACGTGGCTGATACTGTGGCAGCCGGCAAGGCGATGTGTGAGCAGAACGTTGTCGAATTTGTCGTTCGCGAAGCCCCCGATCGCATCCGGGAACTGATCCGCTACGGCACTGCATTCGACAAAGTTGATGGCAAAATTGCCCTGACTCTGGAAGGTGGCCACAGTCACCCGCGCGTGGCCCATGCGCTGGGAGACGCGACGGGAAAGGAAGTGATGCGAGCCATGCATCAGCGGGCTTTCGATTCTGACAATATCGATATCTGGCAACAGACTTTTACGATCGACCTCCTGACTCACGATGGCGCCTGCCGCGGTGCCCTTGTCTGGAACCCGAATCACGGTCGCACATTCGTATGGGCTAAGCAGACGATTCTGTGCACAGGCGGTGCCGGCGCCATGTATCGTGAAACGACGAATCCGTCGATCGCCACCGCCGATGGTCATGCTCTGGCATTTCGAGCCGGCTGTGCAGTGCGCGACATGGAATTCATGCAGTTCCATCCGACGGTATTGTACATCGCTGGCAGTTCACGGCACCTGATTTCGGAAGCCGTCCGCGGCGAAGGTGCTCACCTGGTCGATGCCACCGGCTATCGTTTCATGGCAGATTACAACGAAGCGATGGAACTGGCTCCACGCGATGTGGTAAGCCAGGCCATCACCCAGCAAATGACAAAGACGGCACACCCCTGCGTCTACCTTGACCTGGCCCCGATCGGCGAAGAGAAAATTCGCAGACGCTTTCCGCATATTGGAAAAATGTGCAGCGACTTCGGCGTGGACATCACGACCGACAGAGTCCCGGTGCGCCCCGGGGCTCACTACATGATCGGCGGTATCACAACCGACACAGACGGCCGCACTTCACTGCCAGGTCTGTGGGCCGCGGGCGAAGTCACGTCAACCGGGCTGCACGGCGCCAATCGACTGGCGAGCAATAGTCTGCTGGAAGGCGTCGTTTACGGCCTGCGCTGTGGCCAGAATGCTTCCCGCCTGGCACTTGATCAAAGCGACAGCTTCAGTGCTCCGTCCCTGACTTCGATGCCTGGACTTGACCATGACAGTGACGAGGCTCTGGACCTCACCGATATTCGCAATTCGCTCCGTAGCCTGATGTGGCGCAGCGTGGGGATAAGTCGCAACGAACCCGACCTGCATACAGCGCGACAGCAACTGGATTTTTGGGCGAGTTACGTCTGCCGTCGTGACCTGACCGACCCGGTTGGCTGGGAACTGCAGAACATGATGCTGGTTGGTCGCGTCATGGCCGCTGCGGCCCTCGCACGTCAGGAGAGTCGCGGCGTACATCTCCGCAGCGACTTTCCCGAAACCATTGATGCTGCCGCACAGCACATTACTGTGCAGGCGACAGGAACGGACGAATAAGTGAAGCGGCAGGGCAAGTCGACACGTATTCGACAGACGTCTTTCACCTTGCTGAGTCTGTGCTCTGGTAATCACGTCGTCGATGGACGTCAGGAAGCAAATGTCGGAATACTGGCTCGCGCAGTACCACGAAACTACTTCTGATAGATCGGCAGGTAGTGATACTTTACAGACAGACTCAGCACTGACATTGACGTCGCATACACTGCGCCGTGATTTCGTTCGGACCCGTTCTGAGCGGTCCATGATCCGTCAGCGGCCTGATTCTTGAGCAGCATTTCCTGCACCAGACGCTGAGCCGTCCTGGCATGTTCACCGCCCCGCTGATACATCCCCTGGGCATAATAATAAGTACCATATGAACAGAAGCGTTCCTTCCACTGCGGGGGTCGCGCCAGCAGCCAGTCAGCGGCGCCTGCAACCAGAGGCGAGTCATATTCGCCACAAACCTGCATCGCCAGCAATCCGGCCGCTGTCATTGTGAATGTGGGATTATTCTGGCGAGGCTCATAGCAAAAGCCGCTGGCCTTCATGTCAGGCAGACCATTTCGATCGAGCGGCGACGCATACGATCGCTTAAGATATTCAACAGCATCCCGAATGGCACTGGCAGGCACCTGCAGCCCGTCATTCTTTGCGGAACGAAGTGCCATGACCTGCCAGACAGAAACCGACAGATCGGCGTCGCGAGCGTTCGGGTTGTAACGCCAGCCACCGCGTGCATGAGTCGGTTTCTGTTCCTTCTGCGAACTAAGAATCACATCTATCGCCTTCTGACAGCGATCGTGAATCAACTGATCCTGTTCTTCACTGCCGCCCATCCCCAGCATCTCGGTCAGCATGAGTGTAATAATACCGTGGCCGTACATGCGAGAACCGTCTTTACTGCCGAAGTATCCCTTGTCATCAACGCGATCATCACGCAACACGTACGTCAATGCCTTGTGCATGGCCTGCCCTTCCGGAGTGGGATCAGCAGGCTGAATACCGACGCTGGCCATTGCCATAATCGATAACGCGGTCATTGTTGTATCAATCCCCTTGTCCAGCACAGCGCCGTCGTCGCGCTGTTTACTCACCAGGTAGGCAATGGCCCGGTCTACGGCGATATCTGTTTCGTCTTTCTGGAATACAGAGGGAACAGATTCCCTTGCGGCGACCGGCTTGTCCTGTGCCAACGCAGATGAAGACGAATGACACAGGAGTGAGAACGAAACGACAAGCCATCGGCTTAACGACACGCAAAACCGGAGATCTGCATCCCGATGACTGAATGATCGCGGCCTGCCGGGCACGCGGTTGAACGAATTCACCACTGCTACCTCTTCTTCCGAGCTCGTTCGGCCAGAACGCGAAAATAGGTTTCCACGCTCTTTCGATATTCCTCAGACACACCTTCAGACCGACTCGCGGTCAGATCCTCGGCGGACTTGCCCCGTAACATTCCCCATTTCGCGTTCTCATCACGGGTGACAGAAATTACAGTGAAGTCTGTCATAGCACCCGTGGTCGAAGGGTTGTCAGCCGACTCCAGTCCCCCTTCTCCCAGGGCCGTGACAGCCTGTTGCTGAGCCTGAGCCCGCGCAGCCGCCATCGCTGCCTGCTGCGACTGAGCCGCCTGAGCAAGCGCTTCGAGGTTCCGTGGGCTGGACTGATTCTGTTGCGACAGCGCAGCCTCCGGAACACCAGAGGCTGCCGCAGCCTGCTGCCGGTCCAGTTCATCCAGCGTACGTGCCAGCTGCTGGCCCTCTGCCAACTGCTCCTGAGTAAATGCAGGAGTTGTCGGCGAGCCACCAGCGGGCGGCCCCTGTGCTGCTGGATTCGTTTCTGTCTGACCATCTGCCTGCTCGCCACTGGCCGCCGCGCCAGGCGGCTGTCCACTGGCGGCAGGTTTGTCACCCTGCCCGGCCTGCTCACCGGCAGCGGCTTCTGCGGCCGCTGCCAGCATGGGTTCAACAACACCCGAAAGATGTTCGGCCTGTTGAGCAATAGCGGTCTCAGCGGCTGCAAGAGCCTGCTGTGCCTGCAGAGATTCTTCGTTTTTCCGCGGCTGGTCACTTTGTGCGTCTGCTTCTCCCTCCGTGGCTTCCGAGGTTGCGGTTGCAAGTAGCTTCGCAGCATCGGTGGATTCGTTGCTGGCCACCTGTTGAATGCTCCGGGCAGCATTCTGCAATGGTTCGACCGCCGCCATATTGTTGAGTCGCCGTTCGTGACGTGCCGCTCGAGCAACATCGTCAGCGGCCTTCTGAACGTCCTCGGTCACCTCACCCTGCTGTTGCTCCGCAGCAGCCAGCTGATTCCCGGACGGTGTCAATTCCTCACCAAAGTCTGTTCGCGCTGAGAGCTCTTCGGCCGTGCGATTGAGTTCTTCGGCAGCCTTAATCGCTTCATCGGCATACTGGTCCGCCAGCTCGGTAGCGGGGTTGGGGGCATTCAGCGGAGGCCGTGGTTTGCGGTTTATTTCGTCAGATTCCTGACGAGCCTGCTTCGCCTTCTGCTCTGCATCGTTCTGAACATCTTTCGCAGCATCTACTTTTTGCTGCTCCGCATCCCTGCGAGCTTCTTCACGCACAAGGTTGCGCTGCAGCCCGGCGTCATCAGGTTTGCGTTTCAGGTTGTTCTTCGCCTGCTGCACTCGGCGGTCGGCACTCCTGACCTGATTCTCGGCATTTCGAACATTCTGGTCGGCCCCGCGCTTCACATCGTCTGCTCGCTTGGCCACATCACTAGCCACTTTCTTCTGCTGATCGTGAAACTGCTGTCGACGTTTTTCTGAATCTTTTTTCGCCGCTTCCCGCGTTTTATCGTCGGCGTGAATTTTCTCATCCTTGCCCGTGGTCGACTGCTGTTTTGCCTGCTTCAGCATTTCCGTCGCTTCTGCCAGAGCAGACTTCGCATCCTGTGCTGTCTCGGCAAGTTCAGCCAGCATCTGATCGTCGCGAGCCGTGTTAGCTTTTGTTGCCGCGGCATTGAGTTTCTGTTGCGTCTCCGCAAATCTTTTCTGAGCTTCCGGCGTCTTGCCTCGTGCGGCTGCCTGATTGGCCTGAGCCACCAGAGCTCCTGAGAGCTCCGACGCCTCAGCTGCCATCTTCCGCAGGTCGTCTGCCAGTTGCTTCTTCTTCTGTTGAAATTTCTGGTCTGACCGTTCGTTGGCTTTCTGCAGATTTTGATCGTCCTGTGCGGCAAACTCGAGGGCGTTCCGGGCCTCTTGAAGTGTGTCTTCCGAGATCTCAGAGAGTGCCTGCTGCATCGCTGGATTACGAGCAAGCTCGGCTTCCAGCTCGGCCATTAACTGCTCCGCTTCCTGGTCGACCATTTGCTCAAACTGCGCCGCATCTTCGAACCGCTGGTCCATCTGTTGAGCGATACCGGATTCCTGCTCAGCCTGTCGAAGCTCGGCTCTCGACTCAGCCACATCCATGCCTTCATCCAGACGCTCAAAGTGCTCAGCAACGGTTTCCAGCGCCTGAGCAGTCTGCTCCTGCTGTTCTGCGGCCTGTGCCAGATCCTGTGCCAGATCCTGTGCCTGCCTGTTGCCCGTATCACTTTCCTGAGCCTGGTCAAGTGCTCGATTCATGCGTTCTGCCGGTTCTTCAATGATAGCGATGCTGTCGTCTGCATCACGGGCGCGTTCGCGTTGTTCGTCGTCCAGCAAATCCTGAGAGTTGGCATCTTCCACGAGTGCATCAAACAGTTCTTCGAGCTGGTTGTTGATGGCTTCCTGTTGCTGCTGCAGTTCAGACAACGGACTGTCCGTAAGGGGAGAATCTGACTGCTCAGCGGCATCCGCGACATCTGTCGTTGCCTCTTCCATCCGGCGCAGCTGCTCGGCGGCCTGCTGAGCCATCTGTGGAATCGTGGGCGCATACCTCGCGATGACTGCTCGAGCCTCGGCCATCGTGGGCTGAAGCTCCTCAACCACAATCGCCAGGTTATCTCGAATTTCAACAAGTTCGTGACCGGCTCCAATCATCGCGTCTCGCTTCGAACGACGTGCAGTGATCTTGCGCTGGGCATCCCGCACAGCCGCGGACGACCGCAATTGATCAAGTTTCGCAACCAATTCACTGTCGACACCAGATTCACGCAGACGCTGTACGGCCAGTTCAACACCGCGCTGCACGACATCCCATTGCCGTGGGTGATCAATATGAGAATGAATCTGCTGAGACCCCCAGCGTTCCATGCTCAGCAACGAGTTCAACGCATTACGCGCCAGGATCAGCTCGTGGCCGGCTTCCAAAGTTCGATATGCGGGAGCAATCTCCAGCAGGTGATCCGGGATATCGGAATCCTGCGGCGGGATCGAACGATGCTGGTTCAGCAATGACGTCACTGCTCTGTGCGTTAAACCCGCATCAGCAGCATATTGAGAATCCGAATCGCGACGAGTCTGAGTCAGTTCGCGACGAACCCGCAGCTGTCCGACGCTGTAACGGTGCTTGAGGTCAATTTCTGCCACGAAACGTTCGGCCTGTTCCAGCAGTTTCCGGCTTTCACCTGAATCCTCTGAGTCAGCGGCCTGCGCTGCTATCTGATTTTCCTGCTGCATCGCTCGGGCCACTTCGTAGACAGGAAGATACAGACTGCCGCTCCGGGCAACGAAGTCCCGCCGCGCACCGATCAGCCGATTGGGGAGCCCTCCGTCAACCACGTCGTACTGCTGCTTCTGTTCAAGCTGACGCAGAAAATCCTGCGACACCCGCTGCAGATCCGCCAGCTTCTCCTCCGATTCCATCGCTTCCTGAAATCGCTGCCGATACATTTCAGACCAGCCCAGCAGGCTTTGCATCTGAGCATCGATACTGCTGGACATTTGCCGCCGGTGATCGTGAATCAGACGTTCGAGTATCGTCAGCTGATTGGTGACGATTGTTTCCTGCCGAACCAGCCGGTCCCACGTTTGAGTCGGACTGTCGACGACCAGTCGTTGCTGCCTTAACAGCCCATCCATATCGAAAGCGACAGACGACAGGAAATTGTGTGCCATCAGGTGCTGATAATGGATCGCGACGTTCTTTGCGTCATCTGCCGTACGTTCGAAATTCTTCTTCAGCTGGTCGAGGTCGCGTGTTATTAGTTTTGCGTCGTCGGTGTGCTGCAGCGCTTTCAAAAGCCAGGCCGGGACATTCGCATGCTCGTGCTGCAGGCGAGCAACCACCTGCCCGGTCAATTCCAGATCTGAAGCATCAGCGCCGGCTGGCATCTGACGTTCTACTTTTCTGATTTCGTCCAGTAACAGTCCGGCCTGCTCACGCTGCCTCGATGCCAGATCCACAAGCGTTGTTCGATCAAGAGCCGTTTCTTTGTCGCTGCGTTCGGTCTGCCGAAGACGTTCGATCACTTCCAGGGCTGATACTCTGTGCTCCGCCAGAAGCTCAGCAAAGCTCAACAGCTGATCGTACAACCCGACCTTGCGTTTCATGACAGCATGTCGGTCCGGATCAAAATCCGGAGCCGATACGATGATTCTTAGAGGAACGGATTCGCCTGCATTGCCCTTGCGGTCGGTCGCAACCAGTTTCGTGGTGATCTGATCGCCGGTTTGCAGTTCATGAGACAACAGATCCCACTGCCATGCCGCGGTCATGTGCCGCCCTCCATCGTCCGCAGATGACTGCGGCTGCAGCGGCAGAGCTTCCCATTCATCTCCGTTAATGGAAACATGCTGCTCTAGACTGACCAGCGGCAGGTCGTCTTCTGCCATGGCCTGCAATGCCAGAATGTCATTTGGAGGCAGCAGCAGAGTCGACTCCTTCTGATCCACAAATCCGGCTCGGGGAATCAGGTCCGGCTGCGGACGGATTTCGTATTTCGGGCTGAAGAAATTTTCGAATCCGGTTTCCTTCGAAACCAGATGAACCTTGTAGATAGCGGCTTCGTCAACCGGAACAGTTGCCGTCCAGAACAACCTTTCTCCCTCAGACGAATCCTGTCTGCCTTCGACGTCCGGCGGCAGTGGCTGTCCTGCGGGCGTGAGCGGAATGATCTGCATCTCACCGGAACCGGACGCATCAATCCTCAGTTCCGCTGTGGAAACCTGCTGATCCAGTTTCAGCACCAGTTCCGTCGTCGTCCCTTCCAGCACCAGCAGATCACCGTGAGCCTCTGTAATGGTTTCTGCCGGCAACTGTGCGTATTCAGGGTAATGGTATGTTTTGTGGAACGCCGTGACGCGTGGACGCGGACGAGACTCAATTCGATAGCGCCGGGTAATCGCGTCTCCCGCCAGCACGCGGTACTCCACCGACTCATCTGCCACATGAATATTGCATGCGAACTCAGTATCGGTGCGACCTCGCATGGATTGGCGCACGGCGCCCTGCGTCGGCGTAAACGTTTCCAGCGTCACTTCGTCCACGCTTCCACCCGTCACGTCGACGATGACTGCCACGGTTTCGTCTTCCGCCAGTGTCAGCGAATGGGGTGTTGGCTGCAGCACCTCAACCTGAATCCGGGATACTCGGGCGATATTTGCGCCGGGCAGCATGGCACGAGCGGCCAATTGTCGAATCCGCGAGTCACTGGACGACAGCAGCGCGGCGAAAACTAACAATACGAATGCAGCGACAACCCATTTACCGACCAGACGGAACGGCAATAGTTTCGGAACTCGAATCTGTCCCATCTGTCCAGCCACCTGCCCCTGCAGCAGATTCCGAAAGACAGGTGAATCATGCACACTGGATGGATCGTCGGCAGCCAGTTCGACAGCCGACAGCAGGTTTTCACGAAGTTCCGGTTCAACCTGCTCCACCTGCGCAGCGATCTCTTCGTTCGCCGGCACATGAATCATTCGACGCAGACACGTCACCCATACTGTTGCGATGACCGTCAGATACACGGCACCGCTCAGGCACCAGCGAACGTTATCGCTCAGCAGCCAGTACCAGTCGATCAGTGCCACCAGTGCGACACATAACAGCAGACTGACGATTCCTGCGCAGATTCCTCTGGCAACAATCAATCGTACTCGACGACGACCAAAATGCCGTAGTTTGCCGACAACAAGCGGATCAAGACTGACATTCATCGGAATACTGTTCATTACAACAACCCCGCGCGCTTACGAAGTAACCACTCTACGGTCAACAGGATAACAACCGCCGCAAACCACCAATAGCTCTGCCAGATTATAGTGTCAGATTCAACCACGCGACCACTGCTGAGCGGGCTAAGCAGATCAGGCAGCCTGTACATCTGTTCTTCGCGAAGATATCTCCCTCCGGAAGTCGCAGCCATTTGCCTTAACAGAGATTCGTTGGCCATTGTCTGTACCATTTCGCCGGACTCCGGAGGCAATACCACAAAGCGACTGCGTGCTTTCAGTATAGATTCACTGTATCCGGCGGCCCGTACGGAAACTTCGTATTCGCCATGTGGAAGGGCGCCGGTGCGACTGCGATAGATGCCGGGTACGTCCGGGTCTGCACTCAGGCCGACCGTCGACACGATCTGACCATCTTTCCACATCAGGGCGTCAGCTGTCGCAGCAATCGCCGGTTTGCCATCGAGCCCCAACAGCCGAACGCGAATATCAACAGATTCACCAGAGTCATAGCTGACCGAGCCGCTGTCGATCGAAACATATTCGTCGCTGACGGCAAACGGCCGCGGCATCACAAATTTTGCCAGCTGGTTCCAGATCCGCTGGTGATAAATGTCCGCAGCTTTGTAACGCCAGCGCCACGTTTCATCGAAGGCCTGGTACAGAATTCGTCCGGCACCGTAGGCTCGAGTCACAAGGACAGGCCGTTGCTGCCCGTCAACTTCCGCTTCCACCAGCACTTCCGCACCCGGCAGCGCTGCGACCGCCACCAGTGTGTGGGGCGACGGCAGTTCCGTCCAGAAGCGACGATTCTGCTGATCGTCAACGGCCAGCTGCAAAGCACTTTCCGCAGCGCCTCTGTCCGTCAGACGCAGTGAACCGGGCCTGGAAGCGATCACGTCCGGCACCCATTCTACCGGCAGCAGGCTGGCCAGGTTCTGTTCGGTCAACTGTCGCAGGCGGCCACGCTGGCCGTCAATGAACACCATTCCACCGCCACGAATCGATACGAATTCGCGAAGCCATTGATATTCGTGATCAGACAACAGGTCCGCAGCGATTTCACCAAAGATGACCAGGTCATATCCGAACAGCTGATCGCGAGTCGTGGGAAACTGATTGTCATGGTCGCCTCGAGGCAATGCGGCAGCGTCCGTGCCGGGACCGGCAATCACGGTATCGACATGCCACTGCTGATCCCGTTCAAAGACGTTGCGCAGATACCGCGTTTCCCAGCGTGATCGACCGTCGATGATCAGCAGTCTGTAGCTTTGCGTAATGGCGGCAAGCCGCAGCGTTCGCTGGTTATTGGATGTTTCGGATTCCCCCGGAAGTGGAGCAATCGACGCTTCAAGCTGCAGCGGCAGTGTGTGGTGTTTCACGTCCGATACAAACTGACTTCCCAGACCTTCTATGAGCTCGTCAATTGAAAACTCGAATTCGATGCGCAGATCGCCCAGAGATTGAGTCAACAGTTGCTGCTGCCACAGAACTTCATCCTCGTAGCTGATCCGGGCCACATATGGTTCGCCGGCAGGCATACGATCACGAACAATCATGACGCCTCGAACGCCGTCCTTCTGAAAGACCATCTCAGGGTGCTCCAGTCCCACCACGGCCAGATCCGCTGCCTGACGAGCGGCGCCTGTGGAAACTGTATAGAAGGCGACACCCTGCCGGCCAAGAATCCGCGCCGACTGCAGAGGCGACGGGCCGGCATTGTGCTGACCATCTGTGAGCAGCACAATTGCGGTTTGCGGCTGTGCGCCGTCACCGTCACCGTCACCGTCACTGCTGTCGGCCAGGGCGACAGATTTCCGGGTCGATGTAATGCCGCTGCTCAGATCAGTGAGCGCAGCAAACGACGGGACCGTTGCGTCGGGAGCAGCAATGTCTTCGCCCGTAGTGCTGTTCTGCCCCAACAGGCTGTACCCGTTTCCTGCAGTCTGATCGGGGACGGCCCTGGCACCGGATAGTGTAAACACTTCGACGTCGTGCTTTTCCCGAAGTTTCGCCAGCACGTCTGCTGCGGAACCAGCCAGACCAAGTTCCGCGCGCCGCCACCGCGGCGTCTCGTCGAACATCGTAATCGCCGCCTTAATCGATTCGTCACCGGAATTTACAACCTGAGCCACGATGTCGTCAAATGCGCGCTGCACGTCCGACTCCACCGAGTCGATCGTCTCCGCCAGCATCGTCAACTGTGAGACTGCCGTATCAACATCGGTTTCGTCAAGATCCTCAAGTGGATGAATAACATCGCTTGACAGTCGTTGCACGACGGTTTCCGGCAGGCCTTGCGGCAGCTCCCTGAGGCTTGTCAGAAGAGCGTTCTTCGCCGCCTTAATCACACCAGCATCAATCTGCCCGGGAGAGCCGGACTCCATCGGAGCCTCCTGTTCCGCGGGATCATTGGCGGGAAGCGACCCACGGCTTGCCGCAACCGTTAACTGCTCTACAAGCTCCCTCCGTGCATTCGCAAGATCATCGGCAAGGTACAGCAACGTATCATCGACCTTACCGTCACCCAACCAGCCGATCTGCTCCGCCGTCAGCAATTTGCGCCCGGTCGACATATGCGCGTCACACATTGTCATGCTGTTTGAGGCATCCACGTAGATCTTTACTCGGCCGAGTTCGCCGATGATTGTGCGATGGTGCAGCACTGGTCCGGTAAGAATGATCACACCCAGAAAAAATGCCACGGACCGCAGCAACGGCAATAACCATTTCAGCCGAGCCGGCAGGTCAAAGCTCTCCCGATGGTAATAACGCCACGACATTACGGCGACCAGCAGTGCCAGAAGCAGCCCCAGCCATAGTGACAGATCGCCGACGAAACGCAGGCTTGTCATATCCGAACCCTCGCGAATCGTTGTTGCAACACAAGCTCCAGAAACATGAACGCCAGCAGGGCCGCCAGCACGTACCGCCAGATTTCCTGACCGTGTCGACGCAGACGATCGCGTTCCAGATACTCCTGAGGCGACGTGACCAGTTCGGCTCCCATATTTGTCCCCAGTGCCGCCAGTCGCGGATCGTCCAGAACATCCAGGCGGGATTCACTACGAGACGTTTCCGCCACGAAATGAATCGAATCCGACGACGGCATTGTCATCGTGTACACGCCAGGTCGCTGCGTTCCGTCAAAACGTGCAAGACGCATTTTTCCGCGGGACACAGATGACAGCGTGCGGCGGGAACCACCGGGTGTAACCACTGACAACGGTACACCAAGGCCTCCGTCTGCTGTTTCCTCTGCCCGGTCAGCAGTAGCGCTGTCACCTTCGGATGCGCCTGTGAATTCGTCCGGTGCGAACAACGCGACTGCCGGTTCACCGGTGGCGATGTTGCGTGGCGGCAAAATCTGAGATGCCATTGTTGTGACCAGCTGCTGAACCAGCGGCACAAAACATGGCCGCATCGGCAGGTCAGACCAGTCTGCATCGCCGGCCGTCGCCATCTGCACGACGACTCCGTCACCAAAACGCTGTTCCACCAGCAGTGGATCGCCAGTGTCCAGGCGGGCCATCACCACAACGTCACTGTCCGGCTCCGGACCACCGTCCTCACTATTGCCATCAGACGATACTCCCGTCAATTCATACCACTGTCGAATTTCGGCTGTCGACAAATCCCCGTTCGCCGCTTCGTTAAAAAACTCCAGCGCCGAGTGCTCAAAGTGCTGCGCGACGATACGCGAACTCTTTCCCTGATCGTCAATCTGCCCGCGAGGCGCACCAAAGGCCAGGGGAAGTAGGCCTGTACCGCCGGCAAACATAACGTCACGATACCAGTTCAGGTCAATACGATTTCCGGCACAGGTCAGCAGAGCTCCCCCCTGATGAACGAAAGCAGATAACGCCTTCAACTGAGCATCACTCAGTTTTGACACATTTGCCAGCACCACGACTCGTGCTGTCTTCAGTGCTTCTTCCCCGAAGTCGTTGACAGAAACTGTCTGGGTTTCCACAAGATCAGACAGGCGTACCCGACCAAAAGTGTACGGCGTCAGCGCCACGGACAGGAAATCTGTTTCGCCCTGCAACGGCTGAGAACTGGGATCACCGTCGACCAGCAGCACGTTGATACTGTCCCATACGGTGACGGCGGCGGCCAGTCGATTGTCAGTGGCAAGCGGATCATCGGTTGCCACTGCGACCTCTATCACATGAGATCCGGGCGAATCGAATGTACAGGGAAATAATGCCTGCGTAATTCCGTTCGGTGCCAGTGCAACCTGCGACACAAGATGTTCAGCACCGTCAATGCGCATGGACACGCGAACAGTGTCGTGTGCGGTTGTACCGTGATTCCGCAGGTTAGCTCTGACAGACAGGCGTTGACCGACTCCCAGAGCCCGTGCAGGAAAGTTGAGGGACTCGACAGAGACATTACCGCTGGTCGATTCGCCAACCTGCAGCAATGTCAGTGCGGGCTTGATGTCCATCGCCTCAACCTGCCGATGAATGGTATCTGCGACATTTGCACCCACAGCGTCCCAGTCCGCAGATTGAAAATCACTGATAACAATCAGTTCGCGCCGGGAATTAGACATACCTGACAACACAGTCAGGGCTTCGTCCAGTGCCGACTGCATATCGCTGGCACCGTAACCGGCCTGCAGCTGTCTTAGCCTTCTGACGACCGCTTCCGGATCAAACACCGGCTGATCGAACAGCGGCGTGGGACGACCACCGGTTTGAATCACCGCCACCTCAGAGCCTCGACTGGTCGCGCCGATAATCGTGCACGCCGCATCAACTGCATCTTCAAACCGGGACCCTGTCCGACCAACCACGTCCATCGAGTAGCTGTTGTCCAGCAGGACAACAACCGACACGGGAGCATCACCTTCCAGCAGCCGTGACCCGGTCAGGACCGGGCGAGCCAGGCAGAAGGCCAACAGCACGGGAATGGCACATCGAATCAGAAGCAGAATCATCTGCTCCAGGTGAAACCGTTTGTGGTTGACCTTGATCACAGATTCCAGCAGGTGCATCGCACCCCATTGGACTGTACGAAATCTGCTGCGATTCAGAATGTGGATGACCAGCGGTATCAGAAATGCCGCCGCACCAAATGCGAGAGCCTGATTGAGAAACGTCAAGTCAAATTCTTTCACGTCTTGTGGTTTCAGGAACCGGCCTGATTAATCCCGGGACCCGAACCGGCCAACTGACTGCCGAATGCCGGAAGCGGTAATCCCTGACGAAACTCGTCAGCCGCACTCACGCCCGAACTAATTCTGCAACAGTCAGTCTGTGAAATCCAGCAACTGTGTCACAACAGCCAGATGGCAACTTCATAGAAAATGACAACTCCCATGACATCGACGATGGCTGCAATCAACGGACTTGACATGATTGCGGGGTCCATTCCCAGTCGACGAAACAAAATCGGCAGCATGGTGCCGGCCGTTGTTCCCAGTACGACAATCAGGAACACCGTCAGGCCGACGACCATTGAGCGATCGATGCCCTTGTCGAACCACAGCCATACAAACAGAAAGTCCATCAGCGCAAGCACGGCACCAAGCGCAGCGGCGACGTAAAACTCTCGCAGAATCAACTGACGGTCAACCCGAAATCCTGTTCCGGGTACGGCGGCATCTACTGGCTGCAGGGCAAACATACGAATAAACAATGTGGCAGACTGAGACCCCGCGTTACCCCCGCTGGCCATGACCAGAGGAATAAAAAGGAAGATCAACGCCGGAGTCAGACCGGACGGAGCATCAGCAGCTCGCGTTCCGCCGTCCGCAGTTGTCTGCTCGTAGTGACCTGCGACGGCAGCAGTCATCAGAGCAACAATGGACAGCACCAGCAACCAGATGCCGCGTTTCCACAGAATCGTCACCAGTGGTGTGTCCTCGTAGTCGTCCCGTAAGGGCTCAACGGCACCCTGACGATAGGCGTCTTCCGTGGCTTCTTCCTGCACGACGTCGATCGCATCATCATGGGTCACGATGCCAACCAGTCGGTCGTCGTCATCGACAATGGGCATCGCAATGAAGTTGTATCGTGCAAGTTCCTGGGCCACATCTTCGCGGTCCTCATTCACGCGCATGCGAATAACGTCGCGTTCCATGATGTCGGACAGCACGGAATCGGGCCTGGCAAGAATCAGCTCACGCAGAGAAATCAGTCCCTCAAGCCGTCTGGCGCCGTTTAGAATATAGATGTAGTAAATCGTCTCACTGTCCGGCGCCTGCTGGCGAAGCTGCTGCAGGGCGTCAGCAACTGTGATATTCGCAGGCAATGACGCATATTCAGTTGTCATAATCGACCCGGCACTGTCTTCATCGTAAGACAGCAGTCGGCGAATGTCGTTGCGCTCTGCCTGAGCAATCAGGGGCAGCAGATCTTCCACGCGATTGTGCGGCATCCTTGACAGCAGGTCGACGCGATCGTCGGGCGACATCTCTTCCAGCAGTTCTGACAGCCGCCTCTTGTCCAGCTGGGCCACCATCTCGATCTGCCGCGGCAGCACAATATATTCGAAGATCTCAACCCGCAGACGCAATTCAGCGTGATCGAGAACAACCCATACGTCGCGAGGATCAAGTTCTTCAAGAATGTCGGCAACGACGACGGGGTGCAGAACCTTGCAGAATTCCGTCAGGCCGTGGCGATCCTCTTCACGCACCATTTGTCGCACATCGGGAAGAATCAGCGAACTGTAGACGTCCGGCATGGCTTTCTTCTCCAGGGGCGTGGCGACTCACGGCCCCACGCTGATTCATGCAACGGCGGCAGCACAACGGTCCGGGTGAAAAAAAATCCCTGCCACAGAAGTCCTGGCAGGGATCAAATTTGGATCCAATTTTGAAATTCGAAGTCTGATTCCGACTTATCGCTTTGAGAACTGGAAGCTGCGGCGAGCCTTGCGAAGACCGTATTTCTTACGTTCGACCATTCGACTGTCACGTGTCAGGAATCCGGAGGCCGACAGCTCGTGGTGTGATTCCGGTACAAGCCCCTGCAGAGCTCGACCAATCCCCAGCACAATCGCACCAGTCTGACCTGTGGTACCGCCCCCGTTGACACGCACAATGACGTCAACGTTTTCAGCTTTGCCAACAAGCTGCAGTGGAGCCAGAATCATTCCACGATCGCGTTCCACGCAGAAGTACTCACTCAATGGCTTGCCATTGATCGTAACCTTCCCGGAGCCTTCCTTGATGCGGACTCGAGCGACTGAAGTCTTCCGGCGTCCGGTACCCATCGCCACACCAAAGCGGTCCACTTTGCCCCGCATGGCGGGCACGTAATCCGGATCGACGTATTGTTCAGCAGGGGTACCGCCACCAATGGTCAACTCCGGCAACTCAGATGACGGAACCTCGGTTGCGGGAACCTCCGGCTCCGGAGCAGCAACCGCTGGGGTTTCCACCGATGATTCCTCAGCTTCTGCCGCGACTTCAGGAACCTCTTCGCTTGGCGTTTCGTCTGTACTCATGATGACCGTTTGCTGTCAACGAAAATGATGGTCGTGAATTTTAAATGGTGCCGCTGAAACGGCAGACGGGGTCAGGCGTCGCAGCAGTGCTGCTGATCAGTCGACCTTTCGATTCTTCTTCGGAAGCAGGTGCTCAGGAAAGGGCAGACACTGCTGAGCCTGATGAGTGTGCTCAGGGCCCACAAACAATTTCAATTTTTTCAGCATCTGTCGCCCCAGCTTACTCTTGGGCAACATTCGTCGAACCGCCTCACGAAGAATTCGGTCCGGAGCCGTCTGCCAGACATTAACTGCCGAGCGTACACGACGACCGCTGGGGTAACCACTGTAGCTATCGTATGTCTTTGCCGCCATCTTCGTGGAGAAATACGGCACGTCCGGATGCTGCATTTCATTGCCCGTAAAGGCAATCTTTTCAACATTCGTCACAACCACAGCACCACCACAGTCAACGTGAGGTGTGTAAGTCGCTTTGTGCTTGCCCATCAGGACAGTCGCAATCTGGCTGGCAATTCGACCGACAATCTGGCCTTCACCGTCCAGGACGTACCAATCGCGCAGATCCTCCTTCTGCTCCGACTTTGCCATCCATGTTTTTGCGAGCATTGGCATCGCTGAATCACCTTGCTGACCGTCTGAAGAGACGATGTCTGTACAAATGTTAGTTTTCAGGGCTGGCTGCGCAAAAACACCACTGGTTCCATCGTGGAAAATGACGGAGGGCGTGCACCAAAACACCAGCAAAACATTGAGAAATGCTCTGTTTCATCGGCACGAGCAGCAACCAAGTCGAGCAATTTAGCGACTTTAAACCAGACAATCAACGCCGTAACCGTCAATTCACTGCGTATTAGGCCAGTCACCCAGGCCGGTCATCCGCCGTCCATGGAATGGCCGGCCCGACGAAACAGAAAAACTGAGCCTGTCGACAGGCGGTGACACAGCTTTCGCAGAGGAAATCCACCGCTCACGCCACAACGAGACAGTCATCAGAGACTTGAGCCATTCCGCCTGCCAAATCCCAAATCCCGGAATCAGCCAGTTCAGGCGGCTCACAATGCCCCCGACCATCCCCGGCAACAAGACGTTTTCTGCAGCAGGCGTCAGGACGGTGGGCGAAAACATTAGCGGCCGCACCAGGCTTGCAGTCAATTGCAAACGTGAACCGGAATCAGATATGAAGCGGAACATGGCCGAACACACAGATTGCTGTGACAGCCCCCTGCAACTGCAATCGTCCACCGGCAGTGTCGCTTGCTGCAGCATTAGCAGATTCGCAATACAGGGCGGAAGTTATCGGTACCGATGAGTGATTCTTGTCCATCAGCACCAGGGTTCTGTCTGTAGCGAATGACCCGTTTCGCCGATCGAGTAGAAGGGCGACGAAATTGACAGGCTTACAACCTGCACAATCGAACGACACTGCACCGATACCCGCACAATGACCAACGGGGATAACGTGCACAGCAACTTCCGGCGCGAGACTTCGATATCGCCGAACAACCATCGAATTTCGAGTAAATCACATGATAAAAACAATACAACGACTTCAGGAATTCAGCATCCCTCTCATCGTAGGGGTAGTGTGCGCCATGTTTTGGGCCAACGTGGCACCTGACAGTTATGACGCCCTCGTGCATACACCGGTTCACCAATTGGGAACAATTTTCAGCCAGCACAATGCGGGCGGAGACCATCATGCCGGCTGGGACCACTATCTCACTCTGCACTTCCTGATCAACGACATTTTCATGGCGTTGTTTTTTGGCATTGCAGCCAAGGAGATCACCGAAGCGTGTCTGCCCAACGGAGCCTTGAACCCCGTTTCCAAGGCTATCAATCCGCTGTTTGGAACAATCGGGGGCGTCGTCGGACCGATTGGTGTGTTTCTGGGACTAAACGCGGTGTTTGGAAATGTCGCGTGGAGAAATGGCTGGGGGGTCCCGACTGCCACAGATATCGCGCTGGCCTGGCTGGTCATCAAATTTCTGTTTGGCGCCCGCCACCCGGCGGTCAGTTTTCTGCTGCTGTTGGCAGTGGCGGACGACGCTATCGGCCTGGGAATCATCGCAATCGGATACCCCGATCCGAATCACCCGACAGTCTGGTCAAATCTGATCTGGTGCGTGCCCGGCATGGGCCTGGCGTACGGACTTCGACGTACCAACGTCATGAACTGGGTGCCGTACGTTTTCGGCGGCGGAGCACTCTGCTGGTGGGGTTTGTACAGCGCCCATTTGCACCCCGCCTTAGCTTTGGTGTTCGTGGTCCCGTTCCTGCCCGGCCCGAAACAGGACCTTGGACTGTACGTCGATGACAACGATCACTCCACAGGACACGTACACAGTCCGCTGGAGAACTTCGAACATAGCTTGAAGCTGTTCGTGGACTTCGGCCTGTTCTTCTTTGCTCTTGTCAACGCGGGTGTTTCCTTCGGGGAGATCAACGGGCTCAGCTGGATCATTGTGGCGGCTTTACTCGTGGGCAAGATCATCGGCATCACCGGCTTCTCGGTATTCGCAGAAAAGGTTGGGTTCCCGCTGCCAGCCGGGATGAACCGAGGCCATCTGGTCGTTACCAGTGCTGTGGCCGGACTTGGGCTGACCGTTGCCCTGTTTGTGTGCGGACAGGCGTTCGTCGATGCATCACTGCAGGCTGCCGCCAAGATGGGAGCCGTCTTCAGTGTCGGTGCGGCCATTGTTGCCTTCGCACTGAAAAAGGTTCTTCGTGTCGGGGCCGAAACTGTTGCCCCGTCCTCTGAAGCGGTCAAGCTGGCTGTCGACAAGACCGAACAGGAAATGCTGAACTCGCTGGAGTCCGCTCAGGAAGCAATGCAGGAAGCTCTTGATTCGAGCACACCCGCAGTGGACGCCACCAAGAACTGAACCACGGGAGTCGGTCAGACACACTCTTGCCCTGACTCCTTATGAGATCCGGCTGATCGATATCAGCACATGTTTTCGGACTCGCTCTCGGAACGTTCAGACTTCGACGCTATATTGTTGGGGGAACATATCCTCCAGCGACGATATCCGGTGCATGAATTTTTCCAGTAAAATCTCCGTTGGCCTTGCGGTCAGCATGGTGATCGGCTGTCCATTGACAGCGTCAGGTGGCGACTTCGACCAGGATGTCAAACCCCTGCTGGGGAAGTACTGCATCAAGTGCCACAGTGGTGAAGATGCAAATGGCGACATCGATTTCTCGACGATCAGCACAACTGACGACGTGGACGCTGCATTCGAAACGTGGGAATCGGTTGTGAAGCATCTTCAGGCCGGGACCATGCCGCCGGAAGATGAAAGACAGCCCGCAGACAACGAGCGAAACAGAATCTTCGCATGGTACGAAAGCTTCGTTAACAACATTGAGGCGCAACCAGCCGTGTTCAAACCCCGTCGGTTGTCGGCGACGGAATACCGCAACACGCTGCGGTCAATTTTCGGCTTCGATCTGCAGGTCGCGATCATTGAAGCAGAGCAGACGGTTGCAGAGCGATCGATGGTACTTAAATTGCTGCCGACCGATCCACCAGGCAGAAGTGGATTCCAGAATGACACTCATCAGAACCCCCTGACAACGGTTATCTGGGATCAGTATTCCTTCCTGGTCGATGCCGCGCTGGAACAGCTGTTCTCGCCTGAGCGCCGCGCTGAGCTCAGGACGTTCACAGGTTCCGACAGGGTGGGAGATTTGACCAGCAAACAGGCGGAACGTCTGCTGCGCGTGTTCCTGCTGCGTGCGCGGCGGCGTACACTTCCGGAATCTGATGTCGCGCAGATCGTTTCGCGACTGCAGGACAAAAGCAGTGCCGAACTTCTGGCGACGGTGAAATTCGAGATCAAGACAGTACTGATGTCGCCCGCGTTCATCTATCGCGGATTGCTGGTGACCGTGCAGCGGGAAAAACAACAGTCCGTCGACATGTTCGAGCTGGCCGAACGACTGTCTTACTTCCTGTGGGCAGACATGCCCGATGATCGACTTCTTTCGCTGGCTGCAGATAACGCGCTGGCGGAACCGACCGTGTACGCAGCACAGATCGATCGTATGCTGGCGTCGCCAAAAGCGCGAAGCCTGGCAGATGATTTTGCAGTTCAATGGCTGGCTCTGAACGAAATTGAACACGTATCTGACAATGTACCGCAGATGGTTGCACTGAAATCACAGCCGATTGACTTCATGCACTACCTGTTCACGGCAGACCAGCCGTTACTTCAACTGATTGATTCTGACATAGCGTTCATCAGTCCGCACACGTCCCGCCATTATGGCCCGGACGCACGGCAGATGACCCGATACGTCAAACAAAAAGGTATTGAAGTTGAGATCGTACCTAACCAGAAAATCAAACTCGAACATGCCATCGAACGCGGCGGCATTCTGACCATGCCCGGCGTCCTGGCAATGAACAAGGGCCCGATACAACGCGGTGCCTGGATACTGGAACGGGTTCTTGGTCAGCAACTGCCTGAACCTCCAGCGGACGTTGGTCAGGTTCCGCCAAACAGCGCCGATGAACACCTGACCTTTCGCCAGCGATTCGAACAGCATCGCAGCAATCCCAGCTGTGCCGTGTGCCATGACAGAATTGATCCGCTGGGCTTCGCGCTGCAGGACTTCGACAGGGGGGGCCAGTATCTGCGAAGTAACAACTACCGACCACCAAAACGACGTAAAAGCCGTGAACAGCCTGCGGACACAAAATCACAAATCGATACCAGCGGGCAGTTGCCTTCCGGTGAAACATTTGAAAACATCACAGAGTTGAAACAAATCCTGACGACCAGCCAGCGCAACGCCGTGCTCCGTAACATTGTGAAAAGAACAATGTCGTACGCACTCTGTCGTCAGCTTATGATAAACGATCGCCCCACGATCAATCTGATCGTGGAGCAGATGGACGAAACCAGTGGTACCTGGCGAGACCTGTTTCATGCAGTCGCCAACAGTGTCGCGTTTCGTGAAATGAGACGATCTCCGGACAACTGACGAACCACTCGGAATATCAGTCATGCCCACCAGTATCCAGCGGCGAACACTGCTTCGCGGAGCAGGAGTCCTGTTGCCGTTGCCCTTCCTGAATCTGATGGAAGCCTCAGCCAGAACGGCCGAGCCGACGTTGCCTCCAAGACGCTTTCTGACTTTGTTCAAGCCGAACGGCGTTCATCCGCCGTCGTGGAACATCAGCGGCGGAACGGAACACGATTTCCGGATGTCGCCCCTGATGCAGCCGTTTAAGAAGCACCGGGATGACGTCCTGATTCTGGACAACATGGGCGACTTCGGATTTTCGTCGCACGCGAACTCCACGCGTCGATTTCTGTCTGGCCATCACACGAACACTAAAGCGGCGTCAATGGATCAGCTGATCGCTGATCGGATCAAGGGAGATACTCCGCATCGGTCACTGGAACTGACGACCGAAGGCCTGTTCCCGAATCAGATCGGGTGCAGCTATATCTCGTACGACAAAAACGGTGCGCCGATGCCCCGGGAAAGCGACCCGCAGCTGATTTTTGACCGACTCTTCCGCAACCCTCTGGCCAGCCCGACTCATCGTCGCCGCATGTCCAGCATCCTGGACCGCGTGCTCGAAGACGCAAGGTCTCTGTCGCGCACCGCCGGCAGCGAGGATCGGCGGACGCTGGATGAGTATCTCAACGTCGTGCGAGAATCAGAAAAACGTCTGCGGAATATGCAGCAGGCAGAACCCAAAGTTGACGTCAGCCGCTTTACCCGCCCCGCCAATGCCGCGAATCTCGACCAGCAGGTCGAATCCATGCTGGACATGATCGAACTCGCGTTGTGGACCGACTCCACTCGCTGCGTAACTTACATGCTGGGCAACAGCAACAGCCGCATGATTTTCGACTTCCTCGGAATCACCGAACAGCATCATTATCTGTCTCACTTTTTCCGTAACTTCAGCCGGACCAATCTGGAATCACTACTGAAGATCAGTCTGTGGCACATGGAAAAATTCGACTCGCTGCTGACGCGACTGAAGTCTCGCCGCGAAGGCGACGGCACACTGCTGGACAATACGGTCGTGCTGTATGGATCCGGCATGGGACACAGCGACAACCACACAGTTACGCGCATCCCGATCATCCTTGCCGGCGGCAAAGGGCTGCTGAAGACGGGCCGCTACGTGCGCTACTCAGAAAATCAGGAACTCGGCCGTCTGCATATTGCGCTTCTGGAAACATTCGGGATCGACGTCGACACGTTTGCAAACTCCGTAGATTCGTTGCCCGGTCTGAACGGATCGGATTTCGAGCCATACCAGGAACGAGCGTTTGCAAGCTGGGTTAAAGTTGAAGGAATACAGATCACGGTTCAGGGACGTATTCGCATGTCTGACAATCTGGACGAAGCGAAAGTATTTCTTGTCGACGTCGAAGGGCAGCCACCGGTGCGTGTGGAAGTCGAATTCCGCGACTTCCACAACTTCAATCTGGCTTACCACTGCGGCACCGGAATCACGCTGACAGGAACAGGCAGCACGGCAGGCGACCAGTACATCATCAGAAAAGTGACGGAACTGAAATCGGTCTACGGCAGGAAACCCGGCACGCAGAACGGGTAATCTGCAACCAAATCGCACGAACGACATCAGTCATGTCACGGCATCCCTGCCGAAGAACGGTCAGAAGCCACTGTACAATCCGGCAATGTCTCGCGAAGTCGACGCAACCCGTCCACGGAAATCGGTGTGCCAATCAGCGTCAGGTGTTTGAGCTCTTTCAGTCGCGTCAGACTGCCAATTCCATTATCCGAGACTTTCGCGCCGACAAGGTTCAGACTCCGGAGTTGAGACAACTGTGAGATTGACTTCAAGCCACGATTCGTGATCTTTGGTCCGGCAAAACCCTCGGAATAAAGCAGACGCAGCTCCGTGAGTTTTTGCAGAAATGTCAGCGACTGCAGGCCCTCATCGCTGATCGCCGTCAGACTCAGGTCAAGATCACGCAGGCTCTCCAATGCCTGCAGCTGCGTGGTTGCCTTATCATTAATCGCATTGCCATACAGATTCAGCAGCTGCAGGCCCCGCAGATCAGCAAGCTGCCGCAGTCCGGCGCCCGATATGCGATCGGGTTCGAAACCCGTCTTCTTCAGAACGAGTGCCTTGAGGTTCTTCATGCGGGCCAGCACGTCACAGGACGTATCGGAAACGTTGTCGCAAACCTCGAGGTCAATCGCAGCAAGCTCCGGCAACTCAGCCAGGTGAGCCAGCCCCACCGGTCCGATATCCGTACCGGCCGCAATCAGCACTCGCAGACTCTGTGCCCGCTTAAATGGTTCGATGGCAGCATCATCAACCTGGGGACACACCGCCAGACTGATTCCGATCAGCTGTTTCATTGACGCTGCCTGACCAATACCGGCAACTGAAACACGCGTGCCCGCGGCATTCAGCACAAACATCGATTTCAGTTGACGCATAGCTGCTACCACTGATTCGCTTAATGCGCCGGCTTCGTCGACATGTCGGTTCGTTAGTGTGATGACGGGAATCGCGTCCTCATCATCGTGAATCGCATACTGATAAATTCGATGTCGTTCTTCTTCGCTGTTCTGCCGAACGAATTCGACGTCCGCGCCCAGGTGAACCAGTTCGACGAATTCGGGAGCAGCTGTGACCAATTCCGGTCGCGGCTCTGTGGCGGCAACTGCACGCAAATCGTACGCAGACAGTTCGTTGTGCTCGCGAAGAAACAGTTTTCCGTCAGCGATCACCGGATGCGACCAGCTGTCGCCGCCGGCGTTGGGCAACTTGAATGTCCCCTTCAGACGGTATTCATCAGAATTCGCTTCGATCAGTGCAACGGCCCCGTCCTGGTAGTGAAAGTAAAGATGTCCGTCGGCCGCGACGACCGATGCAGAGCCGGTCCCGGGGCCTCGCTGTTTCCAGACGATCGTCCCGGTCCTGAATTCGATACACGTGGGCAGGCCATTATTGCTGCCGTGACCTCCAAAGACATGATTACCAATCAACACAAATCCACCGTGATGATTCTGAAATTTGTTGCCTTTTAGTCGGTAGACTTCGTCTGCTGTGACCCCGGTTCCCGATTCATCACGATCAATCTTCAGCAACACACTCCCAGAGTGGTACCCGTTCGCGCAGAACACGTGATCTCCGCGAACAATGGGAGTGGGGATATTGGCCGTCCCATTTGAGATATCGTTGTAGCCCCACAGAAACCGGCCGGACTTTGCATCCACACCGACCAACCCCCGTCCCACCAGCTGTACGTACTGCCGAACACCGGCAGCCTCAGAAATTACGATGGAAGAAAACGCAGCACCATCACTGCCCTTTTCACCGATATTCGGTATCTCAGACTTCCAGATAATGTCACCGGTTCGCCGATCCAGTGCGACCATCATCGCATCAGCACCTCCGGGAGTGCAGATCAGCCGGTCACCGTCGATCAGTGGCGATTCGCCGTAACCGCGGCCGGACATCAGGCGGCCACCAAAGTCCTCAGTGAAACTGCGCTGCCAGATAATCTCACCGTGTGACACGTTCAGACAGACCAGTTCACCATCCGGATCAACAACGTAGACGAATTCACCTCCGACCGAAGGCGTCGCCATAACGTTACGCGTCGTGGTCCCGATTTGACTGACCCATTTTCGTGTCCCCGATTTCAGATCAATGGCGAAACAATAAACATCACTGCCTATTCGACCACTTGTGAAGACCAGTCCGCGGCAAACCACCACGCTGGCATACCCCTGGCCGATTCCCGACGCACGCCAGCCCAGAACAGGAGGCGCATCAGACCATGACTTCATCAGTCCGGTTTCGCTGGACACAGCGTTCCGGTTTAAACCGCGCCACTGAGCCCAGTCATCGGCGTGACTATTGCTGCAGCTGAACAGCGCCAACAGCCACAGGAAACAGCCAGCTGAACCGCCGGGTACAACCAGGCGCCGAATCAGTTCACATGCAAATTGGTCAACGATCCCGTCGGTCATAAGGCGTTTTCTTTAACCGTTTACAGAAGGGCGGATACAACTTCCCCGCGCGAAACGGGCAACGGTTGTCCCTGTCGATTATTGATATGAGAGTATGGATCGATGCCCTTGAGATGAAACATTGTGGCGGCAATATCCCATGGCGCAACATGATTTTCTATCGGATACGCGGCTGTTCGATTTGACGCCCCGTACGTTTGCCCGGCCACAATTCCCCCGCCCGCCATCAGCAGGGAATAGCAATCGGGCCAGTGATCCCGACCTGCACTCTTGTTGACAATTGGCGTGCGACCAAATTCACCCAGACACAGCACCAGAGTGGAATCCAGCAGACCGCGTGTATCCAGATCCTGCAGAAACGTCGCCAGCGCCTGATCGAAGGGCGGCAGCATTTTGCGCAGCCGGGGGTAATTGTTGGCATGAGTATCCCACTGATCTGCATTCAACTTTGACCAGTTGACGGTGATCAGCGGTATATCAGCCTCAACCAGTCGCCGCGTCATCAGCAGCGTCTGACCGAAACGCGTGCGCGTATACGCATCTCGCAGTGAAGAGGATTCACCGGCCAGCTCGAAGGCTCGGCGAGTTTCGGACGAACGAAGCAGTCCGAAGGCACGGTCGTACAGGTCCTCCACGCCGGTAAAATGTCGGTTGCGGGACATCCGCCCCGTCGGATCGATGGATGACAATAAACTCTGTCGAGCAGCCAGACGACTTTGCGGAACGCCGTCCGGAAGAGTCACACTGTCGACGCGAAACGACTGTTCGCCCGGATCATCCGGTACTCGCAACGCATCAAATCCGGGGCCCAGAAAACCGGCATTTTGACCTGCCAGCGGCGGTCGAGCTCCCTGATGCATCACAGGGCCCAGCACCACGAAGTCCGGAACCGGACGACGTGTGGGAATCAGCCGACTTATCAGTGAACCGTACGTAGGGAAGTCATCCGGCCGCGCCGTTGTATTTGTGCCGGGCAGCGGATGCGGGTGACCGGTTAAGGCCGTGTAGGCGGCTGAGCCATGCTCAAAGTCATGGTGAGTCATCGACCGAACGATCGAGTACCGTTCGGCCTGCTGCGCCAGCTTTGGCAGCTGTTCGCTGATCTGAGTGCCGGATACGCTGGTTGATATCGGCTGAAACTCACTGCGGACGGCAGACGGCGCATCGGGCTTGGGATCCCACAGGTCCTGCTGACCGGGACCGCCCCACAAAAAGATCACGACGACGGACTTCGCCTGACCAAAGCGGGCTACTTGAGTTTGGCTTGTTGCAGAAGTCGGCGCAGCCAGCAGATCAGACAGCGTAAGTCCGAATGCTGCGGACGAACCGACCTCCAGCACGCGTCGTCTTGAAACGCGAGGCTGCAGATACGGGCCCGTACGCTGACTGGATCTGTTGCTCATTCTGACACAGTTACAGGAATGATGACTCCGAAGCGGCTTCAGTATATGTATCGTGAGCAGTCTGCACACTCACTTCGTCGCCATAAACGGGCAAAGAATTCACTCACTGTCTAACTTGTCCGGAAACAGTTGCATCGGATCATATTCCGGTGCAACCGTACAGCTTCTGCTGACGATCAATACAGCAGTTGGGATAGAAGATTAAAGATCTGTCCAGGACCCGGAATGCGGGGATTCGCCTGAGCGGACAGTTGGAAAAAGACTGGCACATTATCATCGATGCCGAGGTCCCTTTTAGCGCTCTGGATACCACCATCACCAAATGGCCCGTCTGGAAGTCTCGCCGACACGATGGAGATCCGGGGCACAATCATGGACGGCGATGAAAAGGACGATCTGTTTGGCGAGAAGGCTGACGACATGCTGCTCGGTGGTGTCCGCGACAAACTGAATAAGTAATCTTCTCTCGCGCGAGAAACACCAGCATTCTTCAACGACCGCGTCGACAGCACGCCCGCCGGGTGTCACGGTCGCCTCAACTCATCAGACCGCAGCAGGAATGTGTCACCGCCGCTGTGATTTGCGTTTGCTGTGAAATCTTTGGACGATGTTGGCAGTCGCTGGCTGCATCTCTCAGTGGCTCGTGCTTCGTCCATTGACCACCCTGCTCTTCTCGCCACCGAATTCTGACCGGACCATCTCATGCCCAGACTGACGTCACTGATCGCCAATGCCTGTCTTCTTTCCGTAATATTCGTCACTCATTGTCCAACTTCTCAGGCTGCAGACGAAGGAGCCACCATCAGCGGCACCGGTCCGGGTTGGGTAACACTGGGCAAACGCGACTTTGCCAGGGTCAACAGTGCCGATGACACGTGGTCGTTCAAAGACAACGAAATCCACTGCACGGGTCAACCCGTCAGTGTAATGCGTTCAAAGAAACAATACACCAATTTTGAATTGGTGTGCGAGTGGCGGCACCTGAAGTCTGCCGGCAATTCGGGTATCTTTGTCTGGACCATTCCCGAATCGCTGGAACGCCTGACCGGTCCCGGTCTGCCTGGCGGCATTGAAGTGCAGGTACTGGACCTGGGGTACAAGGAACGCTACGAAGCCGGGGGCAAACGCAAAGCCGACTGGTTTACCTGCCACGGAGATGTCTTTCCCGTCGGTGCATCAAAGATGACACCGTTTCCGCCGGTTGCTCCCAATGGCAGGCGCAGCTTTCCCTCGCAGGAACTGAGCAAAGGCATTGGAGAATGGAATCACTACTACGTTCGCGCCATCAATGGCGAGGTCCGGTTGTGGGTCAACGGCACCGAAGTATCCGGAGGAACCGGTTGCAGTCCCGCGACCGGCTACCTGTGCCTGGAATCCGAAGGCTCACCCATCGAGTTTAAGGGCCTGAAGCTTCGCGAGCTGCCGTAAGATGGCAAAGACACTGTCACCCGGTATCAGCCAACATCTGCGAGCTACTTGTCAAGGCATTGCCAATCAGACACGATGTGATGACATCTACGGTTCAGCTTCATAACCAGGAATTCGGCCCTGCCAGCGAAGAGTGATTTGGTCATGTGCGCCTGATCTTTACGATTCAATGAGATCCACGACGTTTGCCGACGCCAGTCAACAGGGAGATTGCCATGTTAAGAACTTCAATCCTGTGTTGCCTGTCCCTGATCACTGCTGCTGATCCTGTTACCGCCGCCGATCGCACGGCGTCATCGTTGTTGCCCGACACGACCGTTTTCTACGCCGAGATCGCAAATCCATCAGATCTGATTTCGACGATCTTCGATCATCCCCTGCGAGAAAATATCGAATCGCTTGAACCGTACAGGATGGCGACAAACACAGATGGATATCGCGCTTTCCTGACGGGTCGCAAGTTCGTTGAAATCCAGCTGGGCATGGAATGGCGGGAAGCCATCGAAACTCTGACCTCCCGAGGTATTTATCTGGGTGTTGACGCCAAAACTCAGGGAGTGGCTCTGCTGATCAATGGCAAAGACGCCGCATCGATGGATTTGTTTCGCAACAAGTTGCTGGAACTGTCGAAGCTTGGCAAGAATCCGGAACAGATCAAAGAAGGTGAGTACCGCGGAGTCACGGCCTATGAAGTCAACAAGTCAAAATTCGCGGTTGTCGACGACTGGTTACTGATCACGAACAAGGGTGACCTGGGCAAGGTCCTGCTGGACCGATTTCTGGACGGCACCGAGACTTCGCTGACCGAAAACGAAAACTTCCAGGCCGCCCGAAAGTCGCGCAATCGCAATGCCTCAGTATGGGCATATGCCGACATTGCAACGGTGAGAGACTCTGGCGTCGCACCTCAGCTGTATTCCGGGCAGTCAAGTAACCCCGGCGTCGAATTGCTGGTCGGTGGATTCCTCAGCACGCTGCAAAAAACGCCCTTCGCGTCTGCCCAACTGAACGCTTCGCATCAGGGCATTGAACTGGGCTTTTCCATGCCACATAAGCACGACTGGGTGCCGGAGGAACGAAACTTCTATTTCGGTCCTGACGGAACAGGCCACGGTCCGATATTGCCCCACACAAGAAATACGCTGTTTACGCTGAGCACCTATCGAGACATTTCAGAAATGTGGTTGCGTGCGGGTGACCTGTTCAATGAAAACATCAACGATGGCCTTGCTCAGGCCGACGCCAGTCTTACAACATTCTTTTCCGGAAAGGATTTTGGCGAAGACATCCTGGGTTCTCTGACGCCACAAGTCGGTTTCGTTGCTGCCAGACAGGACTTCACCGACATCCTGCCTGTTCCGACAATCAAGCTTCCTCAGTTTGCACTGGTCATGCAGCTAAAGGATCCCGGAAAAATGGCTCGTGAATTACGGCGTACGTTTCAAAGCATGATCGGCTTCTTCAATGTCGTTGGCGCCATGGAAGGCCGGTCGCAGCTCGAGATGGACATCGACAAGCTCGACAACGGTGCTGAATTGATCACGTCCGTCTACATTCCGGATGAGGACGACGCGGCTTCCACACGCGCTGACATCATATACAACTTTTCGCCCTCTGTTGGTTTCTTCGGTGAACGCTTTGTGGTTGCCAGCACACATCGGCTGGCCCGCGAACTGGTGCAGGCAGATGTACCTGCAGATGATTCAGAACTGGGCAACACACATGTGCAGCTGGAGGGTGACATACTGCGACAGGTTCTTAACGATAACCGCGGTCAGTTAGTTTCACAGAACATGCTGGAAGACGGTAACAGCCGGGAAGAAGCAGAAAACACGATCGACCTGCTGCTGGAAGTTGTGGGCTATTTCAAACACCTGTCTGCCAGTATTAACGTGAGTTCGAACCAACTGGGAATTCAACTTGGTCTTCACGTAAAATCGGATTGACGACCATTGACGGATTCAGTGAAAGTGCCGAGAGTATTTTTCAGATGAACGACGCTTGCCCGGGTTTCGTCTTCGATCGCAAACGACTCCCGACACTTTGCGCAACGCCAGAGCAAACCCATGAAACAAGCGATTGACCCGGAATGGGCATGGACTGAGTTCCAGCCTGACGCTGACACACCGTGGAATCTCCGGGCCGCGGCGCATCTGTATCGGCGAGCGGGCTTCGGGGCGAACCACGAGGAGCTGACCACCGCAGTGGAAGCAGGAGCCGTTGACGCCGCGGACAACCTGTTGGGCTCTGCGGCTGAGCCGGAAGACTATCGGCACGAAGTGACGGACCTGGCGCATGCCAGTATGGCCTCGGGAAACGTGCAGCAACTATCCGCGTGGTGGGCGTATCGCATGCTGTCGACGCCCTCGCAACTGCTGGAAAAATTGACGTTGCTGTGGCACGGTCACTTCGCGACCAGCGCCCAGAAGGTTGAAGATGCAAAATTAATGTTCGACCAGAACAACCTGCTGCGAAAGTACGCTCTCGGAAATTTCGCGAGGCTGTTGCAGGAAATATCACGCGATCCCGCGATGCTGATCTATCTGGATTCCGTCACAAATCGTAAGGCACATCCCAACGAAAACTATGCTCGTGAAATCATGGAGCTATTCTGTCTGGGAGAAGGCAATTACACTGAGAATGATATTCGCGAGTTAGCTCGCTGTTTTACGGGATGGGAAGTCAAGAACAGAAAGTTTCGTTTCAACCGTTATCAGCACGACACAAAGTCAAAGTCATTTCTCGGCCACACCGGGAACTTCGGTGGCGAAGAAGGGGTGCGGATTGTTGCTGGCCAGGATGCTGCACCACAGTTCGTCGCCATGAAGCTGGTAAAGTTTATGGTCATGGACGAACCCTCTCCGTCAGCAGAACTGCTGGCACCACTGGCCCGCGAACTTCGCAGCAATGAAATGCAGATTGCTCCCACCATACGTCGCATCCTGACCAGCAATATATTTTATTCGGCGCACGCCAGAGGACGCAAAGTGCGATCACCAGTGGAACTGGCAATCGGCTTTCTGCGTTCGCTGGAAGGATCCACGAACTCCTACGAACTTGCTGAAAAGCTGCAGACACTGGGCCAGGGACTGCTGTATCCGCCCAGTGTCAAAGGCTGGGACGGCGGCCGCACATGGATCAATTCATCCACGTTGCTGGGACGATCGAATTTGATTCGCAGCCTGCTGGATCACGAAAAAACCCGGTTTGGCAAGACATCACTGAATGAATACCTTGCCAGTGAAGATGCAGAATCAGCGGACGAAATCATCGACTGGTTCCAGACATCGATGTTTGCCGTAGACATACCTGCTGCGGCACGGGAACGAATTCGCACATTGCTGAGCGGCGGAAATAACCGCGACGAGAAACTGAAAGATGGTGTACACGCTCTGTGTACACTGCCGGAATTTCAGCTGTGCTGAATTGGCGTTTCGTTATGCTGGCAAAACTTGATGACGCGTTCGACGGCTGTCATTCTGCGGCATTTGTCAGTGCAGGGTCCACGACAACATCGTCGCCCATTTCACGGTGAAACTCACCCTTTGCTCCGCGCATGACGACTCGCTCTTCAATCCAGTTGTCACGATACCAGGTGCAGGGTTTATACTCGTCGCGAATGGCCAGACGCTTCTCGATCAGTCTTTGTCGCATACGCTGCAGATCGTCAGCAAAGTCGGGATTGTCCACAAGATTCGTGGATTGTTCCGGATCGTTTCTGTTGTCGAACAGCAGTTCTTCTCCGTCCACGAGGTACTGGGCAAAGGTGAATCGCTGATCACGGATGGCCCGCCATTCGAAGCCGTCTTTCCATTGAAAAGTATGCCCCATACCCTGCAGTAGCGCGAAGTCCGGTTCGCAGTTGCAGTCAACTCTTGTGGAATCCGACAAATCGATGCCGTCTGTCGAATCCGGAAAACCCACACCCAGCATTCCACAGATTGTCGGCATGACGTCTACAGAGGATATACACGCATTTGATCTTCGTTTTTCCGGAATTTTTCCCGGCCAGCGGATCAGCAGAGGTACTCGCGCCGATTTGTCAAAGAACGTCATCTTGAACACTCGAGCATTGGCGCCAAACTGTTCTCCGTGATCGGAAGTGAAAATCACGATGGTGTTACGTGCCAGTTGCTGATCATCGAGGGCTTTCAGCACTCGCCCAACCTGTTCGTCCAGCGCGGCCGTCATGGCGTAGTAGACTCGCATGTATTCCGGCAGATTCGGTTTCCATCTTTTGAGCCACTGCCTGGGATCCGTGTTGCGATCCATGTGCCGGTCAGGAGTATCATTCCATGTTGAGGGAAGCGAGAACGGCACGTCTCTAAAGCGGTCATACCACCACGGCGGTACATTGTCCTTTGTCCATGGATCATGCGGCGGGCTGTACGAAACAACCATGGCAAATGGTTGTTGTGCGGTGCCATGGTGTTTGATTCGCTCTATGGCCAGATCCGTAAAATGTGCCGGTCCCCAGCCGTCGATTTCAACACGATCAGCAGTGTCTCGAAAGTAGAATGCGTTGTAGTTGCCATGGTTAAAGTTGTACGCCGCCCAGAACCCGTCAAAACCAAGACGGTACGGACCAGGAGGACAGAATGCGTTTTCGACGAATTTGTGCCGCCCGGCCTGGTTGGCCCACAGATGCCACTTACCGATGTAATCACAGGCATATCCTTTAGCCGTCAATAAATGGCCCAGAGTATCATGATTCGGATTAAGCCGCAGTTCGTTAACCACCATGCCGTGAGTGCTGGGGTACTTGCCCGTCCACAGTGTGGCTCGGGTGGCGGCACAGACCGGCGTATTGACAACATAATTATCGAAGCTGATGCCTGTCTTCGCAAGACGGTCAATGTTTGGGGTGACGGCTTTTTCATCGCCTGCGTAACCACACGATTCGTAGCGCAGCTGGTCGGCAATAATCATCACCACGTTGGGTCGCTGAATCTGAGCCGGCGTGAGTCCAGGCCACCAGAAGAACAGCAGAAGCAGGAGCGGGCGAAGGGTCACAGGAATACCTGGTCGGTTTGAGTGGCAATGGGCTAATCTATGCCACGATCTTCTTCAATGTTCCAGAATTTCGCCAGCTGGTCGGCTGCGTTTTCTATGGCGAAGTTTGCTTCAAGACGTTGTCGGGCCAATGCGGCTCGTAGACGGCATCCCTCGGAATTCGACAAAGCTCTGTCGATGGCGGCGGTAAGTGAGGCGACGTCACCAGGCGGCACCAGAATGGAATCTGTCTCGGGGCGCAGCAATTCAGTTGTACCACCAACGTCGGTGGCGATCACTGGTAAACCGCTGGACGCCGCTTCCAGCAAGGTTCGCCCGAATGGTTCCTGGCGAGCCGCATGCACCAGAATGTCTGCGGCATTCATCCAGTCCGGGATGTCGTCCCGGTAACCAGCCATGTGCAGGTGGGGGGCGCAGCCCGCCTGAGTGAACTCCTGCTGAATCGCAGCTTCATAGCCGACGCTTTCCTGCTTTGTCGAATGTCGCTGCCCGACAATGGCCAGGTGAACATCGCCGCGTTTTCGAACAAGGCCGACAACAGCTTTTGCCAGATCCAGCTGACCTTTTCGCAGACAGATCTGTCCCACATTCAGCAAGATGCAGTGGCCCGCCGGAATCGACGGAAATAACCGGGAGCGAAAGAGTGCGCGGTCACGTGGCTGAAACCGTTCGGTATCGACCCCATTATAAAGAACTCGACAGCGCAACGGATCAAGGCCCTGTTGGACGTGAAAATCCAAAGTCGCCTGCGAAACAGCAATCAGACCGTCGTTGCGATTCAGATCAGAAATGACTTTCTTCTTCAGTCGAATGATGTCACGCAGATGACCGGTTCGTTTCAGCTGAGGAAGCGAGGCGGGCGAAAGCTGTCCGGTGAGCCGGGACATAGACAGACTGTTGGCATGCAGTATGTTCGGCCGCAACTCATGCAGCAGCCCTGACAGCCGTTGCGCAATCATGTCGAAGGACAACTTTTCGCCGATGTTATTTCGGACACTGAATTCCCGCAGGGAAATCTGCCGTCGAGACAGTTCGTCGGCCAGCAGGCCGGTACCTGGTGCCAGCGCCGTAAACCGGAACGTACCTGCCGACCGCAGCGCGTCCAGTACGGACAACATCGAATGCTCGCCCCCGTTCAGTGTGGGGAATTCGAACAGCACGGCGACGTGCAGCACGCTGGTCTTTTCTGACATCTTCATCGGAGCCGGAATCGTTTCGATGGCGCCGGTCCGAAACGACCTGACGCTCAGCTGCCCACCCTATGGCACCGCGAGTCCGAAATCAACGGCTCTAGTTCAACAGCCAGTCCACAACTCGCCAGTCCATCCAGCGCTGATCCGGATCTACGCCCTTGCGCCCCACGAACCCCAGGTGGCCGCCATGCTGTGTCAGACACAGTTCCACGTTCAAGGGCAGCTGCAGTTGCTTCAGTGGTTGGGCACAGACCATAGGATCGTCTTCCGCTGCAAGGATCGCCGTGGCCACGGAAATGTTACGGATGAAGTGTCTGGCAGACGCTTCCGCATAATAATGCCCGGCTGAATCAAATCCGGAGGCAGGTGCAGTGTACAGTTCATCAAACTCAAAGATGCTGCGCGGCGGACGTCTGACCCATGCCAGCGGTACGTCCTCGCGCCATTGTGGTTTGTCTGTCAGTTGATCCACCAGTCGACGGGCAAAGTACCAGTCGTAGCGCTGCCCCATTCGTGTCGTTCCAAGCTGCTCAACGCAATGCCTCAGGTCGACGGGAGGGCAGATGGCCACAGCGCGATGCAGACTCGAAGGCAGAGCCGCCGGGTCGTCGCCCAGATATCTAAGCAGCAGGTTACCGCTGAGAGAAAAACCTGCGACAGAAACGGGGGAACTGGGACACAGGCGTTCCAGCATCCGAATCGCAGCTTCCAGATCACGAATCCGACCGGCGTGGTAAGGATTCTCTGCCAGGTATTCGCCGGCACCGCAACCGCGATGATCCATCCGAAACACGCGCACGTTACGGCGCAGAAGTTTCGCGGCGGTTCTGGTCATGTAACCGCTTTGGTGGCAGCCCGCCAGTCCGTGCATCAGAAGGACAACCTGATCGCCGCGAGACCATTCTTCCGGTCTGTCATCATGCAAAACGGACAAGTCGCCGTCCGGAAAGCACAACCTTCGCTGAACCGTACCTGAGATTGCCGGTCGCGCCGGCCGAAAGGCTCCGTAGAAGGTCTGCAGGTGCCCGTTGCTGAGTCCCGCAGCAGGTTCAAATGGCGCAATCGCCGATGGCGGTTCATCAGCCGGCAGGTCAGGGGCTGATCGCGTCTTGGACGGCAACAGGAAGTCGCTGATGATTTTAATTTTGCCTCGCTGTTCAGGCATTCATTGCCACTCGTGCGCCATACAAAGTTAGGGAGGCAAGCTGACGATTTCATGTATTGTCCGATTAAGCGGGCATCTGTCCAGCTGGATTCAACTAATCATCTTCTGAATTCCTGATTCGACTTCAGACGTCGTACGCAGGAGTCATCGTCTGCCCGCAGCATTTCCCGAGTCAAATTAGACAGTCACGTTTGATGTCGAGACTTATGGCAAACCGGGACAAACGGGATAGTTCCCAGACCGCTCACTGTTGTACCAGTCCTCAATAACGCTGTTCCAGGTGTGAACATCTCCCACCTGAATGAATGCGACTTTCACATCGTCAGCGTCAGGATGCCACGCGGCGTATCGCATACCGAACTTACGCATCTGTTTAACCGCTCGCTTTCCAGAGTACGCGATTTCGGCAAAACGAAAGTGTTCCAGTAATACTTCTTTCTGTTCAGCAACGGACGGAGGCGGCGGCAATGGCTGGCCGGCCAGCAGCGCCTTTACCTGCTCAAAGATCCAGGGATTCCCGATGGAACCCCGTGCTGCGGTGACACCCTTCACTCCTGTTTCACGAATCATTCGCACACAGTCTTCAGCGGAGAAAAGATCGCCGCTGCCCAGAATTGTCCTGTCCGGAAAATCGGCACAGAGATCAGTCAGAAAATCCCAGTTACTCGGCCCGTTGTAACGCTGCTGCACAGTCCGTCCATGCACGGTGATTGCAGCAACGCCGGCATCGAATGCTCCTGTGAATATCTGCAGAAACTGATCACGGCTTTGTTCGGTGTCGTCCATTCCACGTCGCATCTTGACGGTGACCGGAACTCGTTCCGGAACAGCGTCCCTGACTTTCCGGACGATATCCAGCGCGACGTCCGGCTGGCCCAGATGAAACCCGCCACGACAACGCCCGAGCGCCTTCCTGACCGGGCACCCGAAGTTAATGTCAATCACATCGAAGCCGGCATCAACCAGACGTGCCGCGGCCGACGGAAACTCTGCCGGATCAGCTCCCATTAACTGAGCACCCGCCGGGTGGTCAGTCTCGGTCACCATCAGAAACCGTTTCGTCCGTGCACGATCCTTCAGAGAATTAACGAACGAATCGATCATGACTTCACAGATCGTATAGGGAGCCCCCATGCGTCGCGCCATCGCGCGCATAGGCCAGTCGCTGTAGCCGCTTAGTGCAGCCTGAACAACAGGAAGATCGAGTTCAAATTGACCAATGCGAAGCATGAGTGACGGTACCAAACAATGACAGTCGGCGAGCGTTTATTCATCCTATCACGACGCGGACAGATTTCACCTGGAATCAGCCGGTGTCGTCCTGGCGGTAACTGCTAAGGCATAGGGTGGACATGAAAGCAACAGTTCCTGATCGAACCTCGGGAATTAAGGGCGTGTCCTGCTGTTATCCTCTTCTGTATGTCGCCAGAATTACTCGTCCCGGAAAAGTGCCACTTCACAGTTTCAAGACATGAGAGACCCGAAATGGACCAACTTGTCTCTGCAGTCAACGATCTGGTTACCGATCACTGGGTCAAATTTGCCACGGCAGCCGGATTCACGACGATTGGCTGGATGATCGCTCGCTGGAGAAATGCCAACGAGTGGAAGCAGCGTGAGTTCTTTCATCGCATTAACTTCTCACTCAATTCCATTCATGAGCAGACGTTGCGAATCCGTACGCTGTGCGAAAAATCCTGCACCGACGTATTTCTTAACGAAACGGCCGTACGGCAAGTGACGGCGGCGGCCCAGCAAACAACACCCGGCAGACCGCTGATCCCCCTTCCCAGAGATGATTACTGGTATTTCCTGAACGCGGTTCTGAATGAACTGTCTGAACAGTTTGCAGCCGGCTTGCTGGCGCGGGAAGCCGGAAAGTCTGTTAACTCCGTTCAATATCTGATTTGTCTGACAAACGAATGTGATGGCGACACCCGCACGCGTAAGATTCGAGCTCTGGTCACACGACGTGATTTATTGACTAAACTGCCTGAACAGAAGCCAGCCTTTGAGAGTCCGCATCACCATATTCGTTGGGAAACGATGCAGCATCTGGCCGAAATGTACGAGAAAGAGCCGTGGCAGTTTCTGAATGTGGAGTTGATCACATGAAGCTCCCGGACGGGCAGAAGGAAGCATTTGCCCTCAACCGGGCAAAACATTGGAGATGCTGGGTTGATTCCGGGGGAAAAAGTCGTCATTCTTCCACGCTTCGCATCGCAATGGGTTGTGGCGTTTCCCTTCCCGAATTGGTCGAAACGCTGAATTGAGTCCCCATATTCGGTCGATGATGTTTCGACCGAGCTGCAGCTCAGCCCGTCAGTTCACTTGTTGACGGTCCTAAACTTCGTTGGTGAAAAAGGTTACGGAAATGAAAATCCGCAAAGGTGATACAGTTGAAGTGATCACTGGAGATGACAAGGGTACCCGCGGAACCGTCCTTTCCGTTGATGTCAAGAACGGCAAAGTTGTCGTCGAGGGCGTTCACAAAGTGTACAAGCACGTTCGTCGCGGCCATCCCAAAAGCCCTCAGGGTGGGCGGCTGCATATGGAACTGGCCATTGACGCCACAAACTGCCAGTTGATCTGCCCGGAAACCAACAAGCCGACTCGCGTGGGTGTCAGGGTCGCGGCAGATGGCAGCAAAGAACTGTTTGCCAGACGTAGTGAAGCTACTTTGCGACAGCTGGCGCCCGCCAAGAAATAGGCATGGCAACCAGCTAATGCTGGAACCGAAATCAAACAAGGACGCCCGGTGAACGAATCACCGGGCGTCTTTTTTGTTGCCTGCGTTCTGGTTATGATCCAAGCGGGGGGGTACCGACCGCCGGCGGATTTGAGCTGCTTGAGCTGTCAGACTGAGCTGAATGATGTCATGGAGCAAACGGCTTCGGTTTCCTTCCGTCTCCTTTGCCGCCAAACATATCGAGGCCCACACCATGCTGCGGAAGTCCTGCCTTGTTCTGCTGACATTTGTTTCCGTCAAAATCCCGGCAGCAGACTCATTCCGCCTGTTGCCTGCGGAATTGAATCTGGACGGTCGTGAAGCCACACACCGAATCATGGTCGAACGATTCGATGGCGACAGGGCAATTGGCGTAGCCAGTGGTTCGATCGTATTGAAGAGCGACAATCCACAGATCGTCAGCGTCAATCAAGGAGCTGTCGTTCCAGTCGCCGACGGAGCAACAACGATTCGAGCTTTGCGGGGACAGGAGGAAATTGCTGCTGCTGCAGTGGCCGTAACGAATTCCGGTAGCCGCTTTCGCTGGACATTCCGCAACCACGTGCAGTCTGTACTGGCCAAACAGGGGTGCAACAGTGGAGCCTGTCACGGTGCACTGGCCGGCAAAGGCGGCTTCCGCCTTTCGCTTCGTGGTTATGATACCGACAAGGATTACTTCAATGCCGCGACGCAGCAGTTGGGTCGCCGCGTTGACCTGACCGAGCCAGGCTTGAGCCTGTTGTTGACGAAGCCAACAACAGCCGTGCCTCATCGAGGCGGTCTGCGATTGACACCGGACACGCTGAATTATCGCGTTGTTTCCGAATGGATTGCCGACGGAGCCCCCGAACCTGCTGACGAGGATGCCAGACTGGTTCGTCTGGAAGTACTGCCGGAGGCCGCCACGTTGAAAAAAAATCAGCAGCAGCCGTTCATTATTCGGGCATATTACACGGACGGACGTGTGGAAGATGTAACGCAATGGGCAAAATTCACGTCGGCAAATGAAGCTGTGGCAACCGTGGGGCCGGACGGAATCGCCACCGTGATCGGGCCCGGCGAAGGAGCCGTCAGTGTGTGGTTTGGCAGCCGGATTGTGATTGCGCGGCTGACCTCACCGTTCGAACAGACCGTGACGCCGAATTCGTACGTTCTGGCCGGGCGCCGCAATTTCATTGACGATCTTGGACTGAAACAATTGCGTCGACTGAATCTGAAGCCGTCGCCAAAATGTCCGGACGAAGTGTTTGTCCGACGAGCCTTTATTGACACGATCGGAACATTACCGACCGCTCTTGAGGTACGGAAATTCCTGGCAGATGGCTCCCCCGGAAAACGAGATGCGCTGATTGAATCGTTACTGACGCGCTCCGAGTTTGTCGATTTCTGGTCCTACCAGTGGTCAGATCTGCTGATGATCAACGGCAATCTGCTGCGTCCCGATGCGGTGAAGGCATACTACGGCTGGATCCACGATCACGTTGCAGCCAACACACCGTGGGACGATTTTGTCCGTGAAGTTATCACAGCGCGTGGGTCGAGCATAGAAAATGGCGCCACCAATTTCTATGCGCTGCATCAGGCTCCTGAGGACATGGCAGAAAACGCGAGCCAGGCGTTTCTCGGCCTGTCGATTGGCTGTGCGAAGTGTCACAATCATCCACTGGAAAAGTGGACAAACGACCAGTACTACAGCTTTGCAAATCTGTTTTCCCGAGTGCGTGCCAAAGGCTGGGGCGGCGACCCTCGCAGCGGAGACGGAAAACGCACCCTTGTGACTGTCGATTCCGGCGAATTGATTCAGCCCAGGACCGGAAAACCTCAGCCTCCCGCTCCGCTGGATGCACAGCCCCTGCCCTATGATGCGCCGGTCGATCGACGCGAGTATCTGGCAGACTGGCTGGTCTCGGGTGACAACCCCTTGTTCGCTCGGTCAATTACTAACCGAGTGTGGCGTAATTTCATGGGCGTGGGACTGGTTGAACAGGTCGACGACATGCGCAGTTCCAATCCGGCCAGTAACGAAGAGTTGCTGCAGTCCGCCGCCGATTACCTGGTGGATAACGATTTCAATCTGAAAACGCTGATGCGACAGATCCTGCAGTCGGAAACTTATCAGCGCAGCAGCAAGCCCCTGAACCAGAACAATGGCGACGCTCGGAACTATTCACGGTACTACCCCAAACGCCTGATGGCCGAAGTGCTGCTGGACGCGGTTTCTCAGGTGACGGCAGTCCCCAGCGAGTTCAACAAGATCGTGTTTTCGGGAGCTGACGTCCGTGACACAGATTTTTATCCCGCCGGAACTCGCGCCATTGAGCTGTACGATGCCGCCGTGCAATCCTACTTTCTGCAGACATTCGGCAGGCATCAAAGACGTATCACCTGCGAGTGCGAACGCAGCGACGAACCGAGCATGGTGCAGGTGCTGCATATTTCCAACGGCACGACCATCAACGGCAAGTTGCAGACGAAGGACAATCAACTTGACAGGTGGCTGGCAAAGTTCATGGACAACAGGTCCGCTCTGCTGGATGAACTGTTTCTATCCTCATTGTCGCGCTATCCGGCCGACCGGGAACGCTCAGAAATGCTGCAGCTGTTTACTGATACAAAACCGGAAGAACACCGCGAGTTACTGGAAGATATCGCCTGGGGCATCTTCAGCAGTCGCGAGTTTCTGTTCAATCACTGATTGAACGGCACTGGTCTGTCAGCAAAATCGCGATGTCAACAGGTCCTGTTGGTCGTATTGGCCGCCTGCCGGGTGGTTACACCTTTTTCGTCGCAGGCGGGCTGCCTTGACTACGGCGAGATCACAGGCTCGGTCATTGGCAGACATGTTCGGGCCCCAACACCGTTGTATCACTCAGACGCAAGTCTGTTTGGTGTTTCCCACTTGATCCTGGCCACCCAGATGGTGTTGTCGCTGCCGTGTTTTTCGACACCAACGGGTTGCATCCATTCTGTCACGGTGACCCAGACTTCATCAGCAGACACATCGGTGATGCCGAAATTGCCCAGCCGGGCGCCTCGTTCAGCCACAAGAATTCGTTCTGTGCTGCGAATCACATGTAGTTTTCCCGGATCCACCTGAGCGATAAACAGCGGCGCCCGGTGACGAAAGACGTGGTCGTTGTCTGCTCCTTTGCGTGTGTAGACAAGGAATAACCCGTCGCTGTGAGTCACCCAGTGCTGCTGAGTGTTGTAGTTTCCAAGATCAGTACCGTCGTCGAACGTCCAGCGTTTGGCTTCCGAATACTGCAAACCGTCGCGACTGGCGGTGACATACCCGTGATCATCGTTACGCAATGTCAGAAAGAAACGATCACCGAACTTCGTGACCGACGGTTCGTACAAACCTCGCTTTACGGAAATAGTCAATTCGCTGCCGTGTTCAATATACTTCAGAGTGTCCCCGTCAAAACTGCACCGACAGACAGTGCTGGCATATTGTCCGGCCAGCGGTTCTTTGTGATAGACAGGAACCAGCACGTCACCATTCGGCAAATCAACTCGCTGCTGACTACCGGAACCGGCGCATTGAAACTTCAGATCCTTCGGCAGATCCACACACTTCCACTTCGCCCAGTTGCCGGCCTGGGAATCAAAAACAGCATAGGCAATACCTCGGGGACGAACGTGCATCACTTTGTTGTTGCGGTACCAGACCGTCTGCCCGATGCCGAGCAGCTGCCCGGATTGAGCGTGCCATTTCGGAACGAAGTCGCAAACTGTGGTCTGGTCACCCGGCTGCAACAGATGTGGAGCGATATCAGCACCGGTTGGCAACGGCACGTCGGCCCCAAAGAACGTCTCACGCGCAAATGATTCGATTCTCTCCGGCGCTGTCCATGTCAGTCCACCATCGTTCGAGCGGAGTTCGTTCAGAGCATAGAAAATATCTGATCCGCTAAGCAGTAGTTTCTGCGTCGTCATGACAGCCGTTGCCTGTCCGTCGGCTGACTTCGATGAGTCTCGCAGCATGCCGGCTCGTGCGTGCACCCAGCAGGAACTGCCATCGAACCCGGATGACGCTTTCGACAGGTCGATGCTGTAACCCACGGGATCGGTGGCCAGCGAAGTTGTGGCGACCAGAATCAACAACGCAACAATACGAAAGGGCATGATTGTCTTTTCCAAAAGGCTGGATTACTTTGAACGACTAATGTAGATCAACGTTCTTCCGTCTCTGCTGACGTCCGGACTGCTGTTGGAATGATTCTGAAGTTGTCCGACGACAGGCTGGGCAACGGCTTGAATTGAAGAAGGTTCAGCATTCGTGAGGACTGTTACCAGCCGATTCACTTCGTCTTTCCCCGAAGTCCGGGTAAATGCCACGGTGTTGTTATCGACCCAGGCGAGGTCTGCCCGGATGGTATCAGTGCCACGAACGTGCACCTGTATATCCGGCCCATTACGGACCGCAACGGACGCCACATGAATTTCGTGGTCTGGTCCATTCCCTTTAAAGCAGAGGCGTTTGCTGTCCGGCGACCATGAGAAATTCCAGTAAAACGAGCTGTAACCGCTGCGCCCATTGCCAAACACGGTAAAGAACTCATCTTCCACAAGATTAAAAATCACAAAATCAGCAGCCTCGTTAAGGCGCCGGGTGTACGCAATCATGTTGCCATTAGGAGACCATTGAGCACACCAGCCGGCTTCGTCGATCAGTTGCGGGTGGCTGCCGTCCGCCTGCATCAACCAGACACCGTGTTCCGGCGGACGTTTGCAGAAGGCGATCCTTTTTCCTCGTGGCGACCATGTGGGCATGGCACCGGGGCCGAGATCCCGCATGTCTGACCCGTCTCTGTTACACACCCAGACGTGCGAATCGGGCGCTGATTGTGTTTCATGCACCGTGCCCTCAAATGCGATGCGCCGGCCGTCTGCAGACAGACTGAGGGAGCCGACCGATTCCAAATGGGTCAGTTCAAACAGTTTTGTTGATTTGGAAGTCGAAAGATTCAAACTGCAGACCCATATCTGTGACGACGGGATCGGTCGTGTTTCCTCAGCGTATCCAGAAACTGACAGGAACAGGATCGTCAGGACGCGAGTCCATGAACAACGCCAGACGCTGTTGCCGATGTTCGTGATTCCGTCTACGTTGCTCATTTTCTCACCGGCCGGCTGATGTATATCAGTGTCTGACTATCCGGCAGCCACGACGCGCCGGTATTCCGCCGATCCGGTTCCTGCCCCTGTATATATACAGGGGCAGTTCGCTGTTCCGCGTCCAGAAAATACAGTCGCTCAGTTCCATACGAAGGCAGAACCGGTGAACACACAAGCCTCCGGCCGGACGGCGTCCACTCAACGGCAGCGTTAAAGGAGCCTTGTTGCTGATACGCGATGATCGGTCGAGCCGCTCCAAAGACATGGGCTGTAGCAACCTGAAATTCGGCGTTATTCGTTCCGGCAGGTGCCATCGTCGCCATGAACGCCAGCTGTGTGCTGTCGGGAGACCAGCTGAAGCTGCCGGAAATCTGCCGAAAGGGATTTCTTTCGCCCTCAAACACTCGAAAGAATTCGTCTTCCACGATGTCGTAAACAATCAGGCTGGACCGCCCGTCCTGCCGCCTGGTGTACGCGATCAGGCGGCCGTCAGGCGACCATTGTGCGGACCAGCCGGATTCATCCAGTAACTGAGCGTCTCCGCCTTCGGCCCGCATGATCCAGATACCTTTGGCGGGTGAGTATCGGCTGCAAACAAGGCGTCTTCCTTCGGGAGACCATGATGGCATCGTTCCTCGTCCCATGCTGCGGATCGCAGTACCATCCAGTGACACAATGAAAATCTGTGTATCAGAGGTCATTGCTTCACCGGGGAACGTCGCATCAAAGGCGATGTGCAAACCATCGGGAGACACGGCCAGCGATGCGACGCTCTGAAAATCGGGGAGAGTAAACAGCAGCTTTGATTGGCGGGTTTCGATGTCCAGAGCGCAGAACCAGATTTCGTTGGCGACCGACTGCCTGTTTTTAATGTTTGCTGCGGACCGAAGGGTTGCCGGCATCGCCAATGGAGGTGCGATCCCTCCTGATGTCACTGGGCTGGGACTGTGAGAAATCAGCCCCTGAGCACGGTAACGGCGTTCAAAGGAGTCTGCACTGACCTGGCCTAGTACTTCTCTGGCGTCCGCCACCATCCCGCGGCGATACAGCTCGCGGCCGACCGTTTCCAGTTTTTGACTGTCCAGCCCGGGTGACGACGCCGAGTATCTTCCCTCAACTTTGACAGCCAGATACTGCCTTAGAAGCTCAACGGCTTCTATTCGCTGACCAAGTGCAAATCGACTGCGGGCGGCAGCCAGCAGCACGGCTCGGGCGGGAGAATCTTCCTCGGGTTCCAGCAGATCCAGACCAGCAATTGTCAGCCCTGCCTGATGCAGCAGTTCAGCAGCAACCTCTGGAAACTGTCCATCCCTTTGGAAGTTCATGCCGACGAACGCCACCATTTCAGCAGTTCGCCGGTTTGTGCCGCCATCAAGCAGCTGCAGCAGTCGAGCACTTTGTTCTTCAATAGCGGACTGATCCCGAATCTCCAGCGCGATCAACAACACCAGCAGAATACCTTCCGGAGAATCTTTCAGACTGCGATCCTCCAGATGCCGGTGCAGATCATTGACCAGATCAGCCTTCCGTGCCCAGAAGACGAGGGCCTGAGCGACACTTTCGGTCCGCGGCATGCGGTTAGGCTGCAGCCGACTGACCTTCACGGGCAGGCTGTACAGAAATGCTTCCGTGCGGCGGCCCGGTGGCAGGACAACGTCGCGTAACGCGAGATACACGTCCTTTGCCTGCGCAGACTGCTTCCAGAACTCCGACAGCCCGAAAATGGTGTCGGGGATGCGGTCACGAATTGCTTCCAGCGGCGGTTTGGGCACAGGAACCGAGGTATTCACTCGTGCGCCCTGATAGACGATCTTTGTGTCCGGCGGAATGGTCGACACCGTCGGAGGCCCGTCACCCAGCGATTTTTGCAGGGCCTCCAGTGAAAGTCGAGGCAGTCCGTTCTTTGCAGCCATAACTGCCACGTCCAGCGCAGAGTTCACCTGTTCGACAGTGGGTGGTGCCGCTATGGCCGGCCCGGAAGTACAGAAACATGGGGCGATCAGGATCAAAGAAAGCGAACGCATGTGTTGAAATGTACCGAGCGGACGACGCAGTTTGAAGTAAGGACCATCAATGTCCCTGGCCCCGTTGAAGGGGATGCCCCACGGCCACCAGGTTCAGATTTCCTGCAGAAACGGCAAGTACGGATACCCATCGGCGGTCCGCAAAATGGCGCTCGGCCACTTTTTGCCGACAGCAGGACATGGGAACGGTTGAAACTGCCGAACTCATAACATTCTGAAAGAAAGCGCGATTTTGTAGCTTCCATCCCTCTTGCTCGCTGTTTTTTCCTTCACTATCACCCACCCCGCACGAGGCCAGTCGCGGTCGCAACGACATTCTTTGCAGAACGTCAACAGCATCAAGTCTGACCAAATGTGCTTCGAACCCGGCAATCAGAATGGTTGTCCATGACGGGCTTGAAGCAGTCGGCTGAAGGCAAGGATGCTTTCAGTTTCGCGTGGTGAACAACGGTTGCGGGAATTTCCTGACCAAATTGGTCCTGGTGATTCCGGTTGTTCGTCGCCACTGAAGAAAAATGACCGTTGAGGGAGCAATCGAGCAGTCAATCTATGGGATCCGATGCAAACCACCATTCGATAACCTGAATTCAGTCTTCTTTGCGGGAAGAAGCGTCTCTCGGGATTTCTTGTGTATTGGGGTGTTTGCGGAGATTTTTCTGGATCCGACGGGGTCCTGAAACCGATGGCATGCGATACAGCACGCCGCCGGTATCAGACGCACGCTGCTCGTCATGGAGGAATAAATGGTTACCAAGATCAGCGAAGATATTCTGGGCGTTTGGATCGAGTTCAAAGAGGACCAGTCCAATCAAGCGCTGCGAAATCGTCTGATGGAACGTTATCTGCCGTTGGTACGATACAACGCGGAACGCGTTTGGGCCAAACTGCCTGAGGGTGTGGACCTGAACGATCTGATGTCAGCCGGTGTGTTCGGCCTGATGGACGCCATCGAGGCATTCGATCTGGAACGCGGCGTAAAGTTCGAAACGTACTGCGTACCGCGAATCCGCGGTGCCATGCTGGACGAACTGCGAACGATGGACTGGGTGCCTCGTTTGGTTCGCAGCAAGGCCAGCAAGCTCGAAGCCGCGCGAAAGGCAGTCGTCGCGAAGACCGGCCAGACCCCCAAAGACAGTGAACTGGCCAGCGAAATGGGTCTGTCAGTGCCCGAGTTTGAAAAACACAAGTCTGAGGCATCTGCCATCGGACTGGTCAGCCTGAATAAGAAGTGGTACGAAACTGACAGTTACAAAGACGTTCGCGAAGTCGACGTCCTGCAGGACGCCAAAGGTGAAGATCCAACCGGCGGAATCCAGAAACTCGATCTGATGAAGATCGTCACGAAGGGGCTGAATCGTAACGAGCGACTGATCATCATCCTCTACTACTACGAGGAACTGACGATGAAGGAAATCGGTACGACACTGGGACTGTCGGAATCCCGAGTCAGTCAGATGCATTCCAGTATCGTCGGTCGTCTGAAAGAACAGCTGAATGGGCGTCGACCGGAATTCAGTGAATAGGCGAACCATCGGTTAGTAAAGTTGGTGTCAGAAAAGGACGCAGTACCAAAGTACTGCGTCCTTTTCTGTTGCCTGCTGATCGCGTGGCTGGCAGAAACGTTGTCAGCAGAGACTGCTGGAAACTGCAGTGAGCGGACGGACTGCGGCGTGAACGGTACCCGCCAGCGTTGAGGACCGCGCCGCAAGTGGTTTTCCCGGTCAAACGCGTGCTTTTTGGGGAACGCCGCGATACTATCAGCGTGGTCTTGGTGTTGTTTTCACCAGAAGCAGGAATCAACACACAGCGATCCCTACCATCACCACGTTAGAAGGTCCTCGACATGACAACGCACGCCAACTCAAACAAATCATTCAGTCGCCGCGCCTTTGTTCAGGCCGTTGGCGGAACAGCAGCACTCACCGCAATGACAGGCAGCAGCCTGAACGCTGCTCTGTTCGCCGGACCAACGCCATCCAGTGCAGCGGAAACAGCCGTCACAGAATTCTACAAGACGTTATCAGACAAACAGCGGGGACAGATCGTGTTCCCGTTTAATCACGAGCTGCGAACTCGCATTAACGCGAACTGGCACATCACGAAGCCGGAAATCGGTCAGGACTTTTACAATGACAAACAGCGAAGCCTGATTGATCAGGTTGTGCGCGGCATGACCAGTAAGGACGGGTACGAACGAATCATTCATCAGATGAACGATGATGCGGGGGGAATCGAGCAGTTCAGTGTGGCTGTTTTCGGCACACCGGGTGAAGGAGATTTTGAATTTGAGCTCACCGGCCGACACCTCACGCTGCGAGCTGACGGGAACAGCGTTGATAAGGCCGCCTTTGGCGGGCCCATCATCTACGGCCACGGCGTCGATGAGGCTGCCGAAAACATGTATTATGGTCAGACGAAGCAAGCCAATGAGGTCTTCAAGTCGCTGGACGCTGATCAGGCCAAGAAAGCTCTGGTCACCAAAGCACCGCCGAAAGAAAACGCCGTTCAGGTTCAGGGAGACAAAGGCAGGTTCGCCGGAATCGGAGTCGGCGAATTGAAAGACGATCAGAAACAGCTGGTGGAAAAGACGCTCAGCGTGCTGCTGGCTCCGTACCGTCAGGAAGACCGCGACGAAGTCATGGAAATTGTCAAAGAAAGCGGTGGAGTCGAAAAACTGAACATGGCCTTCTATCAAAAAGGTGACCTGGGGGCCGACAAGGTCTGGGACATCTGGCGAGTGGAAGGCCCATCGTTCGTGTGGCATTTCCGAGGTGCACCGCACGTACATGCGTACATCAATATCGGACATCGAAAGACAACATAACGTTCAACAACTGTTGGGAACGTATCCGCAATCAACGGACTTCTGCCGCGCATCAGTCCTGCGCAGCCTCGGATTGGTACGCTCGGCATTTTTGGCCACGCGTCCAGGACCGGAATTGCAGAGTGCGCTGAAGTCGATAGAAGACAGGTGACTCGTGGTCAGTGAGTAGTCATGTTGGGTTCGTTAGTCCTGTCGAATCCGACCGGTAAATAAGGGAAAGCTCTTGCCTTCAGAAAGCCAGCACACATGGGGCATTTCCAGAAGGCAGCTTTTCTCGACAACCGCTGGCACTGCCGCCGCAGCAGTTAGCATCAATACCATAAAGAACAACCTGATCAAGGAGTCAGGTCAGGCTGATGTGCCCCCGCAGGACGTTGCTGATCAAGGCCAACCAGGAAACTCTGGAAGGAAAAGCATCCAGGAAGACTGTGATGAAATCGTCGCACATCCGGAGCAGATAGAAGCAATAACTGCCAAATTTCCGGCGGACATTTGGTACTCAGGAACGCCGCTGCGGGCCGACCCTGCCTTGTGACATCAAACGGAAAGATGCCCATACGGTTGTGCGGTCTCTGCATGAACTGCAAGAGAACAGCGACGTTTGTTACTTTTTTATTCGTCAGGATGTGCGTCCGTATGATGAGCCGTTTCGTGCGCAGGTTCTTTCTATATTTCCGGCCGAAGCTCCATCGTCTTAAACAGTTGATGATTGTGCATCAGGCACATGGTTCCCTGGGAGCGAATCTGACCGACGTCACCGCATAACAGCGTGTGTGGGTATCAACACATGGGGCATGCTAATCCGACGGATTTAATCCACTCAAAATTTTCTTCAATCATATTTCCGTCGCAATGTTCCGCACAACGAAAGTGAATGGTAAGGACTATCGAGACGTTTCGATGTGCGGTATTTTCGGTGGTGGATTCACCACAACTATTCATTCTGCTGTGGACTTACAAATCCGGACATCCTTTGCACTTCGAAGACGCCTACGACCGGGAAGATGATCCTTCGCAGTCAATCTTCGCAATCCGTCCAATACACGTGGATGTGATATCGTCGGCGGGACCCGACGGAGGACGATGCCACCGGTAAATGTACAATATGGATGACGGCGTCTTTGGTGCAAAAGCCGGTCGCGGCGGTACGTACGGTCAGATCGTCTTCGACGCTGTAGAGCGACTTGGCGGCGATTTCGACACGGCGCACGATACACACTTATATCAACACCATCTGACATACGTGATGTAGAATGAGATATTGAAGCTCCTCAACACCATCCAATGGATAATGAAGTGTCGAAACGTCGTTTTCGGAAGTCCAAAACCAGCGGCCGGAGGTTTTTGTCTGTAGGGCAACGTGAAGTTTTCGCAGACGATGCCATGTGACCGACTGTAGTTCTTCGGGTTCGTTCCGTCAGCGGTGCCCCATCACCACCCATACAATATGCTGCGCGGACTTGTGGTCGCGACAAACGTACTTCCGCCTGAGAAAACAACATGCTCAGGAGCCGGAACGGTTCACGAAAATCAGTCGCATTTATTCGGTTTTGCCACAGTCCAACGGCAGATCTCCGGAGGCAATGCAGTATGGCCGGTGGGACCCTGCCTGAGCGATGGGGAGAGGCTCCACCCCGAGCTGACCGGCAGACCTCGTCCTTTGTGCAAATAATTGTTTGAATCTGAATCTGTAAGAAACGATCGAACATCATCTCGGATTCGACACGGTCGTTGGTTACGCCGTGACGGCGCGGGGTCGGTAACTGCCGGCCGAACAGCTGACTGGGCTGTGCATCGTCTGCTGGCTGTGAGAGTTCTGCGTCAGTGATAGCAGTACGAAGCGGGCGACGTTCCTGCGCGGTCTCGCAGGAACGTCTTACCGTATCAGTTCATGCCCCCCGGAGCCTGTCTGAGCTTCGTCGCACTCGTCCCAGGAGAAGAAATCGATCGTTGAGTTCGGGCACTTGACGGAAATTTCGGGCACCCGCTCAGAATCGCCCCCTTACAGTCGAACCCAACAGCCATAGCCGCGGCGAAATATCCGCGCAGGGAACATCTGCATGCACCAGGCATTGACAGCAATGCGACGAGCTGGTCGTATTCAGAACGACGACAGCCACTTTCCTTATGTCGTTAACGGTACTGGCTCGCGGGAGTAATGGTATTGCGTCCAAAGACCGTTATTCGCCGCCAAAAGTCAGCGTAAAACGCTGTAACAGAACGTGTGTGCCAACCCGAAGATTCTGAGTGTGCCATGAAGACCATTGATGCCATAATCATGATTCTGGCTTCTGAGCTTTTGGGACAGGCATTCGTTGGTTTCCAAGACTAATCGATTTATGTTTGTAAACACTGGATGAAAAGCACGAAACGAAGAAAGACGTTGTACAGAAAGAGACTGTGGCCTCGGTTGGTACTGTTGGTGGCATCGATATTTCTGACGCTGTTGCTCACGGAAGGCATGTTCGCCCTTTTCCCGGATCTGTTACCTGAGCCAATTCGTCGTCACCTTGACGTTTCAGCCGGCCGAACTGCAAAGTCCATCTATGAACGAGCGTACGAACATGATCCCATTCTGGAGCATCGTGCCATGCTTGGTTTTGTGGGGCGGGAGGAAACGTCTGAGTTGAGTTTCGAGTTTCGGACGGTGGCATTGCCCGGTCTGGAGCCCTGGGGTTGGCGTTCGGAGGAATTCGACCCAAAACGCAGTCTGGACTTCATCATACTGGGGGATAGTTTTGCCACCGGTTATGGCGTGGAGCAAGCCGAAACACTGGCAGGACGTATCATCGACGACTATCGGCGTCAGGGAAAGCAGGCTTTCAATCTTGGGTTATCAAACAACACGGGTACGCTTCAATACGAGATCATTCTCCGCAAAGCATTAGAACATTACAGCCCCAAGAAAGTGCTGTTGATGCACTTTGAAAACGACTACATCGAAAACAGTTTTTTCTCCAAATGGAAGCAGGCCCGCCGGTCCGGTGACTCTCCCGACACTCGTTTTCCCCAGTCGCGCGGCCTGTGGGCGTCCGTGTGTGCTGCACAGCAGGATGCCGACAGTGGCGTATCAGTGCCACGGGAGCCAAGGCGAATGTTTTCCAGAACACGCACACTCCTGTACAGGCGTTCTGCCGTTTGGAACATCCTTAGGTGTTCATTGCACCTGCATCCGTACAGTCTGGCTCAGTCGGGCGAGTTCATTGGATTCGGTGAAGTTGGTTACATCGCATCTCACGAATTTCGCGTTCAGGCCACCGCGCATGATCGGCCCTGCGTCCGGCGGGGCTACGAGCAGGCCCGAGGGGCACTTATCCGAATCAAGGAGATGCTTGACAGACGAGGGATTGAACTGTGTGTTATGCTGATCCCATTGAAAGAGTCGTTGCTCGATCCGGTCGACGCTGATGTTGATCAATTTCACGTCGGCCGAAACGGCATGGCGGCGCTGTGTGAGGAAGCAGGCGTCAAAGTAATCGACCCGCTGGCATCGTGGCAGTCACTTGCCCGGGAACAACAGATCTACTTTCCCGCTGACGGCCATTGGACATCAACCGGACATCGGCTGGCATTTGAATTGGTGCAGCGTGAGTTCCTCGGGGAATGAGGTGTTGGTGATTCACAACTCGGAATACTCAATGACATCTCAAATGGCTCAGCCGCAGGAACGGTTGTCATCGTCGCTCGTGATCCTGTCTGTGCAAATGCTTGTCGTAGGAATCTGGTTGAGTGCGACAGGCAGATTCGCCCCGGTCATTGTCAACGACACTATTGGGTACAGCAGTTTTCCATTTCATTCCATGGAAGCGGCCTTAGACCATATTCGTACTCCCGGATACCCGCTTTTTCTGCAGTTAAATCATCTTCTTGCTGAGGGATTCAAGAGCGTCCCTCTCGCACATTATGTCGTTTACCTGGTAGCCATTCTCGTCTTCTTTATGGGCGTCTGGAAGGTTACAGCGTCTCGCGTCATTGCCTGTGCATCCGCGAGTACCCTGTTGTATTCGCGGGTTCTGCACGGATATATCGACACAATTGCTGCAGACACTGTCGCCGCTGCCGCTGGAATCGCGGTGTGTGGATTCGCTCTTTGGCGAATCGCTGAAACAAGACGATGGCTCACGGTTTGTCTTGTCGTCGCGACGGCGATCAGTTGGTTTATTCGTCCCACCTATCTGTTTCTCATCCCGTTCGTGCCAATGCTCACCTGGCTGATGCATTCGGCAGTACCCACAACCGGCAACCGCCCCCTCTGGAAAAACGTCCTCCTTGCCTTGTGCATCACAGCCGGCCCGGTGCTTGCCTATTCATCGCTGCGGTACTGCGTTGTTGGACGATTTGGCATCGTTTCATTCGGAGGCTACAACCAAGTGGGCATTGCCGGACAGTTCCTGCGTCAGAACGATCTTCATCAGCTTTCCGCAGACCTGCGCCCAACGGCAGAAACCGTCCTGCAGTACCGGGCATCCGGAGAACTTCCGCCGGGGCAATATGACAATCTGCCACAGATGAACTACATGCGACTGGAGGACCGCTATGACATCACAATCTGGCACGAATTTTCACCAGCCGCAGAAGATCACGTGGGACACGACGCACGAGCAGTGAACACCCAGCTGCGACGTTTAGCGACGGAGTTGATCTGCTTGCATCCACGGGACTACGTCGTATGGCTGGCCAAGGCCGTGCGACAGGCGGCAAAGAAGGTCCTGTGGGACGCTGCCGACAACCCAGTCATTCTGACTCTGTTATTCATGGCACTCGTCCGCGTATGCCGACCGGGATTTCTCGTGAAGCGACGTCGCAATTGCGAATCCGTGATACAAGTCAGTCCACAAGTTCTATTGCTGTTGGCTCTCACGTATCTTGTGTTCAGTCTGGCAGTCGTCATACCGATTTGTCCGCCGCTGGGACGGTTTACCGACGCAGCGGCTGTAATGCTTGCCAGCCCTCTGGCGGCGTGGCTGTGTGGAAACTGGTGGGCGGATATGGACTCCACCGGTGCATAAGCATATTGTTCCGGTTGTCCATTTCATCTGGAATGTATTGATTGCCGAATCAACGGTCGGATGCGGAAAACTGCTGCATATCAGCCGACGTACCATCGACGGACGGATTCTCCGGCGGCCGCCACGCACGATTGCCCATACCATCTCAGTCCGGAGACAATTTCGAAATTCAGCGCCGGCCGTGTGATTTACGCCAGGTTTCCCCATCAAAAGTCCGTACGTAAACAAGTGCCTGTTAATGTCTTTCCTGTATGCACGATCCTGCTCACGGGACATTCAGCCGTTCTGTCCCGATTAAATGCCTGATATTAAGACGACCGCGTGAGCGTCGATTTACTCGAACGATTGGGAACCCGCTTCGGCGTCGACCGCGCGGTTGGCTACGCCGTGGCCGCGCGCGGCTGGCAACTGCTGACCGGACAGCTGACGATGCTGCTGATCGTCTTCTGCCTCACCGAAGTAGAACAGGGCTACTATTACGCTTTCTTCTATTTGCTGGCGATGCAGATCTTCGTCGAACTGGGCCTGCACGTTGTCATCATC
>JAQWOH010000075.1 GCA_029245955.1 Fuerstiella sp. | reverse complement strand
GCAAACTCACGCACCAGAATCTGAGTGTCCGGGCAATAGCCCACGGAAACTTCCAATAACGGAAACCCGATGTTCTGTTTGAGGTCCGCCGAGAATTTCACCTTCACTGAAAACTCACCCTGATCCGGGTAGTCATCTGTGATCTTGGCGAGAAATTCCTGCTGACGACCCAAAACACTGGAACGCTGAGCATCGCCCAGCCAATGGTTGATTTTCGTTTCGCTGAATTCATGCCTGTAGACTTCCGGAGCCTCTCCCACAACGATCACCCGATCAAGCGCGCGACGGGCAGCAGCGAGATAGTATTCCAGTTGCAATGCCGACATTTGCAGGAAGCGTCCGTCGTTTGTGAATCCATCGGGCGAAATCGCGTCGGGTGGAAGGTCTCCGGAAAAATCCATATCGATGTCCAGCAGGTCGCGCATCGTGTTTTGGTATTCCGCGCGTCCAAGTCGCCGCATTACGACGCGACCGTCGGTCTTGTGGCGGGCCTCAATTGCTTCATCCACCTTTGAGGAAACCCAGTCACGAAGTGTGTTGAAATCAGCGGTCGAGAGTTGTGGTTCGTCTTCCGGCGGCATTTCCCCGGCGCCAAGCACATTGAGTACTTCATGCCAGTGTTCGGCTGCCGCACGCTCATTCACGACGTCGGTTGAGAGTGTGTCAAGCCGAACACCGCCCTCCTGAGTCTCGACGCCGTGACATCGCACGCAGTGGGTCTTCAGCAACGGTACGATCTTTTGACCGTACGTGCTTTCAGCCTGCGTCTGCTCGGAGCTGGCGCTGAGCACAGCGCACATAAAACCGATCTTCGTTAGAACACTGGGAAATCTCAAGCAGAAATCCATCAGGAAGGAAAAGGCGGGAGCGACACATTATTCGACGAATCGCGGTGGGCGCTGAACCTCATATGTTACTACACGCCCGACCACCGAATCAAGCAATTAGGCCGGAACGGCGCTGTCGCTCACACCCACCGCAGGACGGACCAGGCGACGCGCGGAGTCGCAGTGATTCAGAGCAAAAAGCCGACCGCCCTTTGCAGATGGACGTGTTTCGAAAAATAGTCAGGGCGACCGGAATTGAGTCGTGTTGTAAGACGTTAGTTCGTTGGCTCTGATCGTGAAGTTAGGTGCTTCGAATGGGGACGTGGCTCTGCGCTTAAGAAGAATGCCAGCAACTTTACTCAGGAACAATTGGGGAAGGACGGGTTCAGCAAGAAGATTCTAGAAGAGATGGCGGAGGCCTATGCAGACCATTGAGTTCCAGAACGCACAGACCGAGGCTCTGCCGCAGAAGTCCGGAAAGAAGCGATTGCTGCTCGCTGACGACCAACGTCGCTTATTTGCTGTGAAGGCTCATTCCATCGGTCAAAAGGCTCCGCCGTAACTTACGATCATCCTCACGCCAGTCACAATCCTTCGCTGGCACCGGGAACTTGTGGCCAGGAAGTTCAATTCCAGTGGCGAGCGAAAGCCCGCACGGGCACGCATTCCCGGGAAGTCGTCGGCCCCTACAGGAATTGATCATCTGGATCATTCATTGCTCAGATCGCGAGAACGGGATTTGCGACGGACCTGATTTACCTGAGAAAAGAAAATGACAAACACCGAGCGCGGATCGTGTACCGAGTAAATCCGGTCCGCCAGATACCTACTATTCGACTTGAGGTAACCGAGACGGCAACCGGCAGAATCGTCGAGCGGCAACTGCAGGTCCGAGCAGAGGAAGAATTGTGGTTGGCGTGCCGATTTGCCAAGCTTGAACTGACCAAGAAGGAAGTCCGAATACGGACGCGGAAAGGAGACCGGGCGGAGGTCTTCTTGAAACGCAATATGCGGCCGCGGTTGATGGTGTTTGCTTTGGCAGAGCTGTTTGCGAAAGAGTAAACCCTGACTGCAGGGCAGCCGCGTGGCGTTCAAATGAATCTAAGAGTCGTTTATCCGAAAGCGGTTCATCAGACAAACATGCATAGTCCCACCACCAGTGCGGCGATGAAGAGGACACCCGCAGGAATCATTATCCACAAATCACCGGCGATGCTCCCACTGGTACGCTCGCATTGTACGTGCCCGCCTTTGGACGCCTACTTCGATTGGCAGGTCCCAGTCACAACACGTCTCCAATCCGCGAAATTGACAGGGATCACCAGGACGTGGTCTAACGTGATCCACTGTTCTTCAGGTCGCTTGAAAATTCGGTCATGACTGCGCGGCTCACATGCGGCATGACGATCACGTGGGCGAATGAACTGCGTTGGTTGTTGATGTCCACCTGCATCGTCGCAAGCGCATACATGCTGACGATCGCGTCAATAGGGTTTCTGAAATAGATCGTGTTTGACAACCGGCATGCGCGCGTCGCCGTGAACTGCGGGAAATGAGTGTGCATCTGGTCCGGCAGCAAGGTGGCATTCCCCAGCATCCGCTTTGCATCCTCGGACTGTCTGGCGAGCGCTGATGGTGTTGTAAAGTAGTAGAATTCCGCCGACTTCACCGCATCGCTGGAACAGGTGATCGTCCCCGGGACCTGATGAATGTATTCGGAGTTGTGAATCCGGCTAAAGAGTACGTTGAATTCGTCGTACAGTTTCTGCTGTGTGATAAACAATCCGGCCGGGGAGGGATATCTAAAGAACTTATGGCAGGAAACCGCGATTGAGTCATACCGGACGGAATCTGCAGAATCGCTGTTCCGCCACGACACCGCTGTGGCATGCTCCGTGAACGGGAGATAACCGCCAAACAATGCCGCATCGAGGTGCAAATAGCTCTCACGACCGATCAGTTTCTCCTGAATTCCGTCGACATTGTCGACGGCTCCTTTAGAAAGTGGTCCCAATTTCCCAACCACCAGAACGGGAGCGTCTGTATGCCGTGCCAGTTTTTCCGCAAGGTCATCGGGATCCATCCCGACATCGGGTAGCGTGCCCACCGTGACCGTTTTGAGTCCCAGCAGTTCGCGCAGGATCTGCACGGAATAATGCGTTTCCCCCGTAAAACAGGCCTTCGGCAGCACACGGGTGCGGCCCTTCAGAATTGTTCGGCCCATATACATCCCGTGCATGTTGCTGTCGGTGCGGTCCGTCACTGAGTGCCGAAAAATGAGCCAATTCGCACTCTGAGTTACGTCGGTATGGTCGCCCGAAAAAAGGGCCGACTCAGCGAAATTCGTGACCTCCCCTGGGCTATTCGACAGTGGTATGGAGCTTCTGACACATAATGCCGGCGTCGAAGATCTGTGCCATCAGCACGGTGGTTTTTCGGCGCGTATCACGCGTGACGACTTCCTGGGACGGATAGTGGCCGACGTGAGTTTGCCGAAGGCATGTCCGTGCCCATTCTTCGGACAGGTTGTCCTTACCGTTTCAACTGATCCAATACCTGCTGTGGTGGAGTCCAACCGATTCGCCGCACCACGTCGGGAGTATATTCACAGGAGATCATGAACAGATCGTGCTTTGTGGCGAAAGTCGGTGGCAGATTTATCTGGATCTGCGTGAACCCGTTTGCGAACCACGACTGCCAACCATCGGTCGCACTTTTTCCGAGGGTGTCTCCGTTGAGTTTCACAGCGTCAATTGATGGATTGCGATAGGGCAGTCGCAGCCGGAATCCGATCCCGTGCTCAATCGGGTTGATCTCCTGATCGCCGGACCGAGCCTTGTCTACAGCCAGAATAACTTCGGGACCACTTCGAATGAGCTTCTGAAAACCATCGGCGTTGACGTCGTCTCGCTTTGAAACGCCGGCGAGAAATTCGTCGATGTTCTTGCTTAGCGCCGCTGTGGCTGCAGTGGATGTCGCGACGAAATACGTGTCCCGGCCGTCGGTTTGTGGGTAGAGAATGGCCTGTGTGAATTGCCCCTGTTTCTGCCAAAGTTCCACACGACTGCGTCGTCGTTCCGCCGGAGTGCTCCCGTATGACGTGACAAAATGGCCAACGAATGACTTGACCCGATCGACAGGATATCCTTCGTACCACTCATTCTGCCACCGACGATTACCGATTCGAAGCAATCCGCGGAGACGCGCCACACCGCTCTGCTCCCAACCGATTTCGAATGCGCTCACCATGGTATGGTACTTCGCGTATCCATACTGTGCCGTGTAGAAGTTCGGCTGGCCTCGCCATGTTCGATCAGAAATCGGATTCATGACGGGCCCGTGGAAGGATCGCTGACCGTCCGCTTCAAACCTATCCGACGGGAATCCGACTTCTTCACCGGCCTTGATCATCGCTTCGGTTACCCGCCAGTCCCACGGTCTTAACGCGTAGTTCGAATACGCCGAGCCGGTGACTTCGAACATGATCTGCCCTTGGTATCGGGTGCGGTCGCCGAGGTTTTCGAGCGGGTACTCCTGCAGACCGGTACCGTGCAAATCTGCGTGTACATCGGGCTTCCACGCGTCCACGACTTCCAGCACCGCTTTGACCTCAGGAGCTTTGTCTGATGACTTGTATTTCAGGTTGCTTAGATCCCAATGCTGGGGTCCGCCTCCTGTGTAGGGATCGATCCCTGCCTTATTCATGAAGCGGTCCGTCCGAAAGAACGCCTCCGGATGGTTGATGGGCATGATGAGTAGGACCTGATTTCGACGTGTTTCTCGCGCCTCCTCAGAATCGCCCAGCAGCCACTCCACGAAATGCAATGCAGTGGTTGTTCCGGATCGTTCAGGACCACCGTGAAGCGATGTGACCAGCACGACCTGCTTGAAACGGTCTTCGACGCTCGAATCGGTGATCTTCAGCAAGTGAAGTCCGAGCCCCGACTCGGATTCTCCAAGGCGGTCGAGTTCAAGAAGCTCAGGATGTTTTCGAGCCCAGAACGTCAACGTCGTCTCGAATTCCGCGAGGGTAATCCGGTGAACTCTCTCTGAATTGGCCCTGTCGTCGGCTGTCAAAGATGGCAGTAATCCGAATAACAATGTGCTCAACAACAGGGCTCGTTGTTTCATGATTCTTTTCTGATACAAATTGATGGCGAGGCTGGTCGATCGTCGTAACACAGGAGTGAATTATAGTGTTCGGTCTGACACGGTGCCTCTCTAAACAGAACTGAGAAATAAATCCGATCGCGGCAAGACTCCAACTTGCTCAGCAAGTCGTCAACAAGAATGTTGGTGATCGCCGTAAATCAGAATGCGGTGGTTTTTGACGTGTGTCACGGGCGACGAGTTTCTAACTCAGGTCGGTTCGTGCTACGCGCGCAACGACAACCGCCGGTTAGGGACAAAGCAAAGTCATTTCGTGTGATCAGAACGATTACAGTACAGGAGGCATTGCCTGAGTTGCATGCAAGATTGCGTGACGCTCGACATCGACCCGACAGACGTAACGACGCACGGCCAATAGCAGGTCACGATGTTCCACGGCTATTACGATCAATACCAGTAATTTCCGCAGATCATCAAGGAGTCACCACGCAGCACACCTTCTTCGCGCAATTGCGACATGGTTCCATGCATCCGGCCAGGGGGACGGACGAGTGTCTGCTGGCCGTCACCGGTCCTTTGCGAAAACAGCGTCCGGGTATTGCGATTAACGTGAGAGCCGAGACGAGTATGTGCACGCGTTTGACGTGCGGTGTTTCGCTGCCGATAGGAACCGGATATTCTGAGACGCGGGAACTCGCGGGAAAAGTGTTGGTATGTCGTGACAGACAGCAGGGCTGAGATTCGGCTCGCGCGGCGTTCGTAAATTCCACTTGTCAAAGATCAACCGCGTCGTTCGATTTTTTTGCCCCTACGGGAATGAAGAGCGACTTCCCGGCGGTTTCCGGCGGACGTCGAACGCGAGCATCCTGCCCCGACCGCGAAATCGCGACGGCACGAACGAGGCGAAGTCAGCGAAACCCGTGTCACTACGCACGCGCGTTGGTCACCTCGTCGCAAAGATGACCGCCACCTCACGCCAACATTCATAAACCGAACGAAAGACTATACGCGTCAAGCCTCGGACTCGCCGCCGGGGCGGTTGTCGTGAAGATAAACCGCAGCCGGACCCCTTCGCCCAAATGCAGTTTCACCTCGGAAGCCGTGTCCTGCTTCAACACCTGCCCCGATTCGTCAACGATGTCGACCGTGATCTTCGTCCCTGGCGGCGTGTGGGCCTTGTAGCGCAAGCGGTTAAAGAACCCGGCGGGCGGGGGCGTCAAGAGTTCGGTGGTGAAGCTCCCGGTCTTGCGGAAGCGGCCGTCGGTCTTTTCGAGGATCAGGTCGTCGGTGCCGTTGACGACGCCCTTCTTCTCTCCGCGGTGGATGAAGTACGTGTCTTCATAGGCCCAGGGTAGAACGCTGAGCCGGCGATAATCGCGGCGGCGTTGAAAATGTTCGGTGTTGGGGCCCAGCCCGCGGGTTTCGATGACGTCCAGGCCGCCGCTGCCGGAGACGACGAGTTCCAGATGGGGGTCGTCGTCGACGTTGCAGCAGAAGCCTTTGCCCCAATACCGCGAGCCGCCCATGTCCAGGACGTCAAGGATCTCGCCGGTGGGTGAGAGGGCGAACAACTGGGCGTTGAGCAGCGGGTCCGTTCCCTTCTGGGTGTAACCCGCGTTGGTCATGGCCAGAATCTCCAGTCCGGGCTTCCCGTCGAGATCGCAGAGGATGGGGGCCATATAGGCGTGCGCTTTGTCGGTCAACTGGGGACGCAGGTCCTTCCGCCATTTTAACTTTCCCTGGGCGTCCAAGCAGTAAACTTCGCTGCCGAAGGTCATGCCGACGATTTCGACGGAACCGTCGCCGTCCAGATCGGCCACGTTGGGTGAGTCTTCACCGCTGAGGCCGTCAACCTTCCAGAGCAGGGTGCCGTCGGCTTCGAAGGCGTAGACGCCGTCGTGGGCGTCGTCCCGGCCGTAGTTGTCGACCGATTTGACAATCTCCACCTGCCCGTCGCCGTCGATGTCGACCAGCACCGGATCGGCGCTCGACGCGTTGTCGTTGGTCTCGTGCGACCAAACGGTCTCGAGCGTGAGCGGATCGAACCGATGCATCACGCCTTTGGCGCGATTGTCGTCTCCCGCACCCGCGAACAGATCCCAGCGGCCGTCGCCGTCGACGTCCATGGCCGTGGTGTGGCAGCCGCACTGCACCCAGCCCGGCCGGCGGGCGATGAGGCTCACGTCGTTCATGTTGAGGCGAACCAAATACTTCGATCGCGTGCCCAGGTAGCCGTCGAGAACGCCGTCGTGGTCGGCATCGATGATGACGGGCGTGTTGCCCACCTTGGCGTCGTCGGCGTCCCAGTGCTTGAGGACACGGCCCGAGTGATCGAGGACGTAGAGCCGACCGGGGTTGCTGGTGAGGAAGAGGATCTCGTAGCGGCCGTCGCCGTCCAGATCGTGTGCCGAAATCGATTGGCAGAGGCCGGCCAGCGGTGTGGTCCACAGGGCCTTTCCGTCGGCAGCGCGAATCAGACTGCATGTTTGGTTGGTTCGCGAGCCGTAGACGAGTTCGCGAACTCCGTCGTTGTCGAAATCGACACACGACTGCACCAGCGTGAACGCATCCTCGCGAATGCCGTACTGACAGCGAAACAGCTTTGTGGGGTTGGGATAAAACGCCGGGCTTTGGACGACGGGCCCCGCCGGCGGCTTCTTGTCCGCGCGTTTCGTACCGGCGTCGGCCGTCAACTCGTCGGCTGTGAGCACTCGGTCACGGGGATAATCGGGGATGGTGATCGCGTGAATGCGCCTCAGCGTGTGACGGCGAAACTCGGGATCGACCAGTGGATCGGCAGCTGCCTCACCCAGCAGCGCCAGGGAGAGCGGGCCCCGTTTGTGGGGATATTGGGCCAGCATGGCCTGGTCCTTCTCGACCGGAAAACTGCCGTAGCGGCCGCCGTAGAATCGGTAGCAGAAACCGTGGGCCAGCACGTTTCGCTCGGCGCTCATTCGAAAATCGTTGTAGAGGAAGTCGATTTCCGCAGGGACGTCCTTGCCTTTCAAAGCCGAACGATAGAGCCTGAGATAGGTTCCGAACTTCGGTCCCAGGTCGTGCCAACGCTTACGGTGCTCGCGATCGCGATAGGTGTTGACGTGCCAATCGAGGGGCCGTTCGAGCGGTTTGAGCTGAGCGGCCAACCGCTGGCCGGCTCCTGCGTCGGGCACGGGTTGCTTCATCACCCTGACGATGGGCATGTCGGGTCGCTTGTCGCGAACGATCTCGGTCATCTCGGCCAACAGCACGTCCTCGGGAAACGGGTTCTTCTTACCCTGGCAAATCTCGCACTGGCAGTAGACACCGTCGTGATAGGGAGATTCGATGATCACGCCGTCAAAACGGGGTTCCTGCGTGACCAACTCGGTCAACCGGTCCGTGTACCATTTTCTGACGGCCGGATCGCGCGGACAATCGGCCGCGTTGTCCGAACCCAATTTCGTCGCCGTGACCGTCGGCGGCGGGTCTTCGTGACCCGGTCGATAGGGCACGTAGTGCACGAAGACGCGTACGCCGCGTGAATGCGCGTACGCCACGAATTTCCTGGCCGGCTCACGATAGGCGGCAAAGTTTCCCCACACGAAGTTCACGTGGCTCACCTTCCACTCGCTCAACCAATCGACGAAGTAGTGCTTGTTGAAAACCACGTTGCGGCTGAATCGGTTCAAGTGGGCCGTGTGCATGAAGCCGTCGTGATCGTTGTCCGCCGAAAACAGGTTGCAGCACGACTCGGAGAGCATCCGCACCTTCAGCGCCGGCGCTGTCGACACTCGTCCGCGCCGAAGCATCACGCCGTCGGCGTCCTTGTAGAAATGAAAGTGGCAGAAATCCCGCACCCCGTAGAGCACTCCCCGCGGGTCGGCTCCCGCGAGCGCAACCACCCAACGCTTCCCCTGGGCCTCGTGGGGCTTGACGTCGATGCGCAGTGAGTAGCCTTGTTCGTTCGCGTTGGGTTTGAAGAAACCTTCTTGAGCAAGGCCCTTCAGCCACGGGTTGTCGTCCGTTTGGCCGAGTACGATCACGTTCGAGTCGACGGGGAGCCGGTCGGCCTGGATGGCTGCCGCTTTGACCAGGCGGGGTTTGACGCCCGTCGTCTTCTCAACGTGCCGAACGAGTTCGGTTGCGGCGTACTGTTGGAGATCGTCCGGCTGATCGGATACGACGAGGATCAGGTCCCCGGCCGGGTTCTTGGTGAAAAGATTAAGAGCCGTATCGGCCCCGTCGGACGGGCCGGCCATGCAAACCACTGCGAGCACGGCAAACCGAGTGTTGCGAACGACCATGGAAATGACCTTGGGGAACCTGATTGGAAGGATCGACGCCCGATTGTACCACGACGCGGTCCGGCGTTCATCACATTTCGTCGAATGTGGGCACGACTTACGTAGGGACGGGGCTCTCCCGGCCGCAACGTCGCGCGACCGAGGACCTTGTTCTAGCAATGTTGAACCTTCGTTCGTTGTGCGCGAATGTCACACTACAAGACTTCGTAGATCTCTGCGAAGTTCCGTGTTGGGGATGTTGTCGGAGTGTTCCTTCTCTGCACTGCAAACGTTGAACTTTTTTTCCTGCGCGCATTCCTGGCTCCAATCATCCACGCCTGAACATGTTTGTCCAGCAAACTCGCGTTGGCGTGAATCCTCTCTGTCGAGCCGATCGCGTCCGTCGTCCCGTTGGGACTTGTGGTTCATGTTAACTGCCGGGTCCCCACCGATGAATCGGTGGGCTGAGTTCCGTCCGCCCCGCAAAGCGGGGCGGAGCTTGAGAGCGACAGGACACAAGCCCGATACACAATTGGGCTGCAGCCGAAGGCCACGTTGTGTCGTCTGTGGTGAAAGACTTTTGGGATGACCGCCGAGGTTCGCGGAGATCAGGACGAGACTGTGTGGTTCACGGGGTCAAACAGGTCAACCTTCCGTGGGCTGAAAAGGGAAGTCGGTTCACGCTTCTGTGCGAACGATTTGCAATCGATGTCCTGCTGGCGACACAGACGGTCACGGGCACATCCACGTGCTGATTACCCGCGGAGCCTTTTCACCCGAGGGCGATTTCCTGGAGTTCCCCGAACTCGATAGGGAGCGACTGTTGGTCGCTTGGCAGCAAAACGTGTTCACGTTGTACTTGGCCGAGGAGAAGTTCGAACGGGAAGTTGTCGAGAACATGCGGAGTTGGGAACACAGTGGGTTCAGCGTCGATCAGTCGGTGTTCCTGCCTGCAGGTGACCAGGCGGGAAAAGACCAGTCGCAACTAACGTTGATTTCATCGCTCAGCAATCTGGCCAATTCTGCCACGTGGGGTACGCCGGGGCAAATGCAGTCCGATTCCGACAAAACGTATGGACCAGATGACACGGATTTCCTGCGTTGGAAAAGGTATGAGTTTCCAGGAACAGAACTATCAAAGGGTGGGTTCTTGAACGAGCGACGAAACGTACGGGTTCCGACGAAATTCGTCACTGTGTTTACGACGAACTTGTTTCACTGATTTCTTAGACATTCCTGACACTCCTTCCGTGCATTATAACACGCTTAATGGAGCGCCCACGATTCGTAGGGAATTCCAGTCTAACCTGGCTGTGATTCGGATGCGCGCCATGCCGCGCGGGCATCAATCCGGTGAGCAGTGAGAAGCGATCCGGACAGCAGGATGGCGAAACGACATAGGCGTTGTCGAAAATCATGCCCGCCGCGGCAAGCCAGTCCATGGTCGGAGTCCGAACATCCTTCGATCCGTGAATCGAGGTGTCCAGCCTGCCGAGATCATCGGAAATGAAGACGACGATATTTGGCAGCCGCGCTGCCACCAAAGGATTGGTAAAGAGACAGGCCAGCGCAAGGCAAAGTGATGCTCAACGAATGTCAGGGAGTATAGATGCGTTCATGTCGGTTGATTCTATTCTCGTTTTGAATTCCTGTCGGTGTCTCTGCCCTTTTCTTCGGAGATGCTCGTTTCTTTACTCCAGACCAGCCATTCATTCGGCGTCATGTTCCAGTCGGGATTGTAGATCCGTATGGCAGGAAACAGCCGCTATCGTTTGGGTGCTGTCTTCGGGTAGACATTGACACGCCGGGCCCATTTGGCCCAGTGGTCGGACATCTTTTTGACCAACGCTGGATGCGATTCTGCGAGGTCGATGGTTTCCGTGCGATCGCTGGCGATATTGTACAGTTCCCACCTGGCGTGGACGATGCCAGCAGCTGGTGAAACGCCACGACCGACCAGTTTCCAGTCACCGTCGCGAACGAAGGCGTTGTTTTCATGTTCCACACAGATTGGCTCACTCCGATCGAGTCGATCCCCGGTGAATGCCCTGCGCAACGAGATTCCATCGAGTGTGGGGATTGGGTTTCCGTTGAAGTGCTCAGGATGAGTCGCACCGGCAACGTCCAACAGGGTTGGCACGATGTCGATCAATTGCGCAGGCGAGCGGAACCAGTGTTTGCGTGGCTGAATCATCTCCGGCCAATGCATGAAAAACGGCGTGGACGTGCCGCCTTCGTGTGCGAAGTGTTTGTAGAGTCGGAAGGGTGTGTTGCTGGCGTTGGCCCAGGCTTCACCATAGCTGTTGTTGGTTTGCCGGTTGCGTTCCTCGATATTGTAGAACTCGCCCCGTCCAAGCATGCCGCCCTCCTGGCAGCCGCCGTTGTCCGACAGAAACAGTATCAGTGTGTTGTCAAACGAGTCCGCCTGTTTCAGATGAGCGACAAGTTTGCCGATGTTTTGGTCCACTCGGTCCACCATCGCGGCGTAGACGGCCATCTTGAGGTCCATTTCATCGCGTTTGTTGGCATCGAGCGAATCCCAGTCAGGGATTTTTGGCGTTCGCGGCGATAGTTGCGTACCTTTCCTGATCAGCTCACTATCGAGTTGACGTTGGAAACGCGTCTCGCGCAGCGCATCCCAGCCACGAGAGTATTTCCCTCGATACCTGGCAATATCATCCTCAAAGGCCTGCAGGGGCCAGTGTGGCGCCGTGTAGGCGAGATACAGGAAGAACGGTTTAGTTGTGCCGTCGGCTTGATGTTCTGACACGAATCGAATGGCGTGGTCAGTGTAGGCATCTGTGGTGTAAAACGCTTCTTTGGTCGTGCTGGCCGGTTCCGCTATTTGCTCGTTTCCCAGCGTCATTCCACGGGGCTCCACAGGATGGAAGAAGCGGGTTGCGCCTGCGATGCATCCGTAATATTTGTCGAAGCCACGTTGAAGCGGCCAGCAGGATTGCTCGGCCTGCCCCAGGTGCCATTTGCCGGCCATCAGTGTTGCGTAACCGTGTTGTTTGAGACTTTGGGCGATTGTGACGCACTGCCGATTCAAGTAGCCCTGATAGGCTGGTGGCTTCGCCTTACCCGGTTTCTTACCTGGGGACAGTGTCATATGACCGATCCCCGTTTGGTGAGGATGACTGCCCGTCATCAAGGTAGCGCGGGTCGGGCAGCAACGGCCGCTGTTGTAGAACTGTGAGAAGCGAACGCCGCCGTGAGCCAGCGCATCGATGTTGGGTGTGCTGATTTCACCGCCGTGATAACCAAGATCCGAAAACCCCATATCATCGACCATGATCAAGATGATATTGGGGCGTTCCACAGCGGCCAGCGGCAACGGTAACAGTAGCAACAGGAACGTAACGACTTGTGTCATTGTGTAGCTTCAGGAGGAGAGACGGGAGCGATTTATCGACTGACGGACAGGGGTCGCAATACGCAATGGTCTGCTAGTCAGTCCGTGAATTGGGTCGTTGTCAAATATCTGGACGTGGGTATTCGTCACTGGTTTTTGCTGACGACTCTAAGCCATTGGTGCTGTCCGTGTAGGTGCCAGGAACAAAGTTGCAAGATCAACTTTTCAACGGCATCTCACAGAAACGTGATCGGAATGCAGGTTTCTGAATCGTTTGTTTCCTGTGAAGCAACACGAAGTTTACGTCGCGCATTTCTTCGCGTGCGGTCCGTCAGTCAGGTTCTTGGTCGGATTACTTGCGAGTGCCCCTGGCGTCAACGACCTTCACTCCTTGTCCGATCGCCAGAGCCGTTCGTACGGCAAAATAGTCCTCCCGCGAGATGGTCGTTCCAATCGCCCCGGCGGCCTCGGCGATCTGCGCCGGCGTCTTGATACCACAGATCGCCACATGGACGGCCGGGTGCAACAGAGTCGTGGCAAGTACAAGCTGATAGATACTCAACCTGTACTCCTCGGCGATCGGCTGCAGCTCCTGGACCGCCTGGCAGAACTGCCGATATCGATCACCCAGGAAATCGGGATGGTTGGCCCGAAAATCGTTGAAGGTCTCGTCGCCCGTGTACTTTCCCGTAAGCAGCCCCTTGTGCAATGGCGAGTAAACCATCACGCCAATGTCTTCCGCCTGGCAATAAGGGAGCAGATCCTTTTCGATCCCCGTGTTTACCAGACTGTATTCCGGCTGAACGATGTCATACGCACCAAAATGACGCTGCGCCCTCAACTGCTCTGCGTTGTGATTGCTCACACCGAAAGAGCGGATCTTTCCCTGGTCGCGGAGCTTCTCCAGCGTCCCGGCAACCTCGGCCAACGGGGTCAACTGGTCATAGAAATGAAGTAAGCAGACGTCGATGGTTTCAATCCCCAGTCGTTTTAACGAGGCCTCGCATCGCTCGGCCAGATATCCGGGCGATAGGTCGGGGTAACGGGTGCCGTCCGGGTTGAAGTGGTTGAAAAACTTCGTGACGATCACCAACTGGTCCCGGGGCAGGTCACGAATCGCTTCACCGAGCACCGTCTCGGCGTACCCATCGCCATAGGCATCGGCTGTATCGAAAAAATTGACGCCCAGTTCGAAGGCCTGTTGCATCGCCGCGATCGCGTCACCCTTCGGCTGTTCGCCCCAGAAACGCGAGCTCAGCTGCCACGTCCCAAACGCTATCGGAGAAACCGACAGCCCGCTGCGCCCAAGTGTTACGCGTTCCATATTACATTCCGTAGGTCAGTGAGGTGCAATAGAAAATTAACGTCGGTGCAGGTAGACAGGCTGCGTGAATGCGCCGTTGGTCGCGATATCCCAAACCTCCACTCGCAGCCAGTGTTGACCGGTCACGTCAGCGTCGACCTTGAGCGACATTTCTCCGAAAGATTCGGTCGCAGACAGGTCCACTCTGTGGCGTCTGATGTCGTGGCCGTCTCCGGTGATGATTTCAGCGTAGGCCAATGGGAATGTCCATTTCAGATCCAGACGCACTTCGGCTCTTTGGCCTTTCACGACCGTTACACTCTCACCGGACTTTCGACCGTTCACCGTGAATTCGGGGATCAATACCTCGCCCGTTGTGACGAAGAACTGCCCGCCCCGCAGCGCATCCACGACGGGTTGCCAGCCGTCTTCGAACTTAGGCAGTTCGTCAAGGCGCAAATAGTTCACGTTCATGTGGGCGTAGAGCTCATGATCCGCTGCGATCTGGAAAACGTCGACTTCTCCGAGAACGACCTTGGGCGTCCCCCAGTTCGACATGTCATCTAATAGATCGAGCACGCGCGAGCCCAGTCGCGGCTGCGACAAGTCAGCCGGCATCGCTTTCCAGGCGCCACCCAGGAATTGCTCTGACAGATAAAACAGTCGGTCGCGGTAGCCATCAGGAAATCCCGTTGAGGATTTGATTCGCGGATGGGCGGTCCACGCCAGCCCGCCTTTGGCTCGCAACAACTGCAGCACGTCCGCCTCGCCACCGACGTGATACACAGGACCCAGCTGCGGGTGCTCCGTGACAAACGGTGTTCCCTCCGGACGGTTCAGTACCCAGAGAACCGGTTTCGGAAAGAAGCTGATCCAATGCCCGCCCAGGTGTACATTCGGTTCCTCTCCGGGCAGCAGTAGAAATTCGTCATCACTCAGACGCTGGCACTCCTGGTGGAGCGTTTCCAATTGCTTCAGGCGTACCGGAGCTTTGAGTTTCGGCGTACGGCCATTGTGAAATTCTGCCAGGTGAACGATATCAATCCCCATTCGTTTGAACACATCGACGAATCCTGGCGACTGCAGTTCCGCCGGAACGGCCCCTGAGGATTTGTCGATACGGACCAGCCCTGTATCAATGGCCTGTCCACCTCCATCGTTTTGACAGTGAACAGACATCACGTTTGCACCCTTTCGAAGCTTTTGCATCGCCTCACGACTGATGGGAAGGTATCGATACTCCGTGCTGAACCCGGTGACGGACGCCGCAAGGACGTCGTTCAGGTAGACCTCTGTATCCTCGTCATAATGGAGCATCAGTCTCGTTGCCTCGGACGGTTTTTCGGCTAACGTGAATTTGCGCCGCAGCCAGATATCCGAAGTGTCCCATGGCGTGCCAAATTTCAGGCCGCGCGTGCCCTTTCGACCAAAACCGCCCGGTCCGGACTTCCAGTCAGAATCATCGAAGTTCGGTTTTGTCCAATCATCGGAGGGACGCTTTAACGTGTACTTCCAGATTTGCGGCTGCTTCACGGAGGAAGGAACGACATCCGTGTAAGTGGCGCCCATACTTTGCCGCAAAAAGTCGAGGGTATGTTCCACATGGAAATGGCTCGCAAACTTTACGTGACCGGGGATCCTGGCGAACCGGTCTTTCCGAGTTAGCCGGGCGACGTCTTCCAGCACCTGATCTGCTGCGCCGTCAGAGAACACGAGAAAGACACCCATTTCCTGCTCGGTGCCCGGCGGTGCGTTGAACCAGGGCACATAGCGATTGTCACCCTTGGGATCATGCCGAATGCCGAAGCCGAAGGAAGACGATTGATTGCCGTAGTTCGGACCCATCCAGATGTTCTTGAGATTGGTGGAGTAGTCCAACGGGTAGAAGTATCGGTGTGGAGGCGGGAACATCCCGATCGAGCCACCGGAGAACTGGGCGGCGACGGCTCTGCCGCGAACGGCCAGGTTCCTGGGCTTCTTGATTGCGGCGGCCGCTTCCGTCTGGAGTGGTCCAAGCGATTCACACCACGACATTTTAGTCGGCTCGGCCTGGCGGCAGACAAGGCCGGTGTCAAAAAGAAAAGCTGTGCCGTCCCGCTCCGTCTTCAGCACCGCCTCCTGCAGGACGAAGGAACTGCCGGCGTAAAACGTCCAACGCAATTGCCCCTGAAAAGGACCCGCTGACACATCGCCAATCGTCAGCGTGACGCGACGCGCGTTGCTGGTGACGATCGCCCGTTTCTGTTCGATCCTGGCACGAAAGACTTCGCTTGGCTTCCTCTGCATGCGGTCGAAGAAAACCGTCCAACCACCGCGTTTTTTGAGATCACGGTTTCCAATGCGAACCTGAACCATCGGATCAAGCCCCCTGGCGATTGGCCGAAACGAGGCAGAGTCTTTCGACGACGCGGCGGCGGTGTGAATCAACGGACGATTGCGTGTCAGGTCGAAAGTCAGTCGGCCGCGCTGACCGGAATCCAGCGGCCAGGTGACCTGAACCAACGACGCGTCCTGAGTGACCTCAATTCCACACGAAGATTGATAGTCGTCGGTGTTCAATTCGATCTGCGGTTCGTCCGCTGCTTCTTTCCGCACGCGGGACGGCGATTCGGTGTATGTTTCCAGGTATTGCTTCCACTTATCTTCCGAAGTTATCTCACCGGCACGCTCCCATCCGAAACCCGCGTGGTAGGTGATGCGCCCCCGCTGGTCAGTCGGCGTGACGATCACCACATGGCTGTTTCCTTTTTTTTCCTGTTTATCAAGCTGCACGATCCTGCCACGACCGCCATGTTCCACGATCGTTCCGGTGCCGAGTCCTGCACCCTCCAGGGTTTGCCATGCACCCACCCATTGTCCTCGCTGGTCCCACAGCGGTTTCGCCTTTCCACTTTGAGTGCTGACGCCGATCGCTACCTGAACCGCCTGCGGCTTGTCGTCAACGAAGAATTGACTCTCGGCGCGAAACAGCTGAGAACCTGCATTCAGCGTAAAAGTACGCACTTCGCGATAACGCTTCGGCAAATCCTCCCAGACATATTCGATTTCGAAAACCGTCCTCCGTGGCCCATTCTCAATCACGTGGTAGTTTCGAAAGACATTTGACATCACGAGCCTGCCATCCAGCCACAATGCCAGACCGCCACAGCCCAATGCATCGCCGACCGAGTACGGGTCGTGTCCTTCTCCATGGTCTTTGTGGTAGCTGATGCCCCGCTCGGCGCCCCCGTACCATTTGTCAATGATCGGGTAGTCGACGCGTTTCACCCAGCAGTCGACGCCACTGTTCTGTTTGGAGTCTCGAAGCGCGGGGCCGTAGATTCGAAACGCGACCTTGTCGTTCTCAAACGCAAAATCGTCCTTCCGCTCAGGCACAAAACGCGCTGCGGCGAATCCGTCCTGTGCCATCACCTTCGTTGCACATGTGAGTGCCACGATGCAAACGATGGCAGCCATCGATCGTCGTAGTGAAAAACATCTCCGACGATGGATCATTTTCTTCAAGGATTCACTGTTTGGATTTGAGATGCACGTTGACATTGAGGACTGACAGTAATCTTGATTTCAACACTGGAACTCACTCTATATGAAGCAATCGTTAATTCAAGGGATGGATCGTTCCCGCCGATGTGCGTCGGTGATGATTAGAAGTTCACCCGGAACGCGTCGCAACTATCCTTGGTTTCATCGATCAGCCATATGAGCATTTCTGCTCGGTCAGTCGCGCCGGGGCAGATCCAGTCCGATTCGCAGAAAACGTATTGACTTGATGACACGGATTTCGTGCCTTTGAAAAAGGCATGAGTTTCCAGGAGCAGAGCTATCAAACCGTGGTTTTCGGAATCGTGGAAATCGTATGAGTATCTGACACGAATCGTCTCGGCGCATGAACTGAGCCACCCGTCGAAGTGGCGAAAATGGCAACTGTAACTGAACTCCACAACTCCATATCTGAAATGAGGTGCGAGCAATTGCCCTTCACCCTCTGATCCGGAATTTCCGCCATGAGACCACAGTCACGTATACCGGGATCAATCGAACGCGGCGAAGCGACTTGCCATGGGAATTAAGACAAGGGCTTGACGCTGCGTTTACAGCAGGATGGGCAGTACGCCCGCAATGGTTGTGACAGATGTCAGCACCACCGGGCGAATACGTCGTCGGCCTGCATCGAGAATGGCTTCTTCGATGGAAAGACCGTCTCTCAGCCGCATGCTGATGAAGTCGATCAGAACGATCGAGTCGTTGACGACAATTCCAGAGAGTGCGATCAAGCCGTAGATGCTGAACAGCGTCAGTGGCAGTTGCATCCACAAGTGTCCCGCGATCGCCCCGATGAATCCGAATGGGATGATCGACAGGACAAGAAAAGGCTGAATGCAGGATTTGAATTCGATCGTCAACAGCAGATACATCGCTCCGATGACAAGGACGAACCCAAGTATGATGCTCCACATCGATTCATCCGTCTGCTCTTGCTGGGCACGCCAGCGCACATTGACGTTTGGAAACTGTGCTGCCAGTTGCGGCACAAACGATCCCTTGCATCGATCGATGCGGCTAAGGATTGCTGCCAACTCGCAGTGGTGTGCGGCCAGCGAAGATGCCTGCGAGGGTCTGCCGAACTAATTCTTGGTGGGGTTTTCGTACCAGATCAGTCCGAGGCCGGCACTGCCGTTTTGGGAATTGTTGTTTTCTTCCGTATTGATGACATCAAGGTCTCCGTCGCTATCCAGATCCAGGAGAAGATTGCTGTCAAATTTGATCCCGTCCGGCCCACTGATGTCGTGAGTTGACCACTTTGGGGTGTCCCAATGATCTGAAAACTCGAGCCAGATGATTCCGCTTCGTCCGTTTACAGCATTCTCTGCGCTCAGGACGAGATCAGGTTGGCCATCCAGATTGATGTCTCCGACTTGAATGGCTTTGGGTTTTGTGATCCACGACGGAATGTTGACTGGTCGACCCTTCCAGGATTGGTCTCGCCGACGATGGAGAATACTCAGGCGCCCCAGGTCTTCGCCTTGCTTGTGAGTCGCCAGAATCTCTTCGATACCGTCTCCGTCGAAGTCATAGGCATCGATAAAATTGACTTCGTGCAAGTCATCGGCGACCCACGTCTTCGGCCAGGGGTGTCGCACGGACGCCTGAGCCTTCCCAGGGTGCTGCAACCAGAAGACGCCCTCCCGTTCTCCTTTGCGGTCGCTTACCAGAACATCCGGCAATCCGTCTGCGTTCATGTCTCGGCACATGATTGACATCGTCCATGTCACATCAGTGAGTTTGTGAAACGTCCAGGCTGACAGATCTCTCGCATTCGCCGGGCATTGAAGCCAGCCGACAACACCGTTTTGTCCCTTTCCACCGACTATGACATCCGGGCCATACCTGCCATCGACGTCCATGGCCACAGCGAACATCCAGCGGCTGCGGTTTTCGAAAAGAGTTTCCGTCTTCCACAGAGAGCTGTCGGAGTACCTTCCGGGCGATGAAGGTGCCCAGTGGATCAGCACTTTCCGGCTCTTCCCTTCGGTTGAGCTGACGACATCAATTGCCCCGTCTCGATCCAGATCGACGAGCATCGCATCTTCGACGTCAGGTGCCTGTCCCGCATCAATTCGCAGCCAGGTTGGACGCGCCCCCTGATTTCGTTGCATCAGATAGATTCGCGAAACCCCACCCTGTTCCCAGCCACAGACCAAATCCGGCAATCCGTCGGCATTCACATCTGCCGAGCGAACACCGTCTGCTCCGAGTGATGAATTGTCGATTGTGTAACGCTTCCATCCGCTGGAGCGTAAAGCTGTGGTCGCGTCCTCGGCGCGACCGACTGGTGCCAGGAAGCAGCCAATTACAAATGCGACCAATGTTCCGAAAAGTGGCTTGCTCGTCATGTCTGTATCACTTCGCAGTCTTCATGATTTTCTGAATGTAACGCGCTAGAAAGTCGCCGAGTACCTTCGCTTGTTGGCCACCAAAATGCACGTCCTTTCCATCCCACCATTCTTTGAAGACGCCGTTCTGGCCGTCTTTCACCAGTCGCCATTGATCGCAGACAGAGATTTCGGGATACCGCCGGATAACTTCGAGTGCCCAGGGATTCAGATACTTTTCCATGACTCTAGTTTTGCGTCCTGGTGCCCTTCCATCTTCACCGAGTGGCCCGGCAGGCTCATTTCCCGATAGCACCGGGCAAGTTGTCACCCAGACCAATTTCGCATTGGTCTTCTTAAGTTCGGCGATGATGGCTTCAAGGTTACTCTGATAGTCGGCCTTTGTATTGCTTGAGTCCCAGTGTCCGTGATTAAAGGAGATCACATCCCAGTGACGGCCTTTCTCGCCGTAGGCCCCCAACCAGCTGACGATATTTCCACGGCCCTTCGCCGACGGACCACAGTTGGTTGGCGGGTGATGCAGGTTGAGTTTTCCCTTCAGGCCTGCTCGCAACGACGCGTCATAGTTCCCGGATCTTGAGTCACCGATCGCGGCACCTGATGCGGACGTCGAAAGCCGATACCGTTCTTTCCGACGTGGAATCTGTCATTGTTGACGAAATCCACACGATTGCCGGAACCAAACGCGGATCAGATCTGTTTTCGACTCTGGAACGCCTCGAACGCCTTCGGGCCGGTAAATGTCGTGTCGGAACTCCACTTTCATCAATATCCCTTACCGCAAACCTCAGAACGGTGCCGCATCCGTCCGCAGCGCGTGTACGCTGCGATCACGGTCACCGGACTACGTTCCTTTCCTGGCCTTCGCCACCATGTGAAATAGTGCATCGCACTCGCCGACAAGCACGCTGGCAATCACTTCGCAGTCTGGTCGATGTGACCTCGCAACAACCTCGGTCGCTCTGATCTCGATCTGTTTCCAGCCCAGTTGCATCAACGTTGGAATCGACGTGCCGTAGACTACGCGACGGACGCCGCTCCAGAGTATGGCACTCATACACATGGCGCAGGGTTCAGCGGTTGTGTAGAGTGTCAGATCTTTCCAGTTGTTTGCGCCGGAAGCTGAGTAGTTGTTGATGGCGTCCATCTCGCCATGCTGAGTAGGAGTCCTCCTGGTTTGGTTAACACCCTCCGCGACTATGGTCTCTGACATATGATCTACGATGACGGCACCGAAGGGATGACGTGGATTTGTTTTGGCGACTTCGATCGAACGCCGCATAAACGAAGTGTGACTCGCAATCGGCATCTGTGTGATCGCTCTTCTCCGTCCGCAATTGCCTGAATCGGTTGGCTTCGCCGTTGGCGACATCGATCACTGCACAATCATACCGACTCACGCACGTGAACACACGTACTGCGTCATTTGAACGGCTGTTGTTAATTCGGGCAAGTCTTGCCGGGAAGATTGTCCTCAGCTGCCAACGGCAGTAGCGTCTGCTGTGACACCTGGCGTAGATGTCTTCTGTCCGAGATTGCGATTGTCGCCCACCCAGTCTTCGCGCGTGTACCTGACGACGGATGTATCCGTTTCCTGGATCTCAAGCATCGAAAGACGGAAACCCATTCGTGTAATTTCTGTAAATAGCTTGTGGCAAAGATTTTCAACACTCGTCGGACCGTCGAAGACGTTCAAACGAAGCGATTCACCCGTGCGATCCATGTGCATCCGGAGAGATTCGTAGAGCGGATCATGTCGGTTGATCAGCATACCGTGGTCGTAACGTTGTTTTAGCCACGGTTCCACCCTGGCGTCGAAGTCGCCAAACAGCGTGCTGATGTTACCGTCTCGTTCAACTTCGAAGTGACACTTCACGCCGTAACGATGACCATGAAGATTACGGCATTTGTCCTGCAACGTTTCGTTGCGATGAGCCGCATAAAATTTGTACTGCTTTTGAATGATCATGAGCGTTTACTTTCCTTAATCCGAATTGGCGCATCTTCTCAGTGGCGACCTCTTGCCGCGACAGAATTCAGAAAGAGTCTTGATGGCGGCAAAAGCCGCCACTACGCAAGTTGCAAGCACTAATGATTGATCAACGACATCAATTGCGCTCGGCTTACGGGATCCGTGCGGAAACTGCCTCGCATAGTGCTGGTCACGGTCATGCTGCCGGGTTTGCGGATGCCGCGAATCGACATGCACGAGTGCTCCGCTTTTACGATGACCCCAACTGCGCTGCTACCAAGTCTATCTTCGATCAAGTCAGCAACAGTCTGAGTCAATCGCTCCTGCACCTGAGGCCGACGTGACACTTCTTCAACGACGCGAGCAAGTTTGCTCAGACCCGTTACGCGTCCGTCTGGAATGTAGGCAACGTGAGCTACGCCCCGAAATGGCAACAGGTGATGTTCACACATGCTCGTAAATTCTATGTCTCGGACGAGCACGATTTCGTCGTAGTTTTCTTCGAAGGTCACCTCCAGGTGTCGCCCCGGATCAAGGTGCAGACCCCGAAACATTTCTGCGTACATCTTCGCAACGCGACTAGGCGTGTCTAACAGGCCGTCGCGATTTGGATCTTCTCCGACCGCTTTCAGAATTGTCCGAACCGCGTCGCGAATCGATTCGAGGTCGGTCTGAGTAGGCCTCGCCGGTTCGCTTCTGACTGCAGACTCTGTCGTCATGCTGACGCACTGTAGATTGACTTCGGATTCGCCGGAGCCAGTGTCAGGCAACGCAAGGGGCATTAGAACTTCTTTCGGGTTCACTATTACGTGGCTTTGGTGACTAGTCCGGAAAAAGACGATCGGAAAGCTCCGACCGCGCGGAGAAGACCTTTCGGACGGAGCGGCTATGGCAGGATCACACTGTCGATCACGTGAATTACGCCGTTGCTGCTCTCGATATCGGTAGCAACTACTTTGACGCTGTGAATCATCACACCGGCGTCGCTGATTTCCACTGAGGCAGATTTGACGTTCACAGTCTTCGCGGAAGAAATCTTCACAACGTCGCTCGCCAGAACTTTGTCTCCGACGACCTTGATGTCCACCGGTGGGCCCTGCACCGTTTTAGCGCCCGTCAGCTTGACGACATCACTTGCTCTCGCTTTACCGGCGACAGCATGGTAAGTGAGAATCGCCTGAAATTCCGCACTGTTTTCCGGCTTCAGCAGACTTGCCACAGTTCCTGCGGGCCGCTTCGCAAAAGCTTCGTCCGTCGGGGCGAAAACAGTGAAAGGCACGTCGCCTTTCACTGTTTCGACGACACCCGCCGCCTGCACCGTGGCCACCAGAGTCTTGAAGGATCCTGCTTCGACACCCGTGTCGACAATGTCGGCTTTTTCAAGCGGCTGAGCCGTCGCACCGGTAATGTATTTCGTCTGAGACTGCTGACAGCGCCTACTTTTGAGAGCGACCGAACTTTGACATTTTGGGCTGGCGTGTGCTGCAGATGCCAGCATTACCACGGCGGTGAGTGCGATGAGCTCTTTCATTGTTTTCAACATTCTAACGTATCATTAACTGAACTTTGGTGTCAGTTGCAGAGCGGCCTTCCATTCAAGGGTCGTTGTAGATCGCGCATCGAGAATGTCCAGTGAAATGATGCCGGCGTGTGACAAAGAGACAGTGTCGCGGGCGACCATGGCCTGCGTATGAATCCGGGTGGAGCTTCGCGATCGGCGGACCATTAAAGCACAATGATCACGAGGACACCTGTGTCGTTCGCGGCAGTTTCGGAAGCCACGTTGCTTGCCCGCAGTGGCAACCACCGGCTTCGGCCTCAACCGTAACCTCAGGGACATTGCCGGAACGGTCCTTCACGGGTCACACTGCGATGGCTTTTCAGCTTATCGAAGCTTACTCGTTTGTAGAGACGACTCCTACTTCTCTAACTCTTCAAACTGCCGGACTCAGGCTGTTCGATCTCGTCGATTTGATGCAGCAAGTCCTCGGCGCGAGCAGACATCTCGACAAAGCCTCAAATGTCTCCTTTTCGCTGAAGGTCCCGAGCCTGCTCAAGGCAGCCGGCGTGTTCTTTCCGCAGTTTTCGAAGCGGATCGTTTCACAATAAGCTGAACATTTCATCTTCTTCAGTGGAATGATGCATCGGAGACACTCGCGCGTCGGGCATAGACGCCATATGTGGATCATAGACGCCGATTCCGGCTTGTCCTGCGGTATGGACTGAAAACGCTTTTGATTGGTGGACGCTCGGAACATGCAGGGCCAATTTACGAATCTGCTCGATGGCGCATGTTTGCAGTTGGAGAACTCGTTCTTTCCTGATGTTTGAACATCCCCAAGTTTATTGGGCGCTGGTAACGGTTGTTTGAGACAGCCATTCTGTCTCGGAAAATGATTGATGTTGATTTTCCTTCGTCGGAGCCTGTCGTCGTTCACTCCGTCTGAAGTTCCGTAGATATAGTGGGCGCTGTTAACCGTGGTATGAGACAGCCAATCTGTCTCGTGAAATATCTGCCCTCTATCCGTGCTGTTCGTACTGCTCAGGACTCAGGCCGCTGAGAGCTGTATAACGTCGATCAAGGTTATAGAACACTTCGATGTATTCAAAGATGCTTGCCCGAGCCGCATCCGGATCGGCATACACGTACGGGTGCACAAGTTCTTTCTTCAGTGTCGCAAAGAAGCTCTCGTTGACTGCATTGTCCCAGCAATGTCCTTTGCGGCTCATACTGCATTCAATTCCCTCCCGGCCCAGCGCCTTCTGAAATGATGCGCTGCAGTACTGACTGCCGCGATCCGAATGATCTGTCAGTACGGACGCGTGCCACGACATCCCAACGCCATTTTCAGAGCCGCTAGAAACACGTCCATTGTCATTGCGGTATTCCCCACGAGCCCTCTCAGGATCTGGCCGGACTCCCAAATAGTGCCGCTTCCCTCGTATTTTTTTGGCCCATTGACCGTTCGAGTGTGGATGCAGCGGAAAATCTTTGTATGGTTTGTCCGGCTTTGGTGGTGGCATCGGGCGGTTTCGTTAACGGAGCCGAACGACATCAACCGGGCCGTCTTCGGAGGATGAAGCCAGAAACCATTAATCCTCTCAAGTAAAACATTACCTGGCGGTGTAGCTCAGTCGGTTAGAGCAGCGGAATCATAATCCGCGTGTCGGGGGTTCGAATCCCTCCACCGCTACCTGAAACCCCGAAAAACCCTGTGTTTTTCGGGGTTTTTCGCGTTTTACTGGAATATGACCGTTTTCGATGCTTCGGAATCCGCACGCAGCAGGTCGAGCTCCTGTTCGTCGCGCAGACTTTCCTTCTGGATCCTGTAGATGGCCTCGTCAATAGATGCCGCCACCTGCTCACTGTTACAGACCGATCGTGCGTCGGCCAGAATCTCCGCGAACACCTGTTGGAGCTCCCGATATTCCGTCGCCCGATTCAATCGCTCCACCCAGACAGGGGACATGCTTGTTCCGATCGTCTGGAGAGCCGCTCGTGCACAGACGGTTCATGCTGCCCTGTCCATTGGCTAAGTCCAGCAACGGGGGGAATCATGGGCACTATGGGTATGGTTAATTCAAGGCGTGGATTCACACTTTCTCCGGAGGGACGGGAAACCCGTCTATCACTGAGACATTGCCTGCGCCGTCAATTCTCTATTCGCCCAGCGGGTGTATACGCATGTTCAGTGCAGGGAGCGGAGATTCGAAGAATTCCGGAAAATGTCAGTTTCGAGTTAACCAGCTGATCAGAAGCCTGCCTAATATAGGCCGGGTAGGAAATATGCTGTTGGCTTTCGTAGTCGGAATAGCACCTATGAGTAGGACGAAATTCAGGACGCTTTCACCTGTATTCGCGTTAACCATGTGCGTGGCATTCATGCCCAATGGCTCGTGTGTTGCTGGCGTCATTGGGTTTGACATCGCCCTAACGCACAACAACGCGCCGACGGCGGCTGAGCAGGCGGCATTCGACGCTGCTGAGGCGACTTGGGAATCTCTGATCTCAGGTTTTCAGGACACACTTGTTGATACCACTTTGGAGATCACCACGAATCTCGCTCCCGATGACGGCCTTGGGGGCACGTTGGGTTCGGCAGGACCAACCACTGTTAAAGCGGGGAGCGAACTGAACTTTGGCTATGCTGGTTCAGGGGTAATGAATTTTGATACGGCGGATACTGCGAATTTGGCTTTGTCGGGACTTCTTGACGACGTAATTCTTCACGAAATGGGTCACGTGCTGGGCATCGGGACACTGTGGAACATGACAACGCTCGGGTTGCCAGTTGATCCATGGCACTCAATGCAGAACTATTACACTGATGGAAGCGGCCAGTACACAGGCCCTAATGCACTGGCGGCGTGGCAGGGGGAATTCGGACAAACCGGTTCGACATTCATGCCTGTCGAACTTGGCGGAGGTGCAGGCACGGCAAACGGCCACTGGAACGAGGTTAACGGTGGTGGTAGCGCGACAGGTATTACCAGTACATTTGCCGGAGCAAACTTTGGAAAAGATTTTCAAAACGAGGTGATGACGGGGTGGATCGGCAGCGAAGTATTCATCAGCAATGTGACTCTTGGTGGTCTCGTTGATCTTGGATATACAGTTCCATCCTTTACAGCCACGGCTGCGGTGCCGGAATCTTCGTCGTTTACACTACTCGGCATAGGAGCAATCGTTGGTATGTTCAGTCGCCGCAGACGACGGCAAGCACACGCTGCCTGACGAGGAGGAATTAAAAAGGTGTCAGGAACCAAATCCGGGTATTGGTTCCTGACACCTTTTTGAGCGATTGCAAATCTGTCTGGTCCCGGTGGGAGTGCAGCACGTAGTCACCAACGTCAGACAGGACAATCCTTTGCATACCCATTGCGATTCGCTTCAATCGATCTTGTGGTATGACTTGTACCAATCCACGAAGCATTGGACGCCGGTTTCGATAGGGGTATCGGGTTTGAAGCCTACGTCGCCTTGCAGGGCGTCGATGTCGGCGTATGTTTCCGGCACGTCGCCGGGCTGAATGCTCATCATGTTCTTGTCGGCCGTTCTGCCAATGGCTTTCTCAAGCACTTCGATCATGTGCATCAATTCGACCGGCTGGTTGTTGCCGATGTTGTAGACTTTGTACGGGGCCGCTGTGGTCGCATCATCCATCGGGTCTTTGTCAGGATTGGGCTGCGGCACATTGTCATTGACGCGAATCACACCTTCGACGATGTCATCGATATAAGTAAAGTCACGTCGCATCTTCCCGTGGTTAAACACGTTGATGGGATCGCCCTTCAGAATTGCTTCCGTGAACAGCCACATCGCCATGTCGGGACGGCCCCAGGGGCCGTAGACGGTAAAGAAACGCAACCCCGTCGTCGGCAATCGGAACAGATGGCTGTAGGTATGAGCCATCAGCTCGTTGGCCTTCTTCGACGCCGCATACAGACTCACCGGATGGTCAACTCGATCGCTAACACGGAACGGCTTGTTCTTGTTGGCACCGTACACGGAACTACTGGAGGCGTAGGCCAGATGTCCGACGCTGTTGTGACGACAGGCTTCCAGGATGTTCACGAAGCCGACAAGATTGGCGTCAACATAGGCCTGAGGGTTTTCAAGGGAATACCTGACTCCTGCCTGAGCTGCCAGGTGAATGACGCTGTCAAAACCGTGAGTTTCAAAGACTTCGTTCACACCGTCACGGTCTTCCAGCCCGACCTTTGCGAAGCGAAATCCGTCCCGGCCTTCCAGTTGTTTCAGGCGATCGTGCTTCAGGCTGACCTGGTAGTAATCGTTGATGTTATCCAGACCGACCACCTCATCGCCCCGGTCCAGCAATTTTGTGGCAGTGTGAAAGCCGATGAACCCAGCGGCTCCAGTGACGAGAATCTTGGCCATGTTCGGTATTTCCTGACGACTGTTTTTGCTCGGTGCCAAACTCAAGCTGGGCACCGTATAGCCCTGAGTCTTAGCTTCTTCGTTGATGATCAAGAGTTCTTCTGTGCCGGGACAAAGCGGAGCCTGGCGGACTGATGTTCCCAGGCAGGAGCCGGGGAACAGGACGCCCGCTGCGAAACATCACAGCGCCGCCAGTTTGCGATACCAGTCGATTGTGCTTTCGAGTCCCTGCCGCAGATCGATCTGCGGTGTCCAGTCCAGCCACTGCTTTGCTCGGGTAATATCGGGGCAGCGTCGTTGCGGGTCGTCTTTGGGCAGTGGAAGATAAGCAATCGATGATGAACTTCCCACAGCCGCTATCACAGCTTCTGCCAGCTCCAGCATGGTGTTTTCCACAGGGTTTCCGACGTTCACAGGACCGGTGTGTTCGTCCTGATCCATCAGCCGCAGCATACCTTCGATAAGATCACTGCAATAACAGAACGATCGTGTTTGCGTACCGTCGCCATAAATCGTCAGGGCTTCGTTGCGGAGCGCCTGATTGATGAAGTTTGAGATCACTCGTCCGTCATTCGCGTCCATTCTCGGACCATAGGTGTTGAAGATGCGAATGATCCGGATTTGCACGTCGTGCGCCTCGTGATAGTTCATCATCAGAGACTCCGCGATACGTTTGCCTTCGTCGTAGCAACTGCGCGGACCGATGGGATTCACGTGTCCCCAGTAGTCTTCGGTCTGCGGATGAACCTGAGGGTCACCGTACACTTCTGACGTGGACGCATGCAGGACCCGGGCGTCACAGCGTTTGGCCAGCCCCATTACATTAACCATGCCGACAGTTGAAGTCTTGATCGTCTTGATGGGATTGTGCTGATACGCCTCAGGCGATGCGGGACAAGCCAGGTTGAAGATGCGATCCGCTTCAATGTAAAACGGGTGCACGATGTCGTGCCGCACCAGCTCAAATCGATCATGTGCCAGCAGGTGGCGGACATTTTCTTTATTCCCGGTGAAGAAATTGTCCAGGCAAATCACATCATCACCACGTTCAATCAGACGATCGCAAAGATGACTCCCCAGAAATCCGGCACCACCAGTGACCAGTACAGTCGACATCTGTTTCACTTTCTGCTGAAGAGCAACACTATACCACCTTCATCGACTCTGCTGTGCCAATCGCTCGATCAATTCGCTTCAGACATTCTTCCTGGCCCAGAAGTTCAAGCGTCGTAAACAGGTCTGCACCTTTGGCTTTCCCCGTCACGGCCAGCCGCAGGACCGGGGCAATCTGTCCGAACTTGATCTCTTTCTGTTCAACGAAACCTTCAACCACTTTGTGCATGGCGTCCGACGTGAACTTTTCCGTGGCGGCCAGAAGCTGGCGAAGTTCTCTCAGCAGGTCCACGGCAGGCTCGGGCTTCACCACGCGTTTCTGGAAGTCCTTTTCGTTGTACTTCAGACTGTCTGCCGATACGAAGAACTCGTCCATACCCAGAATGTCTCCAAAGACTCGCAGCCGGTCGGCTGCCAGCTTCAGGACGGCTGCAACCCTGGTGAGAGTATCTGCCTCCGGCTTTTCTGCGATCAGGCTGGCGCGGGAAAGAAATTCGACGCAGCCTTTCAATTTTTCGTCCGCAGACAACTGACTCATCCAGTAAGTCTGATAACTCATCAACTTGTCGGGATCGAGTCCCGCAGAAGCCTTGACCACACGATCCAGTGAGAAATGCTGCTGCACGGTCTGCAGTGACATGTTTTCTGTTTCATCGTCCAGTGACCACCCCAGTCGCACCAACGCATTCAGGATTCCTGCAGGCAGAAAGCCGACTTCGCGATAGTAAGCGACCATTACGGGAGACAGCGACTGATCCGCCGGATCAATTCCAGTTGCGGGCAGGACTTCGTCGCCCAGCTGAAACAGCTTCTGGAACGCAGGACTCCTGCGGTACTTGTCGACGTCGCGTTTGCTGAGTTTTTTCTTGCCCCCAGGAGCAGCAACGAATGGAATGTGGGCGAATTCGGGAAGGGCGTTGCCCAGAGCTTCGTGAATCAGAACCTGGATCGGAGTGTTGGAGAGATGTTCTTCCGCGCGAATGACATGAGTAATCTGCAATTGTCCGTCGTCGACGGCCGTAGCAAAATTGTATAACGGAGAACCGTCACCTCGGGCGATGACCGGGTCAACCATCAGGCCACAATCCCACTGCACATGGCCTCGCACGTGATCATCGATTGATACAGTGCGACCACGTGGAATCAGAAAACGTACAACGTGGGCCTCACCGGCCGCCAGCTTCGTTGTGACCTCGGCGTCAGACAGACCAACGGACATGCGACTGCTCAGGTAGACACGTTTTTCTTTTTCGGCAGCTTCTCGCTGAGTCTTCGTCTGGTCGACCGGTTCAAAGTCGCGGTAGGCGGCTCCACTGGCAAGCAGTTGTTCCAAGGCGGCATCGTGCAGGTCTCGGCGTTGAGATTGGAAATACGGTCCGTGATCTCCTCCAACTTCGGGGCCTTCATCCCAGTCCAGACCCAGCCAGCGAAATGCAGCCAGGATCGGCCCCAACGCTTCGTCCATATTTCGCTGTTGGTCCGTGTCGTCAATTCGGAGAATAAACTGCCCACCGTTCCGGCGGGCCCACAGCCAGTTGAACAGGGCCGTCCGCATCCCTCCGATGTGCATATAACCGGTTGGACTGGGGGCAAATCGTGTCCTGACTGTCATTTTTTTCTCGCGTTTCACAGCATGATTCATTGATAACATGATGGTATCGCCATCCTCGGATCGTGCAACACCCTGGTTTCGTCGTGATGCTGAGTTCCCGCGGGTGGGTCGAACGGTTTGTGCGGTCGGTCGTTTTCGTTAATGTGGGAACCTTGTCGGGAAATGAAGGGTCGCAATTGACAAATGTCCAGTGGCCAATAGACTCCCCGTCCGCTTGGCTCAACCGCACCAGACGCGGAGGTGGCGAAGCACTGATCTTTGACAACTTGATTGAGATTGTGAGTCTGTGAGTTTTGGCTAACGCAAGCTGGTTCGCCGCTCTTTGACCGGGGCGGCAAACAGGTATCACACTTTTCTTTTGTTTATAGCTGTCATTTCCTTTTCGG
>JAQWOH010000055.1 GCA_029245955.1 Fuerstiella sp. | reverse complement strand
ACGACGTTTCCGTCAGCAGGTCGTGACCGGGACCCGTGCCGCCCGGGCCTCAGCCGCGGTCGACAACGGTCGTTCCGTCACCGATGGTTTTGCGAACGATGGTCCAGCCAGCAGGACTGCCCGGCTGCCGCACACGTCTGTCGCCAGTGAATTTCAACAGGACGTGCACACGCGGGATCAGTTGATGGCCGGACTGGCTGCCACAAAAACGCGGCCCGATAGTTTTCTGGATGTTTCGTATTAACCAAGACCTGTGCTGCAAAGCAGAAGTGTTTCTATACCATTTCCCGTCAGAAATCCGTTACCAGAATTTGGACACACGGGCTTGAGCAGACACGAAAATGGCTCGGTCAGGTGAACCACAGCGGAGAACAGATGGTCCAGCCTGTCATGGTGGAACTGGTCAGACGAATACCGGCTCAACCGGACAGCACAGGCAAAAAACCGAACACTGAATGACGACGGCCGACATCGTCACAGAGCCTCTGCTGTCTCAAAATGACGCCCGTACATGGAAAACTCCCCACAGATTCCGGCCGAAACCATCGGGATGGCCAGGGCAGCTGTCAAAGAGCGGCATCACGCACGAGGCCGAAAAACGGTCGGAAGGATTTTTCGGTCGATGCGCGGCCCTGTACTCAGACAAAGAATCAAAAACATTTCCGCCCCGTTTGATGAGGTTCCGTTTCGAGTCGGCAGTGGTGGGACAGGTCCGGACGGGCTTCCTGCGACAGTTGAGGTTCGTTTCTTCTTTACGTGAAGCTCATTCCCGAAACAGCTCAGCAGCAATTCGGCAGATTCAATACTCAGGTCGGCTGCCCTGGTCATTAGTCGGCCTAACCGGCTCTCACTCAGATTCAACTTCCGGAATCCAGCCCACCGGACCTCCAAGTGCGTTGATTCGTTAGCGGTCGCTTTTTCTTGACTGTCATCAATCAAAGCCACGGGTTCTTGGAAAATCCGTATTGGTGCCGACCGAAATTTCGGACAGAATCTCCGGAGGCTAAGAGTTTTCACGACTGTTCTGCGAGCGAATGGCGAGATAGACTACTGAGATTAGGTATGGTGATTTCTGAGTTCCATGCCGTGCGATTCTGCAAATCACTTCCGCCTGAGTCAATTTGCCAGCGAGCTGCTCAACGAAACGATGTCTATCCTAATCCTCGAGACTGCACAAAACCTTCGAACAACAATTGAGAGAGCGAAGAGTGGCAATGCCGGCATTTCGTGGCTCCCAAGATTTCCCGAGAATTGTTGTAATTTCGCTGCCAACCTTCTTCTGATCGAACTCTCAGAGGCTGGCAGCGAGAGACTCCGCAGAATGCTCGGCACGGTTCAGGATAATCGTGGCGACGACCTTGCAAGTCACGTTTGGGTACAGGCGGGCGACTTAGTGGTCGATATCGCCGCAGACCAGTTTGAGCAACCGAAGGTCATCGTTGAACATCTGTCGAGCTGGCATAATTCGCTGCATGATGTAAAGCCATTCCTGCCGAAGCGTGATCTCGCAGAAGGCGTTTCGGAAGCCGAAATTGCCAGACTGCGTGAAGTCTACGAAGAAGTGCTTCGCGAACTCGCACCGTTTCGATAAGACTCGGCTATTCGGAAATCGGAGCTGCACAGGGGAGATTGGCAGGTAGACACCGTGATGATGAGACCTGTTATCGTTCCTCGTGAAGATCCGACTGTGTTTGCTCGCCGGCACACCTTAGCAGCGGCCCTCACAGAACAGACCTGGCCTTGACCACGCGGATTTCGTGCGGCGAAAAAGGTATCGGGGTTCCACAAGCAAAGCTGTCAACAGGTCGTTTTTCGTTGTGTGTGCCACGCTTCAGAAGTTCCTGGCACTCAGCCCACGAAAAGGCGCCCACGAAAGTGGCTCGCATTCGAAAGTGGCGGGTCGCGCACACTAAGGACTTCCGCTTCCGTCTGCGGTACGGCGGCCGATGACTGTTCGAAAGCCACTTCGCCGAATCCCGCGAAGCGGCCAGACACGGCACCGGTCGTCTGAAGTTGCACATAGCTGGCGGACGTCAGGGTGCATGCAAACGTGTCTGCCGCCACTGTGTTACTGAATGGTGGACTGTTCGCCGGTGGGAGGCTACCGGGGGTAGTTGGAGTCGAAAACGACGCGTTACAGCTTCAAAGCGGGCATTCCTGCCCGCTTTGAAGCTGCGTAGCACAGCCACACACTGAGCGTGTCAGAATTGACCGTGCCTGCGGCACTCGAAAGGATCCGCAGCTCAGACATAACTGCGATCTGGTCCGTCACACAAAAATTTCGGTCAGCGGAGTGCCGTCGTTGACGCGGAACGAAAAGCCGTCTGAACCGAATCGAGTGTCCCGTGGAATTCCCAAAGCGTGAAATACCGTCGCAGCAAAATCTGAATGTGAGATCGGGCGACCTGAGGCGACATAGCCACCCAGATCGTCGGACGCCCCGTAAACTGCTCCCGCCTTAATACCTCCTCCGGCCAGCAGCGACGTATAACAGTGCGGCCAGTGACCTCGTCCTCGTCCTTCGCCTTCGAATCTGGGAGTGCGACCGAACTCACCGACGGCCACCACTAAAGTTTCTTCCAGCAAACCGCGCTGCTGCAAGTCATCCAGCAACGCAGACACAGCCTGGTCCAGCCGCGGTAACGCCCATTTCATGCCGTACGGACCATTGCCGAACATGTTGTCCGTACCGCTGTAATACGCGTCATGCGTATCCCAGACCTGCGTCACCGTCGGATCCGTTTCTCCGGGAGCCAGTCCCGGCCAACCAGTGACAGTTACCAGTCGCACCCCGGTTTCCACAAGGCGGCGTGCCATCATCAGATATTGTCCCAGTGGATGACGTCCGTAGCGGTCGCGATCCTGCTCCGATTCCTTCTTCAGATTGAACGCGTCTCTTGCTTCTGACCGGCTGATCAGATCAAAGGCCTTCTGCCGAAATTCGTTGTATCGGCTGGCTTCGGAAGTCTCCGGAACAGAAGTTGACTGCTCGATGCGATGTAACAGGTCGATGCGATTCTTCAGCTCAGCACCTGTCAGACCGTCCAGTGGATCAAAGTCAGTCACTCGGAAATCCGGGTTGGCGGGATTGTTGAGTTCATGGCCGATACGCAGCGGCGCGTATTGCTGCCCCAGAACGTTAAGTCCGCTACTATATCGCGGGACCTTGTTGGTCCCGGTCTTCATGTTATGCAGCCAGACGTGCGACGGCATGTTCACATCCGACGGACGAAATCGAGACACAAGCGAACCGATGAATGGTGATTCATTCTCCGACGATCCGTCCGGTTGCCCCGACAACATTGTATGAGCTGCCGTTACATGGACAGGATTCAAATGGCTCATCGATCGGACCAGACAGAACTTGTTCGTTCGAGCGGCTAAGCCCGGCAGCATCGAACTGAGATAGACGCCCGGTGTCTGCGTTGAGACCGCGGTATACTGTCCGCGAATTTCAGCGGGAGCATCAGGCTTCGGGTCAAATGTTTCGTGTTGCCCCGGCCCGCCACTAAGCACAATAAAGATGCAGGACTTTGCCGTGCCGTCAGTCCGTTCAGCGGCACGAAGTAGTTCCGGCAATCCAATTCCGCATGCTGCCAGACCACCGACCTGAATCAATCCACGTCGGTTCAGCCTGCCCGGTAATATGTTGACGGATGTCTGACCCACGACTGAAACCCTGCTGGACCCATCGAAAAGAACAATAACGTTATGATACCGTCAGAATGCAACTATTGCGAATTTCGCATTCTGAACACGCCACGGGGCATCTGCTGTCGGGAGGCCACTCAAAGATACGGCCGCAGTTGAACAAACTCGCGTGTCAGTGAACGGAGCGACAATTCGCCTGAATCCATGGAACGAATGGGGGTGTTCATGCCCTGCTGACATCCGTTTCCACATCCATCTTGACCGAGCGACAATCCGTCTGCGTTTCCGGGAACTGTGACCGCAGAGTTGCCACGATGCCTGGTCATTCAACGGGAAACTGCCCCCCACAAACGAATACGAGGAAGTGTTTTTTGATTCGAGTCGGAGCAACCAGACACGGTTAGACATTTTTCACCGTGGCATTGTCGAACTGCAGATAACAGAACCTGACAGACTCGGCAACGTCACTGCAGTTCTGGTACGATCGGCAAGCTCGGCTGCGGGGGGCAAACTGCCTACTGCCTACTGTTCACTGAACGCAGATTACCGAATTCCTCATCTCTGTTTGCCGAAGTCTGTATGAGAACGCTCACAGAAACGCTGTTGATTGGACTGTCATGCCTCTCACTCCTGGCGGATGATGCGGCCAGTGAAACCGGGGAAACCACGCCCGACCGGCCGTTCACCTGGCAGAACAAATCGGTCGAGTATGCCCGCATCATGTCGGGGGTGAAATGGACACCGGTGGCAGACAGCATGCCCAAAAGGGGTGGGCACTTCACAGCCGGGAAGGAATACACGGGGGTTCCTTACTCAAGCGTCAAGCACGTCGGCCGCTACATTGGCTTCGATATCTTCTTGAAGACTTTCCTTGCCGCGGTCGAGAACCCGAAGAGCGTCCTCTACACCGAGAACCTTTACGGGAAGGTGAAGAATGCAGAGTGCTATTACGGCAAGGTCTGTTCCTCCTACACCAGCTATGCCCTGCAGTGCGGTATCTGGTATGTCAGTAAGATTCATGGACCACGGTTTCGCGAAGGCGTCACGATTGTGCAGCCGCAGTCGGCTCAGGCGACACGGCCCGGCGATATCGTCTATACCCCGCCGGCCAGTAAAAACGGAGGCTCGCACGTGGAGATGGTGACGGAAGTCGTCGAAAACGAGAATGGCACTGTGACACATGTGCGGATTGAGGAAAGCCGACCACAAACCACCAGCAACACCCTGCGAAGCGCCAAGGCATTTGACGCGCACCTGTCTACCAGAAACCGGGAGTTGTACCGCATCACCGATCTGGATGCCTGGCGCGGGAGCAACAAGGCGGAGTCGTTTCTGTTCCCGAACTACAAGGACGACTCAGCGGCACCACAAATCAATCGCGTCCTACTCCTCGATCGCGGCGACTGGGTTCCCTATCGCAAGGGGCAACCCGTGAGAATCAACATCATGGACCGTGACGACCGGGGCATTCTAGCGCTGGTGATCAAGCGGGGCGGCACGGGCGTTGAGAATATCATGCATCCCGGCAAGGGTGTCGTAGAACGTTCGTTCGATATATGCGGCGATTACACAGCGCATTGCGTGATGAAGGACGGATCGCTGAGCCGGGCCTGCGAGTTCGCCGTCTGCGAACTCGATTTCAGCCTTCCGGCGACCGAAGTTTCGCGAGCCGCGTCATGGGAGATCGAACTCACGTCCGAAAACATGAATGCGATCATCCTTTACTTCAAGAACTCAACCAACGGTTACGACGAACAGAACGTGTTCATCACCGGGAAAGACCGTGAGGCCGGCAAGGTGACCATCTCCGGCAGCGTGCTTCAGAACGCAGACACGATGCAGGTATGGCTGATCGGAGAGAACCAGTACGGACGACTCAAAATGCGCCGGGATATCCGGGTGACGGATTGAGAGCTGACCACGCGGTTCGTTTAATGTGTGCAACAGTCTCAGAGCTGCCAGCTACGATCAATGGAATCGTTAAACATGGCAGTGTCTATTGGTCATGCAGCTTTCCTGATGAACGATTTCACGAGTCCACCAATGAATGACCTGATCTCAATCTTTCTTGAAATCTATCGAATCGGCGAAAGGCTATCCTGGGCATAATGCAAACAGTTACTGTTGTAATAAACCGGAAACTCACGCCCCAAATGGTCGAGATGATGCTTGCCGAAGATCACAAACTGTATGAGGCACTCAAGATTGACCCGCCATCCATGACCACGACTCGCATAGTCCCTTCAACCAGAGCTGCTCCCATCAGATCACGAGCCCCGGCTTCTGCCGCCTGGGCCACTTTGCTCCTGTCCCGATTGCCACTATGACGGTAAGAGGTGAAGAAAAAGGCCCTAGTTTCCCAATGAATCCCACTAGTTTTGAGCCAGAGTTTAGTGATTTAAGGCCAAGTCTACCAAGTGCCTCGACTCCTTCCGCTGTGCCTCGCATGACGTCGAGCGATCATCGAAATCATTCCTTCTTCGTTTGAGCATCACCAGAAACATTGGGGCGTTTGCCCTGAAGGGGTTTCGAAATGTCGCCGCTTCGAAGCCGCTCTTTTATGCTCTTAGAATCGTTCAGCCGCCGCTGATGGAGATCTCCCAATTCATCCTTCTCAATAAAACCGTTTCTATTCTTGTCCAGTCGGTTGAAGCCGGAGACCGGTCCGCGGAACTCTTCTTTGCTGATTTTTCCGTCGCTATCCTTATCGCTTCGCAGAATGAACACTTGATCGAAACGACGTCCATCGCCACGGCCGTCCGACCTGATGTTTTTTGTATTGGCGACGAGTACAGCCGGATCAGGTTTTCTGCACTTGGCATGGCGGACGATGTAGACCGTCTCTAATTCCTGCAAGGACAGTTTTTCATCACCACTCTTGTCAAGCCGTTCGAAAACTTCACGAGCTTTCGCCAGGTCCTGCATCCCCGGACTGCGTAAGAACTCAGTCACGGTGATGAGCCTGTCTTCGTCGACATCCAGTCGATTGAATATAAACTTCGCCGTCAGCCCCATCGCACAGGCAGGACAATTCTCCGGAACGGGCTGCGCATTGCCCGTTCCGATTGCTGTCGCGACCGTCCTGTCTGTCAACCTGGCCCCCGTATCCGGACGCCCTGCACCCCAACTCTTCCGGAATGCCTCAAGCTCCTGTTTTGTGACAGCATCATCCTTGTTCGTGTCGGCGGGAAGAATGAACTGGCTAACGAACTCGGGTATCTCTTGCTGTCGGAGCTTTCCATCCTTATCACGATCAAAGCGTTCAAAGGTCTCATCGATGCTTGGGGGTCCGGCGTCTGCACTGGGGCGTCTGTCTCTCGCGTGAGACCTGGCAACATCTGCCGGCCTCACGCCCACGTGTTCTTTAGCTGCCTTCTGCCCTGCGCGTGCCCACTTTCCCCAGATTTGCAGGTATTCAGGGATAGGTATGCCGCCATCAGCGTTCCTGTCCAGCGCAGAAAAAACCTGTGCAGCCAGCTTGTCGTCGGATAGCAAACGCGTTGCATGCCTGACGAACTCGACTCGCTCAACCAAGCCGTCTCTGTCATCGTCCATCCCCTGAACGATTTCTTTGCCTTCATCAGTGATAATTCGATTCAGGACATATTCGGCTCTGGTTACGACTCCGTCTGCATCACCATCGGCGGCTCGGAAAATTCCGGCTCGCGCCTGTGGTGTCATATAGACTCCGTTTTCAACGTATTCTTCCCTGGTGTGTTTACCATCTCGGTTCGGGTCCGTGCGTTCAAAATGGTCGACATAACCATCGAGAACCTTCTTCGACACACCGGATTCAAGTTTCGCCCCCAGACGCTGAAGAATCTCGGCGACAGGCACACCACCAACCTTCGACTGTGGGGTGCGTGCTGGAGAAGGTGACTGGGCAAAGGCCACCGGGGCCAAGAATCCCGCTGTTAACAGACACAACAACTCAAATCTGAATTCTTCGAAGACTCTCATTTCGTGCTGTCCCTGATCGTAAAACTCAAATGTCCTGCTCTTGAACGCATCTCGCGACGGCATTGACATTAATAACACCACCACGAATTCCGTGTGTCGCGTTGGATCATACAGAATCAAACATTTAACACAGATTAATGAAACCTGCATCAATTCTCTCTGCCCCATGGTCACGGTTCACGTGTTTCGACAACAGGACGATTGCCCCACGAGACAGAACCGGTTCCGTCATTTCGTAATCTGCTCTATAGTTGTGGCGGTTTCGCGAATCATTGGATTGATTGGTTGTGAATTCAGTCCGTCAGGGCGACTCTGAGTGAACGCAGTTGAGCGGATTGCTGATTACAGCGGTTCACGCTGAGTTGTGGCCGTGCAGAACACTTTTCAACAGTAGTTTCGCTACTCGCACGGTCGAGTATGGTCTACGACAACAAGTAAACTGTGCCGGGAACCAATCCGGGACCGTCCGGCGGGCACGGGGCGACAGCGCGGGCAGGTTATGTCGACCGGACCAGGGCCTGTGGTGTGAGGTTACCGACAGCGTTGGGGCCAAGCGGCGTCGATGCGGTTCATCATACTCAGCAGTTCGGCCAGCCTGCCAGTTCCAGCCGCCATTTAAGCCCGAACAGGGAACGTTTGCCCGTATCGACGCGAGTGCCCTCTGTACCCCTTCGGCAATCATCAGCAGTTCGCAACTCTTGACCACATAGCCGGCAGCAGAAGGAATGGAAAGTTCCGATGTACGTCCCTTCGACTGCACGTACTTGCGTCTGCCGGGCGACCACGGCTTAAGCAGAGCGTGCCCGGTCGGTTCAGAGCCCAATCGTAAGAATTCGGTTACGGTTAGATTGGGAGACCTTTTCGGTCAGCTGAGTTCTATGTCCGTACGGGGTCTGTGCGGCAGCGCATTCAGAGTGAAACCAACGTATGGCCACATCCCTGATTGCCCGCCGTCGGGAATGCTGCGGAGGCTGTCGTAATCTTTTTCGTTCGGGTATCTTTTGACCAGATGTTAATCGCTGAACACTCAGTTGAGCCGGGCCTGTGCCAACCAATCACTGTCGCGAAGGCCCGGTTTTTTCAGAGGCATGGCCATAGAATATTGTTACCGGACAGCGATACAGGAAAGGTCTCGAATTATGCACGTGAAAGGCAATGGGAGAATCGTAATGCCGCAAAGCACTCATTGTAGCTATGACTGGGAAACACGATGACCCGCTTGCTCTTGGCAGTGATAGTGCTCTTGGCCATGACCGTTCTCGGATTGCTGTGGTCGTTGTTGCTTCCGATTCACGACGTACATGACACTCACGACGAAATGCTTACGTTGCTCCGCGAAGTTCAACGCCGTACCGCAGACGAAAACCCTTACCTGGGAGATGCCGAACTGCGGCAGGTTACTCAGCGCCTGCAAGACAACATTGATACTCTTCAGCGATCGCAACTGCACTGGCAACGAGGCAATTCGGCGTTGCGACTGGGACGTAACATTGAAGCAATAGAGGCTTTTCAGAATTTCTACAACATACTGCCTGATCTGCGGGAACACGTGACGGCAGAAGTGCTCGAAAAGTACAGACGAGAAACACTTTTGAAGTTGTCTGTATCACATCTCAGAATCGGTGAAGTCGAGAATTGCGTGAACTGCCGCACGGGCGAGAGTTGCATTCTGCCGATCCAGGGACAGGGAATTCATGTTCGGAAGGAGGGTTCAAAGAAGGCAATTGAATACCTGGAACTTCTGCTGCAGCGTGCCCCGGACGATCACATTGCGCGGTGGCTGCTGAACGTCGCACACATGACACTTGGCACGTATCCAGACGGTGTCCCGCCTGACGTCAGAATCACACCAGATCTGTTTCGTTCAAAGCAGAACTTTCCTCGCTTTGCAGACGTCGCAGCAGAACTAGGCCTTGATACGTTCAGTCTCGCGGGCGGTGTGGTCTGCGATGATTTCAACGGTGATGGACTTCTGGACATAATCGTCTCTGACTGGGATCCCTCAGTAGAATTGAGGTATTTTCGTAATGAGAGAGATGGTTCGTTCAGCGACCGGAGTCAAGAAGCCGGCTTTGGCGGAATGCTGGGCGGACTTAATCTCAAGCAGGCCGACTACGACAATGACGGAGATCTGGACCTGCTGGTGCTAAGAGGCGGATGGATGGGAAAGAAGTCGGCTCACCCGAATTCTCTGCTTCGCAATAACGGTCAGGGATCGTTTCGCGACGTAACCATCAGTGCCGGACTCGCCGATTACCAATGTCCCACACAGACTGCTGAGTGGGCTGACTATGACAACGACGGTGATTTAGATCTGTACGTAGGCAATGAAGACGTGCCCAGCCAGTTGTTTCGAAACAACGGAAAAGGCGTTTTTTCGGAGGTAGCTCAAAGTGCTGGTGTGGCCAACTACGGCTACGCAAAGGGAGTCGCCTGGGGCGACTATGACAACGACCGATTTCCGGATCTCTATGTTTCAAACCTGGGGGGCCAGAATCGGCTGTATCACAACAATCGCAACGGAACCTTTACTGACGTTGCATCAGAGTGTGGCGTCGCAGGACCTATTGCCAGTTTTCCGGTTTGGTCGTGGGACTTCAACAACGACGGCGCTATCGATTTTTACGTTTCAGCATATGACCTTGACAATGGTATCGCCGGCTTCGTTTCAGACTTTCTGGACCTGCCACATAAGGCACAAGTAGATCATCTTTATCAGGGGGATTCCAACGGCGGTTTTCGCAATGTCGCTGCCGAACAGGGCGTTGCTCGTGTAACGTTGCCAATGGGCTCCAATTTCGGGGACCTCAATGCAGATGGATTTCCTGACTACTATCTTGGCACAGGATATCAGGATTACGAAGCATTGATGCCGAATCGGATGTTTCTGAATGACGGTGGAACGGGATTTACGGACATTTCGATAGCCGGCGGTTTCAGTCACTTGCAGAAAGGGCATGCCGTTTCGTTTGCCGACTTCGATAATGACGGCGACCAGGACGTATTCATTGTCATGGGTGGTGCATTCGCAGGCGATGGATTCAGCAACGCCCTGTTTAAGAATCCAGGTTTTGGCAATAACTGGATCACCATTGATCTCATCGGAACAACGTCCAATCGCTGTGCGATCGGTGCTCGAATTCACTTGAAGATCCAAGATGACGGAGAACAGCGTTCCATCTATAAATGGGTGAACAGTGGCGGCAGCTTTGGGGGAAACCCACTGCGTCGCAATATTGGTGTTGGCAAGGCAACCCGCATCGATTTGCTTGAGGTATATTGGCCCGCGAGTGACCAGGTACAACGGTTTCATGACGTGTCTGTTGGACAGCGGATTGAAATCACCGAAGGCGAAGACCGCTACCAACAACGTTAACACTCACGGTTTCGACTTAAGACCAGGACAGTCGTCGAACCATAGGCATTGGTTACAGCGCAGGTAGAACCGGCCAACGCTGCGGATTAACACGATGGACATGAATTGACGTTAATGTCGACGCTGGAGGAGCTCGAAACCGGTCCCACTGCCTGTAATACTTTGCAGGGGATACATTTTACAGGACAGTTCCGGATCGACGTCCTCGGCTGCGGAATTACAACCTTGCTGTTTACCGCAACAATTGGGACTCTTGGGTGCGAGTTGTCGCCCAAACTTTTTTTCCGGTGGTCAGCATCCGTGGATGCAAGCCAGCGGAGGATGTCGCGGCGGCTTGAAAACGGGCCTTCAGAAAGTCATTTCTCTGGTTTAGCCACAGGCTTCAGAAATGACACTTTACCGCTTTTCATCTCGTAAATGGCACCGACCAGTTTAATCCTTCCGCTATCTTCCAGATCTCTGAGGACAGGACTATTTTTGCGAATGTAATTCATAGTAAGCCGTACATTTGCTTCAGTCACCTTGTCTGCGAATTCCGCGTTGCTGCTGGTTCGTTCGCCGTCGTACCTGACGCTGTCCACTGCTGGACGAATATTCGCAAGCATGCTGGTGATGTTCCCCAGTTCCGCACCATCAATCGTTGCGTTCACCGCGCCGCAGCTGCCGTGCCCGAGAATGAGAACCATTTTGGCACCGGCGACTTTGCACCCGAATTCGATGCTGCCGAGAATGTCCGTGTTGGCAAAATTACCAGCGACGCGAGCTACAAAAAGATCGCCAATGCCGCAATCAAAAACGTCTTCCACAGGAATTCGAGCGTCAAGGCACGAGAGAATCACTGCTTTGGGAAACTGCCCGCTCGCCGCTGCTCGAATCTGCCTGGAATGGTTTCGCCGCGTCAATGTTCCCTCAACGAATCTTTGATTACCCGTTTTCAGCAAATCGAGAATTTTCTGAGGCGTCAGGGCCTGTTGCTCCTTCTGCGTCAGCACTCGCTTAGAACGAGGAAGCAACTGAGCTTCCTGGGCCGTGCTTTGGCCCAAGGTGACTGCAGTTGCACTGAATACGCATAACGCAACGAAGCCTCTCAGAGTCGTGGTGGAATTGTTCTGCACGTAGAGCCCTCCAAGTATGAAATAGAACTAGACATTAAAGCAGGGTATCCGCATTTCGTGAATTTCCGGTAAAACGAAAACCTACGGTGAATTCCGGTGTTTTTTTGCTTGAACGGTCTACTCACACCGGCACGCACGGAGGTTCTCTGATGCAGCAAAGTATACGACCACAGTTCGATGCCGGGAAGCGTCGTACGATGAAGCGGATCGGTAAAGCCAGCGGGAACGGATAGTCGCCGATCCTCGCATGTCCGCCCGTGCAGCGTGAATTGATCGAGAGGACTCAAGCCATCGCCGCTGGCGGATTTGGTGTCGCACAGCAGGTGCTCCGGCAACGCGGCATTGCTGACAGCAGTGCGACCAGCCACCACATAGAGGACCTGCGGCGCTGATTGCAATCCGGCAACCAAGCACATGATCATCTATGGAAGACTGCTGCAACAAGATGACAGAAAAGTACCACTCCCCTCCCCGTGCCAGACGCTCTTCGTAATGACTCGCGTCCCCACTCCGGAAGTCATGAAACAGTAACGCTTTGTAAAAGTTCGACTCGTCCACGGTGGCTCAGAGGTCAACAACTCTTCTCGAACTTTCCTGCACGGGGTTAACAGCAGGCGCGACATCGCCCCGAAAAGGGATCTGCGCAGAGTCTGCGGCGCAGCGAAGGTGCAGACGCTCGAGTGGCATCGCAACAGGGCCACCCGTTTTCCTCGAACCATCTGTCATTTCCACCGTGCTGTCTGTCACGACATTCTGTATCGATGTGTATGAATATTCGGACACTCGCTGAGTCTCGTAAGAGGCTGTGTCCGTCCTCCGGACGTCAGATTCTGTACCCGTCCGGACCAAGATATCGAATGGGAACGCCATCTTCCGGAGCGGACCTGGAGTTAGTTGACACTTATCTGTAGGCTGGGTCTACTTGTGTGCCGTCGGCATCTCTGGCGACACATGGATCGCAAATTTTCATGCGACGAATCGATGTCGACACTCAGACATAGATCACTCAGGTTGACGCGTAGCAATGTTGCGCTGATTCTTCTGACTTTGCTGGGATCGTTGCCAGTGATCGTCGAAGCTCAGCTGCCCGCTCCTGAAGATTTGAAACGCAGAGTTTCGGCGTCCCCGAGTGGAACGATCCGGCTTCCATTGTGAATTCACATCATGACGGAGCTCAACATTGCCCACCCGGCCGGACGACTTTCATGTTGGTTCAAGGGGCGTCATGTCAACCCGCTCCTGAAAGAGATCAATCTGATCTGGCGCCAGGCCGACATCGAGTGGTTTGTTGAATCGGTCGTGGAACATGAACCCGCCACCACCGACACGTCCGCAGCCCGTTATGTCGTGAATGCGAAACGTGATGACCATGGCCGGGGAGATCCGGATCGCATCCCCAGGATTTATTCGTACTTCAACGTGGACAAACATTATCCTGTCATTCAGAACCTTTACTTCTTTCCGTTTGTTGGCAATACCTCGCAGGGGTTCGCCGGTGATCCGGACGATCGTGTCAACCGGGTCAGTAATCATGCAGCCGTCGGTATCTGGTCCAACGAATACTCAAATGGCGGTGGACCATACAGAACGCCCGTCGGTGACCGTGCCAGAGCCGACACCCCCGAGACATCACCGCAGAAACGCAACTTTTTCCAGAAAGGATCCCTGGGACGCAACTGTGCCCACGAGTTGTGCCACCATTTGCGACTTGCACATCCAGATGAAGAAAAACAAGCAGCCTTTCAGCGGCTGATGGGGGGCAAACGTCCAGCCTACTCACTGACTCCGAATGAGATCACCACAGCGAGAGCGGAGGCGATGCGGCGTGCAAAGAGCTGCCTCAGTTGGGATCCGGAATCAATCATCATTCAGATCAAGGGACATTATCGTCGGAGTCCCGTTGAAGAAGACTGGCACCAGGGCGAGATTTCAGGTCAGGATGAATCGGGAACCTATCTCTGGAAGAACAAAGCCGGAAAATCATGGCGTCTGTCACTGGATCCGGAGCGTCTTGTTTTGGGAACGGACACAGACAACCCAGACTTCAACACGAACAAAACAAATGGCCGCGAATTTCGTCTCGTTCTCAAACGGCACTCCAAGTCCGGTCACAGTGAGTACAGGGTTAAAGGGTTTCGGTTCAAGACCGATTATCTTGAGCGGCGCACTAACGGGAATTAGACTTCCGGCAGATATCCCGTAGGTTCAAGAAACTCCGCCGGACTGACGGACTGATATTCCGGGCAACTCCAGGTCCGGTTAATACGTGGATTCGCGGCACGTCAGATTCGCTCGTCTGCGCAGCCTGAGGGCATCCGCCAGTCGTGGACACAGACCGGATTTTGGCGGTAGCCGTGTCGTCTTTTTCTGACTCCGTGATACATCGGATCAGCGACCAACGGCGATCTTGTCAGTCCGTGTGAGCAGCCTGTGAGGGAGTTCAGGAACGCTCCGACGAAGTTCTGCTGAAGAAGCCGAGGATGAAGTGATGACTGGCGGTGATAGCTCACCGGAGTACCCTCGTTTCGAGATTTGCCGAGACCGTGAAGCTGCGGTCGCGATCATCGGCGGATGACCGAAGTCAGGATCCCGCGTTTCACCTGAGCGGGCAAGCAGCAGGAGGATCCCCGTCGGCTGACAACCACTCGGCACGGATCCCGTTTCACGCCGCCGCACTGCGCCCCCCCCATCGCCTGCCGCAGGGCAGAATGGCAACTCGGGCCTGAAATTCTGAAATGCTGTGAGAAACGGCTGTGTGGTGTGTCCTTCAGAGGACCGGCCTTAAGGCGAGCTGGTCCCTTTACTTTCCTTCACGTGACAGCTGTCTGATGCGGATGTTTCGAAAGGCGACCTGGCAGCCTTTTCCGTGATCCTGCAGGGCGATCACACCCTTCCTGCGCGACATCCGTCTGTCATCGTCACTGATTCTGGAGAAGACCATGCCGTTGATCTTCTGGGTAAGAGTGTTGCCCTCTGCGATGACTTCCAGACTGTTCCAGCCTTGTGTGTGGCAGTGCGCCACGATTTCTTCTTTGGTGGCAACCTGCGTGACGGCCTTTTTTCCGTCGGTGGTGATCACAACTTCCTGCCCTGCAGTCGCCATCAGGTGTCGCGCCTCTTTGGAAGGATCATCCTTCGCCAGCAGAGAATGGTGCCAGAGGCCCATCACCTTTTGTGCGGCAACCTCGACCTGATAGCCGCAGACCTGGTGATCGCCCAGGTCATCGCTGCGGACCTGCACGCCGGAGTTGCCCGCTTCGTATTTGAAGTCCAGGCGGAGGACAAAGTCGGAAGGAGTGCCTCCGCGCCAAATGATCCAGTTCCGCGTCTTCTCAGTCCCGGTACAGGAAATGGTGCCGTCTGCAGCCTCCCATGCGCCCCTGCGGTAATCCCACTGGTCGAGATCCGTTCCGTTGAACATTGGGGTGAATCCGGTCTCGTCGTCTGCTGGTGCTTTCTTCTTATCGGGATCGGCGGAAAAGACAGCGGCTCCCGGAGTAAAATCCCAGGGGATCGTCTGAGCGCCGAAGTGTCCGAGAAAAGCTCCCGACGAGAAAGCCAGGAAGAAACTCGGATCGCCCGGCTGTCTGCGGTGTTTCGCGTAGAGCTCCTTCATCCGGGGAAGCAAGGATTCGGCTTTCGGTCCCAATAGCTCAATCGCCCGGCAGGCCCGCAGTGCGCTCCACCAGTCGTCAAGCTCGGTGTCGCCAATGAGGCATTGGAGGGCGCGGTTGCGATATTGATTTGAGGATTCGGCAAGCCAGGACGCTGCTTCAATTCGGACATCGGCTGCGATGTCTGTAAGGTGGCTGGCTGCCAGGTCATGGAGCGCGGAATCGTCCACGAAATCGACCCTCATGGCGACAAACGCCCAGTAGCGATCTGCGGCGTTTGGGCTCCCCACGGCTTTAACAAGTAAGTCCCGGCTTTGTTTCCCCACCAGATCGGCGGCTGCCCATGCGGCATCGAGATCAGGTGCGTGACTGGTTTTCCCCTCAAGAATGTCGCGGATGGGCGCTCCCTCTGCGCGAACATGGTCGCGCATCACGGATTCCGGAAGAGCGCCGACATCCAGAATTTCGCTACGCATTCTGGTGTAGGCTCTGCGCAGGCGTTCGAGGGCAGCCTGCTGGCCGGAACTGAGCTCGCCGGCAAGAAGGTTGACAATGTTATCGGGATCGGCGACGCAGTCGTAGAATTCCTCAACTGGTTTGCGAGGACCAGCATAGGCCCGCTGTGGAGCAGTGAGAACGGCGAGATTGGTTTTTGCCGAACGGGTGATGTCGTTCCTGATCTCGCCCAGATCGGAGAATACGCTGGGCTGGTTGTAAGACAGATGGGGCATGTAGTTTCGGACGTAGAGAAATCGTTTGTCACGCACGGATCGAGCCGTCTCCATGACCTCATCGACTCGATCCCGCGTACCATAGACCGTCTCGCGTTCAGTTTCCGAACCCGGGCCCAGGAAAGGAAGTCCCTGCATGTAGTCCGGAGTGTGCTGGCCGGTCAGATTTAAGACCGTTGGCGGGAAATCGACGAAGCTCACGAGCCGATCCAGTTGTGTGCCGGGTGGTGCGGGAGCGAGGTGTTGGTATTTTTGGGGAAAACGAACCATGAGGGCGACTCGCATTCCTGAATCAAGGAGGAGACGCTTGTGCCGTGGCATGCCGGAGCCGTGATCGGAATAGAAGAACACAATCGTGTCGTCGGCGAGTCCGTCCTCTTCCAACTGATCGAGCAGTCGCTGAACGTTCTGATCCATAACAGAGACGCAGTCGTAAAACCGGGCCACCGTCCTGCGTACAACCGGAGTGTCCGGGTAGTAAGGTGGTAGCGGGACGGCTTCGGGATCGCTGATCTGGTGCTTCGAAAGACGGGACTGGACGTGTTTCTGAAAAACAGCATAGGGCCAGACCATGGTACGTGACTGGTGTGTCGTCATGTCGTTGAAGACCGCGAAGAACGGCTGGCCACTCTCCCGGTCTTTCCAGTGTGCTTCGGCTGACGAGAGGTTCCACGACTCCTCGACGAGTCGTTTATTTTCCGCACAGTTATAGTCGGTCTTAACGTTGTTCGACGTGTAGTAACCGGCTTTCCGAAGCAGAGACGGAAAGCCTTCTACTCCGGTCGGAAGACGGTTGGACGATCGCATCTGGTGGGTCCCCATGCTGGCGTTGTACATCCCGGTGATCAGGGTCGATCGTGATGGCGAACACACCGGGGAGACGGCGAAAGCGTTGGTATAAAGGATGCTCTCCTTCGCGAACGCGTCCAGGCTGGGAGTCCTGGCGAAGCGGTCTCCGTAGCATCCGAGTGTCGGGCTCATGTCCTCGACAGTGATCCAGAGAATGTTCGGCAGACTTTCCGCTCGGCCATTTCGCGGCTTCACCGCCCTGCTGTTTGACTGTGCGGGACTGTCCGCAGCAGGTTTCCGCGACCCGGATTTGGTTTGAGGCGTCGGTCGTACCTGTTTCAGCATTTTCCACGCCTTGCCATCGCTGGAGACAAGAATGTCGAACGCTGTGGGAGTTCGGTCCCTCAGCTTCCTGCCGCGATCTCGTGAGAGCACGATCCGATTGATCTTTGCGCTCTCCGACAGCTCGATCTGAGCCCAGCCTGTCTTGTTGGCCGAGATCCAGCTACGGTCGTTTCCGTATTTCCCGTCGTTGAGGAACTCGATTTTGTGGCGGTCGTACCCTGGCAGCAGTGAGGATGCTGTTGCTTTTCCACCGTTCGAATGCAAGGCGAGATTCTTTGGCGAATCGGGACCGTAGACTTCCAGTTCGTCGATGCAGGGTTGCCCGTGATTCGTATCAGTGATCTGCACTCGTACAAATTTCGCCTCAGTAACTGAAAATTCGAAGGGGTTGGCAATGCCCGGATTGATCGGGCCGTCAACACTCTTCACGGCGGGTTCTTGAGGTGCTTCCGGCGTGGAGGCGACAGGGGAACCCACAATCTCACGAATCCGGACGTTGCGCAACCAGAACGGCAGGCCGTGGTCCTGGAATCCGATGAATCCCTGCTTCGCTTTCGTCGACAATCGCGGGTGTGACAGACTGACGTTGTTAACCAGCACACCATTGAGCCTGACGGTGATCTCTTCACCGATGCTCGTTACGCTCATGTGGTTCCACTCGCCAGCAGGCTTCGTGGCGTTGGCCCTCGGAGCGATTCCCGGCAGGACGCCACCGGTAACGGAATGTGCATCGAGCTTCTCAACTCCGGCGGAATCGCGAATCTGCACTTCCACAACTGCCCCGACAGCCTGCTGCCGATCAGGGACGTTGAAGTAGAACCCGCTGTTGCCGCCTTTCTCGTGCCTGTATTCAAATTCGCACTGGAAATCTTTGTATGCGTTCTTCAACCAGAGGTAGTCGCCGTATCGCTTCCAGTCGGTTTCCCCTTTGCGAGGCTGCAGATGAGCAACGCCCTCTTTGCTGAGCGTCCAGTTGCCCGTCGTCTGGAATTGTTCCTTCAGGTCACCGCCGGCAAACAGGTCAATGAAATCGCCGGCAGATCCGCTGCCGCTGGTCTTCAGTGACATCAAATATCGAACGACATGCTTCAGGTCAGCGGGGCCGCTGATCAATCCCACTGGCATCAATGACGTCCCGCTGGGTGCTTTTTCTTCGATGGTCGCCTTTTCGACCGCTTTCAGACTTCCGTCCATCATCTGCAGCGTGACGCGGTTCTCATCTTCGCCTGCAAGGAATCCCAGCAGCACTTTGCCGTTGTTCTGAACGATCGCCCATGACTGAAAGTTCGGCGAGACATCCTTGCTCGGAGCGGCAACTGACTGAGCCAGGTACTGAGGCCTGAATCGCTTTGCGACGCCCGCCAGCGAAGGCCCGATGACGCCGCCTCCCTGGCCGGAATCGTGACACGCGATACATCGTTTTCTGAAGATCGCGGCACCGGTTCGCAGATCTCCCTCCTTCCATGCCGTCGTCCAGTCAATCGCCTGGTAAGCTGGCGGCATCGCCTTGTTGGCCGATAGTTTCGCACCCCTGGCGATGTCGGCTTTTATCGATCGGGTTTGAGCAAGCCCCGGAATTCGTCCCGCCAGGTCATTCATTCCCAGAGTGTTGGCGAAGACAGCCGCTGTCTTACGGTGTGAGTCGTCGATGTCGTGGATGGACAGCGTAATCATTCGCTCGATCATCTTGAATTCCGGAGTGTCAGGATTCGCCGCTGCCGTCTGCTTCCACCAGTCCATCATGGGAAGGCCCCCGACTTTGAATCCGTGTTTCGCAGATTCCGTCCTGAGGTTTGACATAGGATCGTCCACATAATGGAAACCACTGAGGTACTTATCTGCTGCTACAGCAAGCGTGACGCCTTCGGGAATCGTGCCGTTCTCTACCGTGTCGCTCCATTTCCACATCGCCGCTGCGAGTGCGACGCGGCGGGTCGGCAGGTCGCCGGTATCAAATTGTTGTTCGAGTTGCAGCCAGGTCATGTTTCTTCCGAGCCATCGCTGTGCCGCCTGGCCAACAAGACTGTCACGGCTCTTCGCCAGTTCACTGATGGATTCGCCCGGCCCTGCGTTGACCTTTGCAATCAGGCCATCTGCCGCACGCAATCCGGCGAGTTGCGAGGATGGCGACTCACTGCCGAGCAGCAAAGTGACCTGCGACTCGTTCAGTTGGTGAAACCGACGCAGTATGTCGGCAGCTGTGCCGGCCGTTCGGCCGTCGGCTGAAGACAGCGCTCGGGTCAGCGCCGCGACAACTCGTTCGTCGTTGTGCCCGCCGGCAAGCCACGCAAGGCAGTACCAGGCCGGACTGCCTGCCGTGGCCTTGAGGAAACGCTCCGTTACGAGGTCATCGCCGTTCATGTCACGCGAAATGAGTTCTCGATGGGCGTTGAATCGTCGCTTCCACGAGGGCGATTCGATTTCTTCCAGGAGCGTCCTGATGTCCGCCGTGGATGGGTCATAGGCGTGAGATTGTAATGAATTTTTCGGATTCGAAATCACAATGAGATCCGTCTGCTTCACGGGCGACGCCTCATTGCGTTCCATGAAACAGACACTGGCAAACAGCCGACCATCGTTGCCTGTGAAGACCGCTACGGGCCGCGCCGTTCCTTTTCCAACCAGAGTTGTTTTCTGGCTGCTCGTGAACGATGCGCCGTGAGATCTCAGCGGAAACTGCCCCAGTTCCCGGCTACCCCATCGCGCGACAAAAAGGGACCGCTTGTACGCGTCACCAAGGTGATGTTCGTTGTAGTAACACGTACCGAACGGGACGAATCTTCCCAATGCGGGGTCGATTGTCCTGATCAGATCGTTGCGATACGGCTCTTTTACCTGGAGCCACCCGCGGGACCACTGGTAGTGCGATCCTTCCGTCACGTGTGTCAGGCGTCCAAACGAGTGCAGCGCACTGCCTTCCTGGTCGTTGTCGTTACCAAACAGGTTCCAATATTCATCAAAATCAAGATCACAGATATTGCGGAAACCCTGCGAAATCGTCATCAGTTCGTGCGACTTCGGGTCATAGCGAATGACGCCACCGACTCCGGTCCACCGCATCTTTCTGGCGTCCGGTCCACTCAGAAACGTCCAGTGCCACACATGCCCCGGGTTGGTCCTGCTTCGAAACGGGCCGGGCTGTGGATCGCCGAATGCGAGATACAGACAGCCATCCGGCCCCATCTTCATGCCATGAAGTCCCTGGTGGATGTGCCCCAGGGGGATGCCCCAAACCAGGCGTTCGAACGTCACCTTGCCGGGATCGCGAATCACATTGGGCAATCGATAAAGTGCCGTGACCGTCAGCACATACAGATCATCACCCGCCACCTGTAACGAATACGCCCACGTGTGCTGCGGCAGTGTCGTGATTGTTCTGCGCGGTTGGAATCCACCTTCCCCGTCTGCCTCAAACAGATACACGGCATCGCGCCCGCCAACATAAAGGTTGCCGCGCGGGTCCATGTCCATGCTGATATAGAAAGCTTCTGGATCCGAGTGGATCAGATCCAGGTCGAGCCCATCGTCAGTACAGTGATAGCTGTCCTGGGCAGACGCGCCGCCACAAACCGCCACTACGAGAATGCAAACGAGTAAATCCCTGAAGGTCATGTTCTGCTCCACTCCGCTGATAATTCTGTTGTTCACCGTCGAATAAATTCTTAGTGAGACGACGCCTGCTATTGTTTTTATTGCTGCGGCACGTCTGGTTTTTCCACACGTTGAGTTCTTAGCCAGCCGACGACGTCAACGATTTCCTGCGGTAACAGGATCGCGTCGATGCCCTTTGGCATCAGGGAAACGTTAGAACGCTTTCGGAATTCGATCGTCGTTTTGGGAATCTCACTCGTGAGGCCACCGGGCACGCGCAGAGTCAGTGTGTCTTTCGTTTCGCTAACGACGAATCCGCTTTGGAGTTTTCCATCGTCCGTGAGGACGGAAACGCTCTCGTAGCCAAGACTGATGGTCTCGCTGGGCTTGAGAATGGCTGAGAACAACTGCTTTGCAGTGAGCTTCTTACCGATCGCGGACAGGTCCGGTCCGAACTCCCGACCCTGATCTCCAATCTTGTGACACTTGATGCAACCGCCCTTTTGAAATGCCGCGAATCCTTGGGTCGGGTCCGGTTGGCCGGCGAGCAGTTTTTCGAGCGTCCATCGGTCATTCGCTGAAATGATCAAGTGCTGCTGACTGGCTGCAAACATCCGGGTATCAGGATTCGGCGACAACGTGAGTGCACGGATTGCCGGGGCCATGAATTCCTGCGGCAGCTTCTTCTGTTCAACCAGTCTCCGGAGTTCCTGAGCCTGGAGTCCCGAATTACCCATCGCCGAAATCGCAAGCAATCGAATGGCTTCGGGCTGAGATTCGTTGGTCACGACGCCGGTCAAATAGTTTTTCGCATGCACGCTGTTGACGTAGCCAAGTGCCGTGATGAATGGCTCTGACCGGGTCGGATCGGCGAGAGCTTTCCACATCGGATCCCAATCCTCGAACGCGATGATTTGAGCGACGGCTCTGATACCGGCGTCCGATTCCGGAGCTTTCGCTGCCATGTCCATGAGATGGCTGACCATGTCAAGCCGCTTGAATCGTGCCACCAGATCAACGAATGTCACCGTACCTTTACTGCTGAGTAATACCGAACCAGCCCGTTCGGAGATGTCGGGATGAGCTTCGAGGAATTCCGGACTGACTCGTTGGAATGCCTCGAGCCACACGACGGGATTGCGTTTTGGATCCGACATCAACAGCGAGGTCAATGCGATCTGTTTGTGTTGTCCGTCATGAAAATCCAATGCCCGCAACAGACGCGCGTGCTCCGTCACGGGTACGTCAGAGTCCAGCAGTAATTCGGCGAGCAGCGTCACGGCTTCGGGAGCACGCGAACGCCAGACGATGTCGCGATTACCAGCGGCTTTCCATTTCTTTCCGATTCGCTTCCGCCACGCCCTCAGGCACTCGGTCTCGTTGCCGACTTCGCCGATGCCGAGCGCTTCCAGATACCAACGGTCTTTCCCGTCGTATTGCATCGCCAGTTCACTCCACAGCTCCGCGACATCCGCGGATTCGAGTCGATGCAGCGAGACCGCGCATTCGCGATGTACGAGAGCCGATATGTCGTTGACCAGCCGTCTGACAACAGGCTCGACGGAAATCCGATGTCGACGGGCAATCCGTAATGCGAGGGCGCGAACGTCGTCTGATTCGTCACGCATAGCGATTTCAATCGCCACCCCGGGAGTCTTTGCGATCTCCGCCAAAACCCACAACCCGCGTGCACGAAAACGCGGATTTAAATGCTGCACGATTTTCTCGATCGCAGGTCGAGCGGCAGCACCCATCCGACGCAATGCGACCCACGCTTTGTAACGAGCGGCAACGTTCGGACTGCGCAACGCGGAAACCGCGTCTGCGGGCGAGTCGTACTTGTACTTCGGATGGGAAAAAACATGCCCTTGCGGCGCAACTCGAAACAACCGACCGGCATCATTTAATGTGCGATGGCAGCAGTCGACGGGATCGTACCAGTCCGCAATGAACAACGATCCGTCGGGCGCGACGGACACATCGCACGGCCGATATTCGCGATCAGCTTCACTCCGAGCGACATTCACAATCTCTGCCGAATAGCCAGCTCCATCGCGTACTGCGGGAAACGCCCACACCGAATTGCGTCCGGGTTCTGCGTGGATCATCTGCCCGTGAAACAGTTTCGGCAGCAGGTCGCCTTCGTAGAGCAGAATTCCCGTCGGCGCACCGAAACCGGTAATCAGCAGGTTCGGAACCACGCCAGGGTCGTTTTGATGCCACATCTGCCGCTGCATTGTGCGTTCAAGGTTCGTTCGCTTTGTCCGGTAGTCTGCGCCGGTTCGTTCGTCGCGATATCCGTAATTCCCATGCTCCATCACAAAGTTGACTCGGCAGGAGCTTGACCCGTTGTCATTGTCCGACTGCCACATTGACCCGAACGAGTCGACCGTCACTTCCCAGTTGTTGCGAAAATTGTGGCCGAGCACCTCGACACGGCTGCCGTCCGGTTCGCAGCGGATCACCATGCCTTCCTGATACGGCTGACGACTGTTGTTCACGGGCAGGCCGTAGATGTCCTTCACCAGGGAACCATCTTCCCGACGAAGTTCGGCGTTGAAGTTCCCGAAGTTGAAATAGAGCCGCCCGTCCGGTCCGAACATCACGGCGTGAATCGCGTGGTCATGCTGACCATGCACCGGATGGAGCACCTTGCCGATAAACAGCAGTTTTTTTTCATCCGCTTTGTCGTCGCCATCCGTGTCCGTCAGGATCAGAATCCGGTCGGGCGCCGAGACAATGGCTCTGTTGCCGAGAACACAAACGCCATGCACGCCGTCGATGTCCGCATTCTGATAGAAGACTTTCGTCAGATCGGCACGACCGTCTTTGTCGGTATCCTCAAGAATCAGAATCCGATCGCCATCCGGCCGAATCTTCTTCCGATAATTCGCCGCTTCGCCGACCCACACTCTGCCCCGATCGTCGACGTCGATACTGCACGGGTTAGATAACTCATCAACGGCGAAGGGTGTGACGGCCAGCCCATCCGCCACGATGAACTCGGCGGCCTGCGAAGGTACCGGTACCACCAGGGAAAACAGCATCACAAATAAACGATTTAACACTGACTTCAACTCCTTAAGTCGCGTGTTGCGACACCAGCCATTTCATCCTACTCAACGTCACGAATCCTGATGTTTTTCCAGCGGACGGAAAGCGGTTCGGTCTTCTGACCAACTCCATGGACCTGGAAACCGAGGCGTCCTTTCGTAAAGTGTGTGCGGGTGTCTTTGCCGTCGGAGATCTTTGTGCCGTTGACCCACACCTGGATCGTCTCGCCCTTCGTGAGAACTCGATAGGCGTTCCAGTCGTCTTTCTGATAGGCCTTATTCGTGACTTCGGGTTTCGGAGCCAGCAGCCAGCCACCGACACCTTCGAACCAGACACCGGCGGCATTGCCGTTTGCAGCAATTTCCACCTGCGGCCCAAAAAGCGATTTCCCGTCAGCCTTCTTCTTTGCCTTCTCTTCGTCTTTTTCAGACAGGCCGGCTGGGATTTCGTCAGCGCTGGAAATTGAACGAATCTGTACGCCCGAGTTGAGTGCCTCATCACATTGAACGTCGAACGTCAGTTCAAAATCGCCGTAGCTTTTCGGTGGACAGAGGAATGTGTTCGGCGTGCGTGGTTTTGTGGTTCCAACAATGCACCCGTCTTCGACCTTATATGTTGCTTCGCCGCCTTTCTTTTCCCAGCCTTCGATATCCCTGCCGTTAAAGATCGTAGCCCACTCGCCGGCACTGGCGCTCTTTCCAAAGGGAACGGTGGTCACCACTGCCAGAAGCAGAATAGCCGTCAGCGTAATCTTCATAGTGTTTATCCTTGTTTGTTTGATACAGGAGTTGAATTTGTGCGTCGCAACCATGTGTCAGGACTCAATGCTCGCAACTGGCAGCGGTTACTTGGCCACTGCCAGTTCTTTGATCCAGATGTTGCGATGCTGGTCCCAGTCCTCGTCGTTCTGCTTTTAATCCTGAATGATTCGATGTCTTTGCCGGATCAGGGCTGTGTGAGCTGATAATCCTTGCGGTGATTCTTGCGAGAAAAGCTGTACCAACTGGGACTCCCCAGCCACAGGGGGACACGCTCATGGCTTCCGCACCACTGGTTGTGATCGTCCATCATGCGGGCCACGATCTCAGAATGCCCTGCAGCAGGGTCATTGCGTTCGGCGATGTCCCGGGACAAATCGTAGAGTTGTGGAGGATCGTGTGGCGTGAAAATGAGTTTCCAGTCCCCGTCCCGCATTGCGCCCCCGTGCGACATGATGCGCCAGTAAAGCTTGTCGTGAGGGCGTTCGTCGGCTTTGTCGCCTGCCAGATAAGGCAGCAGATCGACGCCGTCGTAAATAACAGGCACCTGCTTCTTCCCCTTCCTGATGATCTCCGGCTCAAGGGAGCCGCCCCCAAGGGCCACCAGAGTTGGCATCACATCCACGCTGATCACCGGGTGCGGATAGGTTCCGGGCTTGAAGCGTTTGGGTGAGTGCAGAAACATGGGCACGCGAATGCCGCCTTCGTAGAACGAGCCTTTGGTGCCCCAGAACGGCGCATTGATGGCGTGCACCGTTTCCACGCTGCCGCCGTTGTCATTAAGGAAGAAAATGACGGTGTTGTCGTACTGGCCGTTTTCCTTCAACGTGGCAACCAGTTTGCCCACGTTCTGATCGAAACAATCGAGCATAGCGCAGTAAGTCCGGCGGCCTTTGTGCTCGACGTGCCCATACCTGGCGATGTCCTCTTCTTTGGCTTCCAGCGGACCGTGTGGACAGTTGTAGCAAACGTACATGAACCAGGGCTGATCCCCCTCCTGGGCACGGCGATCCATGTAGTCTGTCGCCTCCTCGGTGAACCAGTCGGTCAGGTACGGCACTTCGATGCGGTCCAAACGCTTTCCCATACGCTCCAGAGCGAAAGTGGGATACCATCCAGGCGTGCTGGGATTGAGATCCAGGATGTAGCGATGACCACCACCGCGCATGCCAAAGAAGTAGTCAAAACCTCGCTGCGTGGGGTAAAAATGATCGTCACTGCCCATGTGCCATTTGCCAATGCAGGCAGTGTGGTAACCACAGGCTGTCATGCGGTCACCGAGGGTCTTCTCGCGCACATGCAACCCCACCATGTCCTGCCTGATCGATTCACCGCCTCCAGGGTTGGCCTCAAAACCAAAACGCTGCTGGTAACGGCCGGTGAGCAAACCTGCACGTGACGGGCCGCACACGGGAGCCGTCACATAGGCTTGCGGAAACACAATGCCGCCCTGAGCCAGAGCGTCAAGATTTGGTGTCTTGATCTGTGTCGATCCGGTGAACCCCAGATCTCCGTACCCCATGTCATCGGCAAAGATGAAGAGCACATTGGGAGGTCGATCCTCTGCGCTGGCGGGCTCGCAAAAGAGCAACGGCATTCCCGCGATCACCAACGTGATCGGTACGGCATTCATTTTCATCCTGAGTACTCTCGACTTTCCGTTAGCTTGTCAGCTGTCCGGGCGGTGAATGCTGGCATCAGATTGATGCCTCCCAGTATGGCTGTTTCAGTCCGCAACTCCATGCGATGAGTCTCAATTTCTGATACGATTATATGATCCCGTAAGGTCAAAAAACTGAACTGACCCTACCCCGTGAACGGTGCCAGTGTGTATGAGAGAATCCTTTCCGGGCGAAGCCCGGAAAGGATTCTCTCAGATGCCTAAGAAACGTTACGATGTTGATCAGATCATTCCTCTGCTGTGCCGTGCCGACGTGGAACTCGGTAAAAGGCGGAAGGTTCCAGAGGTTTGCAGGATGTTGGGGATTGTCCAGCAAAGCTATTACCGCTGGCGTCAGAAGTACGGCAGCATGGCTGCGGAAGTGGTGATCAGGATGGCGTCGCAGGCGGCATGGTTTTGGGGTGCGATGCAGGGGATGTAGACTCACGCTGCGTGAACTTTCGTGAGACCGATCAGGAAAGGCTGTCGCATTGAGGCATCTACTGCTTGCTCTGTTGCTTGTTGCCATGACGGGTTGCGGGTCGGAAACGAAACAGGAAGAGCAGCCTGCAACGCCGACGGAGACTCCGAATGAGAGTGACGCGCCATCAGCAAAGGCTGGTGTACCGGCAGTGAACAGTATCGGTATGCGTTTTGTGCCGATCCCCGCCGGTACGTTCACGATGGGGGAAGTGGACTACGGGGATGCCGTAGGGTCAAAATACTCCGCCGAACTCAAAACGCCGTGAAACATGGGACTTACGGCTGAAAAAGAGGCGAAAAAGAGGGACGCCCACTCTTCCCAATCACGGACTCGTGACCTGACGCGCCACGCGGCGAAAAGGGGGAATGTGAGCGAGGCCGGGGGCGACTTGGCAACTCGAGTGGCAGTGCATCCATATCTGCCGCGATGTCGTGAGTTTGAGTGGTGGAGGTCAGCACCGACAAACCGTGATTCGCTGAACCAGATCACCCAATATGGGTGCCCCTTTGTGCCCCGGAAGTTGGGTGTCCCTCTTATCCTTCGATTCCCGGTCACTGCCCGCGATCCGCTCGATGGATTATGTCCAGCAGTTCTTTGTAACGGCGGAGGGTACTGCTGAATTCCTTCGACTTTTCCAGATTCAGTTGAAGTACGGCGTAGTACTTGTTGAATTCCGCTTTTGTCCTAGCGCTCAGGGCTCTCTGGTTGTGAAGTTTGTGCCAGTGGAGCAAAGCTTCTTCAAAATACCTGATCGATTCCTCCGGTTGATTGGCATGACAAAGATCCATCCCGGCCAGCGCGTAACAGGAGGCAATCGTGGATCGGAACGCAACATCATCCGGACATTTCTCCAGATAGGCATTCGTGTTTTTGGCGACAGCCGGAAAAGACCTGCGTGCTTTTTCACGATTGCCTTGCCAGGCAAAAACGCCCAGCAAGCCGATCTCGGCCTTGAGTTTCATCCGCTCAAGATGCACCGACGGCTCGTCCTGGATTGACTCGAATCTCGAGATACTCCTGCGGTAAAACAATTCGCTTAGGTTCTTTTGTTTGGCTTCGAGGCAATACTGCCCCAGGTCGTTGCAACACTGAATCATGACCAAGTCAACATATTTGGAAAGGTGGCTGGTCTCGATGTCATCCAGCAACTCTGTCGCTTTTTGCAGATCGTCGATTCCTTTCTGCAACTGTTGTCGATCGTGGTAAACTTCTGCCCGTTTCTGCAATACATAGGCGATTGCCACGTCGACGACGGGCTCACTCTTTCGGCGACTGATTCCCTCCAGTATCTCCAGCTTACGGCCAAGCCATTTTTCGCTGGTCGTCTTCTCCAAATCTTCCGGTTCTGGGTTGATGCAAAAGAATAGCAGTTCAACGGACGTATCACGTAACGAATTGGCTTCGCGCAGTGAGTTTTCAGCCACAATACGAGTGGCACGTTCGTTTGCTTCCGAACGGCGAAGCGACTCTTTGGATAGAATTGCCCCCACCAAAAAGGCCGTCAAGAGGACAACGACCAAACCACCCAGCGAAACGGGGATGTAATGTTTCCTGGTGAAGCGAAAGGCCTTTTCAAAAAGCCCAATCGGTCGTGCCGAAATGGCTTCGCCCTTTTGCCATTTTTCGAGATCCTCAACCATCCGCTGGACGGATGGATAACGGCCATCCGCCGCGTGCTCCAGGGCTTTCATACAGATTGTCTCGAGATCTTTGGGCACGTACGGATTTTGAGTTCGGGGGAGTTCAATCCGGCCCTCCAGTGTTTTCTGTCTGGCAATTTCCTGGGTCCCGGTAAATGGTGGTACCCCGGTCAGAAGATGGTACAAGGTGGCGCCCAACGAAAACACGTCGCTCCGGGGCGTTGCCGGCTCGCCGCAAAGCTGTTCTGGACTCATGTAGCCAATCGTCCCGGCAACGCCGACTCTCTCACCGGAAAGTTTCAGTTTCCGGGCCAAGCCAAAATCCGCCAGCAGAACCTTCTCAAGTTGACGGTCGATCAAGATGTTTCCAGGTTTGATGTCACCATGAATCACTCCCAGCTCGTGCGCCGCGGCCAACCCTCTTCCGGCCTGGATGACCATGTCGGCTGATTCGGAAAAGACCAGCTCGATGTGATTGTCAATCTGATGCCGCAAAGATCCGCCTTCGGCGAGCTGCATGACAATGAAGGGGCCGTAGTCCGCTCCCTCTTCGACCGCATGGATGGTAACCACATGCTGGTGCTCGATGCTGGCGGCCGCACGAGCCTCCTGAACAAATTGTGTGGGGTCGAATCCCTTGTTCCTTTTCGGAATCTTGATCGCGACCGCTCGTTGAAGTTTCAGATCATAGGCGCGGTAGACCACCGCCGCCCCTCCGCGACCGATCGGTTCCAGAAGTTGGTAATCGCCAATCTGAACGGAACCCCCGGATTCCACCGGATTCAATTCGCCGGTAACGCTGTTGAATTTCGTCCTTTTGAGAGAATTCCGTGCAAGCTGTTCGACAAAGGTGGATTGTCGAACAGCATCATTGAGTTTGCCAGCTCCCTTGACCCAATCGGCAACGGACTCTTCAGGCAAGATCGAATGTTCATCTGACATGGTTCAACCCATGCTGGAATTTGTATTAACGTTCGACATACTGACAGATGTCCAGATCTTCCGCCAGAAACTCAATTTCCCGGTTCAGCCGGGCCAAGACAATGGATTTGCATTTGTAGATCCAGGAGACATTTTTTCCCAGTTCTTTAGCAACTCGCGCCGGTTCCGGCTTGTCATTCCAGAGATAGGTTTTGTGATCGCCTTCGACAATCACTTCCAGGGAGACCTTCTCAAAAGCCTTCCAAACGGCACCCGAAAACTCATCGCGAATACGGTGAAGCGCCGTCTCCAGGATATGGGCTTTTGAAATCTTGTCCCAATCCAGGTCCGGCTGGTCCTGTTTGTCTTGCCATTCTGGAAGTTCGCCAATTTGCGCTTCCCGTAAACGCCCGGTCTTTCGCCAGAACAAATTGACCTCGTTCCGGATCACGGTCCCCAGCCATGCGCGAAATCGACCTCGTTCCGGATCGTATTCGAATTCTCGAATCTTAAAAATAATGCCCTGCGCGATATCGTGGGCGTCGGCAAGCTGAACGCCTCGGCTCAGGCAATATTGAATTAGCTGAGGAGTGTAGGTCGTAACAAACAGCTGCCAAGCCCCATCATCGACGTCCTGCAGATTCGCAATGAAACTCGTTCGCGTGGTGGGCCAGGCAAGATGATGATTCATTCGGTCACCGTCATTCATTTACCTGTAGTATCCACCAACATCATTCGGGTTGAAAATGTGGTTTTGTCGATTTTTTTTGAAAATGTGGGAAGAATTCAGAGCCAGGCGCATAGTTCTATCGCCATGTTCTGCACCGATCAAATTCAGTGAAATCCTCCAGCCTGTTTTTGACTCCAAAACCATCATGCACCGTATGTGCAGAAATCTTTTCATAAAAAACGGTAAGAATCGCGAACCCTTTGCATAGTTCGTTGTGAAGGCGTCATCGGGAACGCCCACAACAACTTTTTCGGGAGCTTCGTTATGCAAACTGGTATCAAGGGAATCTGCTTTTCGATCGCACTACTGGCTGGAATGTCGGTGACACAATTGAATGCCGCCCCACCCGCAGTTGCGGACAGTTCATTCGCCACGGTTTATGCGTATGAGGGCTTCGAGATCAACCGGGTTGCAGAACTCTGCAACCTGGTTGTCCTTGATGCGGAGACGGTCGAATTCGAGGTTCATTTTTCGACCGGCCAGCGGGTTGCCTTGCAAGCCGTTCATCAGGGGGACGGTGCTTGGAAAGTCTATGACGGCAGCATGGTACTTGCCAAAGTAGCACCGGCAGGAGATGCGCTCCGGTATAAAACCATTTTCGGAGGAACTGGCTTTGTGCTACTCAACTGAATTTTTGTTTTGAGAAACCTTCTGCCGGTGGCAAGCAATTGCGACCGGCATTTTCATGCGCATGCTTGACGGCTTCGAATGGGCCTGTCTGGTATCCCGTGGGTCACAAGTTTTGCCACCTTCGATAGCCTTGTGGAACGCGATACCAGCTACATCACCATGCGGGGAATTCATCGAGCCGAACACGGGCAGTGAACTTGTCCTGCTGCCACCGAAGAACCCCAACCTAAACGCGTACATGGAGAGATGGTTTCGCAGTCTGAAGTGCGAGTGCCTCGATCGCATGATCTTCTTCGGAGTTAAGTCACTGGAGAATGCCGTTAGTGAATAAGTCGGCCACTATCACGTTGAACGGAACCATCAGGGACTTGGGAATTCGTTGACTGAGCCAGGCGATGATGTTGAATTCGTTGCTGGCAGAATCAAATGCCGTGAACGGCTCGGCGGAATGCTGAAGTATGACCACCGACAAGCTGCGTAAACGTCGCTGTAAACGACTCTGGCGATGGCCTTCCGCGATGAAGGTACACACTCACCGCAGGTCGACGCGGTTTCCACGCTCTGCCGTCGACGTTTCCGGTCGCGGCTCGACCGAAATCGAGACCGATTGCTGCTGCGTACCCCCGATTGTCAGAGGGCTTTTATGTCGTCGGTGTTTCTTAACCCTACGCCGTCTGAGTTTTTTGACCTTACGGGTTGCCGCAAGGTGACCTTCGTCCTTGAGGTCAAACTGCCACGGCAACAAAATCAACCAGTCAGTTCTGTTCGCGGATTACCAGTATCGAGCGACTAATTCGCAACGGCAACACCGGGCGTTTCGGAATGCGCGTGCTGCGGGAAGTCGAAGGTCAACACGAGCGGTTCTGTTCCCGTGTTCTCGATTTCCACACCGCCGTTTGCAAGTGCGGCCTGAGTGATGAATCCGATCTCAGGATAGATCTCGCCGAGCTTCATATCGTGGTGATATCGCACTTTGAGCTTTCCAACGCGGCCACTTCCGCCATTTGTGTGGAACAGCGCGGGGCTCTCCGGACAGAAACTCGTCTTTCCCCCCGGATGCACGGTGAGTCGGAGAATCGAGCACTTCTGGTTGCCGAGGAAATCACCGTAAACGATCCACTTGGCGTCAACACCTTCGCCTGCGAATTCTTCGGCGGTGATTGCGGGACGCTTATTCTTCAGGACGAAGTCCGGATCCTGGTTTGCTGCGAAGTCGAACTTCTCGACCAGGTACCCCCAGTCTTCGTGCTTATCCTTCGGATAGTCCTCTTCCCGGCAGGCGTAAAATGCATCCGCTGCTCCGATACGTCCGTCAAGCGTCAGGTCCTCGGCCAGGAAATGCTCATCCATCGTGACATGCAGCTCGTGCGTGCAAAGGTCCGTCGGTGAGTGCAGCACACCGTTCGGCATCACAAAGCCGTTATCAAGTTGCATCATCACGTGCGGCGACAGATGCCGAACCCCGTTGTACTCGCCCTGTCCGAAACTCTTCATGCAGTCGAGGAACTGGTCCTTCGACACGAACGGGTACAGCCCCATTGCCGTGGTGTGATAATGCGACGGACTGACACCGGGATTGTCGAAAGAATTGATGTCATAGACTTCCCACTTTGACCAGTGAAGATGATGCGGAATCGGATTCAGATTGTCGAACTTTTTTGACACAATCGGCCA